>CAWGUF010000037.1:0-122987 GCA_963825625.1 uncultured Alphaproteobacteria bacterium | reverse complement strand
ACGATGTGCGACAAGCGGCGGGGCTCGGGCGTCGTTGGATATAATGTGCACGAGCTGTTGATACGAAGCACCACCTCATCGTGGCGCACGAGGTGACGACGAGCGGATCTGATCGTTCACAACTGGCACCGATGTCCAGCTGGTGAAGACAGTGCTGGGCGTTCATAAACTCGATGTCGTTGCCGATCGCGGATACTTCTAAACGTAGCAAATCCTCGAATGCGCTGACGCCGACACTGGCTGACACGCTGCCGGCCGCAGACCTCGAACAACAAGCTCTGAAGGGCCTCTTCGTCAAAGCCGACTTTCGATACCTCCCCTGATCATGATCCTGATGTCTGCCCCGGCAGGCGTACGGATTGAAGTACCGTCGCGCAAGCGAGAGACGATTTAAACTATCGGTGATATACGACCAAGCAATGTGGTAGCTGCAGGCTGAAGAAGCATTGGACCTCTGCCGCGCAGCCAGGTCGTCACCCGCTGGGAGCATGAGCACGTTCTCGAAGATGTTCAACGACGGCGGATGAGAACCCGCAGGCAATGCGGACCCGCCGGCCGACGAAGTCGAACATCCGTTCGGACGATAAGGCGCGCATCGGGCGCAACCCACTTCCTGATCGAGCATTTCCTGCAAAACGTGAAGACAGAGACGGTGCTTTCCGTCCTTGCCTACAATCTCCACCCGCGTCATGAACATCATCGAAATCAGCCCACTGATCGCCGCTGTGCGGGAGTTTTTGCGGCAGATCTCGTAGATTGCGCTCAAGAGATCGGTCTCGGTACGCCGTCACAGCTTCATGGATGCCAATCTGCACCGAAGCCGGCAAGATGCGCTCCGCATTGAGCCCCTGCAACCGCCAATCTCTGATCGGATCGTTTCGTAACGGCGAAGACCCACACCCGTCCTGAGCAGGTGCAGAACGGTTGGCACGTCGACTTGCAGGCTGCAGAGCGAAGGCGACGGCCACGTTTACGCCCGCAGCCCAATGACCCTCATAGATGCGGTCGCGACATCTCGTAGCCAGCGGACCTCACGGGAGAGGTGAAAACATATCAACCACGGACAGAGCCGGCACTCCGCCAGAGAGGTGATGATTGCCCCGTAGAGGCGCTCGGCAGAAGAGAGGCAATGAGCAGCTACTTCATGTACCCTGCTTCCCGATAGAAGCGAACCGCCCCTGGATGCAGCTGCACGCCTCCAGTTGCCTTCCAGATGTTTTCGGATCGAGGGGCGTAGTCCCTTCATGCGCTTCTTCGAGCCCGCTCAGCGTTTTGTGCGATCGCCTTCGTAATGGTGTATGCAGACTCGTCCACATCGCCGCATTCGTGACAATGATCGTCGACGTTCCGATCGGACCTGCTTCGGTGCGGCTCGATTCTGAACGTGTTGGCCGGCATCATGTGCCGGCAAGCCGATCTTTTCCAGCTTCGGAAGCGCACTTCTCTCGATCTCCAGGACGCCTGCACGTCGTCGTCTCGGCCACCTCGGTCACCTTCGGATGGCCCTTGGGCGCTCGATGGATCCCACAGTCGGCGCGGCCGTCCTTCATTGCATTGCCTGCCCAGCCTGAATCTGCGCACCGTATTGATCGAGCCACCCCGACGCCTTGATGTCTTCTCGCGAGATGCCGATGCGCCTCCAGAACGACCTTGTGTCCGAGTTGGCAATGCCCGTCGGCGGCAACTGAACAATGTTGAACCTTCATCTTCTTTTCGCGGATCTGTGGATCGAAGTGATGCCCGATCGCGAAAGCCACGATCACCACATATGTCTGGTCCAGCGCACCCGTCAGGGCCCGCAGCTTGTCCAATTTCTGGCCTTCGAAAGCGACGATGCCATTGACAGCCAAATTGCCTGCTGTTGAGAACATTGTGCCAAGATGAACCTCTCCCCCTTCTGCAGTAAAACAGATGTTTCCGAACACACAGCGTACAGCCGCACAGTTATTAGGAGCCCTTCGGCAGCTGGCGTGGCAGAAGTCCGACATCTGCCGCCGCGTACTGGTACGATGTGCTGCCGACAACACCGAGCCAGTCCAGCGATACGGGCCTGTCATACCGCGCCGCCGCTCGCACAGCCAGAAGGGGCGGCAAGAGCATGGCTACCAGCTGGCCGTGCTTGAGTCGCGGGCTGTGCTGCGGACTCTGCTCACATCTTTCATTTCCTCCCATTGATCGTGGAAATGGGTTCCTGGATCAAGCGGGAGCAGCTAATTTCGCCTTCTAACGTCGCGGGCCTGGATCAACATAACCAGCAGCAGCGTGACCGAGCCTTACCAGGCTCACGAGGAAACTTGGCGCAATCAAAGCGACAGCCGCAACAGCAGCGCGAGGTCTTTCGAGCCGGCCGATCGCGTCGACGACATGACCGATCACTGCGCCTGCCAGCGCGAATACGCCGAGCGCGGCCGTTGCAAAATGGACGACAGCTTGTCCAAGGACCTTCCAGGTACCAGTGGCGGCCGAACAGAATGCGAACGGAACAACATCATCCGGCAAGTCCGATCTGAAAGCTGTCCAGCCCGTCGCGGCCATCGGCGATCCAGCAATCGCACTGGCTGCATATGACGCCAATGCTACCGGTGGCGTAATCATCGAAATGCAAGCAAAATAGAAAACAAACATGTGTGCGGCCAATTCGTTGACGCCCAGATCTGTAAGCGCCGGCACCATCAGCACTGCCGCCAGGATGTAGGCCGCCGTCGTCGGCAGCCCCATGCCCATGATGATACAACCAACGGTGACAAGCACCAGGGCGATATAGAGTTGCCCGCCGGACAGGGACACTATGAGACCGGAAAACTTGAGGCCGAGCCCCGATTCGCACCGTCACGCCCACGATCATGCCCGCCGCTGCGCACGGCAGGGCGACCGCCACCGCGCCGTGGCCGCCCGAACCAATGCAGTGAATCGCTTATGCGGGGTAAACCAGGTCCTGGCGCCGCAGAAACGAGATAACGATGATCAGCCCGATCGACTGCAACGCCGCCATCATCAATGACGCGCCAGTGAGGATCGCGTAGACGAGATAAACGACCGGCAACAACATGTGCATGAGGTGCAGACTGTCCCGCAGATCAGGAAGCTCCTCTTTCGAGAGCCCCACCAGCCCGGCCTTGCGCGCCTGTAAATCCACCATGAAGTAGGCGGAGAGATAGTACAAAACAGCAGGCAGCATCGCCAGAGCGATATCAGACTACTGACGACCAAGCATCTGCGCCATAATGAAGGCGCCGGCCCCCATCAATGGCGGCATGATCTGACCACCTGTGGAGGCGAGCGCCTCCACGGCGGCAGCGAACGTACCGGAATAGCCGACCCTCTTCATAAGAGAAATCGTGAACACACCAGAGCTGACGACGTTCGCAATGGAGCTCCCGCTGATCATGCCGAATAGGCTCGGAGCCCACCACAGCCGCCTTGGCGCCGCCTCCTCGGCTGCGTCCGGTCAGGGCAAGCGCGCAGTTGATCGAGCAGCGTTCCGCCGCCGGAAACCTCCATGAACGCGGCGAATAATATGAAATAGAACACATAACTGGAGGAGACGCCCACCGGCACACCGAAGATCCCTTGCGTCGACATCACCTGCAATTCGATGAAGTCGTGAAAATTGATGCCGGAATGCTTGAGCTCTCCAGGCAGCCAGGGGCCGCCCCAATCGTAGGCAAGGAAGACCAGACAGACGATAGGCAGGGCCATGCCTGTGGTTCTGCGCGTGGCTTCCAATACCAATACGATGACGACACAACCAACCAAGAGATCCATGGTCGTCAAGCTGTCGACAAAAGGCATCCGATTGTCGAACCGCGTACCGTTCATGGCGAAATATGCACCGATGGAAATGCAGGCCACGATCAACAGCGCGCTCATCATCCTGTCCGGCCAACCGAACTTCAGGAAATCCGTACCCGGCCCAGTTTCGCCTTTGACCGAGAGCAATGGATATGCCGCGAACGCAACCGCGGCCGCGAGCGTTACGTGCCACGGCCTGACAACCATCGTTGGATAGGTACCGTCATACCCAACGTAGAATTGGAGGATGGACCACGCGATTGCGAGGAGTGAGCCAAGCGTCAGAAGTGGTGCCCACGTTTCGCGCACGGTCAATCACGCCTTTATCGTAAGTATTTCGATCAGACGGCGACGGTCGACCTTCATCCCGGACATCGTGACGGGGAATTCGTCGACGACATGAAGGCGCTCTGGGCACTTGAACGGAGCCACCCCGAGCGATTTGAAATGCGCGCGTATGTCCTCCAGGGAAAGCACGCTGCCGGGCTTAGCAATGACGCAAGCGCAGACTCGCTCTCCCATTTCCTCGTCAGGCAGCCCCACCACGGTGACATCGATGACGTCGGGATGCGTCATCAACAGCTCCTCCACCTCTGCAGGCGCGATGTTCTGGCCGCCACGGATGATGAGCTCGGAGGCGCGCCCGACCAGCACGATGTTACCGCCTGCATCGAGGTATCCGAGGTCACCAAGCCGATAATATTCCTCATCCCACGCTTCTCTCGTCTTGCCGAGATCACGGAAGTAGCCGCATCCCATGACGACCTTGCTGGGCTTCATGATAATCTCGCCTTCCGCACCGCGTGCGACCTCGCTGCCGCTTCCGTCAACGATCCTGACGTCGTTGCCTTCGAACGGCTTGCCAACGGTCCGTATCCTGGTATCCCGAGCGTCGTCGAGCGTCGTCATCGAAATACCGCCGAAGTCCATTGTTCCGTAGCATCGAACGATGCCACAACGCCCACGCTGTTCAACGGCGGCTCCAAGCTCATAGCTGATCGAGGAAGCGTATGTTGCAAAGCAGCGCAACGGCGCCTCCGCGAGACGATCAACAACGCCGTGGGCCAACATCCTGGCCAGCATCGTCGGCACGGCAGTCGCCACGTCAACCTGCTCTTTGACGAGTAGGTCAGTCGTGCCGACAGGGTCGAATTGGTTCTCGATGACGATAGTCGTGGCGTAATAGGGCGCAGCGTGATGTATGAGCGCATCAGATGTACCCGAAGTCATTGGTGGAAGCGCGGCCAGAATATCGCCCGGCGCAAGATGCACCCCGAGCGCATGCCGCAGCGAAAGCCAGATGCGATGGCCGTAGACGGTATCGGCGATTTTCGGCGCGCTCGTAGAGCCGCTGGTCGTCGTGAGATAAAACCTCTCGTCCCAGCCGAACCGGGTCCGATCTAGTACATGGCGCAGTGCAGCCGGCGCTTGCCCCAGGAAATCGTCGTAGCTTTGTCCCCAGCTTGCAGCAACTCGACCCGCAATCGCACCGACCAGAATCGGATCAAGGGGCAAGCCAAATTCAGCCAGATTCATCCTGAACCGGTCGTACTCTCCGTGTGCGGCTTTGTCGGCAGAGAGGAACGCGATGGCCGGCTTCGTGCGCTGCACGAGCGACACCAACTCCGCTTCGCGAAAAGCCGAGTTCGTAAGCAGCACACGCACCCCCGCCTTCTCACAGGCTAGGCGGATAAGGAACTGCTCGGCACAGTTTGATAGGTGGATCAGCGCAATGTCGGGCCGCATCACACCACGCTCAAGCAACGCCGTCGCCAGCCTGTCGGATATCGATTTCACCTCCGCCCAGGTGAACCGAAATCTGCGGTCCATCAGAGCGAGTCGATTAGGAAACTCCTGCGCATTCAGATCGCAGACCCGCGAGTAGGTCAGCGCTGCCTGATGCGAGCCAAGAGCCTGAACGAGCTCCAGCCTTTTCCTGCTCTTGTCGGCGGATATCGCAACCATATCGACAGAAACCGTCCCTCTGCGCGCTCACACGGCCAATGCAATGTCGAAAGCCCCCGCGATCCCTTCCATCGCATGGTCTATGTGCTTGGCATCGCCAATCACCTGCATGCTCTTCGCGTGGGGTTTAAGCCAAGCCACCATTTCCTCATTTGCCCTGTAGCCGGTGCAGATGACGACGGAATCGGCAGCTATCTCGCGGTCGGTTCCGTCCTCGCTCGACTGTACCATCACCGTGCCTGGACCGATTGCCATCAGCTCCGAGCCGGAAAGCGTTTGCACACCATCATGATCAAGTTCGCCCACGAGAACCCATCTGGTCGCGGGGCCAAGCCCCACTCCGAGACGGCGGTTTCGACCGACCAGCATCACTTTTCTGCGACTGTCCGCGATCGTCTCGGCAACAGCATCATAGCCATCGAAAGCCCGTAGGTGCGCAGCGAGGTCGCGGTCCATCTCATGCAGCGTGGCGATGAAGTGAGCAACCTCGACACCGGCGCCTCCGCCTCCGACCACAACGACGCGCTTGCCTAGTCGCGCTTCTCCCATCAAGACCTGCTCGGCCGTAAACACATGTGGAAGGTCCCTGCCTGGAATGTCGGGCACGATCGGCACTGCACCAACGGTGACAATCACTTCGTCCGCGGCTGTCTCAGCCAGCAACTCCGGCGTAACCTCTACCCCAAGGTGAATGCCGACCCCCACCCGCTTGGCACGACGCACCAGCCAGGTGAGAAAGTTCCGCAACGGCTCCCGACCTGGTGGCGCAAACGACGACAGCCATTTTCCGCCAAGGTAGGTGTTGCGCTCGAACAGATCGACCTGATGACCACGCTCCGCCGCCGTGATTGCCGCCTGCAAACCGACACAGCCACCGCCGACGACGACGACCTTTTTCACCTCGGGCGCAGGCGGAACCGGCACGAGCTCTGAGTAGCGGCCCGCACGTGGATTTACGAGACACCTGACCGTCCGCTCCCGTACTGTTGCTTCGTCCAGACATTCGTTGCACGCCACGCAAGGGCGGATATCGTCCCATTCCCCGGCCTCTGCTTTGCGTGGCCAATCCGCATCGGCGAGCGCCCCGCGCGCGATCGAAATGTAATCGGCCCAGCCCTTGCGCAGCACCTCTTCCGCGGCAAAGGGGTCGGTGATCCGCGTCGAGGCAGCGACCATTGCCGACACACCTGCTTGTCTGATGCCATGCGCCAGGATGGCCATGCTGCCTTCCTTCACGTTTGGCGTCAGATTCGGTACGGTCGTCGCGTGCCCGCCGGCTGCGATATTGAACAGATCAACGCCTGCATCTGCCAGGCGCTTCGCGTTGCGTGCTGATACATCCAGGCCGTATCCGCCGGCAAGGAACTCCGCGCCGTGCAAGCGTGATGAAATCGGAATGTCTTCGCCCAAGGCCGTGCGGATGCCGCGGACGATCGCAAGCGCGAAGTTGAGCCTGCGCTCCTCGTCACCGCCCCACTCGTCGTCCCGGTCGTTGAAGACCTGGGACGTGAAGATGCTGATGGCACCGCCGCCATTGCCCAAG
The DNA here is from genome assembly GCA_963825625.1 of uncultured Alphaproteobacteria bacterium. GTDB lineage: Bacteria > Pseudomonadota > Alphaproteobacteria > Rhizobiales > Hyphomicrobiaceae > CAMDPA01. The sequence goes on along the minus strand of CAWGUF010000037.1, from coordinate 115,687 downwards.
AGGTCTATCCCATCGTAGCCAGCATCTGCCGCACGCTTCGCCGTATCTATGACGGCAGCGATCCATGTCCGTATTTCCCTGTCGGTGAACTCGGTCAGGCTCGGCTGGCGTCGCATCTGATTGAGCGCCCAGATCCGTCGCAAGCCGATCTGTGCGAAGGCCAACGCCCCCTCCTCCTGCAGCAGCTTCACGAGGCGGGCATGCACCGAAACATGCCGGGGACTGTCAAGCAGGAACTCGCCCGGACTAGCGTGGTCGAATTGATAGGAATCGATGATGCCGACCCCGATCATGCCGAAACCGCCCTTGGCCCTGGCGACATAAAAGTCGATCCCGGCCTCGGAGATACCATCCTCGGGCGATCCCAGGTTCGTATGCATTGCCGGCATGACGAGCCGGTTCTTGCACTTCAACTTTCCTACCGTTCCAGGCCTGAACAGGTTGGGAAAGATCATCGTTTCGACCTCGCTACGACTAAGGCGATCATACGGTGGACTCAAAGCGTGTAGGTCATGCCTGCTCCAACCCGTTCCGAATTGCCGGAGCGAACCTGGAGGCTATCGCATAAAAAACGCGCACGGATAGTTTTGGCTTGCCTCGTCGTCTTTCGGATAAGTGGTTCCGCGGCCCATCAGCGTGTCAGGCGATAAAGCACGTCCGGCATGTCAGGTCGAGCTTAACCGGCGCCACCGCCAAGTCAAGCTTGTGAACCGGCGTTTCATTCGCGTTGCCACACTTGCAGCGCCGGTTCGTTCGTGGTTGCATGGCTGTATCGAAATACGCGCCGCTATTCGCCGGGTGGGATTCCGACGATCAAGCCATGTCGCAACGCAGGCACGAAATTGCGAGGCACCTTGCCATGTACACCAATCCCTCTCTGCCGGCGCCTCACGTCCTGCTCATAAACAACGACACGGCGGCGCGCGTCCTGCGCATGGCCGATGCGCTGGTAGCGATGGAGAGTGCTTTTGCGCAGCACGCCAAGGGCATGGCCACGTTCCAGCCGCGCACCGACCTGTGGTCGCCCACAGCACGCGACGGCGACTACTACAGATGGGGCTCGCTACTCGGTGCGATTCACGATCCGCCGACATTGGCGTTCCGCTTCAAGTCCGACGTGTTGACCTGGACCGAGACGCCAGATGGCATCACCGAGGACTGGCACACCGTCAGGCGCGGCAGGCTGGGTGGCGTGATTCTACTGATCGACACGACCGACGGTGCATTGCTTGCCATCATGAACGATAATCTCATTCAACATGTTCGGGTCGGAGCGACGGTTGGCATCGCGGCGAAACATCTCGCACGAGAGGATTCGCAAGTGCTCGGGATCTTAGGATCCGGCGAGATGACGCGCGTCTATGCGGAGGCCATCTCACTGGTAAGGCCGATCAGGGAGGTTCGTATCCATAGCCGGTCGCGTGAACGTCGCGAAGCTTGTGCGGCCGAACTGAGTGACAAGCTGGCGCTGCAGGTGGTCGCAACCGACACCCCTGAGGAAGCGCTGGTGGACGCCGACATTGTCGCCACTTGCACCAATGCGACGAAACCGGTCTACCGCGCAGAGTTTCTAAAATTGCATCGCCCCGGCGTCTTCATTGTCAATGTGCGACCCGACGAGATGGACGATGCAACGCCTGAAGCCGTAGACAAGGTCGTGGCGACCACCAAGGCCGGACTGTTCGATTACATTCTAGGCTCCGAGCAGGATCGCAACAGGCGACCGTTGGACAAATTCTACAGACGCCGTTACGTCGCGGTGGAGCGGCCGACCCTGCCGGAAATAGTCGCGGGAAAAGTGCCTGGCCGCGAGAGCCAGAACCAGACAATCTTCTATGACATGATGTCGGCAGGCATCCAGTTTGCAGCAATCGGACGGCTTGTCTACGACAGGGTGAAAGACTCTGGCCTGGGTGTTCCCATTCCCGGAGACTGGTTCCTCCAGGACCATTAGCAATCTCGTCGCTTGTACGCATGCTGGAAACATATAGACCCGCTGGAACTGGAGGATGCGAACACATGCCCCCCCTCAACGTGCTCGTCACCGGAGCCGCCAGTGGTATCGGCAAAGCATCCGCCAACCGATTGACCGCCGAAGGCCATGCCGTGGCGGCGCTCGACCTCAGCCAGCCCGCTGTCGAGGCGGCAATCGGCGGTGGCGGGGAACGTCGCCTGGCAGTTGGTGGTGACGTCTCCAATGCGCAAGATTGTCAGCGCGCCGTCGACCTCGCGGTTGAGCGGTTCGGCCACCTTGATGGTGTCCTTCACTGGGCTGCATGTCATTCATCAAAGGCGTGGGACGAGCTCACCGCCGATGAGATGAACCGTGTCCTGTCGGTCAATGTAACTGGCGCCTTTCTGATTGCGCAGGCTGCGGGCAAGCATATGGCCCGGCGTAGGCAGGGAGCCATTGTCCTGACGGCTTCAGGTTCCGTGATTATCGGCGCATCGGGCGGAGCATCAGGCCAGGGCGGCCCAGCGTACGTATCCTCCAAAGCCGCGATGACTGGCCTTGTACGATCTCTAGCGCGGGGCTCGGCCCAAGCGGGGTGCGTGTCTGCGGCATTGCTCCAGGCGTCACCGAAACGCCCATGATCGGATCCTATTCAGCAGAGCAGAAGGCTGCTGCGGCCTCGCGTTTCGCGCTTGGTCGGATCGGTCAGCCCGAGGATATCGCGGACGTCGGCGCGTTTCTCATTTCGGATGCCGCTCGTTTCATTACGGGCGAGATCATCATCGTCAATGGCGGAGCAGCCTTCGGTTGAAGGATGGCGAGTTCCGAAATGCAATTCAGTCCGGAGAAGTCGGGAGGAGTAGAAAATGAAGAAGGTGGCAGGTTTGCTTTTCATGGCGGCAACGTTGTTGCCTGCTGCGGCATTGGCGCAAGTCGTAGGCATAGGCGCCACAAAAGGCGGTGCCATTGCGAACGTCAGTGCACAGATTGCGAAGGAAGTATCCGCCCGTGGCGTGGTGCAGATGCGTACCGAGACCATGGCCGGAACGCAGCAGTACACGGTGGCGATCGACCAGGGCAAGCTGCAATTCGGCATCGCCAACTCCATGCAGCTCCTGATGGCCTATTCCGGCACCGGCTTGTCCAAGGGCAAGGAGTACAAGAACCTGAGGCTCGTCGGCACGATGATGCGTTTTCGCATCACGCTGCTCGTGGCCAACGGCTCGGATATCAAGAAGGTCTCTGATCTGAAGGGCAAGCGCGTTCCCTACGGCTTCAAGAGCCAACCGCTGTTCCAGCTCTTCTTCACTGCCATGCTGGCAAACGGCGGACTGACGTGGAACGACGTCGTCAAGGTGCCCATTATCGGTGTACCTCAGCATTGGAACGCGATGAAGCAGGGCAAGGTCGACGTCGTCATCGCACAGCCTGGCGCTGCCCACACCAAGGACCTCAACGCCAGCGTATCGGGCGGCACACGCTTCCTGACTATGGACACCGACACGGCCGCAGCCAAGACGGCCGCACAGATGCTTCCGACCACGTACTACTTCAAGGTTGATCCCGCCCCTGCCATGCCGTCGGTCAAGGCACCCGTCCACAATGTCGCCTATGCGTTCACGCTCTTCACGCACCGCAGCGTTGACGACAAGACGGTCTACGAGGTCACCAAGGCGCTGTACGATGCGGCTGCGAAGCTCAAACCCCTGAACCCCATCTGGGCCTCGTTCGAGGCTGAGAACATGCCTCTAAAACAGGGCGACGTTCCATTTCATCCCGGAGCCGTGAAGTTCTACAAGGACAAGGGGGTGTGGAAAGGCTGACACCACTCCAGCTCGTCAAAGACCTGAGTTGCTCCGCCCGCTCCACAAGGGGCAGAGCGTTCGATTTGCGAGAGGCGCAGCTGTGACGTCCCCTACCAACCATGCCGAGCAGCAGGCCAGGACGACGCATGCCCGGCTCCTCGCCTCTGCGCTGGCAATCCTCCTCTGGGCCATCGCGATCGTATTCTCCGCGGAGCTGCACACCAAGGCAGGCTTCATTCTGTTCACGGAGCAGGGCCTCGCGGCGATCCTCGGTCTCTCGCTGGCACTCATATTTCTCACCGGGCCGGGCGAAATCGGCGCGAAGCGCCGCGAGACCCATTTGTACGATATCGTCCTGGCGCTGCTGGGGCTGAGCGCGGGGCTCTATCTCTCCTTCAGGTATCCGACAATTGCGGAGGATTTCTTCGCCCACCACACGGAGGCATTCGCTGTAGGGCTCATCCTGGTGCCGCTTGTGATAGAGGCGCTGAGGCGAACGGCGGGAATGGGCCTTGTCTGGATCGTGCTCGTATTTGTCGCGTACGGACTGTTCGGTCACCTGGTACCCGGCCAGCTGCAAGGCCGTTCGAAAAGTCTGTTTGATCTACTGGCGTACCTTGGCATTGACAACGTGGCCATGTTCGGTCTGCCGATGACGATTGTCTGTACTGTCGTGGTCATGTTCATCTTCATGGGCCAGCTTCTGCTCAAGACTGGCGCCTCGGAATGGTTCACCGAGATCGCCACCGCCTTGATGGGCAGAAGCAGGGGCGGAGCGGCGAAAGTGTCCATCCTGGCTTCGGCCCTGTTCGGCACGATATCGGGCAGCGCAGTTGCAAATGTCGCCTCGACGGGCGTCATAACTATTCCGCTGATGAAACAGGCAGGCTACGAGCCCAGGGTCGCCGGGGCCTTCGAGGCGGTTGCCTCAACTGGCGGCCAGATCATGCCGCCCATCATGGGTGCGGCCGCATTCCTGATGGCTGAGTTCCTGCAAGTCAGCTACAGCGAAGTCGTCCTTGCCGCAATCGTTCCGGCGTTCCTCTATTACGTCGCTATTCTCTTGCAGGCGGACATGGAAGCAGCCAGAAAAAATCTGGCCCCGGTTCCCGACGAGCTGATTCCCCAGCTTGGCAAGGTGCTCAAGGAGGGCTGGTATTTCGTCCTTCCGTTCATCCTGTTGATCTATGCGCTGTTCGAGCTGCACCTGACGCCGGAGGAGGCGGCGCTGTGGGCGGCGGGCTCGATCATCTTGTTGAACTGGATTTTCGGCTACAAGGGCAGAAGGCTCTCGCTCGCCGACTTGTTCAATGCTGTGCGGGATACGGGACTTGCTGCCCCCGGCATTGTAGTTCTCGGGGCGATGGCCGGCATCGTGATCGGAGTTCTGGAGGTAACCGGTCTCGGCTTTGCGCTGACCTTTATTCTTGTGCAATTGGGAGAAGGCAATCTGCTCGCGCTGCTTGCTCTCACCGCCATCATCTGCATCGTGCTGGGGATGGGGATGCCGACGACAGCGATCTATATTCTGGTCGCCACACTGGCGGCTCCTCCATTGATAAAGCTCGGCGTGGATCCGATGGCTGCCCACATGTTCGTGTTCTATTTCGGAGTGGTGTCTCTGATAACGCCACCAGTAGCGGTTGCTGCATTCGTGGCTGCCAGCCTCGCAGAGGCTAAACCCCTGGACACCGCATTGACAGCCGTGCGCCTGGGCTGGACCGCCCTAGTCGTCCCGTTTCTCTTCGTGTACGCACCGAGCCTGATCCTGAAAGGCACCCCGTTCGATGTCGGATTGGCTGTGGTCACTGCAATCGCTGGCGTCTGGCTCACGACTGCGGGCATCATGGGCCATTTCAAGGGTCCACTCGGCATCCCCATGCGGCTAGCTTTTGCTGTTGCCGGACTAGCTCTGCTGGTTCCAGCCACGGCCTTCAAAGGAGCGATTTACCTTGAAATCTTCGGGCTCATCTGCGGAACTATCGTCGTCGGCCTGGAATTGATGCGCTCGGGCAAGCCCGTGCATCAGTGACCAGTCGATCTCGAAGCGTTTTCATCGTGTGGGAATGTTCGAGTTCAGGCGCGTAAGTTTGATCGCGATACCACCCTTACCAGACTTGGCGTTTTGCTATGCCAGTAATGCCGACGAAATACGGACGTATGATTTCTAATTAGATCGCACCGCTTAGTGCGTCGCAGCAACCGGATAGAAATGATTTGTTGCGATTGGCCCGTCACGTCAGACACTGGACGGAGGCTATGGGATCAGTTCGACCTTCGGCAAGATGAGTCGGCCCTTTTTACCAGCGCCGCGACGGGCGTTCATCGCCGTCCTCGAGCATGCGCCCGTCGGTGATGGTGATCAGTGACACCGTTTCGTAAGGCGCCGTTCGCAGCGTTTGCTCGAGCACCTCGTAGCGATCGGCGTCGAAGCAATCGAACCAAGCGTCCGCGCCGATCTTGCTCGGGTGGCTCGTTCCCTCCTGGCTGCCGAATTGGACGCCGAAGGCGGCGCTTTCAGCATCCAGTGCAGATTGCGGAAACCATTTGCGCGGCACCATGGGCGCCCGCGCGAACCACTTGCGCCCATTCGGACCGTGGCAGACGACGAGGGCAGGGTACAGGTCGGCTTCGACGAGCCGGATGGCCGTCGCGGTGATGCTGGCCGCGAATGCATCGGCCAGCTCTCCGATAGCCTTGAAGGTCAGATGCTTCTGCTGCCGCGCCAGCGGCTTGAACAGGTAGTGTGGGAGCAGCAGATCGGCGGCATAGCCGTCTGCCACTCGCTCGGGCGAGGTCTCGTCGCGCGGACGGTAGTCATCGGCCCGGCACACCAGCCGCTTGCCCTTGTGGTGATGCCAGTGCCCGAGCTCGTGGGCGATGGAGAACCGATTGCGGCGCCAGCCGCTGCGATTGTTGACGGTGATGATCGCACGATCGCCGGCTCCGACGATGCGCGCTTCGCAGCCATCGAGCGGCTTGTACTGTACCCTCGCATTGAGGTGATAGGCGATTGCCTCGAGATCGATCTCGCCCGGCTCGCTGACCCCCAGATCCTGCAGCAATCGCTCGGCAGCAGTCAGGGCCATCACGCGTTTCCGCTACCGGCGTCGCCATCGTCAATGATTCCAAGAGCACGCAGGTCCTCGAGCATCCCGATCACATCCGCATCGGATAGCTCGCTCTCTTTGCGCGCTGCCATCGTCAGCTTTTGCAGGGTCGATGGGGTCTGCAAGATGTCGTGCAGCCGCTTTCTTGCCGCGGTGATGTCGATCGGTGCAGACGCATGAACTGCCATCGCTTTCGTCCGGGCTGCGCCAGCCTTGGCCGCCGCGAGCTTGCTCTTGTTCGCTGCCAATACGCTGCGCTCGAACAGGGCGCGCATGTCGCCTGCAAGCTTGTCCGGATCGCCGCCGGTTTCCCGTACCTCGGCCAGCACCTCCTGATCGGATGCCGCCAGCACGTCGTCGACAAGGGCATCGGCCAGCCGGTCCAGCGCGTCACGAGCGTCGCTCTTCTTTCCGGTCATAGCTTCCACCCTTCAGGATACGCCTTCTCGATCCTGCGCCGGACCAGCCGACGCTTGCTGTTGTATGCCGTCGCCTCCAGCCCGCACAGCGCGCGCAATTCCTCTCCGTCGATGCCGTCCATCAGACCCTCGGCGATGACCTGCGCGTGCTCGTCGTCCGCAAACAGCGCCAGGATAGCGCCGCGAACCTCCGCCACGGTCTCATTACTGACCATGCGCTGCTCGGCGTTTGGGCTCGCGTCCGGAAACGCGAAGGCCACCTGGCCGGCTTCTTCAGAGGCGCTTGCCGATACCAGAGCCAGCCGGTGCTCGACCTTCTCGCCCTCGCCATGGGCAATGCTGCGCATTGCCTCTGCGAGGAATTTAACGACCGTGATGTCGGCCGGACAGTGCCTGCCATCCATCGCCCGCGCGAACGCCTCCTGCAACAGGTCTTCTGGCCCGATCGGCCGCCGAGCCGAGTAGGACACGGCCACCTTGTTGAGCCGTATCCAGTCCGCCGGAGACAGCGCCCGGATCGCCTTGGCGATTTCGTCGCGGCCCAGCACGGCTTTCTCATGCCCCGTATGCAAACCCCGCATCTCCCTGCTGGCCGGCCCCTGACACCCTATGCGGGAAAAAAATGATCCTCGGACATAGGCCCTCATGTCCGAGCCCCCGGCTGTGATCCGCATGGGTCGATAAGGACGCACCAGTTCCTCGTCGGTCCGATCACAAACCGGTCAGGAGACCAAGATGATCTACGCTATCAACTACGACCTCAAGAAACCCGGCCAGGACTATACGGAGCTGCACGAGGCCATCAAGGCATGCGGCACCTGGTGGCACTATCTCGGCTCCACTTGGCTCGTCGACACGTCGCTGAGTGCCGCCGGCATCTGGCAGAAGCTCGCCCCGCAAGTCGACAAGAACGACCGCGTGCTGGTGATCGGCGTCACGCGTGACTACCAGGGCTGGCTCTCGCAGGATGCGTGGGATTGGATCAATGCGCGTTCCTCCAAGCTCGCTGCCTGAGGAGACCGTCCATGCGCATTCAAGGTGCCGTCATTCGTGAGCAGGGCCAGACCTTCGCCGTCGTCGTGGTCAAGCCGCACGTTGTTCAATCGGGCGCAGCCGCCGCCGATGCCATCCGCAGCTTCGCGCCGGTGTTCGGCGTCCCTATCGTCCTGATGGCGCAGGATGGTCGTGGCCGTCCGACGTTCTACGGGCGGCCGGATATCGCGCGGTTCATGGCCTCGGTGCCACTCCATGCGGTCCCCTGGCGGGAGTACACGGTCAACTGAGTCCGGGTAGCATGTATGGGTGGCCTGTCCCCGTGCCGCAAGCGCGGGGACACGATCGGCAACCTCGATCAATTCATCCTCGACGGTCGTTCCCTGTGGCGAAGCGGCCATTGCAAGCCATGTGGGAGATGGATCGTCTCATAGTTGCGCCGACGGCAGCTTTCTCTGCCCTACGTCCGGCGGCATGCCGTTCATGCTGCAACCACTCACGACAGCCGCCCCTGTATAAATTCCCGTCATGGCCGATCCGAGGCTTTTCGCCAGCGCGGCAGCGATCCGGCGCGTGTCACACGTCGCTGGCGGCCGGCTCCCCGGAGGGGAGTCGCCAGCGACAAACTAAAGACTCACGCCTCGGTCCGGCGCGGCCATGACACCCGCAACGAAGGCTCCCCGCAACCCCACCCCATCAAACACCGCTGGTCCAGGGGCGCGCCCCTGGTCGGGGATGCAAGGGGCGAGGCCCCTTGCTGGCGCAGCCATTCCTCTCCCCCACAGCCACCATTTTCAGTACAGGTTGATGGGAATTCGCTGACTACATCGGAAAACGCTGGCTCTCGGCATTTTACCCCTGGCCCCCGCCGATGACCGCGTCCGCCCCGCTCGTCACGCTGACGGCCAGGCCCGGCGCTGCCGTCGCCAGGTTCTCCGCGAAGAAGCGCGCCAGCAGCATCGCCGCGCCGCCCTCCTCGCCATCGCGCGCCGCCGCCAATGCCCCGCGCGCCAGATAGACGCCGCCGGCCGCCAGCCCGAACAGGCGCAGATACGGCGTCGCGCCGGCCAGCGCCGCCTCCGGACGCGATTGCAGCGCCTTGCCGAGCCAGACCGACGCCTCCTTCAGCGCCGCCACCGCCTCGCCCAGCCGCTCGCCCGTGCGCCCGAGGCCCGGCAGGTTCGAGGCCTTCACCTCCGCCACCGCCTGCTCCAGCTCCGCGATATAGCCGGCCGCCACCTTGCCGCCCTCCAGCGGCAGCTTGCGCGTGACGAGGTCGATCGCCTGGATGCCGTTCGTGCCTTCGTAGATCGGCAGAATGCGGGCATCACGATAGTACTGCGCCGCGCCGGTCTCCTCCATGAAGCCCATGCCGCCGTGCACCTGCACGCCCATCGAGGCCACCTCCACCCCGACATCGGTCGAGAATGCCTTGGCCACCGGCGTCAGCAGCGCGGTGCGCGCCTGCCCGTGTGCCCGCTCCGCCTCAGTCGCCCCCCGGTGCGCCTGATCGATCGCGGCGGCGGTCGCCACACAGATCATGCGTGCGGCCTGCGTCATCGACCGCATCGTCAGCAGTGTGCGGCGAACATCCGGATGCTGAATGATCGGCACCATCCCGCTGCCGCCCTTTGCGCTGCGTCCCTGCAGCCGCTCCTGCGCGTAGGCGCGGGCCCGCTGCAATGCACGGTCGGCCAGGGCAACCCCTTGCACACCCACACCCAGGCGAGCCGCATTCATCATGATGAACATGATGTTGAGCCCGCGGTTCTCCTCTCCCACAAGATAGCCCACGGCACCGTCGGCCTCGCCGTACTTCATCACGCAGGTGGGGCTGGAGTGTATGCCCAGCTTGTGCTCGAGCTTGATGCACGTCACGTCGTTCTGCGCGCCCAGGCTGCCGTCCGCGTTGACCAGCCGCTTCGGCACCAGGAACAGCGAGATGCCGCGCGTGCCCGCCGGCGCATCCGGCGTCCGCGCCAGCACCATATGGATGATGTTCGGCGCCAACTCGTGCTCGCCGTAGGTAATGAAGATCTTGGTGCCGAACAGCCGGTAGCTGCCATCGGCCTGCGGCTCAGCCCGCGTCGTCAGCACGCCGAGATCGGAGCCCGCGTGCGGTTCTGTGAGGTTCATGGTGCCGGTCCACTCGCCCGCCACCAGCTTGGGGATGTAGGTCTTCTTCAATTCGTGGGAGGCGTGCGCCTCGATCGAATCGATGGCCCCTTGCGACAGCATCGGGCACAGCCCGAAGCCGAGGTTGGAGGCGTTCCACAACTCGGTGACAGCGGTAGAGACGACCGACGGCAGCCCCTGCCCGCCCCACTCCTCCGAGCACGGCAGCGCCGGCCAGCCGCCGGCCACGAAAGCGTCGTAGGCCTCCTTCCAGCCCGGCGGCGTGACCACCTTGCCGTCGACCAGTTTGGAGCCGGCCTGATCGCCCGGCTGATTCAGCGGATCGAGAACCTCGGTGGCGAAACGCCCCGCTTCCACGATCACCGCCTTGATCGTGTCCTCGTCGAGCGCCGGGTAGAGGCCGCGTGCCAAGCCCCCATCCAGGTCGCCGGCCGACTTGAGTGCGAGCATGATGTCGTCTACGGGTGCCTGGTAGGTCATTGGCGCCTCTTATCCCATGTGCGAGTCACCTGCACATTAGTTCGGCGCGCCCATCTGGAAAAGACTTTGCGCAGGAAGCGGCAATGCCGATCGCGACAGCCGACCCGGAATCGATTGCCCAAGCAGCGCGCCTGCTGCGCGATGGCCAGCTCGTTGCCTTCCCCACCGAGACGGTTTACGGCCTTGGTGCGGATGCCAGCAACGGCGAGGCCGTCGCCCGCATCTACGCGGCCAAGGGCCGCCCACGCTTCAACCCATTGATCGCCCATGTAGCTGATCTCGCCGCCGCGCAGCGGATCGCCGTGCTCGAAGGCAGAGCGCTGCTCTTGGCCCAGGCCTTCTGGCCAGGACCGCTGACACTGGTATTGCCGCGCCGAAGCAATGGCGGCGTTTGCGACCTCGCCACCGCCGGCCTCGATACCGTCGGCGTACGCATTCCCGACCATCCTGTCGCCTCCGCACTCCTCGCCGCGACGGGTCGACCTGTTGCCGCGCCCTCCGCCAACCGGTCAGGCCACGTCAGCCCAACCACCGCACGCCATGTCGAAGCCGACCTCGGTTCCGCACCCGCCATGATCCTGGATGGCGGCCCCTGCAGGCACGGCCTGGAATCCACCATTCTGGATGCCTCGGGCGAAAAGATCGTGATCCTCCGCGCGGGCGCCATCACCGCCGATGCGATCGAGGCACGCCTGGGCGAGGCAATCCTCCGCTGCGCCACATCCAAGACCAGCGCCAGACCGTCATCGCCCGGCCAGCTCGCCAGCCATTATGCCCCCAAGGCGCCCATGCGCCTTCAAATCGTTCAGCCTGAGCCCGATGAGGCCCTCTTGGCCTTCGGTCCCGCGGTGCCGCCCCACGACGGACCGATTGTCAATCTCAGCGCGACGGGCGATCTTGTCGAGGCAGCCGCGAACCTGTTCGCAGCTTTGCGCCATCTCGACACGATGTCGGCTACACGGATCGCCGTTATGCCGATACCAGGCCATGGCCTGGGAGAAGCCATCAACGACCGGCTGCAACGCGCTGCCGCACCGCGCCCGGCGGAGGACCGACGACCATGCGATTGATCAACGACCTTGCCGCTCGGCTTCAGACCGAGGACAGCTATTTCCGCCAGCACCTCATCAAGGAGGACATCGCGCGTCTGGAACGTCTGCGCGAGATCAGCACCACCACACCGGACCCGAAAGCGTTCCTCAAGGCAGCCATGCTGATCGGCTGGACGCCCGATGACATGCGAACATTCGAGCTGAAGCCGACATTGGAGCCGCTGCTGACCGCCATCCACGCCCGCCTCACCGGCAGCACGACCGATGACACCGCCGCACTCGACGACGACATCGACGCCCGCTGGCAGGCCTTCGAGGTCGACCGCATAGAACGGCTGGTCGGCTGCCTGGCGCGTGTTCCGCGGCCGATGTGACAGGAGCCGCGCTGGCCGATGGGCAGGAACGAGGATACCAGAGAAGTCGCCATCATCGGCGCCGGCTTCGGAGGCATCGGGCTTGGCATACGCCTGCACCGGGCCGGCATGCGCGATTTCGTCATCCTCGAAAAATCAAATTCGATCGGCGGCGTCTGGCGCGACAACACCTATCCCGGTGCGGCCTGCGACGTGCCGTCCCGCCTCTACTCCTATTCCTTCGAGCAGAGCTGGCCCTGGCAGTCACGGTTCGGCCGCCAATCAGAGATCCTCGCCTACCTGAACCACTGCGCCGACAAATACGACGTCATCGCCCATATCCGGCTCGAGACCCAGGTGACGTCCGCCTGCTTCGACGACGAGATGGGCTTATGGCGCGTTGCACTCTCCAGCGGCGAGACGATCCTGGTCCGCGTTCTCGTCTCCGGCGTCGGCATATTCAACCAGCCGATAGTGCCCGACATCCCCGGCAGGGCGACATTCGCCGGACCGTCCTTTCATTCATCCGAATGGAATCACGCGATCGATCTGTCCGGCAGGCGTGTTGCCGTGATCGGCACTGGCGCCAGCGCCATTCAGTTCGTGCCGGAGATCGCAAAGGTCGCTGGCCAGCTTCATGTCTGCCACCGCTCGCCGCAATACGTGAGACCGCGCGACGAGCGTGTGATGGGCCGCCGCCCCCGCGATCGATGGGATATCCTGCGCGAGTTCGATAACGGCACGGCACGACGCTATTCGGACGAGCTCGCAGCCGAGGCCCGCACCGCCTGGCTCCACTACCTCACAACTGAGGTGCCCGACCCTGCGCTTCGCGCCAAGCTGACGCCAACATACCCCTTCGGCTGCAAGCGCATGCTGCAATCGAACGATTGGTATCCTGCGTTGCAGCGGCCCAACGTCGAGCTGATCAATGTGCCCGTCGAACAGATCACGCAAGATGCAATTCGCACCAGCGATGGAGTGACCCGCAACGTCGACGTCATCATCTACGGCACCGGATTTCGCCCGACCGCATATCTGCCGCACCTGCACATCACCGGCCGCGCCGGCTTCGACCTGGCCGCAGCCTGGCAAGACGGCGCCGAGGCTTACCTTGGCCTCACCGTCTCTGGCTGCCCGAACTTTTTCATGCTGTACGGCCCCAATACCAACTCCTCCGGCAGCATCATCTTCTTTCTCGAATGCCAGGCACGCTACATCGTGCGCTGCTTGAAAGCGATGCGGTCACGCCGCGCCAGGACGATCGAAATCCGCGCCGACGTCCTGAACGCCTTCAACGAGGAGGTCCGCGCCCGCCTGTCCGACAGCGTAATCGCAGATGCCGCCTGCCACACCTACTTCAAGCTCGAGAACGGCCGCATCGTCACCCAGTGGCCCTGGACCATGCGCGAATACCGGCGGCGCACGCGCCGCCTCGATCCCGGCGACTACGTGTTCGAGGCTGACGCCGGATCAGCTGAGGCCGAACGGCATCGCATCAGGCCAGCTCGCGCCTCACGATTGCCGCGCCGTCGACCATCGCCTTCATCTTCGCGTAGGCAATATCTCGCGGCAGGTACTTGAGCCCGCAATCCGGTGCCACGACGATGCGATCCGCAGCCGCATAAGGCAGCGCCCGCCGAATACGCGCAGCAACGGTCTCCGGGCTCTCCACGCTCGCATCCGACAGATCCAGCACACCAAGTATGATCCGCTTATCGGGCAGCGTCGTGAGTACGGAGCAATCCAATCCCGATTGCGCTGTCTCGATCGACACGCCATGCACCGGACATCCCGTGAACTGCGGCAGGAAAGAATAGCCGCTCGGCCGTTCGTGTATAATGGCTGCATACCCGAAACAAACGTGCACTGCCGTCTCCCCCTGAACCCCCTCGAGCGCACGATTGAGCGCGGCGAGCCCATAAACATCGGCCTTGGCTGGCCGCGCCTGCATGTAGGGCTCGTCGATCTGCACGATATCCGCGCCAGCCGCGAACAGGTCCTTGATTTCCTCGTTGACGGCTACCGCATAGTCCATCGCCATCTCGGCTTCATCGCCATAGAAATCGTTCTGCGCCTGCTGCGACATCGTGAAGGGCCCGGGCACGGTGATCTTGATCCGCCGGTCGGTATTTGCGCGCAGGAAGCGCACATCCTCCACCTCCACGGGGTGTTTGCGCCGAACCCGCGCGACCACACGCGGCACAGGATTTGGGTGCCCCGAGCGATCCAGCGCGGTTCCCGGATTGTCGATATCCACGCCTTCGAGCGCCGTCGCGAACCTGTTGGAGTAGCTCTCGCGCCGCATCTCGCCATCGGTGATGATGTCCAGCCCCGCCCGCTCCTGGTCCCGTATCGCCAGCAGCGTCGCATCGTCCTGCGCTTCCTTCAGGAAAGCATCATCGACCCGCCACAACTCCCGGGCGCGGGTCCGCGGTGGAAACCGCTTCGCCAGTTTCTCTCGATCGAGCAGCCAGTTCGGCTGAGCATAGGAGCCGACCAGCGATGTTGGCAGGAGTGGGAGTTTTGCGGCTGTCATGGCGGTGCTCCTGTGGCTACCTGCTTTCGATCTCCATTGCCGGACTATAGCTGAAGCAATCCCGAACGCCATGACCGGTTCTGCCCAACCCAACCAGGCATTCCATGTTGACGACTGAGGATGGACAGCGCTGATTGCCGCGTTCTAACGTTCCGGGAGTTTGGACAGAGGAGTCGCTGCGGGACACTGCAGGCGACAGGGCGAGCGGACGGATCGATTGGATACGACGGGCAGCAGCGGGCAGCAGGCCAACGCCCATTGGACCGAGGTCTTCGTCGGTCGCTATGGCATCTACACGTTTGTCCTCAACCTCGGCATGCTGCTGTTCGCCATCAATCAGTTCGTCGTCGCTACCGTCATGCCCTCGGTCGTCACCGATCTCGGCGGCCTCGGCTACTACACCTGGGCTTTCTCTCTATTCGCCGTCGGCGCCATCGTCGGCGCTGCCAGTGCCGGCCCGATGCGCGACGCGTTCGGCGCACGCCGAGCCTATGCAGGTGCCGGCCTGTTGCTGGGTCTGGGTCTTACCGGATCCGCCTTGGCCACAGACATGCCGACCCTTGTCGCCTGGCGCCTCGTTCAGGGAATTGGCGGCGGCGCGATTTCTTCCCAGGCCTATGGCCTCGTTGCGACCAGCTACCCCGCTCACTTGCGGAGCCGCGCGCTCGGTGTCGTCTCCACCACCTGGGGCGTTGCCACCGTCGGCGGCCCCGGTTACGGCGCGCTGTTCGCCGAGGCCGGTGGTGTATGGCGCGGCGCATTCTGGTCTTTGGTACCGCTCTGCCTGATTTTCGCCGCCCTGGCCTGGCGCTACGTGGAGGGCGACAAGGGACACGGCCGCTTGTCCCGCATACCCTACTTGCGGCTCTCTCTGCTCGCCGTCTCTGTGTTGCTATTGAGCGCGACCTCGCTCACCACTGCTGCCGTCTTGCAAACTCTCCTGGTCGTCGCTGCGCTTGCCATCGCCGCCGTCGCTTTCGTGATGGACGCAAAGGCCGAGCACAACATCTTCCCGCGCAAGGTCGTAGCAATCACGACCGAGTTGGGCGCGACATTCTGGATCTTCTTTCTCGTCAGTATCGTGATGGCTTTCGTCAACACCTACACGACATTCTACCTGCAGGCACTGCATGGCGTCGCACCGCTGACAGCCGGCTACCTCTTCGCGATCCAGTCCTTCATGTGGACCACGACGGCGCTTATGGTCGCGACCCTGCGCCCCTCGCTAGCCCCGGCATCGATCGTGATGGGGCTCGCGCTGCTGCTCTCCGCGTCCATTGCAATTGCGCTCACCGTCGACGCAGGACCGGTGCTTGCGATCGCAATCGCAATCGGCGCCAGCGGCGCCGGCATCGGCTTTCTCAATAATCCCGCGATCCAGCACATCATCGCCGTTGCGCCACCCGCCGAGCGCCAGATCGCCGGCACCTCTGTGCAGGCCATTCGCAACATCGGGATTTCGTTTGGCGCAGCCGCATCCGGTACCGTCGCAGCGTCCGCCGGCCTCGCCGACGGGGCCAGCCGCGCTACCGTCGCTCACGCCATGGAATGGGTGTTTGGCATCAACGTCGTATTTGCCGTTGCTGCGTTTGCCATCGCTGTTGCGCTACTGCTCCACCGTCGCAAAGAGACGTGAGCGCAAGCATCCTGCCCGCCGCGAAACATTCGAGGCTTCGCCTCGGCATGGGACGCCCAAAGTCTCTCGGCCCGAGCCGCGCCCCGCTCTTGCTAGATGCGCTTTCGACTTACCGACTTAGACAGAAGCGCTCCAGGCCGCGACTGTGGCCCGGCGCCGGTGCGCCGCCCCCGCGGAGTGCCCGACCGATAGGCCGGAACGGCACGTGAGCGATCTAACGATTCGCGTCCTGGATAGCCGTCCAGATCCGCGACGGCGTGAACGGCATATCGACGTGCCTGACACCGACGGGCGCCAGCGCATCGTGCACGGCGTTGGCGAGGCACGGCACGGAACCTGTGGCCCCCGCTTCTCCCGCACCCTTGGCCCCGAGCGGATTGGCGGGAGAGGGCACGGGAACGTCGTAAAGCTCCAGATCCTTCTGATGCTGGAAGGTATCGATGCGCGGCATCATGTAGTCCATGAACGAGCCCGACAACATCTGCCCGCTTTCGTTATCATAGACGATATGCTCACCCATGACCTGCCCGATGCCCTGCATCAGGCCGCCATGCATCTGACCTTCGACGATCTGGTGGTTGTAGACGACGCCGCAATCGTCGACGGCAATGTAGCGCACGATATCCACCACCCCCGTGTCGGGGTCGATCTCCACCTCCGAAATGTGCGCACCGGATGGAAATGCGGCGGTCACCGGCACTTTTGTTGTTGTGTCGAGTGGATTGGCTCCGCCCTCACCCTTGCCGGCATGCGCCTTGGCAAGCTCCGTAATCGTAACCGAAAGATCGGTACCCTTGACCACATAGCGGCCATCCTTGAACTCGATGTCCGCTGCGGACACTTCGAGCTTTTCCGCGGCGAGCTCCACCCCTTTCGCAACGATATCGAGCGCGCCCTTGAACAATGCCGAGCCGTGGCTGATCAGCGAGCGCGAACCGTATGAGCCGGTTCCGGCCAACGCCGGTCCCTTCGGGTCGCTTGAGCGTGACGTGATGGTGTCGCCGTCGATGCCCAGCACCGAGCCGACCAAGTCCGCATACACCGTTTCGTAACCCTGACCTGAAGGTCCCGCATTGGTGTAGAAGGTAAGCCGTCCCTCGCCGTCGAACTTGATCGTGATTTCTTCCGCCCCCACGCTGCCCGAAGGCTCGATGAAGGTGGCGCAGCCGATGCCGCGCAGCTTGCCTCGCGCCTGGGCATCCACCCGGCGTGCCTCGAAGCCCGCCCAGTCAGCCACTGCCAGTGCCTTGTCGAGCAGCGCCGCAGGGTCTCCGCTGTCATACTCGGAGCCGGCCGGCGTCGTATAGGGAAACGCGCTCTTCGCCAGCAGATTGCGACGCCGCAACTCGATGCGATCGATGCCGGTAACCCGCGCCGCCTCGTCCACCAGCCGTTCCCACAGCGCCGCGACGTTGGGCCGTCCGGCGCCACGGTATGCCGTCGTCGGCGTCGTGTTCGTAAACACCAGCCTGTTGAGGCCATAGAGCGCCGGCACCGTATACACGTTGGACGACATCGAGCGCGGCGCCGCTACCGTGTTGATGAGCGGCCCGGCAGCCGAGCAGAAAGCTCCCAGATTGACCAGCCAGCCCACCCGCAGGCCGAGGAATTTGCCGTCCTTGTCGAGCGCCAGCTCACCGGTCAGCTCTGCCGCTCGCCCGTGGTGATCGCTGACAAAGGTCTCCGAGCGGGACCCCACCCATTTCACCGGCCGGCCGACTTTCTTCGCCGCATAGACGATGGCCACGTTCTCCGGGTAGCACTCCCCGCGCACGCCAAATGCGCCGCCGACATCATGCGCCGCGATACGGAAGCGATCGGCCGGCAACCCTGTCGTATGGGAAAGAGCCGCAAGAATGTCGTTGCGACCCTGATGCTGCATGTAGACATCCCAGCTATCCGTCGCCGCATCCCAGGCCGCAGCGCAAGCCTTGGGCTCCATCGGATGCCCATGGATACGCTGCGCATCGACCGTCATCTTGACCAGGTGCACGGCATTTGCGAAGGCGGCATTGGTTTTTGCCTCGTCTCCGTAATCGAACAGAAAACCGACATTGCCCGGTGCCACGTCGTGCAGTTGCGGCGCATCCCCACCCAATGCGTCCGCAGCCGTGACCACGATAGGCAGATCCTCATAGTCCACGACCAGCGCTTCCGCCCCGTCGCGCGCTGTCTCATCGTTGTCTGCAATCACCAGCGCCACCGGCTCGCCTGAGAACCGGACCCGACCATGCGCCAGTGCCGGCCGGTACGGAACGATCAGATTGAAGCCATCCTTGCCGGGCGGCAATTGCATTGGCTGCGGGCTCTTCCATCCATCACTGACGAGGTCCTCGCCGGTAAGCACCGCAATCACGCCGGGCAGAGCGAGCGCGCCGGAAGTGTCGATCGACTTGATTGCCGCATGCGCCCGATCCGAGCGCAGAAATGCGCCATGCACCTGCCCCGGAAGATCCCAGTCGGAGGTATACTTGCCGTTTCCCGTCAGCAGGCGCAGGTCCTCACGGCGGCCCTTGGCGTGTTCACTCATGGTCGAGACCTCGTGGCATAGGATCAAGTCAGGGAGGGTACAGCGGAAAGCCGGCCATTGGTCGGGGCTTCATCGGCGGTTGTCAACCTCTTGCCGCCTGGGACCTGCCTAGCCTCGCAGCCGATCGCCCAAAGCAGCACGACGGCCGCCCTATGCTCGGGTAGCCACCGCTGTTGATGGTCAGGCACCTTTACAGAGTAGCCCTTATCCGCGCTTCGGGATCTTTGCCTTGAGGATGTTGTTGCCCCAGGTCTCGACGTCCTTGACCAGACGGGCCTGTCCGGCCTCCGGCGTGGACGAGATGGCATCGGCCCCGAACTTGGCGAAGAAGGCCTTGGTTTCGGCGCTTCCAGCGATCTCTACGAAGACCTTGTTGAGCTTGTCGACGATCGGCTTGGGCGTCCCTGCCGGCACCATCGCCGCCCACCATCCCGGAACCTCGTAGCCGGTCAGGCCCAGCTCGTGCATCGACGGCAGGTCAGGCAGCGCCTTGACCCGCTCTTTGGTCGTGACACCGAACAACCGCACGCGTCCGGCATTGCGCTGTGCAATCGCCGTCACCGGATTCATGAACGAGAAGTCGATACGCCCGCTTGTCATGTCGTTGAGCGCATCGTTGTCGGTGCGGTACATGACTTCGACCGCGCTCAGCTTCAGCATGTCCTTGAACAGAAAGCTCGACACCTGGCTCGTCGGATTGGAGACCGCATGATTGGCCTTGTCGCCCTTCTTGCGAAGGATTTCCACCAGCTCCTTGTAAGTCTTCGCCGGTGAGTTGGCGGGCACCGCCAGCATGAACGGCTGCTCGTTCAGCGCTGACACGATCTGGATCGACTTGCGCACGTCTGTGCCCGGGTTCTTGAACAGATGCATATTGGCGGCCAGCGCACTCGGCGCATGAATGAATATGGTGTAGCCGTCCGGCTTGGCTCTGGCGACGTAGGTTGTGGCCATGCTGCCGGCGGCGCCGACCCTGTTCTCCACGATCACCGTACGCTTGACGATCGGCTTCAGCTTTTCCGCGAAATAGCGCACATAGACGTCTGCGCCGCTACCCGCCGGAAATGCGCATACGAGCTTCATGTCCTTGGAGGGATAGGAAGCTGCGCTCTCCTGCCCAACTGCATGGCCCGTGAATGCTGGCATCGCCAGCAGCCCCGCAGTCGCCAGCATTATCCGGTGGTATTTCCACATCGCTCCAGACTCCATTATTTGAGGACTGAGGTTTACTACTCCGCAAATGCCTCTTCCCGCCTGCGTCGAAGAGCAGGCAGGATAATCAGCACCATGAGGATTATCGTCATCGCAAGCAAAGTCGCCGAGATCGGCCGCTCCAGGAAGATCATCGGATCGCCGCGCGACAGCACCAGCGAGCGTCGCAGATTGTCCTCCATCAGCGGCCCGAGGATGAAGCCGAGAACCATGGGCGCGGGCTCGCAACCGAGCCGCAGCAGCACATAGCCGAACACCGCGAACACGACCATGATCCCGATCTGCACGAACTCCGCATTCGTCGCATAAACGCCGATCACGCAGAAGCTGAGGATCGCCGGATAGAGCACACGGTAGGGAACGGACAGCAGCTTCACCCACAACCCGATCATCGGCAGATTGATGATGAGCAGCATCAGGTTCCCGATCCACATCGACGCGATCAGCCCCCAGAACAGATCCGGATTGGTGGTCATGACGACTGCCCCCGGCTGGATGCCCTGGA
This sequence comes from uncultured Alphaproteobacteria bacterium, assembly GCA_963825625.1. Classification (GTDB taxonomy): domain Bacteria; phylum Pseudomonadota; class Alphaproteobacteria; order Rhizobiales; family Hyphomicrobiaceae; genus CAMDPA01. The sequence goes on along the minus strand of CAWGUF010000037.1, from coordinate 94,963 downwards.
TCATCATCGCCCCGACCATGATTGCCATCACCGGATTGGACGGAAACCCCAGCGTCAGCAGAGGTATGAACGAGGTTTGCGCCGCCGCGTTGTTGGCCGCCTCCGGCCCCGCCACGCCCTCGATAGCACCCTTCCCGAACCGGGAGGGATCGCGCGCCCACTGCTTTTCCACCGTGTAGGAGACAAACGACGCGAGCACGGCTCCGCCGCCGGGCAGGATGCCGAGCACGGAGCCCAGCCCCGTCCCGCGCAACATCGCTGGTACCGCCTGCCGCATCTCCTCTTTCGTCGGCCACATGTCGCGGAACCTGGCCACAACGGCTGTGCGGTCGAGCGCGCGCTGCTCCAGGTTGCGTATCACCTCGACCAGCCCGAACATGCCGATCACCATCGGCAGGAAGTCGAGACCATCCCACAGCACAGGTATGCCCAGCGTCATCCGCAACGCACCGCTGGTGACATCCGTTCCGATCAGCCCGAGCAGCAGACCGACCAGAATGACCGTTACGGATTTCAGCACCGAGCCATGCGCCAGCACCACTGCCGTGACCAGTCCGAGAACCATCAGCGAGAAGTAGTCGGGCGAGTTGAACTCCTGAGCGAAACTGCTGAGCGGCGGCCCGAAAGCGGCGATCAGAACCGTTCCCACGCAGCCCGCGAAGAACGAGCCTAGCGCGGCCACGCACAAGGCCGCCCCCGCACGCCCGCGCCGGGCCATCTGATGACCGTCGATGCAGGTCACGATCGAAGACGCTTCGCCCGGCATGTTGACCAGGATCGACGTGGTGGAACCGCCATACTGCGCACCGTAGTAGATGCCTGCCAGCATGATCAGCGAGGGCAATGGCTCCAGCTGGAACGTGACCGGCAGCAGGATTGCCAGCGTCGCAATCGGCCCGATCCCCGGCAGTACGCCGATCAGCGTGCCGAGCAGGCAGCCGATCATCGCAAAGCCGAGGTTCTGCAACGTCCCTGCTGCAGCGAACCCGGTCGCCAGATTTTCGAAAACGTGCAGATCCATGTCAGCGGCCCCACCATCCGGGCAGCGACTGGCCGAGCAAGTGAACGAACACGATCACACAGCCCGTCGCAAGAGCCACGGCAATCAGCGGCAGCTGACGCCAGTTGGTGTCCCCACGCGATAGCCCGGCAATTCCAATCAGCACGACGAGAGAGATCGCCAGTCCGACGCGCTCGATGAGATACCCGCCAACCGCGACCGCCAGCAGCACGGCGACGAGCGGGCGCAATCGGATTTCCCCAATGGGCGGCCCCGAGATCACCAACGATCTGGCCGCCATCACCACGCCCATCACGATAATGATGGCGCTGACCCAGGTCGGAAAGAATCCCGGTCCCATCCGCGCCGCAGTGCCATAGGTCAGGTCCGACGCCAGCCACAGGCCAGCGCCACCAATGGTAATGAACAACAGGCCCGCACCCAAATCCTGCGGAACTCTTGATACCGACCAAGCCGCGCCTCCCATCACCGCGCAAGACCTACTCGTTAGCGTCAATTCGGCTTGTCGCGCATTCCGATGTCGTTGCTATGTTCTTAACACTAGGCGTGGGCGGTATCTATCGTCATGTGCAGGAATGCGAAACGCCGCGGTCGGGCATCATCGATTTGACACGATCGCCGGCTTGACCTCCAGTCCGGTTGCGCGCCGCACCCGGTCGAGCGCATGATGCAAGCCAAGTGCGAGGATGCGATGATGCCAGCAGATCCGCCCCGGTCGTCAGGCCAATCCTCCGGCGCACTCGCGGACCTATTGAAATTGCTCGATCTCGAGCAGTTGGAGATCAATCTGTTTCGCGGCCATTCCCCGACCAGCCGACACGCCCGCGTCTTCGGCGGCCAGGTGCTGGGCCAATCACTTGTTGCGGCCCTGCGCACGGTTGAGGCAGCGCGCACCGTTCACTCGATGCATGCCTACTTTATCCTGCCCGGCGATCCCGCAGTGCCGATCGTCTACGACGTCGAGCGCGCCCGCGACGGTGGAAGCTTCACCACCAGGCGCGTGAAAGCTATTCAGCACGGCCGGCCAATCTTCGTGATGAGCGCCTCGCTGCACAAGAACGAGACGGGCTTCGACCACCAATCCTCGATGCCGGATGTGCCTGGACCCGACGCCCTGCCGAGCGCTAGCGACCTGCTGCAACGCCACGGCTCCCGGCTCACCGAGCCGCTCCGCGCCTATCTCCAGCGCGAACGCCCGATCGAGATGCGCGTCGTCGAAAGCGAGCGCTACCTCACGCGCGCCAAGATCGCACCGGCGCAGCACGTCTGGATGCGCGCCAATGGCTCACTGCCCGACGACCCGACGATCCACCAGTGCATCCTGGCCTATGCATCCGACTACACGCTCCTCGACACCGCATTGATTGCCCACGGCAAGCTGCTGTTCGACCCGGACATGCAGATGGCCAGCCTCGATCACGCGATATGGTTCCATCGGCTGTTCCGTGCCGATGAGTGGCTGCTTTACGCCTAGGATAGCCCTTCATCCTCTGGCGCCCGCGGATTTTGCCGTGGCAGCCTTTATCGTGCGGATGGCGCCCTCGTGGCTTCGGTGGCCCAAGAGGGACTGATGCGACAGCGCGCAGACAAGAAGGCCAATATTTAGGCTCACTCGCACATTTGCATATTTTTTATGCAGGAACCCCACTCCCAGGGCTTGGAGATTGATGAGGATTCCAAAAATAAATAAGCTAAATCAAATGGTTGATAAAAACTTAGCCCTTTGGCACGACTCTTGATTCCCCTACGTTCCGTAGAGGCAACCCGGCGGTATGGCCTCTTGAAACCGACGGTAGTCCGCTAGCTGACGCCAGCGGCCCCGTGAACGCTAAAGGGGGTAGAGCCATGAAACTCGTGACCGCCATTATCAAGCCCTTCAAGCTCGAAGAGGTCCGAGCCGCACTCACCGAGCTTGGACTCCAAGGCATGACCGTCACCGAGGTGAAGGGATACGGCCGGCAGAAGGGCCATACCGAGATTTACCGTGGCGCCGAATACGCGGTGAGCTTCCTGCCCAAGATCAAGATCGAGATCGCAGTCCCCTCGACCGAGGCTGACAAGGCGATCGAGGCCATCTCGAAAGCCGCCAAGACAGGTCAGATCGGCGACGGCAAGATCTTCGTCACACCGATCGAGCACACGGTCCGGATCCGCACCGGCGAGACCGATGACAACGCTCTCTAGCGCCTTTCACACCTCTTGCAACCAATCGACACAACAACCCTGAGCTACGGGGAGCAGCAAGACATGAGACTGACCTTTCCCAGAAACCTCCTTCTTGGCGCGAGCATCGCACTCGCAGCCGGCACCGCGCCGGCCTTCGCAGCCGCGCCCGACAAGGGCGACACAGCCTTCATGTTCCTGTCGACCATCCTTGTCTTGATGATGGTTATCCCCGGCCTCGCGCTGTTCTACGGCGGCCTGGTCCGCACCAAGAACATGCTGTCGGTATTGATGCAGGTCTTCGCCATCACCTGCACGATCTGCATCGTCTGGGTCGTCTATGGCTACAGCCTGGCGTTCACGAATGGCGGCAGCCTCAACACCTACGTTGGCGGCCTCTCTAAGATGTTTCTGGCCGGCGTCACCGCCGAATTGACAACGGGAACGTTTTCCAACAACGTCCAGATGTACGAATACGCATTCATCTGTTTCCAGATGACCTTTGCGTGCATCACCCCCGCGCTGATCGTCGGTGCATTTGCCGAACGAGTGAAATTCTCGGCACTGATGGTCTTCTCGATCCTGTGGGTCACATTTGTCTATTTTCCGATCGCCCACATGGTCTGGTACTGGGCCGGCCCTGACGCCGTCGCCGCAGCGGCCAAGGAGGTGGCGGCTGCATCAGGTGCTGCCAAAGCGGCCGCCCAAGCCAAGCTCGATGCCGTCAATGCCGACGCGGGCCTGCTGTTCCAGTGGGGCGCGATCGACTTCGCCGGCGGCACCGTCGTCCACATCAACGCAGGCATTGCTGGCCTTGTCGGCTGCATCCTGATCGGCCGCCGCGTCGGCTATGGGCGTGAGGCCATGCCGCCGCACTCCCTGACCATGACGATGATCGGCGCCTCGCTGTTGTGGGTCGGCTGGTTCGGTTTCAACTGCGGTTCCAACCTGGAGGCAACCGGCACCGCACTTCTGGCGATGATCAACACATTCGTTGCCACCGCTGCCGCCGGCCTTGCCTGGATGCTGGCGGAATGGCTGGCGAAGGGGAAGCCGTCGCTTCTCGGCCTTGCCTCCGGCGTGATCGCCGGCCTCGTCGCGGTAACGCCGGTTTCAGGCTTTGCCGGCCCGATGGGATCGATCGTCGTCGGTCTGGCGTCCGGTGTTATCTGCTTCATCTTCTGCACCAGCATCAAGAATGCGCTCGGCTATGACGACAGCCTGGACGTCTTCGGCATCCACGGCGTGGGCGGCATCATCGGTGCGATCGCCAATGGTATCGTCGCGGCGCCGAGCCTGGGCGGCGCCGGCATCGTCGATTATGCGTCCAAGCCCGGCGAGGCAGTCGTTGCGGCATTCTCGATACCAACCCAGGTCATGACCCAGCTGTGGGCCGTCGGGTTCACCATCCTGTGGTGCGGCGTTATCTCGCTCATTCTGTTCAAGCTGGTCGACCTCGTCATCGGGCTTCGGCCCGCCGAGGATCGCGAACGCGAGGGCCTCGACATCACCGAGCATGGAGAGCGCGCCTACAATTATTGAGACGCCAGTGGCGCGCTGGCAGCACGGCTGCCGCGCGCCTGAATTACCCCGGGAGCGCGGTTTCCTCCTCCGACGTGCCCCGGTCGAGCCCGGCCTGCAAGATGGCCGGGCTCGTTACATCTTGGTCAGCCCGGAAAAGAAGGCATGGCTGCCAACGCGCAGGTTCCTGATCGAATACCCGCCTTCCTGCACGATCAGCGTCGGCAGCCGCACCTTTGCGAGCCGCTCGCCGATCTGACGCATGCCCGACGCAGTCAGCGAGAAGGCACCTGTCGGATCGCCCGCCATGATGTCGAAACCCAACGACACCACGAGATAGCGCGGCTGGAACCTGGCTACGTAGGCCAGTGCATCCTCCAGCAAGCCGAGGTAGCGAGTGTCGTCCATCGGCGGCTCGCACGGAAAATTGCGGTTGAAGCCCAGCCCGGCCCCCTCGCCTCTCTCGTCTGCGTATCCGGAAAAGTTGGGATAGGCATGCCGCGGATGGCCATGGATCGACACCGTCAACACGTCGGCGCGACTGTAGAAGATATCTTGCCCGCCGTTGCCATGATGATAATCGATATCCAGCAGCGCCACCTTGCCGTGGCGCGCTAGAAAATTCGCTGCGATCGCCGAATTGTTCAGGTAGCAGAAGCCGCCGAAGATCCGCCGCTCGGCATGATGACCAGGCGGACGGCACAGCGCGTAGGCAAGCCGCTCGCCTTCGAGAATCAACGAGGCTGCCGTCAGCGTCACATCGACCGCATTGCGCGCCGCCGGCCAGCAGTTGCGGGTGATCGGAGTGAAAGTATCGGCGCAGTAATAGCCGGCCCGGTCCTCCAGTGCCTGCGGAATTCGATCCGGTCGGCGGATCGGGAACACCTCCGGATAGACCAGCGCCTTCTGGTCCAGGCGCTCGCTCATGGCTTGGAGGTAATTGACGAGGTTCTTGTCGTGCACCGCCGTGATGTGCTCACGCTGGAATGTTCGGCCCGCCACACGCTCCACCGCCAATCCATCTAGTCCACGCAGGATTGCCCCGATCCGCACAGGCCTTTCCACGTAACCTTTCTCACGCAGATGATGGATCACGTGCCGTTCGACCGCCACCACCTTGAGCGGAGCGAAATAGACGCCACGCGAAGGCCTTACTGGCTCCGCAGCACTGTCGAGTGGACGCAACTTGACAGGCTCATCGCGAACCGAGCTGACGATCTTCATTACGAAGGGATCGTCCGGCGCATAATCGAATTGCTCCACCAGTATCCGCCTGATGACCTGCCGCAACTGCGCACGCTCCAGCCGCGCCCGGCGGCCGAGTGGATCGTATAACAGTGTCGTCAGATAGCCGTCGTTGCGGGGGTTGGGCTCTACGTCCCACATTGTATTTTCCACCACGCTGAGCCCGTACCGAGCATAGAACTTCGCTCGCGTCCGGTTGGTGCGCAGCAGCGCCGGCTCCTTCAGCTTCGTCGCATCGATGGGCGGGATATCCAGAAATAGCCCCCGCGCCCCCTTGGCTGCCAGCACCTCGCGCAACGCCTCATAAAGCGCTGCTCCGATACCATGGCCCGGTTGCCTCGGGCTCGACGCGATATACTGCAGATACCCGTAGCGCAGCTCGGCGAAGTAATAGACATAGGCAATTCCGGTCGGTCGCCGCCGCCGGTCCATCGATATCAGCAGGATGGGCTCGAAGCTGAGCTGCGCCTGCCCCCGCATCTGACTCTCGATACGATCGATGGCACTCGCTTCATAGGGAAAGGCCGCACGAAACAGGTCGGCAGCCGCCACGAACAGCTTATCGTCGACATCGGAGGTCAGGTCCGTCAGGCGGCGAAAACGTATCATTGGGCTCAAGATTCAGGGAAACTACGTGGGCACCAAACCCATTTAGCACATTGACTGATCGAGAGGCTCTTGCTGCAAAGAAATATATTGGACCCCGGAAAACACAGGCTACACCATGCAGATTCGCCCTCGCCGGAGTGCCCTCTACATGCCCGCGACTAACGCCAGGGCACTGGAGAAAGCCAGATCACTTCCCGCCGATGCGATCATCATCGACCTTGAGGACTCGGTCGCTCCGGATCGGAAGGACGAGGCCCGCGCCCAGGCCATGACCGCTCTGAAGTCCGGCGGATACGGCCGCCGCGAAACGGTGCTGCGAGTGAACGGGCTCGCAACCGATTGGTTCGAAGCCGATCTGCGCGCCGCATCGCAAGCCGCCCCAGATGCTGTTCTCATCCCGAAAGTGGAAAGCGCACTCGACCTGCAGTCGATCGCCGCTGCCCTGAAGACATGCTCCTGCCCCGGCCAATTGCAGGTCTGGATCATGGTCGAGACACCCCGCGCAATCCTGAATATCGCCGAGATTGCGGCCACCCGGGAACAATTGCCCGAGTGTCGACTAGCCTGCTTTGTGCTTGGCACGAACGACATCCAGAAGGACACGCGCGCACTGGATCACCCCGAGCGGCTCCCCCTTCTATTCGCGCTGCAGTCGGCCGTGATCGCGGCAAGAGCCTACGGACTCGATATTCTCGACGGCGTCTATAACGACTTCCGCGACGAAGCCGGCTTCCGCCAGGAATGCCAACAGGGCCGGCTGCTCGGGATGGACGGCAAGACCGTGATCCATCCCGGTCAGATTGCCATCGCCAACCAGGTCTATGCCCCGCCGCCCGATGAAATAGCCTGGGCGCGGCGCGTCCTCGCCGAATTCGAGCGGCCCGAGAACAAGGGCAAGGGCGCCGTCTCCCTGGATGGCAAGATGGTTGAATTGCTGCACGCCGAGATCGCGCGCCGAACAGTAGCCATGGCTGAAACCATTGCAGCGATGGAGACCGGCTCTTGAGCTCGCTCAAAACCAGTACCGGCAACTACTTCGAGGATTTCAGCCTTGGCCAGGTGATCCAGCATGCCACCCCCCGCACCATAACGACCGGCGATGTCGCGCTGTACCAGGCCCTTTATGGCAGCCGGTTCGCGGTGCAGTCTTCGGACGTTTTTGCCCGCGCCATCGGCTATTCGCGCAGCCCTGTCGACGATCTGCTCGTCTTCCACATCGTCTTCGGCAAGTCGGTGCCCGACATCTCGCTGAATGCCATCGCAAATCTGGGATATGCCGAGTGTCGGTTTCTTGCCCCCGTTTTTCCCGGGGATACGCTATCGGCGTCCTCCGAAGTCATAGGCTTGCGCGAGAATTCGAACCGTCAGTCGGGCGTTGCCTACGTCAGGACCACCGGTCGCAATCAGAATGGCACCACTGTGCTGGACTACGTGCGCTGGGTGATGGTCAGAAAACGGGATCCCGCCGCCCCGCCGCCGGTTCCGCACGTGCCCACCCTGGCCGGGCGCGTCTCACCCGATACATTGGCAACGTTGATCCCGCGCATCAGTCCGGGCTCATACGACTTCGATGCAGCCGGATCGTCTCATCGGTTCGCCGACTACACGACCGGCGAGCGTATCGACCACGCTGACGGCATCACGATCGAGGAAGCCGAGCACCAGCTCGCCACCCGACTGTACCAGAACACGGCCAGAGTACACTTCAACCACCACGTCGAGAGCCAGGGCCGCTTCGGCCAGCGGCTGGTCTATGGTGGCGTCGTGATGTCGGTAGTCCGTGCCTTGTCGTTCAACGGTCTCGCAAATGCGTTCCACATCGCCGCCATCAATGGCGGCAAGCACGTCGCCCCCTGCTTCGCCGGCGACACGATATATGCCTGGTCCGAGATTATCGAAACCGCCGCACTGCCACACCGATCCGACGTCGGAGCACTGCGGGTACGCTTCACAGCCCTCAAGGACAAGGCATCGGCCGACTTCCCTCGTGCAAGCCCTGCCGGCTCGACGGACTTCGATCCTGCCGTCATCCTGGACCTGGACCTCTGGCTGCTCCTGCCGACATGACCGCGATACCCCAGTGCCCATTTCCGGGATGGAAACAGACATTGTGATCAACCACCTGTGCCCCCAGAAATACTTCGTCAAACCGCAGAAACACCTTTACCTGTCAGGTTAACGAATTGTATTATCCTTTGCTGAAGTATTGGGCACCCAATCGAGCCGCCGCTACAACCTTCCGAACCATCGATCCAAACGGGGATCAGCGGCTCCATACCCCGTCAGAGCTCACCGGTGACACAGCGGGTCGCGATTATTGGAGCAGGATTGACTGGCCTGGCCTGTGCCAGGGTGCTCAGGCGCGCCGGCTTTTACGTTGAGCTTTTCGAGCAGGATCGCGTAGTTGGCGGACGGATGGGAACGGCCCGGTTGGGCCTCGTGCCATTCGACCATGGCGCACAATACGTCACGGCCCGCAACGAGCGCTTCAAGGCCTACCTCAATGAGATGGTCGCCAGCGGCTACGCCACCAGGTGGACGCCACGCGGCTCGAGCGGCGAGGAAGGCGAAGGCCAGATGCTGCCTTGGTATGTCGGCACGCCGGGCATGTCGTCGATGGTCCGCCCCCTGGCGGAAAGCGTCAGGATGACATTCGGCCGCCGCGTACACACCCTGCAGCGCGACGATAAAGCCTGGCACCTCTGGTTCGACGACGAAACCTCGGCCGGTCCCTTTGCCGCCGTCGCGGTCGCAGTCCCGGCGCCTGAGGCCCAGCTGCTGCTGGGACGCCTGCCCGAGCTCTGTGATCCACTCGCCCGGGTTCGGATGGTCCCATGCTGGGCCTTGATGGTCCGCCTCGACCAGAAAATACTACCCGACCAGGACGTTTTCTCGGACATGTCGCAGATCGTGCGCTGGGTCACGCGCAACAACTCAAAGCCAGGCCGGATCGCAGGCGGCGATCACATAGTTGTCCATGCCGGCCAGGAGTGGTCGCGCCAGACCGAGGACGTCGAGCCGGAGACGATTGCGGAGGAGTTGTGGGCTGAGGTCAGTCACGCGCTGAGCCTGCCGCCCGTCCGCCCTGCTCAAATGGTAGCCCATCTCTGGCGGCATGGACTGGTCGACACCGCGCTTGGCGATACCTTCATGTTCTCTCGGGAGCATATGGTCGGCGTTGGCGGCGACTGGTGCCGTGGCCGGCTGGCTGAGCACGCTTTTGATAGCGGTACCATGCTTGGCAAGTCGATCGTCGAAGCCTTGGTTTGACCCAACGCCTCCCCGCGCTTACCCCAGCCTTAGCGAGCGCGCCGGCTACGCGATGGCTGGCGTTTCCCGATGAATGCAACGGCTTCTCGCCGCCGCGGCCCGATCGCCTGCCGCATGCGCCCGGACGCCGCGCCGTCACCCACCCCGCAGAAACGACCGATCCGTTGCGGTAGCCGCGACGCCACGTTATACCGCATCTGCCGATATGACAGCTTGAGGAGAAGGTTCCGATGGCGCAAGCCGACACCGCACGGAAGGCCGCCAGGCCAAGACCGCTATCGCCGCACCTGCAAATTTATTCCCCGCTCATAAACATGGTGATGTCTATCATACATCGCATCACCGGCACTGCTCTCTACTTCGGCACTATAATTCTCGCCTGCTGGCTTTTCGCCGCCTCCTCTGGACGCGCCAGTTTCGATACCGTCAACGGCCTGCTCGGCTCTCCCCTCGGCCTTGTGGTTCTGGCCGGGTATACCTGGGCCCTGGTCCATCATGCCCTCGGCGGAATTCGCCACTTCATCTGGGACACCGGTCGCGGCTTCGAGCTCCCCACCGTCAATGCCCTGTCCTGGGCCACAATAATCGGTTCGCTTCTGATCACGGCGACGATCTGGGCCGTCGTGCTGCACTTGAAGGGCTGGATCTGACATCATGGCAATCACCAATAAGATGCGAACGCCGCTGAAGAACGTCCGGCGCCTGGGCAGTGCCAAGGAGGGAACCGAGCATTTCTGGCGCCAGCGCCTGACCGCCGTATCCAATCTGCTGCTGACGCCCGTCTTCGTGGCCCTTGTCGCCTTCCTCGCCGGCAGCGATTACAGCGTTGTCCGGCCAGTGCTGTCGCACCCGATCATCGCCCTCCTGATGCTTCTGTTCATCGTTTCAGCCGTCATCCACATGCGGCTCGGCATGCAGGTCATCATCGAGGACTATATCCACGGCGAGGGCAGCAAAATCGTGCTCCTCATGCTCAACACCTTCTTCGCAATCGCTGTCGGCGCCGTATCCGTGTTCGCGCTGCTCAAGCTCAGCTTCGGGGCCTGACATCCATGGCAGAAACATCGACATCATCCGGCAACGGCGTCGCCAAGCCTGCCGTCAATGGCAAGGCCTACCCGATCACCGATCATACCTATGACGTGATCGTGGTCGGCGCTGGCGGCTCCGGCCTGAGGGCCACACTGGGCGCGGCCGAAGCAGGTCTCAAGACAGCCTGCATCACCAAGGTTTTTCCGACCCGCTCCCACACCGTGGCTGCTCAGGGCGGGGTCGCAGCCGCCCTTGGCAACATGGGACCGGACAACTGGCGTTGGCACATGTTCGATACCGTCAAGGGTGCCGATTGGCTGGGCGATCAGGACGCAATCGAATATCTGTGCCGCAACGCCGTCGAGTCGGTCTACGAGCTCGAGCACTATGGCGTGCCGTTCTCACGTACCGACGACGGTCGCATTTATCAGCGACCATTCGGCGGCATGACGACGGAGTTCGGTGAAGGCCCCCCCGCCCAGCGGACCTGCGCGGCCGCAGACCGCACCGGCCACGCGATGCTGCACACGCTTTATGGCCAGTCGCTGCGCTATTCGGCCGAATTCTTCATCGAATTCTTCGCCATTGACCTGATCATGGATTCCGAAGGCGTCTGCCGCGGCGTCATCGCCATGTCCATGGAAGACGGTACTATACATCGCTTCCGCGCCAAGAAAACGATTCTGGCGACCGGCGGCTATGGCCGCGCCTACTTCTCCTGCACCTCCGCCCACACCTGCACCGGCGACGGTAACGCCATGGTGCTGCGCGCCGGCCTGCCGCTGCAGGACATGGAGTTCGTGCAGTTCCACCCCACCGGCATTTACGGTGCCGGCGTCCTCATAACGGAAGGCGCACGCGGCGAGGGCGGCTACCTGACCAACGCGGAAGGTGAGCGCTTCATGGAGCGCTATGCCCCCAACTTCAAGGACCTCGCCTCCCGCGACGTTGTCTCACGCTGCATGACCATCGAGATCCGCGAAGGCCGCGGCGTCGGCCCTCAGAAGGATCACATCTTCCTGCACCTTGACCACCTCGATCCGGCCATCCTCGCAGAACGGCTCCCCGGCATAACCGAGAACGCCAAGGTCTTCGCAGGCGTCGACCTGCGCCGCCAGCCGATCCCCGTCCTGCCGACAGTGCATTACAACATGGGTGGCATTCCAACGAACTATCACGGCGAGGTGCTGACCCTGAAAGACGGCAATCCAGACTATGTGGTGCCGGGACTGATGGCGCTCGGTGAGGCCGCATGCGTGTCGGTGCATGGCGCCAATCGCCTCGGCTCCAATTCGCTGATCGACCTCGTCGTGTTCGGCCGCGCCGCGGGCCTACGATGCGCCGAGACCGTCGAGGCGGGCACCTCGCATCAGGAATTGCCGAAAAACTCAGCCGAACTCGCATTGTCTCGTCTCGACCAATTCCGCCACGCATCAGGCGGCACGCCGACGGCCGAGTTGCGCCTCCGCATGCAGCGCGTGATGCAGAACAATTGTGCCGTCTTCCGCGACGGACCGGTGCTGGATGAAGGCGTCAAGCTGATCGAGCAGGTCTGGAAAGGTTCCGGCGACATCCGCGTCCAGGATCGCTCGTTGATCTGGAATTCCGATCTGATCGAGACCCTGGAGTACGACAACCTTATCAGCCAGGCCGCGGTGACCATGGTAGGCGCGGCCAATCGCAAGGAAAGCCGCGGCAGCCACGCCCGTGAGGATTATACGGAACGCGACGACGTCAATTGGATGAAGCACACGCTGACTTGGGCGGACGACAAGACCTGCAGCGTCCAACTTGACTATCGCCCGGTGCACACCTTCACAATGACCAACGAGATCAACTACATCCCGCCCAAGGCGCGAACCTACTGATCCGATAATCCTGCCCCAGGACCGGTTCCGCGCCGCTGGAGCAGCTTGGACACGACAACGCGCCAGCCGCCTCTATCGTCAGCGTACGGGCGGCTGGGTCCCCTTGAGCGAAACAATGAAATCGGCCAGTGCGTCGGCTTCATCCCAGGTCAGCTTGTGATCCGGCATCATCGCGGGCGCGGATCTCAGCCATTGCACGATCGCCTCGTGCGTCTGCCCTTGCCGATTGGCCACCGCACGAAACGACGGTATCCCCATCGCTCCCTGCTTTTCCCCTTGCCCCTCGTTCATATGGCAGGTCGCGCAAAGCCGTTCCGCGAGCGCGCGCCCTTTCTCCAGCTCGCTCGCGCCGAGCGCGCTCCCGCTTGACGTCACGAGGCCCGCCCACACCACAGCAATTGCCACGCTGAACCGGCCCGAATTCATCCCCTTGCCCATCTGCCCGCCACGACTGACGCCGCGCCTCAACCCCACACCTCCTGCGCCACCTCGACGACGAGCTCCAGTTTGCGCCGCTGCTCGTCCGCGGTCAGCGCATTGCCCTTGATCGTGCTGGCGAACCCGCACTGCGGGCTCAGCGCCAGCTGCGCCAACGGCACGACATTCGCCGCCTCCTCGATACGCCGCTTGATCTCGTCTTTCGATTCGAGTCTGCCCTTCTTGGTTGTCACAAGACCCAGCACCGCAACCTTGTCCTTGCTCAAATACTTGAGCGGCGCGAAGCTGCCCGCACGCGGGCTGTCGTATTCGAGCAACAGAACATCGACATTGACGGCCGAGAACGCCAGCTCTGCCACAGGATCGTAGCCACCATCCGCCACCCAGCTGCTTTCGTGATTGCCCCGGCACATGTGCATTCCCACCGTCATATCGTCAGGCACATCGCGCAGGCAGTCGTTCAGCAAACGGACGTATCGCGCCGGCAGCTGGTCTGGATTCTCCCCGATCGCAACCACGTTCTTGCGTAGCGCCGGATCGCACAGGAACGGCAGGTTCGTCTCGTCGATCTGAACATAGCGGCAGCCTGCGTCATAAAGAGCGCCGATCTCCTCCCGATAGACCTGGGCCAGATCCGCAAAAAAGTCTTCGATTTCGGGATAGGCCGCCTTGTCGATAGCTGCCCGCCCACCGCGGAAATGCAGGATCGTCGGTGAGGGGACCGGCTGCTTGGCAACGAGACCGGCGCGATCGGCAACCGGCTTCAGTGCCGCGAAATGGTGCACCGCGAGCGGCTGGCAGCGCCTCAGCCGACCCGTGACGACAACGCGAGGCGGCGCGAACTCGATATCACCGGCCTCGTTGTGGAATCGCGTCGGCAACCCGCCTTCGAAGCCGACGCCGTCGATGCGCTCGATGAAGTCCATGAACCAGTGGCGGCGGTGCATCTCCCCATCCGTACAGACGGGGAGGCCGGCGTCGCGCTGCATCGCCACTGCCTCCTCGATAGCGCGCGCCTCTACGCCCCACAACTCCTCGCCGCTGACCCGCCCCTCCGCACGTGCGCGCCGCGCATCGTGGATTGCTTCGGGCCTGAGAAGACTGCCGACAACCTCGGCCCTGAATGGCGGATGGTTTTGCGCTGCCATGACGTAGCTCCTCGGGCTCGATCGGTGCAATCGGGTTTCGCAAGACTATAGCGCAGCCAGATACTCCCGCCGCCGCTCGCCGACCCGGTCCCTGATCCGGGTGCCGAACGTACCCATGGCGGCTAGCTCGTCAGCCGCCAGCCGGCCGGGCACGCAGTCGATGAAGCTTTGCTGCTCCTGCACCCGTCTCCACCACGCTTGCACCCGCGGCCGATCCTCGATCCACAGATCGAGCAGCTTCAGATACGCAAGCCTGGCGACGAACGGCATCAGATTGATGTCCGCCAGCGTCATGCGATCACCGACGAGCCAGTGCCGTGTCGTGAAGCCGCCCTCCGACAACACCCGTTCCATGTCGCGAAACGCAACCTCCCAGGCCGCGATCCCGGCGAGCACGAACGGCAATTCCACCCCGTGCTCGTAGGTCGAACTCGAACCTGGCACGCTTTCCCGGATTGCCAACATTCCGGAACCGGCCTTCGCGCTGCTCCGGCGTCATGTCCCGCATTTTCTCGCGGAACATGGCGGAAAAACTGAGCTCGCGTGTCGCCTCGAACAGGCCCTCATCCACCGCCTTCGACCACATGCGCATCTTCGTGCGCAGATAGGGATCGGCAGGAATCAGCATCGGACTGGGAAACACATCGTCCAGATATTCGCAGATCAGCGTCAACTCCGTCACGATCCTGCCATCGTGATCGAGCGCCGGCACCACACCCTTCGGATTGATCTTGAGATATTCAGGCGTGTACTGCTCATTGATGAACAGGTTGATATCGTGTGTGTCGTAGTCGAGCCCCTTCTCCGCCAGTGTGATGAACACTTTCTGGGTGCAGATGGAATTGCGGGCCGTATAGAGTTTCAGCATCTCCGCTGTCTCCAATTGGTTGCAGAACACTGATGCAAGCTGCTGCTGCACGCTGAGCGGGGCCGGGGCCCGGCATCTTCGAATCTCTGTCTTGCTCCTAGTGCTCCGGTTCTGACATTTGATTCCCGGTTCCGCACCATTGAGAGCAAATGTCAGAACCATAAGGAGCACTAGCAAGATTATGTTTCTAGTGTAGCTTTTGCACCTGACGTTTGGTCTCGAGGCGAGCGCCAAGCGGGTACCAAACGTCAGGTGCGCTACACTAGTGTGGCGTCGCACCTTAATTGACACCAGCCGTGCAGCAACCACCTGTCAACTAAGGCGCGATGAACGCCACTCCGGAATGACTTTGCAAGCATCTTTGACGGGATCGCGGCCTCTCGCACCGCACGCCAGCCTGTGCCAGAGTGCCGCCACGACGAGACGCCACCCAGGAAGGATGTATAGAGATGACCCTCGGCTATCAGACGTTCGGCACCGGCCCCCACCATGTCATCGGCCTGCACGGCTGGTTCGGCGATGAGACGACATACGATCCGATGCGCAACGCGCTGTCGCCGGCCGAGTTCACCTACGTGTTCCCGGCCTATCGCGGTTACGGCAAATCGCGCGAGCTGATGGGCGCATACACCATCGAGGAGATCGCGGCCGATGTCCTGGCTCTTGCCGACCATTTGGGCATTCAGTCCTTCAGCCTGATCGGTCACTCGATGGGCGGCAAGGCCATCCAGAGAATTCTGGCCGACGCCCCCAGCCGCGTGAAGAAACTTGCGGCAGTGACGCCTGTTCCCGCTTCCGGCGTCCCGTTGGATGAAGAGACCAATGCATTGTTCCGCGCCGCCGTCGACAATCCGGAGGCCAGACGCGGCATCGTCGGATTTTCGATTGGCAACAGACCCCTCTCTCCACGATGGATCGACCGCATCGCCGGCGTGCCGAACTTGCCTGGCACGCCAGCAGCCTTTGCCGGCTACTTCGAAGCCTGGCACCAGGGCGACTTCAGCGACGAGATCAAGGGCAAGTCACTCCCGGTTAAAGTCATCGTTGGCGAATTCGACGTCGGCCTGACACCGGATGTAATGAAAGCGACCTACTTGACCTGGTATCCTAATGCTGAGCTTGAGGTCATGAGCAACGCAGGCCATTACCCGATGGATGAGACACCCGTCGCGCTTGCCTCCTCGCTGGAGGCCTTCCTGCGCAGCTGATCCACGATAAAAGCCGGAAGCTCGGCTTTCGGGAAAGGCCACCGATGGGCCTTTCCCGAAGCATCAGGTCGCAATGCTGGCAATCAATGCTACGCCTGCGATCAGCGTCAGAATGACAGCCAGCATCACATCGCGCTTGTTGCGCTGCAACCGATCCTGCACGCTGGCGCCTGCAGCGTTTCGGTCAGAATGATATGGCAGTTTATTCCGCATCATGCGTTGCAGTAGACGCGAAGAATCTGTTTCTGAAGAGACCGCCATGTGCCGCGCGACACAAGAGCTCAGTTTGCCGGCCATGCCGTGAAATCCGCCCCAAAACGGCTTGGAGAAATGCTGAATGGGCGAAGTTGCGGAACTCGAGCCCGCAAACGAATACTGGGTCGCCGGCGTGGATGGCTGTCGCTCCGGCTGGATTGTCGTTTTGCGGCCACTATCAGCCCCAGCTGCGGCTACCTTGCACTTCGCTTCGACCTTTTCCGATGTGCTGCAGCTGACCAACCGGTGCACGGCCATTGGCATCGATATGCCGATCGGACTGCCGGAAATCTCTGGCATCGGCGGACGCCTTGCCGACCGCGAAGCACGAGCCAATCTCGGTGCGCGCCAATCGGCCGTATTTGCCGTCCCGTCCCGTGCCGCGGTCATGGAGCAGGACTATCGTGAGGCCTGCGCCGTCGCACTCGCCACGTCCTCTCCGCCGCGAAAGGTATCCAAGCAGTGCTTCCACCTGTTCCCACGCATACGCGAGATCGACGCGCTCATGACGCCACCGCAACAGGACCGCATCTTCGAATGCCACCCTGAGCTGGGTTTCTGGGCGCTGAATAACGAGTCCCCTCTGGACCAGCCGAAGAAGGTCAAATCACAGCCGCACCCTCCTGGGCTCGAACTCCGTCGCGCGTTGCTGGAGGCGGCTGAATATAGCCCCGCTTTTCTGCGATCAATCGCCGGTCTGAAGCGCTCTATTGCGGGCGAGGATGATCTGCTGGATGCCTGCGCGTGCTCCTGGAGCGCTGCCCGCATCCTGCGCGGCAACGCGCTCCGGTTCCCCGACCCGCCTCCACTTGATGCACGCGGGCTGCGCATGGAAATCTGGTGCTGAGAGACTTACCCCCTTGCCGGCGCGATCATCGCCCCCTCAAACCGCCGCCATACTCACCCAGGCATCGGTTACGCGCCACGATATCGACACTGCGATATCGACACTTGGAAAAAGCATTCCGGCCGGAAACAACCTGGATCATCTGCGCGAGGTCAATGCTCCGCGATGCCACAACGCGCTATAATTGTCTCATAGGTCGTGCATAGGAGCAGAGCATGCCAATCAATCGCCGCGCCGCACTCGCCGGGCTCATGGTCTCCACACTTGCCGCCTTTTCATCTGTGTCCGGAGCAAAAGCCGCGAGTGCCGCAGAGATCGACGTCGGAGTACGCGCCGCGCTCGATAAGTTCTACCTGAAGATCCCCGGCAGTCGCGATCTCGTCTCCCGCGCCGCAGGTGTTCTGGTATTCCCCTCGGTCGTGAAGGCTGGTTTCGGCGTCGGCGGCGAATATGGCGAGGGCGCCATGCTGATCGGCGGCCGCACCGCCGGTTACTACAATACCATTTCCGCCTCGATCGGCTTCCAGCTCGGCGCCCAGGCGCGAACTGTCATCATCCTGTTCATGACCGACAATGCATTACGCAAGTTCCGCCGCGCCAAGGGCTTCAAGGTCGGAGTCGACGGCTCCGTCGCCATTGTGACGCTCGGCGCCGGCGGCTCGATCGATACCTCCAAGCTGACCAGCCCGGTTCTCGGCTTCATACTCGACACCAAGGGCTTGATGTACAATCTCACCCTGGAAGGGTCGAAGATCAGCCCGATCCGGCGCTGATCGGCACACTGATGCCGGAGGCAACCGGAGAGCTCACGTAGTCCGAACGCTGGAAGGTGTCCGGGCGGGCCAGATTCCAGGCCTCGGCATGGACGTGATAGCGACTGCCCTCCAGCAGCTCGCCTGGCACCAATTGCGGATAAAGATCGGCATAGCTCCGCACCTCGGTCGCCGAGACACGCTGCGATATATGATACGGCTTGAGCTCGGCCGGATGGCTGAGACCTGCGGCAGCCACCAGCTCCGCCAGCGCCTCGACCGTCGCCTTGTGGAAATTTGCCACGCGCTGCGCCTTGTCGGAGACCACCACCGCTCGCTGACGCGTGGGATCCTGCGTGGCCACACCTGTCGGACAGCTTCCCGTATGGCAGCTTTGCGCTTGGATGCAGCCGACTGCAAACATGAAGCCGCGCGCTGCATTGCACCAGTCGGCCCCTAGCGCCATCGCCCGCGCCATGTCGAATGCGGTAACGATCTTCCCCGACGCTCCAAGCCGGATCCGGTCTCGCAGATCCGCGCCAACCAATGCGTTGTGCACGAACGACAAGCCATCGCGCAGCGGCATGCCGACATGATCGGCGAACTCCAGCGGCGCAGCACCAGTCCCGCCTTCCTTGCCGTCCACGACGATGAAATCTGGCGTGATCCCCGTCTCCAGCATCGCCTTCACGATCGCCATGAACTCCCACGGGTGCCCGATGCAGAGCTTGAAGCCGGCAGGCTTACCGCCCGACAACTGGCGCAGCTCCGCGACGAACTGCATCATCTCCAACGGCGAAGTGAATGCGGGATGATAGGGTGGGGAGATACAGTCCGTACCCATCTCGATGCCACGGATGCGGCTGATCTCGCGCGTCACCTTTGCAGCGGGCAGCACGCCACCGTGTCCCGGTTTGGCGCCCTGCGAAACCTTGATCTCGACCATCTTCACTTGGTCATCGACCGCCTTTTCCGCAAACAGTTCCGGCGAGAACCCGCCGTCTCTACTGCGACATCCGAAATAGCTTGAACCAAGCTCCCAGATCAGGTCGCCCCCATACTGCCGGTGATAGGGGCTGATACCGCCCTCCCCCGTGTCGTGCGCGAACCCGCCCATCTTCGCACCCTTGTTGAGCGCGCGGATGGCATTCGCCGACAGCGAGCCGAAGCTCATCGCGGAGATGTTGTAGACCGATGCGAGATAGGGCTGGGTGCACGTGTCCCCGCCGATCAGAACACGGAACAATTCATGCGAGGGCGGTCGCGCCGCAATCGAGTGGTTCACCCACTCGTAGGCGTCCTCATAGACATTGTACTGCGTGCCGAATGGCCGCTTGTCGAGCTGCATCTTCGCGCGCTGATAGACGATCGCACGCTTGTCGCGAGGAAACGGCGCCCCGTCCTTCTCCCCCTCGAAGAAATACTGCCGCATCTCCGGCCGGATCTCTTCCAGCAGAAAGCGCAGATGCGCGGTGATCGGATAGTTGCGCAGGATCGAATGTCGCCGCTGCACGACGTCATGCACACCGACCAGCGCGAACAAGCCAGTCACTGCTGCCGGCAGCGCGAATTCCAGGCGGACCTCCGGCCAATGCAGGTATACGAGCCATCCGAGCCCCGCCGTCGCCAGCACTGCCAGCGTCAACGCCGCAAATCGCATTCTGAACGGCAGCAGTATCCAGCTCATCGGCTCCCCCTCCGACCGCACCCAATCAGCGGTGGCCGGCGCCAACCTCGATAAAGGGCTGACTGCTCGCTTCACGCCTCAAGAAGGCCGAGCATATCGCCCATCCATGAAGCTCTTGCGTCGCCGCCCCTATTTCGGAGCGGCCGAATTGGAATCGGTCCCGGACTGAGCGGGCTGGGCAGATTTGTCAGCCTCTGCCGGTGCCGGTGCCGGTGCCGGTGCCGACGGCGCCTTGGGTGCAAGCGGGCGCAGTGAGCGTAGCGAACGGACCCTGTCCTCCGCATCCGGCTTCAGCTCGACCCCACCCGGCCTCGCCGTACCGGGGCACCCCCCGATCTTCAGGCAATCGTCCGGCTTGCCCATCGACTGGGCAAACGCCGCGCTTCCGATCAGGCTGGCAGCAACCGCCACCATTCCCGTCATCAACACCTGGCGCCCAACGGTTGCCGACCTCATGATGCGCGAATTCATGTGAAGCTCCAGCAATATCTGACGATTACGGTCGAGCCGCAGTGACGACAGCCTGCACCGACCGAGATCAATCGCGACGACCACTGCGCGCGACTTCCCAATCGTATATCAGACCAAGATTGTGGCCGCATGTAACACCGCTGAACCAGGCCAGCATCGAAAGCAGGA
This sequence comes from uncultured Alphaproteobacteria bacterium, assembly GCA_963825625.1. Lineage (GTDB taxonomy): Bacteria > Pseudomonadota > Alphaproteobacteria > Rhizobiales > Hyphomicrobiaceae > CAMDPA01. Next base: position 74,392 of record CAWGUF010000037.1, on the reverse strand, counting down.
ACGGCAGGACCAGATTGAACGACGAGAAGATCAGCGCATCGATTGCCATCAGCACGCCGGCCGCAATGCTCCAGCCAAGAAAATCGAACTTCCTGTGCCTGAAGCGCCAGCCCAGGAGCCCGCCCAGAACCGCCAGCGCCAGCGTCAACAGACGTGCTCTCCCAGCGTCGATCTCGGCTACGCTCCGGCTGTCCAGCATTTGCGCCAGTATCTGCGCATGAATGGCAACTCCTGGCATTGTCTGTCCCGCGATCGAGTTGAGAGGGGTCCGGTGCCTGTCGCCATAGGCGTAGTTGGCGCCGATCAGCACGATCTTCCCCGCGAGTTGGACCGCAGCATTCCGCTTCGCCGGATCGAGCAGATCCTCGGCCGGGATCATCGGAAACGGCATCTGGCCGCCAATGTTGATGAAGCGCGAATGCCAAGCCTCCGGGGCCACCTTTTGCAGCCAGGATATGCGCCCTGTCGGCTGTCTGGCATCAGGCTGTACCGTCCGCGCCAGCAGCAGCGCGAAGCTCTCGGGGAATTGCGATCCCTTCGCAGGCGGGGTAATGCTGCGCTGCACCTCGTCACTATCGGGAATAAGAGTGATGTATCCCGCCGGCTTGCCGGAAGTCGTGACGAAGCCACTCTGATAGGCCCGCTGTCCGTCCGCAGCCTTGAGCCTTTCATCCAGAGCCGCAAGCACCACCGGGGCTCGCGCATCCGCCAGCGCCCTCTGCAAAGCCGAATCTTTGACTGGATCGGTCGGACGCAGAAAGAACACATCGAGCCCGATCCCCGTAGGACGTGCAGCATCGATAGCGCCGACCAGCCGGGCGAGGAACCCCCGGTCTATGGGACTCTTCGTGGCGAATGTCTTGAGCGTGTCATCACTGATGGCAACGATCGCAATCCGCGGATGATCGCGCGTCGTGCTCGCCGAGAACAAGGCAGTCCTTATATCGGCCGATGAATACTCCAGGCTGATGAGCCCCGGCACCCGCGCTGCCGCCAGCACGAGAATTGGGACCCCAGCCATCGCGACCAGCGCAAGTACCAGCGACGTCCACGGAAATCCGTTGCGCATCGCCGAGCCCACCTTCTCCCTCGCCATCTGCCAGCCGCCGCTCGCACTGTCAGCGTTTGACGAACTTGAGCGTGAACCGGTCGCTCTCCCCGATCGCAGCGTATTTGTCCCGGTCCTTGTCTTTCAGACGATAGCTCGGCGGCAACGTCCACACCCCAGCCGGATGATCCTTGCTATCCTTTGGATTGGCGTTGACCTCGGAACTGCCCGCGAGCTTGAAACCTGCCTTCTCGATAAGCGCGATGGCATAGTCCTGCCGCACGTAACCGCTGAGCGCCTTTGGATCCTGAGGTTGGTCCGCACGTCCGCGATGCTCCACGATGCCGAGCACGCCGCCGGGCTTCAAAGCCTTGTGGAACACCGCCAATGCCTGCTCGGTCGTGCCGGCCTTCATCCAGTTGTGGAGGTTGCGGAATGTCAGCACGAAATCCACACTTCCTGCCGGCGCCAGTTCTGCATGACCCGGATCGAAGACAGTTTTACGCACTTTGCCGTAGCTCTTGGGATCGCCTGCAAGCTTGTCATCATAGCGTTTGATGAGCTTTGAGATTCCCGCCTTGGTGGAGCGGGCTGCGTTCGGTCCCGCCGCAATGTAAAGACCGCGGTCACTGAGATACGGAGCCAGTATTTCGGTCCAATACCCGCCCGCCCCTGGCAGGATTTCGACCACATGGCTGTCGGGCCGCACCCCCAGAAAAGCCAGAACCTCGCCCGGGCGCCTGAAGCCGTCTCGCGCCTTATGGGCCGCCGTGCGTTGGGGACCGTTCACCTGCGTTTTCAGCTCGACCGGCACCGCGGGATCTGCGGCAACAGCGGAGGATGCCTGGCTGCAATAGAGCCCCAGTGCCAGAACCAGAGCAGCCAGCAGTGAGTTCAAGCTGCCGACAATCGGCTTTTTCCTCGTCATGCGTTCTTTAGCCGCCGTTGACCGCGCGCCCCCTGGTTGCACCGCACTTGCTTGACGATCTGAGCCGCCCCGCACCACGATTGGCAAGCACTTTCTTGGCCACGTCGCGATAGTGAGGACAGACCTGCGGCAACCAAACACCGCCTCACGGACACGAGATTTCTGCGCACATCCGCCATTAAGCAAAGATCATGTCGATTCGCCCCCTTGCCAGCAGGGGCCACTGCGGCGAATATCCAGCCCAAGGGTCGCCGCCTCGGAACAAGAGCGATGCGATCCCACAGCATGCAACGACGCCGCCCCGATGAAGGCGGTGCCAGAGTTCTGACCCCAGGGAGATCTAAGATGAAGTTCAAGCTCGTATCCACAACGGCGCTGTTTGCCGCCTGCACAGCTCTGTCGGCAGGTGCTGCCCAGGCCCAGGACATCAAGATTGGCGTCCTCACCCCGCTCAGTGGCGTTTACGCATCGATCGGCAAGGTCGTGAAGGGCGCACTGGACATTCGCGCCAAGGAAATCAACGACAAGGGCGGCGTGCTCGGCCGCAAGCTGACGCTTGTCTACGAGGATTTCGAAGGCAACCCGGCAACCGCCACCCAGCGTGCTGAGAAGCTGTTCCAGGTCGAGAAAGTCGACTTCCTCACAGGCACGGTGCACTCCGGCGTGACGCTGGCTGTCGGTCAGGTCGCCGAGCGCAACAAGCGCCTCATGGCAACGACTGTGTCGTTCTCCAACGCGATCACAGGCGACAAGTGCTCGCCGAACGTGTTCCGCGTAAACCCGTCGGCCGGCATGCAGGCTGCAGCGCTCGCGTTGTGGGTTGCCGATTACAAGAAGGGAGCCAAGGTCTACTATCTGGGCCCCGACTATGAGATGGGCCGCTCGACTATCGCAGCTTTCCGCCAGAGTGCGGAGGCTCTCGGCGCCAAGAACGGCGGCGAGGTCTATGCTCCGCTGGGCGCCAAGGACTTCTCCCAGTACTTCGGCCAGATCCGCGCCGCCCGTCCCGACGTGTTCTACACCTCGACCGCCGGCACCGATAGCGCCAGGCTCTTGACCCAGCTGAAGGAATACGGCCTCACCAAGTTCCAGATGATCGGCGCGTCGAGCGTCGTGACCAGCGACAATCTGAAGGCCATGGGCAATGCCGCTGAAGGCTTCGTCACCCCCGGCAACTATTCCGTTATGATCGACACGCCAGCCAACAAGGCGTTCGTGGCGAAGTTCAAGAAGGCCGTCGGCATCGACCCGAACCTCTACGCAGCCGACAGCTATACCGTGCTCGACTTCTATCGTCTCGCAGCCGAAAAGGCCAAGTCGATCGAAGCTGACAAGCTCCGCACAGCCATGCGCGGGCTATCGTGGGACGGCGTTGTAGGCAAGAAGACGATGCGCGCCGGCGATCATCAGGCCGTACAGGACATGTATGCCTTGAAGCTCGAGGGCACCGTCTATAAGCCGCTCGCCAAGATCGCCGGTGACAAGGCTGTAGGCGCCGACGCCTGCAAGAAGTGGTAAGCATCCTCTAGCGAATGAGAGGTCTGCCTGTTCGGCGTGTTGGGACAACGCGCCGGACTGGCGGACGCAACGTGTGTCGCATTCACTTGGGGCTTACCAATCTGCCATGCTGGATTACATCCAATTTGTCCTCACACCGCAGATGTTGAACGGCCTGTCGTTCGGTGTCGCCATAGTTCTGATGGCCTTGGGCCTGACGATCATCTTTGGCCTTTTGGACGTCATCAACATGGCCCACGGCGACTTCTTCGCCGTCGGGGCCTACTCAGGTTTCCTGCTGCTGGCTCTGGGGGTCAATTTTTGGGTCGCAGTCGCGATCGTCCCTCTCTTGATGCTGCCCCTGGGAATTCTGACCGAGCGCCTGCTCGTCAGACCCGTGTTCGATAGTCCGGACCGCCACACCCTCACCTTGCTGGTGACACTCGGGCTGTCGATGATCACGATCGACGTTCTGAAGATCGTATTCGGCCCCAATCCGGTCCGCCCCGAGATCCCCGTCACTGGCGGCATCGAACTGTTGGGCGTATTTCTCCCTGCATACCGGATGCTGCTGATCGTCATCGGGGTTGCGATCATCGCCGCAGTCTACGCAATCATCTACAGAACCAGTCTGGGCGCGATGATCCGCGCGGCAGCCTTCGACCGCAACATGGCATCTTCCCTCGGCGTCCCCGTCCGCACCGTCTACATGGCAACGTTTGCCTTCGGTACCGCACTTGCGGGATTGTCCGGGGTACTGCTGGCGCCGATTTTCACGATTTTCCCGCACCTGGGTCACGATTTCGTCGCGCTGGCATTCACCGTTGTCATCGTCGGCGGCATGGGCTCCATCAAGGGCGCTGTTCTGGCAGGCCTTCTACTCACCCAAATCCAGGCCATCACAAGTCTTGTCATTTCACCGATATGGACCGATCCGATCCTGTTCGGGATCATGGTGATCGTCCTGATGTTCCGCCCGCAGGGCCTGTTCGGCAGACTCGGACATGGATGACGGCACAGGGCGCACCGCCCCTGATCGGATGAGGAAGTTGAGCGCGCTGTAATGAACGATACCACAACCCAGCTGGGCCCCAGCATGACTGCCAGTGGAGGCAGCGCCCTCGCCGCAAGTGCCGCCGAACGTACGCATGCCCATGAGCGCGCCGAGTGGCAGGGCCTGCGCATCGCCGCAATGATTTTCTTCCTCGGCGCCGCGATATTCGGCATCGTCTTCTGGCTGCAAGGCGACAAGTTCTACCTCCGCCTGGCTACCGAGGCCCTCATCCTCGGTGGCATGGCGCTGAGCGTCGACATCCTGCTCGGCTTCGGAGGGCTATTGTCGCTCGGTCAAGCGATGTTCTTTGGCCTCGGCGCCTATACGTCGGCAGTCGTCTTGAAACATGTCGAACCCAACTTCTGGCTGGCGATGGGCGCCTGCCTGATGATGGGCCTCGTGTCCGGCTTCATCGGCGGCCTCATCGCAATACGGGTCAAGGGAGTCTACTTCGCTCTCATCACCTTCGGCATGGCGACCGTGGTCTCGAAAATCATCTACAATACGCGCGAGCTTGGTGCCTCTGACGGCATTATCGGTATTCCAATCATCTCCGTGCCACTCGGAGTGGTCAGCGTGCGTGCCGACGATCCCGTTGGCTTCTACTTCATCGTGCTCACATTCCTGATTCTGATCTACCTGATACTCGTCTATCTCGCCGAAACACCATTTGGCCGTGCATTGACCGGTGTCAGGATCAATGAGGACAGGCTGCCATTTCTCGGATACCGCCCGAACCATCTCAAGCTGGGCGCCTTCATCCTTGCAGCCGTTATCGCCTGTCTCACGGGAGGGCTCTATCCGATGCTGCGCGGCTTCGTGTCGCCGGAGCTGATGTTTTTTGATGCCTCGACCAACGCGGTCGTCGCCACACTTATCGGCGGTACCGGCACGCTGATCGGGCCGCTCATCGGCGCCCTTATGCTGACCTATGTCAAGAGCGTCGTCGGTACGATAACGGAGCATCATCTCATAATTATCGGTGGGCTGTTCATTCTGGCCGTGATCTTTTTCCAGCGCGGACTGCTGGGCTACTTCCGCGACCGCTACGCAGCCGCTGTTCGAGCCCGCAACGCCGATGGAAGCGGGAGCACGTAGCCATGACAGTCGCCCCCACCACTGATATCGTTCTGGAAACGCGCGGCCTGACCAAGGTGTTCGGCGGACTGCGCGCTGTTGATGACGTCGACGCCACCATCAGACGTGGCGGCATCACCTCCATCATTGGCCCCAACGGTGCTGGCAAAAGCACGTTTTTCAACCTCGTCTCCGGAGCCTTGAAGCCGACGGCAGGCCAGATCTTCCTGAATGGGCAGAATGTCACCGGCCAGCCTCCCTATCGTCTCAACGGTCAGGGCCTTGCGCGCTCGTTCCAGATCACCAACCTGTTCTTCCAGTCTTCGGTGTTCGAGAACATTCGCCTGGCAGCACAGGTGCTGGAACCGGCTTGGCACGGCTTCCTGCCCCTCAAGCGGTCGGCCCGCGCCGAAGCCAAGGCGGAAGAATTGATCGGCCGTTTCGGTCTTGCCCAAAAGGCAACCGAGCTGGCCGGCCACCTCTCGCACGGCGAGCAGCGTCGGCTCGAGATCGCGGTATCCCTGGCTTCCGAGCCCTCAATACTGATCCTCGACGAGCCGACCCAAGGCATGTCGCACACCGACACCGAGGAGGCGAGCCAGCTTGTCCGCACCCTCGGCGAGGATATGACCGTCGTCCTGATCGAGCACGATATCGACATCGTGATGGACCTTTCGCACACCGTCATCGTGCTGCACCAAGGCCGCAAGCTTGCAGAAGGCTCGCCGGAAGAGGTGCGGGGCAATCCGGACGTCCAGACCGCCTACTTCGGAGCACATTGACTTGCTCGAGATCCGCAACTTGAATACGCACTACGGCCTGTCGCACATCCTTCATGGCGTCGATCTCACCGTCAACGAAGGCGAATGCGTTGGCCTGTTCGGGCGCAACGGCGTCGGCAAAACCACGATGCTCCGCTCGATCGCCGGCTGGATCAGCCAGATCAGCGGCTCGATCCGCTACGCTGGCACCGATCTCGTCGGCCTGACGCCGAACGCGATTTGCAGACTGGGCATCGGTTTCGTTCCCGAGGACCGGCGCATTTTTCCAGGTCTCACGGTGGACGAGAACTTGCGCCTGGGCTTGTTGCAGACCCCCCGTCGCTCGTCAGCCGAAAAGTCAGCCGCCATCGAACGCGTGTACGATACTTTCCCGCGCCTGCGACAACGCTACCGCCAGATGGGTACGACGCTGTCCGGTGGCGAGCAGCAGATGCTTGCCATTGGCCGCGTCCTCGTCGGAGACCAGAAGTTGCTGCTGATCGATGAGCCGACCGAAGGTTTGGCGCCGCAGATCGTCGATGAGATCTTCGCCATCATGCGTCGCCTCAAACAGGAAGGCCATACCATCCTGCTGGTCGAGCAGAATGTTAAGCGGGCCCTCGCCATCACCGATCGCATCTGCGCCGTCGAGCGCGGCCAGATCATCATGCAGGGCAGCGCAAGCAGCGAAGAGGATCGCGCCAGGCTGATGGCCGCAATCGCGGTTTGAGCCCAGCATCACGCGCAATTCCACCCGCTCTGGCTCAGGGCGGCCGCGGCAAGACCTGAGCCACCGGGTCTTGCTCATCCCTCGGCCGCCAAAGAATCGCCGGGCCGGTTGCCACCGCTGCCGTTGGTCGCTGTAATCCCCTCATACCAGGCAGCCACACGGCCAAAATCCGGGTCAGCCTTGAATGCCGCCGTGGCGCTGAACCCCTCCGACTGCGCAATCGCATAGGCCACCAGCTTCCTGAATTCCGGCACATCGAAATAGGCCGAGTGAACCAGCTCCTTCCACGAAAAGTAGCGTGTGGCGATGTCGGCACTCGAGCCCGGCGCATCCGACAGCACCAGTGTGGAAATCGCACCACGGAACTTGCCCAGCGACTCCGCCGCGACCCGATCTGAATATGCCGAGATCCGTTCTGCCAGATCCGCCGGCAGATGCGCGAAACTCGTCTCGATCCACGGCGGCCGATCGACGGCGTTGTTGGCGATCTCGGTCGTCGTATCGTTGCCCAGCGCCGAGCGACGGATCTGTCGCCAGGTGATGCGATCGAAAGCCTGCGCGATGAACCCGCTGACAAAACCTCCCACGCGCCGCACGAGCGACAGCACCAGCACGGCGGAAATCGCGAACAGCAGCGGCACGATGAGCGCCGGCACGATGAATTGCACACTCCGCATAAGCTGCCTGTCGCCGCGCGTCGGCCGGCCACCATCCGTCTCGAGCCATGTGCTGACGCCGAGTGCGCGGGTCACACTGTCGTTTATGAGATTGAACAGCATCCAGCTATTGACCCGGATATCGTGGCCGTCGCCTTGCAACCTCCCGGTGCGGGAATCGAGATAGGCGGCCTCGAAACGCAGCGTCCGTGGCAGATCGGGCTGCGCGGTGCGCAACTCCCGATAGCTCTGTTGTGCGGCCCGTAACTTGTTGCACGCCGCCCCCCCAGCGCCCGACCGTGTGGCCCCGGGCCGCTGGCCGGAGCCGAAGCAATCGCGGAACGAAATCCCTGCCGCGCGCATCTCGCGCCGCACACCGCGGATCTCATCGCGGATTGCCTTGGCTTTCGCAATCTCGCCACTGCTCGCCTGATAGCGGTAGACATTGGTTTTGAGATACTCCGTCAACCCCGACATCGCAGTGGGAGAGAACAGCAGCACGACATAGGCGACCGGCAACGCGAACACCGCAAACGCCGTAAAAATCGGCACGAAAAATGATTTGTGGAAGATATTGAAGCGGGTCGACCCAAGCGAGCGCAGGCCCTGCACGACCTCGTCGTCCTCATGCGTGAGCCCGAGCCACTTCGGCCCATACTGCGCCCGCGCCCGCGCGATATTGCCGCGCGCATACATGTGCAGCATGCGCCGGTCCATGAATCGTAGGAACACGTAGAACAGTATGAAGACCGAGCTGACGGCAAGGGTGGTCAAGCCCAGCGTCGCAATGCCATCCAGAGAACCTAGATCGGCAAGCCCGAACTGGCCCATGTAGCGACTGCGCGTATCTTCCCCAGCCGCCAGCCCAAGCGCCATCGGCACCAGGAACATCACGACGAACAGCAGAAGGGCTACATAAATCGCCTGCAAAACCAGAGGAATACGCGAGAAAAGAAAAACCTCCTTCCGCATATTCACGAACGGCGTTCCCACCGATATCCAGCGCGTCAGACGCTCGAGCCGCTTACGGCGAGCCACGGCAGACTGCAGCGCGGCAGCAATCACCGAGCCGCCATGACTATGGCCCAACAGCACATAGGGCTCGCCGTCCGCCTCCATGTGGACCGCTACATCCAGGAGCGCTTTCCCCGCCAACCGCCGAGACTGCTCGCTGTTCTCGCCATCCCACACGAACGGCGCAAAGTGTATCGGACCGTCCCTTCCCTCGACCCAACGTCCGAGGTCGGCCTCGAAACTGCTGCCTGGTTCCCACCATTGCTGTTCTGAGCTGGCCTGAACTGTGTCAGAAGCGGCACTCGGAACATGCGCAAATGTACCATGTACTGGCACGATCGTGGCCATACTAGCCTCCCCCGCTATTGCCCATCGAACGCCGCGACGAGCTTTGTCTGCTTCCATGCGCATACCGCCACATCGTGACGGCTTGTAGTCGCCTTCTCGGAGGCAGTGGACATTGCGCAGCGCGCAGGCCTCGGGCATAGTTCCCACCCGAAGTCCCCGCGCTGCATCGAGACGCTCGCGCGCGGTTCAAACATGCTCAGCGAGGTGCGGGAGACCCAATGGTAATTGCCAAGCCAGCCGACACGGAAGCATCCCCCAACAGTGGGCTTGCAATCAGGATGATCGGCGTATCGAAATGGTTTGGCTCGTTCCAAGTCCTCCGCGACATCGACTTGGACGTTGCTCGAAGTGAGCGGATTGTCATCTGCGGCCCCTCCGGTTCCGGCAAGTCCACGCTGATCCGCTGCATCAATCGCCTCGAGGAGCACCAGGTCGGCCGTATCATTGTCGACGGTGTAGAGCTTACCAGCGATGTGCGTAACATCGACAGGATTCGCTCCGATGTCGGCATGGTGTTCCAGCAATTCAATCTTTTTCCCCACCTGACCGTGCTCGACAACCTGTGCCTGGCGCCCGTCTGGGTGAGAAAGGTGCCCCGCGCGCAAGCAGAGGCGGCGGCCCGCCAATACTTGGAAAGGGTGAGAATTCCCGATCAGGCCGACAAGTATCCGGGCCAGCTTTCCGGCGGTCAGCAACAACGCGTCGCCATCGCCCGCGCCCTGTGTATGAATCCGCGCATCATGCTCTTTGATGAGCCGACTTCCGCGCTCGATCCGGAGATGATCAAGGAGGTTCTCGACGTCATGATCGGTTTGGCCGAATTCAGGCATGACAATGCTCGTCGTTACACACGAGATGGCCTTCGCCCGCCAGGTTGCCGACCGCGTGATCTTCATGGATAAGGGCGAAATCGTCGAGGAGGCGCCACCCGAGGAGTTTTTTTCCAGTCCGAAATCCGAGCGCACACAGCTGTTCCTCAGCCAGATCCTCGCGCACTGAAACCGTCGGCGCGAGTAAAGCGGGCGCGCAATGCAAACGGATTGTCGCCTGCAGCACGCTGCGCGCTACACCATGAACCAGCCAGACAAATGGAGGGGATGAGATGAGTTGGACCAGGACGATTGCCGCAACCCTGTCAGCAGCATGCGCGATGGCGGGCATTGCGGCAACATCGGCACATGCAGGCCCCAGGCTCGACGCCATAATGAAGCGGGGTCAGCTTGTATGCGGCGTCAATACGGGGCTCGCCGGCTTCGCGCTCGCCGAACTCCAAGGGTGTGTGGGCCGGATTGGACGTCGACATCTGCAAGGCCGTTGCTGCCGCACTCTTTGGCGATGCAGGCAAGGTCAAGTACGTCCCGCTGAATACCCAGCAGCGCTTCACCGCACTGCAGACTGGCGAAATCGACGTGCTTTCGCGCAACACGACGTGGACGCTATCCCGCGATACCCAGCAGGGGCTCAGCTTCGCCGCTGTCACCTACTATGACGGACAGGGCTTCATGGTCCCCAAGAAGCTGGGGATAAAGAGTGCCAAGGAGCTGTCCGGCGCCACCATCTGCGTGCAGCCCGGCACCACCACCGAACTCAATCTTGCCGATTATTTCCGCGCCAACGGCATGAAGTTCCGCCCGGTGGTCATCGAGAATCTGCAGGAGGTCAACGCCGCATTTTTCTCCGGACGCTGTGATGTTCTGACCACGGACGCCTCGGGGCTTGCTGCCGTTCTGTCGAAGGATGCGCCCAACAAGGGCCAGGATCATATGATCCTTCCAGAGATCATATCCAAGGAGCCCCTTGGACCAGCCGTCGCCCATGGCGACGATCAATGGCTCGATATCGTGCGCTGGACCGTCAATGCCCTGATCGAGGCGGAGGAGTACGGCGTCAAGCAGTCCAATGTCGAGCAATTGGCAAAAACGACCACCAACCCGAACATTGCTCGCATGCTGGGCAAGACGCCGGGCATGGGTAAAGCCATCGGACTGTCGGAGGATTGGGTGCTCAAAGCCGTGACGGCGGTTGGCAACTACGGCGAGATCTGGGACCGCAACATCAAGCCGCTCAATCTTCCCCGTGGCCTCAACAACCTCTGGACCAAGGGCGGCCTGATGTACGCCCCTCCGATCCGGTAGCACGAGCGTGACAGCCGTTGCAGACAACTGGAGGCCGGACGCATGAGCCTGCCTCCCAATCGCCCCCCCGCTTCCGGAGTGCCGCGCCAGCAGACAGGGAGTGCCGGACCGGTGCGCCTGCCGCAGCGCCGCAGCTTTTACGACCGGGAGGTGCAGGGGCTATTCTGGCAGGCCGTTGTCATTTCCGTCGTGCTGGCGATCGCCGCGTTCCTTGTCCTCAACACCTTGCACAATCTGGAAACACGCAACATCAAGACCGGTTACGACTTCCTGGGTCGGGAAGCCGGTTTTGAGATCGGAGAGACGCTGGTCGAGTACTCTCCGGCCGCCAACTACGCCCGTGCGCTCGAGGTCGGCTTTCTCAACACGCTGCACGTCGCCGCACTCGGCATTGTTCTCGCCACCGTCGCTGGCGTGCTGATCGGCATAGCAACACTGTCATCCAATTGGCTGGTCGCAAATCTGGCCGGCGCCTATGTTCACCTCCTGCGCAACATACCTGTCCTTCTCCAGATCATTCTCTGGTACACAATTCTGATCTCGGAGCGGTTCCTGCCGCATCCTCGCCAGGCCGAACCTGTACTTGGCATCTTCGCAACCCAACGCGGTCTTTATTTCCCGACACCCGAATGGCAGATGGGCTGGACCTTTGCCTTGACAGGCCTGGCAGCAGGACTGGCCTTCCTGATTGGCCTGCTCGGCAAGCGACGAAGCTCTCCGCCCGCTACAGATACCCCGGTCTGGCGGGAATACGTCTGGTACCCCGTTGCCTTCGCAGTTTTCCTTGCGCTGCCAACCGCGCTCGAGGTGTCCATGTGGACAATCTCGGCAACCATCGCGGCTATCCAGAGCCTGCTGACGCCGATTGGAGTTGGCGCAGACTGGCTCAACACCCCACGGGACTTCCTCGCATACCTCGTCTCGCGTTTCGCCGGGCTGCTTGTCATCGCCTGGCCCGCGGCTTTCGGCCTGCTGGCCGGTCTCGCATGCGCCCGCTTCGCCCAGCGCCGCCAGGACGTCACGGGCAAAGCCATTCCCCTGATCGAAATCGGCCTCGCGGTAACGATTGTCCTGGTGCTTGTAGGCTGGCTGGCCGGCGGCGCCCCGACTGCCATGTCATGGCCTGCTCTGCGCGGCTTCAACATCAGCGGCGGCACCCGCATCACGCCGGAATTCGCCGCCGTTCTGTTCGGGCTTACGGTCTATACGTCGGCATTTATCGCCGAGATCGTGCGCTCCGGCATCCTCGCTGTACCGAAAGGCCAGATCGAGGCCGCACGTGCCCTCGGCCTCAAGGAGAGTGTGATCCTCCGCAAGATCACGTTGCCGCAAGCCCTGCGTGTCATCGTGCCGCCGCTGACCAGCCAATATTTGAACCTGACCAAGAACAGTTCGCTATCGGTCGCCGTCGGCTATCCCGATCTCGTCAACGTCGCCAACACCACGATCAATCAGACTGGCCAGGCCATCGAAGGCATATCGGTCATCATGCTCGTCTATCTCGCAACGAGCCTCGCCACATCCGCTTTCATGAACTGGTACAACGCGCGCATTGCGCTGGTCGAACGGTGAGGGCCTGGCGATGAGCACCACGCCAGCCGGCCGACCACCAGCCCCCGGCTTCAGCGCCGACCTTGCCGTCAAGTGGGCACGCCAGAACCTCTTCAGCAGTCGCACGAACACCGCCTTGACGGTGCTCATCGGCCTGTTCCTCGTTTGGCTGGTCCCGAAACTGATATCCTGGGCGTTGCTTGATGCCGTATTCCAGCCTGATGCCGAAGCCTGTCGGGCAACCAAGGGCGCCTGCTGGGGGTTCATCTCCGAGAAGCTGCGCCTGATGACGTTCGGCACCTATCCGTATGCCGAGCAATGGCGTCCGCTGGCCATGATGGTTCTGATGATCGTGCTGTTTGCAGCCACGCTCATGCAGGCTCTGCGAGGTCGCTGGCTCTGGATCGGCTGGGCGGTCGGTGTCCCGGTCATGTGGCTACTCATGGGAGGCGGCCAGATCCGCATTCCCTGGCTCGTGATCTTGAGTGCCGCACTGGCTCCGATCTGCATCTACGGGGCAAGACATGCCAACTGGAAAAGCAACCGAACACGCAGCATCGCCGCCGCAGCAACCGTTCTTCTTCTGATCATCCTGACCATTAGCTCGACCTGGCAACCTGTGGCAATCGATACGGGACTGGCGCCGGTTGAAACCGAAAAATGGGGCGGCCTGCCTCTCACCCTCATCCTTTCGGCCAACGGCATCGTCTTCTCGTTCCCCCTTGCCGTGCTGTTGGCCCTGGGACGGGCCTCCGAGCTGCCCGCAATCCGGGCACTGTGTATAACCTTCATCGAGCTTGTCCGTGGCGTGCCGCTGATCACGGTCCTGTTCATGGCCAGCCTGATGATTCCGCTGTTCCTCCCTTCAGGCTTCGATATCGACAAGCTGTTGCGAGCCCAGATCGGCTTCATACTGTTTGCCGCAGCCTACGAGGCGGAAGTGATTCGAGGCGGCCTCCAGGCGGTGCCGAAAGGCCAGTATGAGGCCGCCGATGCGCTCGGTCTCGGCTACTGGCACAAGACCGGGCTGATCATTCTTCCGCAGGCGCTCCGCGTCGTGATCCCGCCCATGGTCAATACATTCATCGGCTTCTTCAAAGACACCAGCCTCGTCATCATCATCGGATTGTTTGATTTCCTTGGCGCGATACGGCTGGCCGCCAGCGACGCAGACTGGCGCTCGTTCTACGTCGAAGGCCTCATGTTCGCCGCCCTGGTCTATTTTGCATTCTGCTATGCGATGGCCTCATACGCACGCCATCTGGAGCGCAGGCTTGACTCCGGACGCAGATGATCTGATGCCCCGGCGCTGCCCCTCCCTGGCCTGGCAAGACGAGGCGCACAAAGCATCTTGATCTTCCGATATTTGAATATAATGATGCGTTCGAAGCAAATTCGACAACGCCCTCTTCGATGACTTTGCGCGCCAGCGCGCACGTCATAAGATCGCAGGGCAACAACATAACCAGCCGGAGGAGGAAACGATGAGTGACATATCGAGACGGGACTTTGCCAAACTTGCCGGTGTGGCGGGCACCACGGCAGCAACATTCGCACTAGCCCCATCCGTGCTTGCGCAATCGCGCGGCAGGGTAGTCATCATCGGCGGCGGCCCCGGTGGCGCAACTGTAGCCCATTACCTGAAAAAGGGCTCCCCCAAGCTGGATGTGACGCTGATCAACGCCGGCAAGACCTACACGACCTGCTTCTTTTCCAATCTCTATCTTGGCGGCTTCCGCACCTACGAGTCTCTTGTCCACAACTATGCCGGCTTGCGTGCACTTGGCGTGAAGGTGGTTCATGCCCTCGCAACCGACGTTGATACGACGAAAAAGGTCGTCAAGTTGTCGGGAGGCAAGTCGCTGTCCTACGACAAGCTGGTGATTTCGCCAGGCATCGACTTCAAGTGGGAAAGCGTCCCCGGCTATTCCGCGAAAGTGGCAAACGTCATGCCACACGCCTATTTGCCTGGAGCCCAGACCCTTCTGCTCAAGCGGCAGCTCGAGAAGATGCCAAACGGTGGCGTCGTCGCCATGGTCAATCCGGTCGGTCCCTACCGCTGCCCGCCCGGCCCCTATGAGCGCATGTGCATGATTGCCCATTACATCAAGACGAAGAAGCCCAAGTCGAAGCTCATCGTGCTCGATCCCAAGAAAACGATCATCTCCAAGGGCGCCGTCTTCAAGGAGGCATTCGACAAACACTACAAGGGCATCATCGAGCACCATCTGACCAACGATTTCGACGATTTCTCGGTCACCCGCATCGATCCCAAGACCAAGACCATCACCACCAAGGCCGGCAAGACGGTGAAGGCCGCCGTCGCCAACATCATCCCCGCGCAGAAGGCTGGACTGATCGCTTTCCGTGCCGGCGTGACCGAAGGCGATTGGTGCCCTGTGAACCCCGGCGACTTCTCGTCCAAGAAGGTCAAGGACGTGTACGTTCTGGGCGATGCCTCCATCGCCGGCGCGATGCCGAAGTCAGGGTTTTCAGCCAACAGCCAGGCCAAGTCCGTGGCGAGCGCCATCGAGGCCGAGCTGACGGGCAAGAAGCGGTTCGCGCCGCGCTATCGCAACACCTGCTGGTCGATGGTCGCCCCCAACGACAGTGTCAAGGTCGGCGCCAATTACAAGCCGGAGGATCTGAAGTCGTTCGAAGGCTTCGTTTCGAAAGCTGGTGAGGATGCAGCACTACGCAAGCAGACCTTCGAGGAGAGCCTCGCTTGGTACGATGGCATCACCACGGACACCTTCGCAAAAGACGCCATCAAGAAGCGCAAGAAGGGCTGACGTCTGCTGCATCACTGAAACCACCCCCCGGCCGTTCCCAGGCTGCCGGGGGGCGGCCCGCTCGAGCGACGCTCGTAAAGAGACCCCATTATGTCCCCATTCTCGCGCGTGAATGCTCTCGCAATTGCGGTCATCGCAAACGTCCTGGTGGCAGCTGTCGCCAATCAAGCGCATGCCGACGCCGACCAGCTGGCCTATGGCGAGCATCTGGCGCAGGAATGCACGACGTGCCATCGCAAGGATGGCAGCGAGAAGAACGCCGGAATTCCGCCAATCGTCGGACTGGATCCCGAATACTTCGTCGACACCATGAAATTCTACCAGACCGGCGCGCGCACCAACCCCGCGATGGTCTCGGTTGCCCGCTCGCTGGACGAGGCCCAATTGAAGGCATTGGCTGCCTACCTCGGCACCCTGAAGCCAAAAGCGAGTGGCTCCCCAAAAAGCAAAAGCAAATAGACCACGATCAACGCGCGCCACTGCGCAAGCTGCAAGACTTCACCAGATCGCCCCACATACGGAGAGCTCAAGATGGCTGACAAGACACTCGACACCAAGGGCGCCAACTGCCCGATCCCGATCCTGAAAGCCAAGAAGGCGATTGCCGAGGTCCCGGTTGGCGGAACGTTGGAAGTGCTCGCGACCGACCCTGGCGCAGTCGCCGATTTCCAGGCCTTTGCCCGTCAGACCGGCCATGAGCTTGTCGAGCACAGCGAAGCCGGCGGCGTCTATACGTTCCTGATCAAGCGCGCCAGCTGACTGCGTTCGTTCTCGCGGTTATTATTTCGCATATGGCGCAAGCCGGGCGGCAACGAAATTTGCCGCCCTTTGCACACTGTCTTTGGTTGCCAGATCGTCGGCAAACGTACGCACTTGCGGGCCTCGAAAATCAAACCCCCTGCCGACACCGGGATAGATGATCAGCCGCACATCCCTGCCCTTGTCCTTCAGCGCCGCAACCCCCGTCTCGATCGAGCGCCGGCGCTGGTATTGCTCGTATTCACCCATCATGACCAGCACCGGGATCTGCAGCGCGCCGACCTCCGGCGCATAGCGATAGACTTGCTGCGGCTCTCCAGCGCGCGGATCCTGCCAATGCGGATAATAGGATAGGTAGCAAGCAACCTGGCCTCCCTGTCGCTTCTGCGTGACTGCCACTCGTAGCGTGTAATATCCGCCGCGCGTGTGCGATGCCAGACAGGCGCGGGAGGTCGACACATCCGGCAGGCCAAGCAGAAAGTCCAATCCCGCTCCGATATCGCCCTCCGTGGCCGGATCATGCCCAACCGGCATCGCCTCGATGAAGCGGGCAGCAAACGCGTTCGGTGCCAGCACCACGAAACCTCGGGCAGCCAGCCTCAGTGGCAAACGCATGGTGAAATCATCTAGCCCCCGCCGGCCATGCGCAAAAAGCACCGCCGGATAACGGCCGGGTTGCCGGGGCCGGAAGAGCAGAGCGGGCACCTCCGTGTTGTCGCTGGGATTGACGTAGCTGACCTCGCGCCGAACGATCTCGTAGTTCGCCGGCGCTTCGATGAGCCCCCGCGAGAACCAGTCATCGGACCACCAGAACTTCTGCACGGCAGCCCTTGGATCGACCGGAGCCTCCAAAGCCCTGCTCGGTCCACTGTCGGCAATCGAAGCTCCCAGCGCGGCCCGATCCTGGGCGGCCACCGGCTCCGGCCAGATGATCGCGGCCAACAGTAACGACACAACCAGTCGCATCCAGCCTCGCTCCCTCATGCCCGCACCATGCTGCTGGAGTTTCCACCCGGCCAGATCAGCGGCCGCGTCCCCCAAGCCGCCACAAGGCATGGCCCTCCAACAGAATTGCCAGGCCGACACGGGCCCCGATGACAACTCCGATCATTACGATTGGAGCTGAGATGATCAGTGCACTTGCCGCGCTCATCCCCTGACCGATCGTACAGCCTTTGGCCAGAACGCCGCCGATTCCCATCAATGTCGCACCAAACAGATGCCGCCGCATCTCGCGCACGTCATCGAACGCCTCCCACCGAACCTGATCCTTGATGATCGCAATCGTCAGCGCGCCGCACACGACCCCGGCCACCGAGGCGACACCAAATCCGACCTCGCGAAGAGCATCGGTCATCACCTGCAGCACCAGACGTCCGGTTGGTGCGACGAATGACAGGCTCTCCAGCCTCGACGTCTCCATCCACGTGATTGCGGATGCCGTGACCACCCACCCCGCTGCAACCGCCGAGCCCAGCACGACAGCCGCGATCATCAGCCTCGGCCGCACACGCATCCGCCCGTCCAGAACGGCGATTGCACCGAGTAGAACAACCACGATAGCCGGAACCACGACCAGCAGCACGCTCTGATCCAGCCCCGTGACTTCTGCAGCCAGCCCCGGTACCAGACTTCCACCATAAGGATCGAGATCGACGCTGAATATGCCGCCGATCGCCTGCCGCACCGGCGAAAGCACGCCGGCTGTGAAGGCAAACGCTGCGATGCCAACGAAGATTGCAGAAACAAGTGCCCGCAAATCTCCGCTTCCCGCTCGCACCAGCAGACCGAAACTGCATGTACCGGCAAGCGCCATTCCGAGCCCGAACAGAAGTCCGCCAACCAGCGTCCCGACAATATCGATCGGGTTCGAGGCGTACACGCTGGCTGCCGGATCGAACCTCAGCACCTGCGCAGTTATCGCTGTCAACATCGTCGCAACCGCCAGCGCCAGCCCCCAAGCCTTCGCGGCACGGAAGTCCCTCGCGATCAGCGCGTCCTCGATCGCGCTCATGGAGCACAAGCGCCCGTACAGCGCCGCGGCACCGGCCGCGAATCCGCACAGAAATCCTCCCAGCGTGAGCAGCATGACCTCGCCCTCGGTCGACTGCTTGAGCATCCGGCCGGAACACCGACGAATGCTGCACGCAGTCAACACCGCTGCATTGGGCCAAAGACCGCCATGGCCCAACACCAGCCTACATCAGTCCTTACAGAACTTGTCGTACACAGCCTGAATGAAATTGCGCGTCGCATCGTCGGCAAGACTGTAGTAGACGACCCGCCCGTCCCGCCGCGTATCGACCAGCCCATCGAGCCTCAATCGGGCCAGTTGCTGGGAGACGACGGGTTGCGACAGCGCCAGCAACTGTTCCAATTCCGTTACCGACCGCTCTCGCTCCGACAGCAGGCACAAGATCAGCAGCCTGTTCTCGTGCGCCAGGGCTTTCAGAAAATCCGCCGCTTTCCGTGCTTTCGCCGAAAGCAGCTTCAACTCCGGCGAAACCTCGGCATCGCCTCCGAGTGCATCTAAAATTTCCTGTGTCAGTATCCTGCTCATTTCGGCCCCACCGATGTCTCCAGGCTGCGCAACGTACTCCCCTCGATACTTATGGGACGAACATCGGGAAACGACCGCACATCAGACGGCAGCTTTGCAATCAACTCCCCCAGCAACGCCCAGAAGAACGCATCACCAGGATACCCCACGATACGTCCAACTTCGCGGTTATGGTGCACGAGCACGAACGTCGGCGAAGCCCGCACTGGCAGCTTGAGCTGTATTTCTGGCGGTAGCGCCCTATGTATATCGAGAATTCTCAGCGGCGCACGCCGGCCTTCCGGCGAGTTCGGGTAGGCGGGACCTACGTCCTGGTGCCATTTGCGACACCAGGGACAACCCCGCTCCTCGAACATCAATAACGCTGTGTCGCCACCCTGCGCCATCGCCGCCGGTCCAGCCGCGATAGAGATCACCAGCGCGCATAGCAGGATGGAGATCATGGTCGCCACGACCTTCTCAGGTCGAGACCGTGTAAGCCTCCAGACGACCATGGCAATCCTTGCTACTTGTTGACGGGACTCTCCGGATCGAACAGCAGTGCGACCAGATCCTTGATCTGCTGCTCAGACAACACACCATTATGCCCGAAACGCGGCATATTGGAGCAAGGGAATACCGCCTGCGGATTATAGATCTTGGCAAAAGCGGCTTTCTTGTCCGCCTCTGCGTACTTTCTGATCTTGCCATACTCCAGCAGGCTAGGTCCCAACGTGCCAAAGCTCAGCTCGGCTCGGGACAGCTGATGGCACGCATAGCAATTGCCGCCGTTGATCGTATTCGGCTTGTCGTTGAACCGGCCGCCGAAACCTGATTGCGCAACCTTTTCGCCTGCCTTCCAGTCGCCCAAGAGCTTCCCATCGGCCGGGAATTTTACATTCTTCGCTTCGCGTTCCAGCAATTTTTTTTCTTCCGCCGGCGGCGGCTGATTGCGGTAATCGGAACAAACCTTCTGCGTCTCATCCTGCTTCAGGCGATCCGCCCAGACACCTTTTGCTCCCTTGAACATGTCCTCGTAGACCTTTTCGACTTTCGCCGGGTCTACCTTGTCCTGCGCTGCGGCCGGCGACACCAGCGCAGCCAGCGCGAACACCATAAAGACAATCTTTCTCATTGCCTGATCCTCCCCAGCTCAGCGCTTGACGGACGGCACGTTGATCTCGCCGCCTTCTGCATTCTTGTTGAGATAAACGGTCAGCGCCGTGACACCTTCAGAACCGAATTGAGTACGCGGCATCCGCATCTGCCGGTAGCAATCGTAGATGCGATGCTGCACGGTGCGCACTTGGCCTTGGCTGACCCGATACGTTGGCCACGCCCCTTGCGTCAGCTGCGCGTCCTTTGTCGGCTTGTTCAGTTGCGGCAGTCCTTGCAGCCGGATGCGCTTGCCGACTTCGCCATGGCATGTGGCACAGGAGAAGTCGTTGGTCGCCGAGCGCTTGTAGAACAGCGCTTCACCGATCTGGAACGCTTCCTTCTCCTTCGGATGGCTCAGCGGCTGGCTCAGCTTCATGCCGTTCGACTTGTTAGCCACATAAGTAACCAGATCCTCCATGTCGGAATTGGAAGCCCGGTTGGAGGGGCTGAACTTGCGCTTGATGGCGTCTTTGGTGTCCAGGCCTTGGATGTTCTCCATGCACCACAGGATCCGCTGCGCGAGATCCATCACCTTGTCGGCATCCTTGAAGTAGCGGGGCAATTCCGCAAACGCCCCTTCCAGCTTCCCAGGCCCCTTGCCCACGTCGCACGTCTCGAGGCTGACGTTGTTCTTGCCGCGCTTTGTCTTCCACAGGATCTCGCCGCGGTCGACATTCAGATAGCCGGGATTGGAGAACGGATCGCTGATCATCGCGCGATAGCGCTCGATTTCCTTCTCACTGTCGTCCTGAGCCTGTGCCAACGCCGGCGCGCCCGACCCCACAACGCTCAGCGCCAGCGTGAGCGCTGGCAGCCAGTCACGTAGGAGCATTCCACCCTCCCTTGCTATCCATCCCAGAGATACAGCCGCAGGTCTTTTTATCGTCAGCGGCTTCGCATCAACCGATCTCTCGGCTTGGCCCGAGGCTCTCCGCCCACGGAGGAGAAGCCAGGACGCACACATCATATCTCACATCTCACAGTAGCCCTGCCACAAGATGCAGCCAAAGCGACCTCATCATGCGACAGAAATCATGAGGATTGCAACAAAGAATAGCAATATGCTAATCTTTCGATGTCGCCTCGCCAACGAGACCAGGACCGGCAATAGCGAGACGGCGTGAAACGAGGTGGGAGATTTGCACTGCGCACCCTGGTTGAAGCGCTGGTGCAATTGAGCGAGCCAAGGAGATCACAATTATGGCCCTCAAACTGGGTTATACGACCCGAAGAGAGTTCGTTGCAGGCAGCGCAACCGCCGTAGCAACTGTCGCGCTTGGCGCTTCACTGCTCCCGACGGAGGGCTTGGCAACGCCGGATAAAGTCGCCGCTGAGATCAAGAAGGCCTATGGCGACAAGCCATTGACGGCCGGCAAGATCAAGCTCGACATGCCATCGATTGCCGAGAACGGACTGGTGGTTCCCCTCAATTTCGAGGTCGAGAGCCCAATGACCGAAAAGGACTATGTGAAGTCGGTCCGCTTCTACGCGGAAGGCAATCCCAATCCGCAGGTTGCCGACTTCTATTTCACGCCGATGAGCCCGAAAGCCGCAGCCCAGGTTCGCATTCGCTTGGCCGGCAGCCAGAACATCGTTGCCGTGGCGGAGATGTCGGACGGCAAGCTCTACACCGCGAAGAAAGAGGTCAAGGTCACGATCGGCGGCTGTGGCGGCTGAACCCGCTCACGGAATATCGCCAGTCCGATCTTTACCGTCATTGTCTAGCGCCGAGGTAACACACTCATGGCAGCCAAGCCGACACCCCGCATCCGTATGTCCGACACCGCCAAGGCCGGCGAGGTCATGGAGATCAAGACCCTGATCAGCCACCCGATGGAGACCGGCCTGCGCAAGGATTCGTCCGGCAAGCCGATCCCCCGCCAGATCATCAAGCAGTTCGTCGTGAAGTTCGATGGCCAGGAGGTCATGCGCGCGGACTGGCACCCGGCCGTATCGGCCAATCCCTATCACGCCTTTTTCGTCCGCGTACCCAAGACCGGCACGTTCGAGTTCTCCTGGCACGACGACAACGGCGAGGTCTACAAGGCTGAGCGCAAGGTCACCGTGAAATAGGTCCTGCGGCCCAAATTTACGAGGCATACGCGATCAACGTGCTGAAAGCGCGTGCCTCCAAGCCCCGCAAAGTCGCAGCAGCAGCTGGGGCGGCCCTGCCGCGTCCGGCAACAATTCGGCGCAACCGGGTGGGAGTTGGCTCGGCATGATATCACGACGTGAATTCGTCACCGCCGCCATTGCCGCAGGCACACTAGCCGCCGGCACTGGCCTGCCGCTTCGGCACCTCGCAGCTCAAGGGCGCCTCAGTGAAGATCAGCTCCTTCGCTTCGAGCCTCTCGGCAACGTAACCCTGGTGCACCTGACCGATCTGCACGCGCAGTTGATGCCGCTCTATTTCCGCGAGCCGTCGGTCAATCTCGGTGTCGGTTCCGCCAAGGAAAAGCCCCCCCATATCGTAGGCGAGGCATTCCGCAAGACATTCAACATCGCACCGCGCAGCGCCGACGCCCACGCGCTGACGTATGACGATTTCGCCGAGTTGGCGCGCAGCTATGGCAAGATGGGCGGTCTAGACCGCATCGCGAGGGTCGTGAAGTCGATCCGTGCCGAGCGCGGCCCAAACATGCTCCTGCTGGACGGCGGCGACACGCTCACCAACAGCTGGACTGCGCTGAAAACCAACGGCCAGGACATGGTCGATGCGATGGCCCTGCTCAAGCCAGACGCCATGACCGCCCATTGGGAATTCACCCTGGGCGAAGCGCGTCTGAAAGAGATCGTCGGCAAGCTGTCCTACGCTTTTCTCGCCCAGAACGTGCGTGATGCCGACTTCGAGGACAAGGTCTTCGAAAGCTCGAAGATATTCGAACGCGGCGGCGTCAAGATAGCCGTCATAGGCCAAGCCCTTCCCTTCACGCCTATCGCCAATCCACGGTGGATGTTCCCCAAATGGCGGTTTGGCATCCGCGAGCGCGAGCTGCGCCAAGAGGTCGAGGCCGTAAAGGCGAAGGGCGCGGATCTGGTCGTACTGTTATCGCACAATGGCTTCGACATGGATCGCAAGATGGCGAGCCGGGTCGAGGGGCTCGACGTCATCCTCGCTGCACATACGCACGACGCACTCCCCGAGGTGATACGCGTCGGCAAAACGCTGATCGTAGCCTCCGGCTCGAACGGAAAGTTCGTCTCCCGTCTCGATCTCGACGTCCAGAACAAGGAAGTCAAGGGCTTCCGCTACCGGCTGATCCCCATCTTTGCAGATGCGATTACGCCCGACGCCGAAATGTCCGCATACATCGCCAAGGCACGCGCACCGTACGAAGCCGAGCTTAAGCGCGTCCTTGGCCGCACCGAGACCATTCTTTACCGTCGTGGCAACTTCGATGGGACCCTCGATAACGTCATCTGTGACGCCATGCTTGCCGAGCGCGACGCAGAGATCGCACTGTCACCGGGCATCCGCTGGGGCACCAGCGTGTTGCCAGGCTCGGAGATCACCTTCGAGGATCTCACGAACGGCACCGCGATGACCTATCCGGCATGCTACCGCATCAAGATGAATGGCGAACGCCTGAAGCTCGTGCTCGAGGACGTGGCCGACAACATCTTCCATCCCGATCCGTACTACCAGCAGGGCGGCGACATGGTGCGCACTGGCGGGCTTGGCTACACCATCGACATCTCCAAGCCCGCAGGCCAGCGCATCTCCGACCTTCGCCTGCTGAGGACCGGCACGACAATCGAACCCGGCAAGGACTACACGGTCGCCGGATGGGCCAGCGTCAATCAGGGAACTGAAGGTCCGCCGATCTGGGATGTCGTCGCCAAATACATCACCGCCCAGAAAGTCGTCAGCCCTAAACCGGAAGACAACATAAAGGTCCGAGGCACTTGAAATCGGCCCCGATAATGGGACCGTGATTGGCGCTGAGAGCGCCCAACAGCAGCCGGATGGCAACAGCCACCGAAAAAAAATCGAAGGAGGAAGCCGATGGACAAACTCGACAGACGTCATGTGCTGGGAGGCATCGCTCTTGTCGGCGGCGCCCTGGCGGCTCGCACGGCCAACGCCGCCCCGCAATCGCTGGAAATGAAGGACTTCAAGAAGGAAACTGAAGTCGCCTGCCTCTATCACTGCGACTTCGGCACGCCCCGGCGCATATCGGCCATGGCGCGCAACATCAACAACCATCTCTCCGTGTACGACTTCGATCCCTTCAAGGCCAAGATCGTGATCGTCGCACACTCCAAAGGCGTGCAGCCCTACCTCGACAATTTCGAGGGCACGCCCTGGACCAAGGACCAGCACGACAAGACGCTGTTCCCGAAGATCGAGAACCTGGCCCGTTACGGCGTTGAAGTCTACCTGTGCCGTAAGACGTTCGAGGCCAACAAGATCGACATGGGCAAGATCCGCGACGCCAAATTCATCAAGATCGTGCCGTCGGGCGTGGCGGCAGTCGCAGCGCTGCAGGGCAAAGGGTTTGCCTACCTGAAGGTCGGTTGATCATAGGCCGGCATCCGGCAGCCCCCGCGGAGCATCAACCAACGCGAAGCAACTGTGAGATGGTGTTGTCATGTCGGAAACCCCGAGCTCGTCCATCGGCCTGTCGGCTTCGCACTTGGATAGACGCACACTGATGACCGGCGCGTCAGCGACGATCATTGGCACTCAGATAGCCTGGGCGGGCACTGCCCTCGCCCAGGCATCCCCCGCAGTCCACACCTTCAAGGTTGGCGCGGCTCAGGTCACCGTGCTCACTGATGGCACGATGGCCATGCCATTCTCATTCGTGCTGCCTGGCCGCCCTCGAAACGAAATCGAATCCGTTTTCGTCAGCGCTGGCAGAAAGCTGGCCGATCCAGGCGTGCTGCAGGTCAACGTCGTGCTGATCCGCCTCGGCACTGAACTCATCCTTGTCGATTCCGGCGCAGGCCCTGATTTCAGCCCGGCGCGGGGCAAATTGGGCGATAGCCTGGCAGCGGCGGGCATCAAGCCGGAAGCCATCACCACGGTTATCTTCACCCATGCCCATCCAGACCACTTGTGGGGCGTGTCCGACCCATTCGATGGTGCCAGCATATTCACCCGGGCCCGGCACGTCATAACCGCTGCCGAACGCGACTACTGGCTGCACCCCGACACGGCCAGCAAGGTGCCGGAAGCGGCCAGGGGAAGCGCACTGGGAACCGCCCGACGCCTGCGCCAGCTCGGCGACAAACTCGTGACCGCGAAGCTTGGCAGCGAGATCGTCCCCGGTCTTGCCTTTGTGGAGTTTGCCGGCCACACCCCGGGCCACGCGAGCGTCATGCTGACCTCTGGAACCGACCGCATACTGATCGGCGGCGACGTTCTCACAGAGGCGACGGTATCTTTCGCCAGACCTGAGTGGCGTTGGGGCGCCGACTGGGACGCCGACATGGGCGTCCGCGCGCGCCAGCGTATCCTGGACCTGCTTGCCACTGACAAGGTTGGGTTGCTGGGCTATCACCTGCCATGGCCCGGCATCGGACGCGTCGAGCGCCATCAGGGCGCATTTCGCTTCGTGCCCTCATGACATCGACGCAGTGAAAACGAATTTCCGTCTCGCCTGCTACCCGATACCCGCTACCCGCTACTTGGTTGCCTCGGCCACGATCTCGTCCAAGAGCGCGTTGATCGCGCCAAACGCAGCGTTGGACGCGCCTGTTCCCTGTGCCGGCATCCGGCGATAGCCGACTTGCGTCGTACCGGGCGCCGCGGCCGTCTCGTAGATGAATACGGCATACGGGCACAACCCGATGTTCGCCGCATCCGCCTCCATCATTTGACGCGACAGTTTCGCGGAGCAGAACGTGAAGTACTCAGCGTTCTTGTAGACCGGCTTGGCGCTTCCGACGTCCGCGCCCGTGCGTTCCAGCATCGTCGCTATCTTGCCGTTGAAGTCGACGACCAGGCCTTTGTTGGTGATCGCATTCGTGAGGTCGAAGCGGACATCGTCGAATGCCGCCTTCTTGGTCCGGACCGACAGTCCGTTGTCCGCGGCGCTCGCACTTGTCGCCAACAAGGCGGCTAGAGCCACAGACACAAATCCGATCATCCGGTGGCGGCGTTGAGGCATTTGGCTTCCTCCAGAGACTACTGACGATACCATCAAGCATCCGCTATGCCTGCCCGGCCATGACACCGCTCAAATCTCTGCCATCAGGATGCGTTCCATGTGCTTCATCCCTATGAAGCCGCCGATCACGATTGCCGCGAAAGTCAGGAACGAGCCGAGCGCCAAGGTCGACACGCCGGTTATGGCTTGCCCGACCGTGCACCCAAGCGCAATCACGCCACCCAGGCCCATCAGCACCGCCCCGAACAGATTACGCTGCGTATCCTTGACGTCGGTGAACGTGGCCAGCTGAAACCGGCCCATGGATTTCGCAGCGATGAACGAGCCCAGGATGGCGCCGAACACGGTCGCCACCCCGAACCCCGGCACCATTCCGGCGGTGAACCGCTGCAGCCATTCGATCGAATCCGCAGTCGGCCGCACATACGTCAGCGAGATTGGCGGAACGGGACGGGACGCGAAGTCATCATAACCCAGTCCCGTCAATGCCCAGCCCGCAACCACGCACAAGCCGATGCCGAGGCCCGCCACGATATGCGTCGGCGACGAACGGAAGGAGCTGTCCATGAAACAGTAAACGGCCACAATCGCGGCAATCACGCCGGCGATGATCAAATTCATGCTCGCCTGCGGCCCAACCCCCGCAATCAGCCCGCCAAGGCCCTGCGATTTGGCCCCGAATGCAGCCAGGTTGATCGCTGTCGACTGCTCCATGAAAGCACGCACCGGACCGATGATCCCGCCGATTGTCATGTAGGCCACAAGCCCCATTACGACCAGCGTCAGCAGCGACCGCAAATCTCCCGATCCCACGCGAGCCAGGTTACGGCTCGCACATCCGCCGGCGAATACCATGCCGTAGCCAAACATCAGCCCGCCAAGCAAATGCCCGAGCCAATTGAAATTGGCGCCAAGATACATGGACTTGGACAGGTCTACGACACCGGTCGTGGCAAACACCTGCGTACCCACCAGCGCTGTCGCGGCCGCCAGCAGCCAAGCCCTGAACCGACGATAATCCCCAAACGATACAATGTCCGATATCGAGCCCATCGTGCAGAAGTTCGTGCGAAACACGATGTAGCCGAATAGGATGCCAATGATCAGGCCGCCGATGGCGAGCCATGCTCCCGGATTGGCCGCTACCGCCTCTCTAAGTCCTGCCAAGGTTGTCCCCTCCAAAGTCACGTGGCGGCTTCCCGAACGCCACCCTCAAAATTCTCATTGACCCGATGTCGCGCTTCGTTCGCTGAGACGAACAAGCAGTATAGCTTCCCCACCGCCGATTGCCCCACCGCCGATAGATCATACGTCGAATATTAGCACGCATCACAATATTCGCATATATGTGAAGCATCGCCGACCACGGCGCCAAGCTGATTGATCTTTCCCGGCAAGACCGCCTACGGTTGGACGCGATTTAGACGATTGGAGCCCCCGACATGGCGCACACGCACGTCAAAGCTGGCCCTCAGACCTGCCGTTGGGGCTGGTTCGACGCTCGCTATCCGGCCGTCGCCAGCATAGCCAGCGGCGACGAGGTGACCATCGACACAGTTTCCGGTGCGCCGGAGGTTCTTCCGCCCCAGGGCTTCCATGTGCCGCCCGAGCTTTACGAGATCCACAAGCACACGGAGCGTCCACCCGCCGGCCATATCCTGACCGGCCCTGTCGCCGTGCAAGGCGCCGAGCCAGGCGACACCCTGGAAGTGGAGATCCTCGACATCAAGCTGAGCCAGGACTGGGGCTATAATCTCATCCGGCCTCTGGCCGGCACCCTGCCGGACGACTTCCACGAGACCCGCATCCTGAATATCCCGCTCGACGTCGAGCGCAACGTCGGCAAGCTGCCCTGGGGCGTCGAGCTGCCGCTGTCGCCGTTCTTCGGTGTGATGGGCGTCGCCCCTCCCCCCGCCTGGGGCCGCATCACATCGCTGATCCCGCGCGCAATGGGCGGCAACCTCGACAACAAGGAGCTGTTGCCGGGCGCGAAACTCTACCTGCCTGTGTATGTCCCCGGCGCCAACTTCTCCTGCGGAGACGGACATGGCGTGCAAGGCGACGGCGAGGTCTGCGTCACCGCCATTGAAACCGCCTTGCAGGGCCGGTTTCGACTCACTGTGCGCAAGGACCTGAATTTGTCCTACCCACGTGCGGAAACGCCCACGCACTATATGACGATGGCGATGGATCCCGATCTCGATCAGTGTGTCGTTCGCGCCCTTCGCGACATGCTGAGCCTCGTCACCGAGAAAGCGAACATCAGCCGCGAGGACGCCTACACGCTGTGCAGTCTGGCAGCCGACCTGCGCATAACCCAGACGGTAAACGGCTCCAAAGGCGTACACATCATGCTCGCAAAAACAGCCGTTCACGGAACGGGCTGAAGCCAACCGAGATCAGCGCCGATTGACTGGCCGGTCCCACCGGTCTTGGATACCCGCCTTCGAACCCAAATCCAGAGAACACCAAATCATGCATGTGAACGGCCAGCGCCTGATTGCCGATCTGCGAACGCTGGCCTCGATCGGCCAATATCAGACCGGCGTGGACCGTACCGCCTTCAGCACCCAAGACATCCAGGCCCGCGAATGGCTGCGCGACCGCATGCGGGAAGCCGGCCTCGAAGCAATGATCGATAATGCCGGCAACGTTTATGGCCGCACACCAGGCGTCAAACGAGCGATACTGATTGGCTCGCACACTGATACGGTACCTCGCGGCGGCTGGCTCGACGGCAGCCTGGGCGTCATATACGGGCTGGAGATCGCACGCTGTCGTCTGGAAAACGGAGCGGCCCGGGAAACCGGCGTCGACGTTGTATCTTTCCAGGACGAGGAAGGTACATACCTCGCCCTCTTCGGCTCCCGCTCATTCTGTGGTGAACAGGACGCCGCGTCTGCCGCCGCCGCTCGCAACCGTGATGGCGCTCTCCTGACCGATGCCCTTGGCCTCGCCGGTATCGACAATAATCCCCCTGCCCGGCTCGACCCCTCCCGCCATGTCGCCTTCCTGGAAGCTCACATCGAGCAGGGCCCCCGGCTGGAGGCGACTGGGCTGCGCATCGGCATCGTCACCGCGATCGTCGGTATTCGCTCTTTTCGCATCCTGTTCTCAGGTCGGGCCGATCACGCTGGCACCACACCGATGGACATGCGTAGCGATGCCGGCGCCGCGGCTGCCGACTTCTCTGTCGCAATAGCCGAGGCATTCCGCCAAATACGCGGACCACACAGCGTTTGGAACATCGGAGCAAGCACCTATCGCCCAGGCGCCGTGAACGTAGTTCCGGCCGAGGCGGAGCTTGCCTTCCAGTTCCGCGACGACGCGGCCGATCGCATGGCGCAGATGGAGCAGCTCGTGCGCGAGGTCTCAAGCGCAGCCGCCGGCCGCCATGGCGCGCAATGCACCCTCACGCCAACCCTGGCAACTGATCCGACCCCGATGGATCCGGAGCTGACAACCGCGATCGAAAGCGCCGCCCGGCGGTTGCAAGCCCCTCACATGTCACTGCCCAGCGGGGCCGGCCACGACGCTCTCGTTCTCGCACGCCATATCCCCTCGGCGATGCTGTTCGTCCCCAGTATTGGCGGCCGCAGCCATCACATCTCCGAGGACACGTCGGAGGAGGACATCATACTTGGCGCCAACGTCCTGCTCGGCGTCGCCGAGGAACGGGTCTCCGCCAAATCTTGATGAGCCCCCCCTCAACCAGCAGCACGGAACATTAGGTATGCCAGCCGTAATTCAAAGCTACGCCACAGATGGACCCGGCGACGTTCGCCAGTTGGAGGCTATCCTGTCGCGCCTGCCGCTTGACCGTGTCAGCAGACTCGCTGTGCTTGGCAAGACCGAGGGCACCGCAACCATCAATGATTTCTCCCGGGACATCGCTATCCGCAGCACGGAAGAAGCGCTCCACAAGATTGGCGGACCCTCACTGCTCGACCGGACGACGCTGATATTTTCGACCGGCTGCGAAGGGATCCTGAGCCCCGGCGTCGATGTCATCGCAACCCTTGAAGAGCCCACTACAGCCGACGGCCCACCCCGCCTCGCAATGGGCGGCGCCCGTTCAACTCCGCTATCCCCTGCAGACATGATAACGGCCACCCACAGCCGGTCCGTTGCCCGCGCCACCGAACAGGCCATGGCCGAAGCCGGGCTGGCCGCCAAGGATGTGGTCTTGGTTCTGGTCAAGACACCAATCCTGACCCATAGCCTGGCTGCCTCCACCGGCAACCCGGATGTGATCGCCCGCGCAGGCTCGAGTGCCCGGGCCCGCGGCGCAGCAGCCCTCGGCGTTGCCCTTGCTCTCGGCGAGCTGGCCCCCGCCACGGTCGACAGCATGACCATCGGCAAGGACGTTCAATTCTACGCCCGTCGGGCCATGACGTTCTCCGGCATCGAGGTGACGCACAACGAGGTGCTCGTTTTGGGCAATCGCCCCGGCGCGGGTGGTGATCTGATGATTCATGCCGCACAATTCGACGACATCATCGATGCAAGATCATTGAAACGCCTGTTTAGAACGGCCGGCTGCGGCCTCGACGAAGAGGGTGAGCTGACCGGCACCAATGCCCTCAAAGCCGTATTCCTGAAGGCTGGAGTCGCCCAGACCGGCATCGTGCGCGGCAATCGCACCACGGTCTTCCAGAGCGAGGTCGACCCCGACAAGCACATGCGATCCGCGGCCAGCGGCGTAGTCGGCGCCATGCTCGGCACGACCAGGATCTTCGTCAGCGGCGGAGCGGAGCATCAAGCCCCTCCCGGCGGTGGACTGGCAGCCTGCATCCGTGCCTGCCCATGAGATACCAGTGGGACCTATGCATCAGCCAGTGTCTTTGAAGCGCGCGCTCACCCGTCGTCCATGGATGAGGTGCGGCGCCGGCCGCTCCATCAGCCTGGCGGCGAAAACAATGAAAGCGAATCGCCGAGCCCGCGAGTTCCGGCCAGCTTCAGCGCCTCATTCGCCAGAGCCAGATCGCATATCGCCATACCTTGGATGATGGCGAACACCTTTTCTTCCGCCGCACGCCGCCCTGGCTTCAGTCCCGCAACCACTTCGCCGATATTGGCGTCGACGCGCGCCTTCAGCACATCGTGCTCGATCTTCCGATCCTTGAGCCAGATCGAGATATCCCCCAGCATGCTGGCGAACTCGAACTCGTCGACGATGAACCGGTCGACCTCGTCAAGCACACGGAAATCAACCTCTTCAGTCTCCCCCATAGAGCACAGGAACACCCCCGGCTCCAGCATGCCCGGCAGGATCATCGGCGCATCGGCAAACGTCAGGGTCATGACGATATCGGCTCCCGCAACCGCATCTTCCGACCTCGCCATCGGGATGAATCTGGCCTTGCGCCCGCCACCGATCTCGCTGCAGAAACGCTGCGCGCTTTCCAGCCGCCGAGCTACCACCCGTATCTCCTCGAGCGCGAACACCTGTTCCAGCGCAGGAAACAATTCTCGAGCGATGCCGCCTGCGCCGATCAGGGCAACGACTTTGGACTCCGGACGCGCAAGGTGACGTGCCGCCACCACGCCGGTCAGCGCCGTTCTGAAGCGATGCAGCCAAAGCTCATCCAGAAGGCCTATCGGCGCGCCGGTCTTGTCGTCGAACACCATCAGCATGTGATAGGATGCGAAACCGTGATCGTCCGGCAGGTCGCTGACCAGCCGCAACCCGGTCACCTGCTGACCTGTCAGCGTCGCCCCCTTGACCTTGTACTTGGCCATGCCCGGCTCGCCCGAGCCGCCGAACAGCGATGTCGGCTGCGACAGCGCATATCTTCCCCCATGGCCACAGTCCCGCCAGGTCTGTTCGATGACATCCAGCCCGCGCCCCGGATCGAGCAGACCCTTGAGATCGTTCTCGCGTAGAATCCGAATGCTTGGCACGAGGCTGTTCACCATGACGAGTTGATATCCCGCTTGTTTACGACCGGATCGACTGCACACTGCAGGACTACGTAAGGCCCACGCCGCGAATTATGTCAAACACCCCCGCTGGCAGAATCTCATCAAGGCCTCACCATGCCCTTGAACCTCTCGCAATTCCGGAATAGCCTTCTTACCAGTTTACACCGGACGGCGCCGGCGAGGCGCCGTTTCGCGTTTGCGCTACCCTGAACTCGAGCCCATATGACGAACGTTCTGCGCCGCAACAAGGGAAGAAAACAGGCCGCCTCGATGACGGAATGGGCAGATCCGCACGAGTTCGCTCGCAACCTCTTCGACACCTTCCGCGATATGTCGTTCGACGGCGTCGGGATCAGCCGCGAAACATATGGCAAAGGCGAAACCGAGGCAATGCAAGTCATTGAGCGCATCGCCAGTGAGCGTGGGCTCGAGACCGAATGGGATGCCGCCCGCAATCTTATTGTGCGCCTTCCCGGCACGCGCCCTGAGTTGCCGGCTACCGCCACTGGCTCGCACCTCGACAGCGTCCCTCAAGGCGGCAACTTCGATGGCGCTGCCGGCGTCGTCGCTGGCTTGATGGCGCTGCTGTCCGCTCAAGACAAAGGCCGGCCGTTGCGCACGATGGAGCTCATCGTGCTGCGCGGCGAGGAAAGCGCGTGGTACGGCGGCCCATGCTATTTCGGATCTCGCTCCATCTTCGGCCAATTGACCGCCGATGATCTTGCCTCCACGCATCGCGTTACCGGCAAGCCTCTCGAGCAGCACATGGAAAAATGCGGTGTCGACCTGGCGCCCATAAAGTCAGCACAAAGACTGCGCTCGCCGGCCGAGTTCCACAGCTGGATCGAGTTGCATATCGAGCAGGGCCCGGTTCTGATCGCCCGCGAGAAGCCGGTAGGCATCGTCACCGGCATTCGCGGCAACGTCCGCCATCGCCGCATCGTCTGCCGTGGCGAGGCCGCCCATTCCGGCGCCGTGCCCAGATGGCTGCGCCATGATGCCGTGCTGGCTATGTCGGAGTTTCTGCTACGTCTTGATGAGCACTGGCGCGTGCTGCTGGAATGGGGCGAGGATCTTGTTGTCACCTCGGGCATTGTCGAGACCAACCCGGACGAGCACGCCGTCTCCCGCGTGCCCGGCCAGGTCACGTTCGCGCTCGAATATCGCAGCCAGGACGAGAAGACGCTGAATTCCTTTGGTGCCCTGATCCAATCAGAGTGCAGTCAGATCGGGGCCAAGCGCGGCGTTGAGTTCCTCCTCGGCAGTTCCGTCTATACCGAGCCTGCCCGCATGTCCGAGAAATTGGTCGGCATGCTGGTAGACGAGGCGAAGGCCGCATCGATCGACCACGAGATCATGCCCTCTGGCGCCGGACACGACACAGCCGTGTTCGCCAACGCCGGCATACCATCCACCATGATTTTTGTGCGCAACGACAAGGGCAGCCACAATCCGCATGAGCAGATGGAGCTGCCGGATTTCTTCGCTGGCGCCGAGCTCCTCACCCGCACATTATGGACGTGCGCCAACAGCCCCGAGGATTTGCGCTGATGGCCGCCAGCGACGAAACAGCAAGCGCCGCGGCCTTGGAAGCTGCCCGCATCGTGCTGGACGCTGGTGCGGTCTACACCCGCTCCGCCAACGACCCGTTTTTCTTCTCCTCCGGTTGGGCCAGCCCGGTCTTCATCGACCTGAAAAGGCTGATCTCGTTCTCCAACGCGCGTTCCCGCCTGCTGGAGCTCGCCCTGCAGCGCATCGATCAGACGTTTGGCACTGACGCATTCGACCAGATTGCCGGGTGCGAGCTGGCGGGCGTGCCGTTCGCTGCCATGGCTGCAGATCGATGCAATCTTCCCCTCGTCATTGTGTTGAAGCAGGCGCGCGGCTTCGGTCGCCTCGCCCACTTCGAAGGTTCATTCGAGTCGGGAACGCGCACGCTGCTGATTGATGATCTGACGACGGACGGGCGCACCAAGGCGACGTTCCGCGCCGCGCTCGAGCATGCCGAAGCCAATGTCGTAGGCACCTTCGTCCTGCTCGA
This sequence comes from uncultured Alphaproteobacteria bacterium, assembly GCA_963825625.1. GTDB lineage: Bacteria > Pseudomonadota > Alphaproteobacteria > Rhizobiales > Hyphomicrobiaceae > CAMDPA01. The sequence continues at coordinate 40,263 of CAWGUF010000037.1, read as the reverse complement.
CTATCGCGTATTCCCGGCCGCACCCGATATTCGTAGCCTCACCACACTTGCTCACATCATCGACGTTGCCAAACGCGAGAACCGTCTCGGCGCCGACGCCCTCCGCGTTATCGAGCAGTTCGCCACTGACGCACCGCAATGGTCGCGCCGACATGGCGGAATCGAGAAACTGTAGAACGATACCGCGCCCGGTTTCCGGAGCCCCCGAACATGACCTCGAGCATGGCAAGAACGTTTGTCCTGACCGGTGCCCGCGTCTATCGCCATCAAGGCGATACCGATCACCCCCCTGCAACCGATGTGCTCGTCGAGGACGGCGTCGTAAAAGCCGTCGAGCCGAATCTTTCGAACGCGAACATTGAGACCCTGGACCTGTCAGGCCACTTGCTCGTTCCCGGATTTCGTCAATGGCCACTACCACTCCCACGACGTATTGGCCAAGGGTCGCTTCGAGGCGATCTCGCTCGAGAGATGGGGCATCATCGCAGGCGCAATCGGCAACAATCGCTCCCCTGAGGAAGTTCACCTGCGGACGTTGCTGGGTGCTGTCGAATGCGCCCGCAACGGGATTACGACAATCCAGGACTTCGCCAATCTGTCACGCTACGACGCCGAGACCATCGATGCCATGGTCGAGGCATACGAGAGCGTCGGCGTTCGCGTCATCCTCTCCGTGACCGTCCGCGACAAATCCCAGCTCGACACGATCCTCTGGGCCGATGAGATGGTCCCGCCCGAGCATCATGCGATCATCGGAACATCGGCCGGCGATGGACTGGCTCAGGTCGATTTCCTTGGCCGGCAGATTGACCGCATCGGCGACCGCAATGGCCGCGTGATGTGGGGCATCAGTCCGTCCGCCCCCCAGCGCTGCTCCTTCGAGTTGCTGCAGAAGGTCGCCCAGTTCTCCGCCGAAAGGCAGTTGCCGGTCTATACGCATGTCTATGAAACGCGGCTCCAGCGCCTGTTCGCGAAAGAGCATATGGCAGCATACGGAGGCTCGGCCATCGACTATATGGCTGCTGCCGGCCTCCTCGGCGAGCGTGTCACCATCGCGCACGGCGTCTGGCCCGATGACCGCGAGATCTCCAGGCTCGCAGACACCGGCACTGGCGTCGTGCTGAACATGCTTTCCAACCTTCGTCTGCGATCCGGTGTTGCCCCGCTTTCCGCGTATCGGCGCGCCGGTCTGGGGCTGTCCCTGGGTTGCGACAATTGCAGCTGCTCGGACGTGCAGAGCATGCTTCAGGTGATGAAGCTCTATTGTCTCCTGAATGGCATTTCTGATCCGGGCCCGGATCGTGCGTCCGCAGCCGAGGCGATCAGACTTGCCACTCTTGGCGGCGCCAACGCCGCGGGCCAGTCGCATCGCCTCGGCGCTATCGAGCCTGGAATGGCAGCCGACATCGTCGCCTACGACCTGACCGACCCGGCCTGGCGACCGTTCAACAGCGCCGCCCGCCAACTCGTCTACGCCGAAACTGGCCGCGGTCTCCGCCATGTCTGGGTTGGCGGCGATAGAATTGTCGCCGACGGCCGCTGCACCAGGATAGACGAGGCGGGCCTTGCCCGTCGTTTGGACGCCATTATGCCCGCTGTCGGTCGCGATCTCGACGAGTTGGCACGCCAGGCGGATATCGTGGAACCGGTTATGCGGAAGATTCAGGCTCGCGCATTCGCTACCGATCTGGGCTACGACCGCTATCTTGCGCGCAATTGAGCCCAACGGCCTACGCCGACAAGATATCGGCCCGGAACATCAGCGGCGCCGCAAGCGCCGGATCTGGATCCTGGATCGCGGCGACGACCAGATCGATTTCCGCCACCAACTCGACCGACGCAGCCTCCACAGGCCGCGATCGCGTAGGCTTCAATGCGCCGCCCGCCATATCGATATCAACGTCGTGAAACAGGTTGAGCGGAGCAGGAATCACTTCCGCAGCGAAGTCCCCACGGCTCCAGCGACTGCGCCAACCGCTGACGGGCATCCGGCGGCGCCGGCAATCCCGCCAGTCTGGCGGCAGCCCCGAAACCCAGCTGCAGGTCGTGCCGCCCGTGCCCGGCAAACCCGTCTGACCTGAACGCCATCATCGGATTATTGAGCTTGGAATAGAGTTTATCGCCCGCCCCCGCCCAAACGGCCATGTTGTAGACCTTGGTGCGAGCTTGGTCGAACCGTTCAGACAGATCGTCCGCGTTGAAGCATACAAGGCTCACGATCGAACGAGCTGTCAATCGCAGCACCTCCCCGCGCCGCATTCGCGCGACCCACGGATTGCCGTCCGGCACCTCATCCGCACGCATCACTTTCATGACCGGCTATGCCTCCAGAATCGTCGCACGAACTTCCAGCCCCCCCGTCTTCGACGCCTTGTCCGGACACGCGCTGAATGCAACGAGAATGTCTCGCTCCGCCTGCAACTCGAGCGCTACCGGATGATCTGGACGCACCTGCGTCCGCCTCATCCGTCCCGTAGACTGATCAATCTCCATATTCTGGAAGAAATTGACCGGACTTGGAATCTCGACATAAGGTATCCCCCACGGCGCGCATGCGGCGGTCAAATTCTCGGCACAGCCGTGTGTCGGCACCTTCAACTCCGCATGCAGGTATTCGCCGAGCCGCCCTTCTGCCTCTGCCCTCTGATGCCGCGCCCTGCTACACATGCCAAACTGCATGTCGTGCGTGCCGAGCCCCTCGAATCCATCGCTCACCATCGTCATCAGCGGCAGTCCGGAATGCGACAGCATGGCATGCCCGCGCTTGAGATAGATGCAGCCCGACGCCTCTTTTGTCCGCGCCTGGCAGAACCATTGTGAGAAATCGCGAAGGTCGAACGCCACGAAGTCTATGATCGTACGCGCCGTCAGGCGCAGGATCTGGCCCTGTCGCATTTCCGCGCCCCAGCCGCTGTTTCGCGGAGCAGTCTCATCCCTTATGATCCTCATCCCATCCCATCCCTTGCCGCCCCGGTTCCAATACCCCGAAACAGCTCTCACACACCCGGTCTCGACAACCCCGTCGTTGGCCTTGCCCTACGTAACGTGATCCCGCACACTATCGCTCATCATACAGATACGAGGCTCGAACCGCCATGGCCGACAAGGCAAGCGAAACCACCCGACACATTATCGATATGACAGCCGACTGCGGTATATCCCTTGTCGCCAGTCTGCCGGACGGCTGGATCACCCCGCTGATCGAAGGATATGCCGCCGACCCGCGTTTCCGGCACGTCGCTGTCAATCGCGAGGAATCGGCTGTCGGCCTGTGCTCCGGCGCCTTCTTCTCCGGTATTGGCGCCATGGCGTTGATGGGCGCATCGGGCTTCATGACCTGCGTCTACGCCATCACCAAGATCAACTACACCTACCAGATCCCGATGCTGTTCGGCATCACGCTGCGCGGCCGCCCCGGCGACAAGGCGAAGTTCCATGTATCCAATGGGCTCTATCTGGACGAGGTGATCCGCTCCATCGACATGCCATATGTCACCATCGAGGCAAGCGCCGATATTCCCAAGCTCGCCGTCGCTTATCGCCATTCGAAAGTGATCTCACGCCCCGTCGTCGTCGGCTTCTCCCGCGATCTTCTGAGGGGGGCCGCCTGATGATGGACTTCGAAGCCTGCTTCAAGGCCCTGACAGAGCGCCTGAAAGACGAGATCATCATTACCTCCGCCGGCAACACGTCGGAGCTGTGGTGGGAGCTCACGCGCGAGACCGAGCGCGTGTTCTACCTCGAGGCGTCCATGAGCCTGACCTCGATGTTCGCTGCCGGCATTGCCATGGGCCATCCCAATCGAACCGTGGTGGTGTTCTCAGGCGACGGCGCATTCTGCATGAACCCCGGGATGCTGTTCGTTGAGCGCCAGCTCGATCTCCCCAACCTCAAGCACTTCGTCGTCTCCAACCGCACCTACGGCTCGACCAACAATCTCGTCCTGCCCTATCGGGAGCACGCGGATTATGCCGGCATGGCCAAGGCCGCCGGCATTGCCCGCGCGCACGATTTCGACAATCTGCAGGATCTCATGGGCAAGCTCGACAGCATCGTGAAGGAGCCCGGCCACACCTTCTCTGTGCTGAATGTAGAGCCGCTTGCCCGCCACGCCCAAAGCCCCCCGCTCGACGGCCCGGAGGTCAAGTTTCGCTTCGGCCGCCATCTGGAGCGCCTCGACGGCACCAGGATCTTCGACACGCAACTTCCTCGATAAAAAGTAAAAAAGTGGGACAGCTCCATTTATGGAATAAACCGAGCTGTCCCTATTTAGATCTATACCTTTACGCCGAACATCTCGGCCGCATTGCCTGAGAAAATGCGCGCCTTTTCCGCATCAGATATGGCGAGCGCATTCACCGCCGCAATCGTCCGGTTGACGAGATGAACGCCGCCGTCGGGGTCGAACGGCGCGTCAGTCGCAAACACCGTACGGTCCGCCCCGAAGAACGAATAGCCGCACGTCGCCGCCGCCACCGAGCCGTTGGTAGCAGTGTCTGCGTAGAGCATCCGGAAATAATCGATCACCGGCCGCTTCAGACCGCACTTCTCCGCCAAGGGGTTCCGCTCCATGCTGCCAAAGAAAATCTGCTCGAACCCGAGCGTGATCTTCTCTGCAAAGAACGGGATCATGCCGCCATAATGATGCGTGACGATCTTCAAGCTGGGCAGCTTGTCGAACAGCCCCGCATAGACCAGCCGCGTCATGCAGGCACTGGTCTCGTAGGGCCACCCGAACGTGAACCACACCTCCGCCTCCGACTTGTCCTCGCTCGCATAGTCCGCGTGATTGCCCATGCGAATTGGATGCACGAGCAGCGGACGATCGAGCTCGACCATCGTTGCGAACAGATCGAAATACTGCGGTTCCGAGAGCGGGACTCCGTTCACGTTCGTGAAGATCTGCACCCCGCACGCGCCCAACTCACCGATCGCCCGTCGCGCCTCCGCCACCGCAGCCGCCGGATTGTTCATCGGCAGCCCCGCAATCCAGCCCGGAAACCGATCCGGATGCGCCTTGATGGTGGCGGCCAGCTCATCATTGGCCAGCCGCGCCAGTGCCGGACTGTGCTCGGGTCCGGCAATCGCCTCCAGCGGCGGATTGGCCAGGCACAACAGCTGCGCATAATCGTCGTCCACCCGATCCAGCAGCCGCAATCGCGCGTCGAGATCGTAAAGCTCCGGCCGCCGCTTGAACAGCGTAGCCGCCGGATGCTGCGGCGCCGCACTGCAAAACGCCTCGAAGTAGCGTGCCGGCGAGAAGTGGTTGAAGACGTCGAGTTTCATATCGCCCTGCCGTGTCGTGTCTACTTCAGATAGCGCCCGAAAAACTCCACAGACAGCTTCAACGCCTTGTCCGCCTCCGGCTGCGAATAGGGAACACCGCCGTGCCGCGCGAAGGCATGAGCAGCCCCCGGATATTTCTCGATCGTCACATATGGGTTGCTGCCGATGCGCCGTTCGACGAAGTCGTTGACCTCCGGCTGCACCCACTTGTCGTTCATCGCCATGTGCAGGAGCATCGGCCGGTGCAGGTTCGGCGCCTCTTTGATGTGATGCTCGATATAAGTGCCGTAGTAGGCCACCGTGCAATCGATTTCCGTTCGACAGCACATCAGATAGCAGAGCTTGCCGCCCAGACAGTATCCGACTGCACCGACCTTGCCATTGCCCTCCGTGTTATTCCGGAGGTAGGCCATCACATCCTCCATGTCCCGCACACCAAGGTCGTAGTCGAAATCGTAGTAGAGATCGAAAGCCTTGGTGATGTGGTCCGGATTACGGTCGGACAATTCGACGCCTGGCTCCTGCCGCCAGAACAGGTCCGGCACCAGACACACGTAGCCGGCTTCTGCAAATTCATGTGCATGCCGCCGCATGGTATCGTTGACGCCCCAGATCTCCATGATCGCGATGATGGCGCCGGCCGGGGTCTTGTCTGGATAGGCGACGTACGCATTGAGACTGCCGTCACGCAGCGGCACAGTAACGGTCTCTGTCCTCATGATGGTTGCTTCCCCTCCCGGTCCACTCTGATTGGTCTCAAACCCTGCCGTCCTGCATCGACGAGACGCCCGATGCAATCGCACACCCGTGATCCCGGCAGCCCCGAAGCAAGCTCGAGCAACGCCAGAAGGTGCGCGACCCGCCCCATGTAAGGCGAAAGTGCCTTGGCAGCAACCACCACCCCCTGGCTGGATAACCCCAAAAATCGCATACCCTACCCTACCGCATATACTCCCAATGGATGAGTTCTACCCCCCTACGCCTAACGTCGGCACGTCACAAGGCCTACTACCCCGGACCAAACGAGCACCGATCAAAAGACGCATATACCCGATAGATCACCTACCCTTTGCCGAATATCTTTTCCTGCCCATTCCGGTAGCCTGGGCCGATCCAAGTCGGACAGCGTGCGCCGCACGTTGAATGCGGGGAGAGCACACGATGGGCGTTAGGTTGATGGCCGGCCAGCTCCGCAGGTTCAGCGAAAGCCAAGCCGCAGAGGATCCCAAGCTGCCGCTCCCAGCCGGTGTCGAACAATCGAGCACCGCTCAATTGCTAGCGGGCAGCGCCAGCAAGACAGCACCAACCGCACACAAGCCTGACCAACCCCTCTCCACCGATGGAGAAATGGAGCCGCCGCCGCACGCCCCGGTGGAGGGAAGCGATGACCGGCAGCACCAGAAGCCCCCCCCCTCTCCGACACCTGCCGCTGAGCCGGATCTCCAAGCGATGCCTGGCCTGGAGACGCAAGACCGGCACAGTACGCCACAATTATCGCTGCAGCCGATGCCGTCCGACGACGCTCCAGCTCTTCAGCCTCAGCACTTTGGCGATTGGTCTCCGGGCTGGTCTCCCCCACTCTTTCAGGATTTTTCCCACGGCGTCTCCGCGCGCGCCCCCGGCGACCGGCAGGCAATCGCCGACAATACCAAAGCCGGCAATCCCAAAGCCAACGCGTTCGCCGACGACGCCTCGCATCCAGACCCGGGCGCACCTTCCGCGTTTGCTGGCACTGCGGCCGTCGACTGGCAGACTGTCAAAGGCGACGCACTCGAGGCCATGCTGAATAGCGGATTCAAGCTGCTGCCTGAATTCGTCCCTGACACCTTCGGCCGCCCCTTGTATTTCATCTCCGAGGAGATGCGCCCCACGTTATCGCTGACCGACATTCCCATCGACCTGGGACCGTCACCAATCCATGCCGCCCCCTCCGATGCCCTGATGGCGGTCATCACCGGGACGGCGCTGGCTGCTGGAAACGAAACCTCCGCAACCGGAAGTCTTTCATCGACGGCCAACAGCAACGAATGGGTCACGACATACGAGGGTTTTGCTCATTTCACCGCAAGTGCGGAAACCGCAGACGGCTCTACGCCGTTTGCCCACGCGGACACCCAGATCGACTTTGCGAATGCAGATTACATACTCATCATTACGACGCACACACTTCTAACGGACGTCAACAGTGCATATGCCGTCAGCAACAGCGTTGCTGTTGCCATCGACTTGCATGGCTGGTCGCCTTCGGAAGGGCCTGTCATCTACAGCACCACCATGGAAACGCAAGTCGATTTCGATAGCGACGTCTTCGATACCCGCACCAACGGCACTACCGCCGAAATCATGGCAACCGCCAATGCATTCGGCAGCAATAGCGACACCCAGGCAGCAACCCTCGCACTCGCCGTGCAGGACAGCTTCTCCATCGTCGATGGCAAGCTCTTGACGATTATTGCATGACTAGCGAGTGAAACGCCCTGCCGGGCCCCTCTCCCCCAGAGACCTGCAGCAGTGACCTCCAGCAGATGAACCACTGTGGAAGAACCGCAGCAATTTGATCCGCACTCGCATCTATTGCCTGCGCAGCTCCCGACCTTTCGAGACGCTGACCTGAAGCAATCACGCTGCAACGAAAGTGCAGCAACACAATACCGAGAGATCCCTCTCAGTTCAGAGTAGACCAACTCGACCATGCCTCCAATCACCATGCAACCGGCAACCATCATGCCTCTCTAGACTCATACGCCTATGAACACCTAGGCCTCCGCTCAACGTTTCATTAGGCTGCATCCTGCGGTGCCCGCTTCCCACTTTCAGCACAAGCGGCTCCTGGCCGGCGTGCAGCATCAAATCTCGTGCAGCATCAACTCTGCGGTCCCCTGTCGATCCAGCTCAGATGAACAAGCCTCGATAAATTACGGAGAAAAGATATGCCTTATCCAAGCTATCCTTTTCTTGCCGACGCCCAGGGAGCCGGTGTAGCTGCCGGCCAGAGCACGAATGTCAATGTCGACACCTTCGCATTCGTCATGCAGGGCGTGATTGCCGCTGGCTCGGCTCAGACCAGCTCCCTGGCCCAATCACCTTCTGGCTTTCCCGCGCCTGAAGCAATGGCTGGCACTCACGCATCCGCAACCGGCGGAAACACCAACATCGGCTCCACCGGCTTCATCGAGTATGCCGCGCCAGGCAGCGCTTTCCAGGCCTCGAATTCCTTCGCCAGTACGACCAATCCGTTCACGGGCACTTTCCCCGGAGCCCCCCAATTCGGCACCGAACAGAGCATGTTTTCTGCTTATCCACCGTCACCACAGGGCACGAGCCAGAGCTCATCGATGCCAGCTGGCGGGAATTCAGCCAGCGCCGACTTGAATGCCGCTTCGATCGGCTCCGGTGGCCAGAGTGCAGGATCGGCTTCGGTCATTGCGATTGAAGATTCATTCTCCGCCGTGAACGCCGCAGTCAGTGCGGGTGTCGCCTGACGGGACCTCGCACGCATCGATGTCATTGGTTGAATTACCAGCAATGGCTGCCCCCGGCAGCCATTTTTGCCGTGTTGCAAACCCCGCACCTCTCCGCCTTCGAGCCCGATCACATGGGTCGCCGCCGCTTCCCCTCCCAGTCACCTCCTGAACAACCGTCCATGCATCACCGAAGGCGGCGGCCATGACACGAAAGCACAGCACAATGGACATGCGTAATCTGAAGATATAACCCATGACGAACGCCTGATGCGGTTCCACATATCAGTTCACCGCCCGCACCGGAACACACCACACGATTGGCCTTCATGTCGCGCCTTGATTGACACCAACCGTGCCGCAACCACCAGTCAATTAAGGCGCGATGCCACACTGGCCGCAGGATCAGCGAGCCGGATCAGGCGATGCAGGCGATGGATTCTCCGGGCACCGGCTCGACAGGACGCCTGCGCCTCCTGCAATTGAAGTATCCCTGACCGATCGGATTTCCCTACCATTGACACCCGCCGCCTCCATGTCATCATTACACTGAAAGATGGATCGGCGGACAAAAAGGGACTGTCTCACTTTTGCGCTTTTGCATCGGACAAGTCTCGCAGGCTAGCGTTGAACCGCTGCAAGGATGAACTCTCACACGACCGAGACGCCGACCCTCTGCAGCGCAACCTAACAGCTAACGGAGGAATTCCTCATGTTCGGCACATACTTCCCTCAAGGCTTCTCGTTTGACTTCGACAAGGACGTCAACATCAAAGAGCGCGTCGACATTGCCAAGCAGGTCCTGTCGCTGGTCTACGTCCAGGGCAACCTCGGCAACGCCAACGCCAAGGCCGACGCCTTCGGCTATGACACGGTCGCCGAGACGCTGACAGCGACCTGGGCAATCCAGGGCTTCGGATCCGGCGCGGTGTCCAAAATCCACCGCAGGCACCAATGGCGCCTATTATCACTATTGATATGGTTCTGGCGGCACCCCAGAAAAGGTGCCGCCGGTCCCTACCTGAGAATATCGCGACTGGGAGTGTACTGACCAGGTCGCGAGCAAGATGAAAATAGCTGGCATTCGGGAGGCGCTGCCATGTTCCGGCTCTCCCCCTCCCGCCGGACATGGACCTCACAACGGCGCCTTCCGATCCTGTCATGAGAACACCCATTGGCGAAAGCAGTCTCGGCCAGACCACCGCTTCAGCTATCACTTCAGGTCAACTTCCCGAGCCGCAGGCTTCGCCATAGCATCTCGATCTGTCTGGCGACATCACCTTGATGTCTTTCACTTGAACGACGTAGCCTGTTTTTTTCGGCATTGACTGCGTTGGCGTAACCACCTTGGCGTTCCGGCCTGCCGCCTTAATCGGCACGGCTGATTGCACGAGGCGGCGGTAGGAGGTCAAAGCCTGCAATGCGTAGCTCTCCGCTCCTCATGCTGCATCCACGGCCAGTCGCCTTCAGCGACGACCTGCACCGCCAGCCGTCCCGCGATTCGCACGTGCCAGATTTTCACCTCGCTCCCGCACCCTGCCTCGCCAACCTGTCGCGCAGAGTAAGACCTCGGATGATTGGCGTTATCGCTACGCTTTCACCCCAACCATCGGCAGAGAACGGAAATTCGCTCGCAGTTGCGGCAGTTGTGAATGTCCATCGCCGGCACGACCCAGGCGAGCACGTTCCCGGCAGCCACCCCGTCTGCGTGTTCTCGCAAGGCACTATCGAGCAGGAGACTTCAGCATGATGGCGCAGCGTCAGGCCCAACAGGCAACAGGTGCATCGCCGAATGCCCTGCACGAGGCCATGTCTAATATTCGTTCCGCGCTCGGCGTCGTCGCCGTCTTCAGCCTGGTCATAAATATCCTGATGCTGACGACACCGATTTACATGCTCCAGGTCTATGATCGCGTGCTCGGCTCCGGGCAGATCGAGACTTCTGATATTTCTCACTTTGATGGCCGCGATCGCCATTCTTGTAATGGCGGTGCTCGACACTCTTCGCAATTCGGTCACTGTGCGCATTGGCGGCTGGCTGAATGACCGGCTGGGCCCTGTATATTTCGAGAGCGGCGTTGCCGCCCGCCTGAAAGGTGCCGGCAACGGCGCAGAACCTTTGCGTGATCTCGCTACCCTGCAGACCTTCATTGCGACTCAAGGATTAGTTGCCTTCTTCGACATGCCGTGGGTACCGATCTTCATCGCCATAATCTGGCTGTTGCATCCTGTTCTCGGAGTAATCGCGCTTGCCTCCGCCGTGCTGCTCTTGTTGGCCAGCTTCGCCAATGACTGGGTGACCCGCCGCCCTACCGCCATTGCAAGCACTGTTCACACACGTGCCATTCGCATTGCGGAATCGACGATTCGCAACGCCGAGTCCGTCCGCGCAATGGGCTTCCTGCCGGCAATGATAGATCGCTGGCGGCTTGAGAATTCGGAGTCCATTGAGGCTATGCGCAGGGCCTACGAGGCTGGCGGCCTGATCATGGCACTGAGCAAATTCGTACGCTTCTTCGTCCAGATCGCCATCCTCGGTGTAGGCGCCTACCTCGTCCTGAAACAAGAATTGACCGCAGGCGGCATGATTGCCGCGTCCATCTTGCTCGGCCGCGCGCTTGCGCCTGTCGAAATGGCGATAGGTGCATGGAAGAACTTCATGCAGGCACGCCTCTCCTACCGGCGCCTCGATGATCAACTGAACGAGTATCCGCCGCCGGCCCCCAGAACCCATCTGCCGCCCCCCAACGGACGCCTCGAGATCAACAATCTCTGCTACGCTGCACCAGGAGACGGACCGAGAATCCTGTCTGGCGTATCGTTTGCAGCCGAGCCCGGGGAGGCCATTGCCGTCATTGGCCCATCCGGTGCCGGCAAGAGTACGCTGTGCCGATTGCTTGTCGGCCTCGCCGATCCGATTTATGGCGAGGTGCGCATCGACGGCTCCGACGTCCGTCACTGGGACCATATCCAGCTCGGTCGCTTTATCGGTTACCTTCCGCAGGATGTAGAGCTGTTCACTGGCTCAGTGCGTGAGAACATTGCACGCATGGCGCAGGCTCCAGACGACGACGTACTGGCTGCCGCTATCTCGGCCCGCGCTCACCGCATGATCCAGATGCTGCCGCAAGGCTACGACACCGAGATCGGCGATGGCGGCGTTCGCTTGTCCGGCGGGCAGCGCCAGCGTATCGGCCTAGCCCGCGCCGTGTTCGCCAACCCTCGGCTGGTCGTCCTCGACGAGCCCAATGCCAATCTGGATCAGGCCGGCGAATCCGCCCTTGCCGATGCGATCGGCGAGCTCAAACAGCAGCAAAGCATTCTCATCATTGTCGGCCATCGTCCCTCGACACTGGCACAAGCCGACAAGATTCTCGTCATCAAGGATGGTTGCTCGGCCATGTTCGGCCCCCGCGACGAAGTCATGCGCGTACTGACCGAAGTGGCGCCTGCCCCGGTGACGACGCATCCGCATTCCACCGCCAACGACCGCCGCACTGACGGTTCAGCGCAAAATGGCCCAGCAACCGAACGTCAGACCAAAGGAGCGCACTGATGAGCACGTCCCGCGCCCTCACCGTACGCGAACCCGACCAGCACCTGTCGCCTCGCCGCCAATCCCTGCCGTTCGCCGAGCTGGCCTGGGATGATCCGCGCCGCCTATCCACTTCGGTCTCCCGACCCGTCATTTATGGCTATGCGATCATTCTCCTTTTCGTCGCTGCACTTTTCGGTTGGGGCTCCTGGGCGCCGATAGCCGGCGGCGCGCATGCACCCGGCATCATCAGCCCTGAAGGTAGCCGCAAGAGCGTCCAGCACCTGGAAGGTGGTATCGTCGAGAACATCCGCATCGCTGACGGCGATGTCGTCGAGGCGGGCCAGCCCCTCGTCGTGCTCTCCAACATCCAGTCCAAAGCCACCTTCGACATGTTGAGCGACGAGCGGCGGACCTTGCTTGCCAAACTGGCGAGGCTGGAGGCAGAGAAGGATGACCGCGCGAAATTGATCTTGCCCGCCGAGCTGCAGCTTGCGAGCGGCGGCCTTCGCGATGTCATCAGTTCGCAGGCCGAGCTTCTTGAGACGCGACGCGCCCGCTATCTTTCGCGCTATCGGCTGTTGCGACAGAAAATCGACCAGCTCAATGAGCAGATCTCCGGTTTCAAGGCACAAGTGGTCAGCACGACGCGCCAGCTCGCTCTCATCCGGGAGGAGGCGCACGGCAAGGAGAAATTGCTGCGCAAGGGATATATCCCCAAACCCGAGCTTCTGCGCATGCAACGGATGGAAGCCGAGATCCAGGGTCGGCAAGGCGAATACCTCGCCGCAATTGCGCGCGCCAGGCAACAAATTGGCGAAGCCGAGATCGAGCAGATCGCGCTGGCCGCAGAGCGGGCAGATCAGATCGCTTCGGAATCCGACAAGTACCGCAACGAATTGGCTCAAGTTGAAGAGAAGCTGCGAGCCAGCCAGGACATCCTCCAGCGCACCGTCGTGCGCGCCCCCGTCAGTGGCACGATCGTCAACCTGAAATTCAAGAACAGTGGCGCTGTCGTACAGCGTGGTGAAACAATCCTGGAGATCGTCCCCAGCGTCGACAAGCTGATGATCGAGGCGCGCATCTCTCCGCTCGACATCGACATCGTACGCGGTGGCCTTCATGCAAAAGTCAACTTCGTCGCGTATTCGACTCGCAGCGCTCCGCAGATCACTGCAACTGTGAAGTCGATATCCGCCGACCGTCTGGTCGAGAAGGACAACCAACGGCCATACTATCTGGCCAAGGTGGAAGTTGACCGTGCCGAGCTTGCCGATCGGGCCCCGAACGTGCAGCTGATACCCGGCATGCCAGTGGACGTTCTCATTGTCACCGAGGAGCGAACAATGCTGGAATACCTGCTGCAACCGTTCCGCGATGCTTTACGACGGAGCTTCAGGGAAGCGTGAGAAATCCTTTGTTCAAGCGCAAATAACACCAATCACGTATTGGCGAATGGATCGAGGTGTTGTATGCTTAACCATAAGAATAAGGCGATAGGTTTCCGGTGAGCGGCATGCATACGGACTATCTCGCTGGAACGAGCTGCACGAAACCTCATAGCAATCTGCTTGGCCAATCCAGAGGCCTTCATCCGTGCGAAAATATGGCGCGCATGTTGAAGTCGCGGGGAGCGAGCGATGCCGCTTGCGGCTATGCTGCCTGATCGTCCACCTCGCTTTGACGGAATAGACGCACAAGGATTATCAGCATGACATCAAATCGGTCCTGATTGGATTTGCCCCGCCAGAGCATTGCGCCTCATCGCTCGGCGGAACCGCGAAAGTCCGATCATGCGACAGCGGGAGAGAGCGCAGGCTGTGCGGAACAAGGATTCATGGATCAGCTTGACGATTTGTCACTTCTCTCCGCTTGAATTGAGCAATTGCCAGTTTCGCCAACCCAGGGCTCGAACCTGAAAACAACGATCCGGTAGAGCCAGAACGCGAGGCCAACCAACACACAAGGAGCATGCGGGGCCGGTCCGACAACGACGGGCAGAATTCAAGAAATTGAACTACTGGCTGGCGCGCGGTGTCAGCTCGAACTGCATTTGCGCTATTCGAGTTCAAACAGCGGACCGCGTTCCAATTCAGGTTGTGCGTATGGATGAAAGGTGCGGTCATGCCAGCGCAACGCAAGTTACACTCTGTACTGGTGGTTGATGCTCGTGAGCTGAGGAGAGCCGGCGTCGTCGCGCTGCTGAGCTCGTGGGCCGAATCAAACAACCTGGAGGTCCTGGCCTCCGCCCCGGAGGAGGCACTGGACTGCTTCGAGAATGATTTCAGTGTTCAGATGATCGTGATCGGACTGGGCTCTCAATCGATCTCTGATCGAGAAATGATGCAACGGATAAAGGTCTTGCATGCGCTGGCTCCCGGCGTGCCAATTGTCGCCTTGTCTGATCGGGAGGAGCCCGACGAGGTCATAGCCTCCCTGAGCGCCGGGCTGCAGGGTTTCCTGCCATCAAGCATCGGTCAGGAGCTGGCCTTGCAGGCATTGTCGTTCATCGTGAAGGGCGGCTCTTATTTCCCGCCGTCGGCAATCCGAAACCTGCCCATGGCTGCGCCGCAGAACGGCGAGCCCAATGGCGGCGGATCCTCGGATCGATCCGATCGGACACGGCACATCCCGTCGAGCAAGACCTCGCCGGACGACGGCGAGCAGGACTTGCGCAACCCGATTATGACGTCTCGTCAACAGGATGTTTTGCATCTCCTGAAGGATGGCAAACCGAACAAGGTCATCGCCCGACAGCTTGGAATGACCGAGGGCACGGTGAAGGTCCACGTGCGCCAGATCATGCGCAAGCTTGGCGCCAGCAATCGGACACAGGCGGCTTTGTGCGCGATCTCAGCACTTCCCGATGATGACGATCCCACGCCAACCAAACCCGGCGAAAATCCTCCCACCCGATCCGGCCATCATCAGTTGTGGGCTGCCGAGTAATACCGGATAACCTCAGGTTTGACTTGTGGTCGAACCTGAGGATTGCAGGTATCTGCGCGCAGGGTTGGTGTGGCGGTTGCCTGGAGGGCCAGACCGAAGGCCTGTGCGGCCCGCGAGCGAAAAGATTATAGAGCGAGTGCGATTTATCGCACGAAGCTCTAGAAACTCATTCTTTGGCCTTCGATCGTGATGCGACGCATGAGCCTCGGCTCTTCACGCGGAAAATCCTTTCGCGCGTGGATGGAGCAGTAGTTGTCCCACACCACCAGGTCGCCGAGCGACCAGCTATGCTCGTAGACGATCGAAGGATCCTCTGAAATATCGAACAGGATGTTGAGCGCCTCCTCGCTCTCCGCCCTGCTCAGCCCCTCGATCCGGGCCGACATCAGGCGCGACACGTAAAGAGCCTTCCTTCCCGTCGCCGGGTGCGTAATGAACAACGGCTGCTCTTGGTGCAGAATTTGTGACAGATCGACCGTGTCGAGATCAAGCCGCTCGCGCCTCTTGTAATCGTGCATCTGCAGTACTTTCCGCCCCTCGAGCTTGTCGCGCAAATCACGCGGAATCTTGTCGTAGGCAGCATACATGTTCGAGAAGCAGGTCTCTCCGCCCCACGTCGTCAGCTTTTGCGCATAGAGCAGCGTCGCCCGGTTGGGCTCGGGATGATAGCTCGTATCGTGGTGAAACCACATTTCGCCATCGCCGAACGAGCCGATCGACTTGCCGTTCTCAACGATGTTTGTCACCAGCATGAACGGCGTGTCCCACTCCCCGCCCGGCAGGTTGCCCACCGGCGGCTTCTTGCGCTGCACGACCTTTCCGAAGATCTCACCGGCCTTGATGTGTGCCGCCTCGTCCAGGTCCTGCCCGCGGAACACCACCACCACGTGCTCGTCGAACGCCTTGCGGATTGCGGCAACGGTCTCCGCATCGACCGGCTTCGAGAGATCGACACCCTTGATCTCCGCACCGATGACCGGATGAACGGGTTGGATTGAGATGGCCATGACTCGCTCCTTGCATCTGCTCCCGGCCGATACTAGGCGCAACCCGAGGCGGATGTCACCTGTCGGAATCGCTTTTGGAACGCAGTTTCGTTCTCGGGCACTGACCAGCCCGAACCGGCACTGAGCAACTCACTCTGACGTCCGCTTTACCGAGCGCAGCGCAAACCTACTCCACCCTGCCGAGGCAATTCCGCCAGCGTGCCGTATCCATGTCGGGACGAATGGCGATTAACGTATTCTCCCCCGCCGTCCACTGCTGCAACCATCTGACAGTGGTCTCGTCCGTGGCAACGCACCCTGCGGTTCCTTTGTCCGGTCCCTGCCAGACATGCACGAAGATGCACGAACCGGCCCGCTTCTGACCTGCCGGATTGTAGTCGATCAGGAGCCCGGCGCGGTATTCGGGAATGCGCCACATCTCCTCGCCGCTGGTGCGCGGCGGAACGCTGCTGCGCGTAACGATCCGATTGTATTGCACCGATCCCGGTTCATCGACGCAGAACGTCTGCTCCGCCGCCAGCCGGAGATAATTCGATAGTCCGCGCGGCTCGAAGCCGAACGGGCGTCCCAGCCGCCACATACCGGCAGGCGTCCGTCCATCCCCTTCTTCTTTGACCGGTCCCGGCTGCTGGCCGGGCCATAGACTGTCCACTCCCCAACCGAAGCCATTACGCCCCACAACGGCCGCCGAAACCAGTGCAACCCGCCATGCGCCCGAAGCCTTGTTGCGCTCCAATGCGAAAATCTGCGCCTTATGCACGGCCTCTTTTGCCTCGGGAGAAGGCCAGACCATGACGAGCTTACTGGTCTCTGACGGCACCCTCGGGCATACCTGCTCAGCGCGCGCCTGCCCGCCAAGCGAGTGCGAAAGCCACAGCACCGCGAGCACCACGAATGCCGGCCACTGCCGCCATTGCCGTATGCAAAGCCAAGCCGTAACGACGAGCCTCAATGCTTTGCCGGAGTCTTTGCCAGGCTCACACCGATCATCGAGTCGCGCGTCACCAGCTCGGCAAGCTGCTCCTCGCTCATGCCCTCGGTGCCATCGGGCCGCTGGGGAATAACGAGATACCGCATGTCGGCTGTCGAATCGTGCACACGAATTTCGGTCTCGTTCGGCAGCGTTGTCCCGAACTCGGCCAAAACCGCGCGCGGCTCTCGCACCACCCGGGCACGGTAGTCGCGGCTCTTGTACCAGGACGGTGGTATGCCCAGCAGGTCGCGCGGATAGCAGGAGCATAGTGTGCACACGATGACGTTATGCAGCCCAGGCTTGTTCTCGACCGCCACCAGATGCGTCGTCGCCATCTGGCTACCGACTTCCTGGATCGCCTTGTTGCCATTCTCCAGCAATCGCTGCTTGTAGGCAGGGTCGGTCCATGCCTTGGCCACGACTTTCGCGCCATTCGCCGGCGTGATGGAGTCCCGCCTCTCGATCGCCGCACGCACCTCGTCCGCCGTCACCACGCCCTTGTCTATCAAGAGCTCCTTCATCGCGACACCGAGAATTTGATAGTAGCTGTGCACCTTGTCGTCCGGCTGCGGCGGCGCATGATTGTGACCATGCCCGTGATCATGATGATGATCGTGGTGCCCGTGGTCGTGATCGTCGTGCGAATGATCGTGTGCCATACCCCGAATCCTTTCCGGTCTCCTCAGACCTTTTCGAGCCAATGCTCGTAGATGTCGATATCCAGCGTGTCGTATGGGGAGCCTGCATAGTCTGGCCACAGATCGGTCTGCTTGAAGCGTACCTCGTAGAGCCCCTTCTTCGGCCCCTTCAAGGCATACGCCAGAAGCTCGGGATTTTCGAAATCTCCGAACTTGCGCGTAATCACGCCTTCCTTGCCGCGAATGAATACGGGCGTGCGAAAATGCCCGATCGGATAATCCTCGCGCACCTTGACCCTCTCGCCACTCTTGTATTCGCCGCTCATGGTGCCTTCGCCCCTCCCTCCGGCATCTCCAGCTCGCCGGTCTTTTCCAACCTCTGACGCACGACCTTCACGCGTGCGTCGATCTCGTCCTGCGTCAACACGCCCTTCTCGATCAGACCACGCATCAACGCCGCCGTCCAGCGCTCGTAGTAGCTCATCTTGTCGTACGCCTCATGGCCCAGGCTTTCCACGAAGCGCCGGTTCTCATCGGTCCGATAGATGCCCTTGGCCCCCACCACGGCTCTGATGCCGTCGATCTGCTTTTCCCAGAACGTCAGGTCGTGCGTCCCCGTATCGACACTCCCGGCATCCAGCCCACCCACGTCGTGCGGTCCGCGCATGGATCTGCTCTCCTTCCAGTTCGAGAAATCCGGCTCAGCCATTGTGCCACAATCGCCGTTCCGTGCAATTGCCTGTCCGCTTCAGCCTTGCTCGATCTTGCCGGTATCGGCCAACCGCTTGCGGATTGCCTTCACCTTGGCATCGAGGTCGTCCTGCGTGACGACAGCCTTATCCACCAGGATGCGCATTAGGGCGGACGTCCATTTGTCGTAGTAGGCGAGATTATTGTAGGCGTCGTGCCCGATGTTCTCGATATTCATTCGCATCTCGTCGACCCGCGAGATGCCTTTCGCCGCCATCAGCATGGCGAGCGCATCAACCTGCTTCTCCAACTGATCCGGAAGATGGTCGTCTCTATCCACCGGGCCTGCCGGCAACCCGCCGACGTCGTGAGGTCCGCGCATCCGGGCTCTCCTGCCTCTCGTCTGGTTTCGTCTGCATTGTGCAGGCTATTTCGTCCCGCGCAAGCCGTTACACGCCCCGAACCGGGATCCCGCCTTCCGCCCTGCTCCACCGCGCGACGATGCTCTCGGTTGCACTTCCCGCCCGGCTGCGTTCAATTAGGGGCGCACTCCGTCTCGGAGCAACGTCCCCCGAAGGTCCTGCATCCAACCTCAGGCAGAATACACCCATGATGAAGCTCTACGGCTATTTCCGCTCCGGCGCCGCCTATCGCGTTCGCATCGCTCTCAACATGAAGGGCATCGAGGTTGAGCACCTGTCGCGCCACCTTGTCAAAGGCGAGCAGAAAGCGCCCGAGTACATGAAGCTCAACCCGCAGGGCCTGGTACCTGCCCTTGTGTTGGAGGATGGCACGGTTCTCACCCAGTCATTGGCCATCATGGAGTGGCTTGAGGAAACTCACCCCAACCCGCCGCTGCTGCCCAAGGACCCGGCCCGCCGCGCCAGGATCCGCGCGTTTGCTCTGTCGATAGCCGCCGACACCCACCCCATCCAGAACCTCGGCGTCCTGAACCGTATCAAGGCACTCGGCCATGACGAGAAGACCTGGGCCAAGGAAACCATCGAGATCGGCCTGCGCGCAGCCAATGCCCTGATCGCCAACGAGCCTGGCCCATTCTGCTTCGGCACCGAGCCGACCCTGGCCGACATCTGCCTGGTACCCCAGTTCGTCAATGCCCGCAGGTTCCGCGCCGACATTTCTGCCTTCACCCGTCTGCTCGAAGCAGAGGAAGCCTGCAAAGGCGTCAAGGCATTCCAGGACGCCCTCCCCGAGAACCAACCCGACGCAGAATAAGCCGCAATCAAGAGCACTCACCTCAGGACACGCAAACCATGAGCACGGCCAAGGATCTACCCTTCATCATCGTCGGTGGCGGCATCGGCGGCATCGCTGCAGCCATTGCCCTCGCGGACAACGGTTGGCCAGTGCATGTCTACGAGCAAGCCCCCGAGTTCGCCGAGATCGGCGCTGGCATCCAACTCGGCCCAAACATTGTTCGCGCTCTCGATCGCCTCGGCATCAAGCAGGAGGTGCTCGACATCTCCTGGTTTCCCGATGCCCTCGTAATGCGCGACGCACTCGATGGTCACGTGATTACCCGCGTACCGGTCAAGGAAATTTTCCCCAAACACTACCAGGAGCGCTATGCGGTCGTGCACCGCGCCGACCTGCATCAGTGCATGCTGCGAAAAGCCGATGCGAATCCACTGATCAAGCTGTTCAAGGCAACGGAGGTCGTGGGCTACGAGGACAACGGCGACCACGTCGTGGCCCAACTAGGCCAGGCTGGCAAGGTCGAAGGCCGTGCTTTGATCGGTTGCGACGGCTTGTGGTCGAAGATCCGCCAGTCGATCGTCGCCGATGGTGCGCCACGCGTATCTGGCCATATCGCCTTCCGCGCCGTGCTGCCGCGCAACGAGGTCCCCGAGGACCTGTGGGGCGGCGATGTGGTGCTGTGGGCCGGCCCCCGCACCCATCTCGTGCATTATCCCCTGCGCCGCGGCGAGCTCTACAATCTGGTCGCAGTGTTCCATTCCGACCGCTACGAGGAAGGCTGGAACGTCGAAGCAAGCTACTCGGAGATGGAAGCGCACTTCCGTGGTCAACGGCCTGAGGTCTTGCGGCTGCTCCAGAAAATCGAGACCTGGAAGATGTGGGTGCTGTGCGATCGCGAGCCGATCAAGACCTACACCAAAGGGCTCGTAACGCTGCTCGGCGACGCAGCTCACCCGACGCTGCAGTATCTGGCGCAGGGCGCAAACATGGCAACCGAGGATGCTGTACAGCTTGCGCACGACTTGAGCCAGACGCCGGACGACATCAACGGCGCCTTCACGCGCTATAACCAGAAACGCTACCTGCGCTGCGCCCGCATCCAGACGAATTCGCGCGTCTACGGCCAATTTTATCACGCCGCGGGCGTAGTCGCCGAGCTGCGCGACCAATTCTTCCAGGAGCGCACGCCTGAGGAGGCGCTGAAGTCGACGAAGTGGCTCTACGGCGCCGGCGACCCCATTTAGTGCGGGCATCCCAGCCACGCATGCAGGAAGGCACCGCGATATAGGTCGCCATCAGATTGTCCGCCTCGAGACTGGGCGAGAGAAATCGCGCCCGGTTGCCCCTGGGACTGTTAGTTGAGCCACCAACGAGAATCCTCAGATTTCATGGTAGAAATTGGAATTAACCGATTGTTTACGTTGAGTTTGACCACCGCCCCTCATTAACGGAACTTTAGTATCTGACTCTCGCGTTCCAAGGAGTAGATACTATGCGAGTTGTGTCCCGTCTGGCACTCGCCGCGACTATGGTGATGTGGTACGTGCCCTCGGCTTCTGCACTGAAATGGATCTGTGAGGTTCCTGAGATCGATGGCCCTGCGGGCCTCTCAGCCGTTGCCGTATTGGTCTCCGTCGGCATGATTGCCTACGATCGCCTCAAGGGCTGAAGTCACGCGCCAACGCCGTTACTCGGAGTAAGCCGCCACGCTGAGGCGATGCCTCGGTGTGGCGACATCCACTGATCATGACCACCCTTCAGCACACGCTGCCGCGCGCCCGCCCTGCCACAGCAACCCGCACCGTCGCTTGGATCTGCCTCATCGCGATCGAGCTGATCGTCCTCAAGTGGCTGCTGAATTTCCAAGGCGCCGAGGCGCGCTATGCTAATCCTATCACCTATGCCCTGATGAGCGTCCGCTGGGCGGCGGCGGCTGCGGCGATCTTTGCTGTGCTCATCTGGTCCGAACGGCGTGCATTTGCGGCCGCCTGGTCATCCGAGCGAGCAAGGCACGCACCGCTGGGACCGCTGCTCGTCAATCTCCTCCTGTTCGCCCTGATGGCGATCTCGAGCATGGCCATCACGGTCCATGCCACCGGCCCTGCCAGCTCTGCCTTGATCGTCTGGATACCTTACGCCGCTCTACTTGCCGCCGTTGCGATATCTCTGCTGCGCATCGACGTGCCTTTGCGCGGACTTTGGCGCATTGCAGTGATATGGCGGACCAAGTTGGCATGGGCTGTCCTCGCCGGCTTCCTAGCAACCATGCTGGCCGAAGCCGCATTATTGATCTGGCCGCAGCTTGCCGGTGCGACTTTGCATCTAACTGCCGGCATCCTTCGCCTCTACGAGCCCGATGTCGTGCTCGACGTCGCAGCCAGAACGATCACCATCGGTCACTTCACCATCATCGTGGAAGCCGGCTGCGGTGGCCATGAGGGCATTGCGCTGATCACCACATTCCTCACTATCTACTTGTGGGTCTTCCGCTCGGAACTGCGCTTTCCCGCCGCCTACCTGCTCTACCCGCTTGGTCTCGCGACCATCTGGCTATTGAACTCCGTCCGAATTGCCGCGCTCACCTCGCTCGGCGCGCATGTCTCCCCACAAATTGCCGTCAACGGATTTCATTCCCAGGCCGGCTGGATCACGTTCTTACTGGTCTCAATCTGCCTGATGGTGCTGGCCCGCAGCTGGGCGTTCATCCACAAGCCCGTGGCTTCACCATCCGCCGCGGCCGCATCCAAGCCCGCGTTTCACGACGCCTCGCCAACCGCCAGATACCTGGTGCCCTTCATCGCCTTGATGCTGGGCAGCATGATCATGTCGGCAACCGCACCGCACAATCAGCCCGCCTACATACTGAAGGCTGCCGCCGTTGCCCTTGCCCTCTGGGCACTGCGGCACAGCTACGGCAACTTCTCTCTCAAAGTATCGAAGGAAGCGGCTCTTTCAGGGATCATTGTGGGCGCAGTCTGGATCGCAACCGATCCCGCACCCTCGTCTGCCACCGAACTCGCCCGCTGGCTCGCAAGCATTGGCCCAGAGCTCGCCGCTGTGTGGCTACTGGTGCGCGGCCTGGGAACGATCGTGCTGGTCCCGGTCGCCGAGGAGCTCGCCTTCCGAGGCTATTTGTACCGGCGGCTTCTCTCCAGCAACTTCGACAAGGTGCCGCTGACGCAGCTTTCCCTGATGTCGCTTATCGTCAGCTCCGCCTTGTTTGGCCTGTTGCATGACCGCTGGCTGTCCGGCGCCATCGCCGGCGCCGTGTTCGCCCTTGTCATGGTGCGCAGCGGTCGCCTCAGCGATGCGGTAGCCTCACACGCAATCGCCAACGCCCTGATTTTCATCTGGGCATTGGCGTTCAGACAATGGTCGCTGATCTGATCCGGCAGACGGCGCTGAACTACTTCAGCGGCTCATGCCTCGCGGCGTGCCCGCCGAGTTTTATGCTTAGGCCAAGCCGTGCCGTCCAGAATGAGTCGTCCCATCCCACATGCGACCGGCAGACGAGGTTGCAGCCAGTGGTAGAGACGACGTAGTCGCGGCTCTCCTTGTCGAGATCGACCCACAATCCCTCTGCCCGAAGCAGCCAGCGGTCATTCCGGAACAATTCGATGCCGCCACCGACGACGTATCCGTTGGCGCGATCATTGTCGCTTTGGGAGAACGCTCCACCCGGTGCAGTTGGTGCCGATATATGATGCGTCCTGTCCGCGAATGCCCATCCGGCGGTGGCGTACAACATCATGTTGTCCTGGAACACGATGCCAAGCCGACCGCGAACGGTTGCGATCCAGTCGATGGATGAGCGGTAATAGGCCGGATCGGGCTGCTGCGTGTTCGCGGCGAGATCGACCCAGTTGATGTCGGCTTCCGCGCCGAGCACGACATGACCGCATTGCAGGCCATATCCGATATGGCCGCCTCCGAGAAACGAGTTGTCGCTGTCAGAAAGCGAAGCCTCCCCCCGAGGATACTGGCTTGAATCGCTCCTGCCCCAACCAAGCGTCGCTCCGACGTATGGCCCGGCAAAAGGCCCGTCGTGACAGCTCTGCGCGAAAACCGGGGCGGCAAACAAACATGTCGCCACAGCAGCGGCGATGGCAGTCATCCGGGCCAGCATCGAAAATGGCTCCATCTCGAATTCGGTTGGGGGAAGCTCAAAAGCAACGATGCAACACGAACCGAAACGACCCAAGGGCGCCATCGCAGACCGACGGCAGCCAAACGCAGGCGTTGTGCCAAACCCATAGTTGATCGCGCGTGATTCGTGAACTCGATTGAAATGACTCTGGAATATCGACGCCGCAGATGTGACCTTGATGCGTCATGTGCCCGCTCGCGCTGGCCCTATGCCGGGCATGAGCCCAGATTGCGCATGCCGTGCTCGAGCAGACACATGCGCCCGAAGTTGCACATCCCGCGCAGCAAGCCTGTCACCCGACCGCATCCGACTGCACGGTTGACCGCAGCGGGAGGGAAGGCCTTACTTGCAGGCAGCACCGCCCCCGCACTACCGACACGTCTTGAAGAGGAGCCTTCGACATGACCACCCTGGTCACAGGAGCCGGCCTGCTCGGCACATCGTTTGCCCAAGCCGCCAAATCGAGAGGCGAAACGATCGTATTCTTCGATCCGTTCCCGCGGTCCGACTTCATATCAATGAAGCTGGGCAACCACGACCATAAACTCGTGACCGGCGACATCTGCAATCTTCCAGACCTGCTGGAAGCCATCAATGCCCACAAACCCGAGGTCGTGATCCACACCGCCGGCATGATCGGCTCCAAGGTCGACCGCGAGATCAGCCGTGCGTTCGATCTGTCGATCAACGGCACGCGCAACGTCGCCGAGGCGGTGCGGCTGACGGGCGTCAGGCGGCTCGTGCACCTGTCCACCTTCGGCGCCTACGACTGGCGCCGGGAAATGCCGGCGACCTTGACGGAAGACTTCCCGCTGGGCCCCGATCGGGCCTACGGTGCCTTCAAGGCCGCCAAGGAGCACATTCTGGAGGCTTATGCCGCCCGCTTCAATTTCGAGCTGGTGATGCTCCGCCCCAGCAATGTCTACGGGCTTGGCCATTTCTGGTCGGGATCGAGCGGCGGCATCAAGATGCATCGCCTGATGGAAGCAGGCTTCTTTGGCACCCCAACCTACATCACCGCTGCCGAGGCCTTCGACGTGGAATGCGTCTATGCCAAGGACGTCGGCCGCGCGCTGGACTGCGCCGCCACCGCGCCCTCGCCGAAAGATCGCGCCTTCAATATCGGCACCGGTGTCGTAACCGCCTTCGATGACATGATCGCTACCTACAAGAAGGTCTTCCCCGACCTCGTGGTCGACATCGAGAACAGCAACAAGCCGCCCTCCCGCGTCGCCCCCATGGATATCTCCAAGGCCAGGGATCAGCTTGGCTGGGAGCCGAGCTACACCCTGCTCGAAGGCCTGCAGGACTACCACCGCGATATGGAAGCCGCCTGCGAGCAAGACTGAGTCGTCCCTCGCCCGACATCTGCCATCCGCTTGCTGACAATCAATGTGTCAGCATCGGCAGGCTTTTCATCCGGAGCTCGCCCACCGCGCCGCCATAGTCCGGCACGAAATCGGGGTCTGCCAACCGCGCATTTGGAAACCGGGCAAGCAGCCTGGAAATCGCCGTGATCAGCGTCGTCCTTCCCAGAATGCGCCCGATGCAGTGGTGTGGCCCGGCACCGAACGTCATGATTCGTTTCGGCTTGCGATGGATGTCGAAGCGCAGCGGTTCTGGAAAGAAATCCGGGTCGTAATTGGCCGCCTGCGGCGACGGCCGCACGATCATGCCTTCCAGAATGCGGGTCCCGCCAAGCTCGGTATCTCTCGTCGCCACGCGCGGGAAAGTGAAATACCCATTGCCGGCAATCCGCAGGCATTCTTCCACCGCGTCTGGAACCTGTGACGGGTCCTCGATCAGCTCGCCGAGCTGGTCGCGATGCGTATAGAGCATATAGAGCGCACCTCCGGCAGCCCTGCTGGTCGACGCGATCGCAGCAAAGATACCGAAGATCTGGTCGAACAGCTCTCTGTCGCCCAACGCATCGCCCGCGTCCCTCGCCGACACCAGATCGCTCAGAAAGTCCGAGCGCGGCCGCACTCGTCTGTCATCGATTACAGCCTCGATGAGCCGACCCATTTTGCTGTAGGCAGCCAGCGCCTCTTCCGGCCACGGCTCCCCGGGCCGTGTCGCTGTACTTCTGGGCAGCACCGTCTGGAAGTCGATAAGCACCTGCTGGCCCGCCGCGTCCAGGTCGAGCATTGCAGTGAGCAACGTCCCGATCACCAGCTTCGCCCCGTAGTCCTGCATACCGTCGAATTGCCGGCCGCCCCGCTCGATATCGTCGAGCAGCCCGTCGATGATTTGGCCGATCCGCTGTTCGAGCTGCTGCATCCGGCGCGCGCCGAACGCCGGCATCAGCAACCGCCGCAGCCGCGCGTGCTGCTCCCCGTCCATCTGCGTGATGAAGCGGGCCCCCATGAACTTGTCGAACTGCTCGTATCCAGGACCAAAGGGTACATGCGAGGAGAACCGCTCGGCATCCGAGAACACGACTTCAACGTCGCGATACCGCCCGGCGATGACCTGCACCGGCCCGCCGCCGAAAACATAGAACGGTGGTCGCCGTGCCCAATCGGCCAGATGCCTTCGGGCGTTCGCCTTGAATGCGGCATCGCCGAGATCGAGATCCATCGAGTTGCCGCGATCAATACCAGTAAGGTCGGACATCGCTCCCCCATCCGCAACAGAATGCAATTGAGGTCCCGTTGACGGGCGCCACGTCAACAATACTTCGAGACCGGCGGACTGGCATCTTCGATCACCGCCGCCGAACCGTTGCTCATCAGCAACAAGCGTTAACCTTTTCGACTGCCTGACTGATTTGTGGCAGCTTTGCGGCACGCCCGTCAGGTGACAAATTCGAGATAAAAACTACGCCTATTCAAGCCGTTAAGGCAAGATCCGCAGTAGGCGCCTGAAGAAAAATAGCGTCGGGTTGAGCAATACCGTTCACCTTCCCCTTTGCCCCGCCCCCGAGATGGCAGCAAGCGCATGCCATCTCCCGCCTCGACGTCCCATCTGACGGGCATTCCAGAGCCTCCGAATCACGAACGCGATCGCCCCTCGGAACACCCCAATGACCACCCATACCTCGACTATGACTTCTTTCGGAAAGACATATCATCCGACTTGGAGATATCTAAAATAACAATATATTTCAGTACGCTAAGAGGACACGTCCCCGTTGTCACCAGCTCATCCCCAACCCTCATCAGCAAGGGGGTTGCCCGATCGCCGCGAACAGGTGATAGGTGGGCTCACTGCTTCTGCGTTGAGGGGCTCGAGGGCGTCGAGCTTCCGTGGCGAACGTACGGAGTAGTGCGCTCACTGTTGCTTCATGGCTACAGTGTTGTGAACATGTAACTTAGTGATGCACACTAGTCGCGGGGGTGATTACGATGGGGGACTCCAAGCTACCTGAGTTTCCGGGCGCAGATCCGACACTGATCGGTGAGGTCCAGGGACTGGAGGTCTTCGAAGTTGCTGGAGCCATCAAATGGTTCGACGCTTCAAAGGGTTATGGCTTTATTGTACCCGATAATGGACTGACCGACGTGCTGCTGCATGTCACCTGTCTGAGAGCTGGCGGCTATCAGACAGCATACGAAGGAGCCCGCGTCCACTGCCAGGTGCTGAAGCGGCCAAAAGGCTTGCAAGCTTTCCGTATCTTGAGCATGGATGAGAGCACGGCAATTCACCCCTCCCAGCTGCCTCAGCGCACGCACGTCGTCGTCGAGCCGGAAAGCGATTGGGAGCGGGCGATGGTGAAATGGTTCAATCGGGTGAGGGGCTTTGGCTTCCTCACGAGAGGCGATGGCACACCTGATATCTTCGTGCATATGGAAACTCTGCGCCGGTACGGTTTTACTGAGCTGCGGCCCGGTCAAATCGTGCAGGTCCGCTGGGGCCACGGGAGCAAAGGCTGCATGGCCGCCGATCTCAGGCCGGACGGGCTTACTTCGGGGCTTCCCTCCCAGCACTAAGCCGCCGGTGTCGGGAATTATCAAAGACATATTGAGCAGAGCCGTCTTCATGACGGCTCTGCTTGCCATTTTAGTGATGTACGACCATGGCTGTAACGTCAGCCGATGCTCGATTGAAGCAGGAAAAACTGACCTTGGTGACCTCATCAGGCCAGCACGTCATCGATATCGAGTTGGCCGAGACCGACGAGGACAAGGCGGTGGGGCTCATGTACCGCCAGCAGGTCCCCCCGAACACCGGAATGCTGTTTCCCTACGGCAAACCCCAGGAACTGACGATGTGGATGCGCAATACCTATGCATCCCTCGATATGATCTTCATTCGCGCCGATGGCCGCGTGCACCGCATCGAGAAGCGGACCGAGCCCTTGTCGGAGCGTATCATCTCATCGAATGGTCCGGTCTCAGCCGTTCTCGAGCTCGCCGCCGGAGAAACCGATCGCCTCGGCCTCAAACCCGGCGATCTCGTCAAGCACCGCACATTTGCCAACGCAGGCCGCTGAGACGACGCCAGAGCGGCTTGACGGCGGTCACGCAAGCGCACACAAGAGGGCAGGCATCACCTGCCGCATGGTCGCGGGGCATAGCTCAGCCTGGTAGAGCACCTGCTTTGGGAGCAGGGGGCCGGGGGTTCGAATCCCTCTGCCCCGACCATCCATACCCTTCCCCCCAATGACTGCCTAAGCCACTTGCGTGGCTGGCATGCGCGCAGCCACTGCCGGAATTGACGGCCTGCCGTTCTGGCTCCCCCCCAAAGCCCGGTTCGCCCCTCTACCGTGCACCGACGGCAGCCCGACAGCCATGGCTGGCAACCTTCAAATTCATCCACATCCACCCCCAGCACCGAACGCCATAGCACAGTATTGTTGGTTAATAATATAAGTAAAAATTATCCATTAATTTCAAAATTAACCTTTACTGATAGTATAAACGTAAAACAGCATTCAATTCACAAGAACAAATCTTTGACTTGGGCTTTGAT
The DNA here is from genome assembly GCA_963825625.1 of uncultured Alphaproteobacteria bacterium. Classification (GTDB taxonomy): domain Bacteria; phylum Pseudomonadota; class Alphaproteobacteria; order Rhizobiales; family Hyphomicrobiaceae; genus CAMDPA01. The sequence goes on along the minus strand of CAWGUF010000037.1, from coordinate 11,445 downwards.
TGAACAATACTGTTCATTACCGACTGTCCGATTTCGAACCGAATTTTGCGGTTGGCCAGCGGTAGGAACCCCAAGAGTATTAAGGAGTATCAATGATGAAGCGCAGCATCCTGGCAGCCGCGATCGTGGTCTTCGCATCCGCGACCAGCGCAATGGCCACAGACAGCTACAACACCTACTGGATCGGCTCCGGCAAGGGTGGAGAAGTCGAGACCAAAAAGGGCACCTACGTCGGGATCTATAACTCGGCTTACGTCCTTCAGCAGGGCGAAAAGAACTACACCGTCAACGATCAGCGCGGCGCGTTCAACAAGTCGCAGGACATCCAGTACGGTAACTACAACATCAACGGCACGCTCCAGGCCGGCATCAACAACGCCGAGCTGACCTACCAGTACGGCACCGCCAACCTGGCGATGACGAACCAGAACGGCTTCAACAATATCGCCCAGCACGTTCAGATCGGCCTCTACAACCGTAGCCTGATCGATCAGCGCGGTTCCGGTAACGTCGCTGCCAACTTCCAGTCTGGCTGGAATGGCAAGATCCGCTACCACGGTGCCGTCCCGGTCTACGGCCCGAAGCTCGACGTCCGTCCGCACCACTACTATGGTGCATTCAAGGACATCGCCTACACCAACCCGCCGAGCCTGCCGGGCGGCAAAGTTGGCCAAGCTCGCTGATACACAGCATTGCCGAGCGCGCCACCTTCGGGTGGCGCGCTTTTCGCTGAGCGATCATCACCAACGACTAAGAATACCATTACGCAGCTTGCGCCAGCATGCCGATTTCCGCATCCTTCAGGCATTTGATTGATTCGCGACGCAACGAGGTAGACCATGGGCAACGTCACACGAGCCAGACTACCGCGGCAAATTTCAACTGGCCTGCTCGCCTCTGCCTGCCTCCTCCTGACATGTCAGACGCCGGCATTGGCTCAGTCCATCCTCATCGGCGACGGCCCAGCGATCACGACCTACTCCGGATTGCCGCAAGCGAACACGGCCTCTGGCGCTTCGACATATGCTCCGCTGGGCTATGCGACGCCCCGCATTCCATTGTGGCTTCCCTCCATCGGCAACCTGCAGGCCACGACGCAGGTCGGTTCCAATAACGTCAGTGCCCAGTTCGCCTCCGGTTTCGCGAACTCGACCGCAGCCTACCAATACGGCACCAAGGGCTTTGTCTATAACAACGTTCTGAGCACTGCTGGATCGCAAATTGGTACGCTTCAATACGGCAACAACAATTCATCTGCTTCGGTCATCGCAGGAGGATCGGGCGACACCATCAGCACAGTGCAGGCCGGCGACAACAACAACGCCAAAGTGCTCGTATGGGGGTCTACTAAGTCCAACGTTGGACTGGTGCAGGTAGGCAACAATTTATCGCGTTCGGTCTCAATTGTGGGCCGCGGCGGCGTAAACGTGCTTGTCATTCAACGGTGAGTCAGTCACCCCTGGACTAACGTTTAAAACGATGTTCAGCACACATGCCGAATCAATGCAGCATTGGCCGTCACCTGGAATATTGTTGATAAGTTCATGCTTTCGGCTGTCTGGAAATGGCCTCGCGCGAGTTTCGGTGTAACCTCCGTCCGGATTTGCAGGGAGAGACAAATGTCTGCACTTTGCCGAATGATCATGCCATGCGCCGCTATCGCCGCTGGTGCCATTATCGCTCTGTCCACGTCCTCACTCGACGCATCGGCTGGAGAATTGCGTTACCAGCCGATTAATCCGAATTTTGGGGGCAACCCCTTTAACGGAACCCTGATGCTGCAAACTGCACAGATCCAAAACCCGTTCCAGGCGTCTTCTGGTGGTGGTGGCGGTGGCGGCAGTGGTGGGGGATCTTCGGGGGGGCTCAGTCTTCCGGAAATTAACTTCCCGAACCTTAATCTCGGAAATCCGGGAACGACGACGATCGTCGTTGGTCCACCGAACCAATGAAGCATTCTTGCTGACGATAGTCTGATCTCAGCGAATTCGCCGCGTTCCTTTGTTTGTCGCCGTGATTGTGGCGGTGATCGAATGGCTTTTGCCGTTTGATCTTTGCTGCAAATGGGGGTCTCCACGTGCGAACTACGCTATCTCGCCTGACTTTGGCAATTTGCCTTCCGCTGATAGTTTCCGGTTGCGCCACCGGCTCCGTCAGCGATCTCGTCTCAGAGCCTGCTAAGCCACTGCCGCTGACCCATACTGGGTTCAAGCTGGAGCGCATGCCTTCCGCTGCGAAGAAGATCGTCGTCAGCGTCTACGATATCAAGGACGAGACCGGACAGCACAAGCCGAACGACTCGTTTTCCGAGTATTCGCGCGCCGTCACGCAAGCCGGCGATGCAATTCTGATCGACGTCTTGAAAAAAGCCGGCCACGGAAGCTGGTTTCGTGTGATGGAGCGCTCGAACCTTAAGAACCTTCTTCAGGAACGCAACATCGTCGACGTGAATAACGAATTGAGGATGAAGCGGCGCTTACAATACGCGCTCGGCCGTGATGGCGGCGGCGACAATCGCTCTGACGTGGCGGAAGCACGCCAGCGCCGCTCCTCCATCAATGCCCAGCTGGCACGCGTCCAGGGCGAGCTCGCCGCCACACAACAGCAAATCCAGGCGATGCAGGGCGCACCAGGCGGCCAACCACCGCAAAGCGCGCCGCCGATCATGCAGAAGTTCCATCAGTTGCGAACCGAGGCGCAGCGGCTGCAGCAGGAGCTGGCCGAGGCCCAGAAGGATCTCGACAAGGCCAGCTCCTCGAGCAACGGGACATTGAGCCGTGCTCAGCAGGATGTTGCACTCCTCAAGGCCGCCCAGGATCTAGCACGCGAGCGCGCCCCGAAGATGGCTCCCTTGAGGACGTCGGAGTACATCATCGAAGGTGCGATAACCGGCTACGATGCCAACGAGATCACAGGCGGCATCGGTGCACGCTACCTTGGGATCGGCGGCGACAAGCAATACAGGCGAGATATCGCAACGGTCACGCTGCGGCTGGTGCGGGTAAAGACTGGTGAGATCTGCCTTTCCGTGACCGCAACCAAGACCGTGTACTCCAAAGCGCTACGCGGCAACGCCTTCAAGTTCGTCGCCATCGACAAGATCCTGGAGGCGGAGGCCGGTGTCTCGCGCAACGAGCCGCCCAGCCTTGCAGTCCGCCACGCCTTCGAGCTGGCCGTCTTCTCCCTGATAGCCGAAGGCGCCAAGCAGAAGCTGTGGAACTTCAAAGCCCACGATGATGGCAGACGTATCCTCGATCATTACGACGGCCGCTACATCCAGCCGCGCAACAACCCGGCGATCATCGCCCGCCCTGATGACCTTGCCGAATTCCAGACCGGTAGTATCCGATAACTGAGCGCCCCGTCCGCATTACCAAGGTCGGCAGTCGCAACCAGCGCTGCCGGCCTTTTTGCGTTTGCCGCGCGCCCCAGTCCACCACGGTGAGCATCCGCGCATGCTGAACCTGCGACTGGACATCATCCTCGAGCTATGCCGGAATTAACGGCCCGTTCCCTGCCGTTCGGCGCAGGCGGCGGCTTTGTCGGCCCGCGAGGAAACAGGAACGACCGTCCGTGAACGCCATCGATCTCGAGATCATCTACCAGTCCACGCATCAGCTGGCCCGCGAGCTGACGCTCAACATGCTGCGCACCGGCTACTCCACGATCATCAAGGAGAGCCAGGATTTCACCTTCGCCATCTTCGACGCACACGGCCGCATGGTCGCCCAGGGCGTGCCGCAACCGTTGCATATCGGCCCGCTCGCAGCGCAAGTGAATGAAATCCGCCGCCGCTTTCGCGGCCGCATCGAGGACGGCGACACCTTCATCGTCAACCACCCCTATCGCGCCTGCCAGAACCACGCCACGGACGTGACCATCGTCTCCCCCGTGTTCCAGGCCGGCGAGCTCGTCGCCTACATTGGCAACATCGCCCACAAGCCGGATCTTGGCGGCAAGGTTCCCGGCACCAACGCCGGCGACGCGACGGACCTTTTCCAGGAAGGACTGTTGATCCCGCCACTCAAGATTGTCAGCAAAGGCGTGCTGGCCGAGGACCTGCGCGAGATGATCGAGGCCAACACGCGCACACCGGAAGTGACGTGGGGCGATATCAACGCCCAGATCAAGACCAACCAGCACGGCCAATCCAAATTCGCCGAGCTTTTCGCCCGCCACGGCACCGACAACGTGATCGACTGCTGGCATACCTGGATGGATATCTGCGAGGCGGAGCTGCGGCGACAGATCGCCAAAGTACCTGACGGCATCTATGGCCCTGAAACGGACTACATGGACGATGACGGCATCGACCTCGGTCGCCCGCTGCGAATCGAGGCGACACTGGAGAAACAGGGCGACACGCTCCACTTCAAGCTCGATAGCGACGCCCAGGCGCGCGGCCCCGTCAATCTGAGATCCTGCGTCTCGCGCAATTTCATCGAATGCCTGGTCAAGATGATCTTCCTGCCCAAGCTGCCCGTGAACGACGGCCTCTCTCGCCCGGTCCGCGTCAGCTATCCGCCTGAAGGTTCCGTGCTCAATCCACGCTACCCGGCCGCCTGCAACATGTATGTGCGGCCGAGCCAGATGACCGCCAACGTCGTCGTCCGCACACTTGCCCGCGCCATGCCCGGCCGGGTCCCCGCACCTGCCAGCGGCGCCGGCGGATCGATGTCGAGTGCCGGCCGCCACCCCGAGACCGGCCGCTGGTACTCCATGTACGAGATCTACAACGGCGGCGGCGGCGCGCGCCCGGACCGCGACGGCGTCAGCGCCCAGGACGACCTCGTCGTCAATGTCATGAACACGCCGGTAGAGGCCGTGGAGAGCGAGTTTCCGCTGCGCATCGAGCGCTATGAGCTGGTGCCGGATTCCGGCGGCCCTGGCAAATTCCGCGGCGGCCTGGGAACACTGCGCGAATGGCGGGTGCTGTCGGAGGAGGCAACCGTCAATATCCGGACGGACCGCTTCAAGTACGGCTCGCCCGGCCTGTTCGGGGCCCACATGGCCGCCCCCTCCCGCGCCGTCATCCGCTCTGGCGACGAGCCGGACATCCCCTTGCGCTCCAAGGCCGCCGGTCTTCGCCTCATGCGCGATGATCTTGTCTCATGGGCAATGGGCGGTGGCGGCGGCTATGGCGATCCGCTCGAGCGCGATCCAGAGCGGGTTCTGACCGACATCCTGCGCGGCTACATCACGATCGAGGGTGCCCGAGCACACTACGGAATCGCCATTTCCCCCGATCTCACCGTCGACCTCGAAGAAACGAAGCGCCTGCGCGCACGGAAGGCGGTCTGACATGGCCATGCGCATAGGCATCGACGTCGGCGGCACGTTTACCGACGTCACGGCCTTCGACGATGCCCGCAACGAGGTCGTGCTGATCGCCAAGTACAATTCGTCCCCCAGCGACCCGATGTCGGTCATGCGGCGCATCTGCGCAGACCTCCTCGCCAGGTTCGGACGCGAGCAGATCGCGCTGATTCTGCATGGCTCCACCGCCGCTCTCAATACGTTGCTGGAAGGCAAAGGTGTGCGGGTCGGCCTCATCACCTCCGCCGGCTTTCGCGACGTCTACGAGATCGGCCGCCAGTGGCGCGGTGACGATGTCTTCAATCTATTTGCTCCAGCCCCGAAGATGCTGACCACACGCGACCTCATTCGCGAGGCCGGCGGTCGCCTCGACGCGAGAGGCCAGGAAATAGAGCCCTTATCTGCTGACGACGTTGAGGCTGCCGCCCGCGACCTGTCCGAGCGGGGCTGCGAGGCCATTGCCGTCTGCTTTCTGCATGCCTTTGCCAATCCTCGCCATGAGCAGGCCGCGGCTGACATTATCCGCCGCACCGCACCGGGCGTTTATGTGTCCGTGTCCAGCGAGGTCAATCCGGAATGGCGCGAATACGAGCGCACCGCCACGACCGTCGCCAACGCCTACATCGGCCCCCCGGTGTCGCGCTATCTGCATAGTCTCGACCAGCTCGCACGCGAAAGCTTTGCCGACCCGCGTACTCTGATGATGAAATCGGACGGCGGCGCTGCCAGTGCGCGCATGCTGCACGCCATGCCTGTCCAGACCGTGATGTCTGGCCCCGTCGCCGGCGTGATCGGCAGCCGCTTTCTCGGCGATGCGAAAGGAATTACCAATCTCATCACCTTCGACACCGGCGGCACCAGCTCCGACATGGCCGTATTGCCAGGACCACCGCTGTTCAGGAGCGAGGTATCGATCGGCCGTCACCCGGTTCGCACACACACCGTTGATATCGAGACGATCGGCGCCGGTGGCGGCAGCATCGCGTCGATCCAGCTTGGCGGCATCTTGAAAGTCGGCCCCGAAAGCGCCGGTGCCAATCCCGGTCCGGCGTGCTACGGCCGCGGCGGCACGCACCCCACGCTGACCGATGCACTTGTCGTGCTCGGTCATCTGAACGGCGAGACGCTCCTGGAGGGCGATCTGGCCGTCTCCACCAAGGCAGCCGAAACCGCTGTCGCCAGTCACATCGCCCACCCGCTTGGCATGACCGTCACAGAAGCCGCCCAGGGCATCGTCGACGTGTTGTTGGCCAATTGCGTTCTCGCCATGCGCACCATCACGGTTGAACGCGGCTACGACCCTCGCGAGTTCACGCTGATCCCGTTCGGCGGCATGGGCCCGACCATTGCCACCCGCATCGCAGCCGAGCTGGGCATTTCCCGCATCCTTGTCCCGCGAGACCCCGGTACCTTCAGCGCCTGGGGCATGCTCGTCACCGACATCCATGATGACCGCGCCATCACGCATCTCACCCGCCTCGACACCACCAGCGTGGCCGAGCTGGAGAGCATATTCGCCCCGATGCAGGCCGCCGCCGTAAGGGACTTGCTCGCGGAGAATGTGACGCGCGAACGCATAAGAACCGTGCGCACCGCCGGAATGCGCTATCGCGGTCAATCCTACGAGGTGATGGTCGAGGTGCCGCCCCTCGACGGCCCATCCGATATCGAGATTCTCGCCCGCCGCTTCCACGATGCGCACCAGCGCCGTTACGGTCATATGGCGCAGGAGGAGGCGATCGAGATCGTCAACTTCAAGGTCACCGGAATTGGCATGATCGCCAAACCTCAGCTCGCCAGGCTGTCCAATCCGTCCGGTTCGGCTGCCGATCCCGTATCACGCCGCACCATCTGGTTTTCTGGAACGCCGGAGCGGGACGTGCCCGTCTACAGTCGCAACCGCATGCCCTCCGGCATGCGGATCGAGGGCCCTGCCGTCGTCGAGGAGAAGACATCGACAACCGTCATTCACCACGCCCAGACGGCAGAGGTCGACGAATTCGGCAACCTCGAGATCACGGTATAGGACCGATCGGCCTGAAGTTCACTTGAACACGTCCGCGCCGAACAAGCTGGCCGGGTCGGTATCCACCGAGCGCACGCCCCGCGGCCGTGCCGCCTCGCCGCCTCCACGCGGCAGATGGCTGCCAGAGCCGGGCGCGGCGCACATCTGGCCTTTCGACACGATGACCTCGCCGCGTCTCACCACCGTCTCCGGCCAACCCTTGATGCTGCGCCCCGCATACGGCGTATAACCGCTGCGATCACGCACCAGGTCGTCCGACAGCGTGACCTCGCGCTTCGGATCCCACAATGTCAGGTCGGCATCGGCACCGATCGCGATCGACCCCTTGCGAGGCCACAGGTTGTAGATCTTCGCCGGCTCTGTCGCCGTCACCCGAACGAACGCTCCCAGCCCCAGCCGTCCCCGCGACACCATCGCATCGAACAGCAGCGGCATACGCATCTGCAATCCCGGAATTCCGTTCGGAATCTGCTTGAAGTCGGGATCCTGCCCAGCCCTGAGCTTGCCGGTCTCATCGAATGCATAGGGCGCATGGTCGGATGACACGGTTTGCAGGTCACCCAGCGCCAGGGCTTGCCACAGAGCCTCCTGGTCGACAACCGTGCGCGGCGGCGGCGAACACACCCACTTCGCGCCTTCGTTGCCGGGACGAGCGAGGTCGTCCGCCGTCAGGAACAGGTATTGCGGGCAGGTCTCCGCGAACACCTTGAGCCCGCGCCCGCGCGCCTGCCGTATCGCCGCCGCCCCCTCCGCCGTTGAGACATGGAACACCATCACAGGCTGATCGATCAGCTCCGCGCAGGCGACAAGACGGTTTATCGCTTCAACTTCCGAGCTCCTTGGGTGCGCTGCGGCGTGAAACTTCGCCGCCCGGTACCCCTTCTCGATCAGACGCCGCCCCATCCATTGGATCATGCCGTGGTTCTCGGCATGCACGCACACCATGGCACCCGATGTGCGCGCAGCCAGCAGCACATCGAGCAGCGCCTCATCGTCTACCTTGAGCGCGTCATAGGTCATGAACAGCTTGATCGAGCCGTGCCCTTCCGCCACCAGCGCCGGAATATCCTCCTGCAGCGCCGTCTCGGTGGGATCGGCCACGATCATATGGAACGTGTAGTCGACGACCGCCCCCTTGCGGGCCAGCGCCATGTAATCGTCGACAACCCGCCGCAGCCGCATGCCCTTGCCCTGCGCCGCGAACGGAATCACCGTCGTCGTCCCCCCCAGCGCCGCCGACACCGTCGCGCTTTCGAACGTGTCCGCGTTCATGATCCCGGCGCCAGACATCTGCTCGATATGACAATGGCTGTCGACACCGCCCGGCAGAACCAGCCGACCTGTCGCATCGATCTCGCGCGCTCCGGTGCCCAGCCGCTGGCTAATCGACGTGATCCGGCCGTCCTGGATACCGATATCGGCCTCGAACGTGTCGATCGCCGTGGCCACCGTTCCGCCCCGGATGACCAGATCGAACTCGCTGCTGCCCATGCCGGCCTCCGCTGCTAGTGTGTTGTTTGGCTTCGCCCTGGACAATGCTACGCTGGCTCGAAGCGAACAAGCTACAAGCCCTGCGCATCACCGCATTTCCCGGGAGCCCACCGATGCTGACAACAGACGCGGCCGGAGTCTACGTCATAGCCGTCACGCCGTTTCACGATGACGGCCGCATCGACGATGCCTCGACCGACGCCATGGTGGACTTCTACCGCGAGTGCGGTGCCACCGGCCTCACCATCCTCGGCATGATGGGAGAAGCCCCCAAGCTCGACGGCGACGAGGCGCTCGGTTTCGCACGCCGGGTCATCAGGCGCGCCGATGGTCTGCCGGTCGTTGTCGGCGTTTCCGCGCCGGGATTCGCCGCCATGCGGTCTCTCGCGCGCGGCGTCATGAATGCCGGCGCCGCCGGCGTCATGATCGCTCCGCCCGGCACCGTACGCACCGACGATCAGGTTGCAGGCTACTTCGACCAGGCCGTCGCGGCGATCGGAACAGACGTTCCGTTCGTCCTGCAGGACTTCCCGCAGGCAGCCGGAGTCCTCGATCGCGCCGCCGTCATCCGGCGCGTGGTGATGTCCCATCCCTCATGCGCGATGCTGAAGCACGAGGACTGGCCGGGCCTGGAAAAGATCAGCACACTGCGGCAGTGGGAGGAAGGACGGGTCCATGCGCCGCATCTCGATCCTGACCGGTAATGGCGGCGTGTTCCTCGACTTGGAGATGACACGCGGCGCCGACGGCGCGATGACCGGATATGCCTTCCCGGACTGCTCGTCGACGTCGTCCGCCTCCAGCAGGCCGGCCAACGCGACCAGGCGCACGACCTGTTCGATGCCCACCTGCCATTGATGCGCTACGAGCAGCAGCCCGGCCCTCCGGCCTGGCTGTCCGCAGAATACTCCTGATGCGGCGCGGCGCCATCCGCTGCGATGCCCAGCGCACGCCGGGCTCAAGCTCACGACCACCGCCCGGGCCGAGGTCGACTACCTGCTGCGCCGCCTCGCCCGCCACGACAAGCGCGCCGCCGGATTGGCCGCAGACTGACCGCCACCTCCGCCCCACTCACTCCCTCTCGATCGACGTTACACGGAATAAGATATTGAATACAAACGATAATGTGCACAACTGTGTTGCCGATGCCGTCACGAAGTCCACTCATCGTGATCCGTTGGCCAGTGATACATGACGAACATCTCGCCCGCCCGGCATCCAAGTTGGACCGCCATCGTGGATAATCCGTACTCGCCTTGCAAGGCGCCAGCACTCTCGATCTATTGCTGGACATAACGGTGGCCACTTTCGGCGCCTCATAAGAGCGCGCAAGTCCCGGAGCCTGCCGGCCCCGCCTCTGCGATCGCGGTCTCACCCGGTTCGAGGCCCTGGGCCGCGACACCGATCGCAACCTCATTTGGTTGTTGGCGCGCCGCCTTGCGCGGGACCGTCCAGAAGCCGCGTGTCTGCGGGCTGCTGTCACACGAACTATTGCAAGCGATCCACCGAAGTAGGGCGGCATTCTGGCCGCGCGAGGAACTTTGCCGGGATCGACGTTTTCAATCCGTTGCAGTGATGGTGCGTGAGAAGCATCCGCCAAGCGGGCAGAGCACCGGCAGAGCACCGGCAGAGCACGGCCAGAGCACCTGCCGACCACAATGCCGCCAGCTATGCGACGGGGGCGGACGTTGACCCAGTATTGCAGACGGCCCTATCGTGTGTCTAAGACCACGGCAGAGCTACCCCAGAGAGCGGAAGACGGGCTCGCGACGTCATGGGCCCAGGCTGTGTGAAAACGCGCACGGATCGTGCTATTCTGGCGACGAATTAAATCGGCGAGCGGGGGGCTCGATGGCGGGGTTCGTGGAAGGGGTCGTGCGGGACCAGTCGAGCCTGTTTCCCGGCAACATTGGACGACTACGTCGGCGAGGACAACCCGGTGCGGGCGGTCGACATATTCGTCGATGGCCTCGACCTGGCCAAGCTCGGCTTCGGCGATGTGCAGCCGATGGCGACCGGCCGGCCGGGGTATCATCCGGCAACGATGCTCAAGATCTATATCTACGGCTATCTCAATCGCGTGCAGTCCAGCCGTCGCCTCGAACGCGAGTGCCAGCGCAACATCGAACTGATCTGGCTGACGGGCCAGCTCGCCCCGGACTTCAAAACCATTGCGGATTTCCGCAAGGACAATGGCAAGGCGATCCGCGAGACGTGCCGCGCGTTCGTCGCGCTCTGCGGCAAGCTCAACCTGCTGGCCGACGCGAGTGTCGCCATGGATGACACAAATTCAAAGCCGTCAACGCGCGCGACAAGAACTTCACCGAAGCCAAAATGAAGCGGCGCCTCGAGCGCATCGACGAGAGCATTGCGCGCTACCTGTCGCAGTTGGAAACCGCCGATCGCCACGGTGATGCCGTGCCGCCAGAGAAGATCGCGCGGCTCAAGGAAAAGGTAGCCAAGCTCAAGGAGGAGATCGTCCGACTGAACGCGCCATCAATGAGCAGATGATCGCCAGCAAGGAAAAGCAGTTCGCTCACCGACCCGGATGCTGGGCTGAACGCGATCAGCGGCAAAGACACCGGGATCGTCGGCTACAATGTGCAGAGCGC
>CAWGUF010000036.1:0-153593 GCA_963825625.1 uncultured Alphaproteobacteria bacterium | reverse complement strand
CCCACCCCTTTGGCTCTGATTATGGCCCTGAGTGCGTGCGTCGGCACGAGGGGCGAGCGGGGGATGGTGACGGTGGACACGATTGCGAAGGTGCGGCGGGCCTTTTTCGTACAGGGGCGCAAGATCAAGGCGATAGCGCGCGAGCTGCGGCTGGCGCGGAACACGGTTCGCGACATCGTCCGTGCCGAGGGTGGTGCGGAGACGGAGCGGCGCTACGTGCGGCGCGCCCAGCCGTTGCCGCAGCTGGGTCCGTTCGTGGCGGCGCTGGATGGAATGCTTGCAGCCAATGTCGGCAGACCCAAGCGCGAGCGGCTGACCTATCAGCGGATGTTCGAGGAGCTGCGGCTTGCGGGGTATCGTGGCGGCTATGACAATGTGCGCCGTTACGCCAAGACTTGGGCGCGGCGCGAGGGCGAGCGCAGGGCAGAGGCTTACGTGCCGCTCGTGTTCGCGCCGGGTGAAGCCTACCAGTTCGACTGGAGCCACGAGCACGTCCTGCTCGCCGGCGCGGCGGTGACTGTGAAGGTGGCGCAAGTCCGCCTGTGCCACAGCCGGATGCTGTTCGTGCGCGCCTACATGCGCGAGAGCCCAGAAGATGGTGTTCGATGCGCACGAGCGTGCGTTCCAATTCTTCAAGGGCACGCCGCGGCGCGGTATCTACGACAACATGAAGACCGCGGTGGAGACCGTCTTCATCGGCAAGGATCGCAAGTTCAACCGGCGCTTCGAGCAGTTGATGAGCCATCACCTCGTCGAGCCGACGGCCTGCACACCGGCAGCGGGCTGGGAGAAGGGGCAGGTCGAGAATCAGGTCGGTGTCGTGCGCAAGCGGTTCTTTGCGCCGCGTCCTTCGTTCAAGACTCTGGAGGATCTCAACGACTGGCTCACCGACAAGTGCGTCGCCTATGCCAAGTCCCAAGCCCATCCCGAACAGAAAGAGCGTACGGTCTTCGACGTGTTCGAGGAGGAACGGTCGCAGCTGATGACCTATCGCGGCCCGTTCGACGGCTTCCATGCGACGAGTGCGGCGGTCTCCAAGACGTGCCTCGTCCGCTTCGACCGCAACAAGTACTCGGTCACCTCCAAGGCCGTTGGCCGGCCGGTGGACATCTATGCCTACGCAGATCGCATCGTCATCAAGCAGGATGGCGTCGTGGTCGGCGAGCACGCCCGCCGGTTCGGCCGCAACCAGACGATCTACGATCCCTGGCACTATGTGCCGGTGCTGGCGCGGAAGCCTGGTGCGCTCAGGAATGGTGCGCCGTTCAAGGACTGGCCGCTGCCGCGATCCATCGAGAAGGTGCGGCGCAAGCTTGCCGGCAGCGACGACGGCGACCGGCAGATGGTGAAGATCCTGACCGCCGTGCTGACCGACGGGCTGCCTGCTGTCGATGCGGCCTGCGCCGAAGCGCTTGAGGCCGGCATAGCCAGCGCCGACGTCATCCTCAATGCGCTGGCACGTCGCCAACAGCCCGAGCCGGCTCTACCGATCCAGACGCCGGAACACCTCGCGCTCAGCTTGCCGCCGGTCGCCGACTGCGCCCGCTACGATGCGCTTCGGACCTTGCCTGCCGCAGCCGTGGAGGCGGCTCATGGAGCGCTCTGAGATCCTCGACATGATGACGACGCTGCAGCTCGCCGGCATGCGCGCAGCCTACGACGAGATCGTCACCACCGGCGTCAAGCGACAGCACGGTGTCGAGAAGGTCATCGGCGCGCTGCTCAGCGCCGAGATCGCCGCCAAGCAGGCACGCTCGATCAACTACCAGATGGGAATCGCCAAGCTGCCGCTGGCCAAGGAACTGGCCGAACTCGACTTCGAGGGCACGCCGATCAACGGCGACCTGATCGCGCAACTGGCCACCGGCGCCTTCCTCGAAGACAAGCGCAACGTCGTGCTGATCGGCGGCACCGGAACCGGCAAAAGCCACATCGCCATCGGCATTGCCCGCAGCATCATCAGGGCCGGCAGGAAGGCGCGCTTCTTCAATGCCGTCGATCTGGTCAACAAACTCGAAGCGGAGATGAAGCTCGGGCGCGGCGGGCGCATCGCCGACGGACTTACCCGTGTCGACCTGCTGGTTCTCGACGAACTCGGCTATCTGCCGTTCGCGCAATCGGGTGGGCAACTGCTGTTCCATCTGATCAGCAGGCTCTACGAGCGCACCTCGATCATCGTCACGACCAACCTCGCCTTCGCCGAATGGGCCAGCGTGTTCGTCGATCCGAAAATGACGACGGCACTGCTCGACCGCCTCACCCATCACTGCGACATCGTCGAGACCGGCAACGACAGCTGGCGCTTCAAGCACCGCGGCTGAGGTGCGCCCGACCCGCCGGCCAAGCCCTCCGCTGTTCCGCTACGCTCCACAGCTCCGGTCTCGGCCGGCGCAATGAGCACGGACAGAAGGGGTCAAGATTGCAGTTCGATCAGGGGTCAAAGTTCGACGCCGATTGACAGGTGGAGCTTGTCTACAAGCCCGAACAGAAGCAAACATCCTTCGTGGTGTGGAAGGATGGAGATTGGCGGGGAACACGAAGCATTATCGACACAGGTCGAGACCTCGTACCATATCCTGCTGATAGTCCGCTGATTCAACATGACGTGGTTTTGCTACCGAGCGAGCCGGTAGAGTATGGATCGTACGACGAGCTGATCGCCGAGATTCGATCCTACATTCACAAATACGTCGACCTCTCCGAGCAATTCGAAGTCGTGACCGCCCACTACGTTCTGCTGACCTGGCTCTACGATCAATTTAACGAGCTCCCGTATCTGCGTGTGCGAGGTGACTACGGGACAGGCAAGACCCGCTTCCTCCAAGTGGTCGGGGCAATCTGCTACAAGCCAATCTTTGTGAGTGGTGCTTCGACCGTCTCACCCATCTTCCATCTGTTAGACACTTTCAGGGGAACACTAATCCTGGACGAAGCTGACTTTCGGTTCTCGGACTGTCAACGCCGGAGTAATTTTGCATCGGCGGGCCGGAGCAATAATCCATCAGTCTTGAACGCATGAAGGCCCCCGCGCGCGGGGGCCTTCATGCGTTCGTCGGTCATTTTTCGGTGGCGTCGTCTGGTGGGGCGTCAGGCTTCGGCCGCCGGGCCCGTCGCTTGGATTGATTGAGCCGGTAGCTCTCGCCGTTCATCTCCAGAATGTGCACGTGGTGCGTCAGCCGGTCCAGGAGTGCGCCGGTCAGCCGCTCCGAGCCGAACACCGAAGTCCATTCGTCGAACGGAAGGTTGCTGGTGACGATCGTGCTGCCGCGCTCGTAACGCTGGGAGAACACCTCGAACAGCAGTTCGGCGCCGGTCTGCGACAGCGGGATGTATCCGAGTTCGTCAATGATCAGCAGTTTGTAGGCGGCGAGCTGACGCTGCAGGCGCAGCAGCCGTTTCTCGTCGCGCGCCTCGATCAGCTCGTGCACGATCGCGGCCGCGTTCGTGAAGCCGACCGATAGCCCTTTCTGGCAGGCGGCCAGCCCAAGTCCCAGACCGATGTGGCTCTTGCCTGTCCCGGAGTTTCCGACCGCGATGATATTCTCGCGGCGCTCGACGTATTCGGAACGCGCCAGCTCCATCACCAGAGCTTTGTTCAGGTCCGGGAAGGCCGCGAAGTCGAAGCTGTCGAGGCTTTTCACCACCGGGAACTTGGCCGCCTTGATGCGGCGGTCGATCATGCGGCGCTCGCGATCGATGACCTCCAGCTCGACCAGCCGCATCAGGAAGCGGACATGGTCGACGCCCTCGGCCGCACAGGCGCGCGCCACCTTGTCGTACTCGCGCAGGAACGTCGGCAGCTTCAACGCTTTAAGATGATACGCCAGCAGCACCTGGGGCGTGTCCGTCATGACGCTGCTCCCGCCAACAAGCCCAGATAGTCACGCGCCGACGTCGTCGCGACCTTCGCCTTCGGCAGATACGGATAGACCGCCATATCGAGGCGTGGCGGCCGCCGTTCGATCCGGCACAGCACCAGATGCTTGATCGCATCGAAGCCGACGGCACCGCGCTGGATCGCATCGCGGACGGCAGCGGTAACGTCGTCGATCGCGAAGGTCTCCATCAGCCGCAGGACCTGCACGAACTCGCGCTTGCCAGGCTTGCCCATCCGTCCTTCGAGCAGGCGGCGAAGCGTCGCGAACTCGTCCGGCAACGTCCAGTCTGCCAGCGGCGCGGCCTGGTCCAGCGCATTGATCTTGCGCTCGATCAGCGCGAGGTAATGCAGCGGGTCGAACACGAAGTCCTCGCGCTCATAAGAGCGGGGATGGCGCGCGATGATTTCCGTGCCGCAGGAGATGACGACCTCATGCACGTAGCCGCGCACAAACACGTCGCGATGACCGAAGCTGGTCGGCACCGAGTAATCGTTCAGCCGGTAACGCACCAGCGACAGCGATGACACGTGCGTGCTGATCTTCTCGCAGGCGTCGTAGGGCGGCGGCAGCGGTCGTTGCAAGGCGGCGAGATCGGCTTCCAACCGCTCACCGATCGTCTCGGTGTGCCCGCGCAGAACCTCGCCCATCCGTTTGCGGCAGCAGTCGGCCAGATGCGCGTTGAGCGCCGCGAAGGTGTCGAACACCGGGATCGGCACCATGAAGTTGCGGCGTGCAAAGCCGACAAGCCCCTCGACTTTGCCCTTGTCGTTGCCCCTGGCCGGACGGCCGAAGCGATCCAGGAACAGGTAGTGCGACTGCAGTTCGGTGAACACGCGCGTGCGCTTTCGCTTGCCGTCGCCGAGGATCTTGGCCACCGCGATCTTGGTGTTGTCGTACAGGATCGATTGCGGCACGCCGCCAAAGAACGCGAACGCCTGAACGTGACCATCGCAGAACGCCTCCGTGGTCTCGGCCGGATACGCGATGACGAAGTTGGCGTCCGAGTGCGGCAGATCGAATGCGAAGTAGTGGATCTTCTGCTCGACGCCGCCAATGACGGCCAGTGCTTCGCCGAAGTCGGCCTGCGCATGACCCGGCGGATGCACCAGCGGCACGAACATCTCAGCCGAGCGCTGCTGGCAACCGGCCACGTAGTCCTTCACGATGGTGATGCCGCCGGTAAACCCATGCTCGTCGCGCAGCCGCTCGAAAATCCGCTTCGACGTGTGCTGCTGCTTCTTCGGGCGGGTTTTGTCGTCGGCGAGGATCTTGTCGATGATCGCAACGAACGGATCGAGCTTTGGCCGCACCGGCGGCTTGGTGCGCACGTAACCGGGCGGCACCGAGAACGTCATCATCTTGTCGACGGTTCTCGGATCAAGCCCGAACCTGCGCGCCGCCGCTCGCTTGCTGATCCCCTCGATCTGAACCGCGTAACGAACCTTCAGATAGTCGTCCACGTCGAACATCCCCTGCCCTCGGCCGAACGCGGCACAGGGCTTACCACTGCCGGATTTTTACTCCGGCGCAACCGAACGACTCGGCTGCCTCACTGAGGGATTTTGTCTCCGGCGCTTACACGACCGCCGCCGAAAGCGTGACATTTACAGCCCGCGGATAGTTGCAATAATGTTGTTCATCTTGGTAGCGTTCTTTGACATCGTGAATTGATCGTGAGATCAGTGGGATAGGGCGAAGTCCGTTCCCCGCACACGCGGGGCTGAACCGTCGATTGTCGACAACGACAGCTTTGAGCCCGACCGTTCCCCGCACACGCGGGGCTGAACCGTGGATGCTGACGTCGTCGCCAAGATGAAAGTTCCGTTCCCCGCACACGCGGGGCTGAACCGTTTTTGCAACACAGTTGGCCGCTGCTTTGTCTCCGTTCCCCGCACACGCGGGGCTGAACCGGCGCCGCCCGCATGGGCACGGGAAACATCACACCGTTCCCCGCACACGCGGGGCTGAACCGTCGCATTAGATTGCAAAGAATGTACGCAAACCCCGTTCCCCGCACACGCGGGGCTGAACCGGCCATCGAAGTCAGCAAGCTCGCCCCGCGCGGCCGTTCCCCGCACACGCGGGGCTGAACCGTAGCCCCCGGTGCATCGCGCTCCGCTTGCAATCCGTTCCCCGCACACGCGGGGCTGAACCGGAGGCAAGCGGCAGATGGCGCGCAAGAAATACCCGTTCCCCGCACACGCGGGGCTGAACCGCGGACGACGACGCGTTCTGGTCGCGTTGAGGCCCGTTCCCCGCACACGCGGGGCTGAACCGTGGTACTTAAACATGCAGCGCTCTTTATCGACCCGTTCCCCGCACACGCGGGGCTGAACCGTATTTGCGGAAGGGTGCGAGGCTATCCATGATCCGTTCCCCGCACACGCGGGGCTGAACCGGCGGCGGTAGTCCCCCGCCGCGATATCGCTTCCCGTTCCCCGCACACGCGGGGCTGAACCGTCTGCCGTCGCCTTGGCGTGTGTTCGTCCCGCCCGTTCCCCGCACACGCGGGGCTGAACCGTGATCGACGGCCGCCGCCGCAGCTGCGACATCCCGTTCCCCGCACACGCGGGGCTGAACCGAAATCCGACGCAGAGCAGATCGAAGCCATGTTCCGTTCCCCGCACACGCGGGGCTGAACCGGCCGGCTTAACCGCTGGCCTTTTTTGCTTCCTCCGTTCCCCGCACACGCGGGGCTGAACCGGCAGAAAAATGGTGCAGAGCTTCGAGGCGTTACTCGTTGTTGGACAAGGAGGCGCTGACCCACAAAAAAGCTGGTCCAAATTTCGGCAAACACTTTCGGCGCCAAAATGAATGTGTCCTATTAAAATCGTGCGATTTCAATATTTTAATTTCACGCCATCACTATTGCCGGCAGAGTGGCAAGTTCCCAAGTTTTCCGTATTCAACACCCAACACGGGAGACATCGAATGAACATCCTGGTCATCGGATCAGGCGCTGTCGGCGGGTTCGTCGGCTCACGCCTCATCGAAAACGGAGCGGACGTCACCTTTCTCGTCGGCGATCGTCGCAAGGTGCATTTGTTGACGCGCGGCCTCTGCCTGTCGAGTCCGTTCGGGCGGTTCCGGCGCGTTGTGACTGCGATCACCTCGGACGAGATCAAGAATACCTTCGACATCGTCATCGTCGCCGTCCGGGCCCAAGAATACGATCGTGCGATTGAGCTGACCGCAAGTGCGGTCGGTCCGTCGACCGCGATCATCCCGATCATCGAGGGCGTCGCCCCCCTTCTGCCGCGCACAACCGACGGGTTGCCTGTTACGATTCCAACAGTGCTTGAGGCCCGAGTTAGCATCGATGCGGACGGCATCCTCTTCCAGCGGCCACCCCACGCTGAACTCCACGTCGGCGCCGCTCACGATCGGCATGCCGCCACCATCGCAGAGCTGTCGCATCTTCTCGCCGGCCGTGGCCTTCGGGTGATCCAGAGCGATCGCATCCGGTCAGTCGCCTGGGAGCGCTTCGCCTTTGTGGCGAGTGCTATCGCCCTCTCCGTGCTCACCGATCGGCCGCCACGTGATGCCGTTCGATTCCCCTATGGACCAGACATTTTTCGCAGGCTGCTGAAGGAAGCCACGCGGATTGGGGAGGCCACCGGCTTCGCGCCGGATCCGACCCGCGTACGGGGCTATGGGCGTGCGATGTTCCTCGACGGCCGTCCGGTCCAGCCGCCGCCGCTGATCGCCGACGCCGGCCGCGGTGGCAATGAGGCGGGATACCTGCTGGCCGAGTTGATCGCGTTGGGCCGGCGCGCCCGGGTACCGACGTTCGAGTTCGCCAAGGCCTGGGAGATCGCAACCAAACCGGCCGAGCCGAGCGCATCCCGCCGCGGCATCGACGCTGTGATCAGGTGAGGATGCGCTATGGCTTATTCTGAAAGCACCGGCCGGATCGAGATCGTCACCGCGAGCTGGTACACGTCCCTGCCTGCCGAGGTCGTCCGGATCGGCATCTCGCGCGGACCGCCCCGTGACCAGAGGGGCTATCGGATGCTTCGGGTACTGGCGCCGGGCCCTTGGTTTTCCACCGTCGGCGAGCAGGAGTTCAATCGCCTCTATCAGCAGCAACTGGACCAGCTCGACCCGGAACTGGTCTACCGTCGCCTCGCCGCCCTTGCCGCTGGTCAGCCCTGCGCGGCGCTGCTCTGCTTCGAGCGACCAGAAACAGGTCAATGCTGCCACCGGTCGATGGTCGCGACGTGGATGGGCACAGCGCTTGGGATCAGGATACCCGAGTATGGCTTCGAGCACCTGCCGCCAGATGATCATCCGATGATGGGGCCGAGCCTTGCCGGCAAACGCCGGTCGCCAGATCATTGAAAATCGGAGAGGAGCCGGCGACCAGCGGTTCTTCCCCTGACCTGACCGGTCGTAGGCCCCTGGCTTCGTAATCGGCACACAGCTCGAGCGCGCCGGCCACTGCGTGAATCTCCTCGATCGTACGCGGCGTACCGGTGCTGCACCGCGACAGTCAAGGTGAGCGCGGTCGCATGGCCCCGCGAAAGCATGCTGCGATGATTGCGCACCGGTGAACACGCCGCTCGGGAGTGGCTCCCGGTCTTCAAGCCCCGCGCCAGAGAAGCTGGCGCGGGGCCTCCAGTCGTCAAGACGCTTCCTTTCGCGTGATCGCCTCTGTGTCAATCGAGATCGTTGGAGACGCCATCAGGCGTCACAGGATCGACGCTCTCTTCATCCATCGGCTCCAGCCAATACCCGGCCTGGAACGCCAACCCTTGCACATAGGCGAAGTTGGCGGACCGCAACTTTGCTACGATTGCCGCGAATTGCGCGGCCTGCATGCCGTCAGGACAGGTCGCTTCATCGACGGACTGATTACATCTCAGGCCGAGCTCGGAGCGATAGGAAATGGTGAGAGACCATGCGCTATTCAGAAGGCTCTCGAGTTCCTCCGCTGTAAGATCATCTGAGGCGGAATCCGCTTCAGATGGAACGTCAGTGCCGACCGTGTCGGCGAACGCTGTCGGTCGCTCGTCCTGCGGTCCTCGGCTACCCTGCTCGTTGCCATGGGGTGCTTCCTCAGCCGTATTCGATTTTGCAGGCGCGGCGATACGTGCGACCGCTGGCTTCGGGCAGGACGCGAAAGTGGCGCCGCCCACGGGAGATGGGGAGGTCATGATTTCACCTGTTGGTTGGTCGGCGCGCCGCCCGCGGCGTACACACAGATGGCTGCGGTGGGCGAGCCGATTGGAGGAGGTGTTGTCAGTGGGGGCAAACGCCGTCTTCCCCTTGGACAGGGGCAGGCACGATCGGTTGATCAGTGTGGCGTCTGAAGAGTGCAAGCGCTCAAAGGCGCAAGCATGCCGGTTCTCTACCAGCGATGGGTGAGCGTACGAACTCACTGGGACCTACGTCGAGGTCAGTCCACCACCGACAGCTCAGATGTGAATTCGATTCTGCAGCAACAATGCAAGGGTGCGCTTGCGCTGGGGCAACATTCGCCGCGTCTGTGGCGCAACAGCAACGATCCGTGCCGCGGATCCAGATGCTTCACCCGTGCAATCCAAAGACAGGAGTCCAGAGAGGTGATGTTTCCGGTTGCTTGCTCTAGCCCTGCCGTCGATGCGGCGTGGTGATGGCGTCTGGTCGAAGTGTCCCCGAGCACGGACTTGAGCATCAGCCTCGGCATGAGTATCGCCGGTGGCTGCCAATCGGAAGATCGTCGAGGCCATAGCGCAATGAAGAGGAACCGACGACCAGAGGCTCCCCTCGCACCCACTCGACTTGTCTGCGAACCTCGCACTCGCTATTGACCCGACTTCAATGCCTGACGAACCCACTCAGCTGTCCTTGCATATTGGGCAATGACATTCTCGTTCAGGTATTCCGACCGTTCGGTCGTGGTACGGTACATGTACTGATACTGCGCGGACAGATCCGTCATAGCGGTGGCAGTGGGTTCGCTGATGATGCCCTTCGCTACGAGAGCCTTCGCAGCGTCTCGGACACCGACAGTGCCGATGAAGTTGACGGGCACCCCGGCGGACTGAGCCACCGAACGGAAGGCCTCTCTGGTTTGCTGCCACTGGCCCTCAAGCTCCGACCAGAGGCGCCCGACGTCCGCCGGTTCGGCGGCCGGAGGCACGTCAGGCCGTGCCGCGTGGGCGACCTGCTGCATTGCCTTGATGTCCGACGTTGCCTCATTCAGGGCTGAGAGTTGCTGCGCCAGAACCGAGAGTTGTTTCGCGAGATCCACCATCTCCCCGCTCCGGTTCAGCAGGTCTCTCAGATCTGCGGCGGCACGGGTCAGCTGAGAGACGTACGGGAGCAGCACAAATAGCGCGACCAGCGCCACCACCGGCCACGCCAACTGGCCGATAAGACTGATTGTCTGCTCGATGGTCACTGCCGTCCTCATGCCAAGAAGGACGCCACCGACTGCAATGGGTCCGCAAGCTACCACTCAAAAGATGGAGACCAATGCGTAATATACGTATTTTACAAGTTTTACGCAACGAACTTCATGGATGCGTCCCCCCTCACAGCGCATCCCTGTAGCATGAGCAATGAACTCTCCAGGTTTGCTGCGCTCGTGCGCGCGAGCCGTCGGGACAAGAGCTGGTCGCAAGAGGAGTTGGCCGCCAAGGCTGACATCTCACCGGAATTGGTCAGCAACATCGAGCGGTCAAAGTACGCGCCTACCTTCGAGGTTGTCGTGAAGATTATCGACGCGCTCGGTCTCGAACCCAACACCGTATTCAACGTAGGTCGCCGCAGTCGAAAGCCCTCAGCTCAGCGCTTGGAGGATGAGGCTACCATCGCGATTCTGATCGCTGACTTCGACGACCGGCAGGCCGGTCTGCTCCGCGATGTGGCGGAAGCGATCAAAGCCAGGGCCTTTGGCGACGCAAAGAGGGGGCGCGGCTAGTCACTTACCGCTGCGACGGCGCGCATGACCCGGGTCACTCTCAACGAGGCTGTCACCCTCTTGATGGGGGAGGATCAACGGACGCCCGAAGCTGAGCTTGGGCTCTTTCGCCAGTTTGTGGACGAACTGCGAGATCTTGCAGAGGCATGCCGTCCGCATCTTAGTCAACTCGAGCTCCGCAGGGCGCCCGGCAGTCCGGCGGAAATTGTGCTGCGAACATGGCCTCCCCAGGCCATTCACGAGTTATTGGGCGAGCGCGATTCACGATGGCCGGCGACGGTCTTGATGCTCTTTGATGCAGCTGAGCGCCAGAAGCACGAACTTGGAAGCTACCTTCGTCGGTTCGAGGAAGCGCTTGAGGCGCTTCTGGCGGAAGGTCAGTCAGGTCGCCTCCGGTTCTACGGTTCGCGTCACACCAATAAGCGCGCAGTCCAGATCCCTCCGATAAGCCTCGTCACGCAACTGAGACTGGATGGCGAACGTCGACACCTCACGCGAGATCCGATCACAGCATTGCGGCGAGGTGCGGGTCAGGCCAGCGAGGATGCAAAGATAACCTATTATGACACTCGGGTCGACGCCTCAGACCTCGCCAAGATCCTCGTTCGCCAGCCGGCAAATGAATTGCAGAACGCTTCAGACAGCAAGTCAGTTGCTCGGATGGAAGCCTGGTACATAAATGAGCACATACCATATTACGAAAAGTTAGGCAGGCCAGCCTCGCACCAAGAGGACCAGCATGCAGCCGCTTTGAAATTTCCCAACGTGCCGAAACGGCGAGAACACATCAGATACTTCCGCAAAGAGCATGCGCCCGAGTTGTGGCGCGGCCCTGGTCGTCGCCCCAAACGCAAATGAGCGCACATTTAATTCTGCAACCAGCATGCACAATTAGACCGCAAAATTTCAGCCACCTACCAGTCGCGCCGAAGTCGCCCTTTCGATCATCGGCCGCTGGTAATGTCACGCAAGAAATCCAACTCTCTTAGCGCCAACCTACCTTGTTCCGCGTGGCCGGCGGAACCAACCGGTAGCACGTCTGCCGATGCTCTGCTCGACGAACTGGTCCAGCTGGTAGCCCGCAACGCGGCCCGTGAGGCGACGAAGGACACACAGGCCCCCACACGGATCTCTGACAAGATCTGCCGTCCTCGCCGGCTAGCGACATCCGCACGACTGGACTTGGCGTCGACCACCGAGCACGACTTCGATCCTCCCCCCGACGATGGCACATCGGCTGACGGCACAGGTAGCCAAAATCTTCCGTCGCGTCCGATGACCCTCCGAGAAGTAGCCGATTTCCTGAACGTCGGAGACGACGTTGCTCGCCACCTGCTTCGCAATAAGAAAATCAAAGGTTTCAAGGCGGGCGGGCAGTGGCGCGTCCTGCCCGAAGCGCTAACCGAATACATCATCGAACAACTTTCACGATCGTAGACGCCGGGAAAACATCGGCGGCGGGAAGCCACGGTTCTTGTTGCCGATGTATTCCCGACTTCCACGAAGCAGGCCAACCTTCTCGAGTGTGCGAAATGACGTTGAAAAAGGCAAAAGCAGAGCTGCTGACTAATATCAGCGCCTTCGCCGGTCCGGGTGTCCCTTCGGTCGCGGATGCACTCTTGATCTGGGACAAGCAGGTGATCGCCCCCAAGACAAAGAGGCGTGTTCGTCAGGATGCTCTGAACCTGTGCAAGCGACTTGGTCTCGCGCCCGAAGAGGTAGTGGCACACATCTCCAACCTCAATCCGCGTATTCGCCGCTTGACATGCATCGGCGACAAGCGCCGCGCCAATATCAAGAATTCGGTCAAGACCCTGCTGCAGGTCGTACCCGGGGGACGTAGCTTCAAAGCCGAGTTTACGCCTGAATGGGCAGAGATGGCCGGCTTGATACCTGACCAATATCGACTTGCTTCCGTCCGCTGCATGATGCGGTACGCCTCCGCACAGGACATCCAGCCCGAGGAGTTCGACGATGAGGCCAGCACAGGCCTGCTGCAGGCGCTGATCGATGAAAGACTGAACGGTGACCCAATTATAACCCACCAGAACGCGGTGAGGGCCTCGAATTGGTTGCGTGCGAACGTCTCAGGGTGGCATGTCCCGCACTTGACACCGCCGCGTTACGGTAATCGGTACATAAAGCCCTGGCAAGACCTGCCTGGCTGGTGCTTCGCGAATGCGTCGGCGTTTCTCGACCGTTCCACCACGGATGATCCATTCGATCTTTCGCGGCCCATGAAAGCCTTTCGGCCGGCGACTCTGAAGACATACGAGACGCTCCTGCGTCGGTTCTTCAGCATGGCTGATCGTGTGTATCCAGATTTCGCTCGCGAGAGAAGCTGGCGCGAGGTCGCAACATTCAATTTCGCTGAGCCCGTTCTCAAATGGGGGATCGCACGCAATGGCGGAAAACGCGGCCAAGTCATGGCTGCGAATATTGCTACGCTGCTCGCGCAGATCGGGCAGAATCCGGACGGGAAGAGCAAGCTCGATCCGGAGGAGAAGGCAGCCAATGATGCGGTAGCCTCTGACCTCCTGAAATTGGCGAGCCGGTTGCGCGGAGTCCGGGGCCTGTCAGCGAAAGTACGCAGTCGGATTTCACCGTTCAAGGACGAGGCCAATCTGGCGAAACTTTTCCTCTTTCCGTTCGCTCTGGAGCGGGAGGTGAAGCGGTCGCGGTTGCGGCCGCGCGTCTTGGCACTACACGCCCAGTGGGCGGTTGCCTTGATGATCCTCACGTTTGCACCGCTCAGGATCTCAACATTGGTGCAGATCGAAGATCGGCATCTCAGGTGGTCGAAAAGTGGAAATCGCGGCGAGCTCACGCTCGAACTCGAAGCCCACATGATCAAGACAGGCGAACCTTCGACGGTCCCGCTGCCGCCGGAATGCGCCCGCATGATCGCGCTCTACTGCGGCAAATACCGGAAACTGCTGTTTGCCCGCGAGACGGGATTTCTTTTCCCCAGCGGCCGGCCGGACATGCACAAGGGTCCAGGTCTGCTCTCAACCCAGCTCAGCAAGCTGATCGCGCGGCGTCTGGGTTTCACGGTCAATCCTCACCTTTATCGGCATTTGGTCCACATCGTCATCCTGCGCCGGTTTCCGGGCGCCTACGTGATGATCAGCCGAGTGCTGCTTCATCGCTCTTTGGAAACCGCCGTGACCAACTACGCGCATTTCGACGCTGAAATGTCGATGAAGGCCTATCAACAACTCATCAGGGAGGTGCAATCCGGACCACGCGCCGAAAACACAGCATCTGCGGTTGAAATTGCTTACAACGAATCGGAGTACCGTCATGCCCCGCGCAAATCGTCACGATAACTGGGCCCACGACAAATGGGACGAGCCGTATTTCTCCGCCTGGAGGGTCGCGATCGCTCCTGGAGATGTCTTCCGGGAAGGTGGGCCGGCCAACAAGCTCAACCCCCGCACCGTCTGGAACAACGAGCGCGCGTTCGGGCGCTATCGTGAGTTCCTTTATCGGACAGGTCGCCGCGATGACGATGTCCTTCCGGACGTTGACAATCTCCGTGCCTTCGATGCCGAACTGGCCGAAAATCTCGCGCCCTACAGCAGGCTGGCGATCCTGACGCAGCTGACCGGGGCACTCCGGTTGATGTTTCCGGATGCAGATCTCCGCTATCTCAACAAAGTTGCAGCGCGCATGGCAATGACTGCGGTGCCGGCACGCTCGGTTGAGCCACGGTTGGTTGATCCGATTAGCCTGATCAGGATCGGAGTTGAGATGATGGTAGAAGTCTTGACTGGAAGGCGCCCCGGATTGTGGGACTGCAATCGCTTCCGGACCGGCGCACTGATCAACGCGGCCGCGCAGTTTCCGCTTCGTCTCGGCAACTGGCAAATGATGATCATAGGTCAGCATGTCGACCTCGATACGGGTCGCGTGTCATTCACGGCTAAGGAGATGAAGCGCAAGAAGCCCTTTGAGGGTAAGCTCCCGCCGGAGGTATTGATCCCGTTACGCATCTACGTTGATAGGTTTCGTTCAGGGTTGCTCGATCCGGATGCGGTCGACGATGGCTACCTTTGGCCGTCGACAAGGGGCGGAATCTGTAAACGCAGGACTTTCAACAAGGCTGTCATGACCGCAGTGCAGCGGCGGACGGGCAAAGCCTTCAACTTTCACCTGTTCCGCCACAGCGCTGCAACGTTCATTTCGGAGACGAAGCCGGAACAGACCCGCATGGCGGCCGGCATCTTGCATCACAGCCGGCTGCGCATGACCGACAAGCACTACATCCGGGGCACCAAGCGCCGGGCGTTCAAGCTCTTCCAGCGCACGGTCCGTGAGGTCATCGATAGGGAGAAGCGGAAGTCTGCGAGAAAGAAGCGGAGTTCGTCGCCCCGGCAGAAGGGCCATGCTCGCCGGACCAAGAAGCCCCGTCACGACACCAAGTGACGACTTCCACACTTACGGCATAAATGCGGCCGCCTCCTGCTAGGGGCGGCCGCCATGCGCATCGGCAGAGGGCTCGACCCGGCCATGTGCAAAACGGGTGGAGCACAGCGAGACGTAGACGTTTGTGCATGCAGGCAACCATTGCCTCACGCCTGCCAATCCCGCAAAATCCGCCTGCCGCGCAATGGCGGCAACAGGGGGGTGGCAACGATGTCCGACATCAAGCGCCTGCGTGTGTTCCTGTCCTCGCCCGGCGACGTGCTAGCGGCGAGGTCGGTCGTGCGCGAGGTGGTCGAGAAGCACCTGCAGAAGGAGCGCAGGTTCCGGAACGCCAAGCTGGAGGTCGTGAGCTGGGACGATCCGGACCAACCGTTCGCGCTCGATGCCTACCTCACGCCGCAGCAGGCCATCGACCGGGGCCTGCCGCAGCCGTCCGCATGCGATGTCGTTGTCGTCATCCTATGGTCGCGCATGGGCACGCCGCTGGCCCACGAGGGCGAGCAGTATCTTTCCGGCACCCACTACGAGTTCGAAAACGCGATGCGTGCCGAGCGCCGGCCACGCGTCTTTGTCTACCACTGGACCGCGCCGCCGGAGCAGGCGTGGACGGACTACAAATTCGGCGAGACGCCGGAGCAGCAGCAGGCGCAGCGCGCCACCGTCGAGCAATTCCTCGGTCGTTTCCGCAACGCCGACGGCACGGCAGCCGGCTCGTTCATGACTTTCGCCACGATCCCGGAGTTCGGCAGCACATTGCTGCGCCACGTCGGCGACGCGCTGCAGCAGACCTTGGAGCAGTGGCGGACCGGCCAGGGCGACCTCGGCATCGCGCTGTCGTTCCGGCGCAAGCTCACCGCGTTCCGCGAGGAATACCTCGTCTCCGAACGCGGGCGCGTGCCCTTTGGTGGCCGCGACGCGGAACTTAACAGGCTGGACCGCTGGCTATTCTCGGAGGCGCGCCCGTCGCGCCTGCTGCTCACTGCGCCGGCAGGACGCGGCAAGAGTGCGCTTGTCGTGCAATGGCTGGAGCAGCTGCAGGGCTACGCGGTGCGCGCGACGAATGACTGGCAAATCGCCTTTATGCCAATCAGCATCCGCGTCGGCACCAACCGACCGGAGGATTTCTATCAGGGCCTCGCGCTGCGCCTGTCCGAGATCAGCGATCTGGCCCTTGACGAGACCACGCAGCGTGATGCCGACTACTTCAAGGCGAGCGTCCGCAGGCAGTTTGAGCATATATCGGACAAGGGCCAGAAAGTGCTGGTCGTGCTCGATGGCGTCGACGAGGCGCTGGAGGGCACATTTGATGCTGACGTGATCCCCCGCCAGCTGCCGCCGACACTGCGCATCTTGATCTCGGCGCGCTGGCAGGTGCGCGACAACGACTTAAAGGGCTGGCTGAAGCGGCTCGGATGGGATCGTGACACGCGCACCGAGACGATGGAGCTCGACAAACTCGACGCCCAGCAAATCGCCGACGTGCTTATCCGGCTCGGCGCGCCGATGGACATTGTGGCACGTGAGCCGGGGCTGGTGGATCGGCTGGCCACGTTGACCGAGGGCGAACCGCTGCTCGTCCGCTTCTACTGCGCTGATTTGTGGGACCGCTCGCTCGAAGGCGCGCGCATCACTGTTGCTGATCTCGACACGCTGAAGCCTGGCTTCGGGAGCTACTTCGAGCGCTGGCTGGAACACCAGGAACAACTTTGGAAACAGGAAGGAACCGCCGTCGATGGCGACAAGGTCGATCGCGTACTGCTGATACTCGCCCACGCGCGCGGTCGCCTTCCCGCAACAGACCTGCTGGCCCTCATGAAGAAAGTGCATGGGGACAGCAGGTTGGTTTTCGCTGATCGGCTGCTCAGGCCGCTGCGCCGGTTCGTGATGGGAGACGGAAAACCGGACACCGGCTTCGTACTGAGCCACCCGAAGATCGGCGACTACCTGCGCGCTGAGCGTTTCCAAGCAGCGGAAGCCCTGGTGCAGCGCGCATTCGCTGAATGGGGTCTCCAACACCTAACAGCGTTGAATACCAATGAAATTGAGACTGAAGAGGCGTCGCAATACTTGTTGCTCTACCTGCCGCTGCATCTGGACGCCGTCAGCGCTCCCGCTACGGATTTCATGGCCATGGTAGAGAACGGCTGGCGACTGGCATGGGAGGCATCTGATGGTGGCACCCGCGGCTTCTCAGAGGCCATCAAGGCGGCTTGGTCCGCGTGTCGGCGCGATGGCAACGTTGCACATCTGGGCGCCCAGTGGCGTTGTGCACTGACGCTGTCGTCGATCAAGAGCCTTGGCAGTAATATCCCTGGGCCATTGCTGGTCGAGCTTGTGAAGGACGGTACGCTCTCTCCTCATCAGGCAATGCATTACGTAGAGCTGGGTGGGCCGACCGAAGAAGCGGTGACAACACTAGCCCGAATGGCGGTGGCGATGGCCAAAGACCAGCGTGCCAGCACCGAGCTGGCGACGGCTGCATTTGAACTCGCCCATGGCTTTCGCAACAATAAAAAGCGTGTTGATTGCATCGTTTCCGCACTTGACATTCTCGAAGTTCGATCGACCAGAGAGTTGAGAGCAGCTTCCGATTTTCCGCTGCTTGATCCCCCCCAGCGCGACGCTGCAATCCTCGAGGCGCTGGCCGCAGCATGGGCCGTTGTCGACGATGAAGACCGCCCCTTGGCTCTAGCTGCGCTTGCCCCTTACCTTGGCCCCGACCAACGCACCGAGGTGCTGACAGCGGCATTGGCTCAAGCTTTGGCCATTCGCGATCCGTTTACATTAGGCCGCGCAATGTCAGCAATTGCCCCCCATATGAACCGGAGCCAGACGAGCCAAAGTCTCGATGTGGCTCTTGCCATGGACGATGAGTGGCGAAGGTCTGCGGCGCTTTCCGCAATTGTGCCTCACCTCTCTCCCGACGAGACAGCCCAAGTGTTTGAAGCTTCGTTGCTCATGCGTGAAGGGGGAGGCTTCGCTAATTTGATGTCAACCCTTGTGCCCAAACTCAACCCTGTCCAGACGGCCGAAGCGCTTGAAACGGCCTTGGGCCTGCGCAATGAAGGACCTCGATTTAGACTGCTGGCGGCCCTTGCTCCCAAACTCGCTCGCGACCAAGCGTCTCTCGTGATCGAGGCTTGTTGGGCTACGGCTAATAGTGCGTGCCGTGCCGAGTTGCTAGCGGCACTCGCCCCGTACCTCGATCAGAGTCTAAAGGAAGCGAGTATGGGAGGAGGCACTACGAGTTAGCGACGAACGGAGCAGAATAAAGGCACTCTTGGCACTGGCCCCTTACCTTCACCCCGACCAAAGGGTCACTGCGTTCGAGACTGTCCTGTCCATACGCAACGACTGGGACCGAGCTAGCGCTTTGGTTGCGCTAGCCCCTTATCTCGAATCCAAACAACTCGATCAGGTGTTGGGCGCGCTCAACGAAATAGGCGATGTGCGACCTCGCGCCAAGGTGCTGATTGCATTGAGTGCCCACCTCGCTCCCTACCAATGGGGGCACCTGCTTACCCACCACTCTCAGCCATCTTCAGAAGCCGATGGGGCATCGGCGGCGTGTGGGTTGCGGCCCAGCCGAGGCGGGGGATCATGGCGGCGAGATCATAGCGCCGATTGAAACGCCATTCGAATTCGGCGAGGGTGCGATCGGCGTGCTTCCTGACCGCGCGATAGGTCCCGGTAATCGCGCTTTTGATATTGCCGAGCACGGTGTTGACCGACTGGAATTGCGGCAGTTTCTCGGCGTGGCCAAGTTGGGCGACGATGAGCCGGTTGTGCGCTTCGACCGATCCCTTGAGCCCGTGAAAGCAGCCGAGCCCGTCGGTGACGACGCGCGCCGAGGGCTTCAACGTCCGGCCAGCCAGCGCCTTGATCGCCTTCTTCGAGAAGCGTGTGACGCGACGCAATTGCAAGCGTTTCGGTTTGCCGTCGTCGGTGGTCTCGACCGCGGCCACGAACGGCGTCTTTCCCGGCGCACCGCGTCCCGTCTTGCCGTCTGATCGCCGGCCACCGAGATAGGCGTCATCCATCTCGACGCGGCCGTCGAGCAGTTTCTTCGCGTCGCGTTCAAGCATCACTTGCGTGAGTTTCGATTTCATCGCCCAGGCCGTGGTCTGGCGCACGCCGAGGCGGCGGCCGAGTTCGACCGTCGAGATGCCCTGCTTCGACTGCGTGATGAGGTACATGGCGCGGAACCAAGTCGTGAGCGGCAATTTGGTGTTGGCGAAGATCGTGCCGGCGGTCAACGATGTCTGAGTGCGGCAGGTGTTGCACTGGATCAGCGCACGCCGGTCGAGCACGCAATGGCCCCGCTCGCCGCACGCCGGACACTCGAAGCCGCCAGGCCAGCGCCAGCGGAAAAGCGCCTCGCGGCACGCATCCTCGTCACCATAGAGCCGCAGGAATTCAGCCTCCGAAGGGCCTTTCTGGAATTGCACCTTGTTGCGCGCCATGAGCCATCTCCCTCAGAATGCATAGCAAAATCGCAGACCCGTGTGGCTCAAACTCGGCTGACGATCATGGGTAAGCAGGTGGGGGCATGCATTTGAAGCAGCTATGGCGATCCGTTATGACAAGGAACGTGCACAAGTTCTGGCTGCACTTTCAGCAAATACCGACATCCAGCAGACCGCTCAGATATGGCAGGCAGTGCGAGATATCCACAACACTGACTATAATAATTATCGTGTTCAGATTCTGGAATCGCTCCAACCACGTCTCGATGCGGCGCAGCGCGCTGAAGCCCTGAAATTAGCCATGGCGATCGATGATTTTGGGGCTCAAGTTGATGTACTGCGCGCAGTCACTCCCTATTTGAGCGTTTCGCAGAGAGATCAAGCGCTACAAATAGCCATCGCTATTGGCCAAGAGCATTTTCGCTCGCAGGCATTGTCGGCGCTGGCCAGCCATCTTGAAGCTAATCAACTTGAACAGGCATTACATGCGGCAATAGCGATTGAAGAGCCTGCTTCCAGATCGAATGCTCTGGCAGCTCTGGCAGCGCGATTGGGCCCCAGCAAGAAGCAAAATGTATTGGATTTAGCGCTCCAATCAGTGCTGGCTGTCGGCGAGGAATGGTCGCGCTGCGAAGGGATCGCCAACCTGGCGCCTCAACTTGAGCCGGGACTACGCCAGAGGGTGCTCGATCGTTCCATTCGGGAGGCGCAGTCTGTAGTTGGAAACTACTGGTCCAAGATCGGGGCAATAGTTGCAATTGCTCCTCTCATCGATTCTGAACCTCGCAAGGAAGTTCTCACCAGAGCATTTGAGGAATTGTTGAGGGTTGCTGGCTCTCCCGAGTTTCGCTCGTGGTCGCTCGGGAAACTATTCCCTCATCTCGATATCGGCCCCCGCGCTCTGGCGCTGGACGCTGCAATCGCGATTAGAGATGTAGACGAACGTGCTGATGCACTCGTCGATATTGCCCCTCACGCAGTTGATCATGAATGCAAGTTGGTGTTGGAAGCGGCTCCCGAGTTGTCTAGCGATGCAAGCATCGCCTCAATACTTTCAGCTCTAAGCACACAGCTCGACCCTGAGCAGGCTGCACTGGCATTGAAAATAGCAAGCTCAATCGGTGAATCTACATGGCGCGCACGGGCACACGTGGGACTTATTCAACATATTGCATATGATGAGCGCGAGCGCATGCTCAAGCAGTGCCAAGAGGTGGCGATGACGATCAGCGATTTAAGTCATCGCTGTAGCATGTTAACCAATCTTATCCACGTAACTGAAGGTGATTTGCTCAAGGTAACGATGGCAGCACTGCTCAGTAGCTTGCCAGATGTGAAGCGATCTGCCGCTCTGCGATTTGCTAGTGGCGCTGTACCTGCCATTGTTACCCTCGGTGGGTCTGCAGCCATCGCTGACTTCTCCGACGCCATTTTTTCCACGGTGGGCTGGTATCCGTGATCCTTTTTAGAAGGGATTGACCAAAACGGGGACCACCTAAAGCCCAAATCCATGGCTATGTTCTCGCTTTCCGCTGCTATAGTGAAGCGCATGTAATCATCGGCCGGAACAATCCATGATGAATGATGCAGCCCGTCGGACGCGTGCAGTCGACTACGCCCGATACAGCTCCGATAATCAGAACGGCGCGAGCCTGGAGGATCAGGCTCGCGTTTGCCTGGAGCGCATCCGTCGGGAGGGCTGGACGCACGTGCACAGCTATCAGGACCGGGCGATGAGCGGTGCGTCGCGATTGCGGCCGGCCTACCAGCAGCTGCTGGACGATGCACGACGCGGACTGTTCGACATCGTCGTGGCCGAGTCGTTAGACCGGCTCAGCCGTGACCAGGAGGATGTCGCGCACCTCTACAAGCACCTGAGCTTCGCCGGCGTGCGTTTGTTGACGCTGAGCGAAGGTTGGATCAGCGAGCTGCATGTCGGTCTGTCCGGCACGATGGGTGCGCTCTACCTCAAGCAGTTGGCCGAGAAGACCCGGCGAGGGCTACGTGGCCGGGTAGAGGCAGGGCGGTCCGGCGGCGGCAATTCCTACGGCTATGATGTCATCGCACATCCCCGCGCCGGTGGCGAGATCGAACGCGGCTTTCGACGCAAGAACGAGCAGCAGGCAGCGATCGTCGTCGAGATCATGACCGACTACGCCGCCGGCAAGTCGCCCCGTGCCATCGCCAAGACGCTGAACGCGCGCGGCGTGCCCGGGCCGTCCGGCGGCACCTGGAACCCGAGCGCGATCAACGGCAACGCCGAGCGTGCCACCGGTATACTCAACAACGAGATGTACATAGGCAGGCTGGTCTGGAACCGGCTGCGCTACATGAAGAACCCGTCGACGGGAAAGCGACAGTCGCGGCTCAATCCGCCAGAGGAGTGGATCGTCAAGGATGTGCCCGAGCTGCGGATCGTGCCGCAGGATCTTTGGGACAGCGTGAAGGCGCGCCAGCGGGCCATGACCCGTGACACGCGGCCGGACAAGGCTCAGGGGAAGAAGGGGCAACCGGCCTTCTGGGAGCAGCAGAGGCCGCGTTACCTATTGTCCGGTCTGATGAAGTGCGGCCGCTGCGGCGCCAACTACACAAAATATGGCGCCAGCCGTTTTGCCTGTGCCGGATCGCGGGACCGGGGCACGTGCTCCAACAAACTCACGATCCGCGGGGACGAACTGGAGGCGGCAATCCTGGCCGGATTGCAGTCTCGTCTGATGGAGCCCGCCCGGTTTGAGCAGTTCGCCAAGGCATTCGTCGCCGAGACCAACCGGCAGCGCATGGCAGTTTCGGCCTCAAAGGCCGGCACCCAGGCCGCGCTCGCCCGCGTAGAGCGCCAGATCAAGCGGCTGGTTGATGCCATCATCGAGGGGGCTGACGCGCTGTCGCTCAACACCAAGCTCAAGGAGCTGGAAGCCGAGAAGACGAGGCTGGCCGCTGAGCTGGAAACAGCGGCCGAAGAGAAGCCGCTTCTGCACCCCTAACTTGCGGTGATGTACCGTGATCGAGTCGCCGCCCTTGCCGAAGCCCTCTACGACGAGCAGAATGGCCGGCAGGCGTTCGAGCGGCTACGGTCGCTGATCGAGGAGGTGCGCCTGACCCCCGTCGACGGCGAGCTGGCCGTTGAGCTGCGGGGCGATCTCGGCGAGATCCTGCAGATCGCGGGCAGAGACGGTCAAGTCGCTGAAACGGCGGAGAAAAATGCGCTGCAAATCAAATTGGTAGCGGGGGTTGGATTTGAACCAACGACCTTCAGGTTATGAGCCTGACGAGCTACCGGGCTGCTCCACCCCGCGTCACCATGCCTGCTCCGGACACACTGCCCATGCCCGAGCCTAAGCTCAGACCAAGTGGCCCGTGTTACCGGATCCCGGCGGACTAGCGAGTCACCTTGTTTGATCGATCCGCGAAGTTCGCCCGATCAGACACTGCCACAGGCATAACCCTGCGCTTGACTTGAGCCGACACCTCAAGGCGCCGACCCGTTGCCGGTGACCACCGGTGGCATCCTTATAGCACAGCTATTCAGGAAGGGAAGCCCTACTCATCCCACCGGCATCCGTTTTCGTCACGCCGGCGACCAAGCCCAAGTCCAGCTCGATCCCGTTCGAAATTTGCCTGCAAACTGCACCCCGCCAATCGCGCCAGACAAGCCCATCGCCGGTCAAACCGGCGGCACGTCGATCTGCGGGCTCACCCCGAACTCATGCAGCCGCAAGCCCGCGCAGCCACGCCTGCATCACGGCGTGCTCGCCCGGAGTAGACCACACCAAATGCAGCTGGCCAGCTGGGGTCAACTCCAGCACCTAGTGTTCCGGTTCTGACATTTGCTTCCCTGTGCCGCCGGGTTCCGAGCAAATGTCAGAACCATGAGGAACACTAGCAAGTCCATGAGTTCTAGTGTAGCTTTTGCACCTGACGTTTGGTTGACGCGCCAGCCACAGGTGGAAACCAAATGTCTGAGCCACAACACTCGGGCGACATGCAGGGCGACTGTGGCGCATCCCCCTTCGGCAGTCAGCCCGGCGTATGCACCTTGCCAGCCGTTTCTGAACGCAGCCCGCCCCGCTGGCCTACTGCAGAATTGCCCACAACGCTGTCGGAGCATGGGCGCGAAGACTGCCCCGCAATCAACTGCGCCCGCTTCCTTCGACTACGGCCTTTCCGCACGATGCTGCCATGCATATGATGACCGCTCGGGACAAGTCCATCTCATTGCCACCGCACCGCCATCCAAGGAGTGCACCATGGACGACAACGCCGACCCCAGCGCCGTGCCTGGCGCCGCTCCGCTGCACACAGGCGCACAATGGCGCGACCTGCGGAACTGGCTTGAACTCGTCGATACCCACGGACACCTGCATCGGATTACCGCTGTCGTGGACCCGCACGAGGAAGTTGGCGCCCTCTCGTTCATGGCCACGCGCGACCTGCCGTCTCCAGCATTGCTGTTCGAAAACTTTCCGGCCAATCCGCTACACGCGCGTGTACTGAGCAACATGCTGGGTGCAAGCAAGCAGCGCTACGCATTGGCGGTAGGCCTGAACCCCGATCTGACGCTGCGCGACATGGTGGCGGCCACCCGCCAGATCACCAAACGCCGGATCGGCCCGGTATGGGTCGAGCCCGAGACTGCTCCCGTCAACGAGATCGTGCTCCGCGGCGATGAGATCGATCTGACCCGGCTACCGGTCCCGAAGTTCTGGCCGCTGGACGGCGGACCTTTCATCGGCACCGGCGGGATCACGATTACTGCCAATCCGGCCAGCGGACGCCTCAACGTGGGCTGCTATCGCCAGCAACTGCATTCGGCCCGCCGC
Source organism: uncultured Alphaproteobacteria bacterium (assembly GCA_963825625.1). Classification (GTDB taxonomy): domain Bacteria; phylum Pseudomonadota; class Alphaproteobacteria; order Rhizobiales; family Hyphomicrobiaceae; genus CAMDPA01. Next base: position 129,097 of record CAWGUF010000036.1, on the reverse strand, counting down.
ATAGGCTTGAACTTCGTTCCGGGCCGCCACGGCCAGGTCGATTGCGAGGCCGCGTGGGCGGCTGGCCGACCGGCCGAAGTGGTTTGCGCATTCGGCATCGACCCGGTGCTGTTCATGGTCGCCGGCATGCGCTTCGGCCCCAATGAATCAGAGCTCGAAGCCGCCGGCGGCATCATGGGCCGTCCGGTCGAGATTACCCGAGCCGAGACCGTCAGCCTGCCGATACCCGCACGGGCCGAGATCGTCATCGAAGGGCTTGTCCACCCAGGCGATGTGGAGACGGAAGGGCCACTCGGCGAATTCCACGGCTTCTACAGCGGCGCTGCCTCGCCCAAACCGGTGATCGAGGTCAACGTCGTGCGTATGCGTACCAGTCCGATCATCACAGCCGCCCTGATGGCAACCTATCCCTCCTGTGAGGTCGGCGAATTCCAGTCGATCATGCGGTCTGCACGGATCCTCGACGACCTCGATCGCATGGGCGTGCCCGGGATACAGGCGGTCTACTGCCACCCGGCCGCCGCGGCGGGCAACTGCCTCGCCGTCGTCTCCCTGAAGCAGATGTATCCAGGACACTCCGCCCAGGCTCTCGCATTGACGGCCCAATGCCCCACCGCGAGCTATTACACGAAATGGATCGTCGCAGTGGACGAGGATGTCGACCCGACCAACTTCGACGAGGTGGTGTGGGCCATGAGCACGCGCTGCAATCCCGCCACCGACCTCGACATACTCAACAACACCATGTCGTTCCGCGCCGACCCGAGTCTGCCGCCGGAGCAGAAGCCGTTCGGCTCCAAGGTCCTTGTCAATGCGTGCACGCCATACAAGTATCTCGGCAAACCCCCGATCAGAACCATGCCACGGCAAACGACATACGCCGGCCTGGCCGCACGCTGGCGGGAGTTCGGCTTCGATCGCCCCCCGCCCGATCTTTCCACCCTCGCCGATGAGGACACATGACAAGCTGATACCCCCACCCCCGACAAGCAAGCTCCGCAAAGCAGGAAGGAGACGTCCCGTGTTTTACTCGACCCGCCGAAACGATCACGGATTGCCATTCAATCCGTTCAAATCATGCGTCGTACCAAGGCCAATCGGATGGATCTCGACGGTCAGCCACGACGGGGTCGTGAACCTCGCACCATTCAGCATGTTCAATCAACTTGGCTACGATCCGCCGCTGGTCTTCTTCTCCGGCTCGAACCGCCCGGAAACCGGACAGCGCAAGGACAGCGTGACGAACGCGGAAGAAACCGGCGAGTTCGTGGTCAACATGGCGACCTACGATCTACGCGACAAGGTCTGCACGACCTCACGCATGGTCGCGCCGGATGTCGACGAGTTCGAGATGGTCGGGCTTGGCAAGCTGCCCTCGCAACTGGTCAAGCCGCCGCGCGTGGCCGAATCCCCGATCCATCTGGAATGCATCTATCACAGCACGATGACGCTTCCAGCAAACCGGCGCGCCTCGATCCATCATGTCGTGGTCGGCGAGGTGGTGGGCATCCACATCAGGGACGACGTGATCGGCGCTGACGGCAAGCTGGATATCAAGGCCATCCGGCCGTTGGCCCGCCTCGGCTACATGGACTACACGAGCGTGACCGAGGTGTTCACGATGCAGGCACAGGGTTCCCCGGCCGGCCAGATCGGAGAAGCCGTGGCGGCCAAGGACAGGCCCGCGGTACCAGCCAAATAGATCGTGCATCCCAGGGCAGCCGGCCCACCATCGCGCGCCGGCTGCCGTCACTGGCGAACAACCGCCCGCGCGCCCTTATTTCTTCTTTTTCCTGTCGACGGTCAGCACGCCCCTGGCCCGTTCGATCACCGCCTTGGGCATCGCATAGGCCTGCGCCATGACCGCGCTCACGCCCTCGCCAGTTACCGGCGCAACGTCGGCGCTCATCTTCTCCGCTTCGGCCAGGAATGCCGGATCCTTGACCATCTGATTGAATGCGTCTCGCAAGACCTTGATCCGATCGGCCGGCACATCCGGCGGCGCGGCGAAGGCATAGGCGATGCGCTGACGTGCCAGGGCCAGCACCAACGCCTGCCGGTCGACGTCATTGCTTGCGAAATCCATGATGAGTGGCACGCCCTGGAAGAACTTCGGATGGCGCTCGGTCGCCACCTGAATGATGAAATTGGCGAGCCCCTTCTGCTTCAGCCACTGCGGCCTGAGCGACATCAGCGTACCCACGGTAGCGCCCGTGTTGCCGTGCACCTCGCCTCGATCCATCGCCAGGAACGCATTCGCCTGGCTCTGGAAGCCCGTGACGATCTTGACTTTGGCTCCGACGAAATGGCGCAGAATCAGTGCATACGAGTAGGTGTCTGCCCCCGGCGACGAAGCACTCAGAATGATCTCGTTCTTTCTGATATCCTCGACGCTCTTGAACGGAGCCTTGATGCTCGTAACCAGCACGCTGGTCTCGCGGCCGTGGCTGCCGATCCAGTTGAATTTGACCGGATCGAACTTCACGGCAGGATTGCCGAACAACGCCTCCAGATAGATGCCGCGACCGGACATGCCGACCGCCGTTCCATCCTTCGGCGCCGTGTTGTAGAGATAGTTCGACAACACCATGCCACCGGCACCGGGCATATTCCGCACCACGATATTGGGATGACCCGGAATGTATTTGCCGATGTGACGCGCCACGAGTCGCGAGCCCGTATCATAGGAGCCGCCGGCTCCGTAGCCCACCGAGAATGAAATCGTCTTTCCCTTGTAGAACGTGTCGCCATCTTGCGCCCAGGTCGGTTTCTCACCCCACACCAGGCAGGTTCCGGCCGCAATGGCGACGGCAATGAAACGAGGTCTCATTTTTTCCTCCCAACGGCTAACCGCCGGACTATGACATGATCGAGCGGACACTGCCAGATGCTGCAACCTGCCCCGCCGCCGGCTCCGACCGCGGATGCCGTCTCCAGCTCGGGCGATCGCATCTCGATTGGTCTGGTTGCGCGCCAACCGATTGGGGACAGGGGCCTGCCACACCGCCAGGATCGCTGCTATAGTGCCGGCCATGAACGACACAGACACATCCTCCCCCGCCAGGCGCGCGCCCCGCGCCGAGATCATCACCTGCCCCGAGGGCGAGCCGGTGCCGATCGAAAAGGGCAGCCACGTCTATCTCGTGGACGGCTCCGGCTATATCTTTCGGGCCTTCCACGCCCTGCCGCCCCTCACGCGGCCCTCCGACGGTTTGCCGGTCGGCGCCGTGCACGGCTTCTGCGCCATGCTGTGGAAGCTTTTGCGCGAGACCAAGGCGTCGGAGGCCCCGACGCACATCGCCGTCATCTTCGATCACTCGGAGAAAACGTTCCGCAACGACATCTACCAGCAATACAAGGCCCATCGCCCGCCCGCTCCCGAAGAGCTAGTTCCCCAATTCCCGCTCATTCGCGATGCCGTAAAGGCGTTCAATGTCGCCTGCATCGAGCAGAACGGCTACGAGGCCGACGACCTTATTGCCACCTACGCACGCCTGGTCATCGAGAAGGGCGGCGACGTCACCGTCGTCTCCTCCGACAAGGACCTGATGCAGCTCGTGCGGCCGGGCGTGCTGATGCTCGACGGCATGAAAGCCAAGAAGATCGGACATGACGAGGTGGTGGAGAAATTCGGCGTGCCGCCCGACAAGGTCGTCGACGTGCAATCTCTGGCCGGCGACTTCGTCGACAACGTGCCCGGCGTGCCCGGCATCGGTATCAAGACCGCCGCCGACCTCATCAAGGAGTACGGCGATCTCGATAGCCTGCTGGAGCGCGCTGGCGAGATCAAGCAGCCCAAGCGCCGCGAGAAGCTGATCGAGTTCGCGGAGCAGGCACGCATTTCGCGCGATCTGGTGCGGCTGAAGGACGACGTCGATGTTGCTGTCGAGGTCGAACGCCTGGGCGTCCACGATCCCAAGCCAAATGATCTGCTCGGCTTCCTGCGCGAGATGGAGTTTTCGACACTGACGCGGCGAATTGCGGAAGGCATGGGAGCGCAGGACTTGCTGGTCGCCGGCGATGTGCGTTCAGAGCGCCAGCCACCGGCAGCGTCAGCCGCATCCCACAGCCGGCTTCCGGCAGGCGGCGCGCAGGATGCCAGCCAAATCGCGGCAACGCCGGCGGCCCTCGTTGCCTTCAACGCCAATTCCGCGCGCCAGGCGGCTGTCGATCGGTCGAAATACGAAACGGTGAGGACGATCGAGGCACTTGAGGCATGGTTGCAGCGCTGCCGCGATGCCGGCAGGTTCGCGTTCGATACGGAGACCACGAGCCTGGATGCCATGCAGGCCGATATCGTCGGCTTCTCGTTGGCGACCGCGCCCGGCGAGGCATGCTACGTCCCGCTCGGTCATACCAACGGCGGCAGCTCGGGCGACTTGTTCTCCGACGGCGGGCTCGCCGAGGGCCAGATCAAAGCCAAGGACGCGCTGGCCGCGCTGAAGCCATTGCTGATGGACGCCTCGCTGCTCAAGATCGGGCAGAATCTCAAATACGACGCGCTGCTGCTCGCCCGTTACGGCATTGAGGTAACGCCGCTCGATGACACCATGCTGATGTCATATGTGCTGGACGGCGGCCGTGGCAGCCATGGCATGGACAATCTTGCAGAGCGTCATCTCCAGCATGCCTGCATCACCTTCGACCAGGTGATCGCGCACGCGCCCGGTGCCAGGAAGGCCGACAAGACGTTCGCTGGTGTCCCGATCGACAAGGCGACCGAGTACGCGGCTGAAGACGCCGATGTCACCCTCAGACTATGGATGATCCTGAAGCCGCGCCTGATCGCGGAGCGGATGGTGACCGTATATGAGACGCTGGAACGCCCGCTGCTGCCGGTGATTGTCAGCATGGAAAGAGCCGGGATCAAGGTATCCCCTGGCATCCTGTCGAAGTTGTCGAGCACATTTGCCCAGGGCATCGCTCGCCTCGATGACGAGGTGCAGGCGCTGGCCGCCCCGGCGACCGGCGGGGAGCGGTTCAATCTTGCGTCTCCCAAGCAGCTTGGCGAGCTTCTGTTCGACAAGCTGAAGTTGCCGGGCGGCAAGCGGACGAAGTCGGGACAATGGGAGACGCGAGCGTCCCTGCTCGACGACCTCGCTGGCAACGAGGAGCTGCCGGAGGATGCCCGCAAGCTCATCAACACCATGCTGGAATGGCGCCAGCTCTCCAAGCTACGCTCGACATATACCGACGCGCTGCCCAACTTCATTCATCCCGAAACAAAGCGCATCCACACCAGCTACGCACTGGCCGCGACCACGACCGGGCGGCTCGCATCGACCGACCCCAATCTGCAGAACATCCCGGTTCGGACCAAAGAGGGCAGGCAAATCCGAACGGCCTTCATCGCCGAGAACGGCCACAAGCTGGTCTCCGCCGACTACAGCCAGATCGAGCTGCGCGTGCTGGCCCACATCGCCGACATACCGCAATTGAGGAAAGCATTCGAGGACGGCCTCGATATTCACGCAATGACCGCCTCCGAGATGTTCGGTGTACCTGTCGAAGGCATGCCGGGCGAAGTCCGGCGGCGGGCCAAAGCGATCAACTTCGGCATCATATACGGCATCTCGGCCTTTGGATTGGCCAACCAGCTTGGCATCTCCCGCGAGGAGGCAGGCGCCTACATCAAGACCTATTTCGAGCGCTTTCCAGGTATCCGCGACTACATGGATGCAACCAAGAAATTCGCCCACGAGCACGGTTACGTGGAGACGATCTTTGGCCGGCGCATTCATTATCCCGAGATCAACACCAAGAACCCTTCCATGCGAGGGTTTCTGGAACGGGCGGCGATCAACGCGCCGATCCAGGGCTCGGCCGCGGACATCATCCGCCGCGCGATGGTGCGCATGCCCGAGGCGCTGGCGAAGGCGAAGTTGGGCTCCACGCGCATGCTGCTGCAGGTGCATGACGAGCTTGTTTTCGAGGCCGAGGACGGCGAGGTCGAAAAGACTATCGCAGTGGCGCGCAGCGTCATGGAAGGCGCAGCTCTGCCAACGGTCCAGCTGAAAGTGCCGATCCAGGTCGATGCCAAGGCCGCCGCGAATTGGGACGAGGCGCACTAAACCGGGCAGACAGCGGAGGGGCTGATGGCAACATTCGTGATCGCGCACGGCGCCTGGAGCGCGGCATGGGCGTGGAAGAAGATGCGGCCCCTGATGGCGGCCGCCGGCCACGCGCTCCTCACCCCCACCTACACCGGCCTCGGTGAGCGCCGGCACCTGGCCTCGCGCGACGTGACGCTGGAGACGCACATCTCGGATATCGTCGGCGCCATCGAGATGGAAGATCTTTCAGAGGTCACATTAGTTGGCCACAGCTACGGCGGCATGGTCGCGACGGGCGTTGCTGACAGGATGCCGGACCGCATCGCAAAGCTCGTCTATCTCGACGCTTTCGTGCCGCGGAACGGCCAATGCTTGTTCGATCTGCAGCCACCGGAGCACCGGGCCCGGGCCGAAGCGATGGCGCGAGAGCAAGGCAAAGGCTGGCAGGTCCCCCCCAATCCGCCACCGCCTGACACCTCGGAAGCGGATCTGGCATGGATCATGCCGCGCCGCTTCCCCCAGCCGCTGGCTACCTTCTCCACCAGGCTCCACCTGAAGCACGGCGAGCCGGCCATGCCGCGCAGCTACATTTTTTGTACGCGCACCGGACCTGCTGACAGCTTCCGGCAATTCTCGCAACGCGCACGATCAGAGCCAGGCTGGCAGCACTTCGAGCTCGACGCCAGCCACAATCCGCACATCACAGTGCCGCACGATCTTATGGCGGTGCTTGATCGCATCGCCGGGACCAAGTGACCTCCCGCAGCCAGAGCGCCGACCAAACGCCATATTGGGCTTTGCAGCCGGATCGGGCAACGCACCGGGATTTCTGATTGCCTCCCGGCAGACCTCGCTTACAGTGTAGACGAACAGCCAGCACGACAAAGGAGTTAGCGCCATGGCTCAGCCGGATCTCAAGGGCAAGGTGGTTATCGTCACGGGCGCAGGCAGCGGTCTTGGCGCGGCAATGACAATGGGGCTCACCGCCGCGGGCGCATCCGTCCTCGGCGTCGACATCGACGAAGCCCGCGCAGGCGAGACCGCCAACGCCGCCAAGGCGGCGGGCCATAAGGGCCAGGTTGCCACATTCGCTTGCGACGTCCGCAAGGAGGCCGACTGCGCAGGCGCCGTCGAGGCCGCGAAATCGAAGCTTGGCGGCCTGACGGGCCTCGTCAATTGTGCCGGTCTCGGCATGGCCCATCTGAAACCTGATGCTTTCAAGAATACGCCGAAATTCTGGGAGGCCGATCCGCAGCGCTGGCAGGACATCATGGATGTCAACGTTCGCGGGCCGTTCCTGCTAGCCCGCGCCGCCGCCCCGCATCTCCTCGCGCAGAAATGGGGCCGCATCGTCAACGTTACGACCAGCTTCAACACGATGATCCGCGGCGGCACCATGCCATACGGTCAAACCAAGGCGTCTCTGGAGGCCGCGTCCAACAGCTGGGCCGACGACATCAAGGACACTGGCGTAACCGTCAACATTCTCGTGCCCGGTGGCGCGGCGGACACCCGCATGGTGCCGGAAGACTTGCCCTACCCGCGCGAGCGGCTGCTCAAGCCGCACGTGATGGTGGCACCGATCCAGTGGCTGATGTCGAACGACTCCGATGGCGTCAACGGCATGCGCTTCATCGGCAATCTGTGGGATCCAGCCGCCGACTGGAAAGACGCCATGAAAAAAGCAGGGGCCCGCATCGCATGGCCTGAGCTGGCAGCCCAGGCAGCGGCAGCCGGACAGCCCGTGCCGATCGGGCGCAACGAGAAGTGGGATTGAGACGCAGCACGCTGACCTTTCGCAGGCCCCATTACTGCGGGACGTTCGCAACCTGCAATCACGACCTCCCGACCGGCGTCACACCGCACGGCGCGGCAAGGATCACTGCCCGCCGGCCCCGTTCCGCCGGCCCCGCGGCTCATCAGTCCCCGCGTCGCTGCCCCCGAAATAACAGCGTCGTTCTGTCGCCGCGTCAGCTCTTCAGCCGATACCCGGTCTTGAACATCCACCATACGACGGCGAGACAGACAGCAAGGAAAACCAGCGTCATGCCCAGGCTCACGCCGACACCAACATCTGCGGTCCCATAGAAGCTCCAACGGAACCCGCTGAGAAGATAAACGACGGGATTGAACATGCTGATCGTCTGCCACAGCGGCGGCAGTGCGGTGATGGAATAGAATGTCCCCCCCAGAAAGGTGAGAGGCGTAATAACCAGCAGCGGAACGAACTGCAGCTTTTCAAAGCCGTCGGCCCAAATCCCGATGATGAAGCCGAGCAGACTGAAGGTAACGGCGGTCAGGATGAGAAACGCGACCATGAAAACAGGGTGCTCGACCCTGATCGGGACGAACAACGCCGCTGTCCCCAGTATGATCAGCCCCAGCGCCACGGACTTTGTAGCCGCTGCGCCGACATACCCCAGCACGATCTCGAGATAGGATACCGGCGCCGACAACAGCTCGTAGACCGTCCCGGTAAAGCGCGGAAAATAGATGCCGAACGAGGCGTTCGATACGCTCTGCGTCAGCAGCATCAGCATGATGAGACCGGGCACGATGAAAGCGCCATAGCTGACGCCGTCGATGTCGGGGATACGCGAGCCGATGGCTGCGCCGAACACAACGAAATAAAGCGATGTCGAAATCACCGGCGACACGATGGACTGCAGCAGCGTTCGCCGCGTGCGCGCCATCTCGAAACCGTAGATTGCTTTGACTGCGTGCCAGTTCATCTGCTCTGCCTCACCAGGTCGACAAAGATCTCCTCCAGCGAGCTCTGCGAGGTGTGCAGATCCCGAAACCGAATGCCCGCCTCGGCGAGATCGCGCAGCAGTCGTGTGATACCAGTACGCTCACCTTGAGTATCGTAGGAATAGACGAGCTCCCGGCCTCCCTGGCCCAGACTGAGTGAATAGGCGGCCAGCGCTGGCGGAATCTCGGAAAGCTGCTCGGCCAGCTCCAGCTTCAGCTCCTTTCGTCCGAGCTTGCGCATCAGGTGGGCTTTGTCCTCCACCAGGATCAGCTCGCCCTTGGAGATAATGCCGACGCGATCCGCCATCTCCTCGGCTTCCTCGATGTAATGCGTCGTGAGAATGACCGTCACGCCGGACGCGCTCAGCGCCCGGACCACGCCCCACATCTCTTGCCTGAGCTCGACATCCACGCCCGCCGTCGGCTCGTCGAGGAACAGGATCTGCGGCTCGTGCGACAGCGCCTTTGCGATCAGAACGCGCCGCTTCATGCCGCCGGACAGCGTCATGATCTTCGCATCCTTCTTCTCCCACAGCGAAAGGTCCCTCAGCACTTTTTCGATATGGGCCGGCGCAGGCGGCTTGCCGAACAGCCCTCGACTGAAGCTGACAGTGGCCCAAACCGTCTCGAACGAATTCGTCGTCAACTCCTGCGGCACGAGCCCGATCATCGCCCGCGTCCTGCGGTAGTCCCTGACGATGTCGTGACCATCCACCCAGACTGTTCCGCTGCTGGGCTTCACGATGCCGCAAATGATCGAGATCAGCGTCGTCTTGCCTGCCCCATTCGGACCGAGAAGGGCGAAGATTTCCCCCCGCCGGATTGCCAGGTCCACGCTCTTCAATGCTTGAAAGCCGGTATCGTAGATCTTCGACAGGCCAGAGATCGTAATGATCGGTTCCATGCGGATTTACGCCTCGTTTGCCGGCAGCCGTTAAATCGCAACTGCCACCGCTCTCACACGACAGCGCTTCTACACGACTCATGGCTGCAGACGAAACCAAAGCTGGCGCCGCAACGCACAGCATCGCCGCAATCACCGACACCTGCACATTCGCGCGACCTCTCGCTATGGCCTATCGCTGTAGCGCAAGGCCTTCCGGCTCGCTTCTTTCGCCACCAATGTCCGGCGCCAAATGTCTGACGGAAGCTCTGGCGGAGGTCAGGCGAAGGTTGCGTGCATTAATCAGGCTTGGTAGCCTCACCCCTAACGGGCCGACGCCAAGCAGACGCTTGGAGCGGCCGGGTAACAATGAAACGATCCAAGGGAGGTAATGAGGATGCAGCGCAAAGCTCGAGTCTCAGCAGTCGCAGGTGCCGTCGGCTTGGCCGCTTTTGCCTTTGCAGGACAGGCACTTGCCCAGCAATCAACGCTCAAGAGCATCACCATCGGCTCGAACCCCGCCGGTTCTACGTACTATCTCTTGGCAGGCGGCTTCGCCAAAACCATCCAGCAATCCCTGAAGGTTCGTGCCACCGCCCAGCCCCACGCTGGCTCCAGCGTCTACCTTCCGCTTCTGGAGCGCGGCGAGATCACATTGGGCCTCAACAGCTCCCTCGACTCCGCAATGGCGCGCGATGCCGTGGCGCCGTACAAGGACAAGCATACGAAGGTGCGGGTCATCTCCCGCGTCTGGGTCCTGCCCTATGCGTTCATCGTCAAGGGCTCGTCGGACATCAAGTCGATGGACGACCTGAAAGGCAAGCGCGTGATGGTCAACGTCAAGACCAACGTGTCGCTCTACAATGCCAACAAGGCCTTGCTCGCGACCGCCGGACTGACGGAAGCCGATGTGACAAGCGTCGACTCCGGTGGCGTGGTCGCCGGCCTGAACGCCGTCACTGAGGGACGCGCCGATGCGGCTACGGTCGCAGTGGGAATGCCCCAGCTCGTCAAGGCCCACGCATCCACCCCTGGCGGCATCCGCGTGCTCCCGCTCGGCAAGAACAACACCAGTGAATTCCTCGGCAGCAAAATGAAGGGGCTTAACGCCTACACGATCACGCCAGCCAAGACCCGTCCGATGGTGGATGCGCCAAAGCTGATCTCGGCATTTGACACCTACATCAATGCCGGCGCCACCGTAAAAGACGACGACGCCTACCTGATCGCGAAAGCGCTTTTCACGAATTGGGAAAAGCTGCAGAAGGATTACGGTCCGCTGCGCGCCATGGACAAGAAGAACCTGGTCCCACCAACCAATGTGCTTCCCTATCACCCTGGCGCTGTCAAATTCTACAAAGAGGCTGGTGTCTGGACCGCCGCGAACGACAAGCATGAAGCGACCCTGAAGTAACGCTGATGCGAGCGGTGCCCCCAATCTGGGCATCGCTCCGCCTTGCCTCTGTTTCGACGAATCAGCCAACTGCCTGCTAGAAGACAGCGGCTTTCCGGCTTTACCGGCAGCATTTCTTCGAGGTTCCTCTGATGGGTAATGCGCTGGCCCAGGCCGTACTCGCAGTGTGCCTTTTCCTACTGCCGGTGATCGGCGTCGGCTGGATCCTGTCGCTGCCTGACTACATCGGCTATGCGTTCACGTTCCAGCAGGTGCTCGGCATCACATTGGGGCTTTCGATTGCCAGCGCCCTGCTGCGCTATCCCTATCGCGAGAAGGCCGGGTTTCTGGACCTCATTCTGGCACTTGCCGGCCTCCTGTCGTGGGCCTGGATGTCTTACAATTTCGAGGCCTGGGTGGTCGGCATGGCCGATCGCACGCCGGACAAATGGGTGCCCGGCGTCATCGCGATCCTCACGATGATGGAGGCGATGCGCAAGGCCACCGGCAACGCCATCACCATTCTGGTGTGGTGCATGATCCTCTATGCCATCTTCGGCGACAATCTGCCCGCGCCGATGACGGCGGAAGTCTTCGCGCTGACGAAGCTTACGCTGTTCCTCTATGCCGACAACAACGGCATTCCCGGCCTCGTTCTACGCGTTGTCGCCGAAATGGTGCTGGCATTCGTCATCCTCGGCAAAGTGATGGAGGTATCGGGCGCCACCCGCTTCTTCACCGACGTCTCGCTGTCGCTGATGGGACACCGCCGCGGCGGACCGGCCAAGGTCGCGGTTGTTGCCTCCTCCGCATTCGGATCGATCTCCGGCTCGACCGTCGGCAACATCATGTCGACTGGCATCGTTACGATTCCGCTTATGAAGCGGACCGGATTCCAGCCGCACCATGCCGCCGCGATCGAGGCCGTGGCATCGAACGGCGGCCAGATCGCCCCACCCGTCATGGGAGCGACGGCCTTCATCATCGCGGAATTCCTCGAAATATCGTACACTGACGTCGTCATCGCGGCAGCAGCGCCCGCAATTCTCTATTACCTGGTACTGTTCATGCAGGTCGATGCGGTTGCGCGACGGTATGGGCTGGTCGGCCTGCCGCGGGCGGAGTTGCCGAAATTCGGTGCCGTGATGTGGGCTGGCTGGATATATCTCGTCCCATTCGCGGTTCTCATCTATTTCCTCTTCCATCTCGGCTATAATCCAGGCAAATCCGCTCTCTATGCCGCCGCTGCGCTGTTCCTTCTCGCAATCATGATGCTGCGCCGACTACCTACGCTCGCCGAATGGCGCGACTACTTCCTCGGCAGCGGCGAAAGCCTGTTGCCCCTGATCCTGATCGCTGGCGGCGCCGGCGTGGTAATCGGGGTGCTTAATTCCACTGGCCTTGCATTCCAGCTGTCTCTGCTTCTGACCGAGATCGGCAACACGCGCGGTCTCATCGTGATGCTGCTGCTGACAGCACTGATCGCGATCATCCTCGGCATGGGCATGCCGACCGCCGCGGTCTACATAGTCCTTGCGACAGTGATCGCACCCGCCATCGTCGACATGAAGGTCGTACCGATCGCGGCGCACATGTTCCTGTTCTATTTCGGACTGCTCAGCATGCTGACGCCACCGGTTGCGGTCGCCAGCATGGTTGCCGCCGGTCTTGCCAACGCCGACATGTGGCGCACAGGCGTGATCGGCATGCGCCTCGCCGCACCCGCTTATCTCCTGCCATTCCTGTGGGTCTACAATCCCGCATTGCTGATGGAAGGAACCTGGGACGAGATCCTGCTTGTGATCTCAACGGTGCTGGTGGCCGCGGTATTGCTGGCACAAGCCGGCACCCGGTTCGAGGACAAGGCCGCGACGGGTAAGCTGCTCGGCTTCGCGCTGATGATATGTGCCATCGCCGTAGGCGGCGCCACGGTTTGGTTCGGTGCACATGACCAGTATGCGATTGCAACGGCGTTAGCCGGCGCGGTCCTCGCGTTCATTTCCAGCCGCCTACTGCGCGCCAAGTTTGCGAACGTCCCCGAGAAGACGCCGACACTGGCCGGAGCCCCCCGCGCCGGCGAGTGAGAGATGACGCGCGTGCATTGCCGCAGCACCTGAACTGAGTAAGCCAAGTGAGCAGATTCGGCCGCACAACTCCCGTCCTGCGTATATTCGACGAGGCCAAGGCACGCGAGTTCTACGTCGACTTCCTCGGCTTCACGGTCGGCTTCGAGCACCGCTTCGGCGACGACTTCCCGCTCTACATGGGGCTACAGCACGGCAACTGCTTCCTCCACCTCTCAGAGCACCATGGCGATGCTTGCCCGGGCGCGCACGTCCGCATCGAGTGCGATGACGTCAATGCATTTTGCCGGGAACTGACCGCCCAAGCCTATCGCTACGCCAAGCCCTCCGTCCCGCAAGACAAGACGCCTTGGGGCACCTATGAGGTCACCCTTGCCGACCCTTTCGCCAACAAGCTGACGTTCTTTCAGAACGCCTGATCCCCCCTCCCAGAGCCAGTCGACCCGCACCTGCCGCCGGCCCACTCATTCGCTCCAATGCTTCGTCTATGCATCGGCTTGCAGCCGGCGATCCGCCCGTGCATTCTGCTGCGACGGTTCACAGACCGGGGAGCGACCCATGCGCGTCAAAGCTGCCAGGCAGAAGGCGATCCTTCGTGTCGCCACCGTACCGCGCGGCGCCGAGCCAACCCCGATCGACAACCGCATCTGTAAAGAGCACGCCAGCAATCTGGTCCCCTTGAGCCAGGTCTGCGAGCGCCTGCGCCAGGAGGTCGGGCTGTTGCTGGCAGCCGAGGACATCGTCCTTGGTGCGCCGATCGAGGCGCGCGTCAAGTCGCTGCCCTCCACCGCCGCCAAGCTGATCCGGCAGGACGCAACGAGAAAGTCGATCTTCCACCTCACCGATCTTGTCGGCATCCGCGTCATCGTGCTGTACCGCCGCGACATCGAACGCACGCTCGATCTGCTGCGCCGCGAATTCCAGATCGAGCGCGAGGAATTGAAGGGCATGGACCGCGACGATGACGCCTTCGGCTATCAATCCGCACACTGCATTCTCGCTTGTGATCCCTACATGCCGGCTGCCGACGCAGCCAAGTCCGAATGCCTGCGCGCGGAGCTGCAGGTGCGCACGCTCGCCCAGCACATCTGGGCCGCCGCCTCCCATGATCTTCAGTATAAGCGCGAAGAAGGCGTGCCCAAGCCCCTGCGCCGGGCCATTCAGCGTGTCTCCGCACTTCTGGAAACCGTCGATCTGGAGCTCGACCGCGTGCTGGAGGAGCGCGAGGAATACGTCGCCGACGCCGCCGCCTCGCCCGGCGACTTCCGCCTCGACGTCGATATTCTGCGCAAAGTGCTCGATGATCGCCTGCCCCCGGTCAACCGCAGCGAAGACGAACCCTATTCGCGCCTGCTCGACCTGCTCCTGGCGAGCGGCGTTGCAACTGTCGCCGATCTGTACAGGTTGATCGAGCTGAAGCTGCCCGCCGTGTTGGAGCGCGAGCGCGCGATCGTTGCCGCCCTGGCCGGCAACCATCGCTGGCCCGGTTCGGCGCGGATCGTCGACTACGATCCGGATCGGGTCCGCCGGGGAGCGTTCTATAGCCACACCGGCCTCGTCCAGAAGATGCTGGAGACCGGTTCTGCCCGTAGCAAGAGCCGCAAAGACGATCGTACCCGCCGCCTGCAGGGCGGGGACGCTTGAAACAGGGTTCCGTTCCGGCAAAGCCCACTCTAAACTGCCCCATTGGAAGCAAAGCTCACCAATCCGCGCCAAGAGGAACGCTCAACATGGCAGAGAAGAAATACAAGAACATCAAGATCGACACCCACGACGGCATCAGCTGGGTGACGCTTGAACCGCCCAGAAAAGCGCAACGCCATGAGCCCGGCGCTGCACGAGGAGATGGACCACGCGCTGGCCTGGCTCGAGGACGAGCCGGACTACCAAGGTGCGTCGTCATTCGCGGCGCGGGAGGCAACTTCTCGGCCGGACAGGACCTGAAGGAGTTCTTCCGCGCCAACGAGAACAATCCGCGCGGCAGGCCGTAAGGCGCGCGAGGAAGCCAACCGCTGGCGCTGGGAGCGGCTGTACATGTACGACAAGCCGACGATCTGCATGATCGAGGGCTTCTGCGTCGGCGGCGCCTTCATGCAGCTGCTGGCGACGGACTTCGCCGTCGCGGCCGAGGATGCCACGTTCTCGCTGTCGGAGGTCAACTGGGGCATCCTGCCGGGCGCGCTGGTCTCCAAGGTCGTCGCCGACGCCGTGCTCTACCGCCATGCACTCTGGTATGCCTGCCTCGGCGAGCCATTCGACGGCAAGGAGGCCGAGCGCGTCGGCTTCATCAACAAGGCCGTACCGAAGGACAAGCTGGTCGAGTACACCGAGGAACTCGCCCAGAAGCTGATGGCGAAGAGCCCGCGCGTGCTGCGTGCGACCAAGCAGGCGATCCGCCACGTCCGCATCGATGGACTTCGGACAGGCCTACGACTACCTCGCCGAGAAGGGCAGGGCGATCAAGGTCGGCGACAAGGAGAAGTCGCTACGAGACGGGTCTGTCGCAATTCCTCGACAAGAAGAGCTACAAGCCGGTCTACTCACCGTTCAAGCTCGGCACACTGATCGCTGACGAGAGCAAGAAGAAATAGCTCCCGCACGGAGGGGGAGCGCTGCTCGGCTGTCGTCACCCAATAGGCGATGGCCGCTGCCCGGTCCCCCTCCCCCGCTGCTGCAACGAAATGACGGAGCCTTTTTCGACCGATGGCAAATGGTCCCCTTACCGGCATTCGTGTGGTCGAACTCTCTACCATGATCACGGCCTCCTCCGCCGGCATGATGCTCGGCGACATGGGGGCTGACGTCATCAAGGTCGAGAACCCGAAGCTGCGGCGACCCGTTTCGCAGCTTCGGCCCGAGCCGCGACTACTCGGCCCATTTCTGCTCCTATAATCGCAACAAGAGAGGCATCGCCGTCGACCTGCGCTCGCCCCTCGGCAAAACTGCGCTGGATCGCCTGCTTCAGCGCAGCGATGTGTTACTGGAGAACTTCCGGCCCGGCGTCCTCGACCGTCTCGGCTACGACACAAGAGCGCATCAGCCAGATCAATCCCCGCATTATTCATTGCTCGATTTCCGGCTTCGGCCCGGATGGCCCTTATGCGCAGCGACCAGCCTATGACGCGGTCTCCCAAGCGCTATCGGGCATGTCGAGCCTGTTCGTCGACCCGGCAAACCCGAGAATTACCGGCCCCACCATCGCCGACAACGTATCGGGCACCTATGCCGTATCCGGCATCCTCTCCGCCTTGCTGGAACGCGAGCGCACGGGCAAAATCCGCAAGGTCGATATAAACATGCTGGATGCCACCCTCGCATTCATGCCCGACCCGTTCGGCTACTACGACCATCTCGGCCTCGTCTCCGACCCCTATATCCGGGCCAAGAATTCCCAATCCTATGCGTTCACGTGCGGCGACGGCACGCTGCTGTGCGCCCATCTCTCCTCTCAACCCCAGTTCTGGGAGGGGTTTGTCGAAGCCATAGGGCTGCACGAGCTTGCCAAGGATCCGCGTGTCGAGACACGCATGCTGCGCATCGAGCACTACGATCTTATCGCCGAGACCGCCGGGAAAATTATCGCCACCAAGCCTCGAGAGCACTGGATGCAGCGGTTGGAGGCGGCCGACGTTCCATTCGCCCCCATCCTCGATGTCACACAGGTCGGCGAGGACGATCAGGTCAAGCACCTCGGCTCTTTCCAGACGCTGGTCCATCCGGTGAAGGGAGAACTGCGCACGATCATGCGCCCGATCTGGTACGACGCCAGCAGATCCGACCAGCCGATGAAAGCCCCCCCGATGCTCGGTGAGCATACCCAAGAGGTGCTGCGAGAGCTGGGACTGGAGGCTGAGAATAACGATGGTGATACCGCGGGCTCCTGACAGGCGGGCTTACCGCCTCTTCACCCGCCTCATCGCCTCAGTCCTGAGCATTGCCTGCCGCTACCCGAATAGCCATTGACCACCGAATGCCGCAGGCGCGATGACGCCACCTGCCCACAGAAATGACGATGTAACGTTCGCGATCTGGAACGGTAGCTGCCGCATCGCCAGCGTGCCGGCGATAACGGGAATTACGGCCCGTACCGGTCCGAAGAAGTGTCCAAGAAACACGCCCAGCGCCCCCCATTTATCGAAAAAGTCGCGTCCCTGCTTGAGCATGTGGGGCCGGGTTCGGAACGGCCACATCTTGTCGATGTCGTCCTTGAAGTAGAGACCGATCCAATACGACAGGGCGTAGCCGAGCGCCCCGCCCAATCCGGCGGCAAACCATATCGGCAGGAAATTGATGCCGCTGGCGCCGAGCAGACCGCCGATAGCGACGAGGATGACCGTGGACGGCAGAATCAGGGAGACGAATGCCAGGCTTTCGCCAAACGCGAGCAGGAAGACGATCGGTGCGGCCCAGACTTCATTGGCGCGAACGAATTCGATGATCGCGTGCGTGTATTGCTCCATGCTGCATGGGTCCCTTCGGGCAAAGATCAGTACTCTATCTTAGACCATTACCCTCGGCCTGCGCCATAGCGGCCCAACCAGCGTCGCGAGACATACCAATCCGGCATGGAATCACGCGCGGCAGCGTTTGCGCTTCAACTCACGCCCCAACTCACGGGAGACCTCCTCGGCCAGCATGACACCGCGCGAAATCTGCGCCGGCGTCAGCCCTCGCCCCGCGGCGCCTCGCAGGACTTGCGGCCCTGCCGCGGCCTCCCGCCTCCCTATACCCAGCTCATCGCAACTGAGCTCAGCCTTCCGCTTCTTGAAGGCGAACAGCCGCACCCCGGAAGCATAAGCCGCAGCCGTCGGCTGTTGGCGCACCCATGCCCGGTTCTTGTCTGCCATTAAGGCTTCGAGCGCGGAGCTGCGGGCCGAGACACACGCCGCACTATCATCCACACATGATAAGCCCGCCGGCTTCACGCTGACACCGCCATCGGTTCCGCATCCCCCCACCACGAGAAGCGATGCCCCCGCCAGGACGCTCACCACGCGGGAGACGATCGCTCGCGGCAGACCGCCCCGCAATTCCCCGACTGAACCGACCATGAATGCCCCTTGTGAACCGCACTGCGAGCCCATAGAAGGCAGTGATGGCGCCGGTGTGGCATAGTAGAGGCTTCAGCCCTTCATCACCACCTGCCCACGCTAATCAAATTCGTCCCGAGCCACGAAGTGGTTTCGGCAAGCACCAAGGAGCGAGCCATGGTTCACGCGATCCGCATCCACGAGTACGGCGGCGTCGACAAGATGAAGTGGGAGCAAGTGGACGTCGGACAGCCTGGGCAGGGCGAGATCAGGGTCAAGCACACCGCCGTGGGGTTCAACTATATCGACACCTACTTCAGATCTGGACTGTACAAGATCCCGACCGGTTTGCCGGCCGTCCTGGGCACTGAAGGCGCAGGCGTGGTCGAGGCCGTCGGCAGCGGTGTAACAGATATCAAGGTGGGCGATCGCGTCGCCTATGCCAATCCCATGGGCTCCTACACCGAGGTACGACTGATGCCGGCCGACCGGGCCGTAAAGGTCCCGGATGGCATCGATGACAAAACCGCGGCCGCCATGATGCTCCAGGGCATGACCGTCCGCTACCTGCTGCGCCAGACCTACCCGGTCGGCCCGGATACCACCCTGCTCTTGCATTCGGCCGCCGGCGGCATCGGACTAATCGCGTGCCAGTGGGCCAAACACCTCGGCGCCACGATCATCGGCACCGTAGGCTCTGCTGAAAAAGGCGAGTTGGCCAAAGCCCATGGCTGCACGCACATCATCAATTATCGCACCGAGAATTTCGTCGATCGCGTCAAAGAGATAACCGGTGGCAAGCTGTGCGACGTGGTCTACAACTCGGTAGGCAAGGACACCTTCCCCGGCTCGCTCGACTGCCTGAGACCGCTCGGCATGTGGGTCAGCTTCGGCAATTCCTCCGGCCCTGTGCCGCCGTTCGAGATAGGCATTCTCAACCCGAAGGGCTCGCTGTTTGCGACACGACCGTCGCTGTTCCACTACACCGCAACACGCGCGGACCTGCTCGCCAATGCCAACGAACTCTTCGACCTGGTGGGGCGGGGCATCGTCAAGATCAATGTCAATCAGAGCTACCCCCTGAAGGAGGCAGCGCAGGCCCACACGGACGTACAGGCGCGCAAGACCACTGGCTCGACGGTTCTGATCCCCTAGTGTTCCGGTTCTGACATTTGCTTCCCATTGCGGCCAGGTTTCGAGCAAATGTCAGAACCACAAGGAACACTAGCAACATTATGATACTAGTGTAGCTTTTGCACCTGACGTTTGGTCAAGAGCCTCGCCGCAGACGGGTACCAAACGTCAGGTGCGCCACACTAGGAACAACGGCGGGCCCAGCGGCGCAGTCGCTGGGGCACGACCCCAGCAGCGATCCGCCGCGCAACCGCGCAGTCGCTGGGGCATCACGAATCTGCCAAGCTTGAGATCGGAGCGGGGCTTTCCAAGCTGGCCCCTATCACCCCCGCTATCGGGATATTCCAAGCTCGTGGGAAACTTCGCGAACGAGCCATAATTCGGCTCGATTGCGCCAGCAGTCTACGTCGTGTCGGCAGCGGGTAACGTCGCGTCTCCCCCTCGACGGACAGTAATGAACGTGTAGGCTGGTTGCGTGAGAGGTAGCGTGGAATGAGTGCGCAGGTGATCGCGTTCCGCGAAGCCGTGTACCGGGCTCGTAGCTCGTATCGCGCGGACGACTTCAAGCTACGAGTATCTCCTATCCTGGCCCATGATTTCACATTCTGGTCGGGAGCCTCGGGTCGGCGCTACGTGCACACGATCTACAGCCTTATAGAGTGTCCCGAGGTCCCGAACGCCAATATCGTCCTGGTCCGGCGCACGCCGGACGGCAAGCGCGCCCCAATCCAGGCGTGCCGCGTCGAAAACGACGTGCCATCGCTCAACCTGGCCGAGCTGCGAAACAAGGGTGCATTGCTGGGCGCAAGCGAGATTCACGTGCATCTGCTGGGAGAGAGCCGGGCCCAGCGCAGCTTCATCGAGCTTGATCTGACGACGGCATTCGACGCATCCAGGCCCGACTGCTGACGCACGGCCCCACCCCGCGCACACACCGACCGAGCATCTCCGTGTCAGCGGCGCCCTGCCGCTGCTTTCAGCGGTGCGACCTCTAGGTCGGCTTGAGTGTCGTCCACCACAGGAACCTCGGCGACACTCGGGCCCTGCGGCCGGACCGTGGCAAGCTCCGCAGCTCCGGGCGCTGGATCCTTGCTCCGCTTCTTCGTCCTTGCCATCAGTTTCGAATATATCTTCAGCATGAACAGCAAGTGCTTCGACAGCCAGATTTCGCGACGGGCGCTGCCAGGGTCCAGAAAATTTGACTGAGGTGGCCGCTCGCCGATCCATTTCAGGATATCGCCGATCGGCTGCTCCAGCTCGTCCTGCCTCTTGATCATTCGGGCAAAAAGATCCGCAGCCGGAGTGACAATTGCTCCGAAGCCATTGCGCGGCTGGTTGGAGCCGACGATGTACAGACCGCGGATTCCGGCGGGGAACGCACCGCTATAGATTTGCGCGGCATCGTTTCGGATTTCGATCATTCCCGGCGGCAGGACGGGGAAACTGTTGCGGAAGCCCGTGGCTGCAACGATCATATCGTAGCTGCCGCTTGTACCATCGTTGAAATATACGGTGCGCCCTTCGTAGCGCTCGATCTCACCGCGCGGCTTGACAAGTCCCTGCCGAACGTAGGCGAGCACCTCTGTTCCGAACGTCGGGTGTCGCTCGAAAAGTTTGTGTGTCGGGCGTGGCAGCCCGTAAGTTCGATAATCACCAATCACCATTTTTATGATGCCGCGCAGCACCAGCCGCTGCATGAACACCGGCATCCACCAGATCGGCAGATCCGTCAGGGCTCGGCCGAACGCGATCTTGGGCAGGAACCAATACCCCGAGCGCAGGCTCCAGTCGCATGAGACGCCGACGCGGGCCGCCTCGCAGGCGATGTCGCAGGCCGAATTGCCGCCGCCGATCACCAGAACCCGTTTCCCGGACAGCTGCGATGGCTCGAAGTAGTCCTTGGAATGGATGAATTCGCCTGTGAACGCGCCGGGGTACTCCGGCATCCGCTTATCCCAGTGATGGCCGTTGCAGACCACGACGCCCTTGTAGCGACGCTCCTCGCCATCGGAGAATTGCACGCCCCAACCGCCCTCGGCATGAGGAGATGCCAGATCGACGGTCTTGCCAAGCTCGATCGTCTCAATCAGCCCGTTGTCGCGCGCGAAGCTTTCAAGATATGCGAGCATTTGTGCTGCACTGGGAAAGTCCGGGTAGTGTTGAGGCATGGGGTAGTCGGCATAGGCCGTCGTGCGCTTCGACGAGATGATGTGCGTCGTCTTGAAAACACCGCGGCGCCAGTTCCCACCGACCCCGTCATTGGCATCGACATGATCATAAGCAATGCCGTGCGCCTTCAGCGCCTTCGCCATGGCAAGCCCGACCGGACCGGCGCCGATCACCAATAATCTGTCCAGAGACAAAGCTAAACCCTTGAAAACGCGGACAAGTCAACCCCGATCATCCATTAACCCGGCAGCGGCGTGGAAATGTATATTCACTCCACACGTAGTTAACCGCAATGAGTAAGGTCAATAACGGCTATCGCCCGCCTGGACGCAGGAAGCCGAAATCGCACCCCCCATCCGCCCCCAGGATCTCCTCGGCAAACAGCTTGGCATACCCGCGCTTCGGACGCTCGGCCTCGACAACCGTCTCATTCCTGCGCCTGCCAAGTTCCGCTTCGTCGACCAGCAGATCGATGCTGCGATTTTGAATAGACAACCGGATTCGATCGCCCGAGCGCACCAGCCCGAGCGGGCCGCCTGAAGCCGAATCGGGCGTGATGTGCAGCACGATCGTCCCGAACGCCGTTCCACTCATGCGGGCGTCGGAGATCCGCACCATGTCCTTGACCCCGGCGCGGGCAAGCTTCTTCGGGATAGGAAGATAGCCGGCCTCCGGCATGCAGTCGGGAGCGTTGGGCCCGGCATTCTGCAGCACCATGATGTCATCGGGCTTCACGTCGAGATCAGGATCGTCGATACGAGCAGCCAGATCGGCAAGCGAGCTGAATACCACGGCACGGCCTTCATGCTCGAACAAACGGCGATCCGCCGCCGATCGCTTCATGATCGCACCCTTCGGCGCCAGATTTCCGTACAGAGCGACAAGCCCCCCTTCCGGCTCCAGTGGCTCCGACCGCGGAGCAATGATGTTCCGGTCCACGAAAGGCGCCTCGCACTCGAGCCGCTGCCCCAGCGTTTCTCCGGTCACCGTCATGCAATCCAGATGCAGCATGTCCTTCAGCTCTCTGAGCAACGACCCCATCCCGCCCGCTGCATGAAAGTCCTCCATGTAACCGTTGCCGACCGGCTTCAGATTGACCAGAACCGGCGTCTCATCCGACAACTCGTTGAGGCGCTTCAAAGAGACATCGACGCCGGCGCGACCGGCAATTGCAGTCAGGTGTATGATGCCGTTCGTTGAGCCGCCGATGGCCAGCAGCACCCGCAGTGCGTTCTCGACGGATTTGTCCGTTATGATCCGATCAGGCAGCAGCGCGCCCCCGATCATACGGACGGCGGCGGCGCCGGTTGCCTCCGCCGCCCTCAGCCGGTCGGCATGCACGGCGGGTATCGCAGCGGTCCCTGGCAATGTCATGCCCAGCGCTTCTGCGATGCAGGCCATGGTGGACGCAGTTCCCATCACCGCACAGCTGCCGGCAGTGACAGCCAGTTGCCCCTCCACCACCGAGATCTCGTCATCATCGATCTCCGCTGCACGATAGCGGGCCCAGAAGCGTCGACAGTCCGTGCAGGCGCCGAGCCGCTCACCCTTGTGACGGCCGGTCATCATCGGGCCACCGATAAGCTGGATCGCAGGCCGGTTGGCGGAGATGGCCCCCATCAGCTGCGCCGGCACCGTCTTGTCGCAACCGCCCATCAGCACCACCGCATCCATCGGCTGAGCACGGATCATCTCTTCCGTGTCCATGGCCATCAGATTGCGGAACTTGAGGCTGGTCGGCTCGAGGAACACTTCTCCCAGCGAGATGGTAGGAAACTCGACGGGCAGTGCGCCGGCAGTCAGCACGCCTCGCTTTACCGCCTCGAGCAACTCGGGAAAGTGACGATGGCAATTGTTGTAGCCTGAAGGCGTGTAGGCGATACCCACCACGGGCCGCTGCAGCATGTCCCGCGAGTAACCCATCGACTGCGCGAACGAACGGCGCAGATAGAGAGAAAAATCGCGGTCGCCGTAGTTGGTCAGCCCATGCGCGAAGCCGGTGGGTTTGTTACTCATGTCAGCCTTCGTTTGGAGAGTATCGGTTCGAACCCCGCCCGGGGGGATGCCCCCGGGCTCGCGCTCATGGCATCACAGCTTGGTCTTGATGTACTTGGCCTCAAGGTAGTCCTGTATGCCAAGGGATCCACCCTCACGCCCCATGCCGCTTTCCTTGATGCCGCCGAATGGTGCCTCCGCCGTTGCCAACAGCATGTCGTTGACACCGACCATGCCAACCTCCAAGGCCTCCGAAGCCAGCGCCGCTGTCTTCAGGCTGGACGTGAAAACATACCCTGCCAGCCCGAACGGCACAGCGTTGGCACGCTCCACGACCTCATCGAAATCCGTAAACGGCGTAATCGGAGCAAGCGGTCCGAACGGCTCATCGATCATGATCCGCGCGGCATCGGGCACACCGCCAAGCACCGTCGGCTCGAAAAAGTGCCCGCGGTTGAAACCGGAAGGCGGCTTGCCCCCGGCCAGAACCTTGGCGCCCTTGTCGACCGCGTCCGCGACAAGCGCCTTCGCCGTCTCCAGCCCACGCGCGTTCGCCAGCGGTCCCATCGTCACCCCGTCGTCAAGCCCGCGCCCGACCTTCAGTCCCTTCGCCACCGCAGCAAAACGCTCCGAGAACGGCTGATAAAGGCTCTCATGCACATAGAACCGGGAAGGCGAAATGCACACCTGACCGCAATTCCTGAACTTGGTTGCCGCACATGTCTCCGCTGCCTTGACAGGGTCGGCGTCGCCGAACACCAGAACCGGCGCATGCCCGCCAAGCTCCATCGACACCTTCTTCACGCCCTCGGCAGCCAGCCGGAGTATCTCCTTGCCAACCGGTACCGAACCGGTGAGCGAGACCTTGCGCACGATGTCGGACCCGATCAGGTGCCTGGCGATCATTCCGGAATTGCCGGTAACGAGATTGACCGCACCCGGCGCGATACCGGCATCGTGACAGGCCTGCACGATGGCCATCGCACTGCCAGGGGCCTCTCCCGCCGGCTTCAGGATGATGGAGCAGCCAGCGGCCAGAGCGGCAGCGATCTTGCGCGCTGGCAGCAGGCCAGGGAAATTCCACGCCGAGAACGCGGCAACGACACCCACAGGCTGATAGATCACCGACAGTCGCACATCCGGCATCCGCCCTTCGATGAGCTGACCGTAGATCCGCTTGGTTTCCTCCGAATACCACTCGAATTGATCGGCCGTGGCGCCCCACTCCGCGCGCGCCTCCGCAACCGGTTTTCCGGTCTCCGCCGACATCAGGCGGGCCAATGGCTCGCTGCGCTCACGCAGCAGATCCGCAACCTTCCTCAGCTTTGCCGAGCGCTCCCACGGCTGCACCTTTCGCCAGGTCCTGAACCCCTCCGCGGCAGAACCGAGCGCGGCGTCGAGGTCTTCGGCCGTCGCATCGGGGATTTCGCCCAGAACATCCTCCGTCGCCGGATCATGAACTGCTTTCGTCCTGCCGCCAGCCGACTTTCTCCAGCCACCGCCGATATAAAGTCCGAAGTCGCCGTAGCTCGTTGTCGTCATCGTCGCGTCCATCCTCTTCATCTCGTCAACCGCCGCCCGAAGTCGCTGCCGCCGAGCGGCCCATCAGATATCCTGCGCCGTCCATTCGGCCTGAGCATCCTCGCACCAATTGCCGACGTTCCACTGGCCCCAGGCGCCAAGTCCGCCCAGCTCGTGCTCCCCACAGTAGACCGGCACGTGCACCACCGACAAACCGTCATGTCGGCGAGCCGTTTCCAGCGCAGACTGCAGGCTTTCCCTGGTATAGCCACCGCTGATCGCGTTGACGCCCGATACCGCCCCCGCCAGCCGCACATAGTCGACTGCTACGCTGTCGTTGGTGGCAAAGCCCGCGCCGTATTGGGCCTGCTGCAAACCTGTAATGGCAGCCATCCGCCGGTTGTCGAAGATCACGATCATGCCCTTCACGCCGTGCTGGATGCCGTCGATCAGGATTTGCGGGTTCATCATGAAGCTGCCGTCACCACAAAAGGCAATCGTGTAGCGGGGAGCGTCGGCAACCCCGCCGGCCAGCAGCGCGCTGGCGGCAAACCCCATGTAGGAGGCGCCTGTTTCCGTATACGTATCGCCTGTCCTGTCGTCTTCCACGATCTGAAAACCATTGGCTTGGACATCGCCGGCATCGAACAGTTTCGCCGCGCCGATGCTCTTGGCAAAATCCGCCACGATCTTGATGGCCGCAGGCTGGGCAAGCGCAGGGCGCTGCCACACCGCATCGGCAATCGGCTCGGCCGCGAAACGGGCCGCCTTGTACGCGCGCCACTCCGCCTTCTTCGCCGCACATGTTTCGAGCCAGCTTGCCTTGTTGGCGCGGACAGCCTGCCCCTCCGCCTCCAGCAATGCGGCAAGACGCTCCGCAATGACGCTGATATCGCCGGTCAAGGCCAGTGTACGGTTGTAATGGGTGGCATCAGCGATGTCGCCATTGATATTGATGACATGCCGGGCCTTCTTGTAGCCGATACCGGAGCAATCCGCCTGGCACACGGCGCGACTGCCAATCACGATCAGCAGCTCGGCCTCGGAAGCGGCAAAATTGCCGGAAATGGACCCCTTGGATCCGCCGACATGCATGTTCTGTGGGTGCGCATCGGGCAGCACGCCCGTCGAGCCCGGCGATAGGACCACGGCGGCACCAGCCGCCTCGGCCAGCCTGCGCACGGCGGCATCGTGACCGCGCGTACCTCCACCAGCCTTGATCGCAATCCTGCCGGCACCGGCGATAAGACGAGCCGCGGCTGCGAGCTCGTCTTGGCCGGCTGGCGCCATCAAAGGCAGCACCGGACGTTCAGGCAGTGCTGCCAGGTTGAGCCGCAGACGGGCAGGCTGCGTATTGAGCGGCAACAGCAGAAAGAACGGTCCGGCCCGATACGGATGATTCACCGTGACGGCGCCGCGGCGCAGCGCGTCGCGGATCGCCTCTGGCGTATGCAGCGTGTAGGAGCGGCCAAGAATTGCCGTCATCTGGCCAAACAGCCCCTGCTCCTCCTTCGGAACCTGCTGCATGTTGTAGCCTTCGCCATAGGTCGTCTCATCACCGTAGATGTGATAGAGCCCGACGCCATTGGAGGCGGAGGCCAGCGCGCCCGCATAGGCCTGCATGGCACCCGGTCCGATCGACGTCACGACCGCGGGAACCTCTCCGTATTGCCAGCGCAAGGCCGTGGCCGCATGCGCCATCGCGATCTCGTTGCGGCAGTTGACCGTACGCGTCACACCGGCGTCCTGATAGATCCGCAATACCTCGCCCAGATCGGTCGAGCCGTGCCCGAAGATCGCGAAATATTTGCTTACGCCCTGCTTGAGCAGCCCCAGCACCAACGCCTCCGACAGCGTCGTCTCGAAGGGCGAGGCAAATTCGCCGCCGCCGAGAGCGGACTTCATCCCGCCCGCAGCCGCAATCGCTTCGGCGCGACGGCGCATTGCCGGGCGCAGATCTTGTGCAATCTTGATCATCATGTCGTCCTGTAGAAGAGCGCGGCATCCAGCGAGTGAGCACCCGGGCCGGCTATCGCTATCACAAGCGGAATAAGGGTATACAGAAGGCCAATCGACCAGCTATGGCGCGATGGAGCGACGAACGGCTCCTTCGCCATTGTGATCAGCTTGTAGGTCGCCACGGCGTGAACCACCGCGAGCGACAGCGCGAACGGTACGGTCAGGAGCCCAAGCACCAAGGCAAACGCCCCCACGACTTGTATCGCCGTGACAAGCCAGGCCACCGGCATCGGCACCTTCCAGATGCTTACCAGGTCCTCGATGTGGCTGATCTTGCCCCAGCCATGCTTGAAGACGCAGATCCCGAACACAGCGCGCAGAACCAGCAGCGCCAGATCGGTCGACCCCAGCGGCGCCATCAGTGTCATCGTCATATCCGTACCCGCCTCCAGCGCCGCCCGATCGCCTCATCGCGACATCCGTTCACAACTCGCTGCCCGCAGTCGCCGCCGCCTTAGCCTTGGCCTTGGAGTTCGCCCGCCGCTCCTGCGACTGGCCGATGAAGTGCAGCGCGATGATGAGAACCGTAAGCGCATAGAATATCAGTGCCGGCACGGACTGGAAGAACGTCATGTAGTCGCCTTCGGACAGGATCAGCGCGGTCCTGAACTCTTTCTCCATGGTCGGCCCCAGCACCAGCCCGAGCACAACCGGCGCCAACGGAATGTTCGCACGCATCAGCAGATAGCCGATGAGGCCGATACCCGCCATCATGTAGACGTCCAGGAAGGAATTGCGGATCGCAAACGTTCCCACCACGCACATCACGAGGATGCAGACCGCGAGGATGTGCGGCGGCACGCGCAGCAGTTTGACGAACGCCCGAATACCCCAGATCTGGAACGCGACGACCGACAGATAAGCGATCAGGATCGCCAGGTAGATGATGTACACTTCCGTCTTGTTCTGCTGGAACAAGAGCGGCCCCGGCTGCAATCCGTGGATAAGCAGCCCACCAAGCATGACAGCCGTTGCCGGATCTCCCGGAATGCCGAGCGAAAGCAGCGGGATCATCGCACCGCCAGTCACCGCATTGTTTGCCGTTTCCGGCGCGAACACACCTTCCGGCTCCCCCTTGCCGAACTGCTCCTTGCGTTTCGAGAACCGACGTGCGTGATCGTAGGCCAGGAACGCCGCAATCGGCCCTCCGGTCCCCGGAATTGCACCGATCCCTGTACCGAGCGCCGCGCACCGCGTCATCAGCCAGCTGTTGCGCCACAACAGGCCGAGCGATGGGAGCTGCGCTCGCACGTCCTGCGCCCTTTGCGGGGCGGATCGGCCCATCCGATAGTCCATGAACCATTGCATCAGGTGGGGTACGGCAAACAGTCCGACCATCGCGACCACGAGATTGACGCCTTGCTGCAACGGCACCCAGCCGAACGTCAGCCGCTCCACGCTGTCGAGCTCGTCGAGACCGATCGTCATCAGCAGCAGACCGATCACCCCGGCAATCAACCCTCGGATCAGCGACTTCTCGGCAAGTCCGCATATCGTCGACATGCCAAACAATACGAGCGCGAAGATTTCGACCGGTCCGAACTTGATCGCGAGCTGGGCGATGGAATCGACCATCACCATCATCACAGCCAGACTGAAGATACCGCCGAACGCCGAGGCGATCACCGCAATTCCGAGCGCCAGCCCCGCCTGGCCCTTCTTCGCCATCTGGTAGCCATCCAGCACGGTCGCTGCCGCCGAAGGCGTTCCCGGTATGCCGATCAGCACAGCCGAGATCGAGCCGCCGGTCATGCCACCGATATAGGTGCCAAGCAGCATCCCGATGGCCGCAGCGGTATCGAGTTTGAACGTCAGTGGCAGGACGAGGGCCAAGGCCATCGTGAAGGTCAGGCCAGGAACCGACCCGAAGATTATGCCGATGATCGATCCCGCCACGACCGCTGCTATCACGATCGGATCCGCCATTATGGCGGCTGCGGCGAACAGCTCCTGCATATGAGGAAAGCCTTGCTAGAGCATTTTCCACCAAAGTGGGTCCCGATTTGGTGTAGAAAATGCGACAAACAAACGACTCTAGAGCGCGCTCATGGTCCAACTGAACCTGAAAGCGCCCTAGAATGTGAGATCTATCAGCTGCCCATGCGGCAGGTAGACACCGAGCAGTTTGCCGAACACCAGATAGATGCCTCCCGCCATTCCAACCGCAAGACCGGCGATCAGCACGGGTCGCAACAGCCCCAGCACCCCCACGATCGCCACGACGATCACAACCACCGTGGCAATCAGGAAGCCGAGCTGCTCCATCGCAATCGCATAGCCGACGATCAGGAACAGCGTGGAAGCGATTGCCCACAACTCCGTACCCAACGGAATGCGAGCATCTCCTTCCGCATTCTCCGGCGCCGCAGACTGCTGGCGCAGCGACATCAACGCCACCCACAGACCAAGCAGGCCTAGCAAAATGCCGAGTTCGAGGGGAAATCCCCTCGAACCCAGCCGCGTCGCATCGTCAGCACCGGGAATTGTCACGATCGTTGCCCAGCACCACGCGGCCGAAGCCAGAACGAGCGCCAAACCGATGATCATTTCCCTGCGTGCGTGCGTCATGGCGTGCTACTTCGACTTCTTGAGGCCCAGCTCACCCATCATTCCGGCGATCTCCTTGTCATCGCGAACGATGACCTTGCCGAAATCCGAGGCCGGAAGATATGCCGCCTCGAAGCCGATCTTCCTGGACGCATCCTGGAAAGCCTTCGACTGCACCGCCTTGCGTGCAGCGGCCATCAGCTTGTCTACGGCCGGCTTAGGCGTACCTGCCGGAGCAGCCAGCCCCCGCCACATCGTCATGTCGAGGCCTTTTGCTCCCGACTCGTCGCAAGTCGGAACGTCCTTGATCTGCGAAACGCGCTGCTTGCTCGTGACGCACAGAATGCGCAGCTTGCCGGCCTTGGCATGCGGGATGAACTGACCCGGCCACTGCAGCGCGATGTCGACGCGATTGCCAAGCAGCTCGACCGGTGCTTTGCCCGCATCGTAGGGGACGTAGATCACCTTGTCGGCAATGCCGAGGCGCTTGAACATGGCGACAGTCGTCAAGTGCGTGAACGAGCCTTTTCCCGACGCACCCACTTTGACCTTCTTGCCCGACGCCTTCACATCCTTTGCCATGTCGCCAATTGTCTTCCAGCCGGAATCGGCCCTGGCAGCGACGGCAGGCACTTCCAGCGAGATCCGCGCGATGGGTGTGAATGCCTTGTGGTCGAACTTCGTGCGTCCGCCGTGGAAAGTCGTCGAGATGGAGTTCGAGTTCCAGACGATATTGTAGCCGTCGGGCTTGGTTCCGTTCACGTACGTGTAGCCGACGGCGCCACCGCCACCGGTACGGCTCACAGGCACCACCGGCTGCGGCAGATTTTTCGACATCTCATCGGCCAGCACCTGCCCGATCGTCTGCGCGGTGGTTCCGAACAGAATCGTCATCTCAACCGGCTTGGACGGAAACTGCTGACCAAACGCAGGTGCGGCTGCCAATACGGCTCCCGCTCCCAGCACTGCCATCCTCGTAATCATGGTGATCCTCCTCGTTTGTTTGAGGCGCCGCTTCTGGCAACCTCATCAGGCTCAGTTGACGAAATCCAAGAACAGCCGCATCCCACGTGCAGCCTCCTGCACCGTGCATTTCATTGAGCGCACTCGTTCCCATAACGGCAACGCACCGCGGAACGCTTTATTCCGCCGCGATCTGCGTTTCTTTCTCTCCCCGCCTCGATTTCTCTTTCAGCGCTTCCAGCACCTTCTCCGGCGTTGCCGGCAGCGAGGTGATGCGCACGCCAATCGCATCGTAAATGGCATTCATTATGGCAGGGATCGTCGGAACCATGGCTGGCTCGCCAATTCCCTTGACGCCGAGCGGGCCGATGGGATCGGGATCCTCCACGATCACCGACGTGATCTTGGGAACGTCGAGCGAGGTGGGCAGGATATATTTGGCAAATCCGGGTGTGGTCGTGTGTCCGTTGTCGAGCTTGTAGTCCTCCATCAGCCCCTGACCGAGCGCCTGCACCACCCCGCCCTCGATCTGGCCTTCCACGCCGCGCGGATTGACCGCGCGTCCGACATCGTGTGCAGCCCAGATGCCGAGCACCTGCACCTCCCCCGTCACGGTGTCGACCTCGACCTCCGCCACCTGAGCACCAAAGACATAGGCCTGCCACGGCCGGCCCGCACCATCGCCGCCCTTGCCGTCGGCTATTCCTGTCGTGTCCGTGCCGAACGTGCCCGAGCCGACCGGCACGACGCCGCGCGACTTGCACAAATGCACAGCCTCCGCCATCGTCATGCGATGGTTGGACCCTGCCGACCACACCTCACCACCTGCCGTTCGAACTGTGTCTGGTGCGATGCTCCATTCCCGCGCAATGACGTCGACAAGCCTTCCACGTGCCTCACGCGAGGCAAGCGCCACGACATTCCCGATCATATAGGTCTGGCGCGTGGCGCCCGCGTGCGCTGCTTCAGGCGCCCTGGCCGTGTCGTTGTCGCCGATCGTTACATCCTCGGGCCGTACACCGAGCTCCTCCGCGGCGATCTGCGCCAGCACGGTGAGTATGCCTTCTCCGATCTCGGTGACACCGGTGACGACCTTGGCGGTGCCGCCGTCATCGATCTCGACCCAGGCTGCAGCCCGATCGACAGTCGCCGTGCGCGCGATGCCGTACCACGATGCAGCCAGTCCTCGTCCGCGCTTCTTCGCCATCTCAGGCCACCTCGCTCTTGTCCGGCCGGCGCTCGGCCGCCTCGAACCGCGCACCCAGCGTACAGGCAGGACGCGTGCCATCGGAGGAAAGATCGTTTCGCGTGGCGCCGCGTGACGTCGGCACGCCCTTCTCCCAGCCCGACGCCTGCTCGAGGGCATCAAGAATGCGGCCGATGCTTACCGATCCGAGCTTCTGCTTCGTATGCGTCGTTGCTCCGTCGCGCATCATGTTGACGCGACGGATCTCGAACGGATCGAGCCCCAGACGCTCCGCAGCCATATCGAGCATGGATTCTGTGGCGAACTGGGTCTGCAGCGCTCCGAAGGATCGGAATGCACCCGACGGCGTATTGTTCGTATAGACACCGATTGTATCGACGACGAGGTTGTCTATCGCATAGGGCCCGGCACCGAGAATTGCGGCCTTGCGCATCACGCCTTCAGTCGACAGACCGTAGGCGCCACCATCGCTCACCATGCTCAATTTGGATGCGTGTATGCGGCCCGAACGGTCGAAGCCCATCGTGTAGGTGATGTGCGCAGGATGCCGCTTTGCTGTCGTAGCGATCAACTCTTCCCGCGTGAACACCAGACGGACCGGCCGCCCCGTCTTCATTGCCAGCAAGGCCAGCATGCCCTGGTAGATCATGTCCTCTTTGCCACCGAACCCCCCGCCGACGGGGCTCATGATGAAGCGCACTTTGTTCATTGGAAGCGCAAGAATCCGCGCCAGCATGTGGCGGTGGTGCGTGATGTTCTGCGACGGCGAATGTATGGTCACGACCCCGTCGTGGTCCACGTAGGCAAGGCCGGCCTCCGGCTCCAGGTAGGCATGCTCGATCGCCTGCGTACTGAAGGTCTGCTCCAGCACGACTTCGCTGCCTGCAAGCGCCGCGTCGAAGTCGCCCTTCCTGATCGGAATGTGCTTTGTTATGTTGTCGGGCGCATAGTCGTGCAGCACTGGCGCGTCCGGCTTCATCGCCTCGAACGGATCGAAGACTGCCGGCAGTGGCTCGTACTCCACCTTGATCGCATCCGCGGCGC
This sequence comes from uncultured Alphaproteobacteria bacterium, assembly GCA_963825625.1. Lineage (GTDB taxonomy): Bacteria > Pseudomonadota > Alphaproteobacteria > Rhizobiales > Hyphomicrobiaceae > CAMDPA01. The sequence continues at coordinate 96,304 of CAWGUF010000036.1, read as the reverse complement.
GACGGGCACTGATCTCGTCCTCCGCCGCGACGGCGGCGACCGCCTCCCCGACGTATCGCACCTTGTCGCGCGCCAGCACCGGCTGATCGCAGACGAACACGCCGAACCCATCCTGCCCGGGAACATCGGCCGATGTGACGATCCCTTCGACACCCTCCATCACCTCTGCTTGCGACGTATCGATCGACACGATGCGAGCATGAGGGTGAGGCGATCGCAACACGATGACATGCAGCATGCCTGCCATCACCATGTCGCCGGCATAACGCAACTTGCCCGTCACCTTCGACGGCGCATCGAGCCGGCGGACGTTGGCGCCGATAAAATGCCCATCTCCGACTTCCGCTTCCGCCAACGCGGTAGCCGAACGGTTCCCATTCATGACGTCGCGCGCAAGCTCGACGGCTTCGAAGATCTTCGCGTAGCCGGTACAGCGACAAATGTTGCCACCGAGCCTTTCCTTGATCTCCTCATCGGAAACGTGGCTGTCGGCACGGATTGCTGCCGTGGCTGCCATCACCATGCCGGGAATGCAGTAGCCGCACTGACTCGCCCCCGTTTTGTGAAAAGCCTTTTGCAGCACCGTGAGCTCGCCGGACCCTGCAAGCCCCTCCACCGTCTCGATTGTCGCGCCTTGTGCCTTGGCCGCGGGTACCAGACACGACTTGACCAAGACACCATCGACGAACACGGAGCATGTGCCGCACTCTCCCGCGCCACAGCCTTCCTTGGTGCCAGTAAGATTGAGATCCTCGCGCACGAAATCGAGCAGCCGCGCGAACGGCCTCGTCGAACGCCTGACCTTTCGGCCATTGACTGTGGCCTCGATCCTCAGCTCACGCATAGGTGGCCTCGAGTTGTTGAGTGACTACGGATTGATCCGCTCCCGCCCGCCGCGCAGCATTGACGAGCGCACGAATGACGAACCCCTTCACGACGTGACGGCGATACTCCTGACGGGTCCGCGACGCGACCAGCGGAACAGCCAGTTCCGCAACACTTTCAAGCGTCGCCTGATCGATCGCTTGACCGGCCAGCACCGCTTCGATGTCCGTCAACCGCTTTGGCCTCGGCCCGATCCCGGCCACCGCCAGTCGAACCTCGGCGAAATGCTGCTTGCTCTCATTCAGCCGCACCAGCGCAGCTACGCATACGGTAGAGATGACCAGCGAGCGGCGGTGTCCGACCTTTTCGAACGCCCCGCCATAACCGGGCAGCGAATTGCAGATGATGGAGACCAGTATCTCGTTGTCACCAAGCGTGGTGCGTCCAGGGCCGGTCACGAATTGCGACAGCGGCTCGCAGCGGCGCTCGATGGCCCCGTTGCGCCGGGTCGCGATCTCCAGCACCGCATTATGTGCCAGCAGCGCCGGGGTGCCGTCGGCCGCAGGCGAAGCATTGACCAGATTGCCGCCAATTGTTGCCGACTCCCTGATCTGATCATCGGCAAACCACACAGCGCACCTAGGCATCACCGGCAACGCATCAACCAGCGCATCGTCGTCGAGAAACCGCTGAAACGCTGTTGCCGCCCCCAGCCGAACCGCGCCTTCCGCCGTGCTGCGCGCCTTCAACTCGGGAATCAATGCCACGTCGATCAGCACGGGAATATGCACATCGCCAGCCCGGCCTTCGCGCGCCCACGGAAGGATATCGGTAGCGCCCGCCACGAGGCGATAACGCCCGGCATGCGCATCCATCGCATCGAACGCCTCATCGAGCGTCCTCGGGCTCAGATAATCGTCACAGGTGAGCATGATGATCGAACGACGGGGTCGACCCAGAAGAACCGACCCCGATTGCCCCCTACTCCGCAGCCATCTTCTTTGCGCCAGCGGCGCGCGGCATCTTCACCACCACCTTGATGGCATCCTCGACCCGATCCTTGGCATAACGGATCGCCTCGGGCAGCTCCTCGAGCGGGAAAGTGTGGGTGTGGATCAACCTTGCATCGAACCGCTTCTGGCGCATGAAGGCCTCGGCGCGATGCGTAGCAGTCTTGCCTTCGCCACGGATGCCATAGATGTAGATGTTGTTGCGGACGATGTTGGCGACGTCCACGCCGGGCTCCCCGTGCGGGAAGGCGGCGAGGCAGATCTTGCCACCGCGGTTCACCATCTGCACCGCTTCGTTGATCGCATTGGGCGCCGCGGAGCACTCGAGCACATAGTCGACGCCCTTGCCGCCATTGATCTCCCTCACCTTCTCGACGACGTTGTCCTTGCGCACGTTGATGACGTGATCGGCGCCGAGTTTCTTGCCGATCTCGAGCCGGTTGTCGCGCGTGCCCGTCAGGATCACCGGCTGCGCGCCAAGCGCCTTGGCCACCGCGACGCCGAGCAGACCGATCGGACCGGGCCCCGTCACCACCACGCTCTCGCCGGCAACAAGACCGCCAAGCTCGGTAAGCCCGTACATGGCGGTGCCGGCCGTCACCACCAGCGTCGCCTCCTCGTCCGACATGTCATCCTGAACATGGACCAGGGTATTGATGTTGTTGACCTGATACTCGCAAAACCCGCCATCGGTCGTGAAGCCGTTGGCGCGGTGACCCTTGTTCCGGTCGCCGTAGTTGAGACCGTAGTTGTGGCAGGAGGTATACATACCTTCGCGGCAGCGCTTGCACTGTCCGCAGCCCGCGTGAATCTCCACCGTCACGCGCTCGCCGATCTTGTATTCGTCGACCCCAACGCCAAGTGCAACCACGGTGCCCATGTATTCGTGGCCCGGCGTGAAGCTCTTGTTGTGCGGCATGCCACCCTCGATCATCGCGGGCGGACCGTGGTAGATGATCTCCAGATCAGTTGCGCAGATCGCGACAGCATCGATCCGGACCAGCACCTCGGCGCGTCCCGGAACGGGCACTGGCTTTTCGCTGAGCGTGAGTTGACCGGGATCTCCCAGTACCCAGGCCTTCATCTTGTCCGGAATCGGATAATCCTGCGATGTCTTCACGCCCTGTGGTGCATACATGGCCTTTGCTCCTTCAATCTAGCGGCCATCACGATCCTGTGGCCGCGGCATCCTGCGATACGTTCAAGGCTTGGACGGCAGATCATCCGCGACCTCGGCAGAGCCGCCGCCGATCTGGGCCGACAGCTCATCCGCTGCTGCGACAACGGCCCGGCTCAACTTTTCAATCACCGGCACCTGCGCCCTGAAAGCCGGGGCTGAGGCGCTGATCGAGCCGATGACGGCGCCGGCGTGATCGCGCACCGCCGACCCGACGCAGACGACACCTGGCTGGAACTCCTCGCGATCCACCGCGTAGCCATTTCGGCGCACATGCCGCAGCTCCTCGAGAAGCAACGCAAAATCCGTGATGGTATTGGGCGTATAGCCACGCAGAGCCGCGATGACGCCATCGCCGGGAGCCAGGCCGAGCACCAGTTGCATCTGGCTCTCAGGCAGCCACGCCAGGATCGCTTTGCCGGTCGCCGTAGCGTGTGCCGCCTCCGCCATGCCGATCACGCCGGCATCCACGCGCACCGCCTGTACGGAGTCTTTACGTGCGACGGTGACGACCTTGTCGCCCTGCAGCACCGCCATGTGGACGGTCTCGCCTGTCTCGGCACAGAGTTCGTGTCAGCACTGGCTGCGCCCTGCGCGGCACGTCGACCTGGCGCAGAAATGCCTGCCCGAGATGAAGCACGCGTGCACCGAGCGCATAGGTTCGACGGTTGGGCAGCTGAGTGACGTAGCCGGCGCGCATCAAGGTCGCCAGAAGATGATGGCAGGTCGAGATGTTGAGGCCTGTCTGCCGTGCGATTTCGGTGAGCGCCGCACCACCACCCGAGGCTGCGAGCAGCTCGAGCAACAGAATGGCACGCTCTACGGATTGCACGCTTCCCGACGACTTGCGCGGATACGACTGCGGCTGATGCCCGTCGATCAGGCTGACGCCTTGCTCCAGCTCCGCATCGCCTCTCCCATCGTGCGCCACAGGTGTCATCCCAGCTCCGACATGCGCAAACATCTTTCTCGCTCTTAGGAAGAGATTTCGCTCCGGTCAAGAAGTTTCAGAAATACGAACTTGATTTTCACAATGCGAAATAAAGCTTGGCAACATGGAGACGCACGTCATCTTGAACACGAGCTGAACGGATCGCCCCGGCAATCGCGAAACTCCAATGCGGCAGACACGGGTATCAGATCGCGCAATCGCCGCACTCCTCTGGCTTTATTGATCGTGCGAAGAGGCAACAAGGTGGCAGTGTGGAACCGGCGATTGCGCCCGACGGAACCCACGCAAAAAGCCCCGGCACGCCTCGAGTAGCGCTGACTCTCTAGGGAGGGAGCGGACCAGCCGACGCACACGGCGGTTCGGGGAGGCTCCGGCGGCAACGCCGGGGCCTCTTGACGTTGCGTCATCCCACGACAGCCGCTTGGCCCATTGCTCCGTACCGCTTACCGTCGCATGCTGTCATACCTTCAGCGTGGGAGCATGAGCATCATGTCAGCAGGTCTGTATTTCGAGGCGCTCGAGCCAGGTCGAATATTCGAGCATACGATCCGGCGCACGGTCACGGAGATGGACAACACGCTGTTCTCGTGCCTGACCCATAACCCTCAGCCGCTGCACATCGATCGCGAGTTCTGTGCGACCACGCAGTGGGGACAACCCCTCATGAACTCGCTGTTCACACTGGGTCTTCTGGTCGGTATAGCGGTCAACGACACCACCGTCGGCACCATCATTGCCAACCTCGGCATGTCCGAGGTGAAATTTCCCAACCCGCTGTTCCACGGCGACACCGTGAACTGCACCACCGAGGTCGTGGGCCGGCGGGAAAGCAAGTCACGACCCGATGCCGGCATCATCGAGTTCCACCACAAGGCCTATAAGCAGGATGGCAAGCTGGTGGCCGAGTGCAAACGCCAGGTTTTCGTGCTGAAAGCACCTGCCGGACATCCAGCCGGACAGCCGCGGAAGGCCTGAATCATGCGCTCACTCTTATTCGTTCCCGCCGACAGCGAGCGCAAGCTGCTGAAGGCGTTCGCCAGCGGCGCCGATGCCGTCATACTCGACCTGGAAGATGCGATCGCCCCCGAGGGCAAGGCACGCGCACGCGACATGGCCGCCAGCTTCATCGCCAACCTTCGACAGGCGGAGGGCAGCGGCCCACAAACAGGCACCTCGGTCTGGGTCCGCATCAACGACCTCTCGACACCCTTCTGGCAGGAGGATGTCACCGCCCTGGCACGATCAATCCCGGACGGCATCATGTTGCCCAAATCCCGCTCCGGCGAGGATGTGCACCAGCTCTCCGTTGCATTGGGACATGCCGAGGAGCAAGCCAGCATCGAGACAGGACGCACAAAGATTATCGCGCTGGCCACCGAGGTTGCAGTTTCGGTGCTGCAGCTGCCGACCTACATCGACGCGAGCCATCGATTGGCCGCACTGACGTGGGGTGCGGAGGACCTGTCGGAGGAGCTGGGAGCATCAGCCAACCGCGATGTGGACGGCCACTTCACCTCCCCGTTTCGATTGGTCCGTGATCTGACGCTGATTACGGCCGCGGCCGCCAAGGTAGGCGCCATCGACACCGTTTACGTGGACTACCGCAATCCAACGGGACTGGCGTTGGAAGCCTCCATAGCAGCGCGTGACGGCTTCACGGGCAAGCTGGCTATCCATCCCGATCAGATCCCGATCATCAACGAGGCCTTCACGCCCGCGCATTCCGAGATCGAGCGCGCAAAGGCGATAGTTTCGGCATTCGCCGCCAGTCCCGGAGCCGGTGCCATCGGCTTCGAAGGCACCATGCTCGATCGGCCGCACCTGGCGAAAGCAAGGCGGCTGCTGCAGCGGGTCGGACACCAGAGTTGACGACAATTCAATTCAAGATCGGGAAGTCACTCCATGCAGCCTTTCACTTATACCGCTGATCCGGTTCGCGTCGTGTTCGGGCGCGGCACGCTCGCCAATGTCGCCGACGAGGTGAAACGACTCGGAAAGTCGCGCGCATTCGTACTGTCTACACCGCAGCAGAAAGCCGATGGGCAAAGACTGGCGGATCAGCTCGGCAGTCTGGCGGCGGGCCTGTTCACCGAGGCGACGATGCACACCCCGGTCGACGTGACGGAGCGAGCCGTAAAAGCCGCCCGCGCGGCCGATGCCGACTGCACGGTGGCACTGGGCGGCGGATCGACCACCGGCCTCGGCAAGGCCATCGCGCTGCGCACCGATCTTCCGCAGATCGTCATCCCGACCACCTATGCCGGCTCCGAGGCGACAGCCATCATCGGAGAGACCAAGGACGGCGTGAAACTGACACAGCGCACACTGAAGGTCCTGCCGGAGGTCATCGTGTACGACGTCGACCTGACGCTGTCACTCCCGCCGGCTCTGACCGTAACCTCCGGCATGAACGCAATCGCCCACGCCGTCGAGGCGCTCTACGCGCAGGACCGCAATCCGGTTACGTCGCTCATGGCGGAGGAGGGCATCCGCGCAATTTCACGCGCGCTACCGGGCATAATGGCAGATGCGACCAGCATCGAGGCACGCTCTGATGCGCTTTATGGCGCCTGGCTGTGCGGCACGTGCCTCAACGCCGTCGGCATGGCGCTGCATCACAAGCTCTGCCATACGCTGGGCGGATCATTCGACCTGCCCCACGCCGAGACGCACACCGTGGTGATCCCACACGCTACGGCCTATAACGCGGAGGCCGCGCCCGAGCCGATGCGCCGGCTCGCTGCGGCGCTTTGCGTGGAAAATTCCGCTCAGGGATTATTTGATCTGGCGAAGTCGCTGGGCGCGCCGACATCGCTCGAACAGCTCGGCATGCCGGAGGACGCCATCGATCGCGCTGCTGACCTCGCAGCGAAGAACCCCTACTGGAATCCCCGCCCCATCGACCGCAATTCGATCCGCGCTCTGATCGCAGACGCCTGGGCTGGACGGCGACCAGCCTGAGACCGCCAGCACAGATTATTTTTTCTTGCTACGTCTCTTCTTTGGCTTGCGTATCGGCAGCGGGATGGTGCTGGCCGCCGCGGCTCTTGGCGCATTGATCGGTGAGGCTGCAGCAGCCGCCGCCGCGGCCGCCGCGGCTGCCGCAGCAGCGCTCCCAGCGGCGTTCTCGCCAGCGGCCTTTTCCTCCCCTTCTTCCTTCTTCTTCTTCTCGGCAGCCTGCCGGGCACGGATCTCGCGCTCGACCTTGCGCCACTCGGCCACAGCCGCATTGTGCTGCTGCAACGTCTCCGAGAAGGTGTGGCCGCCTGTACCGTCGGCCACGAAATATAACGCTTTGGTCGGCACCGGATTGAGCACCGCCATGATGGACTCGCGTCCTGGATTGCAGATCGGCGTCGGCGGCAACCCCGGAATCTGGTAGGTATTGTGTGCGGTCCGACTATTGATATCCGACCGGGAGATGGGCTTGCCCCATTGCACCTGCCCGGTGTGCAAACCGTACAGGATCGTCGGGTCGGATTGCAGCCTCATGCCGCGCTTCAGCCGGTTCAGAAAAACCCCTGCAACCTGAGGCCGCTCTTCCCGCTTGCCGGTTTCTTTCTCTACGATCGAGGCGAGAACCAGAGCCTCCTCCGGCGTCTTCAAAGGCAGATCGGGCTGCCGCTCCTTCCACGCCTTGGCCAGGAATTTCGCGGCATCCTCCTTCATCAATTGCAGCAGATCCTCTCGCGGCATGCCGCGCCGAACCTTGTAGGTATCTGGCATCACTGTGCCTTCCAGCGGCACTGCAACGACATCCCCGGTCAACGCCTGGTTGGCCCGCAGACGCTCCACGATATGATAACTGGTCAGTCCTTCAGGTATCGTCACGCTGAATAGAACCGCCCGCCCTCTCGCAATAATTTCGGACGCCTGACGGATACTGACGCCGGGTTCGAAGCGATATTCGCCCGCCTTCAGGTGCTGGCGCTTCTTGCCGAACCAGGCACCGATCGAATCCGAGACATAGTTGGCGACGAACATGTGATGGCTCGAGATGATACCTTCTTCGTCGAGCCGGCGGGCAATATCCCGCGCGCCGCTGCCATCTCTGATGATGATCGATTTCGCTTCCCGCAGCGGGCCGGGCCGATCGATCTCATTCTGGAACCACATCACGGCGCCCGCGCCTGTCGCAAGCGCGACCGCCACGAGCGTGAGAAACGCATTGAGAAAGCGAAGCACCGGGCTCAATCGCCTTGCCTCGCGGCGTCGGCGCCCTCCGCGAGGCCGGGTCGGTCCCCGCGTTGGCTCCAGCCGCTCCGCCGGACTTCTGGGCAAGGCGCCATCGGACCGACGCGACGTCCTGGAACGTGTTTCGCCCTGACTTGAGGCGGAACCGCGCTGCCTGCGATTGCTCATCAGCGTCTCCAGTCGGACCGCCCGAGATCATCACCACCGGCCGATGGGCTGTAGCCGGATTGGCAAATCCCCAAGCCGCCCCGCTCTTTGTCGTCACGCCCAGGCCGATGCAGAATCATGGCAACCACCCTGGCCTTCTAACCTGTCAGGCGCTTTCAATTCGTCCGGCCACAGCTTGCCGAAAAATATGGCAAAAGCCGGAGCAGATTCGGCGCACGACGTCGACAACCTATCAGACAATCGATGGCATCGTGTTGAATGCCCCGCGATGCGTGCTGTAGATCTGTTGGCCGAGCGGCATACTGAGCCGCATCCAGAGCCGCCTTCGGTGCTCACACCCTGCGCAAGACCAGCGACGCATTGGTGCCGCCGAAACCGAAGGAGTTCGACAAAACCGTATCGATCTGCATCGCCTTCGATTTGTAGGGCAGCAGATCGATTGCCGTTTCAACCGATGGGTTGTCGAGATTGATGGTGGGCGGCGCAATATTGTCGCGCATCGCCAGCACCGAGAAGATGGCCTCGACGGCGCCGGCAGCGCCCAGCAGATGCCCGATAGCCGACTTCGTGGACGACATTGCCAGACGTCCGCTGGAATTGCCGAATAGCCGCTCTACCGCACCCAACTCGATCTCATCACCCATAGGGGTCGACGTACCATGCGCATTGACATAATCGATGTCGCTGGGATCAATCCCCGCGCGCTTGACCGCCGCCCGCATGCAGCGATAGGCACCATCGCCATCTTCTGCCGGCGCGGTGATATGGAACGCGTCCCCCGACATGCCGTACCCGATGATCTCGGCGTAGATTCGTGCTCCGCGCGCCTGAGCATGCTCCAGCGCCTCCAGAACCACGATCCCGGCTCCTTCGCCCATCACGAAACCATCACGGTCCTTGTCGTAAGGGCGCGATGCCTGCATCGGGCGATCGTTGAAATCCGTGGACAATGCGCGACAGGCCGCAAATCCCGCCAATGCAATCCTGCAGATTGGACTTTCCGCACCGCCAGCCACCATCACATCCGCATCGCCCAGCGCCACCAGACGCGCAGCATCGCCGATCGCATGCGCCCCGGTGGAGCATGCGGTCACCACCGCATGATTGGGACCCTTGAGCTGATGGCGGATCGAAACGTACCCCGACGCCAGATTGATGAGCCGGCCGGGAATGAAGAAGGGACTGACGCGGCGCGGGCCCTTCTCCTTCAGCAGCAACGACGTTTCCGCGATCCCATTCAGGCCGCCAATCCCTGACCCGATCAGAACGCCGGTACGCTCCTGTTCATCTGCCGTCTTCGGCTTGTATCCCGAATCTTCTAGCGCCTGATCTGCCGCCGCCATGGCGTAGACGATGAAGTCATCGACCTTGCGGCTCTCCTTGGGCTCCATCCACTCGTTCGGATCGAACTTGCCGTCAGCCTTGGTACCGCGCGGAATAAAACAGGCTATTTGGCACGCGATATCGTCGACCTCGAACTCCGTGACCCGCCGCGCCCCGCTCTCGCCGTTGAGCAGGCGCGCCCACGTCGGTTCCACCCCACAACCCAGCGGGGTGACCAGACCAAGACCTGTGATTACAACTCTCCGCATGGTCAATTCCGAAGGCGGAATGCGATCCACTCGTTATTGGTAGTGTTTTATTGATCGCAAAAGGTGATTCGGGACTGGCACCGAGCCGGCCGCTCGACCGCGCAATTCGTAGGCGGGATCGCCGTTTACCATTCTCAGCTTGCCAGCAGCGGCCATGCCCGGCCGACCGCCAGCCTTGCCGTGCAGCACGTCTTCAGGCAGCTGGCTTGCCAGCTGCCGAGCCAGCATTCTTCTCGAGGAATTCGATGGCATTGCCGACCGTCAGAATATGCTCGGCAGCATCGTCCGGGATTTCACACCGGAACTCCTCTTCGAACGCCATCACAAGCTCGACTGTATCGAGGCTGTCAGCCCCCAGGTCATCGATGAACGATGCGTTCTCCGTCACCTTGTCGGCTTCCACGCCAAGGTGCTGTACCACGATCTTTTTGACCCGCTCGCCGATATCGCTCATCGAATGTCCTCGTTTCTCTTCCAATTCTCGTATCTCGACAGCAGCCGGGATGGAGCCATCCTTATCTGCCAAGCATCGCCCCGCAACCCCTATGCAGCTTGATATCCCCGCCTGACAACATGCCAGCTTGGATCACCTATCACTGCGCGGCGCACCAGCTGATCAGACTCCTTGACCGCAGCCCTTTCGCCTGCCCGGACGCACAGTTGGCCGACACTGCGTCCAGCGCCCTTGCCCCCAAGGTGCTACACGTTGCCGGCCTGCTCCGGGAATTGGCCCAGCCCCTGCCCGAAATCAGGGGGCTGGTAACATACTTCCCCAGCCTTGACCAGCGTCCAATCTTGCCCATCGGCCGCCATCTGGTCGCGCCCCATGAGACCCGCAGGCAGCGCGCATGCGACCACCTAAAGCATCGCCATTCCGCCATTTATATGCAGCGTCTGCCCGGTCATGTAGCCGGCCTCCTCACTGGCGAGATAGAGCGTCGCGACCGCGATATCCTGCGGTGAGCCGAAGCGCGCCATCGGGATATGCTTTCGTGCCTCCTCCACGATCTTCTCGTTGAGCACCTCGGTCATCGGCGTATCGATGAAGCCAGGTGCGATACAGTTAGCGGTGATGCCCCTGGAGGCAACCTCCCGCGCCAGCGACTTCGTCATGCCGATCATGCCGGCCTTGGCTGCCGCGTAATTGCCCTGGCCCGGATTGCCGATGATGCCGCTGACCGAGCTGACATTGATGATGCGGCCCCAGCGCCTGCGCATCATGCCGCGCAATACCCCGCGGCACAGGACGAAAGCCGCCGACAGGTCGACGGCGATCACGTCGTCCCACTCGTCGTCCTTCATCATCATGAACAGATTGTCGCGCGTGCGCCCCGCATTATTGACGAGGATGTCGAGCGTGCCGAGCTTGCCTTCGGCTTCCCCGGCCAGCTTCTGCACCGCCGCGCGGTCCGATAGATTGCAGGGCGTAATATGGACCCGGTCGCCCAGTTCCCCCGCCAGTGCCTCCAGTTTGGCGCTGTTCGTGCCGGACAAGGCAACGGCAGCCCCCGCGCCATGCAGGGACCTGGCGATCGCCGCCCCGATGCCACCGGAGGCACCAGTTATGAGCGCCCCCTTTCCGGTCAAATCAAACATCTCGTTGCGGCTCCCGGTTATCAGTGGCTGGCGGCACCGCAGAGAGACGTCCCAACGGCACCGGTCTGGCGCTATTTGCCAGTCAAAAGGTGGGCCGCGTCAAGATCTTCCGGCAGCCCGACGGGTGTGGCATTCACATCCGTGGCGATGCGCTTGACAAGTCCGGACAGCACTTTGCCGATGCCGATCTCGTAGAAGTCCCGGACCCCATCGCCAACCATCCGCTCGACGCATTCGCGCCACCGTACGGTGCCCGTCACCTGCTCGATGAGGCGCTGCCTTATCTCGGCCGGATCGCTGATTGGAGCCGCCAGCACGTTGGCCACGACCGGCACAGCCGGCGCACGCATCTGCACCGTCGCCAGCGCCTCCGCCATGGCGTCGGCCGCCGGCTGCATCAAGGCACAGTGGAACGGAGCACTGACCGGCAGCGGCAAGGCGCGGCGCACGCCATGTGCTTTACCCACCACTGCCACCCTGTCGATTGCGGATTTGTGCCCGGACAGCACAACCTGCGTCGGTTCATTGTCGTTGGCGACTTGACAGACCTCGCCCTGCGCCGCCTCGGCAGCGACCTTCTGCGCCACATCCAGCCCAACGCCCAGCAGCGCAGCCATAGCGCCCTGACCGACCGGGACCGCGGCCTGCATTGCCTTTCCTCGTGTGCGCAACAGGCGCGCTGCATCCGCCAGCGAGAAAGTGCCCGCAGCAGCCAGCGCCGCGTATTCTCCGAGGGAATGCCCTGCGACATACTTGACGCGATCGGCCATCACGAACCCGTGCTCAGTCTCGAGCACCCGCATCACTGCCATCGATACCGCCATCAGAGCGGGCTGCGCGTTCTCTGTCAGCGTAAGCGCCTCTTTGGGACCTTCCCACATGACGTGCGTGAGCTTTTCCCCAAGCGCATCGTCAACCTCCTCAAATACGCGTGCTGCAGCGGGAAACCGCTTGGCCAGAGCCGCGCCCATGCCAACGTCCTGGCTGCCCTGCCCTGGGAAAATCAATGCGATGGCCATGGCCGCAGACCACCCCTCTTCGGATTGTGCTTCAACCTGCGGCGGCTTAAGGCACGACCGCATCGAAGGTGTCAAGCGCCCTGGACCCGGAAGTCAAAAGGCTGCTGCCCCTGATAATGAGAAGGGTCGCACCGTTTCCAGTGCGACCCTTACCCCGCAAGACGTCCAAGTTCCGAGCATGGGGGGAGGGAAAGTTGGACGCCACAAACCGCATAATACGTATTATTACGTACATCAAGCGGAATTTTATAACTCCACCCCAGAATGCTGCATGCGTGCGCCCCACGCACTCTGAAACAACGCGGCGCATTACTCATGCTCGTGGCCGATCCAGTGCGATGCTTGCCCAGCCCCACCCGGCGCCATGCTGGCTACAATTGGGTGCAGTCCGCCCTCGTTGCGGTGACCTGTCTGACAGCCACGCCCACAGCAGCGTGCCCCGGTGCACCTCCGCCCGTCCGTGATCTCGATATTCCGCCATTCTATGCGAGCCGCATAAGCACGCGCATCGACCCTGCCCAGAAGGCGCGCCACGATGCCGCCATTGCACCATTGACGGCGTTTCTCACGACCGTGTCGCGCAATGCAGATAAGGCGATCAGCGCTTCCGACCCGGCCACTCGCACCGCCTCCGCCGCGTGCGCGCTGACGTGGCTGGACACGTGGGCCCGCGGCAATGCCTGGCTCGGCGTCATGGCGAACAGGCAGAGCGAGTACCAGCGCAAATGGGACCTCGCCGGCGCAGCCCTGGCCTACCTCAAGCTCAAGCCCTACGCTTCGCCTCAGCAACGCGGCATCATCGAGCCATGGCTCGACCGCTTCGCCGCCAGATCGCGGGCGGACTTCGACGACTGGCGCCAAAGGCGAAACAACCACTGGTATTGGCTGGGTTTGGGGCTCGCAGGTACCGCGCTGGCCACCGACAATGAGCGGCATTGGTCCGAAGCGCGGCGAATTATGCACGATGCGGCCCGCGAAATCCGCGTTGACGGCGCGCTTCCCCAGGAGCTCGCACGCGGCCGCCGGGCCATCCACTACCATGCCTTTTCCGTCATGCCGCTCGTTCTGCTGGCCGAGCTGGGCGCGCTGAAGGGAGAAGACTGGTACAGCCTCAACAAAGGCGGCTTGCACAGGCTCGTGGCTCTCACCGTACGGGGCTACGCCGACCCAGCCATCTTCGAGAAGCTCTCGGGAATACCCCAGCACCACACCAGGCACAGCTCCGGTACCGGCTGGCTGCCCCTCTACAAGCAGCGCTTTCCCGACCGCCTGCCGGCCAACCTGGCGGCCGACCTGTGGCCGATGCAGGCCGGGCACCGCTGGACCGGTGGCGATGTTCTTCTCCTGCTGCGAGCCATGCAGCGAGCACGTTGAGCATGCCGCCACAGGTTGCCGTACCATCCTTTACGCCGTATTAGCCGCCGCACGCTTACCTTGAGGCCCTCCTCTGCAGCCGTCGCGAGACCTGGGCCCAATGAGCGTTTCATCTCCTCTTGCAGACGTGCGGCGTGCGCGAGCCGGCAGCGGCAGCGCAACCGACGGACGCACCTCGTCATGGCGGCTGTACGGCCTGGCGGCGGCTCTGATCGCAACGACATGGCTTGTCACATACGTGAGCACACCGCTCGATTTCGACGACTCCTACATGTTCTGGCGATACGCCGTTCACATGACCCAAGGCCTGGGCATCGCCTGGAACCCGGATGGTCTGCAGACCTACGGCATGACCGGACACCTGTGGATGTGGGTGCTGCTGCCGTTCACCGCGCTGCCGCTGGACGCCGGCACATCGCTGCGGCTGGCCTCCGGGCTTACCGGTGCGGCGGCGCTGGCCGTGATGGCCCTCGTCGTAACGCGGCATGCGATGGCGGGGCCCTTTGGCGATGTCCGCGTGGCGCTGGCTGCGGTCTCCTTGCCGCTCCTCGCCAATCCGGATTTCACCTATCAGCTGCAGACCGGCATGGACACGATGCTGTCGATGCTGCTGCACACTCTCCTGATCCTCCTCACGTTGCGCTATGCGGGCGGCCCGAGCCTCGGCCGCGCCGTGCTGGTCGGCCTCGCCGCATTTGCGGCGATCCTGACACGGCCCGACAACGGCCTGTGCGCGCTTGGCTTTCCGTTCCTCGCCTTCTGGCTGCTGACCCGCGAGCGGCGGCTGATCGATCTTGGCGGCCTCGTCGTGCTGCCTTTGGCATTGATCGCCGTCGAGCTCGCCGTCTGCACGCTGGTGTTCGGCACGCCGCTGCCGCTCAGCTTCTATGCCAAGTCGCTTGGCATCTATGATGGCTTCCTGAACCCGGAAAGCGCGGCGTGGTATCTGCTGCTCGCCTGTGTCGCCGCCCTGCCGTTCCTCACGGCCTGGCTGCTCGCCCGCATGGAGGCCGACGTCAGGTTCGCAGCAGCATTCCTCCTGCCGCTGGCGCTGACCTTCGCCTACCTGCTGACCGTGCGGCAGGTGATGGGCGAATCGGGCCGCTACTACATGCCCTTCCTGCCCTACATCGTCGTGCCGGCGCTGCTGACGCTTGCTCGCGCGCTGGCGCGCGAAGGAGGCGTCGACGGAATGGAGCCGCGCCTGCGCAAAGCGCTGGCGGGATTGGCTGTGGTGGCCGTGTGCTTCTTCCCGCTCGCCGGCCCTCTGGAAACACGCCTGACCGGCGCGGCGGCGGCAGCGCATGAAGCGCAGCGGGCGAACCCCATCCGCGGCCCCAGGCCCCTCGGGCAGCTGGCGTGGAAGGATGCGATAAAGACCTTCGCCGACGTCGTGGTGCGTCCGCTGCCGGCCGGTGCCGTGGTTGCCGCCTCCGAGGTCGGATACCTCGGCCACACAGCGCCCGACGTCCACATCATCGACCTCGTCGGCCTCAACGATACCCGGATCGCCCGCCAGGGCTTTTCGATGGATGACCTTCTGGCCCGCAAGCCCGATCTCATCTGGCTGCCGCATCTCGAGTACGTCGGCCTCAGGGCGAAAATTCTGAAGGATGCGCGGCTGTTCGAGGACTACGTGGTGATCGCCGAAGCCTTCAACTACGGCATCGCTGTCCGGCGCGACAGCCGACACCGGCCGCTGATCGATCGCAACGTCGCCACGGCCTGGCGCAAGCTCTATTCGAACCGCGACCTCGCACGCTATGTCGTGACCGGCACGAAGTCCGCAACCGCACGATTTCCGGACAAGTGATCCTTGCCCGGGTCTCCAGCATTGAAATTCGGACCCAGGCGACCTTATGGTGCGGGACCGGCCGTTGCCGCTCTGTCCTACGCGAGATCCGACATGCTGCACCCCTACACCCCGAAGGCCCTCGGCTACATCGGCATGCGCGCGCCCGACCTCGACGAGTGGAAGGGCTATGCCACCTCGCTGCTCGGCCTGCAGGTGGTCGATGCGACGCAAAAGCGCCTCGCCTTCCGCATGGACGACCGCAAGCAGCGGCTGATCGTCGATCACGACGGCGGCCAAGGGCATCGGCTACTACGGTTGGGAGATGGCGGATGCCGCCGCACCTCGACCTGATGTGCGCCCATCTGGACGGCAACGGCGTTCGCTTCCAGCGCGGCTCCCGGGCGCTCGCCGACGAGCGTCTGGTAGCCGATCTGGTGATGCTGGACGACCCCGTCGGCAACCGCATCGAGTTCTTCCATACGCCCGAGGTGACGCCCGAGCCGTTCGTGCCTGTCGCGCAACATCTCCGGCTTCCGCACCGGCCCGCTCGGCGTCGGCCACGTCGTGATGATGGTCGACGAGCCTCGAGGAGGTGATGCCGTTCTACCGCGACATCCTCGGCTTCGGCGTCTCCGACTATTACTACATCCCTTTCACCGCCTACTTCTTCCACGTCAATCCGCGCCACCACTCCTTCGCGCTGATCGAGACCGGCGAGAAGAAAGTGCATCACATGATGATGGAGCTGTTCAGTTTCGACGACATCGGCCAGGGCTACGACATCGCGCAGCGAGACCGAGGGCCGCGTCTCCGTCACGCTCGGCCGCCACGCGGGCGACTACCTGACCTCGTTCTACACCTGGAACCCGTCCGGCTTCATGTGCGAGTACGGCTGGGGCGGACAATCGATCGATCCGGCCACCTGGGTGCCGTTCGA
The DNA here is from genome assembly GCA_963825625.1 of uncultured Alphaproteobacteria bacterium. Lineage (GTDB taxonomy): Bacteria > Pseudomonadota > Alphaproteobacteria > Rhizobiales > Hyphomicrobiaceae > CAMDPA01. The sequence goes on along the minus strand of CAWGUF010000036.1, from coordinate 79,665 downwards.
GCGCAAGGAAGGGCCAAGCCTGTGGGGCCATAACCGCGCCTGGATGACGCCGGAGGACGCGCGCCGCGGCGCATGAGCACACCTTCAGCAACGGGCCAACGGCGCCCGCCGCCCGGTGCAGGTGATCGACGGCAACTACGACCTGATGCCCGGCACCTGCCCCTGGTGGGACCGCGAGGTGGCGAAGCGGGGGTAGGGGCGTGGCGACCGGTAGGTGAAACCTGGCCGCTTCGGCTGAATGACGCTCGTTACAGGAGCAGACGCCGCCTCACTTTCAATCCGGGCGTCATGGCCGCGCCGGATCGAGGCGACAGCCGAGGTCCGGAACCAGGCGGCCATCCACGGCAACGATCATCATGCGAGCTTTACGCGTGGATGGCCGACATGTCCCTCGGTCCCGTTTCACAAGACCTCGGATCGGCCATGACGGGGATTGCTGAAACGTCGAACTCGTAAATGGGGACAGCCACCATTTCTTTGTCGCAGGATACTCCACTCTGTAGGATTGCGCGAAATTGGTGGCTGTCCCCAATTATTTCCCGCGCGCACGAGCACACCTTGAGGAATGGGGCAAACGGCGACCGCCGCCCGGTGCAAAAAATTCGGGACAAAAAAATTCGGGACAGCTCGATTTTTTATGCCGGCACGGCATTACCCTGGCAAGATTGAATTTGCAATAATCGGGATGACCCGAATTCCATCGCATTCTGCGCGTCGATGCGCCAACCCGGCTTATCGTTCAGATACTTGGCGCCAACACTGCGATTTCAAATAAAACGTCAGGTTTTTCGATCACGATGACGCTATGCTGACTGTCATATACGATGACCGTGTGGCTCTCGCTCTTGCTCCAGCTCACGCGTCGAGCAAGATCAAGATTGACCCACGTCTTTTCTTTGTTCTGCTTGTAAGTCGCGCAGGCCCACATGACCAAATCCCCCATGACAAGATCAACACCCCTAGGCGTGTTCTCCCTGCCGGTCAATCTATTGATTTACGGCCCAAACGGCAGCCCTCGGCGCGTGGCCTCCCGGTCGTCGGTGCAGACGTGACCGGCACGAAGACCTGGGCCAAAAACCATGATGCAAAAAATTCGGGGCGGGCAAATTCGGGACAGCTCGATTTAGCTTGCAGGCAGGATGCAAGGTGAGCTTGGACGACCAGTAAATCGAGCTGTCACGGAATTTGTCCCGGAATTTCCCTCACACCCACTTCATTACGGGCGTCATGGCCGCCATGTCCCTCGTACCTGCTTTCAACTTGCGCTGCGACTGCGGCGCTTAGCGCCGGATCGCTGCAGCGCTCGCGCAAAGCCTCGGATCGGCCATGACGACGGGTGTTTCTACGTCCCCTCCTCCCCAAACCACCAATCCGCCGGGTCCAGGGCCGGTGGCACTGGTTGGGGAGCGCGAGGGGCGAGGCCCCTCGCATGCTGCAGGCACTCACTCCATTTCGCCCTGGCTGACACCCTTGGCTGAACCCCTCGCATCCTGCGCCGGCTCGCGCTACGCTCCAGCCAGTCAGAAAACACCGGCCGCGTCCACCTGAGAGCCACCACATGGAACGCACCTACACGCAAGAAATCCGCCAGCTCGAGATGGGCGCTGGCGAGACATTCCGCGGCGAAGGCATCCTCGCCGTCACCAAGGCGCTGCTGCAGTCGGGCGTCGCCTACGTCGGCGGCTACCAGGGCGCGCCTGTAACCGCGCTGCTCGACGTGCTGGTCTCGGCCAAGGACATGATGGGCCAACTCGGCATCCATGTCGAAGCCTGCGCCAACGAGGCCTCCGCCGCCGCTATGCTGGCCGCCTCGCTCAACTATCCGGTGCGCGGGGCGGTGACGTGGAAGTCTATCGTCGGCACCAACGTGGCATCCGATGCGCTGTCGAACCTCGCGTCTGTGGGCGTCAAGGGCGGTGCACTGATCATCGTCGGCGAGGACTACGGCGAGGGCGCCAGCGTGATCCAGGAGCGCAGCCTCGCGTTCGCGATGAAATCGACGCTCGTCATGCTCGATCCCAAGCCGGACCTGACATCGATCGTGAATAGTGTCGAGCACGCATTCGCGCTGTCGGAGGCCTCCAGCATGCCGGCCATGCTGCAGCTTCGCATCCGCGCCTGCCACGTCCAGGGCGAGTTCACCGCCAAGGACAACGTGGCGCCCCCGGTCAGCGCCGTCGCCAAGCTGGCCGAGCCCGCGCCGCATGACTATGCACGCCTCGCCCACCCGCCCGTCACCTTCCCGCAGGAGCACGACAAGGTGGCCCGCCGCATTCCCGCCGCCCGCGACTACATCGTCAAGCACGGCTTGAACGAGATCGTGCCCGGCGAGATCGGCGAGGTCGGCATCGTGCTGCAGGGCGGCATCTATAACACGGTGATCCGCCAGCTGATGGAAGCGGGACTTGCCGATGGCTACGGCGGATCGAAGATCCCGCTTTATGTGCTCAACGTCACCTGGCCGCTGGTGCCCGACGAGATCGTCGCGTTCGCGAAAGGCAAGCGTGCGCTACTTGTGCTGGAGGAAGGATCGCCGGAATTCATCGAGCACGGACTGCTGCAGGCGATCGCCCACTCCGACCTCGGAACGAAAGTGGTCGGCAAGGGGCTGGTGCCGGCTGCGGGCGAGCTCACCGGCGAGGTCGTCGCCAAGTGCCTTGCCGACTTCCTGCGCCTGCACGGGCGGGAAGCGGAGGCGGCGGAACAGCTCGATGCCGTCAATGCCCGCATCGATGCCGCACGCACAGAAGGGACAAAGGCCTGGGACGGCATGCTGCCGCCGCGCGGGCCGACGTTCTGTACCGGCTGCCCGGAACGGCCGGTGTTCGGCGCCATGAAGCTCGTGCAAAAAGACATCGGTAACGTGCACTATGCGGCCGACATCGGCTGTCACGCCTTCGCGACGTTCCAGCCGTTCGGCTTCGGCAACTCGATCCTCGGCTATGGCATGTCGCTGGCGTCGAACGCCGCGGTCACGCCGATGCAGCAGAAGCGCACGATCGCGGTGATGGGCGACGGCGGTTTCTGGCACAACGGCGTGCAGACCGGCGTCGCCAGTGCCATCCACAACAAGTCCGACGGCGTGCTCGTCATCATGCAGAACGGCTATTCGTCCGCCACCGGACAACAATTGCTGCCGTCGTCGGGCAAGTACACGCCGCAGGCGGAGCGCGGCATGGACATCGAGCGCCACCTGAAGGCGATGGGCGTCGACTGGGTGAAGACAGTGCGCACCTATTCGGTGGGCAAGGTCGTGGCGGCGCTGAAAGACGCACTGACGACGACGCGCAAGGGCCTCAAGGTCATCATCGCGGAATCGGAATGCATGCTGGCGCGCAAGCGGCGCGAGAATGCCGAGGACGCCGCCCGGCTCAAGGCTGGCAAGCGCGTGGAGAAGGCCCGCTTCGGCGTCGACGATAACATCTGCACCGGCGACCATTCCTGCATCCGCATGTCGGGCTGCCCATCGCTCACCATCAAGCCGAACCCCGATCCTTTGCGAACCGATCCCGTAGCCGCCGTCAACAACGGCTGCGTCGCCTGCGGGCTGTGCGGGGAGATGGCGCACGCGGCCATCCTGTGCCCGTCGTTCTACCGCGCCCAGCGCACCATCAACGCCGGCTGGTGGGAGCGCCGCCTGCACAAGCTGCGGCAGGCGGTGATCGGGCGGCTGGCGCGGCGCGTGTGATGACCGAAAATGGGGACAGCTCGGTCTACATGATTGAGGCGCCCTGTCCGATCACCAGCAGACAAAAATCGAGCTGTCCCCATTTTCGGTCATTTTCGGAAGGAGACACGCGATGAGCGACGACGAGAAGTACGACGCCAAAGGCCTGGCGCGGTGTGCGGCCAACTATGGCGAGGACTACGCCAAGGCACTGTTCGACCGCGTCGCCACGCACGATGCGGATTATTCCATGGAGTTCCAGAAGTTCGTATTCGGATTTCTCTACGACCGGCAGGTGCTGGACCAGAAGACGCGCGAATTATGCGCCGTGGCAGCACTGATGATGGCCGGCCTTCCTGCACAGATGCGGGTGCACTTCACCGGCTGCAAAAGCTACGGCGCGACGGACGAGGAAATCCGCGAGGTGATCCTGCAGACCGTGGTCTATGGCGGCGTTGCGCGCGGCATGTGGGCGCTGGCCGAGTTCGAGAAATGGAAGAAGGAGGATCTCAAAGGCTTTGGCGATCCCAGGGTCGGCGGCACCGAGGATTGACACGACGCCCGATTGCCGGCCTCTATCAGGCAAAATACCAGAGGAAACGAGGAGTGCCCATGAAGCCCGCCGACATCGACCCCAAGTCCGGAATGCGCCTGCCGCTGCCCAATCGCGACGACCTCGATGAGGCGGGCAAGCGGCTCTACGACAACTCCGCGACACCAGGCACGACACTGGCCGGGCTGCAGGGACCAGGCGGGCTGAAGCTGTTCAGTCCGAAGACGGCCGAGATCACCACCAAGCTCAACCGGTATCTCAAATTCGAGGCGGGCTACTCGGCGCGCACCCGCGAGGTCACAATTCTCGCCACCGCGCGCGAGATGGACTGCCAGTTCGAATGGGTGGCGCACGAGGACGAGGCGCTCAAGTGCGGCGTGCCCGCCGAGGTCATCGATATCATCAAGCACCGCAAGTCGACCGACGGCATCGAGCGCATCGACGCGGTGCCGATCGAGCTCGTCCGCCAGATGTGGCGCGATCACAAGGTGACATCGCAGCTGTTTGCCGAGGCAAGGGATATGTTCGGCACGCAGCAGCTCATCGATCTGATCACGCTGTCAGGCAACTACGCCGGCACCGCCGTGCTGCTGCAGGCCGTGGACATGCAGCTGCACGAGGGCAAGAAGCCGCTCATGCCGATACCGTGAGCCAAGGCGGCCGGCGCGAGGACACAGGCCGGCCTACTGCGCCTTGTCGAACCACAGCGGGTAGTTGTAGTCGAAGACGATCTCTTCGCCCGCCGAAATATCGGTGAGAGCATAGAGGATCGCCACCCAGCCCAGCGGCCCGCCATTCTCGAAGCGGACCTTAGCATTCGGTCGGTCGCTATGGTTGCATAGGCTTGCCATGCCGATGATCAGCAGCCCTTCGTCCTCGCATTCGGGATGCTCGAAATAATAGTCCGACAGCGGCTTGACGGCATTCAGCCGCTGGCAGTTTTCCGCATCGACCGCAATGGTGCAGGCCTGATCGATTGTCTCGCCGATCTCGATGCGCTGGACGGCGAACAATCCGCGCCCCCGCCCCGGCGACACGCCCGGCGCGGCCTTGGTCGCGCGGAGCATTCGTTTTGACGGCTCCGATGCCGTCGCCTCCTCATACCGGTATGAAACATTTCCATGCATGCGACAGACACCCCGCTATTGCCGGCCGCCGCGTCCTGGCCCGGGCGCTACTGCGGCCTCAAGCAAACACACACATCTACCCTCCAACGGCACGCAGAACACATACGATGCACGGCTATCGGCAGGCGGCGAGCGTATAGGACAAATACGTAGAGACATCAAGCGGCAGTACGTACGCCACTGGAAATCAGGCCACGCCCGCCTCTATCGCAACGCCACCACGTCGACTGGCTCAGATATGCCGGCCAGAGTGCAACTGCGGTGCTCATACTCAAGTTTGGGGGCCAGCCCCTGCGCCAGCGCCTCCGCCCAAGCGTCGGCCCCGACCAGCACCGCGACACCCTCTGCCTTGGTAAGCCCCTGCAGGCGCGCCGCGCGATTCACAGGATCGCCGATCACGGCGTACTCCAGGCGGCCCTCGGTGCCGATTGCACCGTAGATCACACGGCCGTATGCCACACCGATGCCGGCCGCCGGCGCCGCCTGGCCCTGCGCCTTGCGCCGAGCCGCCCAGTCGGCCAGCGCCGCTTTCAACTCCTCCGCAGCCTTTACGGCATCCGCAGCGAACGTGCCGTTCTCCCGGGTAGCTCCGAACGTGATCATGATGCCGTCGCCCAGATACGTGATCACCGCGCCGCGATGCCTGCGGATCACCGGCAGAACGACAGACTGATACTGCCCCAGCATTTCCACCAGCAGCGTCGGTTCCATCGTGCTTGCCAGCGTCGTGAAACCCCGCAGATCGATGAACATGATGGCAGCCTGCCGCGGCACGCCGGTACCCGGCTTGATCTCCTCCGGCGCCGCGATGATGGCCTGGGCTATGTCGGGAGCGAAGAAGCGGGACAGCTCTGCGGTCGCTGCCGCATCGGCCACCGAGCGGATCAACGTGCGTCGTGCCCGGACCAGCACCAGGGCCAGCACTGCAGTGACGATAAGAATGGAGACGATCTTGTCGATCTCGGCGCCGATCAGCAGCTTGTTCGACGTGGCGTACTCGGCATAATTGCGGGTCACCATTGCCGACATCGGCAATCCCCACAGTGCATATGCGAGCAGGACGAGCCAACCCGCTGCAGCGGACAGACCGGCAAGCAGCACCCAGCGTGGATCGAACCTCAACGCCCTCAGCGCGACGATGATGAAGACATAAAGCAGCGTCGGCGCCTTCAGATACACCGCAGGCGGCTGATTGTACTGCAGATGAAAGCTCCAGATCGTGATCATCAGCACCGCGATGTCGACCAGCACGGAAGTGGCCAGGAAAGCCGGCGTCAGACGGCCGGCATAGGCAAGAAACAGACGCAGAGCCGTGAACGCCGCGTAAGCCGCCAGCGTGATGGGCACCGGTGCGAAACTGGCCTCGGAACCGAAACCCTTGGGCGACAGCCCGTACAGGATCGCGAAAAACACGATGGCGACAATCTGCATCCAGCAGATCAGCACCTCGCTGCGGTCCTCCTGCTCGCGGATCGAGCGCAGGAGGCGCTCCGGCAACGGCCGGTCCAGAGGCGGCCCGAACAGAAAGGTCCCGATCCGCGATCGCAGCAGTGTCTCGGATGTATCAGCCATGCATGCCTTGCCTACCGTGGTTATCAGCGCCATGCCTCGTATCGGACGCGACCCGGGTGAAATGTAGCGACAGGATCCGCCCTCGTCATGCTGCAGCGCTGACGGCTCGAAAAAGGCGGGACCACTTTGCAGGGCGGCCGCGTCCGGCTAGTGTGGCGGTCCGGAAATTCGCATCCACCTCTGGGCTGGCTGCACAAGCGAACTTCCGAACAGAGCGCCACACTAAGCTAGCCTCAAAGCTAGTGTCCCGTTCGCGAAGTTCGTCTCCACCTGCCGCGAGCTCTGTACGAACGTCGCGAACAAGGGGACACTAGGTAGCGGCATGGACGCAACCGTCACCCCTCCCCTGACACCGCTCAGACTGCTCGTGTGCGCCATGGGCGGAGAGGGTGGTGGTGTGCTGACCGGCTGGATCGTCGCAGCGGCGCAGGCGGAAGGGCTTGCGGTGCAGGCGACTTCGGTGCCCGGCGTGGCGCAACGCACGGGCGGCACGACCTATTACATCGAGATGGCGCCACACGACGGCAGTGGCCGCGCACCCGTGTTTGCACTGGTTCCGGTCGCCGGTCAGGTCGACGTGGTACTGGCCAGCGAGCTTCTGGAAGCTGCGCGGGCAGCCCGCACGGGCTTCGTCACGCCAGAGCGTACGCAACTGATTGCCTCGACCCATCGCGTTTTTCTCATCCAGGAGAAGATGGCGATGAGCGACGGCCGGCTCGACCCCGCCAAGCTGGAAGAGGCCGCAGGGAACCGGGCAAGACAAGCCACGCTGATGGATATGGATCGCCTTTCGCGCGAAACTGGTGCGCCGATCAGCGCTGTGATGCTGGGCGCGCTTGCGGGCAGCGAAGCTCTCCCTATCCCGCGGCAGCGTTTCGAGGACGCGATCAAGGCCAGCGGCATCGCAGTGAAAGCAAATCTCACGGCATTCGCTGCAGCCCATGAGATCGCGGCATCAGGTGGAGGGAGAGCACGGGCAGAAACCGGCGCCTCTGCACCTGTCGAGTTGCCGGACACCCCAGCCGCGCAACAGTTCCCACCCGCCGCGCGCAGCGTGATCGCGATTGCCGAAACGCGGCTGACGGATTACCAGGATGCGGCCTATGCGGCGCTCTACCGGCGTCGACTGGAACCTTTCGCCGCCGCAGACCCGGTCTTATGCCGTGAAGTCGGGCGGCTGCTCGCGCTCAGGATGAGCTACGAGGATGTCATTCGCGTCGCCCAGCTGAAAGCACGGCCCGAACGGTTTACGCGTATCCGCGACGAGATCGGCGTCACTGCGCAAGAGCCGTTCGAGGTGCGCGACTTCTTCAAGCCCGGCGTCAACGAGATAGCTGATATCCTGCCCCCAAAACTGGCGCGCTGGCTGCGCCGACGGGCAGCGCGTAACCCGAAGCTCGCCGCCTGGCACGTCGGGATGCAGCTGAAGACGACCACCGTGACGGGATACACGAGGGTGTGGCTGCTGGCCCGTCTGCGCAGCTGGCGACGGCGAAGCTACCGCTACCATGAGGAGAACGGCCACATCGACGCCTGGCTCGGCATGGTGCGGACGGCCGCGGAAAAAGGCGATACTGCGCTCGCTCGGGAGATTGCCCAGCTCGCACGCCTCATAAAGGGCTATGGCGAGACGCATGCGCGGGGCAGCGCCAATTACCAGCGTATTGTCGAGACACTTGTCACGCCCGCTTTGACAGCCGCAGTCCCGCCGGCTGGCAGCGCTGAGCACATCCGGACAGCGCGCGAAGCGGCTCTCGCGGATCCGGAAGGTGCTTCGCTGGATCAGGCGTTGGCCGACAAACCGACGCCAACAAGCCCCCCCGAGCCAGAAACAACCACCACGCCCTGAAGCTAGACCGCTTGAGAGACACCGGCAGCGTGGTACTGTCAGAGCGTGCTTGCGCGCAACTCGCGGATACCAAGAGGATTACATGAAAATCGCCTGCGTTGGGACCGACCCGGCTGGTCTCTATCTCGCCGTTCTCCTCAAGAGCCGCAATCCCGATGCAAACATCACGGTCTATGACACCGGCCTGCCAAAACGCCGGGGCGCCGCACCGCACATCCTGACCAATCCGGTCAAGCCCGAGCTCCATCTGGAGAACGAGGCGATCAAGTCTCGCATCATGGCAGCCGCGATTCATACGCGCGGCGTGTCGGTGCGCCGCGATGCCGAGCTGATACGCTCGCCGGGACAGGCCTACACGATCATAGAGGCCGAGCGGCTGGCTGAGATCCTGCGCGAAGAAGCCACCAGAGCCGGCGTCCGCTTCCAGTCCGGCGCGATCGATGCCGCAACCGTCGCCGGATTGGGCGACATTGTCGTCATCGCGGACGGAGCTGCCAGCCCCGCGCGCCAGGCGCTTGCCAGCGCCTTCAGGACCGTCCTCAATCCCGGCGCGACGCGGTTCATGGTGCTGGAGACGAGCCACGCCGTCGGGGAGCCTCATTTCCTGTTCCGCCGCACCACGGCAGGCGTGATCCACGCATTCCTCTATCCCGCGATTGCCGGCCGCAGCACGATGATCGTCGAGGCACGCGCCGATACGCTTGCGGCAGCAGGGATAGACCAGGCCACGCCGGAACAGGCCGCGGCATTCTGTAAGGCAGTGTTCGCCGCGGAGCTGGGATCACTGGAGCTGGTCGCCAAAGGCTCGCGCTGGCGGCCGTTCGTGCAGGTACAGAATGGAACCTGGACTAGCGCCAACGCGGTGTTGTTGGGGGCGAGCGCATACAATGCGCACCACTCCATCGGGCTGGGCGTACGCTCCGGCCTGGAGGATGCCGAAGCGCTTGCGACCCTGCTCGATGGCAAGGCGCCACCGGCCGATGCCCTGGCGAAGTTCGAGGCAGCGCGCCGTCCGCGCAGCGCCAGCCTGCAGCGCGCCTCAACCGCGAGCCAGACCTGGTTCGAGCACACCGGGCGTTACATCGACATGCCGCTTGCCCAGTTTGCTTATTCCTGCCTCACGCGCTCGATGCGCCTCACACACGAGAACATGCGCGCACTGGCACCCGAGCTGACCGAGGCGACCGAAAGCCTGGTGGCCGGCGCGGTGACCACCAAATCCAACCGGCCACCGCCGCCGATGTTCACCCCAATCTCGTTGCGTGGGCTGACGATTCCGAACCGCGTCGTGATGTCACCGATGTGCATGTATAATGCAGAGGACGGCGAGGTTGGTGACTTCCATCTCGTGCACTACGGCAGCCGCGCCATGGGCGGCACCGGTCTCGTCATCACCGAGATGACCGACGTATCACCGGAAGGCCGTATCAGCCCAGGCTGCGCCGGTATGTACCGTCCCGAGCACGTCGGCGCCTGGAAGCGCGTCACCGACTTCGTGCACGCCAAGACCAACTCGAAAATCGGCGTCCAGCTCGGCCATGCCGGCCGCAAAGGTGCAGAGCCCAGACCATCGGAACACAAGGCGGGCAAACGCGGCCCGCTTTGGCAGCAGCTGGCACCCTCTCCTCTGCCGTTCAACGCCGACTATCCCGCGCCTCGTGAGATGACACGTGAGGACATGGATCGATTGGTCAACGCCTATGGCCACGCTGCGAGAATGGCCGACGAAGCCGGCTTTGATCTCATCGAGTTGCATTTCGCGCACGGCTATCTGCTTTCCACCTTCATCTCGCCGATCGCCAACAAGCGCACCGACCAGTACGGCGGTTCGCTGACGAACCGGTTGCGGTTCCCGATGGAGGTTTTCGAGGCGGTACGCGCCAACTGGCCCGCCGACAAACCGATCTCCGTTCGCATCTCCGCCAGTGACTGGGTGGAGGGCGGCACCTCTATGGATGACGCAATCGAAATCGGACGCACACTGAAGGCCGCCGGCAACGATATCCTCTCGGTCTCGACCGGCGGGGTAACCGGAGTACGCCCGACCGCGGGGCGGCTGTATCAGACGACATTCTCCGACCAGATCCGCAATGAGCTCAAGATCAAGACGATGACGGTCGGCAACATCTCCAGCCATGCCGACATCAACACGATAATTGCCGCCGGGCGCGCCGACATGTGCGCTCTGGCTCGGGGCCATCTGTTCGATCCCTACCTCACCCGGCACGCGGCCTATCAGCAGGACTATGACGAGCTGCAGTGGCCGGACGAATACGAGCGCGCGGCATCGATCGCGATGCGTGATTTCTAGCACTGCAGACAGAACGAGAGGCTCAAATGGATCTCACGATCGCGCTGGAACGGTATGACCGCCATTTTCCGTTTTTCGACGGCACCGTGACGCCGCCGCCCGGTGTCAATCTGAAGGTGCTGCAGGTTGGCCAGTCCTTCGGGCTTCGTGACGGCATCGATCGGCACGGCAACATGATCCACAACAAGGCCTACGACATCGCCGAGTTCTCGATGTCGACCTTCTTGATGGCGATCGACCGTAAGGTGCCGCTTGTAGGAATTCCCGTTTTTCCGCGCCGGCTGTTCAGTTGCGGCTTGATCTACGTGCGCGGCGACTCCCACATGCGTCACCCAAGAGAGCTGGCAGGAAAGCGTGTCGCGATCCGCTCGTTCCAGACGACGCTGTCGCTGCTCGCCAAGGGCGATCTGAAATTCGAATACGGCATGCCGTGGGAGGACATCCACTGGCTGCTGGAGGACCCGGAGAAGATCGCCTTCGATCCAAAGCCCGGCATCAAGATCGACAAGCTGCCACCGGGCGCGGATGTCGGCCATATGCTGCGGGACCGGACGGTCGACGCCGTGATCCAGCCGCATCCCCCGCACTCGATCATGGACGGTGAGGTGCCGGTGCGCCGGCTGTTCGAGGACGCAGACGCCGAAGAGCTGCGCTATTTCAAGAAGTACGGCTGGTGGCCGATCATGCACATCGTCGTCATGTGGAAAGAGCTCGCCGACAAGCAGCCGCACCTGCCCGCGCAAGTGATGGAAACGTTCGCGGATGCAAAGCGGATCTATACCGACTATTACACCGACCCTAATTATTCGCAGCTGGCATGGGGCCGACGCTATTTCGAGCGCGAGCGCGCGGCGTTCGGCACAAACGACATCTGGCCGATCGGCGTGGCCGCCAACAGAAAAAATCTGGAGCAGTTCATCAAGTATTCCGCCGACCAGAGCCTCATCAAAGGCGACTTTTCGGTCGACGACCTGTTCCATGAAAGCGTCAGGGGAACGTGACACCGTCCCCCTGAGCACCACGCCGGCATCCTGTCCGACGGGTTTATTTCTTGCCTTTGCCCTTAGAGGCGGCGCCCTCGGCCAGGATCTGAGCATAGATCTTCCGCCAGGCGTCGACCCGCGCTGGCGGCGAGGCCATGTGCTTGTCGACGTAGGCACGCAGCTCATCACCCGACTTCGGCGACAACAGAATGCCGCGCGTCTTGATCTCCTCCAGGAACTCGGGGTCCTTCAGCATTTTCTGGAACGCGGTGCGCACGGCCTCGACGCGATCCTTCGGCACGCCGGGCGGGAACGCCAGCGAACGCCCCATCGTGCCGACCGAGGTGTAAAGCGACAGGAAGGTCCGCTCGTCCTCGCCCTTGCCGAACTCGGTAATCGTGGGCACCTTGGGCAAGGCGGCCAGACGGCCCTCGGCGATCGCGAAGACCGGCACCAGATCGCCCTTGTCGAGCGCCGGCTTGTGGATTGCCATCGTGTTGGCCCAGCTCAGCGCCAACCCGTCGACCTCCCCGCGCTCCATCGCGATCATGATGTCCGCCGTACCTTTCCAGCCGGCGATCACCCGGAATTTCGTTCCGGCGGCCCGGTTGAACAGCCGCGGCCCGACCGCACCGACTGCCCGGGCGCCTGTAGCGCCCATTACGATCTCTTTCTTCCGCGCGTCCTCGAGCGTTTTTGCCCCGGAACGGCGCGAGGCGAGCCCGATGTAGTCGGCATCCGACAACCGGCCGATCCATTGGTACTTCCCGGCATTGAATTTCGCGCTCGAGTTGATCAGCGATTTCGAACAGCACCTCTGCATGGACGAGGTGCATGACCGTCCCGTCTTTCGGCGCCACGTTGTAGGAGAAATTGAGGGCATTCATGCCGCCACCGCCCGGCATGCTCTGCAGCGCCATATTGGGGTTGCCCGGTATGTGCTTGCGCATGTGGCGCGCCGCGAGGAGCCCATAAAGTCCATAGGTCCCGCCCACGCCGGAGCCGATCAGAACCCGGATGTCCTTGCCTTTGTAGAACTCTGCCGGGGTCTCAGCCAGTGCCGGTTGCAGCCCAGCGAGCAGAACGGCCGCGGAAGCCGCACACCCCCAAACGGAAGTAGTTCGTCTTTTCATGTCTTCCTCCCTTTTTCCATCCCGCCCACGACCCGGCGAATTCATTGGCCGACCGCAAGCGAAGTCACAAAGTCCTACGGATGCACGTCCTGTGTAAACCATTCGGTTGGAAAATCGCGACCAACACCCTGCTCCTTCGCTTTGCGATAGACCAGAGCCCCGGCGGCCGCGAACTGATAGCCCATACCAAGGTTGTTCAGAAAAGCGGTTATCTCCTCCTCCTTCTCACGTCCCTTGTAGGCGCCAGTGACGAGATCGGTCACGGTCGGCAACGCTCCAAAGTCGACATCGCCCTTGTCAGCCCAGCCCTTATCGCCTTCCGCCTCTGCAACTTTCGCCCCCGCCTCGATGAAATGCAGTGGCTTGTCCTCATGCACGTGCAGCGCGATGCGGTCGCAGCGTTTCAATACTGCGGTGTCGATCTCTGCTTTCTTGATCGACGAAAGGTGGACCCCGGGCCGCACCCACTGCTCGAAATAGACAGGATCGATCGATGAGGTTGCGCACAAGACGATATCAGCCCCGGTCACCGCCGCCTCGGCCGACGTCACCGGCTCCACAGCAATCCCCAGCGTATCCGACATTTCGGCGGAGAAGCTCTCCCGGTTTTCCGCGGTCGTCGACCAGCAGCGGATGCGCTTGACGTTACGCACGGCACAAGCCGCCATCAGCTGCGTGCCCGCCTGCCAGCCGGACCCGATGATCGCGACGTCGCTCGCATCGGCCCGGGCCATGTACTTCGCCCCGATCCCGTTCGCCGCCGCCACCCTGATGCGCTGCATGACGCCATCCGGCATGATGGCGAGCGGCTCTCCCGTCTCGGTCGAGAACAACAGAACCAGTCCAACCCAGCGCCCGTCCGCGGCCGGCACCTTGGTCCGGCGTTGGCTGTTGCCCACCATCGGCCAGGTCACGATGTCGGAATTGATCCGCACCGCGCCGACACCCAGGCTCGGAATGATCCCGTCCATGCTCTTGAGACTGTAGACCGCCTCATCGTTGCCCGCATGGGCAACAATGGAATCGGACCGCGTGCGGTTGATACCGCGGCCCCGCGCCAATTCGGCATAGGCCCCCTCCAACACCTCGATGCAATCAGGTACGCTCAGAAGCGCGGCGACATCGTCATTTGAGAGCAGGATCGTCACGGGGCACAGGTCCTCTGCAGGCCGAAAGGGTGCCTGCACTATGACACAGCCTCATGGGATGTCACCTGCCCCCAGACACCGCCCCCAGACAGCCCCTTGCCAACCGGCGGCAGAGGGCTACTCTGAAACGACGGTTCACGCACACCACCGCAAAACCACACCCTGAGGAGCCCCGCCGTGCGTCACGCCCGCGACTTTGCCAGCTACGTCGACGATCGGCCCGACGAAGGCGTCTTTCGTGTCGACCGCCGCATCTACAATGACCCCGACGTCATGGAGGCGGAATACGAGCGCATCTTCGAGCGCACATGGCTCTATCTCTGCCACGACACGCAAGTGCCGAAGCCGGGCGACTTCTTCGCGACCCACATGGGCCGTCAGCCGGTCTTCGTTGTGCGGCGAGAGGACGGCAGGCTGTCTTGCTTCCTCAACGCCTGCGGCCATCGCGGCGCGCTGCTGATAACGCGGCGCGTCGGCAACGCAACGACGTTCGACTGCCCCTATCATGGCTTCTGCTTCAATACCAAAGGCGACTGCGTCTCCGCCAAGGATCGCAAGACCGGCTGGCCCGACAGCCTGCCACTGTCCAACTTCAACCTGAAGGAGATCGCGCGGCTGGACAGCTACCGCGGCCTCGTATTCGGCAGCCTGAACCCTGACGTGCCCGATCTTTCCGAGCACCTCGGGCCAGCCCGGAAGATGATCGACTATTACGTGGCGCCCGCGCCCTGGGAGCTCGAGATCACCCCGGGCTTCTGCACCTACGTCTCGAAGTGCAATTGGAAGCTCATGCACGAGAATGGGCCCGACGCCTACCACGCCCCCGTCGTGCATCGCAATTTTGCCGAGACGATCGCATTCCGGGAAAGCCAGAGCAACTCTCAAGGCGTGCTCAGGACCGATGGCAGCAGACTGACGGGACGGATCGAAAGCGCCAATTACGATCTTGGCAACGGCCATACCTTCTTCTGGCACGAGCGCAAGGATCCCGCCGCTTTCCCGATCCATGCCATGAAGGAAAAGCTCGAGCAGGGATTCAGCCGGGAGGAGCTGACCTGGATCATGGGGCGCGGCCGCCATATCACGATCTTTCCCAACCTTCTTCTGAATGATCTCGCATCCACCCACCTGCGCACCTACCGGCCGCTCGGCGTCGACCGCATGGAGACCACGATCTGGTGCATCGCGCCGAAGGGAGAGCCGGCCGAGATGCGTGACAGCGCGTCTGCGAAAATTCGAGGACTTCTTCCTGCCAGCCGGCATGGCGACGCCGGACGACATCGCCATCTGCGAGAAGGCGCACGCAGGCCAGCTGCGCCCACCACGCCAACTGGACCGACATGTGGCGGGGCAGTGCCTTTGTCGTCGAGGGCGCGGACGAGGCCGCCCGCTCGATTCGGCTCGAGCCCGCATGCAGCTCGGACAGCTGGGATCACGAGACCGCGATGCGGGGCGTCTATCGGCAATGGCAGCGCATGATGATCGGGCGGGGAGGGCCGAGCGTATGTCCGATCTTGTCCTCACGCACTCGGTCACGGAAGCTGATCTACGCCGACGCCCGCCTGCTCGACGAGCAGCGCTGGACGGACTGGCTGGATCTCTACACGGAGGACTGCGTGTTCTGGGTCGCCGGCCTTCCGTATGGACGGCAGCTATACGGAGGACCCGGCCACCGAGCTCAACATGATCTATATCGAGGGGCGAACCGGCCTGGAGGACCGCGTCTTCCGGCTGCAGACCGGAAATCGCTCTGTCCTCGACGCCGGTGCCGCGCACCCGCCACTGCGTATCCAGACCATGGTGACGGGGTCGGCACCAACGAGGTCCGCGCCTTCGCCAACTGGCAGGTGGTGTGGTCAACGACGTCCGCGGACAGCAGATCAGCGCCGGCTGCTATCACTATGTCATTCGCCGCACGTCAGGCGGAATGCGCATCGAGCAGAAGAAGGTCCTGCTGCTCGATCCCGTGATCGACGGCTACTTCGATTTCTACGCAATCTGATGAAAGCCGCCAGGCGCAGTCCTGGCTGCATCCGGGAAAGGAGCTGTCATGTCGTTGCAGGAGTACGGCGAGAAGTTCATTGACGTGGACGGAATCCGAACACGCTATTTCGAGGCCGGCAGCGGACCACCTGTCGTGCTCGTGCATGGCGGCGCGGCCGGCGATGCCTCCGGCGCCGCAAACGCCGAGGACTGGGCGCTCAACTTCACAGCACTTGCCAAGCGCTTTACGGTGTTCTCAGTCGATCGTCTGGCCCAAGGCTATACCGACAATCCGAAGTCGGACGCTGACTGGACTATGGCGGCGTCCTGTCACCATTTCGCGCGCTTTCTGCAGGTGCTCGGCCGCGGCCCCTATCATCTGGTCGGACACAGTCGGGGCGGCTATGTCGTCTGCCGCGCGACCCTGGAGCATCCGCGTCTGGTGACGAGTTGCATCATCGTCGACAGCAATTCCGCCGCACCCGGACAGGGCCGCAACGAACTCGTTTTCTCGCTGAACCCTCACAAGTCGGGCACCCGGGCGGCAGCGCGCTACTACTACGAGGGATACTCGTTCAAGTCGGATCACATCACGGACGAGTGGCTCGACCTCAAGCAGAAGATCGTCGATAGCCCGAAGGGACAGGCAGCCATTGCCAAGATGAAGGACGAAGGGCTGCAGCACTCGCTGTTCATGCCGGAATTGGTAGGCGATCGCGAAGAGCTGTTCCGCAGGCTCGAACTGGAAGGCCTGGTCAGGCCTACGCTCCTGATCTGGGGCTACAACGACCCGACGGCGCCGTTCGATCTCGGCCTCAGGCTGTATGACCTGATCGCCAAACGGCAGGCCCGCACGCAATTGCATGTCGTCAACGAGGCCGGCCACCATTCCTTCAGGGAGAGGGCGGACGAGTTCAATCGCGTTGTCACCGAGTTCATTGATGGAGTGTGCCATGGCTACTAAGCCGAAGAAAAAAGCCGGTGGTGCCGGCAGCGGCAAGACCGACACGGCGCCCAACGGCGCGCCGGTCTCCAGTCCGCTCCAGGAGAAGTTCGTTCCCGGCTCGACCGATATGGGGCCGGCTCAGTGGATCGACGTGGCCGGCATCCGAACACGCTATTTCGACCAGGGCAGCGGGGAGCGCATCGTATTCATTCACGGCGCGCAGGTCGGTGCCGACAACGGCGCCAGCTCGGCAGAGACCTGGAACCTCAACTTCGGGCCGCTGAGCCGCTACCACAACACGATATCGCTGGACCGCCTCGGCCAGGGGTACACGGACAACCCGAAGACCGATGCCGACTACACCATGCACGCCAGCGTGCAGCACGTGATCGCCTTCCTGGATGCGCTCGGCAAGAAGCCCTACCATCTGGTCGGACACAGCAGGGGCGGCTATGTCGTCACCCGCATCACCATGGAACGGCCGGATCTGGTGAAGTCCTGCGTGCCGGTCTCCTCGGGCACCACCTCCCCCGGCCCGACCCGCACCCATCTCGTGCATCTGGACCCGCCGCAGCCGGAAATCACACGGCAGTCGATCAAGTGGTATTGCGACCGCTACTCCTTCAACCAGAAACTTGCCACCGAGCAGTGGCTGGACGACTGCTATGCGATCTCGCAATTGCCCAAGAGCAAGCTTGCCGTCGAGAAGATGACCACCGGCGGTCTCGGCAGGAAGCAATACATCCCCGGCATCGCGCGGCAGAAGGCGGAGATCTACCGCTGGCTGCAGGAGAAGGGCATGCCTTGCCCGACGCTGATCGTATGGGGCTACAATGATCCCGGTGCCGTATTCGAGGTCGGCCTGCAGCTGATCGAGCTGTTCATGATGAAGCAGCGCAAGACAGAGCTTCGGGTGTTCAACCAGTCGGGCCACTTCGTCATGCGCGAGCATCCCGCAGGCTTCAATCGCATGCTGGACACCTGGGTCAGGCAGAACACGTAAGCGCAGCCCGGCGCCCTCCTCCCGCTGGAGGAGAGCGCTGGGGCAATTGGCGTCTGGAACGGACTTCGCGATGCATTTTCAATTACCCAGGATCGTGTTCGAGGCTGGCGCGATCAGGACGCTGCCGCAGGAGCTTGCCCAGCTGGGCATCAAGAAGCCGCTGCTGGCATCTGACAGCGGACTTTCCGCGTGCGGCGTCGTCGCCCAGGTCGAGGCCGCCATGGCCGGCGCACCGCACGCCACATTTGCCGAGGTCCCCGAGAACCCGACCTCGACCGGTGTCGCGGCCACCGTTGCGGCATATCGGAAGGGCGGTTGCGACGGCTTCGTTGCGATCGGCGGCGGCTCGGTGATCGACACCGTCAAGGCGGCAGCCGCCTGCGTCACGCTCGACAAAGAGATTACCGATTTTCTGGGCAAGGCTGCGCAGGTGATCGACCGTCGGCTCATGCCGTTCGTCACTGTGCCGACCACCGCTGGCTCCGGCAGCGAGGTATCGCTGGGAGCCGGCATTCATCCGACCGCGACGACGCGCAGCCAGAGCGCCGGCAGCCCATTCTCGCTTCCCCATGTCGCCATCTGCGATCCGGAGTTGACGCGCTCGCTTCCGCCCCGCCTGACGGCGGCAACCGGGATCGACGCCCTCTCGCACTGCATCGAAGGCTACCTCGCCAAGACCAACTCGCCGCTGGCCGACGCCATCGCCCTCGACGGCATCGCGCGCGCGTTCACGGCCGTCGAGCGCGCCTACAGGAAAAGTGACGACATGGACGCGCGTGGCCAGATGCTGCTGGCCTCCGTCTGCGGCGGCATCTCGATCCACAAAGGGCTTGGGCCGGCGCATGCCTTAGCCAACGCTTTCGGCGACCGCGGGATGCACCACGGCACCATGATCTCGATCGCCCTGCCGGGCGTCATGCGGCTGGCCGAGGAGCGGGTGCCGGACAAGGTCGTGCCGATCTCACGGGCAATGGGTCTGGCGGCCGGCGCCCGCGCCTCCGACGCCATCGCCGCACTCAACGCCCGCCTGGAGCTGCCACGCACGATGAAGGAATACGGTTACGGCGAAGCCGACCTCGCCGACATAACCGAGGACTCACTGGCAAGCTGGTTCAACCGCTCCAGCCCGTACCAGCCGACCCGCGACGACATCGCCCGGCTGGTCGAGGAGGCCTATGGTTGAGGACCGTCAGGCCTTCATCGCCTGTGCCTTCCAGACGTCCCAGGAATCGTTGAGACGCTGCGGATCGCCGGCCTCGTCATCGGCGATGAACTGGATCGGCTTACCGAACTGGTAGGCCACCACCAGCTGCTGCGCATTGATCTCCGTATAGAGAGCACGGTGGACGACGCGAACGATGTCGGAGGCCACAACGATATTTCCGTGGCCCCGCATCATCGCCACCGGATAATCCGCCAGCGTCTTGGCCAGCGCCGCCCCTTGCGCGTTGTTTGTAACGAGCAACCCCTTGGTGAGCCCGACGTCGCGGATTTCCCAGATCGGCACGTCGTAGGCGAGGAACGAGGCGATATGCGACAACGCCCGCATCTTCTGGCCGGTAACGGTGAACGGAATCACCGTCGGGGAATGGCTGTGCACCACCGCGTTGACGTCGGAGCGCGCCTTGTAGGCCTCGCCGTGGATGAACCGCTCCAGGAACGGCCTTCCTGCACTCGGATCCACCGGATTGGAGTCCAGATCGAACTCCATGATGTCCTCCGCCGTCACCAGCGCCGGCGCACGCGCACACGACAGCAGATAACGCTGCGGATTATTCGGATGTCGGATGCTGACGTGCCCCCAGGCGTCGAGCACGCCGTGCTGCGCCAGGATGCGGCTCGCGGCGACAAGGTCCTCGATGATGGCTGGATCGACGGTGGAGAGAACGGTGCTGGGCACGGCAGGTGACCTCTGGGCTGGAAGTTGTCGGATTGAGGCAATGCGTAGCCTGGAATCGCAGCGCCGTCGAGTTCACTTGAGCGGCGCTGCTGCCCGCTAGCGCGCCGGACGAATAATCGGACGCACGCGAAGGCCGCGAATTGCGGCCCGGCGCCAGTGCGCCGCCCCCGCGGAGGGCCAGGCCGAAGGCCGGTGCGGCCGGTGAGCGAGAAGGACAGATCGATTTCGCCTGAGGCGGAAACGATCTAAGCTCCGAGCTCGGCCGCCTGTTCTGCCTGTCGACGCGCAACCTCAGCCTTTTTCGAATTGCCAACCCGCGCGAGTACGTCGGCATAGGCCAGCCAATTGGCCTTCCTGCTGGGCCTGCTCAGCACGCGTTCCGATAACAGCGTGCTGGCAATCGCAGGCCGCGAGCTATGCACGGCAGCGTCGCACAGCACTTGTGCGAACAGGTCCCGCTGGGCATGGCTGCCGCCGATGGCGATGAACTCGTTGCGGATCGGCCAGATCTTATCGAGCGCCATGTCGTGCTCGCCGGCCTCGTGCGCGATGATGCCCTCGCACAAGGGCAACAGCACGTCGCGAGTCGAGTCCGCCCGCCAGCCTGCGGTGCTGTCTGCGAACGCTCGCATCAGATCGACATGTCGCCGTGCGGCATCGAGCCGCCCGGCAGCGGCCAATGCCAGACAATAGTGGGCGTCCCGAAACGGCAACATGTGATCGTCCATGCGCTTCTCGGAATGCTCAGCCAAGGCCTCCCATCGGTCGCCGACATCCACGCCTTGCATCTCCAGACGCTTGAGTAGCGCAGCCTGATTGGACACATCGACATTCTGGTCGCTGTTCACCGACACCAGCTCGTTGTCGTAGATGCTCAGCACCCGGTCGGTATCGCCCAGCGCCAGCGCGAAGAGTGCATCGTGCCACCAGACGTGGGCCTTGAACGGATTCTTGTCCGCCCAGTTTCCGGGCGGCCGCTGCAGCCACTTGGCGCCCTCGGCACAACGGCCCTGCATCTCGAGAACATGCGCAACCGAATGCACAGCCCACAGATCTCCTGGATTACGCTCCGTTGCCCGACGTCCCCATTTCTCCGCCTCGACGTAATCGCCGCATTCCTCGAGCGCATAGGCGTACATGCCCTCGACACAGCCGTACTGCGGCATGCTTTCGTCCCACGCCCCCAGCACGCTCGCTGCCGTTGCCCTCAAGACATTGCTTCGGCCGGTATAGAACGCCATCGTATGATGCAAGCTTCATCGCCAGCAGATCGAGCGGATGCTCGCGCAGGATCTCTTCCCACCGGTTGCAGGCACCCATGATATCGCCGGCCGCCCATGCTTCCAGTGCCGCCACATGCAGCCGTTCCCGCTCGGTCGCGCCGCCGAGGTAGGGCCGCACCTCCTCGAGAAGTCTTGGCAACACGCGGCAGGATTGCCTTCGTCTCCAGCATCAGGAAGAAGTAGCCGCGAAAGCAATGCGCCAGCACGAAATGCGGATCGGCATCCAACGCCGCCTTGACGTGGCCGGAGGCCGTCATCTTGTAATCGAGATAGTCCGCAACCGCCTGATCGATCTCACGCGCGGCAACGTCGCTGCTGGTGGTGAGGGCGAGGCCCCGGCAATCCGTCTTCATGGCTCACACTCCGATCGAAGTTCGCGCGACGAGCCGGCTGCGCAGAATGCCGCCGGCTCAGTCCTCCCCCTCCAGCACACCCAGGCCGCGCAGTACGCGCTCCGGCGTCGCCGGGAATATCTCGAGATCGCCGCCCCGCCGGCTTAGCGCATCGACCACAGCACACGCGACCGAGCCGACGGCGCCTATGATCGAGCCTTCGCCGCAGCCTTTGAAGCCGCCGAGCGCCCCCGATGGGGCGCTGGCATGATGCAGCTCGACATGAGGAATCTCGATCGCCGACGGGATCAGATAGTCAGCCAGCGTTACAGTCCGCGGCTGCCCCTCCTCGTCGTAGATCAACTCCTCCATCAGCACCTCGCCGATGCCCTGGGCGATGCCGCCGATGATCTGCCCCTCGACGACGGCCGGATTGATCACCGTGCCGACGTCCTCCGCCGCCACGTATCGTTCGATGCGCACGTTGCCGGTATGCGGGTCGATATCCACCATCGCGATATGCGCGCCGCCGGCAAAGCTGCCCAGCTTGGGATCATAGAAAGCGGTGACCTCGAACCCCGGGTTCAGCTCGTCGGGAATGCCCTTGGCCGAGAAATAGCTCCGCTCCGCCATGGCAGCGAGCGACAGCGTCTTGGCGCGATCCAGCGTCTGCACGACGCTGTCGACGATCGTGATGTTCCCGACCGGCTCCTCGAGCAGATGTGCCCCCAGCGCCAGGATGCGCCGGCGCATCTCTTTTGAGGCCTCGATCACCGCACCCGAACCGAACACGGCCGTGCGCGAGGCGAACGTGCCGAACCCGTACGGCGCCATGGAGGTGTCATTGGACTGCGCCGTGATATCGTCGAGACTGATACCGAGCTCGTCGGCAGCGACTTGCCGCATCGCTGTCATGATGCGCTGCCCCTGTGAGGGAAGCGCGGCCGCGATCGTCAGTACGCCACTCGATTCCAGCCGCAGCGTGACCGCATCGCGGCCCGGCTGCAGCATCGTGCCCGGCCCCACCGGCGTCGTCGTGCCAAGGCCCGTCAGCTCCGCATAGCAACTGATGCCGATGCCGCAAAGCCGCCCGGCTGCCACCGCCTCCTTCTGCTTCTCCCGCAGCCGGGCATATTCGGCCTTGGCCGCCGCCAGCTCCAGGCACGGCAGATAATTCACATTTTCGTGCACAAGATTGTTGGCGTTGCGATAGGGCATCTCCGCGCCGCGGATGAGATTGCGCATCCTGATCTCGACAGGATCGATATCGAGCTTGCGCGCGGCCTCGTCGATGACCAACTCGAGTGCGGCCGAGGCCGACGGCCGGCCAACGGCGCGATATGGCCCCACGGTCGTCTTGTTGGTGGCAACGCCGCGCGTGCGATACCGCATCGCCGGCACCTTGTAGGGCCCAGGCATCAGACCAGCGGTCTGCAGAGGCTCCATGCCGGCCGACCACAGATAGGTGGAATACGCACCGACATCGACCCACACATCGGACGCAATACCGCAAATGCGTCCTTCCGTATCGAACGCAGCCTCGACCTCCAGATACTGATCGCGCGAGTGCGTCGAGGCGACCATGTTCTCGAACCGGTCCTCCACCCATTTCACCGGGCGGCGCAATTGCAGCGCAAGATACGAGCAGAGAAATTCCTCTGGGTAGATCGAGGCTTTCTGCCCGAAGCCGCCACCGGTGTGCGGCGCGATCACACGCACCTCGTTCTCCGGCAAGCCGAGATGGCGTGCAAGATAGTGGCGCACGACATAGGGTAGCTGGTGGCTGATCCAGATCGTCAACTGGTGCGAGCCTTCCCGCCAGCCGGCGACACAACCACGCCCCTCCAGGCACAGTGCCTGTTTGCGGCCAATCCGGAACGCGCGCTTGACGACCAGATGGGCATCCGAAAACGCCTCGGCCACGGCGCCGCGCTCGTACTCGCGCTTGATGAGGTAGTTATTGGGGCAACTGTCATGCACCAGCGCGGCATCGTCCCGCTCGCCCTGGCGCGGATCTGTAACGACCGGCAGCGGATCGTACTCGACGTCGATCAGCTCAGCCGCATCCTCCGCGGTCGCCCGATCCTCTGCCACCACGGCGCACACCGCCTCGCCGCAGAACCGCACCTTCTCCACCGCGAGCCAGTGCTGCACCAACTCGCCACCTGAAAACCGGTTCGGCATCGAACGAAACGGCTCCACCTTGCCAAGAATATCCTGGCCGCTAACCACGGTGATCACACCCGGCAACGCCCGGGCCCTGGACGTGTCGATCGACAGGATACGGGCATGCGCGAGCTGGCTGCGCAGGAACGCGACGTGATACATCCCCGCCAGCTTGATGTCGTTCAGGAACCGCCCGTCCCCTTCCACCAGAGGAATGGCCTCGTCCGGCAATACCGACGTCCCGACCGCACGCCGGTTGACAAAGCGCGTATCCGACATCGGATGTATTCTCCTAGTAGTCTCGCAGTAGTCTCGCAGCGGCGTGGTCTTCAACCGGTCCTGGTCTGCGCAGTGCGCGCGGCCGCCAGGACGGATTGCACGATGGACTGATAGCCCGAGCAACGGCACAGGTTGCCGGACATGGCTTCCCGCACCTCACCCTCGTCCGGGTTCGGATTGTCCTGCAGCAGCTCGATCGCGGTCATCAGCATGCCCGGCGTGCAGTAGCCGCATTGCAGGCCGAAGTTCTCGAAAAACGCCTGCTGCACGGGATGGCGGGTGCCATCCTCCGACTTCAGCCCCTCGATCGTCACGACATCCGCGCCATCCACCTGCACGGCAAGCGTGAGGCAAGAGCGGGCCGTTCGGCCGTTCAGCATGATCGTGCAAGCCCCGCACACGCCGTGCTCGCAGCCCAGATGCGTGCCGGTCAGATGCAGGTTGTCGCGCAGGAAATCGGCCAGCGACGTCCTGACCGAAACCGTTTTCTCGTAGCGCCGCCCGTTGACGGTAACGGCAATCGTCTGCTCTCGAGCCACCTCAACCTCCCCTGCTGCGAGCGGCGGCCGTCTCCAGCGCGCGCTGCGCCATGACCCCGGCAAGATGGCGCCTGTACGCAGCACTCGCATGCACGTCGGCGGCAGGATCGACCGTCGCCTTCACGGCCCCGACCGCCTCCGCGATCGACGCCGCGTCGATTGTGCGCCCGCGCAGCACTGCCTCTGCCGCCTCGGCACGAAAAGGTCCCTTGCCCATGCCGACGATGGTCAGCCGCGCCGCCTCACATCTGCCGCCCTGCATTGTCAATGCCGCCGCCGCCCCAGCCATGGCGAAGTCGCCGAGGCGCCGCGCGAATTCCACGAACCCGGTGCTGGTGCCGGGTGCCGGACGCGGATACCTGACACCGACGACCATCTCTCCCGGCTGCAGGGCATTCGACAGCATCCCGGTGAGGAACTGCGCCGCCGGCAATTCGCGGCGTCCCCGTATGCTCGCGATCTCGACAACGCCATCAAGCGTCAGCAGCACACTCGGCTGCTCCGCGGCCGGATCGTTGTGGCAGATGCTGCCGCAGACAGTCCCGCGATTGCGGATCGCCATATGGGCAACCTGTGTCGTCGCCTCGTGGATCAGGGGCCAGCCGGCGCGAACCTCGCCGCTGCGCAGAAATTCGGCATGGCGCACCAGCGCTCCGACCTTGAGTGCGTCGGCCCCGGCCTCCAACCCGCCCAGATCCTCCACCTTGTTGATGTCGACGATCACTGCGGGACCGGCGAGGCGGAAATTGAGCATCGGCACGAGGCTCTGTCCGCCCGCAAGCACGCGGCCATCCGCCCCCGCCTCATCGAGGATGCGAAGTGCCTCGGCAAGGGTCCGCGGCGCATGATAATCGAACCAGGCTGGCTTCACGTATGTCCTACCCCACTATTCGGCGAGCGACCGCGCTGTTGTGAAGCAACCGCTACCGGGCGGCGCCCGAAACAGCGCCTTGTGCCATAGGTCAGTTCTTTACTATGTAAGTGAGCAACCACAGCTAGTTTGTCGAGACTGACCTGTCAACACAAGCGACAGTCGCAGGACCCTTGGACTGCTGCGGCCTGGACGCCGGATGTGATATCAGGAAGCCGGAACCCGAATGACCGTAGCGGCCCGGCTCGGTCAGCAACCCGGGTTACACTCTCAACCCGCGGCATCAGCACAGGAGGCGCGTATGGAGATGCAGCTCAATGGTCGTGTGGCGCTTGTTACAGGCGGCACGCGCGACGTGGGGCGCCAGCTCTCCCTTTCGCTCGCCGAGGAGGGCGCAGCGGTAGCCGTTCACTACGGCCGCTCCAGCGCAGAGGCTGATGCTGTCGTGGAGGAGATACGGAGCAAGGGCGGCACCGCGGCCGCCTTCCAGGCCGACCTCTCCGATCGCGCAGCCGTGGGCAAGATGGTGGATGCCATCGTCGCCGACCTCGGCGGCCTCAACATCGTCGTCAACAATGCTGGCCTGGCCATCCGTAAACCCTTCAAATCGACCACGCCTGAGGAATGGAAAAGCCAGATCGACGTGAACCTCTATGGTGCGATTCATCTCTGCCATGCAGCCCTGCCGCACCTGGAGAAGGGCGGCGACGGGCGCATCATCGCTATCGTCGGCGACTCCTCCCGCGTCGGGGAATCCGGATTGTCGATCGTGGGAGCAGCGCGCGCCGGAGTAATCGGCCTGATGAAATCGCTCGCACGCGAGCTCGGCCGCTCCGGCATAACCGCCAACACCGTCTCGCTCGGCCTCGTGGAGACCGGACACGATCCGGCCTGGCTCGATGCCAATCGGGACAAGCTCGTGAAATTCTACCCCATGCGCAGGCTTGGCCAGGCCGAGGACATTGCCCCGACCATCGTCCTGCTCGCCTCTCCACTGAGCGGCTGGATCACGGGACAGGTGATCAGCGTCAGCGGCGGGTACTGCATGGTTTGACAGCGTACCGCCCATCCAGGTTTCAGCAAACGGGGATATGCGCATGGCCAACTGCTTTGCCATCGAGGATCTGATTCCGGTCATCGATCCCACCGCCTACGTGCATCCAACCGCCGTGCTGATCGGCGACGTGATCGTAGGACCACGATGCTATGTCGGCCCGGCAGCGTGCCTGCGCGGCGACTTTGGCCGTATCATCCTCAACGAGGGTGTCAACGTGCAGGACACCTGCGTGATGCATGGCTTCCCTCAGACCGACACCGTGATCGAGGCCGACGGCCATATCGGGCATGGCTCGATCGTGCATGGCGCACACATCGGCCGTAACGTGCTGGTGGGAATGAACGCAGTCGTGATGGACCGCTCCGAGATCGGAGAGTCGTCCATCATCGGTGCCATGTCATTCGTGCGCGAGGGTACGGTAGTGCCCCCGCGCATGCTCGTGCTGGGCACGCCCGCCCGGGTGGTCCGCGAGCTGACCGAAACCGAAATCGGCTGGAAGCGGGCCGGCACCCGGCAATATCAGGAGCTTGCGGTGCGCAGTCTCGCCAGCCAGCGACCCGTGCAACCACTCGAGAAGATGCAGGACAACCGGCCACGCTATAGCGGCCATACGAGCGTGACGCTGGGCACCGTGAAACAGGGCACGCCGAAGCAGGAGACGGACTGAGCGCAACGCCCCGGGCAACCTGGAGCTACTGGGCGTACCCGCCCTTTAGCCGCTCGCTTTCCAGGAATTCGACCAGTACGCCCTCCATGGCCCGGTGCTGGGCTACCTTGATCCGCAGCGAAAGCAGCTGAAACCGGCGCGCATCGTGCCGCGAGCCGGGATGAGCGACGATCCGCGCCTCGGTGGCCTCCAGAAACGCCCGCTCCTCGCGAATGCGCTCGAGGTAGGCAGCCAACTCGCGCCTGATCGTATCCCGCTCCGCGAAATTGCCGAAGAAGATCCGCAGCAGCACCTCATCACGTGTCACGGAAGCTCGTACCGGCTCGCTCAGATACTGCCGCAGCACCGCACGGCCGCTGTCGGTGATCGTATGGATCTGTTTGTCCGGCTTGCCGTGCTGCTCCAAAGCCTCGGTCGTGATGAAGCCATCCTCGCGCAACTTGTGCAGGGTTGTATAAACTTGCGGCCCGGTCGCATTCCAGATGAACCAGGTCGACCGGTTGATGGCTCGCTTGAGGTCATAGCCGGACGCCGGCTCCACCGCGAGCAATCCAAGCAAGGCGAAACGCAGCGACATGACGGTCAGTTCCCTTGTTCCCTGCTCCGGTGCTGCGCCTCGATCACGCGGGCGGCTGGCGTCTCGCCCGGATCTCCACCGGTTGACGCTCAGCTCCAGACCATAGAAGAAGTGGCCCATCTTGCAACTCGGCCCAGTCCACGAAAGGCCATCGATGACGTTGGAGATCCGCAAAGGCTGGATCGATCTGGATGACCAGCGCCTGGAGACTCACATGATCGGACCGCCTCCCAACGAGGCGCCGACGCTGGTGATGATCCACGAGGGGCTGGGCTGCGCCGATCTATGGGGCAACCTGCCACGCGATCTTGCCGAAACGACAGGTTACGGCGTGTTCGCCTATTCGCGGGCCGGCTACGGACAATCGTCGCCTAATCCGCCGCCATGGCCGGCCTCCTTCATGCACGACGAGGCGCTGAAGGTGCTGCCGCAGGTACTTGAGCGGCTCGGGCTTCGCCGTGGCATACTCGTCGGAGCCTCCGACGGAGCCTCGATTGCCGCCATTTACGCAGGCAGCGTGGAGGATCCCCGCATCCTCGGTTTGTCACTGACCGCGCCACACTTTGTCGTCGAGGAGGAGACTGCGGCCGGCGCGCGGGCCGCCAAGGCCCCATACGAGCAGGGCGATCTGAAGCGCAAGCTGGCGCGCTGGCACGCCAATGTCGATCATGCCTTCTACGGCTGGAACCTTGCGTTTTCCGATCCAGCCTTCAAGGCGGCATGGAGTATCACTGGCCTGCTGCCCAATATCCGCATTCCCGTCCAGATCCTGCAGGGGGAGCTGGACGCCTACGGAACCGCCGAGCAACTCGCGATTGCACGACGCGAGCTGCCAGGCCCGCTCGAGGCCACGCTCCTGCCGGGCCTTGGCCACCAGCTCCATCGCGAGGCCCCCGAGCTGACCCGGACCATGATCTCGGAATTCGCAAGGCGGGTGCTGGGCTGATCCGACGCGTCCGCAATCCATATTGACGTGAGCACCCCCAGGCGAGCATGAATGAAAGCAAAGCCCGCAGCGCCACGACCGCGCAAAGGGCGGACGATATACAGGGAGAAACACCCCCATGACTGGTGCAGCCGAGCACTGGCCGGAACCTGCCGGCAACTACAATGCGGCTACGGATTTCGTTGATCGCAATGTCGCCAACGGGCGCGGCGATCACCTCGCCTTTATCGACCCCGTCCGATCCCTCACCTATCGCCAGCTGCAGGCACGCTGCAATCGTTTCGCCAACGCGCTGCCGCGCCTCGGCATCGGGCGCGAGCGCCGGATCATGATGATCATGCTCGACACCTGCGAGTTTCCCGTCGTGTTCTGGGGAGCGATCAAGGCCGGCGTCGTTGCAATCCCCGTCAACACGCTGCTGACGCTCGAGCAATGGCATTACATGATCGAGGACAGCCGGGCAGACGCAGTCATCATCTCGGCGGCCCTGCTCGAGCGGGCAAGGCCCATCCTTGATGAGATCTCGGCGCGCCGGCACCTGCACGTGATCGTCGCGGATGGCCAGCCGGGACCGCGCGACATCGGCCTCGACGCTCTACTCGCAGGCAGCTCGGACGAGGCCGAAGCAGCCAGCACCAACGCCGACGAAACCGCGTTCTGGCTCTACTCATCCGGCTCCACCGGCAATCCGAAGGGGACGCGGCACGTCCACTCCAGCCCCTACTGGAGTGCGCGCAGCTATGGCCTCGGTATCCTCGAGATGAAACCGGAGGACATCGGGTTCTCGGTCGCCAAGCTGTTCTTCGCCTATGGCCTCGGCAATGGCATGAACTTCCCCATGGCCGTCGGCGCCACCACGATCCTCTACCCGGATCGTCCGACACCGGAAAGCGTGCTTGCCATCATGCGGCAGCACAATCCCACCATCTTCTATTGCGTGCCCACGCTGTACGCCTCGATGCTGGCCCATCCTGAGCTGGGACCCGGGGTCGGATCGAACCGCCTCAGGCTTTGCGTGTCTGCGGGAGAGGCGCTGCCCGAGGACGTCGGCAAGCGCTGGGAGGACAAGGTGGGCTGCGAGATCCTGGACGGGTTGGGGTCCACGGAGATGCTGCACATCTTCTGTTCCAACCGCATCGGCAAGGTGCGGTATGGCTCGTCGGGCATACCGATCCCCAACTACGAGGCCAAGCTGGTCGACGAGCACGACAATGTTCTGGGCCCCGGCGAGATCGGCGAGCTCATCATCAAGGGACCGACCGCGTCGGAAGGCTACTGGAACCAGCGCGCGAAAACGCGCCATACCTTCCGCGGCGATTGGACCTACACCGGCGACAAGTACCGCCAGGACGAGGATGGCTACTACTATTGCTGCGGACGTACCGACGACATGTTCAAGGTCTCCGGGATCTGGGTATCGCCATTCGAAGTGGAGTTGGCGCTGATCTCCCATCCCGCCGTGCTGGAAGCCGCCGTGATTGGCGCGGAAGACACCGACGGCCTGCTCAAGCCCAAGGCTTTTATCATCCTCAAGCAGGGCCAGACCGCTGACGACAGCCTGTTTGAAAGTGTGAAGGAGCACGTCAAGGCGCAGGCTGGTGCCTGGAAGTACCCACGCTGGATCGAGGTGAGAGAGGAACTGCCGAAGACCGCCACCGGTAAAATCCAGCGCTACAAGCTGCGCGCCGAGAACCAAGCCTCCTCGGCCTGATCCGCGCGCCGATGCCCGCAACCCGGACGCGAGGATCGCTTGGATGAGCAAAGGTCCTGCCCATGCCGGAGCGGGAATGACGCGGCGTGAGGCTCTGCGCCACACACGCGGGCAAGGGTATTTCACCGACGACGTCCTGCCTGCAAACGTGGCGCACGTTGCATTTGTCCGCTCGCCCTGGGCCCACGCCCGCATTCGCTCAACCGATACGTCGGACGCAGCAAACCAGCCAGGTGTCGTTGCAGCGTTGACCGCGCGCGAACTGTCGTCTGTATGCAAACCATGGCAGACCCGGCTTGCTGCTCTCGCAGCGCACATCTCCGCGCCTCAGTACCCGCTCGCCAACGGGGAAGCATGCTGGCAGGGCGAGGCCGTCGCCGCGGTGCTGGCGGAAAGTCGGGCGCTTGCCGAAGACGCAGCGCAATTGATCGTCGTCGACTGGGAGCCGCTGACAGCCGTCGCATCGCTCGAGGCAGCTCTCCGGCAGGATGGCGCACAGGTGCATTCGGCGCTTGCCGGCAACGTTGCGCTCGACCACACGATCTCGGCGGGAGATCCGGTGGCTGCGATGGCGGCTGCCGACATCAGGGTGGAACAGCGCTTCAGCTTCGCCCGCCAGACCGGCGTGACGCTGGAAGGACGCAGCATCGTGGCGCACTTCGAGCGGCGCACAGGCGTCCTCACCGTGCGCATGTCGCACCAGGTGCCGTTCCAGATGCAGGACGTGCTCGCGACACAGCTCGGCCTTGCCCTGCACAACGTTCGCGTGATCGCACCCGACGTCGGCGGAGCATTCGGCCTCAAGCTGCACGCCTATGGCGATGAGATCGCGGTTGCGGCGATCGCACTGCTGATCGACCGCCCCGTCGCGTTCGCTTGTGATCGGCTGGAGGCCTTCAGCAGCGATGCCCAGTCGAGGGAAGCGCAGGTGACGGGACGGCTGGGCGTCGATCGCAACGGCCGCATCATGGCGCTCGACGTCGACGTATTGGCGGGCTTCGGCGCGTATTCCTGCTATCCGCGCGGCAGCGTCGGTGAAGCCATCCAGGCCGGGCAGATGGCCGGTGCTCCGTATTCGGTTCCCGCATTCAGGGCGCGCATGCGCGGTGTCTACCAGAACAAGCCGCCGAATGGTGCCTACCGCGGCGTCGGCCAGCCCATTGCCGTTGCCGTGACGGAGCAGCTGATCGATCTGGCAGCCGGCAGCCTCGGCATCGACCCCGCCGAGATGCGCCGCATGAACCATCTTCCGCAATCTGATCAAGGTGTACGCACGCCGGGTGGCATCATCGTGGGTAGCGTATCGCTCGACCAATGCCTGACCGCCTTGAAGGCCCGCATGGACTACGACGGCCTGCGGCTCCAGCAGGATGTGCTGCGCACCGGCAAGATCTACAGGGGAATCGGCCTTTCGACATTCCTTGAGCTGACGGCCGTCGGTAGCCAGCTGTACGGCCCGCAGCATGTTCGGGTATCGGCGCACGAGGCCTGCCGGCTCAGCCTGTCGCCGTCCGGCGAATTCCGTTGCGACAGCAGCATTACCGACCAGGGGCAGGGAACTGTGACGGGGCTTCTGCAAGTGCTGAGCGAGGAGCTCTCAGTACCTCCGGATGCCATCTCGATCGTCACTGGCGATACGCATGCCGTGCCGTACGGCGGCGGTGCGTGGGCATCGCGGGGCCTGGCACTGGGAGGCGAGGCCGCGCTGAAGGCGGCACGGCGCCTGAAGCAGTCGATTTTCCAGATCGCCGCCGCGTTGCTGCAATCAGAGCCGGCGCGGCTCTCGCTACAGGGGGGGCAGGTCGTCAACGCCGACGGCATGGCCGTGCTTGCACTGTCCGAGCTCGCAGCCTTGGCGCATTTCCGTAGCCACGAGATACCGATGGTCTCGCTCCCGCCACTGGAGGTCGTTGAGAGCTTTGCACCGCGCGAGCGACCATATTTCACCGCCAACGGCGTACAGGCTGCACACGTCGAGGTCGACGTGGAAACCGGCGTAATAACGATACTTGGCTACTGGGTAGTGGAAGACTGCGGCCGCGTCCTCAACCCGCTCCTCGTCGACGAGCAGATCCGCGGCGGTATCGTGCAGGGCATCGGTGCTGCACTATTCGAGGAGTGCCTTTATCGCGACGACGGACAGCTTGAGAACGGCAGTCTGGCGGATTACCTCGTACCGATGGCAGCGGAAATGCCCGATATCGAGGTCATCCATGTCGAGTCACGTACGGGCGAATCATTGCTCGGTGCGCGCGGCGTCGGCGAGGCCGGAACGGTGGGTGCCCTGGGCGCAATCTGGACCGCCGTCAACGATGCGCTGAGACCTCTCGGCGCAGCAGTGTCGCAGCAGCCATTCACCCCCGAGCGCGTGCTCGAGGCCGTGCACAAGCCTCGCCAGCCCTGAACTGCACGGCGTCCGAAAGCATCAGATCGATGGCACGAACGTCGTCACGAGCGGCGGGTAGATGAAGATCGCCACCATCATCAGCAGCGTCAGCCAGAGATACGGCATCGCTGCCCAGAACACCTGATTTATCGTCACGCTCGCAGGTGCCACACCCTTGAGCACGAACAACAGCAGGCCGAACGGAGGCGTCAGAAGACCTATCTGCATGCACAGCAGGTACAGGATGCCGAACCACACCAGATCCACGCCCAGCGAGTTCACGATGGGCATGTAGAACGGCAGCGTGATCATCATGATGCTGGTCTGATCGATGAAGCAGCCGAGAAACAGCAGGATCCCGAGCATCCCGATCAGGACCACGGTCGGGGACAAGTCCGCGCCTTCGACAAGCGCGACGAGACTTGCGGTAGCCCCCGAAAAGCTCAGCAACTGGGAGAAGTTCGTGGCGCCGACCAGAATGAACAGAATTGCCCCTGAGATCGCCAACGTTCCTTTGAATGCACGGAACAGCGTCTGCCCGGTCAGCCCGCCATAAACCGCCGAGACCAGAATGGTCGCCAGCGCACCCAGAGCACTCGCCTCTGTCGGCGTCGCCCATCCCGCGACGATGCTGACGACAACCACGGCGAAGATCGCGATCAACGGCATGACGCGCGTGACGAGCAGCCACACAGCGGACTCGCCGCTGGCCGCCGGCTCGTCATCGACCGGCGCCAGATCTGGATTCAGTGTACACCGGATCAGAACGTAAGCGATAAACAGTGCACTGAGCAGCAGGCCTGGTACGATACCGCCGATCAGCAGCCCCGGGATCGAGATACCGGCGAGCGAGCCCAGCAGCACGGCAAGTGCGGACGGCGGGATCAGGATATCCACGCCGCCGATGGCCAGCATCGGCCCCATTGCCGTCTTCGGTTCATAGCCCCGGCGCAGCATCTGCGGCAGCAGCAGCGAGCCAAGCATTGCCGTCGTCGCAATCGTCGAGCCCGAGATCGCCGAAAACACGGTGCCGGCAACCAGCGTCACGATCGCAAGCCTGCCCGGCACCCGCCGGATCGCCCGGTCGATCGCCTCAACCGCCTTGAAAGCGGTGCCGGTGTGAAACAGAACCTCGCCCATCAGGATGAACAGCGGGATCGGCACCAGCGTGAATTGAGCAACCGAGGCCTGCGCGTTGCTGACCATCTGCTCCAGCCCGGCCTGCCCGCCGAACAGAAAGAACGATCCGACGATATTGACCAGCAGGAATACGAAAGCCACCGGAAGACCGGTCATCATGATCGACACGTTCGCGCCGAACATCAGCACCAGGATGGACGACCAGCTCATGCTCCGCCGACCCCTCCAGCAGCACCCTGCCCATCATCGGCCACGACGGCAGCCGGATACAGCAGTTGCTCCAGCGCCACCAGCCCTGTGGTCAGGGCGGCGAGAGGCACAGGCCAATCGAGCCACCACTGCGGAAAAACGATGTCCTTGAACACGAGACGCCCGTCGATGATGTGATCCACCAACAGCTTGCCGCCATACCAGAACAGCACCGCCGACGTGACGATTATCACCACCGTGCCGAAACGCTGCACTCTGCGTCGGCCCGCCGGAGACAATCGCTCGACCAGGAAATCGACACGGATATGCTCGCCCGAACGCAAGATCGAGGGCACCGACAGAAATGTCACGAAATAAAGCGCGTACTCGGTCCCCTCGATCATGCCAGAAATCGAGCCAAGACCAAGAGAGCGCATCCCGACCTCCAGCGAGATGCCCAGCATGATGAAGGCAAGCAGGCCGAGAGCCGTCCAGGCCATGCATGTGACGACCCAGCCGTTGAGCCGGAACAACGCTCGCATGTTTGAATTCGTCCCCGGACATATCAGCGCCGACACGAAGCGATGGCGGCGCTGATTGGTGTCGAATAAGACAGGCCCGTCGCAACCTGACGGCTGCGATCGGCCTGCCCGCGCAAGCGCGCGCCTCCTTCTACTTCGTCAGCAGCTTCCTGAGCTTGGCGATGTTGTCCGGGCTGAGCTTGGCAAGATCGGCCCACAGCAGGTCGTCCGCCTTCTTGCGGAAGTCGGAGCCGAGATCCAGCACCTTGATGCCTTTCGACGTCTGGTACTCGACCGCCTTCTTGTTGGTCTCCTCGGTGTAGCCCACCATGAACGCCTCGAACCACGTGACAGCGTCGTCCAGCACCTTGCGCTGATCCGGCTTGAGCGAGGCTAGGCGCGGCTTATTGACGATGACATTCACGATGACACTGTAGAAGCCCGGATCGAGGCGCTGCTTCGTCAGCTTGTCCCAGCCGAAATCCTGGATACCCCATATCGGCCAGCCGTAGCCCTGCACGACACCCCGCTCCAAAGCAGGGTAGCTGTCAGGCGGCGAGATCGTGACGCCGGTCACACCGAAGTGCCTGAATACCGCCGAATAGATGGGCTGGCCCCTGAGGCGCATGCCCTTCAGCTCTTCCGGCTTGGAAATCACCTTGGTCAGGTAGATATGGAACGGAACATTGAGGCCGTATGTCGTCAGATAGGTGGCATTGAGCTTCTTGCCGGCAAGCTCATCCAGGAAGGCGTAGCCGCCGGACTTGCGCAGCTCGGCCAGCGTCATGTCGGTCAGCGACTGGGCATCGCCTTCCACCATCAGGCCCTTGTAGAAGGTTGGCGGCACAGCGGCCATGTCCAGGACGCCGTTCTTCACCGCCTCTCCCTGGCCCGGCGCTGGAATCGCAGCAGGACCGCCGACGAGGCTGATCTGGATCTTGCCCTTGCCGGTCTCGTTGACGCGGTCGACGAAGCGTTTGAAAGGAATGCCGTATGTCGTCTGCGGTGGGACGAAAACGCCCGCCTTCAACGTGACCTCCTGCGCGCCGGCGGCGACGGGAACCGCGAGCGTGAGAAGTGAACCTGCCAGGACTTTTGCAAGCCTCATTTGTGTTGCCTCCCGAGGGCGCCACATCACCTGTGTGACTTGGCCCCGATTGTTAGCGAACCAATCATTGCGCCCCCACATTGGAGCCGGCCCCGCATCCATGTCAACTTGAGCGGCACAGCGAAATTGTGCGGCCCTCAACTATCGCCGCGCCCTGGCAGCAACCGCTGTCCCGCCATCTGTAATCCTCCCACCAGCTCGGCAGCGCGCCCGATGCCCTTGCGGCTGCAGTAGGCCTCCAGACCGTCGATCGCGCGCGGCAACGCCAGCGGCGACAGAAAACTGGCCGTGCCAATCTGCACCGCAGTGGCGCCAGCCAGCATGTACTCCACGACATCCTCCGCGGTTGCCGCACCTCCACAACCTATGATGGGAATCTGCACCGCCCGCGCGCACTGATAGACCATGCGCAGAATCAGAGGCTTCGTTGCCGGTCCCGTCAGTCCGCCGGTAATGTTGCCAAGCCGCGGCTGCATCCGCTCGGCATCGACTGCCATGCCCACGAAAGCGTTTGCCACCACCAGCGCGTCGGCTCCGGCAGCCTCCGCCGCCCGCGCAAACGCGGCAATATCGCCGACGTTCGGCGTGAGCTTGGCCCAGATCGGCACATCGGTGGCTCGCTTCATGGCCGCGACAACCTCCGCCGTTGCCTCCACATCCATCCCGAAAGCAAGGCCATCCTTGCGCAGGTTGGGACACGAGATGTTGGCCTCGATGGCGGCGACCCCCGGAACCGAGATGGTTCGTGCCAGGGCAGCGAAATCATCGACCGTATCGGCCGAGATGCTGGCAACCAGCGGCGGCGTGAACCGGCGGTAGAAAGCCACGGTCTCGTTCACGAAATGCGCGGGCCCCTTGCTCGGGATTCCGATCGCAAACAGTGTCGCGTCCTTGTACTCCACGACCCTCGGCGGCGGCACACCTTCGCGAATGTCCGGTGTAATCGTCTTAGCCACGATGGCGCCCAGACGATCGAGATCGAAAACTTCCGCCATCGCCTCCGCAAACGTGCCGGAGCCGGGCATGATCGGATTGGCCAGCGTGAGCCCGCCGAGTCTCACGCTCAGATCGACCACGGCAATGCCTCCAGCACGTCGAACACGGGACCCTCGTAACAGACCCGGCGATAGCGCTGCTGGCCGGGAGCGGCGGCAAACTCTCGAACGCAGCAAAAACACATGCCCATGGCGCATCCCATGTGCTGCTCCAACGCGATCTGACCAGGAACATCCCAGGCGCGCGCCAGCTGCTGCGTCAGCAGCAACAGCCGGTTGGAGCCACAGGTCGCCAGAAACGACACCGGCTGCTTGTCGTGCAAGGCCTCGGCGATGCGGACCACATTATCCACGTCGCTGCTGCCGTCCTGATCGGTCACGGCGATCGTCTGCGCGCCCTGCGACTGCAGGTAGCCCTCGGACATCACGAGCCCGGGCGCCCGCGCACTCAGGATTGCGGTGACGCGCGCGCCTCGGGCAACGGCTTCCCCGGCAAGTGGCGCCAGTGTCGCCAGGCCGACCCCGCGCGCCACCATCAATACGTGCGAACACGCCGCCGGCAGACAGAAGCCGCGGCCCAGGGGCCCCACCATATCGAGCATGTCACCCGCAACCAGCGAGGCAAGCCCGCGCGTACCCGCACCGTAGACCTTGTAGAGAAACTCGACCCGACCTTCATCGGCCGCAACCCGATAAACGCTCATCGGCCGGCGCAGCAGCGGGTGATCCGGCCCAACATGCGGGCAGGCGAGGTGAAAGAATTGTCCGGCCCTCGCTTCGAGTGCGACGCCCTGCGCATTAACGACAAGCAACCTGTACTCGGCATTGACCGGCGCATTCGAAATGACCGCGTACTCGGCTTGCGCGATTGAAAATCGGGGCTGCACACTGCTCTCGGGTCTCACGCGCTGTTTCCGCTTTCTCGTGATCGGTCTCTTGGTCGGCAGATGTTGGATTCAGGCAACGATTCCCTGCACCAGATTGGCCAGACGTGCTCCCACCTGACCCTACACTGTATCCAACTTCAAGTGCGGCACGCGGCCCTTATTGCCACGGCCGAAGCCAGTTGCTCAACCGCAAGCCTTGGTTGACAGCACCCCACTTAATCGGGTGTGCTGTGGGCAACCAAAAACTCTCATGCCGAGACGGTCACTTGGAAAGGCAGGATATCCGGGTCCGGCTGCAAGGCGCCGGACATTGCAGTTTGAGCGGCATCGATCTGACCGCAATGCGCGACGCCCCTCGACTGCCAGACTGACTGATCCACGCGCATTCTGACAGCATTCCCCACCCCATCCCAGGAGGCTCACCGTGTCCCCTTCATCTTTCTCCAGGCTTGCCCGGCGCACAGTTTCGACAGCTGCCGTGTTGACGTTGACGCTGACCGCACCGGTC
The DNA here is from genome assembly GCA_963825625.1 of uncultured Alphaproteobacteria bacterium. Taxonomy (GTDB): domain Bacteria; phylum Pseudomonadota; class Alphaproteobacteria; order Rhizobiales; family Hyphomicrobiaceae; genus CAMDPA01. Next base: position 41,328 of record CAWGUF010000036.1, on the reverse strand, counting down.
GCGATCAGCACCGCTCAAGCGCAGACCAAGGTCAAGTACGCCGAAGTCGTCAGATCTGTGTTCTACCTTCCCAAATACGTCGCGCTGGCCAAGGGCTTCTTCAAGGAGGAAGGCCTCGACATCGACATGACGACGGCCTGGGGTGGCGACAAAGGCACCGCAATGCTGCTGACGGGCAAGGTCGACATCGTGCTGCAGGGACCGGAAACCGCGATCTACATCGAGAACGGCGCCTCGCCAGAGAAAACCAAGATGTTCGCGGCCATCACCGCAACTGACGGGCTGTTTCTCGTATCGCGTCAGAAGATGACGATGGAGTCCTTCAAATGGGACATGGTCAAGGGCAAAATGGTGATGGGCTGGCGGCCCGGATCGACACCCGGCCTGTTCCTGGAATCCGCACTGAAGAAGCACGGCATCAATCCGGGCAAGGACATCAATCACGTCACCAATATCGCCATTCCTGCGCGGCTTGGTGCATGGCTGTCGAACAAAGCCGACTTTGCCGTATTCTTCGAGCCGGACATCTCCGGCCTCGAGCGCGACGGCAAGGCCTATCCCGTGGCCTCGATCGGTAAGGAGGTCGGGCCGATCGATTACACCGTGTTCATGGCCACCGACAGCTTCATCAAGAAAAACCCCAAGGTCGTCCAGAGCTTCACCAACGCCATCTACAAGGCACAGAAGTGGACCCAGACCGCCTCTGCGAAGGAGGCCGCAAGTGTCGTTTCCAAGTGGTTCCCGAAGGTGAAGGTCGATGACATCGCCACGGCAGTTGAACGCTACCGCAAGTTCGGCATCTGGAAGACCGATCCTACCACGAGCGCCAAGGCAATCTCTGGTCTGCAGGATATCTTGATCGAAGGCGGCGTGTTGAAGAAGGACAAGAAGGTCGCCTACGATCGCGTCGTCACCACGACGTTTTCCGAGGCAGCCAAAAAGAACGTGAAATAGCGCCCGCCAACCGTTGAACAATGCCGCACCGAGCTATCGGCCGGCATCGCCCGTGCGCGCTTGGCCGCCAACGCCGCCCCGTAGTGTTCCGGTTCTGACATTTGCTTGCCCTTGCGGCCAGCCTCCGAGCAAATGTCAGAACCATGAGGAACACTAGCAACATCATGAGACTAGTGTAGCTTTTGCACCTGACGTTTTGGTCATCGAGGCCAGCCGCAACCGGGTACCAAACGTCTGGTGCGCTACACTAGGATCAACGACCCAACGGACGACAAAAGACCTCCCATGCCCAAGGTCGCACTTCGAGACGTCAACCTGCGCTATTTCACGATGGAGGGCGAGACCGAGGCTCTGCGCGGCGTCTCGCTGACAATCGAGCCCGGCGAGTTCGTAGCCATTGTCGGACAGAGCGGCTGCGGAAAGTCCACTCTTTTGTCGCTGATCGCCGGCATCCTGAAGCCTACATCCGGAGATGTCGAGGTCGACGGCAAGTCCGTCGCCGGTCCCTCGCGGCAGTGCGGGTACATGCTGCAGCAGGATCATCTGTTCGAATGGCGCACAATCCTGGACAACGTCCTTGTCGGACCGGAAATCCAGGGCTTGAACCTGCAGCAGGCCAGGGAACGTGCCAACGACCTGTTGCACCGCTACGGACTTGGCGAGTTCACGACACACTATCCCGACCAGTTGTCAGGCGGCATGCGACAGCGCGCGGCACTGGCGCGCACGCTGTGCACGGAGCCCGACATCCTGCTGCTCGACGAGCCGTTCTCCGCACTCGACTTTCAGACCCGGCTGGCGCTGGCCGACGAAGTGGGAGTCATCCTCAGGCGCGAAGGCAAGACGGTGATACTCGTCACGCACGACATCTCCGAAGCCGTTAGCATGGCCGATCGGGTCATCGTGATCAGCCGGCGGCCGGGCCGGGTGAAATCCATCCACCAGATCAACTTCGCAGCTGCAGGCACCGAGCGGCCGACGCCGTTCAAAGCGCGCCACGAGCCAGAGTTCACCGAGTATTTCGACCGCATCTGGGGAGAGCTGGAAATCCATGTCGGCGGATGACGCACAATCGGCACGCGGCGCCGAGGGGGCAGCACCAGCCTCCGCCGAGCCCAGCGAGATGTACAAGGCCTACGTGCGCGGCGTCAGGCGGCGGCAAAAACTCGTCATACTGTGCCAGTTCGCCCTGCTGGCGTTGTTCCTGGCGCTGTGGGAGATCGCGCCCCGCGCGCACTGGGTCAACCCGATGCTGACCAGCACCCCCTCGGCCGTCTGGGCGGCATTCTTCGAAAGCGTAGGAGAACACTCACTCAGCTACCACACATGGGTCACGCTGCAGGAGACGATCGTCGGCTTCGTGATCTCGATGGTGCTTGGCATCGGCGTGGCCGTGGCTATCTGGTGGTGGGAGTTTTTGTATCGCGTGCTGGATCCGTTCCTGGTCGTGGCCAACGCTCTGCCCAAGATCGCACTCGCGCCGATCTTCTACATCTGGCTGGGCGACACCGCGTCGATCTATGCCAATGCGATCGCCATTGCGCTGTTCATCACGATCCTGATGGTCTACGCAGGCTTCCGGGAAACCAATCCCAACAAGCTCAAGCTGCTGCAGACGTTCGGCGCATCGCGCTGGCAGATGTTGCAGAAGGTGGTTCTGCCTTCCAATGTGCCCACCATCATCGCGGCCGTTAAGATCAATATCGGCCTCGCGCTGGTCGGCGTCATTGTCGGTGAATTCCAGGCGTCCAAGGCCGGCCTCGGCTATCTGATCGTCTATGGCAGCCAAATCTTCAAAATGGATCTGGTGATGTGCGCGATCGCGATTCTGGCCGCAATCTCCACCGTCATGTACCTGGCGATCTATTACGTGGAGAACCGCGTGATCGGAAAAGGCAGGTAAAGTCCTCCCCGCCGCCGACGCCGCGCGCGGGCTACGTGGCATCCGCCTTCAGGGAAGGAACTCGCGGGCATCCGTGATGACGCCGGTCACCGCGCTGGCCGCCGCGGTGGCTGGGCTGCAAAGAATGATTTCTGCAGTCTTGTTGCCCATACGTCCTGGTCCATTGCGGTTGCTTGTCGACAGGCAGACCTCGCCATCGGCCAGCACGCCCTGGTGTGCGCCCGCGCACACAGCGCAGCCACTGGGCATGATCGTCGCTCCGGCCTCGAGAAGATCGGCGACGTGACCGGCTCTTGCTGCTTCCGCCATCACCGCACGAGATGCCGGAACGACGATCAGGCGCACACGGTCGTGAACCTTGCGGCCGCGCAGAATATCGGCCGCAATGGCGAGATCGTCGAGCCGCGTATTCGTGCATGAACCCAGGAAGATCTGCTGCACGGCTTTTCCTGCGGCCTCCTCGATCGGCACACCGCGATCCTCCCGGCCCGGCAGCGTCACCATTGGCTGCAGCGCCCCGAGATCGATCTCCACAGTTCGCGAATACTCGGCATCAGGATCGGGCAGCACCGGCTCGGACTCGAATTGAGCTCGCCCGCGCATATACGCCGCAGTCACCTGATCGAATGGAAACACGCCGGTCTTCGCGCCGACCTCCGCAGTCATATTGCAAAGCGTAAAACGCTCCGACACGGACAGGCTGCCCGCCGCTGGCCCGCAATACTCGATCACCTCATAGACCGCCCCCAGCACACCCAGCTCGGCGACCAGATGCAGCATAAGGTCCTTGGCGTAGACCCCGCGCCGGAAAGCGCCATTCAGGTGAACACGGATGGTATCCGGCACCTTCAGCCACAGCCGGCCGGTCGCCCACGCATAGCCCAGCTCCGTCTCTCCGGTGCCGATCGCCAGCGCGCCGACAGCACCTCCAGACGGCGTATGGGAATCGCTGGCCACGACGAGGCTTCCCGGCGTTACCAGACCGCGCTCCAGCATCACCTGATGCGCGATGCCGGTTCCGCCTTCGAAGAAGTGGCGCAACCCCTGGTCATTTGCAAACTTCCGAATGCGGGCGTGGTTGTTCGCCGCCTGGCTAGTATTGGCCGGAATGCCATGATCCAGGCAGATGGCAGTCCGATCAGGCCGCGCAACGCGTTTCGCTCCCATCCGCTCGAACGCGTCTATGACGTAGACGGCAAAGTCGTGGGAATACGAGAAGTCGGGCTTTGCCTCCACAATCCGGCCAGCGGAGACAGCCTCAATTCCGCTGGTTCGTGCCAGCACCTTCTGCGCCAGAGTGCGGCCGCCTTCAGCCATTGCCTGCTCCCGCTTCCAGTTCGGCCACGACACGCCCGCCATACGCGACGAGATCGCCCGCCTCCACGATCCGCCGGATCAGGTCCGGCACCGGCGCAACGGCATACCGCCGACCACCGCAACGTACCTCGCCGGCATCGATGTCGATCTCCATCTCCGCGCCGTCACTGACCCCATCCTTGACGAGTTCAGGACAGTCCAGCACCAACAGACCGTTGTTGATCGCATTGCGATAGAATATCCGCGCGAACGGACCGCCAATCACCACCCTGACGCCGGCCGCCTTGACCGCCCGGGCCGATGATTCTCGCCCTGTGCCATACCCGAATGCCATGCCCGCCACCAGGATGGGTGCAGCCCGCAGGCGCGCGTTCGCGGTCGGCTCCAGCTCCTCCAGAACGTGCGCCGCCATCCCTTCGGCATCCAGGAACGCATGGCGGGCAGGCAGAATCACATCGCCGGAGACGTAGTCGCCGACGACGCAGACCTTGCCTCTGATCACGGCATCCGTCATCTCAATCCGCCTCCTGCAGCCAGCGATGAAAACGTCACCGGTTCACATTTTCCGCGTAGAACTTCGAGGGTAGATTGTCTCGCGGCCAGTCGTCACCGTTCTCGAATGGAGCGACGCCGACGGCATGGCGCGCCATCCCGGATTCCAGCATGGCCATCGATACGATCTCGGCGATGCCGACATCATCGATGCCGTGATCGCGCAGCGCCTGGAAGTCCGCATCCGCCGTACCTTCGTTGAAGGCCACCTTGCGCGCGAACCTCAGCACGTCCTTCCACATCGGCTCGAGTGTGGTGGACGTTTCGAAATTGAGGCATTCCATGACGTCGTCGATCGTCATTCCGAAATGCTCGATCAGGTGCGTCTGATGATTGTTGATGCAGCGCGGGCAGTCGACCTCGGCAGCACATACCAGCGAGATCGCATTGAGCAGCGGCTTGGGCAGCGAGCCGGGCGTCATCTGCAACCGCTTGGTCAGGGTCCACCAGCCTTTCAACAGCTCGATATCCAGCGCGAAGAAGCCCCAGGTCGGCGTCAGGAAATTTGCACCCTTGGTCTTGCGGATATCTTCGAAAATCGCCTCCACCTCGCTGCTGGCATCGTTGGGCTGCACCAGCTTCACTTTGTCGTACATGCTCGCCTCCTAGTGTCCCGTTCGCGAAGTTCGTCTCCACCTGCCGCGAACTCTGTACGAACATCGCGAACAAGAGGACACTAACATTGAAATGAGCTTAGTGTGGCGCTCTGTTCGGAAGTTCGCTTTTTCTGCCTGCCCAGAGGTGGATGCGAACTTCCGAACTGCCACACCAGCCGGGCGCCAGCAACATGCCGATCGCCCTTGGTCCCCGATTTCCCGATATTCGTCCGCGATCAACCCTTGAGCCGCTGCGGCTCGATTATTGCCTCGCACTCGATCTCGATCAGCGCATTGGGATCGCCCAGCCGGGATATCTGCAGCAGCGTGCTGGCTGGCCGATTGGTCTTGAAGAACTTGAAGCGCTCGTCGGAGTGCCGATAGTACTCCTCGATGTCGATCACGTACGTCGTGGTCCGAACGACATCCTCGAATGTTGCCCCGACATGCGCGAGAACCTTGCCGATGTTCTCGCAAATCTGGCGAATCTGCATTCGCATATCGCCCTTGCCGACGAGTTGCCCGTTGGCATCGCGCGACATCTGACCCGAAAGATAAATGTGGGCGTGATCGCCGCCGGAGATCGTTATGACCGGCACATAGAGCAGCTCGCCGTTCTCGACGCGGGCCCAGATACCGTCCGGGCGGAGGAACTTTCGTTCGATCATCTAAGGTAGCCTCTTCTGGCTGAGCGCCCAGGCCGGCGCCCCAAGCGGCGACCTGAGGCAGCACGTGCCTTTCGTGCAAAGCGCAGTTGCGGCCATTATCCCCAGCTGCGGGCTGTCCGCAAGTGCCGGCACATACGGATCCAGCTGGCAACGGCGACGGCGGGCATCGATGCGAGCATCCATGCATGGACACAGGCCCAGCCCCCGGTCTAAATTCGCTCCCATCGAGAAAGCACGGTGCTTGCCCGATCTCGGGAGTTTCCGGGGGGGGGCGGCCCAGGGGCAGAATTGCAGATCGACAAGAAGGCCGCATCCCGGCCACGGAGGACACCATGCACAAGTTTTCGATCCCGACGGATCTCATGAAGCGGGTATCAGACCGCATCGGTCGTGCTCATCCCTTCGATGCCATTGATCCCGCGCGTACGGCATTGCTCGTCGTCGATATGCAGAATTATTTCCTCAAGGAAGGCTACATGGGGGAGGTGCCCATGGCGCGCGAGATCGTGCCTGGCATCAACCGCCTCGCAAAGGCCGTCAGGGCGGACGGCGGCCACGTCATCTGGATCAAGAACAGCACCAATGACACGCTCCAGAGCTGGTCCGTGTTCCACCAGCACCTGCTCTCGCCCTCCTCGCAGAAGCGCCGCTACGAGACGATGACGGAAGGCCACGAGGGGCATGAGCTGTGGCCGCTGTTGCAGGTCGAGTCGGGCGATGCCCAGATCATAAAGAAGCGCTTCAGTGCCTTTATCCAGGGCTCCTCCGGCATGGCCGAGCACTTGGCCAAGCACGGCATCGACACGCTGCTGATCGCCGGCACGGCAACGAACGTGTGCTGCGAGAGCACCGCACGCGATGCCATGATGCTGAACTACAAGACAATCATGGTCTCCGACGCCAACGCCACCTACACGGACGAAGAGCACAGCGCCGCGCTTTGCGCCTTCTATTCCATTTTCGGCGACGTACAGACCATCGACGAGGCCGTCGAAGCCATGGCGCGGGGCAGGCAGGCTTCAGCCGCCTGATTGTACCTCGCACTCCCTCATCCAGCGCCGATCGCACTTCGGACACGCGACGCCGTTATCTGGAGCGCTTCTGACTTGGATGGAAGCGCTCCAACCCGCTCTAGCGCGGAGTCCCAGGCCATTAGGCCGGAACGGCACGTGAGGGAGAAGGCACGTGAGCGAGAAGGACAGATCGATTCCGCCTGAGGCAGAAACGATCTAGACGCCCAGGTAGCGGTGTTGCAGGTCCGGATTGGAAACGAGGTCGGCAGACGTCCCCGTCCAAACGATGCTGCCCTTCTCAAGCATGTAGTGGCGGTCCGCAAGCCTGGTCAACGCCGCGATGTTCTTGTCGATCACCAGGATCGACAGCCCCTCGCGCTTGATCGTCTCGAGGCAGTTCCAGATCTCCTGTCGGATCAGCGGCGCAAGACCTTCTGTCGCCTCGTCCAGGATCAACAGCTTCGGGTTGGTCATCAGTGCCCTTCCGATCGCCAGCATCTGCTGCTCGCCGCCGGAAAGCTGGTTGCCCATGTTCGACTGCCGCTCCGCCAGCCTCGGGAATTGGCCAAAGATCCGCTCGAGCGTCCACGGATTGCCATGGCCGCCACGATTGGCCTCGGTCGCGATCAGGTTTTCGCGCACGGTCAGATTGGGAAAAATCTGTCGGCCCTCAGGCACCAGCCCAACGCCCAGGCGGGCGATCACGTGCGGAGCCAGGTTGTCGATACGCCGGCCTTCGAAGCTGAGCTCCCCCGCCCGGCTCGCAAGCAGTCCCATGATCGAGCCGACAGTCGTCGTCTTGCCCATGCCGTTGCGACCGATCAGCGTGACGACCTCCCCGGCGGCGATATCGAGATCGACGCCGAAAAGCACCTGACTGGCACCATAGGCAGCGGTGAGATTGCGCACACTGAGCATCATGCCGCGCCCTCTTTCCCGGCCGCCTCGTCGCCAAGGTAGGCCTCGCGCACGGCGCGATTCTCCCGGATCTCGGACGGCGTACCGGTGGCGATGGCCCTGCCATAAACCAGCACCGTGATGCGGTCGGCCAGGGCGAATACCGCGTCCATGTCATGCTCGACGAGCAGGATGGCATACCGTCCCCGGATCGATTTCAGCAGCTCGACCATTGCTGCCGATTCCTCCAGCCCCATCCCCGCCATGGGCTCGTCGAGCAGCAGCACCTTGGGCTCCTCGGCCATCGCCATCGCGATCTCGAGCTGGCGCTGCTCGCCGTGACTGAGGGCAGCGGCAAGTGTCGAGCCGCGATCCTTGAGGCCGACCAGTCCCAGCATCTCGCTCGCAGGATCGCGTAGCGCGGCTTCACCCCGGCAGTCCTTCCAGAACCTGAACGAATGGCCCTGGTGCGCCTGCACCGCGAGCGCGACGTTGTCCAGCACGCTGAAGTCCTTCAGTATACTGGTGATCTGGAACGACCGTGCAAGCCCCAGCCGAACGCGCGACGGCATCGAAAGCCGCGTGATGTCGCGCCCCTGGAACAGGATACGCCCGTTTGTCGGCTGCAACAATCCGCTGAGCAGCGATATGAAGGTTGTCTTGCCCGCACCGTTGGGACCGATCAGGGCATGTATTTCGCCGCTTCGCACATCGAGCGAGACGTCGTCGGTGGCCAGCAGTCCACCGAAACGTTTCGTCAGTCCTCTCGTTGCCATGAGGACCTCACTCATCCCGATCTCCCTTCGCCGCACATGGCAGGCGATCGATCAAGGCATCGATGCCGCCGCGGCCGTACAGTACCAAGAGCACCAGAAACGGACCAAAGATCAGCTCCCAGTTCTTGGTGAAATCCGACAGCATATGCTCCAGAAGCAGGAAGGCCACGGCCCCATACAGCGGACCGAACAACGTACCCATGCCGCCAAGGATCACCATCACCATGAGATCGCCCGACTGGATCCAACTCATCATGGCTGGCGAAACGAACTGGCTCTGGTTGACGTACAAGGCCCCGGCCAATCCGGCAAATGCTCCTGAGATCGTGAACGCCGCCAGCCTGTAAGGATAGACAGGAAATCCCAGTGCGAGCATGCGAACCTCGTTGGAATTCGCACCGCGTATGACCATTCCGAAGCGCGCATTCACGACCCGCCACGACAACACCATGACCACCAGCAGCGTGACCAGCGTCAAAAGATAGAGATGTGTCTTGTCGCCAAGGTCGATCGGCCCCAGCGTCGTCGGCTTGGACAGGCTCATGCCGTCGTCCGCCCCATATGCCTCCAGCCCGACCGCCGCGAAGTACAGCATCTGCGCGAATGCCAGAGTGATCATGATGAAGTAGACACCGCGCGTCCTCAGGCTCAATGCCCCCACGGCGAGCGCCACGAGCCCCGCGGCAAGCATCGCCACCGGAACCTGCAGCAGACCGTTGGCTTCGCCGTGAAATGCCATGATACCGACGGCGTAGCCGCCAACCCCGACAAACATGGCGTGCCCGAAGCTCATCATGCCGCCATACCCGAGAATGAAGTTCAGGCTGGCCGCGGCAATAGCGTAGACCAGGACACGCGTCATCAGTGTCAAGACGAACACATTGCCTGTCGCCCAGGCATAGACAGGGACAAGCGCCAGTGCAGCAATCAGCACAGCATTGATCACATTGCGTGTGGAGAAGCGAGGCATCGTGTCAGCTTCTCCCGAACAGTCCCGACGGGCGCCATACGAGCACTGCCGCCATGATCAGATAGATGAGCATGGACGACAACGCCGGCCCGACGGTCGATGCGGTAACCGGCGTCATGATCGTTTTCAGCATGTCGGTGAGAAACACGCGGCCCAGCGTGTCAATCAGGCCAAGGCCCAGCGAAGCGATGAATGCGCCACGGATCGACCCGATGCCGCCAATGACGATGACGACAAAGGCCTGGATCAGCACCTCCTCGCCCATTCCGGAGAACACGGTCGTCATCGGCGCGTTCATCACACCGGCCAGCCCTGCGAGGGCCGCGCCCAGGCCGAATACGATCGTGAACAGCAGCTTGATATCGACCCCCAGCGCACCAACCATCGCACGATTGGAAGCGCCGGCTCGGATCAGCATTCCTGTCCGCGTCCGCGTAATCAGATACCAAAGGCCGGCCGCGACAGCGAGCGACACCAGCATGATCGCCAGCCGATAGACCGGGTACGGTACGCCGGGAAGGATCTCCACGCGCTGCGCCAGCCAGACCGGCAGCTGAATGCTCTTGCCCGCCGGCCCCCAGATCACCTGCACGAGCTTGTTGAAGAACAGGATGAGGCCGAAGGTCGCCAGCACCTGCTCGAGATGATTGCGGGCATAAAGCGGCCTGATCACGATGCGCTCCAGCAGCATGCCAAACGCCAGCGTCAGAACAAGCGCCAGAACTGCGCCGAGAACAAATGACCCACTCCAGCCGATACACGTGAAGGCAAAATAGGCGCCGAGCATATAGAGCGAGCCATGCGCCAGGTTCACCATGTCCATGATGCCGAACACGAGCGTGAGCCCCGCCGCCAGCAGGAAAATCAGTAGCCCCAGTTGGATGCCGTGCAGCGTGTTCTCGAGCAGCAGTGTCGTCATGAGTCAATCGTTGCAAATGGAACTGTTACTCAGCATCCGGACTGCGCATGACGCGGCAGCTGCCGTAGCGCCATCTCATTGGAGTGCCGGCAGAGGACCGAGGGAGGCCAGGCGCAGAGGGGCGGAGACGCACGCCCCCGCCCCGGCAAGCGAATGGCGCCTACTTCATGCTGCACTTGGAGGCATGTGGGTCCTGGTGATTGCTGAGCACCTTCTCCACGGTCTTCAGCGTCAGCCGTCCCTGCGCGTCCTTCACGGTCTCCTGCAGATAGAAGTCCTGGACGGGGAAATTGTTGTTGCCGAACTTGAAGCCGCCACGCACCGACTTGAAATCGGCTTTCTTCAGCGCGGCACGGAATTCATCCTTCTTCGACATATCACCCTTGACCGCCTCGACTGCACTCGCGACCAGCATGATCGTGTCGTAGGCCTGGGCGCCATAGAAGCTCGGATAGGCATTATGCTTCTTCAGGAAGTCGCCGACGAACTTCTTGTTTGCCTCATTCGGCAAATCGTTGACCCACTGCTGTGTGCCAAGCACGCCCATTGCCTTGTCGCCCTGCTTGGGCAAAGACAGTGCGTCCACGGAAAACACCTGGTAGAGCTTGGTCTTGTCCTTGAGGCCCGCCTGCTCGAACTGATTGAGGATCTGCACGCCGGCAGCACCCGGGTAGAAAACGTAGAGCGCCTCCGCACCCGAAGCGCGTACTTTCGACAGTTCGGCGGAGAAATCGAGTTGGCCCGGCCACTTGGTGTAGTCCTCGCCGACCACCTGTCCCTTGTAGGTACGCTTGACGCCCGCAGCCATATCCCGACCTGCAGCGTAGTTCGGCGCCATGATGTAGAGCTTCTTCACGCCCCGCTTGTTGAGCGTCTCGCCCATCGCCATTGGTGTCTGATCGTTTTGCCAGGCGACGTTGAAGAAGTTCTTGTGACAACCCGCGCCCGCAATCTGCGACGGTCCCGCATTGGAGCTGAGAACAAACACACCGGCGTCGGCCGGTCCCTTGTATGACGCGATCAGAACGTTGGACCAGATGTAGCCCGCAATGATCGGCACCTTGTCCTGTTCCACGAGCTTGTCGGTCTTCTGCTTGCCGATCCCCGGCTTGAGCTGATCGTCCTCGTAGATGATCTCGACAGACTTGCCGGCCATCTTGCGGCCGAGATGGTCCAGCGCAAGCTCCACCGAATTCTTCATATCGTTGCCGATCGCAGCAACCGGGCCGGACAGGGTCGTAACGTAGCCGATCCTGATCTTGTCCTGGGCCAGGGTTGGCGTGGTCAGAAGCACCATGCCGCAAGCCAATGCTGACGCGTATTTCATACTGCACACTCCTTTTCGTCGGTTCATTTCGACAATCGCCCGTAGCTGATGATTGGCATCTCACGGGGTGGGGGAATAGTCCAGATCTTCCTGCCTGTTGCCTTCACGTCCCGCTGTCGAAGGATGGAATTTGATAATTCCGCCTCCACGCTGCAGCGCTTTCCGGCACGATCCACGCACGCACGAGGTGTCTATGTCGAGCCAGCCGCCCCGACGAGAGCCGCCATCACGCCCGGCGCTCCTTGAAGTGCCGTGCGCTGCATGTAGTGCGACAGACCGCGCATGCCGCCCATCTCCTCTCCGCCGCCGGCCCTGCCCGGCCCGCCGTGTATGAGCTGCGGCATGGCCGAGCCATGGCCGGTACTTTCGCCCGCGCAATCGCGGTCGAGAATTAGAAGCCGGCCGTGGAAGGCGCCAATTGCAGTCACGACATCAGCCGCAACAGCGTGATCGTGCGTATACAGCGATGCCACCAGACTGCCTTGTCCACGATTGGCGAGCGCCGCGGCCCCCTCGAGGCCATCGTAGGCCATGACCGTCGCAACCGGGCCGAATGCCTCGATGTCGTGCACAAACTGCGCATTCCTAGGATCACGGCAGTGGAGCAACACTGGCGGCAGAAAGGCTCCCTTGTCCTTGTCCGCGCCTTCGACGTGAAAGTCCGCAAGATCGCCCGCCACAATTTCGCTCTCCGTGCGCAATTGATCGAGCAGCCGCAAGACATCCCGCTTCTGCGCCTGACCGACGACGGGGCCCATACGGACTTTTTCGATGGCCGGATCCCCGATCGTGACCTTCGCCAAGCGATCACGCAACGCATCGATCACCGCGTCCTGGCAGGAAACCGGCACCAGCGCACGACGAATGGCAGTGCACTTCTGCCCGGCTTTTACTGTCATCTCCTTGGCGACCTCCTTGATGAAGAGGTCGAACTCCGGCGTTCCGGGCGCCGCGTCCGGGCCCAGGATCGCAGCATTGATGGAATCGCGCTCGGCAATGAACCGGACCGAATGGCGGGCAATCGCCGGATGACGCTGCAGCAGCTGGGCCGTCTCCGCCGAGCCGGTAAACGAAACCACATCCTGACAGGTGAGGTGGTCAAGCAGATCCCCCGTGGGGCCAACGATGAATTGAATGGCGCCACCCGGAAGAATGCCCGAATCAACGATCATCCGCACCATCGCCTCGGTGACATAGGACGTGATCGTCGCCGGCTTTGTGACCACGGGGACACCGGCAAGCAGGGCCGGTGCCAGCTTCTCCAGCGTTCCCCACACTGGGAAATTGAACGCGTTGATGTGGACGGCCGCCCCCTGCAACGGCGTCAGGACATGCTGCCCCACGAACGTTCCGCCTTTCCCGAGCGGCTCCGCTCCGCCATCCGCCAGCAGTTTTGTGTCAGGCAGCTCACGCCGTCCCTTGGAGGCATAGACGTAAAGCACGCCGATACCGCCATCCACATCGAGCATGCTGTCGAAGCGGGTAGCGCCCGCCTGCAGCGCCAATGTGTAGAGCGCTTCCTTCTGCGTACTGAGATGATCGGCGACAGCCTTCAACAATGCCGCACGCTGATGGAAAGTAAGCCCGCGCAACGCTGGACCTCCCACACGTCTCGCGTAGTCCAGCACCGCACCCATTTCGAGTGGACCGCTGGCAGCCTCCGCCACGACATCGCCGGTCACTGCGCTGAGGATTGGAGCGCCATTCGCCACAGCGGACGACCAGCCGCCAAGGGCATAACTTGTCAGCTTGTTGGTCATCGCGGCTACCACCGTACAATGTGCATGATTGCGATCGCGGCTGGCCCGCCGCAACCCCGCTGGAAGATATCAATACGTCTCGACGTGGAACCGCCCCTCGCCGCGCATCCGCGACTTGAGGCTCGACCAGTCCAGGCCATGTTTCCGACTGATGTCTGCGAACGCCTCATCGACACCGGTCTCCATACCCTTCAGTCCACACATGAATATGTGGGTGTCGGGAGAAGCAAGCAGGACGGCAAGTGCCGCACCTTCAGTGCGCATTCGGTCCTGCACGTACTCCTTGTCGGTGCCGGAGATGCGGGAAAACACGAGATGCTTTTCCAGCAACGCATTCGGCACCTTCTGCAGCGGCCCGAAGTACGGCAGCTCCTGGGGCGTACGGGCACCGAAAAACATCACCGCCTTGCCCGGCGCCCCCTGCATCGCCCGACGTCGACGCTCAGTAAACGCACGGAAAGGCGCCGAACCCGTCCCCGTGCAGATCATGATGATGTTGGCTGCCGGATCATTCGGCATCAGGAACGTGGTACCGAAGGGGCCGGTCACATCCACCTTGTCGCCGACCTTCAGGCCGCACATGTAATTGGAGGCCACCCCCCCCTCAACCCGCTTGATCGTTAGCGACACGTTGTTTGCATTGCGCTTCTCGCCATCGCGAGCGGAGGCAATGGAGTAGAGGCGAATGTCGTGCGGCCGCCCATCCTCCCTGTGCCCGGGCGGAATGACACCGATGGACTGGCCCTCGAGAACAGGAAACGCGGCATCGCCGAAGCCTAGAACGATATGATGAATGTCGCTTTCGGTATCGGCCGCTGTGATCCGGAAGTTCCCCTGAACGGTTGCGACCAGCGGCTTGTCGCGACGGAACAGGTTGACGGCAGGCTTGGAGGCCGAAGCGGGCGCCGCAGCCTTGCCGCCGGCACCGGCATGCGCGATCTCCAGGATGGCGTCGACATCCGCATCCAGCGAATTTCCGCCCCCCTCCACCGCGTCGCCCAGCTCAGACTGCGCCGGCAATTCCGTCCAGCCGAATTGGTCATCGAGCGAGTACGCGGCCCGCACAACGCGCCAATTGTCGATCGAGCCCGTTGGACAGGGCGCGATGCAGTCCATGCAGAAATTGCACTTTTCCGGATCGACCACGTAGTTGTTATCGTCGTGCGTGACCGCTCCGACAGGGCAGGTCGCCTCGCATGTGTTGCACCGGATGCAGATCTCGGGATCGATGAGATGCTGCTTTTTCAGATCTGGGACGGAACCGTCTGCACTCATCTTCAGCGAGCCCGGCGGATAACGGAGCGGCAACCACGGACGGGCACCAAAGTGCCCCCCCCCCCCCTGCGATTGCGGTTCGCTCTGCCCCGTGAGCCCCTCCCTGCTGCCATTGTTTTGCACTGATTATCGAGGCCGTGGCTTTTCGCCGGACAGCGCCACTACGCCTGATAAATCTTGACGTACTCGAAGTCGCCGGGCTTGTTGTCGATACCGACCTTCGGAGCCGAGATCCAGTCTGCATACTTGCCTTTCTCCCTGCACGGCTTCATGAGGCTGGCAAGGAATTCGCCATCCTCCGCATTGGGAAGATGTTCGCCCTTCTGCGTCTCCCACGCCTCCTTCGACATCACCTTGCCGTCTGGTGATGCCTCGACGTTGGCGAATTCCCCGACCGCGCGGTGGAATGCGACTGACGGCAGCTTCAGCTCGAAATTGACGCCTGCTCTTTCGATGATCTTGTTCCAGCGCCCGACACCGCCCTGGCAATCCTTGGAATAATCGTCGCGCAGGCGCATGTTGATCGCACTCAGGGCGGGCTCGTCCACGATCTTCGCCTGACCGTCGATCAGCTTGAGCACCGGATAGGTGGCACTCGTCAGCACGTGATCATCCTCGATCTTGTGCTCCATGAAGCGACCTTTGAGACCCGCGTTGTAGTAGTTGGCAGCGTTGGTGGAGACCTCCGAGCCGAACAGGTCGAGCGACAAGGTATAGTGCAGGTTCGCCTTCTTCTGGATCGTCGGCAGGTCGATGACGCCGAGAGCACGCACGCGCTCGATGTCGTAGGGATCATCGATCCCCGCGGCCTTCATCGCCTCGCAGGTGCGCTCGATCACTCGCCCCACGCCCGTCTCGCCGACGAACATGTGGTGCGCCTCCTCCGTCAGCATGAAGCGACACGTCCGCGATAGCGGATCGAAGCCGGACTGCGCCAGCGACTCCAGCTGCATCTTGCCGTCCCGGTCAGTGAAGAACGTGAACATGAAGAAAGACAGCCAGTCCGGCGTGGTCTCGTTGAACGCTCCGAGCATACGCGGCTTGTCTGGATCGCCGGAGCGCCGCTCGAGCAGACCTTCCGCCTCCTCGCGTCCGTCCCGCCCGAAGTACTTCTGCAGCAGGTAGACCATCGCCCAGAGGTGCCGCGCCTCCTCGACGTTCACCTGGAACAGGTTGCGCATGTCGTAGAGCGAGGGCGCAGTCGTTCCCAGATGACGCTGCTGCTCGACCGATGCCGGCTCGGTGTCGCCCTGAATGACGATCAGACGTCGGAGCGCAGCGCGGTGCTCACCGGGCACGTCTTGCCAGGCCTTCTCACCCTTGTTGGCCCCGAATGCCACCTGACGGCCCTCGACCTGCGGCGCCAACAGCACCCCCCAGCGATATTCGGGCATCTTAACATAGCCGAATTGCGCCCAGCCTTTCGGGTCGATCGAAACAGCCGTACGCAGATAGACCTCGGCGGACTGGAAACCTTCCGGCCCCTGCTCCATCCACCAGTCGATGTAGCCGGGATGCCATTGCTCCAGCGCCTTGAGCACGCGCGCGTCGTTCGCGAGCCCGACGTTGTTGGGAATCTTGGTCGAATAATCGACTGCGCCGATGTCAGCGGTAGCGGACGATTCAGTCATGGATGCCTCCATTCTGGAGCCCTCGATCACCATCCGGCGAGAGGGCGGGCGAGTGAGGGGTGTCAGACCCTCGTCTTATCGAAATCGGCTTTCACACCGGTACCGTAGCGGCGCAGCGCTCCGGTCTCGCCCACGGCATTGGGGCGTTGAAAGATCCAGTTCTGCCATGCGGTCAGCCGGCCGAATATCTTGGTCTCCATCGTCTCCGGGCCGGCGAACCGCAGGTTGGCCTCCAGCCCCGTCAATCCGTCTGCGGAAAAAGAGGCCCGCTCCTCCAGGAAGATCCTGACCTCGTCCTCCCAGTCCACTTCGTCGAAACTTTCCGTCACGACACCGAGACGATCCGCATCGGTACCATCGAGCGGCTGACCGATGGCGGCCCTGGCCATATCAACCGTTTCCGGTTCACCCAGGAAGCGGGTTTCGAGCCGGGTCAGACCGTTGGACATCGGATAGCGCCCGAAATTGAGCGTGGACAGCGTGACAGCCGCGGCCGGCCTATTGTCGCCCTTCATCTGTCCATCGAACATATAGGCTCGATCACAGGCAAATATGACCTCCGCCAACGTCCCGGCGAAGCAGGAGCCCGGCTCCACCAGCGTCACCAGCGAGCGCGAGGTCATATCGATGCGCTTCAAGACACGCTTCCAGTTATTGAGTATCTCGCGCACCAGCCAGTTCGACCCATTGGCCTCCATCAACGCGTCGTAAGCGAGCACCTGGCCCGCATCGCCTTGCGACTTGAAAACGAGCGTGCCGATCTCGACCTCGTTGAGGCGCAGATGAACAATGGCATCATCGAGTTCGCGCGCAATGCGCAGCGGCCAGAACGTCGCCCCCTCGGCCTGGATCGCGTCGGCTGTCTGCGGCGCCGGCGTCGTCGGGCCGAGCAACACGATGGTGGCACGGCGGCCGGCGCGGTCGATCTCGACCCTGACGCTCGAATAGGTGAGCACATCGCCGTCGATGCTGCGCTCCAGCGGCCCCAGCGCGATGCCCTTTGCATCCGAAGTCCGATCCGACGACGCCGCCAACTCCTGCGCCACCTCCGCGATCGCTGCATCGAACTTGGAGCTGGGCGCTACTTTGTCGACCAGCCGCCAGTCGACGGCGCGCTTTCCTTTTACGCCCTCCTCTATGGTGCAGAAGGCATCTGCGCGGTCGCGGCGCACCTTGCGCTTGTCGGTAACGCGCGTCAGGCCGCCCGTACCGGGCAAAACAGCGAGCAGCGGGATTTCTGGCAACGAGACGGTAGCGTTGCCGTCGTCGGCAAGAACGATACGATCGCACGCGAGTGCCAACTCATAGCCGCCGCCCGCGGCCGTGCCCTTTATCGCGCACAGGAATTTCTGACCGGAATTATCCGAGGAATCCTCCATGCCGTTGCGCGTCTCGTTCGTGAACTTGCAGAAGTTGACTTTGTGGGCGTGTGTGGCACCCGCAAGCATCCGGATGTTGGCACCCGCGCAGAACACACGATCCTTGCCGGACCTCAGCACCACGACTTTGACCTCCGGATGCTCGAAGCGCAGGCGCTGCAGCGCATCTGCCAGTTCGATGTCGACACCCAGATCGTACGAGTTCAGCTTGAGCTGATAGCCCTCGAACAGCCCCGCGTTCTCGTCCACATCCATGACGAGTTCGGCGAGATGGCCGTCGAAGCGGAGCTTCCAGTGTCGGTACCTGTCGGGCGCAGTCTGAAAATCAACGAACCCCTGCGCTCCAGCGACACTTGTCCCAGAAAGTGCATTATAACTCATATTTCCTCCGCCAGCGGCACAGCCGTCCATTAACAGCGGGCATATAGATGCACAATACTGCTGTCAAGGTGCAGAATACACCAATCATGCAGTTTTTTTCCGGTTGACGTGGGAATTATAATGCACTAACAGCATCGATCATCACATCTTGGCGGGACCGATCGACCGTGGCTGACACCAATGACATCTCAGGCTTTGTCGGGTCCGAGGTTCGTGCCGAGCGCTCCCGAGCCGGAATTTCGCGCCGGCAACTCGCTGAAATGGCTGACGTTTCAGAACGTTATCTCAACGATTTGGAGCATGGAGACGCCAACATCTCCATCCGCATTCTCGAACGGATTGCGCACGCACTGGGAGCCGAAATCGCGGATCTCCTCCCGCCATCCCGCGCCCGTAGCACTCCCGGCAGCCAGACAGCGATCCATCAGCCGCTCGCATCTTTGATCGCCGCAATGAGCCTGCGGGAGCAGACTGACGCCGTGGCCGTGCTCACGCGCCACCTGCATGATCGCCGCAAGTCCCAGAGAGGTATTGCACTGCTGGGCCTTCGCGGCGCCGGAAAATCGACGATTGGCGGCTTGTTCGCCACCCATCACGACCTGCCATTCGTCAGTGTAACGCGCGAGATCGAAGCCCGCGCGGGCATGAGCCTCAATGACCTGTTCAACCTCGGCGGACCCGACGCCTATCGAACACTGGAAAACGACGTCGTCAGCGCAATTGCCGAACGCGACGATCGCATCGTGCTCGAGACCGCCGGCGGCATCGTCAGCAACACGCCTGCTCTCGAGATGATCCTTGCCTCGTTCAAGACCATCTGGCTCAGAGCATCGCCGGACGAGCACCTCCAGCGCGTAATCCAGCAAGGCGATATGCGCCCGATGCATGGAACACCGAAGGCCCTGGAGCACCTGAAATCACTGCTTGCCGCGCGAGAGGAGGAATACGGCCGGGCGGACTATATGGTCGATACGACCGGCAAGTCGCCGGATGACTGCGTCGCGGAGCTGAATGCCATTGCGACGGCAGCCGAATTGGGCTGATGCAGCCCTCATCCGAAACTGAAACACGGGTGATGCGACGCCGACACGTCGATCAAGCGGAACTCTCCCTCACCAGAACCTTCAGCACACGGCGCCAAATCACCGACGCAATGGACTCGCTCGCCGCCGAGAGATGCAGCGTACCCCTGACCGCTCTCTTGACCGGCGGTCCATAGAGCGCAACGCGCACGCGGTGATGCCCAGAGCGCGGCTTTATCTCTCCGCCCTGATCGCGGTCGGCTGCGACAGCCCCACCAAAAACCGATGCAAGATAGGGCAGCTCGATTGCCCGACTGCCGGTACCGGACACTTCGATGATGCTCCCGGACTGACGCGGCATCAACGGATCCTCAGGAATAAAGGTGGCCCTGCCTCCTGGCGCGAGCCGCCCGATATCCTCCTCGCTGACGTAGCACCTGGCCTCGGTGGGAGTGCTGGCCACAACGCGCGCGAACGGCGTCGCGTCGTCAACCCATTGCCCTTTGCCAAGATCCCTGTCGACATCTCGAAGCGTTCCGGCATGGGGCGACCTGATATGCAGTCTGCGCAGCTCCTCCCGCAACCCGGCCAGATTGGTGACATGGCGCGAAAGCTCACCCTCCAACACGACCCGCTGGGACAAATCCCGGGTGTCCCCCGCGATGCGGTCGAGGCGACGTTCGGTAAGCTGGATCAATAGCCTGGTCTTGCGAACCTCGTGCTCCAGATCTGGTGCGGACAATATCAACAGCGTATCGCCAGCCGAGACGCGCTGCCTGTCGGCAATCTCGGCGAATTGAACACGGCTCGAGCGTGGGGCATAGATCAGCGTCTCCCGGTCTCGTAGCGCAACCCCCTGCACCACAACGCTGGTCCGCCAAGGAACCACCAGGACGGCAATCAGCAGTGCAACAACAGCCGCCGTGCCGAGCGCGCGCCGCGACTTCCGAATGAGACTGCGCAATTTCCACCACTCCCTCACCTCGTTGAAGACTGGAAGCAGAATGAACCAGATGATTTCCACAGCAAACAGAATGATTCCAAGCACCTTGAAGAACATGTGATAGACAACAAGCGCAATTCCGAGAAAGACAAAGAAGCGATAGACCCAGGCACACATCGCAAAAACGATCATCAGTGTGCGCCGGCGTGTCGGCAGCGGTTCCGGCGGCAGACGCCGCAGCTCGAACAGGAATTCACGAAGCCACCACCGCGCCAATGCATTGCTGCGCGGCTGAAGATTTGGAATACCCCAGGCATCCGACAGCAGATAATAGCCGTCGAACCGCATCAAGGGGTTCAGATTTATGATCAACCCGATAAACAAGCTTGTCGTCGCGGTCACAAAGGCCGCCGAACGCCACGGCCCATCAGGCAGGAATGCCCACAAGAACATGGCAACACCTGCCAGCGCAAGCTCGACGACGACACCGGCCCCGTCAATGGCAAGCTTCTGGCGGCGCCCGGGCAGGCGCCAGGCATCGCTTACGTCCGTATACAGCATTGGCGCCAGTACGATGAACGCCACGCCCATCGTGTTGACACGCACGCCGGCACGGGTCGCGGTGTAGGCGTGCCCGAGCTCGTGCATCGATTTCACGAGGACAATCGCAAGCAGATAAGCGAACACACCCTGCAGACTGAAGAAATCGAGGAACGTAACGATGAACTGTTCCCATTGGCGAGAGGCAAGGTAGAGCCCGCACAGAGAAATAACAATGATGATGACGGCGGCTGCCCGGCTGTAAAGCGGGGCCACCAGCGGAAGCGTGGCATTCAGGAAGCGTTCCGGCCTGATCAGCGGCACCCGGAAGAAAAGGTAGCCGTGGATCACACGTGACACCTGCCACTTCTGCAATCTGGCTTGGCGGGCGGCAAGATTGCGGGCATCGCCCTGGGGTGGCTCCAGCGCCAGCTCGTTGGCGATGATGAATTTCGCAACCTCATTGACTTCCCTGACGCTCACTGGCCGGTCGAGCTCAGCTTCGATCCGCTTGGCGAACTGGGCGGCCGGCTCCGCACGCCACCGGCTGACGAGATCGAAGCCGGAACGGGCGAGCTGGAAATAGCGGTGTCGAACCGGATCGTAGACGACGCAGCCTTGCCCGCCACCAGCTGCAGCCGCAGGAAACAGCCGCAAATCCTGCCTCAGCTCGGGCAACGATGGCGTGCTCTGTTGACCACCTGCAGCTGGCACGCTAAAGCCCCAGTTGCTGACGGACCGCAGAAATCGGACGTCGGAATAGATAGAACGCGAGCGACACCTCACTGCCGATCAGCTGAGCCGTGCCTCTTGCACCGATGCGTATCCCATCGGTGCCTCCCTTAAATTCAGCGTAAACATGATATACGAGCTGCTGCGTTGCGTTGGGCTCGGCCTGATAACCCTCGCTGATGACACGGGCGTCAACCGCTTTCAGCGGATTCGCGTCCAGAAACAGCCGGGCCGTTGCACCTCGCGCCAGCACAATGGCGTCGGCAACTGGAAGCTCGATGCGAGCCGTGACGCGTCCAGGATCTACGATCTGCATGATCCGCTCGCCTGTTCGAACGGGACGACCAATCCAGCGATCCTTGCCGGAGTACACGAGAACGCCGCTGCGCTCTGCCAGAAATCGACGCGCGCCCGAGCATCTGCGCCGAATAGTCGAGCTCGGCTTTCTTCAACTCGAATTCCGC
This sequence comes from uncultured Alphaproteobacteria bacterium, assembly GCA_963825625.1. Lineage (GTDB taxonomy): Bacteria > Pseudomonadota > Alphaproteobacteria > Rhizobiales > Hyphomicrobiaceae > CAMDPA01. The sequence continues at coordinate 19,309 of CAWGUF010000036.1, read as the reverse complement.
CCGCGCCTGGGCAAGCTCGTGTCGCGCGACGTCATCGGAAAAAGCAGCCTGGCCCAGCCGCAGATACCGGGCCTCGGCAAGCCGCATCTCCCGCTCCGCAACCTGATGCCTGTTGCGCAGAGCGGTCTCGTCGAAACTCAGGATTGGCTGACCAATCTGCACACGCCTGTTCGGCTCGACGAGAATCCTCTTGATGACGCCGTCAAGCGGCGCAGTTACACGCTGCGGCCCATCAGCAACAATCTCGACAGGAGCAAGCACCGTCATCGGAACCGGACATGCGCCAGCAGCGACAACGCCCGCAGCAACGAGCACCGCAGTCCACCTGCTCCGCCGCCGCCGCGGTCGCAAGGCACGCGCGCCATGGAGCGCTTGCCAGGCATTGGCGAATGCCTCGGCTTCGCGCGCAATGAGCTGGCATTCAGCACTCTGCCACGACCGCTCCCGGGCGATGAGCAGGCCGGCAAATGCCTCACCGGCAGGAAGCAGCAGCGGCTGCCAGACGAAATGTCGGAATGGATAGCTTCGAGTCTCCGGCGATTCCGGCTCGGTGAACGCAGGAAGATCGAACACGATCGCCTGACTTCGGCCGTGCTCCGCAACGAGTGCGGCCACCATCCCGTGCAGCCAGCGCACGAATGGCGTATCCTTCTCACTGAGCACGAGGCTTGAGATGGAAACCACCTCAAAACGGTGCGGACGGACCAGCCGCAGCACGATCGACTGCCGGCCAGAGACAAGCCTTCGCAATTCGTTTGCAATCAGATGCGCGATCTCGACCTCGTCTTTGGCAGCGCGCACACGCCGCTCGACCGCGAGCAGGGTCGCGGCACCGAATTGAGCAGCCTGACCCTCCACCGGTTCCAGATGCGGCTGCGAGCCCGTCCCACGAGACCGCGGATCGCCTGCTTCGGCTTGTTGATCGCTCCGGTCTGCAGCGGCAGTCATCGCTTATCCCCTGCCGGCGCAGCAAAGCTGGCGGCACCGCTCATCCCAGGCCGCACCAGAGGCGACGGAGCGATCAGGATCGCCGCCACTTTCATTGTTCGGCTGACCGGATCGACGACGGCACCCGTTTGAAGAATGCGGGCATCGTGCTTGGTGCCTGTTTCATCGACCTTGAACGAGAATGCGTATCCTGACTTCAGCCAGGTCGCCCATTCGGAGGGCACGATCATATCCACCTCGAGCCGGCCGGTCTTGACGATCTTCATCAGCGGAGCATTGGCCTGCGGCATCTCGAAAACATCCACGAGGAGTTGCACGACCTGCCCGTCATAAGGCGAATCTATTCGGCACTGACTGGTCCGAACCCGCAGCAAATCCGCAGTGGCCACAGCCTGATTGTGCTTCGCCTCCGCAACCGCCAGGTCATTGCTTCCCGTTGCCCCATGTCGCAACAGCTGTCGGTTGGTGACAACCGCTATCTCCAGACTTCGCACCTCCGCTTCGGCCGCACGCAGATCTGCCTCGTAGCGACGGCAGTCGAACGTCACGAGTACGTCCCCCGCCTTGAATGCCTGGCCTGCCTTGTACGGAAGGCTGGAGATCCGGGCCACGAGTTCGCTCGAAATTGTGGCACTCGCCTCCGCGCGGACCACACCTCGCACCACAGACTGAGGTGCCATCTCCGCCATCGCACCTGGACAGACCGCAGCCGAGACCAGCCAGGCCGACAGCGACGTCGCGCAAGACAGCCGAACAGGAAACATCGGGGATCCTCCATCGAGCAATCGAGTGCAAAACAACTGCCCGCGGCAGCGCATCACACGATCGGACCCAGACAGTTGGCGCAATTGCGATGCAGCATTTGCAGGGCTCTGCTACGGTACCGGGCACTTCACCTGGACGCTATTGAGCCGGTTTGCACCGGTCGCCCTGCAGTAGGGATCGAAGCGGGAGAATATCCAGAAGCGTCTTCCGGCAAGTAACCTATCGAGGCACGCAGCGTAGCCACCGCACTCTGCAATTCCGCATACGACATGTCTCTCTTGACCAGCGCGACAAGCGTATTCATCTCTTCACGCACCGCCGTCTGCTCGCTTATCTTGCCGGCGGACAACGCGCTGCGGACCTGCCTCACAATTCTGTTCTGCACATCGAGCATCCGAACCGCAGAAGTCATACTGTCTGCGCGCGTGATGCAGCCTCGCGCGGCCGACATGGACCTGAGTGATGATCGCCATCGTCACCGCCCGCGCACGCGCATCGAGCAATGCATCTTTGGCATCCACCTCTCGGCGCCGATCGGGATAAGAGAACACCTTGATCAGATTCCAGCTGGCCTGCGCGCCCCAGGCAATCCAGTGGCTGTTGAACAGGAAACTGTTGCTATTCCAGTGCGGCGCCGCATCGAGAGAGACGCCGGGCAGCAATTCCAGCAGGGCTGCCTCCGCCTCCCTCGCGTTGATGCGCTGCAGATAGGCCACTTCCCGCAACTCGGTACGGTTGGTCAGAGCCGCCTCAACCATCATTGCCGGCGACATTCGCAAAGACGGCGGAAGCGGCAATCGGTTCGGAACCGCGACCTCGAAGGGCTTACCCGGATCGAGATTGATGAGCGCCGCGAGTTGCGCCTTGGCGCTGCTCAGCTCCGCACTGATCCTGCGAATCTCGCGCTGGATCTCCACCAATTCGCGCTCATATGTCAGCGCGGTAAGCGGCGAAGAATCCCCCTGTTGCACCAGCGCTTTGGTATCAGCATGCGCCCGCCGCACGCGCACCTCGAGCCGGCCGAGCCTGCCAAGAAGTCGAGTTGCGGCAACCGCGCGCCAGTAAGCGGCACGGACATTTTCCAGTATCCTATTGACGACGCGCCGGCGAGCCTCCTCCGCCACCAGAACTTTGTCTGCAGCCTGCTTTGCACGGATATACGAAAGTCCGAAATCCAATACATGCCACGTAAACCGGATGTCGGCCGTACGCACGTCCCGCTCAGAGGACGTGGACGAAGTCAAAGACTGCTCCCCCACCTCCCTCGGCCCGACAAGGCGCACACTGCTGCCACCGGAGTAATTATTGCGGTCTGCATATCCCGAGCCGGCAACAATGCCCGGCAGCTTGGAGTAATGGGCAACCCGCAACTGCTGCTCGGCAAGCATCAGCTGCATGACCTCCACCTCCTTGTCGAGATTGTACTTCAACGCCCGTGCCATCGCCTCGCGCAACGTCACGGGCCCGCTGGGACGCGGCTGACCCGCCGTTATCCGGCCGAGCTTGTCCTGAGCGTAGGACGACAGCTCCGGATCGCTCAGCGGCTTTGGCGCAATTGCACAACCAGAAAGTGCAAATGCTGATACACTAAAGAGGCCTGCGATAGATCTCAGCACGACAAATCCCCCATCATGTCACAACTCAGATCACCACAGCCGGAAGCGACTGCAATCGAACTGCTACTCCGATTTGCCGAATATTGACGAAAGAAAATAACCTGAAAAGCAAGACTACAGGTCCTCAATGGAGATGCAGAAGCATCCAACAGCCTGGCGGCGATGCCTATGCTGCATCCTGATCTGGACGGGAGGCATTTATATAAATCATTGATTTTAATTAAAATACTCCAAGACGCACCAACCATGAGCCGACCATTTCAAGATGTTCGGATCACCTGGGCATCCCCCACGTGATTGGTCATTTGTATTTTTCGTCAAAATTAACACATCAATTCACGGAATTCCGCCGACGGTTTCCTGTCGTTCCATCAAGCACCTATGCCGCGCAAGTTCAGAGCTTGTTTACCTGAACAATCTAAAGTTGTGCAACATGACAATTCTTTTCGCTCCCATCTCGCAAGGTAACGCCATGCAGCACCCCCACGCGATTTCCGAAGCCTCCCGCTTGTCCGCACGCACAGGCTTGGGTGGACGCCTACTGGGCTCTGTTTCGGCAAGCGCCGCCGAAGCGCACAGGCCCAAGCGTGGGCTCAGGATTCGCGCGTCGATCTGGCGGCTGCTGGCCAGCATCGCTCGTCGCCCGGGCTCGATGCCCGGACATCTCTCCCGACGATTGGCAATCAGGTCGAAACGACGTATCCGTCGCATGCGCGAGGCAATCCAGAGAAGCCGCAGCCGGGGACTGCAAGCAACGAGGCGCCCAGGTTCGGTCGCGGGCCGTGACGAGCCGCGCGCTGCCGCGATTGGCCTGCTCGCGCTGGAACCACGCATTGTGTTCGATGCCGCTGGCGGAGCGACTGCCGAGCAGTTCGCAGACCAAATCGCCCAGCAGCAGGCAGAGATTGCCGTCGAGGCACCGCAGGCAGAAGCCGATCCCGGCCAAGCCGATACCCCCGATACGATCGACTATGCACTGGTATCGTCGGCGGCAGCCGGCGGCCGCAGCGAGATCGCCTTCATCGACGCAGCCGTGACCGACATCGGCGCATTGATATCTAAGCTCGATCCTGCCATCGAGATCGTGTTGCTGGACCAATCTCGCGATGGCGTGGAGCAGATCGCCGAGGCGCTCTCCGGCCGCACCGACATCGATGCAATCCACATCCTGAGCCACGGCGAGGCGGGCGAGCTGCGCCTGGGCAACTCCCAGCTGAACCTGTCCTCGATCAGCGGTCAGCATGCCGACGAGCTCTCCTCCATCAGGTCAGCGCTATCCGAGGATGCCGACATCCTGATCTACGGCTGCGACGTAGCTTCAGGTGATGCTGGCGCCGCCTTCGTCACTGCGCTCGCCACCGCAACCGGCGCCGACATCGCCGCATCCATCGACGACACGGGTCACGCTGCGCGCGGCGGCGACTGGGACCTGGAAACGCGCACCGGCCTCATCGAGGCCGACCTGATCGATGCGCCGGAATGGAACGGCCTGCTGGCACCATTCAATATCTCGGCAACGAGCGCGCCCGTCGTGCGCGACAATACCGGCGCGGTCGCCACGGCCGTGACGGGCGGAGACGGCGTCACGCGCCATATTACCGACGTAACCAAGATGGTTGGCGCCACTGCGGTTTGGCAGAACGCAGGCTTCGTCGGTGCGACCGCAATCGACCTGCGCGCGACCGTCCTCAGCATCACCGACACTAATCCCAACGCCGGCCAGGACCCGACCCTGAACTTCGCCATCAGCAACGGGGACGACGCCTCGGTGCGGATCGAGAACGCCGAGGTCAGGATCCGGTGGGATGCGTTTGCGGCAGGAACCTACAATCCGGCAACTGGTACCGGTATCATCGCGCAGGGAGATGTCGGCTTCTTCATCCGTGACATCGATGCACAAGGCCATCTGTACAGCGCTCCCGGCGTGATGACCTACTACAACATGACGGGCATAAAGCCTCAGGAGTCGGTCCGCGCCGAATTCGATGAACTCTTCTCTTATCAGGCAGAGGCGCCGGGCATCACGCACCTCACCATCGGGCTCAACGTCGACCCGGACACTGGCGCAACGGTCACAAATCCCGCCGATCCCTCTTTCGGCAAGATCACTGCGACCAACCTCGTCGACACGGAGCTTGCAGGCTCCGAATCCGGAGTGAAGTTCAACTGGAACAACGTATCGTCCTGGGAAGTCACCTACCGCGTCGCTCCGCCGCCAGGCCAACTCCTGTTCGACGCAGTTCCAACCAACGGCGTTGCCGACGGGTCACTGGCCGGAACATCACACGGTCAGCGCTTCTTCGATCATGACGGCGACGGCGACCTCGTTTTCGTGTCCCCGCAAACCGTCTTCATGCGTCAACTCGACCTCGACGCCAACAACAGCACGCAAACAGGCACCGGGTACCAGACGACATTCATTGAGAACGGATCGGCCGTCGCGGTCGTCGATGCCGATGTCGACATCACGGGCCTCGACACCAATGTCGCAAGCGCGACGGTCACTCTGACCAACGCCAAGCCGGCCGACCAGCTCCTCGTCAACGGCAGCACGGCCGCCAGTGGCACTGTCAACGGCCTCGCTTACACGATTACAAGTGCAGGCGGCGCGATCACGGTCCAGCTGACAGGTGCGACGACGGATCCGACGGTCTACGAAACCGCGATCAACCAGATAACCTTCAGCAATACTTCAGACGCGCCTGATGCTGCTGACCGCCTGATCGAGGTGAAATTCAGCAACGGCACCGTCGACAGCAACGTCGCTCTGGCGACCATTCACGTCACGCCGGTCAACGATCCACCCTCCATCGACCTCGACGTCACATCGACGCCCCCGGTTCCGGGCGTGCCCGATACGATCAGCCTCAGCTTCTCCTCCCCGCCCGTGATCTCCAATGATGGCCAGACCGAGGCCGTCAACGGCGCCGGCAACGGCGAGACGGCCGTCTACGCCAATGTGGGAACGGTCAACGGCCAAGCGGTCGACTTACGCGCCGTCGTCGTCTCGCGCACGGGCGCCGACGTGTCGTTCTCCGTCGTCGGCGACGATGCCAACATCACCGTTCCGGGCACCGTCGGCGTCGAGGACAATGCGGTCGTGCGTTGGGAGATGGTGCTCGCTGGCACCAACACCCCAATAACGGGTGATTTTTCAGTGCTCGTCACTGATCTCGATCAAAGCAATGCATTCGCCAACCGTTATGAACGCATTACGCTCAATACCAACGAGCTCGATTCCTATGTGCTCAACGGAACCACCGATATCACTGCAACAATTGCTGGAGGCGAGATCACTTTCTCTCCAGCCGATGACGATACCGGCAGTCCTGGCGTCGACCCAACCAATGCCGTGCAACTCGCGTTTGGTGGCACATCTTCGTTCACGGTGAAATATACCCGTTCGTTTGGCGGCAATTTCACCCTCGACGGCAATTTCACGGGTAGTTTCTTCACGAGCCCGGCAACCGTGGATACCAATCCCGACTTCGGCGGCACCTTCATCGAAGGCGGTGCGCCGATCGCCATCGCCGACACCGACATGGCGATCACCGACGACGGCCAGATCGCCTCGGCGACCATCACGCTCACCAATCCGCAGACCGACGACCAACTCAACATTCCTGCCACGCTGCCGGCCGGAATCTCCGTCGATCCTGCCTCGACCAGCACCAACATCATACTGACCGGCGTCGCCACGACTGCCGACTACGACGCAGCCATAAAGGCCATCACCTTCGAGAACACGTCGGCTACGCCAAACGACACGGTGATCCGCACGATCGATGTTGTGGTTACGGACGATGCGGGTGCGCCGACCAACACGGCGACGTCATATATCAACGTGATTGCGGTCTCTTTCAACGAGCCGCCGGTCGGCGTTAACGACACCATCCCGGTCACCGAGGACACGCCCGTCACTCAGAACGTACTCGGTAACGACACCGATTCTGATGGCGATCCGCTGACGATCGCATCGGCCGCCATCGACATCGATGGTGATGGCAATCCCGATGCGCTGACGCTCGGCGCACCGACTGCGATGGTTACCTCCACGGGCGCTGCAATTGGCGTCATCACCGTTGCAGCGAATGGTGACGTAACGTTCACGCCGGCACAGAACTACACCGGCCCTGTGCCGAGCCTCACATACACGCCGAACGACGGTACGGTCGACGGCACGCCGGCAACGGTCACGTTCGGCCCGATTGTCGCGGTGCCCGAGGCTCCATCGGGCTCGGACGCCACGATCACGATTCCCGAAGACAGCACCTACACCATCACGGTCGCCGACTTCGGCTTCTCCGATCCCGATGGCGATGCCTTCGACCACGTCGAGCTCACCACGCTTCCAGCCAATGGCACGCTGCTCCTCAATGGCGTACCGGTCAGCGCCGGCGACGAGATCCCGGTCGCCGACATCACCAGTGGCCTGCTCACCTTCGTGCCGGCGCCGAACGCCAATGGCGCGAACTACGCAAGCTTCCAGTTCGTCGTCTGCGACGACAGCGCACCGTCGCTGTTCACGGAGACCTTCGGTGCCGGCACCGGCCGCGCCTCGTTCGCGACGGCGGGTCTGACGGGCACGACGACCTACAGCTACGACGGCACCGACACCATCCAGGACGGCGACTATGCGCTCGTCAGCGGGATCGATCCGTCGCTTGGAAACTGGTGGAACACCACCGACTTCGCGACCTTCGACTACTCCCAGACCGACCACACTGGCGACCCCAACGGGCGCTTCATGGTCGTCAACGCCTCCTTCGACGCCGGCGAGTTCTATCGGCAGGGCGTGACCATCACACAGGGCGGCGATTACCAGGTGTCCGTTGCGCTGGCCAACGGCAACTCGTTCACCGTCAAGCCCAACGTGACGATCTCCATCCTCGACGCTAGCAATGCCGTCGTGGCGACCGTCAATACCGGCGACCTGCCCGACTACACGTCGGCGAACAACTGGCAGACCTACTCGCTTTCTGCGACCTTGGCGCCGGGCAACTACTCATTCGTGCTGGTCAACAATGCGCCGGGCGGCTTCGGCAACGATCTCTACGTCGACGACATCGTCTTCGCGGCAAATCCCCCGAGCTGCGACCCGACGCCCAACACGATGACGTTCAACGTGACGCCGGTCAACGACGATCCGGTCGACGGCGACGAGACGGTCAATGTCACCGAGGATACGCCGGTCACCGGCAGCCTGATCACCAACACGACCGACGTCGACGGCGGTGCGCCGACCATCCAGGACTTCGCCATCTCCGGCGAGGCCGGGCCGTTCGCGCTCGACACGCCGATCCTGATCTCGGGCGTCGGCACGCTGACGGTCAACACCGATGGCAGCTACGCCTTCACCCCGGTCGCCGACTACGACGGCCCGATCCCGGCCGTCACCTACACCGTCACTGACGGCAACGGCGGCACAGACACCTCGACGCTGCAGCTCGTCATGGTGCCTGTCAACGATCCGCCTGTCGCCACCGACGACGGTCCGATCACGGTCGTGCCGGGCAGTACCACCAACATCGCTGTTCTGCCCAACGACAGCGATGTCGACGGCGGAGCCTTGTCCGTCACCGGCATCATCGATCCGGCCAACCCGGGCGTCGTGATCCCGATCGGCGGCGGCAATCCGTCGACCGTCACGCTCGCTTCCGGCACCACGGTCACGCTGCTAGCCCGACGGCACGCTTGGACGTCGTCATGGCGCCCGGCAACTCCGACACCGAGGCATTCGATTACCAGGTCTCCGACGGCAACGGCGGCCACGACACCGCGACCGTCACGCTGGCCCGCGACACCGACGGCGACGGCATCGCCAATGCCGCCGACATCGACGACGACAACGACGGCCTAACCGACGTGACCGAAGGTCTCGGCCTGCCGCGCGTTGAGTTCCCCGCCTTCACCGGCCAATCCACTCCGGCGACAGGCGTCGTTCTGACCGCTCAGACGCCGTCTGGCTCCATCTCCTACGATGCGAACTTCGTCAACTGGTCTGCGGTCTCCCCGCCCAATCCGCCTGCCCAATACGGCGACCTCAGCTACACCACCTCGAATGGCGCGGTCGAACACGTCAATCCAGGTGACCACATCATTCCAGCCCTAGGTGCGACACAACATGTGATGCGGTTCGAGAGCATCGATGCGATCGACGATGCGATGTTCCTGTCCTTGGGTTATCTGATGACGGGCAGCCACAATTTCGTCGTCGCCGCATTCGATGCCAGCGGCGCGTCCGTCGATCTCAGCTTCGACCGTCATGCTCGGCACTTACTCCGATACGGCCGGCGGAACCGCGAGTTGGGATGGTGCTACGGGCGTGTTCACGACGGGCATTGTCGGCAGCGGGACGGCGCTCGGTTCGGCGAACGGGCGTGGTGCGTCATCGATCTCTCAGGGCTCGGCATCCGGACGCTGGAAGTCACCGTCAACACGAACCCGGAAGATGGTATCGGCTTGGCCCTGGGCGGCCTCGCGCCGCGCGACACCGACGCCGATGGCCTCTACGACCACCTCGACATCGATGCCGACAACGATGGTCTGACCGACAACGTCGAAGCGCAGACGACGGCTGGCTATGTCGCGCCATCAGGCAGCGATACCGACGGCGACGGCCTCGACAACGCCTATGACGCCACAGCGGCACCGGTGCCGCGGGCTCGCTCGGCCTGACACCGGTCAACACCGACGGCGCGGACGCCGTCGACTACCTCGACGCGGACAGCGACAACGACGGCACCGCCGACGTTGCCGAGCGCGGCGACGGTCAGCCTACCACCTACAGCGCTGGCGACACCGACGGCGACGGCCTGGCCGACGTCTTCGAGGGATCGTCCGCCACCGACGGCTTCGACGTCAACGACGAGAACCGAGACCAGACCACGCTCAACCTCGCCGGCGTACCGGCCCTCACAGCCGACGGCTCCAACGCCGTGCCGCTGACAACGGACCTGTACTTCCGCGACATCAACGACGCCCCCGACGCCGTCGACGACACGCTTAGCGTCTCCGAGAACGGCCCGGCGGCAACCGGCGACGTGACGCCCGGCACGCCCGGCCAGGATTCCGACCTGGACGGCGACACGCTCACCGTCACCCAAGTCAACGGCGCCGCCTACACGCCCGGTGCCGCCATCACGCTGCCGTCCGGCGCGTTGCTCACCATGAATGCCGATGGCACGTACAGCTATGACCCGAACGGATCGTTTGAAAGCGTACCTGTCGGCGCAACGGCCGCCGACACGTTCACCTACCAGATCTCAGACGGCAATGGCGGTTTCGACACCGCGACGGTCACGCTGACAATCAACGGCTCCAACGACGCACCTGCTGCAGTCGCCGACACCAACAGCGGCACCGAGCAGCAGACGCTTTCGGGCAACCTGATCTCCGGCGCTGTCACCGCTGGCGGCGGTACGGGCGGCGCGGACACCGACGTCGACGCCGACGTGCTGATCGTCACCGCCGTCAGCCTCGGCAGCGTCGGCAGCCCGATCGTGCTCGCACACGGCACACTCACCATCCAGGCCGAACGGCAGCTACACCTTCGTGCCGAACGCCACGGCCAACGCACTCGATCAAGGCCAGGTCGTCACCGAGCAGATCACCTATACGATCACCGACGGCAATGGCGGCACCGCGCAGGCGACGCTCACGCTGACGCTCACCGGCGAGAACGATGCGCCGTTCAACACGCTGGCCATTCCGCAAACCAATAGCGTCGACGGCGGCAACGTATCGTTCCCCACATTCGGCGCCTTCACTGACCCGGATGGCGAAGCTCTGACGTATTCGCTAGCGCCGACTGCTCCGTCCTGGCTGTCGATCAATCCGACAACGGGCGTGGTCTCCGGCACACCGCCGGCGAATGCCTCGCAGGGTGGGTCGCTGTCCAACGGCTCTTACACCTTCGGCGTCATTGCCACCGATCCTCAAGGCGCCTCGACCTCGGCCAACGCCACAGTCATCGTCGCCAACCTGCCGCCCGTCGCGGTCGACGACGCGGCGACCGCTCGGCGAGGACGATGCCGCCGTCTCCGGCAACGTCATCACCGACGCAGCCACCGGCGATGCCGACACCGCGCCCGATAGCGATCCGCTGACGGTCACGGCGCCGCGCAGAACGGCAACGCCATCACCATCGGCACGCCGTTCACGATCGCCGGCGGCGGCATGCTCACGCTCGAACGCCAACGGCTCCTACAGCTTCGATCCGGGCACCGCCTACAACGGCCTCGACGACGGCGAGACCGCGATCGAGACCATCACCTACACCGTCGACGACGGCAACGGCGGCACCGACACCGCGACCCTGATCATCACCATCACCGGCGCCAACGACGCGCCCGTCATCGATCGATCCGAGCATCGCCCGGCCCGATCCGGAGAACCCGGTCCCGCGCTGATCCGGCAACGTCATCCCCGACACAGAACGTCACCGACGGACAGGACTTCTCAACGACGCCGCTGATCGATGTCGGCTCCGTATGCGATCGATCCCGACGGCGAGCCGCTGACCTTCTCGACGGCGAGCCCGCTGCCGCCAGGCCTCACCCTCGACCCCGACGGCACCATCACCGGCATCGTCGATCCGTCGAGCCTCCCAGGGCGGCGACGATCCGGTGGGCAACCCCGGCCTCTACACCGTCACCGTCGACGTGACCGACGGCACCGCCACCACCAGGTCACCCTTGTCATCGACGTCGCCAACCCGCCGCCCGTCGCGGTCGACGACGCCGCGACCCTCGGCGAGGACGATGCCGCCATCTCCGGCAACGTCATCACCGATCCCGCGACCGGCGATGCCGACACCGCGCCCGACAGCGACCCGCTGACCGTCACGGCGGCGAACCAGGGCGGCAACACCATCACCATCGGCACGCCGTTCACGGTCGCCGGCGGCGGCACCCTGACCCTCAACGCCAACGGCTCCTACAGCTTCGATCCGGGCACCGCCTACAACGGCCTCGACGACGGCGAGACCGAGGTCGAGACCATCACCTACACCGTCGACGACGGCAACGGCGGCACCGACACCGCGACCCTGACCATCACCGTGACCGGCGCCAACGACGCACCCGTCATCGTCGATCCGAGCATCGCCCAGCCCGATCCGGAGAACCCGGTCCCGGCTGATCCGGCAAGCGTGATCCCGACACAGAACGTCACCGACGGACAGGACTTCTCAACGACGCCGCTGATCGATGTCGCTCCGTATGCGATCGATCCCGACGCCGAGCCGCTGACCTTCTCGACGGCAAGCCCGCTGCCGCCAGGCCTCACCCTCAACCCCGACGGCACCATCACCGGCATCGTCGATCCGTCAGCCTCCCAGGGCGGCGACGATCCGGTGGGCAACCCCGGCCTCTACACCGTCACCGTCGACGTGACCGACGGCACCGCCACCAGCCAGGTCACCCTCGCCATCGACGTGTCGAACCCGCCGCCCGTCGCGGTTGACGACGCCGCGACCCTCGGAGAGGACGATACCGCCATCTCCGGCAACGTCATCACCGATGCCGCGACCGGCGATGCCGACACCGCCCCCGACAGCGACCCGCTGACCGTCACGGCGGCGAACCAGAACGGCAACGCCATCACCATCGGTGCGCCGTTCACGGTCGCCGGCGGCGGCATGCTCACCTTGAACGCCAACGGCTCCTACAGCTTCGATCCGGGCACCGCCTATAACGGCCTCGACGACGGCGAGACCGAGGTCGAGACCATCACCTACACCGTCTCCGACGGCAACGGCGGCACCGACACCGCAACCCTGACCATCACCGTGACCGGCGCCAACGACGCCCCCGTCATCGTCGATCCGAGCATCGCCCAGCCCGATCCGGAGAACCCGGTCCCGGCTGATCCGGCAAGCGTGATCCCGACACAGAACGTCACCGACGGTCAGGACTTCTCAACGACGCCGCTGATCGATGTCGCTCCGTATGCGATCGATCCCGACGCCGAGCCGCTGACCTTCTCGACGGCAAGCCCGCTGCCGCCAGGCCTCACCCTCAACCCCGACGGCACCATCACCGGCATCGTCGATCCGTCAGCCTCCCAGGGCGGCGACGATCCGGTGGGCAACCCCGGCCTCTACACCGTCACCGTCGACGTGACCGACGGCACCGCCACCAGCCAGGTCACCCTCGTCATCGACGTGTCGAACCCGCCGCCCGTCGCGGTCGACGACGCCGCGACCCTCGGAGAGGACGATACCGCCATCTCCGGCAACGTCATCACCGACGCAGCCACTGGGGATGCCGACACCGCGCCGAACTATCGATCCGCTGACCGTCGTGTCCGCGCTGCAGGCCGGCAACGCCATAACCATCGGCACGCCGTTCACGCTTGCCGGCGGCGGCGTGCTCACCCTGAACGCCAACGGCTCCTATAGCTTCGATCCGGGCACAGCCTATAACGGCCTCGACGACGGCGAGACCGAGGTCGAGACCATCACCTACACCGTCTCCGACGGCAACGGCGGCACCGACACCGCAACCCTGACCATCACCGTGACCGGCGCCAACGACGCACCCGTGGCACAGAATGCCACCTACACTACGCCTCTCGACGCACCGGTTCTCGGGCACGTGAAAGGCTCCGATCCGGAAGGGCATGCCCTGAACTACACCCTATCCGTGCCTCCCCAGAACGGCACAGCAAACGTGCAGGCAGATGGCACTTTCGTCTATGAGCCCGCTTTCGGTTTCGTCGGCACGGAGACTTTCAAGGTCACAGCAGACGATGGCCACGGCGGCACCGTGACCGTCAACGTCACTGTCGTGGTGCTTCCTGGACCCCTCAGGGCAATAGACGCTCCGACGACGGACAGATCCGCAACCTCCGCGGAAAGTCCGACAACGAATGAGCTCGATCTCAACGGCATGGTTCTGGAGACAGTTGCGGGCATTGGGCAGTTGAGCACGCTTGGTTTGGATCTCGAAGCTCGAGATATCGTGATCACAACTGTAAACGGCATCGGTCAACTTGAAGGCGTCTCGAGCCTTGGGCAAGCCGGCTCCTCCCAGCACCCCATCGAGCACGTATCCCGCTTGACCCGACTGGCCGAGTTTGCAGCAACCGCATTCCCGCAGACGCTCGGCTTGTGGGACCTGCAAAGCCTTAGCGGGTTCTCGACACGCATCGATGCCCTCCCACGCATGGCCGCGGACGATGCCCCTGCCCAGATCGTAGTCGACACGTTGATGCGAGACCGCATGGTGTTCGTGCAAGTTAGCAACACACTGGAGGCTCAAGGCGGAGTTGTCGTCGGCTATTCGATCCTGCAGGCTGACGGCCGCCCCCTTCCCGCCTTCGTCGAACGTGCGGACGAAGGGATGCTGCTGATCAAGCCAACGGCTCAAGGCGGCAGCCTGGATCTGCGGATCTCAACTCAGCTGGCAGACGGCACCAATCTCACCCGGTCGGTATCCATCCAGCTGGCCACAGGTGAGGTGAGGCCTGAGGTGGTCCCGGTTGTTCGGACAGAAATTCCGCTTCGATAAGTGGATCGTCTGCCGGGGTTAGGCCGCCAAGCGGAGCGGCGGCATGCTGTGTGCACCATAGTACGCCTGGTCGGGCGTCATGTCGTCAAGGCTGGAATGCGGACGACGGCGATTGTAGAGATCGAGATAGCGCCCGATCCCGCTTCGCGCGTCCGCCACGCTGTCGTAGGCGTGCAAATAGACCTCCTCGTATTTCACGGATTTCCAAAGCCGCTCGACGAACACGTTGTCCCGCCACGCGCCCTTGCCGTCCATGCTGATCTTGATGTCGTGCTTCGCCAGCACGCCGGTGAAGGCGGTGCCGGTGAACTGCGAGCCCTGGTCGGTGTTGAAGATCTGCGGCTGTCCGTGCTTCGCCAAAGCCTCTTCCAAAGCTGCCACGCAGAAATCCGCCTCCATGGTGATCGACACGCGCCACGACAAAACGCGCCGCGAGAACCAGTCGAGTACAGCGGTGAGATAGACAAAGCCACGCGCCATCGGGATGTACGTGATGTCCATCGCCCACACCTGATTGGGCCGCGTGATCTCGACGCCGCGCAGCAGATACGGATAGATCTTGTGACCGGGCGCCGGCTTCGTCGTCCGAGGCTTGCGGTACAAGGCTTCTACCCCCATGCGCTGCATCAGCGTCTTCACATGACGCCGTCCGACCTTGCTCCCCTCGGATGCCAGCAGGCGTCGCAACATACGCGAACCCGCGAAAGGGAACTCCGTATGCAGCTTGTCGATCTGGCGCATGAGAGCCAGATCGTCGGCTGAGACCGGGCGCGGCAGATAATACACCGTGCTGCGTGCGATCCCGACAACTTTGGCCTGCTTGGTGACGCTCAACTCGTGATCACGGTCGATCATCGCTTTGCGTTCAGCAATCCCGCCTTGCTGAGCGCGCCCTCTAAAAAATCATTCTCCAGCGTCAACTCCCCGATCTTGGCGTGCAGCGCCTTGATGTCGACCGCAGGCGCCGCCGGGTGCGCAGCGCCCGGACCGAACGCGTTCGCCGCACTCGCCTGCAACTGCTCCTTCCATGCGGTGATCTGGCTGACGTGGACGCCATGCTGATCCGACAGCTGAGCGACCGTCTTGTCGCCCCTGATGGCGGCAAGCGCCACCTTGGCCTTGAAGTCCGGTGAATGGTTTCGGCGTGTTCGCTTTGTCATCTTCGCTCCTGATTCGCACGCACAACCGTGCGCGCCGTCAGGCAGACAATCCACTCATCCCACCGTCCGAAACTGTGGAGCCACTTCTGAAGCCTGTCAACGCCGGAGTAATTTTGCATCGGCGGGCCGGAGCAATAATCCATCAGTCTTGAACGCATGAAGGCCCCCGCGCGCGGGGGCCTTCATGCGTTCGTCGGTCATTTTTCGGTGGCGTCGTCTGGTGGGGCGTCAGGCTTCGGCCGCCGGGCCCGTCGCTTGGATTGATTGAGCCGGTAGCTCTCGCCATTCATCTCCAGAATGTGCACGTGGTGCGTCAGCCGGTCCAGGAGTGCGCCGGTCAGCCGCTCCGAGCCGAACACCGAAGTCCATTCGTCGAACGGAAGGTTGCTGGTGACGATCGTGCTGCCGCGCTCGTAACGCTGGGAGAACACCTCGAACAGCAGTTCGGCGCCGGTCTGCGACAGCGGGATGTATCCGAGTTCGTCGATGATCAGCAGTTTGTAGGCGGCGAGCTGACGCTGCAGGCGTAGCAGCCGTTTCTCGTCGCGCGCCTCGATCAGCTCGTGCACGATCGCGGCCGCGTTCGTGAAGCCGACCGATAGCCCTTTCTGGCAGGCGGCCAGCCCAAGTCCCAGACCGATGTGGCTCTTGCCGGTGCCGGAGTTTCCGACGGCGATGATATTCTCGCGGCGCTCGACGTATTCGGAACGCGCCAGCTCCATCACCAGAGCTTTGTTCAGGTCCGGGAAGGCCGCGAAGTCGAAGCTGTCGAGGCTTTTCACCACCGGGAACTTGGCCGCCTTGATCCGGCGATCGATCATGCGGCGCTCGCGATCGATCACCTCCAGCTCGACCAGCCGCATCAGGAAGCGGACATGGTCGACGCCCTCGGCCGCACACGCACGCGCGACCTTCTCGTACTCGCGCGAGGAACGTCGGCAGCTTCAACGCCTTCAGATGATGCGCCAGCAGTACCTGCGGCGTGTCCGTCATGACGCTGCTCCCGCCAAATACGAACGCCAGGAAGTTGTTCGGCAGGTTCCTGTTGTTACCCGACGATTTGAACGCGTGGAAAAAGTCGAGCCCTACGAAGTTCAGGTCTGCCGTTGGGAAGCAGTTGAAACGGAACAACAAACTCCCACGGTTGTCACTCGTCGTGTACCAGTCGAAACCGTTCAGATGGTTCCCCGGACCGTCATGATGCAAGTGCCCGTCGATTTCTACGGCAACCCCATCCCCGGCATGGCGTCAATTCCTGTCGCAACGCCCGTTTCGCAACAGCCGTTGGTCTATCGGACAATTCCAACGGTCGACAACAGTTTGCTGAATCAACGCGTTTACACTGCTCGGCCGGAAACCGTCGTCGTTGAAAAACCATCCGACGGTTCCGTAACCGTTCCCGAAACGCCCATCAAGTCTGAAACAGATTTGGTACCTGTCGAAAAGAAGGCAGTTGAGTCACAACCCGTTCCGGCCACTGGCGATGACCAAACGGAGAAAAGCTCCAACCCGGCCGACGAGCGGCCTTCGCTGGATCTTGATGATGCAGCCGATTCCAGCAAGGTTGAAACCGACCTTGCGCTGCCTGGGTTGGATAGCCCGGCCCGACCCGACCTCAACGAACCGGCCGATAAACCGACTCGACCGATCGGAACCTAGTCAGATTGTTGGAAACGACATCGAATTCAGGCGGAAGGCTCCTGTTCAACGCTCGACAAATGTGGCGAATGCCGCGATACTGTCAAGGCATCGTCAAACAGTGTTACCGTTTGCCTGCCGATTGTCGTCCTCTGGCTTATTGTCGCTTATGTCACCCCCGTCGCGCAACGCCGAATTCGGTGTGGAATCGCCCGAAAAGGCCGCAGCGAATTCTTCACAGGCGTTGTATACGCCGGCAATGCTCGCCAGCGTCCTCGGCGTTTCGCTGGCAACGGTTCGCAGTTGGCATCGTCGCGGCTTGATTCGACCGGTGAAGGTCGCAAATCGCGTGCCGTATTTTGATTTCCCCCAGCTTGCCACCGGTCGTCGACTTGTCAGCCTCATTGGTCAGGGCATTTCCCCGGCGGCACTTCAGAAAAAACTGAAACTGATTCAGCGCTGGTTGCCCGGCATTGCACTGTCGGAGTTGTCGGTGCGTCTGGAAGGCAACGACATCCTTGTTCATCGGCAGGGTGAATTGCTGGAAACCGACGGGCAAAAGCGACTGGATTTCAGCGATGTCGAAGCCGGTGAAGGCGACAGCCCCTCGCCGGTCGCTATACCGATTTCGCTGTTTGCGGCCAGTCTGGAAGTTGCTCAGGAAGGCAATGAGGCAGCGCCTGACTTGTTTCGACTCAAGCGCACTGCGGAACAGCATGAAGACGCCGGGGATATTGAGGAAGCGATTCAGGCCTGGCGTATGTTCTTGCTCGTCGGCGGGCCACATGCCGAAATCTGTTACCGGCTGGGAGAACTGTTGTATTTGGCGGGAGACGTCGAAGCTGCCCGCGAGCGATATTACGTGGCCCTCGAGACGGACCCATCACTCGTGGAGGTCCGCGCTAGTCTCGGTTGCGTGTTAATGGAACTCGGGGAAACGGATTTGGCGATCGCGGCCTTGCAAGGTGCTTTGTCATTTGAGGAAAACTTTCCCGACATTCATTACCATTTGGCCGTCGCGCTGGAAAGCGCGAACCGCAACCCAGAAGCGCGTCAACACTGGCGGCGCTTCCTCGCCCTCGCCCCAGCCAGCCCCTGGTCCGAACAGGCCCGTATCAACCTCGAGCGGCTGAAACGTTGAACGCGTTCTCTGGAACGGCAATAATGGAACGGCGGTATCGGGAGGGCGGTATCGGGAGGGCGGTATCGGGAGGGCGAGGCTCCCGCCGAGCCGCGATGTGACCAAGGTTTAACGCAATCGGCTCGGCAGCATCCTCGCCCTCCCAGGCAGGAGCCTTGTCCTCCGACGACAATTAGATAACAAGGGGGCCCCATCATGACGATCGATCGTCCCAAACGAAAACACCCAACTCACGGCATAATCTTCATCGATGGTCAGTCAACAATAATCTTTGATACAGTTTGCACCAAAAACCGAAAACAATTACTGGCTTGCGATGATGTCCATGCAACGCTTGGCAAAGTCTGGCAACATGCAACAGCCTGGCTGATGGGACGATACGTCATAATGCCCGACCACATTCATTTTTTCGCAATGGCAACCGATTCGGGTATCGAATACGAAAACTGGGTGACGTATTGGAAATCCCAATTCACGAAACAATATGGAAACTCAGGAAACAATTGGCAAACAGATCATTGGGATACT
>CAWGUF010000035.1:0-18454 GCA_963825625.1 uncultured Alphaproteobacteria bacterium | reverse complement strand
TCGCACTTTTGCAGGGGCGGCTCAGCTGGCACAGCCTGGTGGGGTCACTGCAGGAGACGACATCGTCGAGCGCGCATCTTTTTCGTGGCGATCGGCGCGGTGATGTACACGAAGTTCCTGGCATTCACCGGCGTGCGGCATTCTTCGGGGAAACAATTGCCTCCCTGGGCGTCAACAAGATCGTGGTCGTTGTCGGGTTCTCTGTCGCCTATCTTTTCCTCGGCATGTTCCTAGGACCCGCTCGGCGTGCTGCTGCTGACGCTGCCGATCATGCTGCCGATGTTCGAGGCGCTCGAACTCGATCTGATCTGGCTTGGCGTGCTGGTGGTGAAGTATCTGGAAATCGGCATGCTGACGCCGCCGGTCGGTTTCAACGTCTACATTATCAAGAGTGTAGTCGGTAACGAGCATTCCGCTAGAGACGATCTTCAGAGGTGTCGGCTGGTTCCTGGCCTGCGAGGTCGTGATCATGGCCCTTCTGATCGGCTTCCCCGAGATCTCGTTGTGGCTGCCGAACCAGATGTGAGGTGCACGATGGCCGTCCATTTCAATGAGCGTGAGGTGCCGCCGCAGACCTACGGCCATGGCGCCCGGCGCCAGCCGCTGCTGACGGCGGACCGTATTCCGGGCACGAATATTCTGCTCGATCGCGTGACGCTCCTGTCCGCCGGCGGCATGCGGCTCGAGGTTGGCGCCGCCGACATCGCCTGGTTCCAGGTGCTCGACGGCGACGCCGACCTGTCAGGCGATGTTGCCAGCGCGCGGCTGTCCGATGGGCATGTGGTATTCTGCCCTCCCGGCTTTGGCGGCACTCTGACATCGAAGCACGGCGCCTCGCTTCTGCTGGCAACGGTGCCGCAAGCGGCTCGCTTCGACGCCGGCATTGCGGCATCGCCGCCACCGTTCCGGATCGTCGATTGGCGGCGTGAGCCGGTCCTCAATTCGCAGCATGATGCCCGCAAGCGCATCTACCTTGTGACGCCCATGCTGTTCGGTCACAAGGTCATCAAGGGCGAAATGATCATCTACCCCGCCGGGCACGAAAGCCGCCAACCATCACCACGAGGGCGCGGAGCATTTCATGTATTTCCTGCGCGGCAAGGGCACAGCATGGGCCAACGAGCAGCCCTTTGCCGTGCAGGCCGGTGATGTCGTCTACTACCAGGACCACGAGCGGCATTATCTGAGGGCGGACGACGACAGCGAGATGGCGTTTGCGGAGTTCTTCGTGCCGGCCGAGTTCAAGACGGTGTGGGTCGATGCCGCGGAAGTGTGCACCTGGCTGCCGACCGGCCATGACATCCGTGGCGGCACACCCGTGCGCGAGATTGCAGCCCATAACTCGCAACCATCGCCGTCCCGCCGATGTCTGATCAGCAGGAGGCGGGGGGATAGTCAGTAGACGGCAGCTCCGACATAGCCGGGCGCCGGTATGAAGCCGATCATGCTCCATCCCGCTACGTCGCCGCTGAGGTCGCCGACACTGAGGATAGCGGCCGGCCGGTCCGGCTCGATACTCACTTCAAACGATTTCAGCGGGTAATGCAGGCCTTCGCCGAGAGCCTTGATGAACGCCTCCTTGCGGGTCCAGCACGCCAGGAAAGCAGCGTCCCGCCGGTCTTCGGGCAGGCGCATCAGGTCTGCCGCCTCACGCGGCGAGAAGTAGCGCGCAGCCATGCCTTCGACGTCCGGTACCTTGCGCAGCTCTTCGACATCCACGCCGACCTCGCGGCCGCGTGCGAACGCGAAGACGGCTAATGCGCCCGAGTCGGGAAATGTTGAAGCGCAGCGCGCAGTCCCCATGGCCGGCGCCGAGTGCCGGCTTGCCTCGAGGGGCGGTGACGATCTCGATCTCCGCCGCTGACATGTGCAGGCGGCCCGCCAGTTGTTGGCGAAGTTGTACCCGGGCGGCGATGTAATTGCGGCGGACACTGAGATTGCGATAGCGGTCTGCGCGCTCTCGCTCTTGCCCCGACAACAGCTCCAGCAGCGCAGCCTGCATGGCATCGTCGATGTCGAGCCCCGCAGCGACGATCTCGATTTCGGACGTCTTCACGACATCGAATACGGCAGGGCTTTGGTCGGCAGTCCGCACGTCAGCTGCTTGCCTTCTGCAGGGGGATTGCACATCCGCGGGCCGATGAAGACCGAGGAGAGCAAGTCGCAGTGTTTGTGCAACTCTTGGCATCAGTCAAAATCCATTCTGTCCGCCGTTATGGCATTGTGTTGAGCGCTCAGGTGCTCGCCACCATCCGGCGTTTCCCCGGCGTTACCTGGTCCGGTCCCCGTCAGGCTAAATGTTGGGATTGGCGGCGACAAGGGGCCCTCGTTGGCGGCCCTCATTGGGAGCGAGATGTTGCCGCGCCGGAAAGAAGAATCCGAGCGCCCGTTCGAGCCGCTTGATGCCCGGCTTCAATCCGGCTTGTCCGACAGCAGCCGGCGCCGCGACGGGCATTCGCAACATCCTCTCCACCGACATCGGCGGCAGAGCTTTGACGTCGGCGTCATCGTCGATGGTTCGCCGATCATGCGGTCAGAGCTGTCGATTGCGGAGGCTGACCTGCGCGTTCACTCGATCGAAGACATCGTTCTGTCGTTTGCGGAAAAAGACGCAGACGGACGACAATCCGCCAGCCGTTGAGCCTCCAACGAGAGCACCGCGTTTTGCAAGGATGGCAGCAGACGTGAACATCGGATCGACAACTGGCATCCCAGCGTCCTCGAACCCTCCCATCTCCTATCATCGCGCACCCGAGCACGATCGGGAATCGACATGAAGGTCGTCGCCGTCCCGATACGCCACAGCGTGGATCTGTCCGCCGACATCTATCGATCTCAGTTGCCGGCCACCGAACGCGGCGCACCCATCACAATCCTTCTCGCGGCTGTCGCCATGCGGGAGATATCGGCACCAATTCCGATCAACGCCGGCAGCAGAAACAGCAGGATGAACGTAGCGAACGCAAGCCCGAAGCAACGTGTCAGCGCAATCGGAATAAGGAATTGCGCTTGCAGGCTCTTCTCGAACAGGAGCGGCGACATCCCGCCGATGGTGGTCAGGGTCGTAAGTAGAATGGCGCGGAAACGATCCGCGGCAGCCCCTGTTGCGGCCAACTCGAGCTGCTCCCCCGAAGGCAAGGCGCTCGTTCATGCGGTCAACCAGCACGATGGCTCCGTTGACGACGATACCCGACAGCCCGAGCAGGCCGATGAACGAGAACAAAGCCATGTTGAAGCCCATTGCGTAGTGGCCCGCCACCATGCCCACGAAACCAAACGGAATAATGGACATGACCAGCAGCGGTTGCAGCCAGCGCTGGAACACGAATGCCAGGACCAGGTAGATGAGCAGCAGCGCCAGTATCGTGCCGATCCTGAGGTCCGCAAATGTCTGCCGTTGCGTTTCCGCACGCCCCTCGAACGAGGTCTTTATCCCATGATTCGGCGCAGATCCGGCAAGGCCTTCTGCTCAAGCGCCGCTATCACCTGATCGGGCGTCGTGATGTTGCCGTCAACGTCTGCCGTAACGCTGACAGCGAGCTTTCCCTCACGCCGCTGGACGACGGCGAAGGCCTGTTGCTCCACGACCTTCACGACCTCGGAAAGCGGAACGCTGACACCGCCAGGCGACTTGAGCGTCAACAAGCAGGCCTGCGAGCCCGCGATTGCGCTCGATCTCGGAACCGCACCCGGATCGTCACCTCGTCGTCGCCCCGCGCGAACCTCACCGCGATGGCGCCCTGGTATTTCTCGCGCACAGTCCGAGACACGCTCGGTCGTGAAGCCGAGTGCCTTTCCGCGTGGCGTCAACTCAAGAAGAACCTCGGCCTTGCCATATGGTAGGTCGTCCGCAATCCCGACAAGGCCGGTGTAGCTTTCGAGCGTGCGTCGCAGATCCAGCGCTGCGGTCTTCAGCCGATCGATCGAGGTTCCAGTGAGCCGGACGTCGATGTCGAAACCCGGCGGTCCAACCGCGACGTCCCAGCACGGCGACGTTGTCGACCCCGACGATTGGCGGCAGCGCCGGCGTTCCAGGCGTCCACAAGGTTCGGTGCGTACGCTGCGCTCCTCCCCGGGAGTCAACTCGATCTCGATGCGCGCAAGGTTGTCGCCACGGTTGCGTCCCTGCTGACCCAGTGTCGTGTAGGCCATGAGGATCAGGCCCGGGCCGTGCCGGCAAGCCGACTTCTCCGCCTCGCGCGCGGCCGCCTCGATCCGGTCCAGGCGCGATGCGACGCTCTTCCGGCAGGCCCGGTGTGAACGTGACGTCGGCGAAGACCGCTTCCGGCTCCGGCGCCGGGAAGAAGGTGAACTGCAGCCGACCGCCGGAGACAAGTCCCACCGCCATCATCATGGCGGCGATCGATAGCGACAGCGTGACATAGCGCCAGCGGAATGCGAGACGCGACCAGCCATAGCGACAGGGCCATCGCGGAGCCGCGTGAAGCCGCGATCAAATCCATCTGCGGAACACTGCAGGATGCGTCCCGCAGTGAGGCTGCGCGACCCCGTGCCCGCTGCGTGGCGGCTAGCGAGTGCTTGAGATGGGACGGCAGGGTCAGGAAGCATTCGAGCAGCGACGCGAGCAATGCCACCACCACCACCATCGGGATCGCAACGAGGATCTGCCCGATCACGCCGCCGATGAGAAGGATCGGCAAGAACGCGGCCTGGGTCGTCGACGTCGACGCGATGACCGGCAGCACCATGCGCGTCGCTGCAGCCTCGGCTGCATCGTGAGGCCTGCACCATCGCTCGTACCGGGTCGCCGTGGCCTCACCGACCACGATGGCGTCATCCACGATGATGCCGAGCACCAGGATCAGCGCCACCAGAGATACCGCATTTATGGTCTGTCCGCTTGCAGCATGAAGGCAAAGGTGGCGAGCAGCGAAATCGGCACGCCCACCGCAACCCAGAATGCGACGCGCAGATTCAGGAACACGAGCAGGACAAGAACGACGAGTACGAACCCGACAGCGCATTCTCCGTCAGCATTCTGATCCGCTGGTCGACGATCTTCGAGCGAACGTCGAAAGTCTGAACCTCCAGGGTCGGCGGAGCTCTGCGTGAACCGCGACCCGTGGACAGCATCGTATTCATCGAGCGATGTCGCCGGTGACTGCACGCTGCACGTTGAGGAGGACCGTTCTTCTCCCCATCCCTGAAGGCCTGGACCGCCTTCCTCGTAAGCCTCCCTCACCACCGCCACGTCGCGCACCAGCACCTTCTGCCCGTTCTCGAATGCCTTGAGTTCGATCCCCGCGACGCCATCGGCGGTCGTGATGCGCCCCCGCGCCCGCAATTGTTTCTCATTGCCGCCTTCGAGGTTGCCGAGCGGCGTATTCTGGCTGATCGACGGCGATGCGGTCGGCGACGTCGCGAGCCGACAGGTTGAGCTGACGCATGGCCGCGTTCGGAATTTCAACCCAGATCTCACGGTCTCGCTTGCCGGAAACACCGTACGCGGTCGATGCCGGCGTCGAGCAACCGGTCGCGCAGTTGCTTGGCCGCCTCCTGCACAGCGCCCTCGTCGAACGGTCCCGACACGAGACGTAGCCGACCGTCTCATAGAGTTGCACGCGCGTGACGACGGGCGCTCGCTCTCCTGCGGCAACGTGGTGATGGTGGCATCCGGCTCTCGACGTCGGAGAGTGCCTTCTGCATGTCGGCGCCGTCTTTGAACTCGAGCGTGATCCGCGACAAGTCCCTCGACGGCATAGGACTGCACCTTGTCGATGCCGTCGATGAAGCGGACCTCCGGCTCGACGACGTCGAGAATGCCCTCGGCGATCTCCTGCGCGCTGGCGCCGGGCCAGGCGATCGACACCGTGATCGTGGGGATCTCGGTAGTCGGAAAGAACTGCGTGTTCAGCCGGGTCAGCGCGACAAGCCCGGCGATCACCATTATGATGGCAACCAGGTTTGGCGCCACGCGATGGTTGAGAAAGCCGCGTATCAGGCCATAGATCGGTTTGCCGGATTCGCGCGCAGCCATCACTGCGTTCCTGCGCGCGGCTTGACGCAGCAGCCCGGGCCGGCATCCGGCAGCCTGGTCGTCATCACCGTCGCACCCTGCAGGAATGTCGCCACGCACCAGCACGTCGCTGCCGGCATAGCCGGCCACGGTCACGGCATCGGCTGGAGCCGGCCGTCGTCGTCGATGCGGAACAGCTTGCGAGCCCGGATGCACGGCGCTGGCTGGGCACCCGCACGACGTCGCGCGAACACGATATCGGGCGTCTCGACGTCACGAACGCGCCCGGGCGCATCGCCTCGCGTTGCGGCCGAGCGCTCGAGCCGGGCAAAGACATCGAAGCCGCCTGAGCCGGCGGCGACGACGGTGACACCCGGTCGATGACTGCCGGTCGCGGTGAGCATCGGCGTTGCCGCCGCTCCAACGCACCGTGACCGCGCGGCCTTCGAGCCGGCTCGCCTGGGCGACGAGCCGGCCGTATTGAGCATCCGACAGCGTGAAGCGGACCTCGAACCGGTCGAGATCGACAAGCGTCGCGACGCGGTCATTGACGTTGAGCAGCCGGCCCGGTCTCGGCCGCGACATTGGACAGGATGCCGCCGAACGGCGCGGTCAGTGTCGTGTTCTCGATGTCGCGCGACGCCTTGCGCACGTTCCAGCGCAGGCGGTCCAGCACGGCCTGCTCGCGCGCGAGCTGGGCCTCGAGCACGACGATCTGGTTGGCGCGGCTCTCCACAGTAGCCTGCGCCACGGACAGCCTGGCGCGGCTGGCATCGAGCGTCGCATCGCTGGTGGCTCCGCGCTCCCGCAATGTGCCGAAGCCGTTCCGACTTCGCGCTCGGCGATCAGCATCTGCTCCCGCGCCCGCCTGGCCGGCCGCTTGTCCTGCGCGATCTCGGCTCGCGTCTCCACCAGCCGCGCCTCGGCCTCGGCGAGCTCCGCGCGGGCCCGCACCAGGGCCCCCTCGAACTCGAACGGATCGACCTTCACCAGCACGTCGCCTGGCTTCACACTGCCGCCCTCGACGAGATCCGGCGAGATGGACTTGACCTCGCCGCCGACCAGAACGCGCAAATCCACGCTCCGTCCCGCTGCGATCTGCCCGTAGAGCTCGAGCATGGGCTGGATGTCGGCTGGTTTGGCGAGGATGGTCTCCACGCGCCGCGGCAGCTCTTGCGAGGCGCGCTGCGGGGTCGGCGGTTTGGTTGCGATCAGGTATCGCTGAAACGCCCAGCCGCCGATCAGCACAGCGCCGACCAGAGCGATGGTGAGGAGGCCGCGCAATAGCCCGCCGATCCAGCTGGACGGTACCGCTCCAAACTCCGGGGCTGTGTCATAGACGCCGGAGCTGTGTCTGGCAGGAAAAGGGGTGCTGTCGCGCTCCTCCCGCGGCAGCTGTCTATTAACGTCTTGCATTTCAGCGCTTTCCCTTCGGCCGCCCCGGCCAAGTGCCCTAGCCGATGCATATCCCGGAAACGGGGTGTCATCGTGATCAGATCAGCTCCCAGGCACATATCAGTGACAGTGGATAGTCCACAAACGCTATACCTTGGACGACTATAACGATCGGCCGCCCGCAATTCCGGCGCTGGCTATGCGTGACGACGGCAATATTATCAAGGCACGCCGAGGGCCTCCAAGCGGCTCGTTCTGCGTGCAGCAGTGCCGGGACTTGCAGCTTGGGCGAGATGCGGGCCTATCGTTCGGCTGCCGCCGGCTGGCGCGACCCAGGCTGGCGGCGCGACCAGGCTGGCGCGACCTTGCCCGGCTATCCGCTCCGGCTTTGCCGGTGCCTGCAGGCGCATCCCCTGGAAAGATACGCCAAGGCGTGCCGGCGACCCTGAGCCCATGATCCAAATGCAAGGAACTGGCGGAGAGAGTGGGATTCGAACCCACGGTACGCTTGCACGCACACACGCGTTCCAGGCGTGCGCCTTAAACCACTCGGCCATCTCTCCGGTTCAGGTGGTGGAGCGCCGGAATATAACGAGCGACGAGGGGAGCGCAAGTGCGACTTCGCCCGCATGACCACAGATCAACAGGCGCGCACAACGTTATGGTGGGAACTCCTGGACGCGGAATGGGCCGTCAGGCTCATTCCGCCGCCCATTTGTTTCTGGCAACCGCCGCGATCAGGCTTGTTGGATCGCGCTCAGCTGCCAACCTTCTGCGCCGCTGCCAGGCTGACGCTTGAAGGTCCACACCTCCGTCGCCTCCTGGGCGATGTCGGGATGGCCGGAAATCACTTGCCCGCTGTTGCGATCGACCATCGTGTCGAACAGCTCGAAACGCATCGCCACGGTCGCGTATTCGGCGTCGTGCTCGCGCCAGGCTTCCGCCAGATCGCCTGACAGCAGGCGCGTGCCGCTGATGGCGTTGCGCACGCCGTTCTTGGCGTTCTCGGCGATTTCCTCGCTGAGATAGGACACCATTTCCGGCGTCGTGATCCGGCGCAGGCCAGCCAGGTCTTCGCGGCTGTAGGCATCCTGCATCTCGCTGAGCAGACGCTCGAAGGCCTCATAGTCCGAGGGTTCAATGGAAATCGCTGCGGGCGGTGCAAAGCCGCGTGGGGCACCGCCGGCATGCGGCACGGAGGTGCCGGTATTGGCGGCAGAGCGCGCCGCCATCATGTCGGGCGCGCGACCCGTGCCGGGGGCCGTGCCACGGCCAGAGCCGGAGCCTGTGCCAGCCATCGCCGGCTGCTGGCGCCCGCGGAAGAACGACATCACGAGCCAGATCGCGCCGGCGATCAGCCCGACCTGCAGCAAGAGCCCGAGCACCGAGGCGAGGCCGGTCATGCCGCCGAACAGACCGTGGCCGCTCAGCAGGCCGAACAGACCGGCGCCGATCAGGCCCCCCATGAGCATCGGGCCGAAGCCACCGGCGAAGCGCGACTGGGTTGCAGCGCGACCGGCCACACCAGCAGCCGGCGCCGCAGCATTGGGGGCGGCCTGTCCCGGCTTTGTCATCGAGCGTTGCACCGGCTGCACGGCCTTCGGTGCGGTCCGGGTCGCCGGCGGCGCGGTCCAGGTCTTGGCGCCGCGGCTGCCGAAGCTTGATCCACGGCCGCCGCGGGCATCCGCAACGGTCACGCCGATCACGAGCAGCGCAAAGGCGGCAAGCGTCATCCTGGCAGCTTGCGAGGTCATCGATCGTAGCGACAACATGAGTGCGGGCTCCTCCCCGTGACAAGCGCCGTTGTGTTGACCTCTCCGGCGGGCGGCGCCCGCCCACCGCCGGAGACAAAGCTGTTGCACGCCTTATATGGCGGGTCGCACCTGACAATTCCAGCGCGGTTTTCCTACAATCCGCGCACGATGGTGCCCGCCATCAGCACCATGTAGGCAGTAATCGCCAGCCAGTATTCCTGGTGCGGCAGGTAGCGCGGCATTCCCACGTATCCGAGCTTGGTCACCAGCGCCAGCACGGCGAGCACGATCGAGATCAGAAAGATCAGCATTGACGGGGGGTTGAGACGCATGATCGGCGGTTCCCTCTCTGCCGGCGCCGGCGCAAATGCACCTCGCGCGTTCAGCCATTCCAGCCAGACCATAAAGAAGTATGCGCTCAGCGTGCAGTCGTCACGACGCGCAACAGCATAGGTGTTGCCGCAAGGCGACAGTTCGTCTGACTCACGCACCGCCCAGATGCGGGCGAAGGTCGTGACCATTGAGCGCGTAGATTTCGAGCAGGCGATCGAATGTGATGCCATCCCGCTGCTCGATGGCCAGCGGATGGTCGGTCGGCTCCAGCTCCAAGGCCGGACGCTGGCCGCCGTCGCGCGGCCGCACCCGGCATTTGAGGCTGAGCGTATCAGGGTAACCCTTCAGCGCGTTGGAAAACCAGCCGAACCAGGGGCCAAGGTGCGCCTGGGCGTCGCTCGCGAAGCTGTCGCGGTAGAGCGCGAAATTGGCCGCGGCGAGCGAGGACCATACGCCATACGCGAAGTACGCCCCGTCGCTGTCGCGGATCGGCAGCTCCAGGATGCAGCGCACGAAGTGGTGCTCGCCGTTGATGGCGCAGAAATCGTCGCTGAGGAAATGAGTGGCTGTGGCCCCGCACCCCTCGCGGCCCTCCCCAGCTTCCCAGTAGTGCGGCTTCGGCTGTGCCAGATCGAAGATGCCTTGGTGGCGGGCGCCACACGCCCCGCAATCGAAGCCAATCCCGGTGAACGCGCGCCAGCGCGGATCGGATATGAGGTCAGGTCGGGGGACGGGCATCGGCTGGGCTCCCGGCGGCTTATGGGACTTCGCCAGCCTACCGGGCCCAGGTTAGCATTTTGCTGCGAAGAGCGGCTTCAAGCTGCCCCTACCGGTCAATCTCGCCGAACACGATATCGAGGCGACCCAGGATCGCCGAGACGTCGGCCAGCATATGGCCGCGGTTCATGAAGTCCATGGCCTGCAGATGCGGGAAGCCCGGCGCGCGGATCTTGCAGCGGTAGGGCTTGTTGGACCCATCCGCGACCAGATAGACGCCAAACTCGCCCTTCGGTGCCTCCACGCAGGCATAGACCTCGCCTGCCGGCACATGCACGCCCTCGGTGTAGAGCTTGAAGTGGTGGATCAGCGCCTCCATCGAGCGCTTCATCTCGCCGCGCGTCGGCGGCACCACCTTCGCCGTCCTGCGCCACGTGCGGACCCTGGCCTTCAGCCGACAACAGCTTCTCGCAGCACTGCTTCATGATCTTGACCGACTGGCGCATCTCCTGCATGCGGATGCAGTAGCGGTCGTAGCAATCACCGTTCTTGCCAATCGGAATGTCGAAATCGAGTTCCGAGTAGCACTCGTAGGGCTGCGCCTTCCGCAGGTCCCAGGCCGCGCCCGAGCCGCGCACCATCACGCCGGAGAAGCCCCAGCGGAAGCAGTCATCCAGCGACACGACGCCGATGTCGACGTTGCGCTGCTTGAAGATGCGGTTCTCGGTCAACAGCCCCTCGATGTCGTCGAGCACCTTGGGGTGCGTCTCGCAGAACGCCGCGATGTCCTGCGACCAGCTTCTCCGGCAGATCCTGGTGCACGCCGCCGAAGCGGAAATACTTGGCGTGCATGCGGCTGCCCGAGGCGCGCTCGTAGAACACCATCAGCTTCTCGCGCTCCTCGAAGCCCCACAACGGCGGCGTCAGCGCGCCGACGTCCATCGCCTGCGTCGTGACGTTGAGCAGGTGCGAGAGCAGGCGTCCGATCTCGGAATAGAGCACGCGGATCAGCTGGCCGCGCTTGCGGCACCTCCAGTCCGAGCAGCTTCTCCACCGCGAGGCAGAACGCGTGCTCCTGGTTCATCGGCGCGACGTAGTCGAGGCGGTCGAAATAGCCGATGTCCTGCAGGTAGGTGCGGGTTTCGATCAGCTTCTCGGTGCCGCGATGGAGGAGGCCGATGTGCGGGTCGACGCGCGTCACCACCTCGCCGTCGAGCTCCAGCACCAGGCGCAAGCACGCCGTGCGCCGCCGGATGCTGCGGTCCGAAGTTGATGTTGAATGAGCGGATGTCGGTTTCGGGCATCTCGATGTATCACCTGTGTAGTTCTTGTGGAGTCCGCTATGGCTTCTGTTGGAACATCTCGAAGACCTGCTGGCCGGTCATCTTGGCGGTGTCCTGGGCGAAACTGTAAAAGTCCGGCTTGTCGTCAATGAAGATCTCGTGCGTCAGCTTGGGATCGGCCAGTTTTTCGATCGCCTGCACGGAAATCACGCCCATCGAGCCGTCCTGCGTCCGCCAGAACAGCGATGTCCCGCAGTCTTTGCAGAAACCGCGCTCGCCCCAATCGGAGGATTTGAACACTCCTAGGTGCGGCAGGCTGCCGGGATCGATGTCCAGGGCACCTGCGAATTCGACACACATGAATGTGCCGCCGGACCAGCGCCGGCACATGCCGCAATGGCAGACGCCGACTTCCGAACTCTTGAGTTGCGCCTTGAAGCGGACTGCGCCGCACAAGCATTGGCCGGCAACGGGTTGGGAGCTGTCCGACATGATCTGAGCATCCTTCAAATGGGACTGGGGTTACTGCCCGCTCGCCTTCTCATCGCCAGGCAGCACGTAGTTGGTGCCTTCCCACGGGCTCTCGAAGTCGAACTGGCGGAATTCCTGGGCCAGCTTCACGGGCTCATAGACGACACGCTTCTGCTCGTCGTCGTAGCGCACCTCGACGTAGCCGGTAAGTGGAAAGTCCTTGCGCAGGGGATAGCCCTGGAAGCCGTAGTCGGTGAGCAGACGGCGCAGGTCGGGATGGCCTGAGAACACGATGCCGTACATGTCGTAGGCCTCGCGCTCGAACCAGTTGGCCGCGGGGAACACGCTGACCGCGGACGGCACGGGGCTGTCCGCGTCGGTGGTGAGCTTGACGCGGATGCGCTGGTTGAGCCGCGGCGACAGCAGATGGTACACGACGTCGAACCGCTCCGCCCGCGCCGGCCAGTCGACACCGCAGATGTCGATCAGCACCTCGAACCGGCACCTGGCGTCGTCGCGCAGCAGCGTGAGAACGTCGAGAATGGTGTCGCGCGCTACCGTGATCGTCAACTCGCCGAACGCGATTTCGGACTGGGTCAGCTTCGCGCCGAGCGCCGGGGCAAGGTAGGTCTGCAAGTCGTTCATCGGTTTGGCCTCAGGACGTCGAGGAGGGCGGCGCCCCTGGATCGCGGGATGCACCGGGTTTCCGGGGCTGCGCGAACAGGGCGGAGACAATGTTCATCGCGATGACGGCCACCACGAACGTCAGGATACCGGAGACGATCCCCAGCCAGCGCGGCTGGATGTTGTAGACCATCCAGATTGCCAGGAAGCCACCGCCAAAGCCGACTGCTGTTCTCAGGATGCGCGGGACCATGCTGTCGGCCGATCTGCTGCTTGCTACCGTGCGCTTCTACCGTGCGATCGTGCCGGTGCGTCTGATCTTCCGCTGCAGCAGCAGAATGCCGTACACCAGCGCCTCGGCGGTGGGCGGGCAGCCGGGGACGTAGACGTCGACCGGCACGATGCGGTCACAGCCGCGCACTACCGCATAAGAGTAGTGATAATAGCCGCCGCCGTTGGCGCAACTGCCCATCGAGATCACATAGCGCGGCTCCGGCATCTGGTCGTAGACCTTGCGCAGCGCTGGCGCCATCTTGTTGGTCAGCGTACCGGCGACGATCATGACGTCGGACTGGCGGGGCGAGGCGCGCGGTGCGAAACCGAACCGCTCCACGTCGTAGCGCGGCATCGAGGCCTGCATCATCTCCACCGCGCAGCACGCGAGCCCGAACGTCATCCACATCAACGAGCCGGTGCGCGCCCAATTGATGAGGTCGTCCGTGGTGGTGACCAGGAAGCCCTTGTCGGCGAGCTTGTTGTTGATCTCGGTGAAGCCGCGGTCGCCCCCGATACCTGAACCGGGCAGCACGAGGCCGGAGCCTGCCCCCTCCGCTGCGCGCACCATCTCAGGCGTGATGATCAATCCCATTCCAGCGCTCCCTTGCGCCATTCGTAGATGAAGCCGATGGTGAGCACGCCGAGGAAGATCATCATCGCCCAGAATCCGTAGAGACCGGCTTCCTTGAAGGCGACCGCCCAAGGGAACAGAAAGGCGACTTCCAGGTCGAAGATGATGAACAGGATGGCGACCAGGTAGAAGCGAACGTCGAACTTCATCCGGGCGTCGTCGAACGCAGCAAATCCGCACTCGTAGGCCGACACCTTCTCCGGATCGGGATTGCGGATCGCAACGATGAAACGGCGCCACCAGCAGCGCCAGTCCGATCACCGCGGCGATCCCGATGAAGATGACCAGGGGCAGGTAATCGGTAAGCAGCAGATTTGCCGTTTGGGTCATTGCG
Source organism: uncultured Alphaproteobacteria bacterium (assembly GCA_963825625.1). Classification (GTDB taxonomy): domain Bacteria; phylum Pseudomonadota; class Alphaproteobacteria; order Rhizobiales; family Hyphomicrobiaceae; genus CAMDPA01. Next base: position 4,659 of record CAWGUF010000035.1, on the reverse strand, counting down.
GCCTCGGATGGCGGTTCAGTCTCGAAGCATGCATCCGCTGGTAGCCCAGTCGGTGACAATTCGCAACTGCCACCGGTCGGCAGACTGCGTACGAGCACTGTCTACCTGTATCGCCGTCGAGCCAGAGTGGTCACATTCGGTTTCCGATGGTTGCAATTCTGGAAATGGCAAAAATTGAGCAATTCCAGAGCCATATTGCCTCCACATTCACGCGGTGTCGTTGCTCTCGACGGCGCCAGACGCCACGAGCCGCCTTCCCGCATCCACAACCGGTGCTATCCGCACCCGAGATGCCGCACGAAAGGCGGTCCGCGCCGGATCGGTTCGAGCCGATCGCCGCCGCCGGGGGAAGTCACACGGAGCCAGTCCGAAACATCGGCATGACGCGACCAGTCCTTAGCCTGTGCGGGGCGGTGATCCTTGCGCAGGTGCCGGCTCGGCGCGCCTGAACCGCCAAGACACGCCGCAAGTGTGTCGCCCGTCCCGGCTCGTCCGGCGGCGGAGGGGTGTCCTGTGCCGGACGTGAGGGGAGATGCAATGTCGCAACGCAGGCTGAGCTCGAAGACAGACGCCGGCACGGTGCTGTTGCACGCTCTGCTCGTTGGTCTCGTCGCCGTGCTGTTTGGCACCGGGATACGAATCGCAGCGGACAGGCCCGGGCTGGAGTGGTTGGCGCTGCTCGATCCGGTGCTGCCGGTCGAGGAGTTGTGGCTCAAGCATATGCTGGCCGGCGTCGGTCTCACCGCGATCGCCGCGGCTTATGTGAGCTATATGCGGTACTTCGGCCTTTGGCAGCGCATCCGGCTGGATCGGGCACGCATGGCTGGGCTGCTGCGTGGCAGCCAGGCCCGGCGCAGCACGCTCAACGTCTGCCTGAGCTGGATCCTGCTGCTGAGCTTGCTGATCGAGATCGTGACCGGCGTCCAACTCTATCTCGGCGCCGGTCGTGTTGTGCTCGATATCCACCTGCTGGCGGCCGGTGTTCTCGTCGGCGCGATACTCCTGCACGTGGTCATGCATGCAATCGTTGGCGGCTTGCCCCAGCTGCTGCGGATCGTGCGTCCGTCGGGATGGCCCAAGCCGGCGATGGGCTGGCCTGATCTGGTCGCAAAGCGGCTGGCGGAGCTCGAGCAGCGCACGCACCACCCTCAGCCGACGGAGTCGCGGGAGCTGCATCGCCGCCAGGGTGAACGCCTCCAGGCGCATCCGCTGGCGGTGATGGCTGCCGCTGTTGTCTCCGTCATCGTCACGGCGGGCATGGTGGAGCAGGGCACACGCACGACGCTTGGGCTCGCCGCGGTAGCAACGGGGTCTGCGCCGGTAATCGATGGTGATTTGTCCGATCCGGTCTGGAGACGCGCCGAAGTCGCGGAGGTTATGACGACGGGCGGCACGAACTTTGGCGGCAGCGGTGAGACCCGGGTCGAGATCCGCGGCGTGCATGACGGCCGCAACGCCTATTTCGCGTTCATTTGGGCTGATCCCACCCGTTCGCTCAAGCACCTGCCGCTGGTGAAGAGGGCGGACGGCTGGCACCTCGTCCACACCCGTTTCGATGCCGGTGACGAGGGCCGCTATCACGAGGACAAGTTCTCAGTGCTGTTCGCTCGTTCCGTGCGGGCGATCGTCGGGGCGGCAATTCACCTGTCGCCGGCTCCGCTGTCTTCGGCCCCCCGTCCGTCAAACGGGCGCGGCTATCACTACACCTCCGGCGCCATCCTCGACGTCTGGCAGTGGCGGGCCGCGAGTGCGCCAAACGGCGGTCTCATGGAGGATGGATATTTTGGTCCGCCAGCCGAACAAGTCCGCAGCCAGGCCGCCGATGGCGCCGCCCGCTACGCCGGAGGCTATGGGCTCGATCCCGGCACCGATGGCGCGATCCTCAATTTCAGTCGAGACGCGCTCAAGCGCGAAGGCAGTGCTGTGACGCCGCTCAGATTGCCTGCCGAGCCCGCCCTGGCCGCAGCCGCATTGGGCCGCCTCGACGATGACCCCGAGCATAGCGAGACGGACGGCGCGCTGTGGTGCCTGCCGATCGAACGCTCGGTGACCTATTCGCCGGCAGCCGACCGCGCGTTCGCTCCGGGGGCGGTGATTGCCGGTGTTATCGCCATCGGGCAGCCCGGTGGTGACAGGGGCAGCGTGAGGGCGGCGGGACGATGGGCGGCGGGCCGCTGGACGCTGGAGGTCGTCCGCGCGCTCCAGACCGGCAGCGGTTTCGATACCGAAATCGCGACCGGCACAATGATGTGGGTGGCGGCATTCGACCATGTGCAGACCCGGCATACCCGGCATCTGCGGCCAATCAGACTGGAGCTACGATAATGGCGAACCTGACCGTCACAATCAATGAAACGAGCTTTGACGCACGCGCAGGCGACGTCTTGCTGGATGCGGCGCTGGCTGCGGGCATCGACATGCCGCACGACTGTCGCAGCGGCCACTGCGGCACCTGCCTCCTCAGGCTCAGGCAGGGCCGCACGCTTGGCGGAGAAAGCCGTCAGCCCGGCCACATCCATGCCTGCCAGGCACGCGTGTTCGGCGACATCGCTGTCGAGATGGAGCCTGTCCCAACGCCGGGGCGGATACGCGGTCGGCTTGTGCGGCTGATCGAGGTCGGCCAGGACATAGCCGAGCTCACCATTCGCTGCAGCGAGCCCGTCACCTATTTGCCGGGGCAGTATTTCCGCTTCCGCTTCCGGGGGTTTCCCTCCCGTTGCTTCAGCCCCACCTTTCCTTTGAAAGGCAATCCCAGGCCGGGAACCCTGCGGCTCAATGTGAAGCGGGTGAGGAATGGCCGCGTGACGCAGGCAATCGGAGCGCGCATCGATGCCGGGCATCCGGTCCTGATCGAAGGGCCATTCGGGCATGCATTCCTGCGGCCCAATCAGCAAGGGCGGCTGGTTCTCGTCGGCACCGGCACCGGATTTGCGCCAGTCTGGGCGATTGCCGTGGCCGCGCTGAAGGAGCAAGCGGACCGGCCCATCGTGTTGGTCGCCAGCGCGCCGCGGCTTGAGCAGCTTTATATGGCGCCTGCGCTGGCGCGACTGGCCGGCATGCCCAACGTCGGCATCATTGCTGCGACCGAGGAGCCTCAGTCCGCATCGACTTTCGTGCGCCTAGGCAGTGCGGCGGATCATCTGCCTCCGCTGGCGGCAAGTGACATCGTATACGCGGCCGGTACACCCGCCGTCGTCGAAGCTGTGGCGGCCCAGGCCGGGGCCGCGGGCGCGACGTTCTTTGCCGATCCGTTCGATGCCAATCCGCCCGCCGCAGACAGCTTCATGGTGCTGCTGCAGCGATATGCCGGCAACATCCGGCGCCGCCTGGAGAGTTGGCACGCCGCTGCGCCAGGCCTGGATTCCGGCGCGGATGCTCCGAAGCACGGGACCGATGTGGCAGCCGAAGTCATAGCGCTGCCCGCGCGCCGGCCGGCACCACCCGTGCAGGCGGGACGCGATCATGTAAGGTCCGCCCGCCGCACGGCAGGATGATGTGGCGCAGCGGAAGGCTGATCCACTGGCCCGCCGGGCTTGACAGGCCAGCCTTGGCGGTGACGAATGCGCCGGTCCCACAACGAACGACGGAACCCGCCCTGCCATGGTCAAGAAAATCCACCTGACGCTCGCTCTCGGCGATTACGAGATCAACCGTGCTCTGAAGGAGGGCTCGGTCGGCGCCCGAGGGCGTCGAGATGACGATCCTGACCAAGATGGACTCCACCACCCGGCACTGGCGGTTCCTGCGCAACAACGAGTTCGACGTGTGCGAGCTGTCCTGCTCCTCCTACATGATGACGCGGGACCAGGGCATGGCGATCGATGCGATCCCGGTGTATCCCGCATCGCCGTTTCCGGCATGGCTTCATTTTCGTCAACACCTCGAAGGGCATCAAGTCGCCGAAGGATCTGATCGGCCGCAAGGTCGGGGTCAAGTCGTTCCAGGCCACCGCGATCCTCTGGATGAAGGGCATCCTCGAGCACGAGTACGGCGTGCCGCATAAAGAGATCGACTGGTATTCCGACCTCGACGAGGACATCGAGTTCGAGCGGCCGAAGGACTCTGCGGCTGACCCGCCTGCCGGACACCACGACGGTGGAGAAGGAGCTTGTCGAGGGCCGTCTCGACGCCGTGCTGCACACCGACCTGATCGATCCGATCGTCGACAAGGACCCGCGCGTCGCGCGCCTGTTCCCCGACCATCGTGCGGAGGAAATTGCGTTCTACAAGAAGACCGGCATGTTCCCGATCATGCACGTGGTCGGCATCCGCCGGCAGCTGGTCGAGCAGTATCCCTGGCTGCCGATCAACCTCTACAAGGCGTTCAACGACGCCAAGGCCGCCGGCATGAAGCGCATGTTCAATCCGCGCATCGTCCCGCTCGCCTGGTACACGGAGTACTGGGAGGAGGAGCGCGAGATGCTCGGGCCCGATCCGTGGGAGTACGGGCTGTCGGAGCAGAACCGCAAGACGCTCGACAACATGATCGGCTACAGCCACGAGCAGGGGCTGATCAAGCGCCGGCTGAGCGTGGACGAAATGTTCCTCGACGTCAGCGAAGGCAAGAAGCGCGGCACCTTCCGGGTGTAAGGCGCGGCATCGGCGATGCGAACTGGGGCGCGCGCAATCTCGCGCGCCCCACGCCGAACGCAATGCGGA
>CAWGUF010000034.1:0-30478 GCA_963825625.1 uncultured Alphaproteobacteria bacterium | reverse complement strand
GGAAGAAAAGCATGGCTCTTCAGCGATACGCCGAAGGGGGCCACAGCCTCGGCGCGGCTCTATGGCCTCGTCGAGACGGCGAAGGCCAATGGTCTGGAGCCCTACGCCTATCTCCGCCAGGTCTTCACGCTGCTGCCGCAGGCCAAGACCCTCGAAGACATCGAGGCCCTGCTCCCTTGGAACGTCGTGCTGCCGGCGACGCAGAGCGTCGCTGCCTGAGCCCAAGCCCGTCAAGCGAAAACAACGCCGCGAAACCCAGGTCGTTCGTGGGGCGCTTACCGATCTATGTGGAGACATATAGCTGCAGCCGCTTCTATTACCGCTGGAAGAATACCGGCAGGCTCTACTGGAAGAAGAAGTACTATTTGTGCAAAGGCTGGTGGTAGGCCGATGCCCGAAATGTCCGGCTGTCCGGCGTCCCCGCACCGGCGGCATGGCATGCAGCCTCCCGGCTCCGCCCAGCCGGGAGGCGCTTTCGCTCGGTGGAACTGAATAGGTGACGTGAGGCTGCGTCGCGATCAGTAGACACGATCAGTAGACGTGATCAGTAGACACTGGCGACCAGACCGCCGTCGACTCGTATCACCGTGCCGGTCATGTAGGACGCCCCGGCGCCGGCCATGAAGGCGACGACGTTGGCGAATTCTTCGGGTTGGCCGTAGCGTCCCGCAGCAATCAGAGCCGTACTTTCGGCCGCAATCTCCTGCGTCGTTCGTCCCTGGCTCCTGGCCTTGTGCTCATCGAAAAAGACCAGCCGGTCGGTGGCAATCCGACCCGGAAGGACGACGTTGACTGTGATGCCCTCGCGCGCGACCTCGCGGGACAGCGTCTTGGACCAGCCGACCAATGAGGAGCGTAGTGCATTGGATATGGCGAGACCCTGAATCGGGGCCACGACTCCGGTCGAGGCAATCGTCAGCACGCGTCCCCAGCCGCGCTGACGCATGGACGGCAGCACGCGGTCGGTAATGCCGATTATCGACAAGACCATTGCTTCGAAGTTGCTGCGCCAGAGGTCGAGTGGCTGTCCGGCCGCAGATGTGGGGGGCGGTCCGCCGGTGTTGTTGACGAGGATGTCGACGGGTCCGAGTGCGGCTTCAATCCTGGCAATATTGGCTTCTATGGTTGCGAGATCGGACAGGTCCCACGGCACAGGCAGGGATCGGACGCCGAGTGCGGCGACCTCGGCTGCCACATTCGCCAGCTTGTCCGCACTCCGTGCGGCGACAGCAACGCTGGCGCCTTCGCGGGCCAAAGCGAGAGCGACCGCGCGGCCGAGGCCGCCGCTTGCCCCGAGCACAAGGGCAGTACGTTGCTTGATACCAAGATCCATCTGTTCCTCCTTTTGCCCGGCTCTGCTGGCAGCGGGCGGACTGGCATGATGTATGGTCTGTGTGCTGCTTCCAGCTCCACTTGGCAGGCACGGCCACTGCGTTTGGCGCTCATTGCTGCCTGCGGGAAGGCAGGCGAACGAAAAGCAGAAAAATCGCCATCGCCAATGTTACTACCATCATGAACAGGAAATCACTGGAGTAGGCGGAGATGGCAGCCTGATGTGTAACCTCCGCATTGAGGGAGGCGATGCCGCGCGGCCGTGTCGGGCTCCAGCGGAAATAGGCGCCGCCGGAGAGCAGCATGCGGTTGAATGGCGTGATGTGCTCGGCGATGCGCGCATGCATCATCTGCGTGCCTTGAACCAGGATGACGGTGGCCAGCGATACGCCGATTGCCTGACCGGTATAACGGACGAGGTTCAGGAAGGCGCTGGCTTCGGTTCGCAATTCGGCGGGCAGGGTGGTGAATGCAAGAACGTTCAATGGAACGAAGACGAGGCCGAGACCGACACCCTGCGGCACGGTTGTCAAGGCGAAGGAAACCGGATCGATGTCCGGCGTCCACGTCGACATGACCCAGAGCGTGGAGCTGATGAGGGCAACGCCGGCAAGCACCAGAAGGCGCAGGTCGACCTGATTGGAGATGCGCCCGACAATCAGCATTCCAATCATTGTGCCAATGCCGCGCGGCGCCATCATCATGCCGGCATCCAGGACCGGATAGCCCATCATGTTCTGCAGGTAGAGAGCGGTGAGCACCGTGCTCGACAGCAGGACAATGCCCATCAGGAACAGCATCACGAAACTGGACATGAAGTTCCTGTCCAGAAACAAGCGTGGGGAAACGAGTGGGCGTTTAGATGTGAGCAGATGAACAGTGAACAGATAGATGCCCAGGCAAGCGATCACCAGCTCGGCTACGATCTCTTCCGAATTGAACCAATCAAGCTGCTGGCCGCGGTCCAGCATCAATTGAAGCGAGCCGATAGCGATCCCCAGAACACCGAACCCGACCCAGTCGAACCGGGTCGTGGTGTCCGGGCGATCGCGGTCAAGGAGCAGCCAGAGGCCGGTTATCGCGACGATGCCAACGGGCACATTGAGATAGAATATCCAGCGCCAATGGTAGGCTTCAGTGATGTAGCCGCCAATCGACGGCCCTATGACAGGGCCGACCATGACGCCGATGCCCCAGATTGAAAGCGCGGCTCCGCGTTGCTCCGTAGGGTAGATGTCAAGCAAGGTCGATTGGGAAAGCGGGATGAGGGCGGCGCCAAACGCGCCCTGAAGCATTCGGAAAATCACAATCTGGGTCAGTGACGTGGCGAGGCCGCACGCCATCGAGCACAAGGTGAAGCCCGCCATCGTGAAGATAAAGAACCGGCGGCGACCGAAGCGCTTTGCGATCCAGCCCACCGGCGCGGTCATGATTGCGGCCATCACGACGTATGAAGACAGCACCCATGTGATCTGGTCGGGGCCCGCCGACAGGCTCGAGCGCATGTACGGCAGCGCCATGGTGGCGTTGGTCGTGTCGAGCGTCTGCAGCAGGGTAGCGATCATCACGCAGACAGTGATCAGCATGCGCTTGGTGCCGGAGATCGTCTCCGCAGGCGCTGCCGACATTGTCATGGCAGCCGCTCCAACGACAGGAGCCTTGCAAGCGAGCGGCGGTGCTCGGTGTCGATGCTCGCGACCACGCTCATGCCCGACCTCAGGACCGCATCGCTGCCGTTGTCTTCGAGCTCGATGCGAACAGGTACGCGCTGCGTAATCTTCACCCAGTTTCCGCTCGCGTTCTGAGCAGGAAGGATGGAGAACTCGGCACCGGACGCCGGACTGATGGCGGAGACGCGGCCAAGCCATTTTCGCCCGGGGTAGGTGTCTACAGTGATTGAAACCTTATTTCCCGGCTTCACGTGCGTCAGATCGGTTTCCTTGACGTTGGCCTCTATCCATAGATCGTCCGTGCCGACCAGCGCCACTGCGCCCATGTTGGTGAGCGCTGCCGTGGGAGCGACCAGAAACGTACCAGGTTGAAGCGCCTCGACTTTTGTCACGATACCTTTGAACGGCGCGCGTACCACGGAATTGTCGAGCTGCCGCTGCGCTTCGTCCACGACGGACTTCGATTGCAGATACTGGGGGTGGGTCTCGATGGCGACTTTCGGATTCCCGCCCAGTCTTGCCAGTTGAACGTCAGCCTGCTGGCGTAATGCGTCCAGAGTTCTCTGGGCACTGAGCAGCGTAAAGCGAGCCTGATCATAAATGGCCTGGCTGGCAGCCTTCTTGGCGATCAGGCTCTGGTAGCGGTCATGGTTGGCCTGTGCCAGATCGACTTGGGCCTGCTGCGCGGCGATCGCGCTCACGAGGCGATCGTACTCCAGCTTCATCGCATTGATGGTGAGCGCCGTCTGCGCCAATTGGGCTTTGGCATTCTGGAGCGCGATGCGGAATTGTCTCGGGTCGAGCCGGAAGAGAATGTCGCCTTGTTCGACTTTGCTGCCCTCGCTCACCGCCACAGAGGAGACGATGCCTGAAACGTCGGTCGACACCATGAGCTTGGCGGCCCGGACATAGGCATCGTCGACAACGACATAGCGGCCGCCGGACAGCCAAAGCGTACCGGAGAGCAAGGCTGCAATCAGGATACCCCCGCCCATGAGAAGCGTGCTGACGGGAACGAGGTCTCGGCGCGATGTCCGGCCGAACTGGGGCAGTTCGGCTCGCGAGCGAGACAAGGTTCCCGTTGGCGTTCCCGTTGGCGTCGGCCCATGTTGGGCCAGCGGCTCCGCAGTGGTGGCCCGGCTGGATGCTGTTTCAGCTGTCATGGGCCGGTACCATAGACGCGCGCGCCGCGAATTTACAGCGCGAGACGAGCGGATTGTGAGGCATGGCGCTGGATGCAGAACAGGTATGCAAGAGTGCATGCCGCCGCCGCCGCGCTCAGCGCGTAGCGCGCAATGAGGGACGATTGGCACGCGCTGCGACGGACCGCCGCACAGCGGGAGCGAAATGGTTTATGGCGGACCTGTAGACGCGGTTACCGTCAGGGGTGCGCGCGGGGGGGGAGGCGCTCGAGTTCAGGCCAGGAGCGGGATCGGGGTGGAGGCGCCTGTCATATCGAGGGCTTTTTCTTCTTTCGGCCGGTCGCTGACGATAGCTTGCTGCGAGTCTTCATTCGCTGCAAATTCTCAAAATAGCCTTTCAGCGACAAATATCCTGACCAGTGCTCGCCCGGCCAACCCGCCGACTGTTTATCGGTTTTCTCGGAAATCAACGATCGAGAGACAGGCAGCAAGAGGCTGTTGGTCTTACCCACTTGAATCTCCTGTGAAAAAAAGTCCTCGAACCCTTTATTCAAGGCAGCGGCAGAGCCCGGGTCGTCACGGCCTGCGGCTTCGCGGCGAGCGAATGGAAGAGGATAAATGTTAGTGTCCCGCGTTTCGGTTGTTTGCCTGCCGTTATTGGGAATTCGAAGTAGAGAATGTTTCGCATCGCCCAGCTGCACTCGGGGGGCATTGTTTTTGTCGACCTTGGTTGATGCACGAATTGCGCCGGTGGGATACCGGGTGTGATCATGAATAGTGTGTCTCGAGTTTATATTGGATGTCGTAGCTTGGTGTGGTGCATTCACTGTGGCGTTTTCTGTGCCAGGAATAGTGTTCTCTGAGAATTTGTCCCTATCCTGCTTTATGGGGAGGCTCAAGCAATGATGGTGTTTTTTGCAGGTGCGCAAATGGCAGCTCAAACAAAAAAGAGGTTCGAATTGTTGATCTAAGTCGACTTGCAGGAGGTTTTGTCGGGATAAATATTGGTTGGCGCGGTTTGTTTTTTGTTCATTAATTTCAATGGCTTGTGCTAGCTCTCCGGCAGCGTGGTTCCAATGATTGCGCGGCTGAGAGATGTGGTTGCCAGCTTTCTGGTGCGCTGCGAAGGAAATTATGTTGGCTGCATCGTGATAATTCGAGGGTTCGATTTCTTTTGTCGACATCTCGTGTCGATGCTGGTTGGAGATATCACGTTGCGGCATTGCTTTACTGCTCAGGCCTGCGCTGGCCAATATTATGCAATTTACACGATTGTTGGACTCTCCTACCGCCAATGCACAATTCGATGTGGCATTGATGTTTGGGTAAATGGCATGTTTTATTTTTAGTGTCTGCTGCTGGGCTTGGCATGTCTTGCATGCGTGGATAAAATGGGCGGGCCAATGCCAGACAAAATATACTATACCCACAGCATCGAAGGCTTCTGCAACCTTGTCCCTTGCGATTGCTGCGAGGCTGGCGTGATGCTGGCGAATTGCGTGTCTTGTAATGACTGGCACGTCGAGAAATGCGCGAAACATGAAATCGCCAGCTGTGGCGGCCGGGATATCGAAGGGGCGAGCTGTATTTGAAATCGAATGGAAACCCCAATCCTTCGTGTGGCAATGGTGGCGCAACGCTAATTCCAGAGCCCGAACGTTATCAAATGCGTTCGAGGCGGCTGATATAAAGACCTGCATCGTTCTCGCTTTAGACAACGGTACCACCCAGCATGTAACGCTTCAGGCTCACTTCGCAGAGTCTCATGTAATCATTTTCAAAAGGGCAATGAATTATTCAACGGTGGAGCTCGAATCCTGCAGGCATTATCTCAGAAGTGCCAGGCTCTCGCAAGATGTTGGTTTTGGTGCGTAGGCTGAGGTACTTATGTCAGGCAATATTGTCAACAGTCGGGGCTGGAGTGCATCCTGAGAGAATGTCTAATTAAACTTCGGGAGCAAATCCCGTCGTAATAATCCGCCACTAGATCAATTCCGACTTAGGCGGAATTGATCAGTTCTTCTCGCTCACGTGCCGTTCCGGCCTAAAGGCCTGGCACTCCGCGGGGGCGGCGCTGTTGTTGATGGCCCCGCGACTGGGCCGCATTTATTGGGGGCGCTCCGGGCAACAGCCTGACGCTGCGCGGCGGATCGCTGCTGGGCCCGCCGGGCCGCAATTCGCGGCCTGGTGCGCTTCCATCTAAGTCGGATGCGCTCTAATGTGACGATGCCGATCGGACGTGTTTAGGGGTGGTTAGAGAATCATCCGACCAGACAGAACCGCTGCCGCGGTGCGCTGGTCGGATAAAGGTGTTCTAGAATCAAGAGCATAGAGCAGGGTCTGACATTTGCTTCCCTTTGCGGCCAGGCTCCGAGCAAATGTCAGAACCATGAGGAACACTAGGATCATCAGCCGGCAGCTCGTCGCGGTCTCCTGCGATGATGCGCTTCTTCGAGTTGGCATTCCACGATTTCGGTGTCGCGTTGGGCCAGGAGGTTGCCGTATGTGATCATGATGCGGCACAGGCGCGGGGTTGCCCGGATCGGGATGCCGCGCGTGCTCTTGGTATTGCGCGTATCGGGGTCACGCTCAGCGAGGCCCCACAGGGTCGCGGAGAGAATGATCAGTCGCGTGGTCTCGATATATGATTTTCTAGGATCATTGTTGCGCCTGCCTTTCCGGGTTACCGGTCTGGCTGTTTGCGCTGCCGAGCGTGGCGTCGGCGGCTTGGCATCGGCACCGTCATGACCTTCGCATCTCTTGTAGAGACTGATGCCGAGGGAATATCTGGTGACGGGCTCGATTTGGCCATCATGCACTAGTGTTGGCGCTTCGAGTGCTTGCCGGACGGTGTCATCGATGCCTGGCAGGCCGAGGAAGAGATTACGCAGTACGATCTTCGCCTCGTTCGTCATCAGCAGCATGAATGTCGTGGCAAGTTGCGATGCCTTCTTCTTGAGCACCTTGTCCTTCAGCCTGCCGGCCTCTTCAGATGTATCGAGCTCTACGTGCTTGGCAACTGTATTCTGCCAGTCTTCGTGGGCATTGAAATTATGCTCGATGGCCTGGAGAAGCGTGACCAGCTCGTCGCGCTGGACTGCCCTCACCAAGGCATTCGGATCATTGTTGGCCGACTTGCGTCGGGCGACGTTGCCAGCCTGGCGCTGCTTTGCGCCGGTGGCCGCCCTTGTTGATTTTTTGCCCGTCATTTCCCGGTCGTCTCCCATTCCAACCGACGCCACACTCCTCTCGCTCGAACGACCCTGCAGCCGGGCGTTGAGGCGACCTGACGCCTAAGAATCCTTCACACCGTTTCTCCTCCGGTACCAGACCGCCCTGATGTCGAGACGGGCGCTTGTAAAATCCGGTCCCCCACTTCATCCGCGAATGCCAAAATTATTGGATATTTCACATGCTCGGCTGTTCTGCCACCCTGCGATGGCTTATGACGAAGGCTTTTGTTTTCAATGCAGAGGCGCTGATAAACCGAGCATCTTTTCGTCGCGATGAGCATAAACAGGCAGCAAATGCACGATTGCGCGGAGGTGAATTGAAACGACGGCAGCCTATCATCCGTGGGGCGAGGGCACAAATCAAAATTCTTGAAACATTGGAAAATGTTTCGCGCGGTGCGCGATCTTTGGTGATCGCGCAGGCGGTGAATCATGGCGCGACCTGGACAAAAAAATGTCGAAACGCTGGCGCGCCTTTCAAAGCTATCGGAGTTCGCGTCATGGCAACAGCAAACTCATCCGTAACGGAAACAGCGCGTGCGGGCGGAGCTTCCGCCAAATTGCCGGTCATGCTGCAGATGAAAAGGTTCTGGCCCCGGCATCGCCGTGCATTGTGGCAGGCGTCAGCCGCTTCGGGACGGTTCCAGGACCTGTTGCGGAGTTTTCCGGCGGCGAGTGTCGAGATCGTGTCCCTGCACCCGGAGGACCCAGTGCGGCGGGCCGCGAAGCGGTGCGTGGAGGAGGGCAGGTCGAGGGCAGAGATCGCAGCGACGCTGAACTTGCCGGTCTGGACCTCCAAGCTGGCGCCGGAGGCCATCATGGAGCCGCTGAGCGGCAGGCTCGTTCCAGGTGCGTACGATACCCGCCTAGGCAGTCGCTTGTTGAACCTTGCGCCGAAGATCGTCAGGTCTGCACGCAATCCCTTTGCGCAGGGGAATTGGCTGCTGACGGGGCTGGCCGCTCGGGCTGCCTACGATGATGAATTCGCATTGTGGATCGCAGGGCAGCACCTTGCCTTTGCACGAAACGGCGTGCGCATTCCGGTGCAGCCGCTGGCGCTTTATTGCTGGTATTCCAGGCATCCCGAGCACGCTGTCGCGGCCTTCATCGATGGTCGTTGGAGCGCCAAGATGGGACTGGCGACGGGGGCGGGGGAGTGCTGGCGCTTCCTGCACGCCGTGCTGGAGGCAAAATGCCTGGGCAGCAGGGGCACGGATTTCAGCAAAGGCTACTTCAACGAGATCGATGGCTACACGTTCGTTCCGCTGTTGATGCCGGACAAGATTATCGAGGAGGGCTGCAGCATGCGGCACTGCGTTGCCCAGTATGTGAGCCAGGCGGTTTCGGGGCTTTGCCTGCTGTGGAGCATCAGGAAAAATGGCGTGCGGGTTGCCACGATGGAGATCAAGCCGGTGATGCGAAACGGAGCTCCGGCCATCAATCAACTCAAAGGTGCGCGCAACCTGACACCGCCGGGCGAGGTCTTAGAGGCCGCCCAGTGCTGGCTGGGCCGCAACTCGACGGAGCTCACCGCGTACTTCCAGCGGCCGATCGGCAGGCATTGCAACGCCGCGTTCAGCCGGTCTGTCTGGCGGCCCTATGCGGCGGCGATCGCTTCGGATCCGGGCATCGGGATTGTGCCGGCGAAGCCGTCCGTCGACCGCATTCTGGTTCAAATGCGCGACCTGTGGTCATTGGAAAAGTGATGTGAGATCGGCAGCAAGCCCTCTGTCGGGATCTGATCGACAGCGGGGCCCTTCTCGTGCTGCCGCCGGCGGGGGCATGCCCCCCACGTGCCCCCGCCGTGCCCCCGCCGTAGCGTTCGTGCGCAAAGGCATCTATCGTGCGAGACAGGAGCGTACGGCAACGCGGAAGTGGGCAATGGCATTCTTTGCAAGATTGACGTCGGCGGCGGCTGATGAGTGGAGGGAATACACGCACCACCCGTTCACCGATGGGATGGCCGACGGCTCGCTGCCGGAAGCGGCATTCCAGCGCTATCTTGTCCAAGACTATCTGTTTCTCATCGAATTCGCCCGGGCCTATGCCTTGGCGATCTACAAGTCGCCGACGTTGGCGGATATGCGGGAGGCGGCGGCGGGTGTTGCGGCCATCCTCGACGTGGAGATGGATCTGCATGTGAAGCTGTGCGCGGGGTGGGGGTTATCACCTTCTGCGCTGGAACAGTCTTCGCCCGAGCCCGAGATGCTGGCTTATACGCGCTACGTGCTCGACGCCGGGATGCGCGGGGATCTGCTGGCGCTGAAGGTCGCGCTGGCGCCATGCGTCATCGGCTACGCCGAAATTGCCACGAGGCTGGCGGCACGGCCCGGAGCGCTGGATGCCGGCAACCCATACCGGGTCTGGATCGCGGAATATGCCGGTGATGCCTACCAGCAGGTGGCGGCGGCGGCGCGGGACCATCTGGAGCGGCTGGCTGAGCGCTATGCTACGCCGGCGCGCGAGGCGGAGTTGATCGCGTTGTTTCGCGAAGCCACGCGCCTGGAGGCCGAATTCTGGCAGATGGGCTGGCGGGTGGGACGAGATGACGTCGGATAACTGGCAACGGGCGGCGCGGCTGACCGGCCTGCTGTGTGCTCGATGATCGGACGAATCGCAGCGGGCTGTACGCGCTCGGTCGCCGGACCGAAGGAGCGTGCGGCGCTTGCTGCTTGCCAGCAACGGTGAAGCACGCTTCGTGGCAAGCTGCGCTCGGGTCACAAACGTCGAGTTCGGTACACTAGCAAACATTAGAATATTAGAATATGTTGTTGCGGCTCGGTAGACTGCTGGCTGCCACGGATTGGCCTGCCTAAGCGCGGGGGTAATGACTTGTTGGGCGCAAGCCCATTCTCATGCATGTCCAGCGCGCCGCATTCTATTGTCAAAAGCGCGAGCAGAGACAAGGACGCGAAACGAATGCAGAAGTCAGCGGCGCACAAGGCAGAGGATCGTTCCAGCGTGCAGTCGGCGGGCGGTGACGACCGTGTCGATCTCTGCGTAAATCCAGCCGACGAGATCAAGACGACGACCTGCTACATGTGCGCATGCCGGTGCGGCATCCGCGTCTATCTGAAGAACGGCAAGGTCCGCTACATCGAAGGCAACCGCGATCATCCGGTCAACAAGGGCGTGCTGTGCGGCAAGGGCTCGGCCGGCATCATGCAGCACTATGCGCCGTCGCGGCTGCGCACGCCGCTGATGCGCGTCGGTCGCGCGCGGCTCGGGCGAATTCAAGGAGATCTCCTGGGAAGAGGCGCTCGACATCGCGACCGAGCTGGCTGGCCCGATCCGGCACACCGACCCGCGACGGCTCGCCTTCTTCACCGGTCGCGATCAGTCGCAGTCGCTGACCGGCTGGTGGGCGCTGCAGTTCGGCACGCCGAACTATGCCGCGCACGGCGGCTTCTGCTCGGTCAACATGGCGGCGGCCGGGCCTGTACACGTTCGGCGGCTCGTTCTGGGAGTTCGGTGAGCCGGACTGGGACACACACGAACT
Source organism: uncultured Alphaproteobacteria bacterium (assembly GCA_963825625.1). Taxonomy (GTDB): domain Bacteria; phylum Pseudomonadota; class Alphaproteobacteria; order Rhizobiales; family Hyphomicrobiaceae; genus CAMDPA01. The sequence goes on along the minus strand of CAWGUF010000034.1, from coordinate 19,602 downwards.
ACTTCATGCTGTTCGGCGTCGCCGAGGACCACGCCTCCAACCCGATCAAGATCGGTCTCGGCAAGCTCAAGGAGCGCGGCGCCAAGATCGTCGCCATCAATCCGGTCCGCACCGGCTATGGCGCGATCGCCGACGAATGGGTCGGCATCAAGCCCGGTACCGACGGGCTCTTTGTCGGCGCGCTTGATCCATGAGCTGTTGCGCAACGAGAAGATCGATCTCGACTACCTCGTGCGCTACACGAACGCCCCCTGGCTGGTGATCGAGGATCCCGGGACGGCGCGACGACGGCCTGTTCGCCCGCGACGGCGAGGGCAAGCCGCTCTGCCTTCGACAAGATCCAGGGCAGGGCTCGTCGAGCGCATGCGCCGGACATAACGCCGGCGTTGTCCGGCACGTTCGACATCGGCCAGACGGTCGCAGGTGCGACCCGGTCTTCGAGCTGCTGGCCCGACGCTTCCTCGACGAGGACTATGCGCCCGACGCGGTTGCGGCCGAAACGGGCGTCCCCGCCGACACGATCCGGCGGATCGCCGCGCGAGCTCGCCGACGTCGCCTTCGAGCAGGAGGTCGTGCTCGACATTCCCTGGACCGACTGGGCGGGGCGGCGGCATGAGAAGATGATCGGCCGGCCGGTCTCGATGCACGCCATGCGCGGCATCTCGGCCCACTCGAACGGCTTCCACACCTGCCGCATGATCCACATCCTGCAGATCCTGCTCGGCTCGATCGATTGTCCGGGCGGCTTCCGCTACAAGGCGCCGTATCCCAAGTGCATTCCGCCGCGCGCTGAAGCCGCGCGGTAAGCGCAGGGGATGTCGTGCCGAAACGAGCCGCTCGGCGGTCCGCACCTCGGCTTTCCGATCGACCCTTCGGATCTGCTGATCGACGACGACGGCAAGCCGCAGCGCATCGACAAGGCCTTCAGCTGGGACGCGCCGCTGGCCGCCCATGGCCTGATGCACATGGTCATCACCAACGCGGCCAACTACGACCCCTATCCGATCGACGTGCTGTTCCTCTACATGGCGAACATGAGCTGGAACTCGTCCATGAACACGCCGGCAGTCATAGAGCAACTGACGGCGAAGGACGCCGACGACCGGCGACTACAAGATCCCGAAGATCATCTACTCCGACGCCTACTTCTCCGAGATGGTGCCTTACGCCGACCTGATCCTGCCGGATACCACCTACCTCGAGCGCTGGGACTGCATCTCGCTGCTCGATCGGCCGATCTCCGAGCCGGACGGACCGGCCGATGCGATCCGCCATCCGGTCGTCGAACCGGATCGCGACGTGCGCCCGTTCCAGGACGTGCTGATCGAGCTTGGGCGGCGGCTCGGGCTGCCGGGTTTCACGAAGAGGATGGCTCGCGCCAGCTATCCGGGCGGCTATCCCGACTACATCGTCAACCACGAACGCATGCCGGGCGTCGGGCCGCTGGCGGGCTGGCGCGGCAAGGACGGCGACGAGCTTCGGCACGGGCGAGCCCAATCCGGACCAGCTCGAGCGATACATCGAGAACGGCTGTTTCCATGTGCATCATCTGCGGCCGACACATGCGCTACTTCAAGCACGCCAATCGCGACTACCTCGAATGGGCCGTGACCATGGGGTTTTTCGGCGATTCGTGCGCGGCTGGTCTTCCAGCTCTATGCGGAGCCGATGCAGACGTTCCGGCTGGCCGCAGCAGGTCACGGCGATCGTCAGCCGCCCGAGGAGCATCGCCGCGCGGATCGCGACGTACTTCGATCCGCTGCCGTTCTGGTATCCGCCGTTCGAAGGCGCGATGATCGACGAGGCAGCCTTCCCGATGCACGCCATCACGCAGCGGCCGATGCACATGTATCACTCGTGGGGCTCGCAGAATGCCTGGCTGCGGCAGATCACAAACGTCAACCGGCTCTACATGCACAGCGGAACGTGCCGCAGCGCTTGGCATCGAGGACGACGACTGGGTGTGGATCTCCAGTCATATCGGCCGGGTCACGTGCTCAGGTGCGATTGATGGAAGGCGTCAACCCCGACACGGTGTGGACCTGGAACGCGATCGGCAAGCGCGAGGGGGCGTGGGCGCTCGACGACGACGCGCCGGAAGCGACCAAAGGCTTTCTGCTCAACCATCTGATTTCCGAACTGCTGCCGGAACAGGGATGGCGGCTACCGGTATTCGAACTCGGATCCGGTCACCGGGCAGGCGGCCTGGTACGACCTGCGCGTCAAGATCGAAAAGGCTGCTCCCGACGAGGCGCACGAGACATATCCACGCTTCGAGCCGCTCAAACGGCCGCCAGGCGTAGAGGCTCCCGCGGTCTCGCAGTTCGGGCAGGAGTTCAAGGGGCGCGGACGATGACCACGCTTCCCGCGAAGACGGACAAAAAGCTCGGTCTGGTTATCGATCTGGACACGTGTGTTGGATGCCAGGCGTGCGCGACGAGCTGCAAGGAATGGAACACGGGCGGCTACTCGGCGCCACTCAGCGATAACGATCCGTACGGGGCGGATCCGCACGGCGCCTGGCTCAACCGTATCCACGGCTTCGACGTCGGCAGCGGCGCGACCAGCCGGACCGTGCATTTTCCGCGCTCGTGCCTGCATTGCGAGACGCCGGCCTGCGTCACCGTTTGTCCAACCGGTGCCAGCTACAAGAGGGTCGAGGACGGCATCGTGCTGGTCGATCCGGATACCTGCATCGGTTGCAAGCTGTGCTCGTGGGCGTGTCCGTATGGTGCGCGAGAATACGATTACATCGACGGCGTGATGAAGAAATGCACGCTGTGTGTGGACCGAATCTACAACGAGCATCTGGAGGAGGCGGACAGGATTCCAGCGTGCGTGCGGGCCTGTCCTACCGGTGCGCGCCACTTCGGCGATCTGGGGGATGCGACCAGCGATGTCTCGCTGCTGGTGAAGGAGAGGGGCGGTTATGATCTGATGCCGGAGATGGGCTATCGGCCGGTCAACAAGTATCTGCCGCCGCGGCCGCGGCGTGATGCGGGGAATGCAGACAGGTCGGTTGCGACAGCCGAGCCGGTGGCGCAAGCCGGCAATGCAGCTATCGAGAAGCTGTTCGCCTGGGCGGACAAAATGCTGTCCCGCTAGTGCAGCGCACCTGACGTTTGGTTTAGAGGTCAGCCGGGTCGGGTTACCAAACGTAATGTGCACTACTCGCGGCGACAGAAAACGGGACGAGAGATGCATCCAGCCTATTCCGTCATTCTTTTCACAACGGCGTCCGGGGCGGGCTACGGCCTGCTGTTCTGGCTTGCGGCGCTCGGCGCGGCGGGCGTGGTGCCGCCTGAGCGCGGGCTCGGGTTGTGGGGGCTGGGATTGGCGCTTGGGCTGATTACGATCGGACTGCTGTCGTCGACGGCGCATCTGGGGCGGCCGGAGCGGGCCTGGAGGGCGTTCTCTCAATGGCGCTCGTCGTGGCTTTCGCGGGAGGGGGTGGCGGCCATGGCGACCTACATTCCGGCGTGTCTGCTCGGTATCGGCTGGGTGTTCTATTCGAGCCTGACGGGGCCCTGGGGCGCGCTGGCAGTGCTGGCTGCGGTGCTGGCGCTGGTGACGGTCTGGTGCACCGGCATGATCTATCAGTCGCTGCCGACGATCAGGGCGTGGTCGCTGCCCATGGTTGCGCCAACCTATGTGGTGCTGGCTCTGGCGACAGGGGGGGTGCTTACCGTCTTCCTGCTGCGCGTGTTCGGATATCAGCCGACGGGTTTGGCGTGGACATCAGCGGGACTGGTAGCGGTGTCGATGATCATCAAGCTCGGGTACTGGAAGATCGTCGACGAACAGCTGGAGCAGCCGGCTGCGGCCGATGCCACCGGACTGGGGAGGTTCGGTACGGTCCGGCCATTGGAGCCGGCGCATACCGCGCCAAATTTCGTGATGCGGGAGATGGGCTATCAGGTTGCCCGCAAGCATGCGGTCCGGCTCAGATCGATGGCGCTTTGGCTCGGCTTCGGCGGAGCGGGACTGGCGACGCTGATCTCGATTTTCGTGCCGTCGACGGTGGCGCTCGTGTTTGCGGCCGTTGCCGTTCTGGCTGCGGCGTTTGGTGTGGTCCTGGAGCGCTGGCTGTTCTTTGCGGAAGCCCGGCACGTGGTGACCGCATACTATCGTGCGGATGCGGCGTGAGGGTGCTGCATCAAGGGCTGGCCGCGTTGCTGTTTCGCGCCGGCGGTCACTCCTGTTCGGCGATCAAGGCGTCATTATGATCTTGCCGAAGTGCTGATTGGCGCGCATGCGTGCCACGGCGGCTGTCACGTCGTCGAGCTTGAAGACGCGATCTATCGGAAGTGACAGTTTGCCGGCCTCCAGTGCCGGCCACACGTCAGTCCGCATAAGGCGCGTGATCTCGCGGACCTCCTCGATGCTGCGTGTCCGGAATGTTACGCCGATATAGTCGATGCGCCGTGCGGCGTGCAGGTCGAAATCAAAGACGCCGGTGCGACCGCCCAGCCGGCCGACGTTGACGATGCGGCCGAGCACACGGCAGGCACGCAGGTTCTCGTTGGCGACACTTGCTGACACCTGGTCGACAATCAGATCGACACCCTTGCCTTCGGTTGCGGCAAGCACCTGATCGGCCCAATTCGCAGCGGTGGTATCGATGGCGACATCGCAGCCGAATTCGGCAAGTCGCGCCCGGCGCTCAGGATTGGTGGACGAACCCAATACTTTTCCGGCGCCCATCAGCTTGGCGATCTGCAGTCCCATCAGTCCGACGCCGGAGCTGGCGCCCTGGATCAGCACTGTTTCGCCTGGTTGCAGCCGGCCTGCCGTGACAATCGCGTTATGCATGGTCTGCAATGCGACGGGTAGCGTGGCTGCCTGCTCCCAGCTCATGTTGTTGGCGGGCAGCGGCGAGGTGCGGCCGAGATCGGAAACGGCGAACTCCGCATAGCCGCCGGAGCCCGAGCACATGACGCGCTGACCCGGCGTCACGTGGGTGACGTTGGCGCCGACCTCGACGACCTCGCCAGACCAGTCGAGGCCTGGGATTGCTCCTGGTCCGCCGGCGCGGCCGTGCTGCTCGCCAGAGATGACGGCAAGATCGGCTCGGTTGAGACTTACCGCCCGGACTTTGACGAGGACCTGATCAGGACCCGGCTTGGGCAGGGGCACATCCTGCAGTGCGAGGCCTTGGGCGGTGACGACGGCGGCTTTCATGGCTGACCTGTACGAACGTTGGCCGGGTGTGGATTCTGTAGCACGCCGGGGTCATCCGTTCGACGGGAAATCCGGGGCGGCCAAAGTTGGCTGATGGCGCCGGAATGGGAGTGTCGCGCCGACGGGGGCGGCAGATATGGATGGCGGAAAACAGTGTCCGGATCAGACGCTCATGGCGCTGGCGGCGAAGACTTCATCCAGTTTGACGAGCCGCGGCGTCAGTCCCTGCTCAAAAGAGTAGGCCGCGGCAGTTTCCAGCACGTGCCGATTGGCACGTATGCCATGCTGGAGCACCGGCTTGGATAACGCGGCGGCGGCCTCTGGCGAGATGGCGCCAGTGTCGACGTGGTATGCGATGTGATCGACACGGCGGGCATCCGATAGCGCGGCAGCGTGCTGGAACGCCTTGATCAGGTTCAGGATGACCCAGGGATGGCGCTCGGCGATCTCGCGGCGGATCACCATGCCGTGGTTGATGGGGTGGATGCCTGTCTTCGCGAAATACCGGATGCCTTCGGCGCGCGGATCAGGAAACAGCGTGGTGATGTCGGGGTGCTCGCGCAAGCGCGCGGCCGAACGGTTCACCACGGTCGGCTCGCCGCGATAGTGCAGGGCGGCGTCGAGCTCGCCGGAAAGCATCATGGCGCCGATATTTTTCTCGGCGGGGATCTGGTGCACGGTGACGCCAGGCGGCGGCTTGAAGCCCGTCGCGCCGCCATGGCTGTGCCCGGGTGTGCGCTCCATGAAAAATTCCATGTCCTGTGGCCGCACGCCGAACTCGTGCTCGAGCGCTCCGCGGATCCAAAGGGCGGCGGTCTGCTGGTATTCGGTGACGCCGACCTTGCGTCCCCTGAGGTCCTGGGGGGAGCTGATGCCGGCTGCCTTGCGGACGAGGATGTGGGCATGAAAAAAACGACGGGTGGTAAATATCGGCAAACCCACAAAGCGATCGTCGCCCCCTGCGACTGCGGCCATCAGCGATGAAAAGGACATTTCGGCGACGTCCCAGTCGGCGAATTTGAGTTGGCGCCAGAACAGCTCGGAGGGATGGACGATATTGGGTATCAGATCGATGCCGTCCGCTTCGACGGTGCCGCCGAGAACCGGGGCTGATCGCGGGTTCTCGGCCATGGCGATGCTGAGGGGCAATTTCATGGGGCGGTCCGGGTTGGAGGGGGGCTGGCGCGGGAGGAGGAGGCGCAAAGGCCGGGGCTGACTTTTTCCAAGTCAGCAAGCCAAGAATTAAACGCTTAAGCCGGAGGCCCGATACAGTCCACGCGGATTTGATCCTTGTCGGCAGGCCGGCCCACGCAATAATCTGTTGCACCGCTGTGCCTGCTGGCGGTATCGACGCGCGAGACTGTTCGAGGATTCTTCATGTCGACCCGCCAGGATGGGGAGCCGAGTCCGATCATCGGCTCGCGCGACGAGCTCGTTGCCTGGATTGGCGCCGGGTCGAAGCCGCGCGAGCATTGGCGCATCGGGACCGAGCACGAGAAATTCGGTTTCTATCGGGAAACGCATGGGCCGGTGCCCTATGAGGGGCCGCGCGGCATTCGTGCCTTGATGGAGGAGCTCAGCGCGCGGTTCGGCTGGGTGCCGATCGTCGAAGGCGGCAATGTGATCGCGCTGAAGCGGCCGGAGGGGCAAGACAGTGCCACCGTATCGCTCGAGCCGGGCGGCCAATTCGAGCTGTCGGGCGCGCCACTGTCGACCTTGCACGAGACGGATGCGGAGACCGCACGCCATCTCGACGAGGTGAAGCAGGCGGGCGATGCATTGGGGATCGGCTTCCTGGGGATCGGCTTCACGCCGGTGTGGACGCTGGCCGAAACGCCGCGCATGCCAAAACAGCGCTACGGAATCATGACCCGCCACATGCCGACAGTCGGTAAGCGCGGGCTCGACATGATGTATCGCACCTGCACCATTCAAACGAATCTCGACTTCTCGGACGAAGCCGACATGGTGAAAAAGCTGCGCGTCTCGTTGGCGCTGCAGCCGATCGCCACGGCGCTTTTTGCCTCCTCGCCGCTGACGGAGGGCAAGCCCAACGGCTTCAAGTCAATGCGATCGGAGGTCTGGCGCGATACCGATGCCAGTCGCACCGGGATGCTGCCGTTCGCTTTCGAGCCGGGCATGGGGTTTGAGCGTTACGTCGACTATGCCCTGGATGTGCCGATGTACTTCGTCTATCGCGAGGGCCGTTATATCGACGCAGCTGGCGCCTCCTTCCGCGACTTCATGGACGGGCGCCTGCAGCAATTGCCGGGAGAGCGGCCGCTTATCGACGATTGGACGGATCACCTGACGACGCTGTTCCCCGAGGTGCGGCTGAAGCGGTTTCTGGAAATGCGTGGCGCAGACGGCGGGCGGCATGCGCAGATTGTCGCGCTGTCGGCATTCTGGGTCGGGCTTTTGTACGACGACGCGGCGCTGGACGGCGCCTGGGAGCTGGTCAAGGGGTGGAGTGCGGAGCAACGTCAGGCGTTGCGCGACGAGGTTCCGCGTCTGGGGCTGCTGGCACAGGCTGGCCGTGTCAGCGTGCGAGAGATCGCTGTGGAAGCCGTTGGGCTTGCGCGGCGCGGATTGTCGGCGCGCGGCAGGCTCGATGCGGCGGGGGCGGACGAGACGCGCCACCTCGCCCACGTCGAGGAAACGGCTGCGACGGGCAGGAGCCAGGCCGACATAATATTGGACCGCTTCGAGGGGCCGTGGCACCGTAGCGTCGATCCCGTGTTCGACGAGTTTGCATTTTAAGCAACCGCCGGTCTGCTGTCGGACGTACCGCTCGTGGCCTTCGGTTGCGGCAAGCCGGCCTGGGAAGGTTGTGGGCAGAGGCTACGGTTCAGGCGACATTCATCGGTGATTTGCTAGATGAGCGTGAAGTGAGATTTTCGATGGCTGTACCAGGCCATCTGGCCGGGCTGAGCGGCGACCCGGGCTGCTGCTAGGGAGCGGGTGGAGAATGTTACGCAAAAATCGCTGGCTGACCATCAGCGCCATTGCGCTGGCGACCGTAGTGCTGGGTCTGGCGGGCGATACGGGCTGCGTCTATGCCCAAGGCTCCTGTCGCGGCGCCTGCCTGGCCCAATACAACCAATGTCGGATTGCGACCAAGGGTTCGCCCTCGTGCGACCAGCAGTACCAGCGCTGCCTGCAAAAGTGTGTGCGACGCTGACGCCCGTCAGATGCCACTTGCTGCACTGGACGGGGGCGTGAAAGGCGCCTAGCAGTACGTGTTGCGGAGCGCTGCCGATCGGATTTCGATTGGCAGCGTTTCGTCGTGGGCCAATCCTGGAGGCAGATTTGTGATGGACATGCGGCTGATGCTGGCCCCTGTATTCGTTCAGGTGGGCCTGACATTCGTGCTGCTGTTCATGTTGGGTCCGAGCAGGGCGGCCGCTGTGCGTCGCGGCGAGGTTCGGGTCGAGGATATCGCACTTGGTCAGCCGGCCTGGCCCGCAGGCGTAACCCAGATTGCCAACTGCTTTCGAAACCAGCTCGAGCTGCCGGTTCTGTTCTATCTGTTGATCGTGCTGGCCATTGTTACAGCCAAGGCTGATGTCGTGATGTTCTGGCTGTCGGTCGGCTTTGTGGCTTCGCGGATCGTGCATGCCTGGGTTCACGTGACGAGCAATCACGTGCCAAGCCGTTTCCGCGCCTATCTGGTCGGCGTAGTGCTGCTGATCGCCATGTGGCTCTGGTTTGCGAGCCGACTTTACCTGCAGGGAGGTGCATTGTGAGACCGGGGGCGCGTCTCAGAGCAGGCGCCGAGGTGCTGACAGAGGTGCTGGAGCGCCATCGGCCGGCGGGTGATGCTCTGGCAGAATGGGGGCGCACGCATCGGTTTGCGGGCTCGGGCGATCGGGCGGCGATCGGCAATCTGGTCTACGATGCCTTGCGTCACCGTCTTTCACTGGCGGCCCAGATGGGTAATGACACTGCCCGGGCACTGGCAGTTGCGGCGGCAGTCAAGGCGTTCGGCACGTCGGCTGAAGGCGTCGTCGCCATGGCCGACGGTTCGGAGCATGCGCTGGAGCCACTCTCGGCGGAGGAGACCTCCAGGTTGAGCGGCGGACCCTGTGCCGATGCAGAGGCGCATGTGCGCGGGGATATTCCTGAATGGCTGGCGTCTTCGTTTGCGCGGTCATTCGGAGGTCGAATGGTGGAGGAAGGCAAGGGGCTGGCGACGCGTGCGCCGGTCGATCTGCGGGTCAACACGCTGAAGGCGGATCGCGATAAATTGCTGAAGGCGCTGGCTAGCCATTCACCGGAGCCGACGCCACTCAGTCCAGTTGGTGTCCGTATTGCGGCTCCGGACGGGCCGGGCAGAACCCCGAACGTCGAGGCGGAGCCCGGCCACGGCAAAGGCTGGTTCGAGGTGCAGGACGAGGGGAGCCAGATCGCGGCGCTGATGGCAGGGGCCGGGCCGCGTCTCCAGGTGCTCGATCTGTGTGCGGGAGCGGGCGGAAAGACGCTGGCGATGGCTGCGAATATGCAAAACACCGGCCAGATCTATGCATACGATTCCAACAAGCAGCAGCTGCGTCCAATCTTCGAACGGCTGAAGCGCGCCGGTGTGCGGAATGCCCAGGTGCTGCCGGCGGGAGATGAGGAGGGGTTGCGCGCGTTGGGCGACCGCTTCGATCTCGTGCTGGTGGATGCGCCTTGCACAGGATCGGGCGTGTGGCGGCGCCGGCCGGATGCCAAGTGGCGGGTCAAGCCGGCAAACCTCGAAGAGCGGCAGGTGGAACAGCGCCGGGTGCTGGAGCTGGCGCGGGGACTGGTGAAGCCGCGCGGGCGTGTGGTTTATGTGACCTGCTCGGTGCTGGCGGAAGAGAACTCGGACGTCGTCAGCTGGTTACTGGCGCAGGATGGGCGATTGCGCGTTGTGCCATATGGCGAGGTCTGGCGTGCACATCTGGCGGGAGACCCACCGGTATCCGCCGACGGGCGGACAGATACGCTATTGCTGACGCCGGCCAGCCACGGCACGGACGGATTCTTCGTTGCGGTCATCGAGCGAGTGGCTGATTAGGCGGCGGGAGTGTGGTTCAGGTTTGCTGCACCAAACATTATTTCTGTGTCTTCGCTATTTTCCCTCTTGCAGAACTAAGTGATGCTCCTATGTTCCCCGCCGTTGAGACCAAAGGGGTCTCGTATTGAACCGGCCAAAGGGCTGGACGACGGATGGGCGCTTCGCGGGTGCAGGGTGCTGACAGGGCATACGCAGAACGGTCAATTTTCCAAAGTATGATCGGAACTTGCCGAGGCCATCGTGAGTTCCTGCACGCGAAACAGCCCACGCCGCCCGGGATCGGCGGCACACGGAGGTCATTGACCCATCATGGCTCCAGCTTCGAAGCCGAAGCGGCCCAGGCGCCCCACGGCGGCGCGCACCTCGCTCGGTCCGGTCGCGGACCTCGAGGCCCATCTGCCTCCCGAATGGTGGCGCAGCCTGTTCAATGCGCTCTACGTCAAAACCGACGGCGACGTCGTGGAGAACGTGGAGAATACGCAACGAGAGGTAGACTTCATCGTCTCGGCTGCCGCGATTACCCCGACCAGCCACATCCTCGATCTGTGCTGCGGCCAGGGGCGCCATTGCATCGAGCTGGCGCGGCGCGGATTTCGCAACGTGGCGGGTGTGGACCGGTCGCGGTATCTGATCCGGCTCGCTCGCAAACGTGCGCAGGCGGAGGGACTGCACGTCGTCTTCAAGGAGGGAGATGCGCGCAATCCACGGCTGCCGGAGAACAGCTTCGACTGCGTTGCCATCATGGGCAACTCGTTCGGCTACTTCTCAAACAAACAGGACGACGAAAAGGTGCTCGCCACAGTGGGGCGCATCCTGCGGGCATCGGGCCAGCTGGTGCTGGACATTACTGACGGCGCCTATATGGCGGAACATTTCGACCGGCGGTCCTGGGAGTGGATCGACGAGCACCACTTCGTGTGTCGCGAGCGTTCGATCAGCCAGGACAGGGAGCGTCTGATCAGCCGCGAGGTCATCGTTCACGATGAGCTCGGCGTCATTGCCGACCAGTTCTACGCGGAGCGCCTGTATACGCGCGAAAGCATCGCCAAGCTGCTCGAGAAGACCGGCTTCCGCAATGTGCGCCATCATGGCATCGCGGAGGCGAAGTCCGATCGCGACCAGGACCTCGGGATGATGGCGCGGCGCATCCTGCTCACGGCCGATGCCCCGCAGCTGCCGGCTCGAAAGCCGCGAGGGAAAGTGCAGACGCTGGATGTCACAGTATTGCTGGGGGACCCGCGCCTGCCTGATACGGTCAAGCGCGGCGGCACGTTCAATCCGGAGGACATGGAGACCATCCGTCGTTTGAAGGATGCGCTGACATCGCTGACGGGGTTCCGCTTCCGCTATCTGGACAATCACAAGACGCTGGAACGGGATCTTTCGGAGTTGCGCACGGATCTGGTGCTCAATCTATGCGACGAAGGTTTCAACAACGATCCGTTCAAGGAACTGCACGTACCGGCAATGCTGGACGTGTTGGGGTTGCCATATACGGGCGCTGGGCCGGGGACGCTGGCATCCTGCTATGACAAGGGGCTGGTGCGTGCGGTTGCGATGACGCTCGATGTTCCGGTGCCGCTCGAGACCTATGTCAGACCGGGAGACCAGGGTGCGACGCTGCCATCTGTCTTCCCTGCAATCCTGAAGCCCAATTTCGGCGACAGCTCGCAGGGTATCACCAAGGATGCGGTGGTGAGCACGACACGGGCACTGGTCGACTATCTCGACAAGCTCAAGTCAGAATTTCCGCGCCATTCGATTCTGGTGCAAGAGTATCTGACCGGAGCTGAGTATTCGGTCAGCCTGATCGGCAATCCGGATCAGGGCCTGAGGGCGCTGCCGATCCTGGAGGTCGACTATTCTAAGCTGGACCCGAGCCTGCCGCGAATTCTCGGCTACGAATTGAAGTGGGAGCCTGACAGTCCATACTGGACCCAGATCTCGTACCGGGAAGCAGCGCTGGCTGAAATGGCGCAAAGCCAGCTGGTGGAGCATTCCGCCCGGTTGTTCGAGCGTTTGGGATGTCGGGACTATGCTCGTTTCGACTTCCGCGCCGATTCAAAAGGCGAGATCAAACTGCTCGAGGTCAACCCGAATCCGGGCTGGTGCTGGGACGGCAAACTCAACCTGATGGCGGGCTTTGCAGGTATCAGGTACGAGGAGCTGTTGCAGCAGATCCTGCGGGCGGCGGAAGAACGACTTGGTATCGTACCGAAGGTGCAGGCTGCAGTTCAGGGTAACGGCGCGGGGCGTGCGGCAATAGCCGCCGCAGCCGCAGCCGGGCGATAGCCGAGCGGCCCGCCTTTGCTTTCGGGCGGGCCAATTTTCTGGCTGCACCACAATAGTCCCATGCTGCGTCAGCGGTCAGTTGGCTGGTGGCTTCGGGGCCGTCGTGGGAGGCGGTCTCGCACCAGTGATATTCTGCTGGCGCCGGGCGAACCTCGCGGCGCCGCAGATCGACATTTTCTCACCAAATGCAGCGCACGGATGGCGAACCGATTGCGGGATCGGAGCGTTATACATACGTGGCGGCCTGCAACGGGGGTGGTGATGTGGATGCGATTGATTGCGTGCGGCTTGGCGGTGGCCGTGGCGGCGGTCGCATCGTCGCGCTTCATGCCAGGGCCATGGTACGAGGCTCTGGCCAAGCCCGAGTGGACGCCGCCAAATTGGCTGTTCGGGCCGGTCTGGACCATTCTCTATGTGATGATCGCGGTCGCGGGCGCTCTCGTTTGGCGAGCCGGAGCGCCACTTGTGCTGCGTGTCCTGTGGGCCGCTCAGCTGGTGCTGAACGGGATCTGGACCCCCTTGATGTTCGGCGCGCATGCGATCGGGGCCGCTCTGATCGATATCACGTTGCTGTGGCTTGCGATTGCCGGTTTTGTCGCGCTGGGATGGCGGGCAGGTGAGCGTCTGGCAGCAATTCTGCTGCTGCCCTATCTGGCCTGGGTGTCGTATGCCGCAGCCCTGAATGCCGCGATCTGGCGTCTCAACGGGTAGCGTTCGATTGGTGTGCCGTCAGGCCATGCAGCATTTCTTGTACTTCTTGCCGGAACCGCAGGGGCATGGGTCGTTGCGGCCGATTTTCGGTCCGTCGCGCATGACCTGACGGACTGGCGCGAAGTGGTGATGATGGCCGTGGCTGCAATGCGGGCCGTGGACATGACCGGGGTGGCCACTGGTCGTGGTCACAGTCCGGTCCATGCACATGCCCGGCAGGTTCAGTTTCGGCCGGCTGCCGGTCGTTGGAATTGCTGGCGCTCATTGGCGATCTCCTTGTTCGATCTAGCTAGCGCCGAAGTCGCCTGGCTGCAAGCTGGCTGTGGGTGGCCGCGACAGGCGAGTTGCAGCGGAGACCCGAAATGGCGTAACGGCTAGTGTGGCGGTTCGGAAGTTCGCTTCCACGGCTGGGCTGGCTGAACAAGCGAACTTCCGAACATTGCGCCACACTAAGCTAATGATAGAGGTAGTGTCCCTTTGTCCGCGACGTTCGTACGGAGCCCGCGGCAGGCGGTGACGAACTTCGCGAACGGGACACTAGGGCATGACCGACACTGTCCTCATCATCGACTTCGGCAGCCAGGTGACGCAGCTTATTGCGCGTCGCGTGCGCGAGCACGGCGTCTATTCAGAGATCGTGCCCTTCAACAGGGCGGAGGACGCGCAAGAGCGTCTGAAGCCGAAGGCGATCATTCTTTCCGGCGGACCGGCAAGCGTCACCGAAATGGACACGCCACGTGCTCCGGACTGGGTGTTTCGCTCCGGTTTGCCCGTGCTCGGCATCTGTTATGGCGAGCAAACCATGGTCGCGCAGCTGGGCGGCGGGGTCGAGGGCGGGCATCATCGCGAGTTCGGTCGGGCAGAGATCGATATCAGCGAGAATTGCGCGCTGTTCGAGGGGGTCTGGAGCAAGGCCAGCGGCATACGGTGTGGATGAGCCACGGCGACCGGGTGACCCGCATCCCCGAGGGCTTCAAGGTCGTCGGTATCGTCAAAGGGGGCGCCGTTCGCCGCGATCGCGGACGACAGCCGCAAATTCTACGGGGTGCAGTTCCACCCGGAAGTCGTGCACACGCCGGACGGCGCGGCGTTGATCGGCAATTTCGTGCATCGGATCGCCGGACTTGGCTCGGCGATTGGACGATGCGCCAGTTCCGAGCAACAGAGATCGAGAAGATCAGGGCGCAGGTGGGGCGCGACCGTGTGATCTGCGGGCTGTCGGGCGGTGTCGATTCGGCCGTGGCGGCGGTGCTGATTCACGAGGCGATCGGCGAGCAGCTCACCTGCATTTTCGTCGACCACGGGCTGATGCGGCTGAACGAGGCAGACGAGGTCGTCTCGCTGTTCCGCGGCAGCTACAACATTCCGCTCGTGCATGTCGACGCCAGCGGAGCGGTTCCTGAAGGCGCTGGACGGGGTCGCAGACCCGGAGCGCAAGCGCAAGATCATCGGCGGACTGTTCATCGACGTGTTCGAAGCGGAGGCGAAGAAGCTCGGGGGCGCGGAGTTCCTGGCGCAGGGTACGCTCTATCCGGACGTGATCGAGAGCGTGTCGTTCACCGGCGGTCCGTCGGTCACGATCAAGTCGCACCACAATGTCGGCGGCCTGCCGGAGCGCATGAACCTGAAGCTGGTCGAGCCGTTGCGCGAATTGTTCAAGGACGAGGTGCGGGCGCTCGGGCGAGAGCTTGGCCTGCCGGAGCATTTCGTCGGGCGGCATCCGTTTCCGGGGCCGGGTCTTGCGATTCGTATGCCTGGGGCGGTCGACGAGGCGCGTCTCGACATCCTGCGCAAGGCCGATGCGATCTTCATCGAGGAGATCCGCGCGGCCGGGCTGTACGACACGATCTGGCAGGCATTTGCCGTGCTGCTGCCGGTGCGTACGGTCGGCGTGATGGGCGACGCGCGGACCTACGATGAAGTCTGCGCCCTGCGCGCGGTCACCTCGACCGACGGCATGACGGCCGACTACTTTCCATTCGACCACGCCGTGCTGGGCCGGGCTGCGACGCGGATCATCAACGAGGTCAAGGGCATCAACCGGGTGGTCTACGACATCACGTCGAAGCCGCCCGGCACGATCGAGTGGGAATGAGGACGGGGGCCGCCCGAGAGCAAGCTCGTGCGGGCGGGTCTATTCTTCGCGGCTCCGCCGCGACGGGGACCAGTCCCCCGCCCCCAGCTGGCGGGACACCCGCCAGACACCCGTTTTTTTGATGGGAATATACAGGTGCGGCTGTGGGCTGGTCCGGGGTAGACCGGCCGTCACAGCCGGTTGGGCATGTCTGGAGTTGGGGGTGGTCCGGTCGAAGTCGGAGGGTGCGTAATGGGTGCAGGTGATCCACTCCGGACTAGTGCCAGTGTTCAACAGGTGTGTTGCATCGAGACCCAACGCTCGGATCGGCGCGTGGTGCACCGCAAAATTTCTTGCGGCATGGCCGTCGTGCCAGGTATGTCCGGTTGACCGCTGAGACCTGTTTGGTTCTCGGTTTCACCGAGGGGTACTTGCTGCCGTCGCCACACCTTCCCCACCGTGAGTTCGGTTCGTCCCGTTTTTGAGAGGTCAGCAGACTGTCTCGGCAAGCGACTACGGTGATGCAGCCCTTCGATTCGAGGTAGCTGCTGAGCAACACGAGATGTTCGGCACGCCCGACCGCCCCCGTTGCGATACCCATACCGAAGACATCATCCCCCAGGCAATGTAGTCTCCAGCCATTGACCCGCCGGGGGAGCTGATTGCCGTGCCGCAACTGTTCATTTCGCACTCGTCCAAAGACAACATTCAAGCCCTCGCCTTCCAGCGTTGGCTGGTGGGCAAAGGCTGGGGCGAGGAAGACATCTTCATTGACCTGCACGACATGCAGGTGGGCGAAAAGTGGCGCGAGACGCTGGTCAAGGCCAACGTCGCCTGCGACGCGCTTCTGTTTCTGGCCTCGCCTGAAATCTCTCGACAGCGATGAATGCAAGCGTGAGGTGCGCCGCGCCGAGGATGACCGCAAGGACGTAATTGTCGCGATCCTGCGCGACATCAAGCTCGACGATCCGCGCCTGAAGCCGTGGATGGACCGGCAGATTATGGACCTGTCGGCCGACCCGCTGGAGGAGCGGGTTGAGGTCGAGCATCGGGCGCGCCGCCAGTTCATCACCTTCAATCGACTGGCGCTGGAGGCGATCCACGCCAAACTCATCGACTGGGGGCACGCGCCCAACAGCTTCGTGTGGCCACCGAAGGACCGCCCGAACGCGCAGCCCTATCCCGGCCTCGACGCCTTCGATGAGCAGTCGGCCGGCATCTTCTTCGGCCGCGAGGCCGACATCATGAGCGGCATCCGCGACCTGCGCCAGATGCGCCATCGCGGCAGCCCGCGACTGATGGTGATTCAGGCAGCGTCCGGCGCTGGCAAGTCGAGCTTCCTGCGCGCCGGCCTATGGCCGAAGCTGTCGCGCACCCCCGCCGAGTTCGTGCCGCTCGCCATTGTGCGCCCCGCCAAAGGGCTCATCACGGGGCCGCAGGGTCTCGGCAAGGGATTGGAGTACTGGTTCGGACGACACCGTATCAGGCGCTCGGCCGGCGCCATCAACGCCGAGTTGATGACCGGCGATGCGGCGACTGGCGCCGCCAAGCTGGCTGCCCTTATGGGCGAGGCCGCCAAGCTCATCACCGAGGCGCGCAGCCTTACCGCCGAGGACGCCCGGCCGCCAGCGCGCCCCTTAATGCTGATCGCTATCGATCAGGGCGAAGAATTGTTCGCAGCCGAGGACGCGCCCGAAAGCCAGCGCTTCATCGCCATGCTGGGCCACTAGCTGGCGCACCCGCCGGACGAACTCGACCCCTACGCCGTGATCACGATCCGCGCCGACAGCGTCGATCCGCTGCTGCAGCTGGTCCCCAAGCTTGGCATTGACAAGCCACAAACGAGCCCGCTTGCGCCCCTCTCCCCCACCGCCTATCGCGATGTGATCACGCAGCCGGCCGCCGTCTACGCCCGCCGCGTCGCGCGCCTCGACATCGAGCCCGCGCTTGTCGAGGCACTGATCGCCAAGTCCACCGGAGCCGACGCGCTCCCGCTACTCGCCTACACCCTGCAACGCCTGTTCGACCTCCATCATAAGGATCAGCGGCTGACCGTTGCCGACTACGAAGCAATGAGCGGCATCGAAGGCGCGATCGACGGGGCGCTGGCCGAGGCGCAGAAGGCGGCGGGGCCGGCGGGCGGTCAAGACAACCTGCGCCGCCTGCTGATCCCTGGGCTCGCAACCTGGGACCCGGCGGCCAATGCGGCAAAGCGACTGGTGCCCAAAGAGGCAGACGTCATCGACGGCAACCGGGCAGCTTTCGCGCCGCTGGCCAACGCCCTGGTCGAGAAGCGTCTGCTGACGCGCGGTGCGGGCACGCTGGAGGTGGCGCACGAGGCGTTGCTGCGCAGGCCACTGATCGACAGCTGGCTGCAGGAGCAGAAGGACGCCCTTAAACTGCGCGACGACGTGCTGCGCGAGGCCAAGGAGTGGGAGGGCGGCGGGCGGCACGCAGACGGGCTAGTGCGGCGCGGTGAGCGCCTGCAAACCGCCTGGGCGCTTGCGACAGCTCAGGACTTCAAGTCAGCCCTTGCACCTGCTTTGGACTATCTCAAAGCCTGCCGTAAGCTTGAGCGATTGGCCCGCAGCCGTACTCGATGGACGCAGGCGTCCATCTACACTCTAGTTGCTGCTGTTGCCGGAGTGATCAGTCTTGCGATGGTCGGAGTGCGACTGGACGCAATGTATCAGTGGCACATCATCATGCAGCCAATCATACTGACTTCCGAGCAAGAAAGGGAGCTTGCCTCGAAGCCCGGACCGAGCACGACATTTGTCGAATGCCGTGTTGACTGCCCAATCATGGTTGTAATCCCGGCAGGAAGGTTCTGGATGGGGTCACCCAGCGGAGAAGGCACTAGCGATGAACAACCGCAGCATGAGGTCTCCATCCTGCGACCCTTCGCAGTTTCACGCTCGGAGATTACATTCGCCGAGTGGAGAGCTTGCGTTGACGGAGGCGGCTGCACGCGCAACGCGGAGAGAGTGGGCTATGCACCCCATACTCCGGTGTTCTTGACGAGTTGGGACGAAGCTAAGCAGTATACCACTTGGCTGTCCAACCGGACAGGCCGGAACTACCGCCTTTTGTCCGAAGCTGAGTGGGAATATTCAGCGCGATCTGGCAATTCCGGCAAGTGGTCGTTTGGAAACGACGTGAGCAAGCTTTCAGATTACGCTTGGTACTCGCAAAATTCAAAGGGTAGTAGCTGGCGCGTGATGTCCAAGTCGCCTAATGATTTCGGCCTCTACGATATGCACGGCAATGTGTGGGAATGGGTCGAAAACTGCTACAAGATGGGCGACTACGCTCTCGCTAAATTTCGAAGTAGTAGCGCGGCAGCAGCGTCTAAAGGTTGTGCTCGTCGAGTTCTTCGTGGCGGCTCTTGGGGCAATAAACCTGAACATCTGCGGTCCGCCTATCGCATCAACCAATCTCCTGGTTTTCGATCCAAGTTCGTCGGATTCCGTGTCGCTCGCGATCTCTGAAGTGGCCTCAATCGAGACTGTGTTGCACCGCAAGCACGCGGGTGTGTCGCGGACTATACAGCGCCAGTGGAACGGGGCTCGGCAACAGCCGCGGTCGATCTCATCAGAAGTGGAAGAACAACGAAGCTTGTTCGTCCGTAAGTGGCCTATGGTGCTATGGGTCATGGGGAGAAATGAACGTAGTTCATATGCCTTCTGAAGTGCCCCCGATACCGACCGTCGCCGGACCGACCGCCCAGCGCTACGCGATAGACCACACAGCTGCCAACCCGCTGCACTGCAGCGCAACGTCGAGGCGGGCCAAATGCAAACTCAGATGGCGCAACGCTTGGTGCACCGCACAAGGTTGCGCCAATCCAACTTGCCGACCTTGAGGAGCATCGCATCGGTTCGGCTGAATCGTCTGGGCAATCACGTCCGGAATTAGACGTGCCACCGTTCGACTGTAGCCGGCGCCGAGGCAGATAGATTTGAAGCAGTTCAGGCTCCTGCACAAGACGGGCCGTGCTCAATCACCCCTGTCAGCCCGAAATCTGGGCAGATCGATGATCATGCGGGCGCCGCCGCCGGGTGCGTCGGAGATCGTGAAGCGACCGTCATGCCGGGTCACGAGATTGCTGACGATCGCGAGGCCAAGCCCGGATCCGCCCGTCGCCCGCGCGCGCGAGCGCTCGAGCCGCACGAACGGCTCACGCACCATGTCACGCATCTCGCTGGGAATGCCGGGTCCCTGGTCGTCGATGGTCGCGACGATGCGTTCCTGCCCCGAAGCAATGGTGATCCGTGCTTCCTGCCCGTAGGCGATTGCGTTG
>CAWGUF010000033.1:0-79782 GCA_963825625.1 uncultured Alphaproteobacteria bacterium | reverse complement strand
TCGGCCCCCCGTCCGTCAAACGGGCGCGGCTATCACTACACCTCCGGCGCCATCCTCGACGTCTGGCAGTGGCGGGCCGCGAGTGCGCCAAACGGCGGTCTCATGGAGGATGGATATTTTGGTCCGCCAGCCGAACAAGTCCGCAGCCAGGCCGCCGATGGCGCCGCCCGCTACGCCGGAGGCTATGGGCTCGATCCCGGCACCGATGGCGCGATCCTCAATTTCAGTCGAGACGCGCTCAAGCGCGAAGGCAGTGCTGTGACGCCGCTCAGATTGCCTGCCGAGCCCGCCCTGGCCGCAGCCGCATTGGGCCGCCTCGACGATGACCCCGAGCATAGCGAGACGGACGGCGCGCTGTGGTGCCTGCCGATCGAACTCTCGGTGACCTATTCGCCGGCAGCCGACCGCGCGTTCGCTCCGGGGGCGGTGATTGCCGGTGTTATCGCCATCGGGCAGCCCGGTGGTGACAGGGGCAGCGTGAGGGCGGCGGGACGATGGGCGGCGGGCCGCTGGACGCTGGAGGTCGTCCGCGCGCTCCAGACCGGCAGCGGTTTCGATACCGAAATCGCGACCGGCACAATGATGTGGGTGGCGGCATTCGACGATGTGCAGACCCGGCATACCCGGCATCTGCGGCCAATCAGACTGGAGCTACGATAATGGCGAACCTGACCGTCACAATCAATGAAACGAGCTTTGACGCACGCGCAGGCGACGTCTTGCTGGATGCGGCGCTGGCTGCGGGCATCGACATGCCGCACGACTGTCGCAGCGGCCACTGCGGCACCTGCCTCCTCAGGCTCAGGCAGGGCCGCACGCTTGGCGGAGAAAGCCGTCAGCCCGGCCACATCCATGCCTGCCAGGCACGCGTGTTCGGCGACATCGCTGTCGAGATGGAGCCTGTCCCAACGCCGGGGCGGATGCGCGGTCGGCTTGTGCGGCTGATCGAGGTCGGCCAGGACATAGCCGAGCTCACCATTCGCTGCAGCGAGCCCGTCACCTATTTGCCGGGGCAGTATTTCCGCTTCCGCTTCCGGGGGTTTCCCTCCCGTTGCTTCAGCCCCACCTTTCCTTTGAAAGGCAATCCCAGGCCGGGAACCCTGCGGCTCAATGTGAAGCGGGTGAGGAATGGCCGCGTGACGCAGGCAATCGGAGCGCGCATCGATGCCGGGCATCCGGTCCTGATCGAAGGGCCATTCGGGCATGCATTCCTGCGGCCCAATCAGCAAGGGCGGCTGGTTCTCGTCGGCACCGGCACCGGATTTGCGCCAGTCTGGGCGATTGCCGTGGCCGCGCTGAAGGAGCAGCCGGACCGGCCCATCGTGATGGTCGCCAGCGCGCCGCGGCTTGAGCAGCTTTATATGGCGCCTGCGCTGGCGCGACTGGCCGGCATGCCCAACGTCGGCATCATTGCTGCGACCGAGGAGCCTCAGTCCGCATCGACTTTCGTGCGCCTAGGCAGCGCGGCGGATCATCTGCCTCCGCTGGCGGCAAGTGACATCGTATACGCGGCCGGTACACCCGCCGTCGTCGAAGCTGTGGCGGCCCAGGCCGGGGCCGCGGGCGCGACGTTCTTTGCCGATCCGTTCGATGCCAATCCGCCCGACGCAGACAGCTTCATGGTGCTGCTGCAGCGATATGCCGGCAACATCCGGCGCCGCCTGGAGAGTTGGCACGCCGCTGCGCCAGGCCTGGATTCCGGCGCGGATGCTCCGAAGCACGGGACCGATGTGGCAGCCGAAGTCATAGCGCTGCCCGCGCGCCGGCCGGCACCACCCGTGCAGGCGGGACGCGATCATGTAAGGCCCGCCCGCCGCACGGCGGGATGAGGTGACGGCACGAAGGCTGATCCTCTGATCCACTGGCCCGCCAGGCTTGACAGGCCAGCCTTGGCGGTGACGAATGCGCCGGTCCCACAACGAACGACGGAACCCGCCCTGCCATGGTCAAGAAAATCCACCTGACGCTCGCTCTCGGCGATTACGAGATCAACCGTGCTCTGAAGGAGGGCTCGGTGGCGCCCGAGGGCGTCGAGATGACGATCCTGACCAAGATGGACTCCACCACCCGGCACTGGCGGTTCCTGCGCAACAACGAGTTCGACGTGTGCGAGCTGTCCTGCTCCTCCTACATGATGACGCGGGACCAGGGCATGGCGATCGATGCGATCCCGGTGTATCCTCATCGTCGATTTCGCCACGGCTTCATTTTCGTCAACACCTCCAAGGGGATAAAGTCGCCGAAGGACCTGATCGGCAAGAAGGTCGGCGTAAAGTCGTTCCAGGCCACCGCGATCCTCTGGATGAAGGGCATCCTCGAGCACGAGTACGGCGTGCCGCATAAAGAGATCGACTGGTATTCCGACCTCGACGAGGACATCGAGTTCGAGCGGCCGAAGGATCTGCGGCTGACCCGCCTGCCGGACACCACAACGGTGGAGAAGGAGCTTGTCGAGGGCCGTCTCGACGCCGTGCTGCACACCGACCTGATCGATCCGATCGTCGACAAGGACCCGCGCGTCGCGCGCCTGTTCCCCGACCATCGTGCGGAGGAGATCGCCTTCTACAAGAAGACCGGCATGTTCCCGATCATGCACGTGGTCGGCATCCGCCGGCATCTGGTCGAGCAGTATCCCTGGCTGCCGATCAACCTCTACAAGGCGTTCAACGACGCGAAGGCCGCCGGCATGAAGCGGATGTTCAATCCGCGCATCGTCCCGCTCGCCTGGTACACGGAGTACTGGGAGGAGGAGCGCGAGATGCTCGGGCCCGATCCGTGGGAGTACGGACTGTCCGATCAGAACCGCAAGACGCTCGACAACATGATCGGCTACAGCCACGAGCAGGGGCTCATCAAGCGCCGGCTGAGCGTGGACGAAATGTTCCTCGATGTCAGCGAAGGCAAGAAGCGCGGCACGTTCAGGGTGTAAGGCGCGGCATCGGCGATGCGAACTGGGGCGCGCGCAATCTCGCGCGCCCCACGCCGAACGCTATGCGGAGGGAGCGGACTTAGCGGCGCACCGAATGCTGGGGCGCGCAATGCTGCAAGATCCCAATAGCTGTCGTGGCCTGCGGCGTGATCGGCGGCGCATCAGGCGCCACCAACCATGTCCGGTTGCAGAGGTATCGCGTCGGTCTATTGAAAGGTCGATCTTCGCTGCGAGTTCGTGCGCCTCTTCGACAACAATCGAGTGAGGTATCCCTCCTGAACGAAAATCATAACCTCTCCAAAAAGTCGTTCGGCAGGCCATGCCGAACATGACGATTGTTCATCAAGAACTCGTTCGCTTTCGTCATTGGCAAGCCCAGCAAATTCGCCTGTATGACAGCGAAACAGAAGCCGATCAAAAGCGACAATTTGGGGATGCGTCGGAAGGCCTGCTCTAGTTCCTGGCGCTTGTCGCTCGTCATGTGCACTACCGCGTTGCGCGTGCTGCTCACGAGTTTCGCGAAATCCGCCAAGCTTTGAACCTCTCCGGGATAGCTCAGCTTAGCTACTGGCAGAACGACCGGCTCGACAGGTCTCATCAGCTCGATAAGCGCGTCGCTGTAGGAGGTCGAGTTCGAGTTTTCTGCATTCTGTACCAGACGTGCGCTGTACGCCGCGTCAATCCCGGCGTCGGTCAGTGCGGCTTTGATCGCGGCAACGGCTTTCCGTCTAGTGGGCTTGTCAACGAGCTTTGACGAGGGCGCAACTTCGCGACTCAGCACTTCGAGAGCTTGCGCGATCGAAATGAAGCGAGCCAAGCCATCGTCAGTTTCGCGGATGGCCTTGCAGTACAGCCAGCGAGACAGTCGCACGACCTCTGAGGCATCGAACCAGCTGTCACAAGCTCGTTGCAGGATTTCCGGATCATGCAAATCCGCGAGGATTTCGTGGGTCATGGGCGGGTCGAACTTCTTTCCGCGCTCCCCCAAAGCCCAAAGGAGTGTGGCAGTCCCGTGTGCCTCCGATGCGTAGGTCTCCACCTCGAAGGTGAAGTCCTCAAAGGACAGGACCGTGAGCAAGTTCTTCAACTGATAGACGATGTCTTCGCACGCGCGACGGTCGGCATTGGGCGGCGGTTCCAAACTCAACGAGGCAACGGTCGTGTACTCGTAGCCAGTCGTATGCGACATGCCGTGGGAACATCGGGTCACTTGTCGAAGCTTGAAACCTGACTTGCCGAACGTGATCGGGTCGCCGCGATACCGTTTGAACGCCCAGACCTCCTCCGGTTGTCCAAGCGTATCGAAGAGTTCGCGGTGATTGTCGGCCGACACTAAGTAGCTGTCGAAGCCGGGAAATCGGAAGAAGCCGCCCAATCGACCATCCAGCAAGCTGATCTCCTGGATGGGGCTCGTTTCGGGGCGGCCGGGATCTCCGAGCCATATGCGCGTTGGTTGCAGTTGGATTTCGCAGTGAGACATACCGGACACATAGCTGTTGCTCGTGCGGACATTCACTTGCAAGCAGTCATCCAGGATCAGGGGCCCGAAATTGGTGCTCGCGGCCGATATGCGAGGTCTAGCTGGCGGCTTGGTCGCATCGAGCCAGGGATGCTTCAGTTCTTTGGTTCCCAACAACTCGGTTTGATCGAGTTCCACGATCAACTTCAGTTCCGGGCATCTGTCTCGCCAGCAAAGAGTGCCGACCGCCGTGAGCTGCTCCAGTTGCCAAACCGTCGAAATCGGCGTCGAGAGCGAAAGAAATTTCCGGACGATCTCGATGCTGGACATTTTGTATACCGAGTTCGGCGCTTTGCGGCCGGGCTACGCAATGAAGGAATCACCGAAACACGTACGCACCGGGCACCATGCAGTAGCCAATAATTTCGGGGAGCCTGCTCATGTCATAAACGTGCACGCCGAATCCCCTCTTCCTTGATGCCCGGCGGCCTGACATTGCTGAACCGGACCATGATGATGCATCCCTCCGGCGCCTCCGGGGTCCTGCTCTCGCACGCGTACCTGAGCGCAAGGGCACTCGTCCGTGCGAACGAGATCGAGGTTAGTACCTTCACGGGCCGGAACCCTTCAGCCAAAATTGGCAGAAGATTCGACGCGGCAGTGCCGTGGAAGAAGATCAGCGGATCATTCTCCATCTCGTCTGGAAAGACGCGATAGCTGGTCTCGTCCGTTGGATTGGGGAACAGGAATTCTTCAGGCAGCACCACCTCGGAAGGCGCTCCCCCGTGGGTTTCCGCACTGCCATCGGCGTTGCCGTTGTCAGCTGGCATTGGAGCCCTCTTGGATTGGCTTCGCAACGACGAGCGCCGGATCGAGACCGGCGGCCAACTCGAACTCGATCACCTTCTGCTGCATAAGCTTGAAGTCCCACGGAAAGTGACCGAGCACCTCCGCCCAGAGTTCACCTGCCAGCACGCAATAGAAGCGCGCATCCTCCTGCGCGATGCGCTCCTGCGGCAGTACGGTCCGGCCGTCCACCATATCGATGTAGAGGCAGGACTGCCTGAACCCCTCGATCTTGCCGCTGTCCACATTCTGAAGCAGTTGCTTGATACGCTTCTCGCCAAGCACCCGATCGAGGCGCGCGTTGATAAGCGCGCCGGAGACGACACTCATAAAATGCTTCTTGCGATGATCGCGGCCGAGCATGCCGAGATCTTTGCGGGTTGCTTCCCGAGGCCGGTCCCACGCCAACAAGTCGGTCCACAATCGCCCGAGTTTGCCGACCTCTTCGATGGCGAGAATCGCTAGGAAAGCAGCGAGAGGGTAGTGTCCGTCCAGATAGTGGCGGCAAGCATCGGCCCACAGCCGTTCGACATGGGCGATCAGAGCCTTGTACTGCGAAAGGCACTCGTCGAACGTTCCCCCTGAAATAAGAGACGGCCCATCGCCAAAGAGTTCTGCTTGAGTCTTTCCGAGCTTCTCGAAGAGGCGCGGTCCGTCCCGCCCTAAAATCTTGCGCGCGATCTGCTCCGCGCCCTGAAGCCCGCCGATATGCTTGCTGGCTTCGCGGCCTATCTCATCCTGCAGGCGCTTGACGATCCGGGGGTCGCTCATCAGCACATGATAGGAGCGCCTGAAGGTGACGAAGCCTTCGTAGTCGCCGTCGGGCGCAAGCGCGAGTTGACCTGCCCGCATGACCTCAAGCACCGAGGTGCGGCCCTCGGCGAGATCGGCCACAAGCTCACTCCAGCGCTTCTCGGCGGCATCATCCATACTGGCAGTCGTTATCGTCAGCTGGGAGGCTTGTCCAGTGTCCGCTGTTGGACGTCGAGCGAAGACGCAGCTCCGATCATCACCCAGCTGACTAAGATCAACATGCGACTTCCGCTCCCTCTGCCCTACGTCCGGCGGCATGCCGTTCATGCTGCAACCGCTCACGACGGCTCCTGCATAAACTCATCCTTTTCCCGTCCACCAACCGGATGATACCGCTCGGGCACGCACACCTCTTCCCGCCCCCTACTCGCAACGACGAGCGCCCCAGGTCGCGGCAGATTGCGCGGCCCGAGACGACGACACCATGCCCCTTGATCCAAGCCCCTTGATCCGCGGCGCGAGCCGGGCAACTCTGGCCGCCGCTACATCCCGTCGGAGGAACCTCGCGTGAAGCTGTCGCTGTTCTCGGTGTTGGACCACTACCCGGATCACGGGCGCACGCTGCCCGCGTTCTATGGCGAGGTTCTCGGTCAGGCGGAGTTGGCCGATGAGCTGGGCTACGACACATTCTTCATCGCCGAGCACCACTTCCATCCCTACGGCGTCTCGCCCGATCCGTCGGTCTTGTTGTCGGCGATGGCCCAACGCACGCAGCGTTTGCGGCTCGGCACCGCCGTCTCCGCGCTGGTCTTCCGTAATCCCGTCACAGTCGCGGAAAGCTATGCAATGCTGGACGTGCTGTCCGGTGGCCGGCTGACACTGGGGCTCGGCTCGGGCTATCTGGCACACGAGTTCGCTGGCTTCGACATCGATGCCGAGACGAGGCGCGAGCGCTTCGAGGAGGCCTACGACGTACTCGACCGGTTGCTTGCAGGCGAGCGCGTTACGGCAAAAGGCAGCTTCTTCAAGCTCGATGATGTCGCCATCAACGTCGCCCCCGTCCAGGCCGGCGGCGTGCCGTTGCAGGTCGCCACGCTGACCGCCGCGTCAGCCGAGCGGGTCGGTCGCCAGGGACGTGCATTGGCCTCGGTGCCGTATGCCTCGATGAAGAGCTTCGATGAGGTCGGCGCACTTGTGCAGGGCTATCGGCATGGGCTGGCGCAGGCGCCGCAAATCGGCATTCACCCCGCCCTCGACGATGTGACGCTGATGTTCCACACCTTCGTCGGCGAGACGGATGCTGAGGCCCGGCGACGCGCGGCCGCCGCCTTCGATCTCTACGTCGACACCCGGCTCTATGCCCGCAAGGCGGTCTACGACGACATCATCGCCAGTGGCCTGTCTTTGATGGGCGGAGTGGAGACCGTGGTGGAGAAGCTCATCGAACTCGGACGATTGGGTGTGCGCCACATCATGACGCTGCAGAATTTCGGCGGCCTCCCGGATGAGGAGGTTCGCCGCTCCATGCGCCTCTTGATGGAGGACGTGAAACCGCGTGTGGAGCGGGCGTTGACGCCATAGTCAGCGAGCGGCTTGCCGGTGCCGGCATGTCTCTGACGTCGGGGCGCACATCGTCCTCCGGCCGTCCGAACATGGATTGCATTGCGGGCGATCAATGCTGCGCAGGGATTTTCAGGCCAGCCTGACGTCCGGCTCCAGGCGAACCTGGGCATACCGGACCAAGGCGAGGGGGAGAGCGTGCATCCGGTCATCCTGTTGGCTCTGTACGTCGCCGTTGCCTTTTTTCCTTTGGGCGCCGCGATGATGCTGGGCTATCCGCCGCGCAGCTTTCGCGACGAGCTGTCCTCGGCGCTGGCGTTGATGGCCTTCTCCGGCCTGCTGATGGAGTTTGTCCTCTCGGGGCGCTTCAAGGCCGTTTCGGGCCGTATTGGCATCGACGTGACGATGCGGTTCCACCAGCTGATAGCGCGATCACTCACGCTGTTCATCCTGGTGCACCCTTTCCTCTACACCAGCGGTGTGCCGGCCTATCCGATACCGTCCGATACGATGCAGCAGACGCAGCTGGGCCTGACGTTCGCGAGCTTCGTGACCGGCCTCGTGGCGTGGCTGGCGCTGATGCTGCTGGTCATCCTGGCGATCTATCGCAACCGATCGGGCTGGAGCTATGAGACCTGGCGGCTGTCACACGGAATTGCCGCCATCGTATTTGCCGTATTCGCGACGCATCATACGCTGCATGCAGGCCGCTACAGCGAAACTCCGCTGCTGACGGCGTATTGGCTCACGCTGCTGGCGATCGCGATTGCCACGATGGTCTGGGTCTATTTCATCACGCCGCTGCGCCTGATGCAGCATCCTTATCGGGTCAAATCAGTTCGTCAGGCGGCACTGAAGACTTGGGAGGTGGCGATCGAGCCGACCAGCGGCGCGGCAGTCCGTTTCGAGCCCGGCCAATTCGTGTGGCTGACGCTCAATCGAAGCCCGTTCTCTATCGTCGAGCACCCGTTCTCGATCTCTTCGAGCCCCGGCAGGCGTCCGATTGTCGAATTCCTGATAAAGGAGGCTGGAGACGCCACCAGCAGGATCGGCCAACTGCCGGTCGGCTCGGCCGCCTACATAGACGGGCCGCATGGCGCCATGACGCTGCGTGGCCGCACGGGGACCGGTATCGTGTTCATTGCTGGCGGCATCGGCATCGCGCCGATGCTCAGCTTACTGCGTCATCTGTCGGAGTGTGGCGAGACCCGCCCCTTGATGCTGATATATGGCAATCGCAGGGAAGAGCAGATCGTGGCCCGAGACGAGCTAGAGAACCTCGGTCGGACCCTCGATTTGGAGCTCGTTCATGTACTCTCCGAGCCTACCGATGACTGGCAGGGCCTGTGCGGTGTGCTCGACAGGGACATTCTCGAGGCGTGTCTGCCGGCCGCCGATCGCGCCGGGCGGCTTTACTTCGTATGCGGACCTGCCGTCGTCATCGACAGCGTCGAGCGCGATCTGGTCGGCATGGGCGTGCCGCTCAAGCAGATCGTCGCGGAAAAATTCAGCTATGACTAGGGCCGGATCGATGCGTCATCGCCAACTGTTGTACGTTTTTCTCGCGATCACGGCACTGATGCTGCTGGCCGGCGTCCTCTTCGCTCTGCGGTAGGAGTCGCCCGGCAGCGGTTGCGCGCGGATCATTGCTGTTGTGCCTTGCGCCCGCGCGAAAGCAGTCCCCGGCCTGGCGCGAGCAGCACGGCCGCGACGAACACGGCGGCCTGTGTCAGTACGATGCACGGACCAGTCGCCCCGTCGATGTGGAAGCTTAGCAGCGTGCCGAACACGGACGAGCCGATCGCCGCGGACAGGGCAATCACGAGCATGCGATCGAAGCGGTTCGTCAATAGATAGGCGATCGCGCCGGGCGCCACCAGCATGGCCACCACCAGGATGATGCCGACTGCCTTCAGC
The DNA here is from genome assembly GCA_963825625.1 of uncultured Alphaproteobacteria bacterium. GTDB lineage: Bacteria > Pseudomonadota > Alphaproteobacteria > Rhizobiales > Hyphomicrobiaceae > CAMDPA01. The sequence goes on along the minus strand of CAWGUF010000033.1, from coordinate 70,318 downwards.
GATGCCACGATGCTGAGTGCGAGTAGCACCAGCAGACCGTAGTGCAGGAAGCGCACCGGCAGTCCGATGGCCTGGGCGTGCTGGGGATCGAAGCAATAAAGCAGAAGATCGCGCCGCTTCACGAACACGGCAACCAGCACGAACCCCGCGACGAGTGCGACCTCGACGAGATCCTGCGGTCTGACACCCAGCAGATCGCCGAACAGGATGTGATTGAGATGCTGGTCCGTATCGACCTTTGTGAACATGACGAGGCCGAGCCCGAACATGCCCGAGAACACGATTCCCATCACCGTGTCCTCCTTGATCCTGCTGTTCTCCTTGAGATAGCCGGTCGCAACCGCGCAGAAAAGCCCCGCGACGAAAGCACCGATCGCCAGGGGAAGCCCCAGCAGGAAGGCGACCACGATGCCGGGCAACACCGCGTGGCTCACCGCGTCGCCCATCAGCGACCAGCCCTTGAGGACCAGATAGCATGAAAGCACGGCGCAGACCGCGCCGACGAGCAGGCCGACCACCAGCGCTCGCTGCATGAAGGCGAAGGAGAGGGGCTCGGTGAAGAAGCCAACCACTGCGTTCATTGCGGCGCCTCCTGCGCGGAGCGCGAGGCCACGGCGCGGCGGCGCTGAGCCAGCATGCCGTGCTTGGGCGCCAGATAGAAGGCAGCAAGGAACAACAGCGTCTGCAGCGTCACGATCACGCCGCCCGTGGCTCCGTTGAGAAAAAAGCTGAGATAGGCACCGACAAACGAGGTTCCGGCGCCGATAGCGACAGCAAGAACGATCAGGCGCTGGAACCGATCGGTCAGGAGATAGGCGGTCGCCCCCGGCGTAACCACCATCGCGATAACCAGGCATGCGCCGACCGTCTGCAGCGCGGCGACGGTCGCCGCGGCGAGCAACGTGAAGAACACGACCTTCAGCGCGACCGGCCGCAAGCCTATCGCGCGGGCATGCGCCTCGTCGAAGAAAACGACCATCAGGTCTCGCCACTTGAGTCCCAGGACGGCAAGTGTGATCGCGCTGATGGCGACGACCTGCATCGCATCGTCGTCGGATATGCCGAGAATGTTGCCCAGTACGATGGACTGCACATTTACCGAGGCCGGATTGATGGAGACGATCAGCAGGCCTGCCGCGAAAAACGATGTGAATACGATCCCGATGGTTGCGTCCTCGCGCAGCTTTGTCTGGGATCGGATGAAAGCCATGCCCAGGGCGGCAATGAGCCCTGCCAGGAACGCACCCGCCGCATATGGCAGCTTCAGCAGATAGGCAACTGCCACGCCGGGCACGATAGCGTGCGCGAGAGCATCGCCCATCAGCGACCAGCCCTTCAGCATGAGGTATGCGGAAAGAAACGCACAGGTCGCCCCGACCAGCGCCGACACCCACATGGCCTTCACCATGTAGTCGTAGGCAAACGGAACGAGAAGCTCGCTCACTGCTTGCGCTCCGCAGTTGTCTCGCCGCGAGACAGTGGCGCGTCCGAGATGCCGTCGTCGCCGTAGAAGACCACGGGGCGCTCGTCATCCGTCAGCACGGTCACGCCGCGGCGGTCGTCGTCGTCGTGCAACTCGGTGCCGTCGAGCCTGAAGTGGCGCAGCACACCTCCGAATGCGCGTTGCAGATTGGCCTGGGTGAAAGTCGCGCGCGTCGGGCCCGCTGCCAGAACGGTTCGGTTGACAAGCACGACCTCGTCGCAGAAGTCCGGAATGCTGCCAAGGTTGTGCGTGGAGACCAGCATCAGGTGCCCCTCGCGCCTCAACTCCCGCATCAGCTCGATGATCTGGGCCTCGGTCTTGACGTCGACACCTGTGAACGGCTCGTCGAGCAGGATCACCAGGCCCTCCTGGGCGAGTGCGCGAGCGAGAAAGACGCGCTTTCTCTGTCCGCCCGACAACTCGCCGATCTGCCGGCTGCGGAATGCGGACATGCCGACGCGCTCCAGGGCGCGGTCGACGTGACGTCTGTCGTCCGCAGACGGAATGCGCAGGAAGCCCATGCGGCCGTAGCGCCCCATCATCACCACGTCCTCCACCAGCACGGGAAAGTTCCAGTCCACCTCTTCAGCCTGCGGCACATAGGCGATGAGGTTGCGCTTCTGTGCTTCGCGCGCCGTCAGGCCGGCAATGCGCACCTCGCCCGCGGATGGCCGCACGAAGCCCATGATGGCCTTGAACAGCGTCGACTTGCCGGACCCGTTGACGCCGACGAGACCGCAGATCGTGCCCGGCCCGAGCGCGAACGTGGCATCGCTGAGCCCGGTTGTGCCGTTCGGATAGGTGACAGTGACGCCGCGCACGGTCAGCGAAGCGACAATGCCGTGCGCATTAGCCGGCTCGCTTGCTGTGCCAACCGCGGCTGTGCTCATTTGCCGAATCCTTTCACGATGGTCTCGACCGTGACCTCGAGCAGTTTCAGATAGGTCGGCACGCGCCCACCCGGAGCACTCAGGCTGTCGACATAGAGCACACCGCCATAGCGCGCGCCGGTTTCCTTGGCGACCTGGCGTGCCGGTCGATCGGAAATCGTGCTTTCGGAGAACACGACAGGCACCTTCTCCTTGCGCACGATGTCGATCACGCGGCGGACCTGCTGTGGCGTACCCTGCTCGTCGGCGTTGATCGGCCAGAGATAGAGCTCTTTGAGGCCGTAGTCGCGCGCCAGATAGCTGAATGCGCCCTCGCTGGTAACCAGACGCCGCTGGCCTTCCGGAATACTTGCCAGGCGATTGCGCAGCGGTCCGTCGATCGCCTTTATCTTAGCGGCATAAGCAGCCGCATTGCGCATATAGGCGTCGGCATTTGCGGGGTCGTGCCGGGAAAGTGCCTTGCGGATGTTCTCCACGTAGACGAGTGCATTGGTCGGCGACATCCAGGCGTGCGGGTTGGGGTTGTTGCGATATGGGCCCTCGTGGATGGGCAGCGGCTCGATGCCCTCCGTTATGACCACGCTCGGCACATCCTTCACATTCTGGAAGAAGCGCTCGAACCATCTCTCCAGGTTCAGGCCGTTCCACAGCACGAGGTCGGCACGTTGCGCCTTGACGATATCGCCTGGCGTTGGCTGATAGTCGTGGATCTCCGCCCCGACCTTTGTGATGGAGTCCACCCTTGCGGCATCACCGGCGACGTTCTGCGCGATGTCCTGGATGACCGTGAACGTCGTCAGCACACGCATGGGCTTGTTGCGTTTGCCTTGCGCCAGGGCGGAGCTGCCTGCCAGGGGTGCGCCAAACCCGAGTAGCAGCCCTGCTGCCAGCGCCAGCTGCAGGACCAATCGAGGCGCCCAGCGGCGCGGTCCAACTGCGACTTGTGCCACACACATATTTCACAGCCCCAATACTCAACCACTTAGTGCTTCGCTCGAAAGTTAGTATGGGCTAAACTTGTTGTCAACGGCAAACTAGGCTATTGGGGTTGGCCTACGGAGCATGGGGCTGAGCAGCGATGACGACACCAGATGATGCCGAGCAGCGCGCTAAGATCCGGCTTGACGGCTTCCGCCGCGTGCGCGAGGCGCATCAGACGGAGGTTGCTGAGGACTACGTCGAGCTGATCGCCGAGCTGATCGAGGAGACGGGAGAAGCACGGGTCGTGGACCTCGCCGGGCGCCTCGGCGTGAGTAACGCGACGGTCAACAATACGATCCAGCGGCTGCAGCGCGACGGGCTGGTGACCTCCAAGCCCTATCGGGCGATCTTCCTGACCGATGAGGGTCAGGACATGGCGCGGGCAGCGCGCGACCGCCACCTGTTGGTACGCGATTTCCTGATCGCGCTCGGCGTTTCAGCAGAAACCGCCGAAGCCGATGCGGAGGGCATAGAGCACCATGTGAGCGAGGCCACGCTGGCCGCGTTCCGGGCTTTTCTGGACACCAAGGCAGGCGATGCGTGATGTCCGGCGGCGCTTTTGCGCGCCGGAATCTGCCGCTGCGAAGCGGGCCAAGGGGGCGAGGAGAGGGGCCAGCTACCGATTGGAGCCTGTGCCCCAATTCTCAGCCACCCCTATCCCGGCCTTGCTACTTGCGCTGCCACCAGCCGCGGCGAACCGGGCGTTGCTCGTCCTGCAACTCTTCCGATTTTTCCGCAGCGGCGCCAACCACGACGCGCTCCAGGATCGGTTCTCCAGCCACCGGCGCGGTGCGGGATGCGGCGATATGCGACACGCCGTTGCCCGTGTGCAGATCATGAGCCATTGACGCTGGCTCCCGCTCAGCCGCCGCATATGGCAGCGGCTGCGGCTCGGGCTTGAAAGCCGGCTCGGACGAAGTCTCGACCTCGGCCGGCGGAGCGGCCTCGGCCACAGTCACGCCGTTGGCTGAAGCTGCGGGGGCCTGTGCCGGCATCGTCACGATTTCGACTTCAGCCTGCTCCACGTCGAAGCTTGCCGGTGTTGCGGGTTCGATATCGGGCTGGTGCACTGCCTGGATTTCGTCCGCAAGCTCTGGAGCCGGCACCGCGGGAGCCTGCCAACCATACGCTGAGTTGATGGCTGCCGCCGACGCCGCCGCGAGCTCAGGCTGTTCGCCGTCATCGCCGGTCAGCGCCCCTGCTGCCGTTTCGTCGTCCTCGCCCGCAACTGCTTCAGCAGATGCCTCGCGCTCGGACGTGCGACGGCCGCCGCGACGCCCGCGACGACGGCCTCGGCGCCCCCGGCGCTCGTCACCGCCTTCGCGGTCGCGGCTATCTTCGCTCTTGGCCTCGCTCGTGTCGTCGGCCTCGATGTCGTCGTGGTCGGCGGCTTCCAGGCGCTCTTCGTCCTCGGCATCTGCCACCTGCCGGTAGCCGTTGGTTCCCTCTTCGCCGTGACGTTCCTCGTCGCGGCTATCGTCGCGATCGTCGTCGCCCTCCTGGCGAGATTGCATCCGCGGGCCTTGATCGTCACGTCGCCCGCGCCGCCTGCGCCGCCTGCGCCGACGTCCATCTCCTTGCTCGCCATCGCCGCCGCCATCCTCGGTAGCCGCGGACTGGCTGCTGCTCTCCTCTTCCTCGAAGCCCGATTCCATGTTCACTGCACCTCGCTCCACACGGCGAGGCTGCTGGTCGTCGCGACGGGCGAGGCGTTCGATAGTGAATGTGGCACCTTGCATCTTGTCACTGGCCTGGATCTGGATGCTGATGCCGTAGCGGCTCTCCATTTCGATGATGAAATTGCGCTTGTTATTGAGGATATAGAGCGCGACCGTGGCTGTCGTTGAGGCAAGCAATGAGCTTGGCTGGCCTGTCATCAACGCGTCCTCCAGCCCGCGCAGCACGGCCAGCGCGACCGATTCGGTGGAGCGGATGACGCCGGTTCCCTGGCAGTGCGGGCACTGCGAGGTCGAGCCTTCAAGCACGCCCGTCCGCAGCCGCTGGCGTGACATCTCCAGCAGGCCGAAGTGCGAAATTCGGCCGACCTGGATGCGGGCGCGATCGAAGCGCAGCGCTTCCTTCAGGCGGCGTTCTACCGCCCTGTTGTTGCGCTTCTCCTCCATGTCGATGAAATCGATGACGATGAGGCCGGCGAGATCGCGAAGCTTCAGCTGCCGGGCGATTTCGTCGGCAGCCTCCAGGTTCGTCGACAGCGCCGTCTCCTCGATCGAGAATTCGCGCGTTGCCTTGCCGGAATTGATGTCGATGGAGACCAGTGCCTCGGTCTGATTGATGACCAGATAGCCGCCTGAGCGCAGATTGACGTAAGGGCTGAACATGGCGTTCAGCTGCCGCTCGATCTGGTAGCGGCCGAACAACGGCTCCGGATCCTCGTAGCACACGACGTTCTTGGCGTGGCTCGGCATCAGCATTCGCATGAAGTCTTTTGCCTCGCGATATGCCGTATCGCCGGCGACGACGACTTCGTCGACCTCCTTGCCGTAAAGATCGCGGATCGAGCGCTTGATCAGGTTGCCTTCCTCGTAGACGAGTGTCGGCGCGTTGGAGTTGATGCGCCAGCTCGCGCACGCTCTCCCACAGGCGAAGCAGGTAATCGTAGTCGCGCTTGATCTCCTGCTTGGTGCGGGCCGCGCCCGCTGTGCGGATAATGAGGCCCATGCCCTCCGGCACGTCGAGCTCGGCAGCAATCTCCTTCAGGCGCTTGCGGTCCTGGGCATTGGTGATCTTCCGCGAGATGCCGCCGCCGCGCGCGGTGTTGGGCATCAGCACTGTGTAGCGGCCGGCCAGCGACAGGTAGGTGGTGAGCGCCGCGCCCTTGGTGCCGCGTTCCTCCTTGACGACCTGGATCAGGATCACCTGCCGGCGCTTGATGACTTCCTGGATTTTATAGGAGCGCAAGCGGCGGCGCGGCCGTGACGGCAGCTCCTCGAGCGCATCCGTGTCGGCGACGGTCTCGACCTGCTCGGGTTCCGCGCCGTTACCGTTTTCGCCATCCGTATCCGTATCGGTGTCGACTTCCGTGACGCCCTGCTCCTCGACCAGACCGACATGATGTGGGGTGTCGTCCGCGGCCGCTTCAGCGGATTGCGTGTCGGCAGTGTCTACTTCCTGCCCCGCTGCCGCCTCACCGCCGGCTGCCGGCTCGCGCCAGACCGGAGAGGAGTCCGGCGTGGACTGGTGGAGGGCAGGGTCGGCTGCAACACGCTCGGCAACCGTGCGGGGCTCGTGGTGAGCTTCGTCGGCGTGCGCGCGATCAGGTGAGCCCGCTGCCGTGTCGGCAAACGGTGAGGCCGCTTGCCTGTCGGCATCGTCATCACTGGCCGGCCCCTCGTTGCGCTCGAAGTCGGTTGACCTGGCCTCGTCGTTCGCCGCAGCATTATCCTGCGCCGTACGCCCGGCCGTGTGCCCGTAAGCCGGCGCGTCGTCGTCCTGGTCAGGCGGCAGCAGATGGCTGACGTCGACGGCATTCGCCTCCGCTTCATCGACGTCGCGCGAACCAGCTTCGTGATCCTCGGGCTGACGGCGTTGACGGCGTGTCCGGCGCCGCTCGAGGCGAGCAGCTTCGCGCTCCTCCTCCTCCTCTTCTTCCGCTTCCGCCGCAGCCTCGGCCTCCAACAGGGCGCGCCGATCCGCAACCGGGATCTGATAATAGTCAGGATGGATTTCGTTGAATGCCAGGAAGCCGTGGCGGTTGCCGCCATAGTCGACAAAGGCAGCCTGCAGGGACGGCTCGACGCGTGTCACTTTCGCCAGATAGATGTTGCCCCGCAAAAGTTTGCGAGCGGCGGATTCGTAGTCGAACTCCTCGACGCGGCCGTTCCTGCAGAACCACCACCCGGGTTTCTTCCGGGTGAGTGGCATCGATCAGCATCTTGTTGGTGGTGGACGAGTTCCGGGGTTGATTTGGGCCTGACATGGCGTGTTTTCCTCGGGCCCGTCGAAGGGTGGCGCGATCTCTGGTCCGCGAATACGCGGCCGAGAGGCACCAGGCGCTTCGGCGCGGGCACCTTCCGTTCGGGGTTGTGTGATAGCCAAAGGCTGTTGGATGGGCGAACGTTGCCAGGGCTGGGTTTCGGAGCTGCAAAGCCGGTCATTGGCACCGGCCGCAACTGCCCGGAAGGGCATTGCGGCACGGGCGCTTCGCCCGGCTGGTTCCGATCCATCACTGAGAAAATCTGGCATCGTCTCGCAAGGTCTGCTGTTAGCAGTCTGATATCGGGTTGCGCAAAGCCGCGCAGCGCGACAATTCCTGAATATCCGGGTGGCCCAATTCGGCTTGCCTGCTACCGATGCAGGACGACGCCGTGTCCCTCCCAGGGCTCGTTCGACATGGCATTACCTAGCCTTGTCGCTCGCCGCGCTTCTCAACGCCCCTTTCTGGCGGGATCGCGGCTGTAGATGGCTGGTATCGCTTTGTGCCCAACTCGATGCCGCTCCAGCCCAGGTCTCTCGTCCACCGAGCCCGTCTTTCAAGGGCCAAACAGCTGCGACGCGATCCTGCTAGACCGTTACGGCACTAGCGCACCGGCGATTGCCTCGCCTTTGGCCCGAACGCTCCTGGCCGGCGTCAGGACTGGTGCGGCAGCAATTGTGAGGCTGCCTGCCCTCAGTCGAACCCACCACCGGCTTGCGGTGCATCCAGGTGACGAAGCGAGTACTGTTGTACGAGGTCCCCGATCTCGACGCAAGCGCATCGTGCGAAGTGCGCGTTGGCGTTGCTCAGCCGCGACGGGACGTCCACTTTCACTTGCGCCGTGCAAACAAAGGCTTAACGATCGTCCGAATTGTTGGCACAGACTGGGGGATGGGCGTTTTGTGGCCACTGGTTCATGCCGCAGGAGGGGCGGAAAGCCGGATGCGGATGCCGGAAAGAGGGCAATTTGGGCGTTGCAGCCAGTGGAGCCGGCGCCAGTGGCGCCCGGTGGCCCCAGCCTTGGCTTTATCAGCCTTGGCCGTAATAGCGCTGCTTTCGAGCGCACCGCCAAGCGATGCCCAGCAACCTGGCTCCGCGGTCGACGCAGGCCCGGGTTGGGGGAGCACGGTCAATCGGGGCAAGAGCCGTCCCGCGCCGCCGCGAAACGCCAGAGCCACTGCGATCACTATTTCTGGCGATTCCACGCGAACCAGCATCAAGATCGACATTACGCGGTCGGTCGTGGCGAGCATGTTCGTGATCGCCAACCCCTATCGGGCCATCGTTGACGTGCCGAATTTGGACTTCCAGTTGCCCGCCTCGGCGGGACGGGCTGGCCGGGGATTGGTCAAAGCGTACCGCTATGGACAGTTCGAAGCGGGGCGGTCGCGAATTGTTATCGATGCGACTGGGCCGGTCCGCATCGAGAATGGTGCGTTCGCGCCGCCGACCAAGCGTTCGCCGGGACGCTTGACGTTTGATCTTGTCAGCGTGTCGCCGGCAGAGGTTGGTCAGGTGGCTGGTGGTCAGTTGCCGCCAGCGGAACCGGTCGGGTTGCGCCCCGGTCGCTTCGAGGATTCCGGAGCGGGGCAGCAGTCGCCGCCGGCGCGTGGCAGGCGCCTGCCCGTGGTCGTCATCGACCCTGGTCATGGCGGCATTGATCCAGGCACGGTTTCGGCGACGAATCTGACGGAGAAAACCGTAGTGCTGGCGGTCGCGCTGCATCTGCGGGCGATACTAACTCGCGCCCGCAAGTACCAGATCCGCATGACACGGGACAAAGACGTCTTCGTTGCGCTCAAGAAAAGGGTCCAGTTATCGCGCGAGGCGGGTGCGGACCTGTTCATTTCCATTCATGCCGACGCCCTTGCGGAGAAGGAGGTGGCGGCGAGCGTGCATGGTGCCACGATATACACCTTGTCGGAAAAGGCCTCGGACGCCGCGGCGCTGAAACTGGCAGAGAAGGAGAACGCGGCCGACCTGCTGGCGGGGCTGGCTTCCGTGCCGGCTTCCGACGAGGATCAGGTGAGGTCGATCTTGATCGACCTTGTCCGGCGCGAAACCGATAACTTCTCCACCGTCATGCGTCGCCTGCTCGTGACCAAGATGAAAGGCCGCGTCCCTCTGTCCAAAGAGCCGCAGCGATCGGCCGCTTTCACGGTGTTGAAGCAGGCAGAGACCCCGTCTGTTCTGATCGAGCTTGGATACATGAGCAATCCGGAAGACCTGGCCAGATTGAGCCGCTCGGAATGGCAACGCAGGGCTGCCACGGCGATTGCCGACGCAGTGGATGCCTATTTCCAGCGCTCGAAAGCTCACGTCGGCAGGCAATGAGCCAAGCCAAGTCCGCTCCGGCGTAAACCTGCACATGGCACGTCGTGGCCGCTGCGCCGACCGGCTGACTTCGAGGACTGGCGTTTGCTGCTGGCGGCCCGGCCGGTCGAGAGATCAATGAAGTGTGCAAAGATCGTCCGGACGTTCCATGATTTTGCGACGACGTGTTGCCATATTTTCTGGTAAGGTGCAGTGTTACAAGCACGAGTAGGCAGTCGTTCGGGCGCTTCGCCGTGGCGCGACAGTCATGACGCGGTGAGTATTGACGCGGTGAGTATTGACGCGGTGAGTATTCAGGCGAATCGGTTCTGACGGTCCTGCGGCAGCATGGTCCGGGTGCCGGTCTCGCTTGTTGTCCGTAATCAGAGGCAGGCTGCCCCGCTGGCGGCCATTCACCGTTCGAGCGCGAGAGCCAGTCGAAAAGAGCCCGAGCACGAGAGCCTGATGCGAGCCCCGATTCGAGCGCCGGTTCTTCCTCCGCCGCCACAGCGCAAGAAAAGGCGCAAGCGGCGAAAGAGCCTGTTGCTGAGCTTCCTTGGCTTCAGCTTTGCCGCCGGTGTGCTGCTGTTCCTGGCCGCTTCCGCCGGGGCCGGGTTCCTGCTGTGGCAGGCATCCAAGGATTTGCCGAGCTACGAGCGGCTCGCCCAATACGAGCCCCCGGTCATGACCCGTGTGCATGCGCATGACGGCTCATTGATCAAGGAGTATGCCCGGGAGAGAAGAATCTTCGTTCCCATCAGCACAGTGCCCAAGCTCGTGATCGGCGCATTCCTGTCGGCAGAGGATCGCCGGTTCTATGAGCACGGCGGGCTGGATCCTGTCGGCTTGGGCCGCGCGGCCATGATCTACGCCCAGAAGCTGGTGACCGGCAAAGGCAACATCCAGGGCGGCTCGACCATCACCCAGCAGGTGGCCAAGAATTTCCTGCTGACAAGTGATCGCAATCTGCAGCGCAAGCTGAAGGAAGCTATTCTCGCGATCCGCATCGAGCGGGCCTACCCCAAGGACAAGATCCTCGAGCTGTACCTGAACGAGATCTACCTTGGCATCGGCGCCTATGGTGTCGCGGCTGCCTCGCTCAGCTATTTCAACAAGGAATTGAAGGATCTGACAGCGGAGGAGGCCGCCTACCTAGCCGTGCTGCCGAAGGGACCGAACAACTATCACCCCTACAAGCACACCGCGAAGGCCAAGGAGCGCCGCAACTGGATTCTCGATCAGATGGTCGAGAACAGCTACCTCACCAAGAAGCAGGCCGACGAGGCCAAGACCAGGCCCCTGACAGTCAACATCCGCAGCTTTGGCGCCCACGTGCCGGCTTCGGAATTCTTTGCCGAGGATGTGCGTCGGACATTGTTCAACAAGTATGGCGAGGACAAGCTCTACGGCGGCGGCCTGTCGGTTCGCACGACGCTCGACCCCAAGCTGCAACGGTATGCCCAGCAGGCGCTGCGCGATGGCCTGATCGAATTCGATCGCACGCGCGGCTGGCGCGGGCCGATCCAGAAGATCGATGCCGCCGGTGACTGGGGGGGCGTGCTGGCCAAGATCGACGTCCCGTCCGACATCGCGCCGTGGCGAATGGGCGTCGTACTCCAGATTTCCAAGCGCGACGTCCTGGTCGGCTTGCGCCCCAAGGTGCAGCCCGATGGCAAGCTGCCGGCCGAGCGCGAGGCGGTTAAGGTCGCATTGGAGGAGATGAAGTGGGCCGGTAAGTTCCGCGCCACCGACAAGCCCAAGGGACCCACGCCGAAGCAGCCCGGCGATGTGGTTGAGATCGGCGACGTGATCTGGGTCTCACCGAAGGAGCCGGACAAGCCGGCAGGCGCCTGGATGCTGGCCCAGGTGCCGGACGTCGGCGGCGGCCTCCTGGCGATGGATCCGCATACCGGTCGCATCCTGGCGGTGGCAGGCGGCTTCTCGTTCGACATCAGCCAGTTCGACCGGGCACTGCAGGCCAAGCGGCAGCCGGGCTCGTGCTTCAAGCCCCTCGTGTACGCGACCGCGCTCGACAATGGCTACAAGTCGACGTCGATCGTGCTCGATGCACCCATTGAGATCGAGCAAGGCCCGGGCAAGGAAGCCTGGCGGCCGGAGAACTACAACAAGTCCCAGTCGTTGGGGCCGGCCACGCTGCGCGTTGGCATCGAAAAGTCTCGCAATCAGATGACCGCGCGGCTCGGCCTCGATCTGGGAATGCCGACTGTGTCGGAGTACGCGCGCCGGTTTGGCGCATACGAGGACCTCCCCCCTCTGCCTGCCATGGTGCTTGGAGCGGGCGAGACGACGCTGGCCAGGATGGTCACCGCCTATGCGGCGTTGGCTAACGGCGGCAAGAAAGTGAACTATACGCTGATCGATCGCATCCAGGACCGCTGGGGCAAGACGGTTTGGCGGCATGACGACCGGACCTGTAGCGGCTGTGATGCGCAGTCGTGGCAAAGCCAGCCAGAGCCTGATCTGCCGGATACCCGGCAGCAGATCATCGACCCGCACACCGCCTATCAGATGACCTCCATCCTCGAGGGCGTGGTGCAGCGCGGCACCGCGACGATCATCAAGCAAAAATACCTGCCGGGCGTTCCCGTCGCCGGTAAAACCGGTACCACCAACGAGTCCAAGGACACATGGTTCATCGGCTATGTGCCCGACCTGGTCGTGGGGGTTTATGTCGGTTATGACAACCCCAAGCCGATGGGCCGTTCAGCCACTGGCGGCCAGGTTGCAGCCCCGATTTTCGGCACGTTCATGAAGAATGCGCTCGCCGACAAGAAGCCGGTGCCGTTCCGGACCCCACCAGGCATCAAGCAGGTGTGGGTCAACCACAAGACGGGGCTCAGGGCCTCTCGTGGCGAATCCGACGTCATTGCCGAGTATTTCAAGCCGGGCGAGGAGCCGGACGAGGCCAACGCTCTGCTCGGCTTCGAGTACAGCGGTCCTGGCAACGGCAGCGGCAATGGCGATGCCTACCAGCCGTCTCGCTCGGCCGATCCGTTCGGAGAACCTCGCTATCCTGGCCGCTCAGGGCGAACACGGGTCTACTGATTGCAGTACGTTGCCGAGGGCGGCGAAATCCCGTGCCGAGCGGTCATTCGCGTTGTTTCGGTTTACAGTTCTGGCGCGTGATCCTATATCCGCCACCATATCCACCAATTCGCGAGGAATGGACCAGGCCCATGCGTGCCGAGCCGCAAAAACACGTCGACGAGATCAGGGAAGCTCTCACCCTTCTACGGAGGCATCTTTGACTGGGATACGGCCGACGAGCGCCTGGCGGAGCTGAACGCCAAGGCGGAGGATCCCAGCCTCTGGAACGACCAGGCCAGCGCGCAAAAGGTGATGAAGGCGCGCCAGTCGCTGGAGAAGCAGATCGCGACCTATCGCGAGCTGGAGCGAGAGCTCGACGATGCAGTGACACTGATCGAGCTGGGCGAGGAAGCAGATGACGATGCCTCGGTCGCCGAGGGTGAGACGCAGCTCAAGCGGCTGGCGGAGACGGTTGATCGTCGTCAGGTGGAAGCGCTGTTGTCCGGCGAGGCGGACAGCAACGATGCCTATCTGGAAGTTCACGCAGGCGCGGGCGGTACCGAGAGCCAGGACTGGGCGCAGATGCTGTTGCGTATGTATATGCGCTGGGCCGAGCGCCGTGGTTTCCAGGTCAAGCTGACGGATCAGAGCGAGGGCGAGGAGGCCGGCATCAAGTCTGCCACGCTCGAGATCAAGGGCGACAACGCATACGGCTGGCTGAAGACGGAAACCGGTGTGCACCGCCTGGTGCGCATCAGCCCCTACGATTCCAATGCCCGCCGCCATACGAGCTTCGCCTCGGTCGGCGTCTATCCGGTGGTCGATGATTCGATCGACATCGAGATCAACCCTACCGACATCGATGTTTCATTCACCCGTTCGTCGGGGGCTGGCGGCCAGCACGTCAACCGTACCGAGTCGGCCGTGCGCATCGTCCACAAGCCGACCAACATCGTCGTCTTCAGCCAGGAGCAGCGGTCGCAGCACCAGAATCGCGAGACGGCCATGAAGCGTCTCAAGGCGCGCCTCTACGAGATCGAGCTGCAGAAGCGCGAGGCACAGGCCATGGCCGATCAGGCAGCCAAATCCGATATCGGCTGGGGACATCAGATCAGATCGTACGTTCTTCAGCCCTACCAGATGGTCAAGGACCTGCGCACCGGCGCCACGTCCGGATCACCCGACGAGGTGCTCGACGGCGATCTCGATCCGTTCATCGAGGCTGCGCTGGCACAGCGGGTCAAGGGTGGCGGGCCGGCCACGGTCGAAGACGTCGAATAGGGTGAGCACGGTCATGACAGCCGATGCGCCCCGGCTACAACTGCTGCAGACAGCCGGGCCCGACGGCTACGCCCTGCTCGACAGTGGCCATGGTCGCAAGCTGGAGCAGTTCGCCAGCGTTATTGTCGACCGGCCCGAGCCGCAGGCCCTCTGGTCGCCGCGCCTGCCCGGGAGCGAGTGGGCGAAGGCGAACGCTTCATTCTCCGCCAGCGGCGAGGATGAGGAAAAAGGCCGCTGGCGCATCGACCGGCCGGTGCCGGAGAGCTGGCCCGTGCGCTTCAATGGCATCACGGTGCTGTGCCGGCTGCAAGGCCTCTGGCATCTCGGCCTGTTTCCCGAGCAATTGCCGCATTGGACGTGGATGAGCGAGCAGCTCCGGCCGGGCGACGGCGTGCTGAATCTGTTCGGCTATACCGGGGCAGCGTCGCTGATTGCTGCTCACGCCGGCGCGGAGGTGGTGCACGTCGATGCCTCCAGGAAAGCGATCGCCTGGGCCCGCGAAAATCAGGCGGCGTCCGGTCTCGAGGATCGGCCGGTCCGCTGGATTTGTGAGGATGCCCGCAAGTTCGTGGCGCGCGAGGTGCGGCGCGGGCGGACGTATCGGTCGGTTCTGGTCGATCCACCCAAGTTCGGGCGCGGGCCCGACAAGGAGGTGTGGGAGCTGTTCGAGCACTTGCCGGCGCTGTTGGCTGATTGCGCGAAGCTGCTGGCGCCGGGCCCGGCTCATCTCGTTCTGACTGCCTACGCCATCCGGGCGTCGTCGCTGGCGCTGGACGGCCTGATGCGGGAGACGTTCAGTGCGCGCGGCGGACAGATCGAGAGCGGCGAGCTGGCGCTGGTGGAGCGCTCCGCTGGCCGCCTCCTTGGCACCTCGATGTTCTCCCGCTGGTCAAGTGCGGAACTGAGGTAGCCGCGATGCGTGAGCCAACCTTCGTCACCAGCCTGCAGAACGACCGCGTGAAGCTGATCCGCTCGCTGGAGATGCGCAAGGCGCGCCGCGAGACGGGGCTGTTCGTGGCCGAAGGCGCCTCGGTCCTGATTTCCGCGCGCGACAGCGGCTGGGTGCCGGATATGCTGGTGACGCTGGGCGGCTCCGTTGCTGCCGGCGCCAGCCAGGCCGGCCTCCTCACCTGGGCCGACGACGCGCAGGCGACCATCATGGAGGTGTCGCCCGCCGTGCTCGCCAAGATCGCGGCCAAGGACAACCCGCAGACCATGCTCGGTGTCTTCACTCAACGCTGGGCCGAGGCGCCGCTCGCGACGCAAGTCGCCCCGGGAGATGTCTGGCTTGTCCTCGAGGATGTCCGCGACCCGGGCAATCTCGGCACAATTATCCGGACCGTGGACGCCGTCGGCGCCAAAGGCGTGATCCTCGTCGGCCAGTGTTGCGATCCCTATTCGCGTGAGTGTGTGCGTGCGACCATGGGCTCGATCTTCGCCGTGCCACTGGTGCGCATGACGCCGGAAGCGTTCTTCGCCTGGCGCGCCGGCTGGCCCGGTGATGTCGCCGGCACGCACCTTCAGGGAGCGGAGGATTTTCGTATCGCCTCGCTGCGAGCCCCTGTGCTCGTCGTCATGGGCAGCGAGGGGCCGGGTATGAGCGAGACCATGCGCGAAGCGTGCACGCGGCTGGTGCGCATCCCGATGGCGGGCCGGCTGGATTCGCTGAACCTCGCCGTGGCAACTGCACTGGTGCTCTATCAGGTGCGCAGCCAAAGCCTGACGCTGTAGAAGGGGTCGCGCCCCGATTCGTTAATAAGCTCTTGATTCAAAGTATGGAATCACATCATTGTCCCTCGCGATCGCGTCGGCTGGCTCAACCGCTCGCGATTGTCAAGGCTATGAGAAGGCTTATCCACATGACACCAATCATGAAAAAACTGAGCGACGCCGCGATCGTGCTGGGCGTGAGCGCCGGCGTGACATTCCTGATAATCGCCATTGCCAACTCACTGGTGGCAAAGGGGACTTTGTGGAAGTCCTATGCCGTGTGGCTGAAATTCGTGAGCCGCCCGGACATTCTCGCCACGACGTTGCTCGTCATTGCCGTCACCATGGCCGTCACCGCCTACCAGAGGCAGCGCGGCAGATAGTTTTTCTGCTGATCATCCGCCGCGGCAGAAATTGAGTGCGGGCCGTCGTCGTCCGTATCGCGTAACAGGCACAAGGCCCGCTTCCCATGCGCATCGAATACCACCGAATGCTGGTTTCCGACCGGGTCCGCAACGCGGCGTTCCACGCCGCGCTGAAGGCAGTGATCCGGCCGGGCGAGACGGTCGTCGCAGATATCGGCGCGGGAACAGGCATCCTTGGCATGATGGCGGCGAAGCTCGGCGCCAAGGAGGTATTTCTTTATGAAAGCGAGGCCGTCGCCGGCCTCGCGCATGATTTGTTGAAGCGCAACCGCATGCGCAACTGCCTGTTGCTTCCGTGTCGGTCGACCGAGATGGATCGGCCGCCGCGCGTCGACGTGGTGGTCTCGGAGACGCTGGGCAACTATCCGCTCGAGGAGGATATCGTCCTCACGCTGAAGGACGCAAAGAAGAGGCACCTGAAGCCGGGCGGCTTGATGATCCCCAGTTCCGTCACGCAATTCGTCGCCCCCGTGACGACGCCCCGCGTTCATGCCGAGCTCACCACCTGGGATGAGGTCGGCTACGGCATCGATTTTGCCCCGGCCCGCACGATGGGCCTCAACAACATCTATGTCCGCGTGCTCGAGCCATCGGATCTGCTGGCAGGCGGCAAGGCATTCGCAAAATGGGACGTCATCGATCTGACTGCGGGGCATGGCTCCTCTCGCAAGGGCGAGGCAGCGTTTCGCCTCGATGAGCCTTCGACGGTGTACGGCCTCGTGACGTGGTGGGAGGCGGATCTGCTGAACGGCATCAAGCTGTCCACCGGGCCCGCCGCTCCCCGAACGCACTGGGAGCAGCTTTATCTGCCGCTGTTGGAGCCGATCGATGCGCAGGCCGGCGAGAGCGTGCGATTTACGATCCGCTCGCGCACCGGGCCAGATATCGGCACGACGCTGGCATGGACCGTCACGCATAACGACGCGGCAGGCGCGCAAGTCGGCCGTCAGGCCCTGGATCTGGAAAAAGGGTATCTGCCTTGATGCAGCGCCTTGCCCGATGCAAGGTACCCTGTCACCCACGGACTGCATGCGTTTGCCCAGTTGCTCAACCCGGGGATATTCATGCTCATCGTCGATTTACAAGTGCACATCTGGCACGACGCGAGGATGCCGGAGCATCATCGTCAGATCCCGACCTATTCCAAGGATGACCTGCTGGCCGAGATGGATGCGAACGGCATCGATGCCGCGCTGATCTGCCCGCCCTCGTTCCTGGATGTGGAGGTGAACGAGCTGGGCTTGGCTGCGGCCAGGCAGCATCCCGATCGCCTCGCCGTGATGGGCTGGTTCGAGCCTGACAAGCCGGCCGCGCGCGAGATCATCAAGACCTGGACATCGCGACCGTTCAACTATGGCGCGCGCTGGGCGCTGATGCATGAGAACCAGCGCACCTGGTTCAAGGATGGAACGCTGGAATGGATGTGGCCCGAGGCGGAGAGGCTTGGCATTCCATTGGCGTTCCTTGTACGTGACAATATGGCCGAGATTGGTCGTATTGCCGAGCGCCATCCTGGTCTGAAGCTCACCATCGATCACCTCGGCCGGATCAGCGGCACCAGGGACGCGGACGCCTTCGCCACATTGCCCGAGATGCTGGCACTCGCGAAATACCCGAACGTGTCTGTCAAGCTGTCAGGGGCGCCGAGCTATTCGAGCGACCCGTATCCCTTCCGCAATATCCATGTCGACATCCGCCGGATCTATGACGCGTTCGGTCCGGACCGCTGCTTCTGGGGCACCGACATCACCCGTATGCCGTGCTCGTGGCGCCAGTGCGTGACAATGTACACGGAGGAGATGCCGTGGCTGCAGGGCCGCGAACTCGAGCTGGTCATGGGCAAGGCGCTGTGCGCCTGGATCGGATGGGACCTGGAGGCGATCAGAGCGGGCAGGATTTGAGGTCGCTTGCGGCCGGCCGCACGGCATAGTGCAGTTCAGCCGGTGAGGCGTCGCCAGCGCTTCAGCCGCTCGATGCCGTCCGCCATCGCCTCGGTGGTGCCGGAATAGGAGAACCGCACGAAGCGCGCGCCGCGGGCCTCGTCGAAATCGAGACCGGGTGTAATGGCGACATTCGTTTCTTCCAGCATGGCGCGGGCCAGAGCGGCGCTGTCCGCGAACACCCGCGGCACGTGTGCCGAGACGTCGGCATAAAGATAGAACGCCCCATCGGCCGGGACGATGGCATCGAATCCCGCCGCTGGCAGCTCGCGCAAAAGCAACGCGCGGTTGGCAGCATAGACGTTCCGGTTGTCCTGCAGCTCCTCGTGTGCATCGAAGGCAGCCAGCGCCGCAACCTGCGATATGGTCGGTGGCGATATGTAGAGGTTCTGCGCCAGCCGCTCCACAGTGCGCACGAGGTCGTCTGGCACCACCATCCAGCCGATCCGCCACCCCGTCATCGAGAAGTATTTCGAGAACGAATTGATGACGACGACGTCCTGCGAGAAACGGAGCGCGGTCTCGGCCGGCAGCGTGTAGGTCAGGCCGTGGTAGATCTCGTCTGAAATGAACCACATCCGCCGCGCAAGGCAGGCTTCGATCAGACCTGCCAGCCGCCCGGGCTCCAGCATCGTGCCGGTTGGATTCGATGGACTGGCGACCAGCAGGCCCGAGGCTTCGCTCGCCGTCGCCTCGCGCTGCACCGCATCCGGCGTTGGCATCCAGCGGTCGGCCGGCCCCGTCTCGATGAGCCGCGTGTCGACACCCAGAGCCGAGAGGATGTGCCGATAGCAGGGATAGCCTGGCGAGGGCAGCAGCACGGTTTCGCCTGCATCGAACAGGGCCAGGAAAGCGAGCACGAATGCGGCCGATGATCCTGCGGTGACGATCACGCGCTCGGCCGGCAGATCGATCTGATAGGTGTCCCGATAGTGCTGCGCGATACGGGCGCGTAATGGCTGGATGCCGAGGGCTTCGGTATAGCCCAGCGTTTCCCGGTCGATCCGCTGCTTCACCGCCTCGCGGGCGGTCGCAGGCGCGGGCGTGCCGGGCTGGCCGACCTCCATATGCACGATGTGCTCGCCTTGAGCCTCGCGTCGCGCGGCCGCGCTGATCACGTCCATCACGATGAAGGGCTGAATGCCGCTGCGCCTGGCTGGCGGCCGGAGCGGCCGGTGGGCAGGCGTGCCGCCGAATTGGCTCATTGCTTTGCTTCCATATGCCTTTGTGGTTTGCGCAAGCGCCGCACGGTGCCATCCTGGCTGGTTCCGGCTGCAGCGCGAGGTCAGGATGCCACCGCAGGGACAGCTACGAGGGGCCGAACCGTCGCACGAGCCTTGCTCTCGGCGCAATTCGGCACATATCTTGGGAGCCGATTGCATCGCCGATTTGCGTACCGCGATCCCGGTGTAGGGGCGAGACCAAATTGAGGTCATCGACAGGATCGACGCCGTGCGAAGCCGCCAAACAATTCGCCGTTCCGTCTGGGCGGCGTTCGCCGCCACGCTGTTGTGGTGTGCAGGCGTGGTGACCGGTTCATCGCCGGCCTCCGCGCAGAGCCTTATCTTCGACGACGAGATCGAGAACTGCTGCAGGATTACGCCAGTCCGATCATCAAGGCGGCGGGCCTCAGCCAGGGCAACATTTCGATGCGGATCATCAACGATCCTCGTTCAACGCGTTCGTGCTCGATGGCCGCAACGTGTTCATTCACACCGGCGCCTTGATGAAGGCCGAAACACCCAATCAGGTGATCGGCGTCATCGCGCACGAGGTCGGCCATATAGACGGCGCCCATCTGGCGGCCTTGCGGGCCGAGATCCAGCGCGTCCAGACCGGCATGATTCTGACCCGTATCATCGGCATTGCGGCCGCCGTGCTGTCACGCAACAGCGCGGCAGCGTTTGCCGGCGACGATCCCTGGATCAAGACGTTCCTTGCCAGGCGGCGGCAACAGGAAGTCGGCCGCCGACCAGGCCGGCATGCGCTTTCTCACCCGCGACCGGCCAATCGGGGCGAGGCATGCTCGAGACCTTCGAGCGCTTGGGCGGGAGAACCGTGCCTATGGCGTCGATCCCTACCTGCTGAGCCACCCGACCGAGCGGACGAGAATTGAGCAGCTTCGCGACGCGGTGGAGCGCAGTCCCCTTACTTCAACAGCAAGGATCCCGCCGCCCTTCAGCTCCGGCACGATCTGGTGCGGGCCAAGCTGAGAGGGTTCACGCTGCCGGCCACGGACGTGATGCGGATTTACGCCAGCGACAATTCGTTGCCTGCCAAATATGCCAGGGCGATTGCCGCCAATTGCTCGGGCAAGTGCACGCGGGCCATGGGCCAGATCGATGAGCTGATCAAGATCAGCCCCAAGAGCCCGTATTTCTGGGAGCTGAAGGGGCATGTCTACGCCAAGGAAGGACGCCCGCAGGATGCCATCCCAGCCCTGCGGCAGACCCTCCGGCTGGGTGGAAGCAAGTCGCATCTGGTGAAGACCGAGCTGGCCCGGATGCTCGTCTCGACCAACAATCCAAGAATGCTCGACGAGGCAATCCGGATCCTGGAGGTTTCCGTCGACGTCAGCGAGGATACCATCGGAGGCTATCATCTTTTGGCTCGCGCCTACGCGGCAAAGGGGCGGATCGCAGAGGCCGACGTGGCAATGGCTCACGCCCATTTGCGTAGCGGAAACACAAAACAGGCTATAGTCTTCGCCAAGCGCGCCCAGAGGAAGCTTCCGGTTGGAAGTCGAGCCTGGACCAAGGCCGACGACATCATCAAGACGGTACCGCCAGACGTTCGCTGACGGGCGCAGCCCGAGGTCAGCCCACAAGCAGGTACAACCCGCGACATTTCGGCCCGGCGACCGGGCTCTACTGGAGAGCATGGAAAATGGCAGGCAGCTTTCTCTCGTCGGCGCTAGACGCCCTCACCAGCAAGAAGGGTGCGGTGATCGCCGGAGTTGCGATGCTTGGCCTCGCCGGTCTGGTGAATATTGCTCGCACGGATTCAGAGCCGGTGCGGGCGGGAACGCCTTCGCCCAAAGCTGTTCTGGCCCAGGCGGTCCCAGCGGGACAACCATCGGCTCAGGCTGGAAATGGCGTTTTCAGTACCCAGCAGACGGACGCCATCCAATCCATAGTTCGCGATTATCTGCTGAAGAACCCCGAGCTCATCGTCGAGATGAGCAGGGAGCTGGAGACCCGCGAGCGCGAACGAACCGAAGTCGCCCAGACCAAATTGCTGGCGACCAATAAGGCCAAGATATTCACTAGCGCACACGATTTCGTTCTGAACCCCAAGGGCGACATAACGGTTGTAGAGTACTTCGACTACAACTGCGGATGGTGTAAGCGGGCCCTCAACGACGTCGCCCGCCTGACGAAGGCAGACCCCAAGGTCCGCGTCGTCATGAAGGAGTTCCCGATCTTCGGCGCCGATTTCGATTGCTGCGGCCAAGGCCGCGATGGCCGCGCAAAAACAGGGCAAGTATTGGGAAATGCATCAGGCGCTGATGCGCGAATCGAAAGTCACTGCGGCCAACGTGTTTCGGATTGCAAAGGACGTGGGCCTGGATGTGGACCGCCTGAAGAAGGACATGGCCGACCCTACCTTCGAAAAGGTGCTCGCCGAGACCAGCGCGATTGCCCAGGGGCTGAAAATCGAAGGCACCCCGGCGTTCATAGTCGATGGCAAGGTTAATGTCGGCTACCTTACCACGGATGCCCTTCTGGCTCAGATCGCCGAGGCCAGAAAGGCCGGTTGCAAGATGTGCTGACGGCCCATCTGAGGCCTTGCGCGGCTCTTCTGAGCGCCTGGCTGCAAGCGCAGCCAGGCCTGTAGCAGGGAGTTGGTTTGCGACGTCCAGAGTGAGGCGTCGTTCAGTCTTTCGCATCCCGTAGAAAGCTGGTACACGGGCCGCTACGCATTCGGCGGTGCGTGTTGCTAGTATGCAACGGCCGCATCGTCGGCGCGATACTATCGAACAGAGATTGCGCATGCCTGTGGCGCCCTGGTCCGGTGCCAACAAATATTGCGGGATCTCGAGTTCTGGGTCGCTGTAACCGATGCCGAAGCCGATCTACGTCCTCAACGGACCCAATCTCAACATGCTGGGCGTGCGAGAGCCGCAAATCTATGGCTCAGCGACCTTGGAGGATCTGCGCACTCGATTGGAGGCGTATGCGACCGGCAGAAATGTCGGTATCGATTTTCGCCAGTCGAACCATGAAGGGGACCTGGTGGACTGGGTGCAGGAGGCTGCGGGTGCCTCAGTCGGTGTGATCTTGAACGCCGGGGCTCTGACCCACACGTCCATCGCACTCATGGATGCGATCAAGGCGGTCGACGTTCCGGTTGTTGAGGTCCACCTTTCCAATATATTTGCGCGCGAAGGCTTCCGGCATCACTCTTATGTGTCGCCGGTTGCCATCGGCATCATCAGCGGCTTCGGCCCGAAGGGATACGAGCTTGCCGTAGACGTGCTCGTGGATCGGCTAGGGGGCACCAGCTGATCGAACGGTTTAGGGCGCAGCCGAGCCGGAGGCTGAGGCGCGCAGATGGATCAACCATGGGATGCGCAGGGCATGGCAAAAGAACCCAAGGATAAGATCAGCGTGGAGCAGGAGGCGATCAGGGAGCTCGCCAACCTGCTGAACGAGACTGGCTTGTCGGAAATCGAGATTGAGCGATCAGGGCTGCGGATCAGGGTCGCGCGCTCGCTAACCGCGGCGGCGTCCGTTCCGGCGGCCACGGTTGTCCCGGCCCCCGTGCCCCAGCCCGCATCCGCTGCCCCGCTTGCCCTGGCCGATGATCCTGCGAACCATCCCGGCGCCGTGAAATCACCCATGGTCGGCACGGCCTATCGCGCACCTGAGCCGGGGGCGCCGTCGTTCATCGAGATCGGTGCGCGCGTGTCGCAGGGACAGACACTGCTCATCATCGAGGCGATGAAGACCATGAACAACATTCCGGCGCCGAAAGCGGGCGTCGTGACGCATATCCTGTTCGAGAACGGCCAGCCGGTGGAGTTCGGCGAGCCGCTGGTCGTCATTGAATGAGGGCGTCGGGATCGCAGAGGAGAGCGCAGCTGTTGCGAGCGTCGTGATTGCTGCCGTCTTTCCTCTAACGGTCCCGCCGAGCGCTAGTGCAGCGCACCTGACGTTTGGTACCCGCGTGCGGCTGGGCTCGAAACCAAACGTCAGGCGCAGAAGCTGCACTAGAAGCATCATGTTACGAGTGTTCCTCATGGTTCTGACATTTGCTCGGAGCCGAGCCGCACGGGGAAGCAAGTGTCAGAACCGGAACACTAGCGAGCCTACATGTTCGACAAGATCCTGATAGCCAATCGTGGCGAGATCGCCCTGCGGATCCAGCGCGCATGCAAGGAGCTGGGCATCGCGACCGTGGCCGTCCATTCCACCGCCGATGCTGACGCAATGCATGTGCGCCTCGCCGACGAGAGCGTTTGCATTGGGCCGCCGCCAGCCTCCGAGAGCTATCTCAACATCCCTCGCCTGCTGGCTGCATGTGAGATCACCGGCGCCGATGCGGTGCATCCCGGTTACGGGTTCCTCTCCGAGAATGCCCGGTTTGCCGAGATTCTGGAGGAGCACCAGCTCACCTTCATCGGCCCGACATCCGAGCACATCCGGATCATGGGCGACAAGATCGAGGCGAAGGAGACGGCCAAACGGCTCGGCATACCGGTGGTTCCCGGATCGGACGGGGCCATCACCACGGAGGCCGAGGCGCTCAAGGTTGCAAAGTCCATAGGGCTGCCCGTGCTGATCAAGGCAGCCGCTGGTGGAGGCGGGCGAGGCATGAAGGTGGCTCGCACCGAGGCCGACCTTGGCCAGGCCCTTTCGACGGCGCGGGCGGAGGCAAAGGCGGCTTTCGGCGACGATGCCGTCTACATCGAGAAGTATCTCAGCAAGCCGCGACACATCGAGATCCAGGTATTCGGTGATGGCCGCGGCAACGCGGTGCATCTGGGCGAGCGCGACTGCTCGCTGCAACGGCGCCACCAGAAGGTGTGGGAGGAAGCGCCGTCGCCGGCGCTCAACGCCGCGCAGCGCGAAGCGATCGGCGCGACTGTGGCCGATTCCATGCGCAAGCTGAAGTATCGCGGCGCGGGCACCGTTGAGTTCCTGTACGAGGATGGCGAGTTTTATTTCATCGAGATGAACACGCGGCTTCAGGTCGAGCATCCGGTGACGGAAGCCATCACCGGCATCGATCTGGTGCTGGAGCAGATCCGCGTCGCCTCCGGTGCGCCACTGAGCATCAGGCAGGAGGACGTCACGTTCTCGGGCCACGCGATCGAGTGCCGAATTAATGCCGAGAACCCGAATACCTTCAGGCCGTCGCCAGGAAAGATCACGTACTGGCATCCGCCCGGAGGCCTTGGTGTGCGTGTCGATTCGGGCGCCTACCAGGGGTATCGAATTCCACCCAACTACGACAGCTTGATCGGCAAGCTGATCGTGCACGGCAAGAATTGCAACGAATGCCTGATGCGTCTGCGCCGCTGCCTGTCCGAGTTCGTCATCGACGGTATCGAGACGACGATCCCGTTGTTCGGGGAGCTGGTCCGTCAGCCGGATATCGTCAACGGCATGTACGACATCCATTGGCTGGAGCGGTTCCTGGGCAAGCCGGAGTGAGGTCGACGGGCCGGCTTTTCACAGCCTCATGCCAGCCCACCGCCGCGCAGAAAGAGCCGAACTTTCGGTGGCCCGGTATCAGCCGAATGCGCCACCGTTATCGCGCAACCTTCTGGTGGCGGAAGGCCCGGCCGCGGTCCGCACCGCATCCTGCGCTGCGCGAACCAGCGCCTTGGCCTTGTTGATGCACTCCTGCTGCTCGTTCTCCGGGATGGAATCATAAACGAGGCCGGCGCCGGCCTGCACGTGCATGACGCCATCCTTGACCAATGCCGTGCGCAAGACGATGCAGGTATCCATCTGACCGTTGGCGGAGAAATAGCCGACGCAGCCGGCATAAGGGCCACGCTTCGATTTCTCCAATTCGTCGATGATCTGCATGGCGCGCACTTTCGGCGCTCCGGACACCGTACCCGCCGGAAAGCCCGCCATCAGTGCATCGATGGCATCGTGCTCGGGCGCAAGTCGTCCGATCACGTTGGAGACGATGTGCATGACGTGGCTGTAGCGCTCGATTGCAAACCGGTCCGTGACTTCG
This sequence comes from uncultured Alphaproteobacteria bacterium, assembly GCA_963825625.1. Taxonomy (GTDB): domain Bacteria; phylum Pseudomonadota; class Alphaproteobacteria; order Rhizobiales; family Hyphomicrobiaceae; genus CAMDPA01. The sequence goes on along the minus strand of CAWGUF010000033.1, from coordinate 45,116 downwards.
ACCGTTCCGATTTCCGCGACACGACCGACGTCGTTGCGTCCCAGGTCGAGCAGCATCAGATGCTCGGCGCATTCCTTCGGATCAGCCAGCAGCGAATCGGCAAGCGCCTGATCTTCTGCCGCGGTAGCCCCTCGCGGCCGCGTGCCGGCAAGCGGACGGATCGTGACCTCGCCATTTCGGACCCGCACCAGGATTTCCGGGCTCGAGCCGACCAGCGCATAGCCATCGAGCTCGAGGTGGAAAAGAAACGGCGACGGGTTGAGGCGTCGCAGCGACCGGTAAAGCGAGAACGGCGGCAGCGCGAACGGCATGGAAAAGCGCTGCGACAGCACGATCTGGAATGCATCTCCCGCCCTGATGTAGTCCTTGGCGCGCTCGACCATTGAGACGAATTCGGCCTCCGTGGTGTTGGAGGCGGGCTCTGGACATGTCTCCGGACTGACAGGGGGTATCGCCAGCTGCGGCAGTGGAGCCTGTAATGCGGCAACGACGGCCTTGAGGCGCTTATCCGCCGCCGCATACGCTTCCTCCGCGGACTGGCGAGGCGCGTGGCGAACCGGCGTGACGATCGTCATTTCGTCTTTCACGCCGTCGAAAACGATGATGATGGTCGGGCGCATCAGCAACATGTCCGGCACGCCCAAGTCGTCGTGCGGCGTATTGGGCAGATGCTCGATCAGCCGCACCGTATCGTAGCCCATGTGGCCGAATACCCCGGCGGACATCGGCGCAAGATCTTCCGGCAGGTCTATGCGCGATTCGGCAAGAAGCGCGCGAAGCGACGCTAGTGCCGGGAGTTTCTCCTGCTTGAATGCGTGGGGATGGCTGGCCGGCGACCGGTTGATCTGCGCGGTCGCGCCATCGGCGCGCCAGATCACATCCGGATCCAAGCCGATGATCGAGTAGCGTGCGCGCGTCGCCCCACCCTCAACCGACTCCAGCAGGAAGCTCATCGGCTTGCCATACGCGACTTTCAGGTAGGCGGAGACGGGGGTCTCCAGATCGGAGACCAGTCGCGTCCAGACAACCTGGGCGACGCGGTTGTGATAGACCGTCGCAAAGTCGGCAAAAACCGGCTCGATCTCGAACTCGGGGTTGCTGGCCACGATTGCACTCCCGGCTATCGCGGCTGGTCCGCGCCCGTCGTGCGCCTGAACTCTTGCTCATTGACCGTTGCGCCGTGCTTCTCGCGCAGCGCCATGATGTAGGTCGTCAGTGCCTCTTGCTGCAATGTGCCGCGTAATTGCGCTGCGTTGGCTTCGGCCTCTTCCTTGGTCGGAGGAGCGGGCTTCTCGATCTTCACCAGGCGGAAGACCAGGCGGCTGTTCCCATCATTCGCCAGCGTGCTGGCGCGGGCGCCCAGCGGCAAACCGAATGCGCGCTGTACGACATTGCGCGGGATTCCTGCCTCCGTGTCGTTTCGCGTGAAGGGCCTGGAAGTGGCGAGAACGCCGCCGGCTTCCTTTGCCAGGTCTGCGAGCTTTTCATCCTTCTCCGCCCGTTCGACCAGCTTCTTGGCGTAGTCCTCCATCGCTTTCGCGGTCTCTTGTTCCCGCCAGACCGCCTCGACGTCCGACTTCACGTCTTCGAACGGCTTTTCTTTTTCCGGCGTGACCCCCAGCACGTCGACCCACGCGTAGCCGCCGCCCGACATGTCGATGGGCTCGCTCTCGATTCCGACCTGTCCGGCAAATCCCGAGCGCAGGAAGCCCGCCGCATCTGGGCCCTCGAGCGCCCTGGATCCGTCCGGTTTAAGGCCAAACCGGTTGGTTGCGGGAATATCCGTGAATGGGACATTGATTGAGGCAGCGATCTCCTTGAGAGTCTTTCCGCCCGCTCTTCCGTCATCGACTGCGTCCTGCAGCTTCCGGATTTCGACGTTGACGCGGCTGGCGGCAAGCTTGTCGCGAACCTCGTTCTTCATGTCCTCGAACGACCGTTCGCGTCCCGGTTGAATCTCCGTGACCCGCAACAGCACGGTCGCAAAGCGGCCGGCGACCGGATCGGATACTTTGTCCTTGGGCAACGCGAACGCTGCGTCCGCAATGGCCGGATCGATCAGTTGGCGTTTGGTGACGACACCGAGATCTATATCCTTCTCGGTGGCGCCCGTTGCCTTCGCCACGTCCAGGAAGGCCTTGCCGGTAGCTATTTCCTTGGCGGCGGCCTCCGCTGCGGCCGTATCCTTGAATGCGATCTGCCAGACGTGGCGGCGCTCCAGCACCGTGCGTGCGTCCTTGTCCGCTTCGTAGGCCGTGCGTAGCTCCTCATCGCTGATCTGCAGGCGCTTCTTCGCCTCCTCCACGGAAAGCGCCAGGATGCCGAGGTGACGCATCTCGGGGGTCACGAAGCGCCTCTTGTTCGCATCGTACGTGGCCTTCAGCTTCGCCTCGTCCGGCTTTTCCAGCTCAGGCAGTTTTGCCTTGTCGATGGTGAAATGCTGGATCGTGCGCTTTTCCTGGGCCCAGCCGTGGATGAAGCCGACGAGGGCCGCCGACACCGGCATGTCCTTGAGGGCGGCCTGGGTGAACTGCTGGCGAAGCTCTTCTTTGCGCCGCTGCTCCAGATAGCCGCGCTCGCTGAAATTCGCATCGCGCAGGAAGCCGTTGAGACGGTTGCGGTCGAACTTGCCGTCGAGGCCTGCGAATGTCGGATCGCCCTCTATCAGCTTGACCAGGGTCTGTTGCGACATGGCCAGTCCGAGATCGCTGACGTGCTTGTCGAGGCAGGTCTGATTGATGAGATCATTGAGCACGGCACGGTCCAGGCCTCGCTGGCGGGCTTCCTCCGAGGTCGGTCGCTGGCCGAATCGCCTGGCGATCGAACTCCACAACCAGTGTGTAGGTCCGCTGGTACTCGTCGCTCGACACTGGGGTGCCACAGGCATTGGCGATCGCGCCGCGGCCGAACCCTGTGAAGACGTCAGCCACGCCCCACACGATAAAGGCGAGCACCAGGAGCAGAAGTAAGGGCTTCAGAACCCAGCTGTTGGCGCCGCGGCGTAGTGCGTCTAGCATGATTGTGCCAGATCCTCTCGTATGGTGTCCGCTCGACCGGCAAGATGGTGGTCCCGGCCTGGCTGGCGCCATGGCGAAGGACCGCGGCGGTTTCGCAGGACTGATGCAATTCCGGCGTTGCCGGCGCACCGGGTGTCGTGGTCGCAGTTTCGTGTGATATGAAGCGCAGCGCGCAGGCGATTGCAAGTGTGCCGTTGTGAACGAGGCAACGGGCACTGGCGGTTCGGAGCGCCGTCGATCGCAGCATGATGGATTGGAGGACAGATGAGCAGCACTGGGGCCATTCGACCGCTGGTTGCCGGAAACTGGAAAATGAACGGCTTGCGAAGCGGCCTCGCGGAAGCGCTGGGTGTTCGCGACGCGATTGCCGCCGGCACGATGGCCGAAGCTGTGGACGTCATGATCTGCCCGCCATTCACGCTTCTGGCGCAGCTTGCCGCGGCGGCGCAGGGATCGCGGCTGCTGGTCGGCGCCCAGGACTGCCATGCGCAGGCGAGCGGAGCGCATACCGGCGACATCTCAGCGGAGATGCTTGCCGATGCCGGGGCGCAGGCCGTTATCGTCGGGCACTCCGAGCGTCGGGCCGATCACGGCGAGCGGGATCGCGACGTCAAGGCCAAGGCTACCGCGGCGCACCGCGCCGGGCTTCTCGCCATCATCTGCGTTGGCGAGACGCAGGGGGAGCGGGACAACGGCTTGGCCTTGAAGGTCGTGGGCCGCCAGATCGCAGGCTCGCTGCCGGACGCAGCGACGGCGGAAAACACCGTGATTGCCTACGAGCCGGTCTGGGCGATCGGTACCGGACTGACGCCGACGCCTGCCGATGTCGCCGAAGTGCACACCTCGATCCGCCGCAAGCTGACCGAGGTGGCAGGGACGCAGGGACAGGGCATGCGCATCCTCTACGGCGGTTCCGTCAAGGCTTCGAATGCCGGGGAGCTGATGGCCGTGCCGGAGGTCAATGGGGCCCTTGTCGGCGGCGCAAGCCTCAAAGCCGACGATTTTTGCGGCATAATCGCGGCGTATCGCAAATAGGGATTTTGAGCGGCGGACCGGCGACCGGCAACGGCGCGAAGTCCAGGCCTTCGATGTCCAAAAGGGGGTTACGTGGCGGATTGGGACGGATCGCAGTGGCTGCATTGGCCGCGGTGTGTCATCGCGGCGGGCACAATGGCTTTGCTCGCTGCGGGGGCTTTGCTCGCCGCGGGCGGTGGCGCGGCGGCGGCTCCGCTCGACGAGAAGACGTGCGCCAAGCTGAAGGAGACGCAAGCCGCATCTGTCGGCGGTGACGCCCGTCAGCATCTGGAGCGCGGCGCTGCCTGGGCCAAGGCGAACCTGACCAAGCAGCAGATCTCGCAGGTCCTCATCCTCATCGAGCTCGATGAGGCGATCAAGTTCAGGTGTCCTGAAAAGCGCATCGAGGAAAAAGCCAAGTCGGCGCCGGTGCGCAAGGGCAAGGCGGCCAAACGCGAGGCCAAGGCCGCGCCCGGCGACGCCAAGCCGTCAGCGGCAAAAAAGCCAGCGACAGCAAAGCAAGCGACCGGCGGAAACGCCGCGGCAGAGGCGAGACCGCCTGCCAAGCCGCAGCGTAAGCCGGCCGCGTCCACGCCGAAGCCGAAACCCAAGGCGAACGACGCCTACGTGCCGCCACCTAAGCTGCCCGGCTTCGAGAATTGACGGCCGGCGCAAGCGTGTGATGCCTGCGCGTATGAAGCCTGCGCTGGCCGATTGGCGATCAGGCGTCGGCGGCCACTTTCATCGAGATGATCTTGTCCGGGTTCTGGACCGGCTCGCCGCGCTTGATCTTGTCGACGTTGTCCATCCCCTCGATCACCTTGCCCCAGACGGTGTACTGCTTATCCAGGAAGCGCGCGTCGTCGAAGCAGATGAAGAACTGCGAGTTGGCGCTGTCCGGGTTCTGTGCACGCGCCATCGAGCATACGCCGCGCACGTGCGGCTCAGCGTTGAACTCCGCCTTCAGGTTGCCGAGCTTGGAGCCGCCGGTGCCGGTGCCGTGCGGGCAGCCGGTCTGCGCCATGAAGCCGTCGAGCACGCGGTGGAACACGATGCCATCGTAGAAGCCTTCACGTGCCAGGCTCTTGATGCGCTCCACGTGACCCGGCGCGAGGTCGGGGCGAAGCTGAATGACGACGCTGCCCTGGGTTGTCTCGAGCAGGATGGTGTTCTCCGGGTCTTTGATGTCCGCCATTTGGGGCTCCTTTTGTTTGAGTAGGTCGGGTCGAGGAACGAGACCCGACATCGTTGAGGGCGTTGTGCGTCGGGTCTCTGTCCTCGACCCGACTTGCGCATCACTTCTTGTCCGCCAGCAGGTAGACCTTTTTCATTACGTCCGGACCAGATACAGAGCCGGAGCCGGGTGCGCCGCGCTTGATCTTGTCCACGTGCTCCATGCCTTTGATCACCTGTCCCCACACGGTGTACTGCCCGGTCAGGCCGCGGCAGCCGTTATCGTTGAAGCAGATGAAGAACTGGCTGTTCGCACTGTTGGGGTTTTGCGTGCGCGCTGCGCCCACCGTGCCCCGCTTGTAGACGTAATTGGAGAATTCGGCCGGCAGGTCTGGATATTTCGATCCACCCGCGCCGGTGCCGCGCGGATCCCCGGTCTGGGCCATGAAGCCCTCCATCACCCGGTGCCATTTGATGTCATTATAGAACCCTTCCTTCGCCAGCCGTTTGATGCGCTCCACGTGCTTGGGCGCGATGTCGGGAAGCAGCTGGATGTGGACGGGGCCGTCCTTCAACTCGATCACCAGCGTGTTGGCGGGGGAAGCCTGCTGGGCCTGCGCAGGCAGCGCGGCGGCAACGACGATGGCGGCGGCAAGCGCGAGCGCGTGGGAAAGTCGCATGCGTTTGTGATCTCCGTGGGAAGAAAATTGGCAAGGTCGGCGCTGGGCCGCACGCATGGGGTGTGCGTCGGCCTTATGGCGGTTGTTGGACGAACGGGCAAGCAGGGATGGGGCAGGGTGGCTGTCCCCGGCTACATGCCCGGCTACATGGCCCCACCACATCCCTTACATCTTCCCGTGGCCGCGCTTGATGGTCTGGCGGATGGCCGGCGCGGTCACCTTGTCGGAGATCTGGATATTCCAGATCTCGCTTTCGCCTTGCGCTCGAGAAGTCAGCGAACAGCTTCGGGATCACCGACACATCGCGGATCTCGTGGCCTCTGAGACCGAAGCCCTTGGCGATGTCCTCGAACTTGGGCCGCCCGAACATCGCCTGGCTGTCGTCGACGCCGTCGGCGCGCAGCTTGTGGAACTCCGAGCCGTAGCCGCCGTCGTTCATCACCAGGATCAGCATGCGCAGCCCGTGGCGCTTCACGGTCTCCAGCTCCTGGATGTGGAACAGCAGGCCGCCATCGCCCTCGAACAGGACGAGCTTGCCGTCGCGGCCCTGGCGGCGGGCGGCGGCGACGCCGAGCGCATAGGACAGGCCGTTGCCGACCGCGCCGAACTCGCGCACGGTGGTATAGCGCTCTGCCGGCCGGCCGCGCATCTGCACGTTGAAGTAGGCCTGGTGACCGGAGCCGGTGACGATATCCCAGTCCTTCGGGATCACGGCATCGAGCGCCCGGATCGCCTCGCGCGGATCGAGCAGGTCCGGCTCGATCTCGAACGGCTCCGAATCCGCGGGCTCGGTGGCGATGCGGTGTGCCAGCTCCTTGCTGCGAATGCTCGCGGCTGTAGGCTTGCCAGCACCCAGCTTGCTGTCGAGCCCGGCGATCAGTGCCTCCACGCCGACGAGGGCATCCGCGCGCACGTAGACGTCGGCGGCGCGCTGGCCGTCGCGCAGGCCGCGCGGCGCGTCGTCGACCTGGATCGTGCAGGCTTTGGCGAAATAGTGCCCGCCGCCGACGTAGTAGGACAGGCTGGTGCCGACCGCGAGCACGACGTCGGCGGACTGGTAGAGCTCCATCCCGAGCGAGGTGATGTAGCTGCCCGCGCAGCCGATCGAGAACGGGTGGTCGTCGAACAGTCCCGCGCGCCGGCAGCGTGTGGGACAGCACCGCGCCGCAGCGGTCGGCAAGCTTCATCACGGCTTCGCGCGCCCCGCGCGCATGCACGCCGCGCCCGCCGAGGATGATCGGCCGCTTGGCCGAAGCGAGCCGCTCCACCGCCTCGGCGACCAGCTCCGGGTCCGGGTGCATGCGGCCCGCCTTTCGGATGGTACATCGCCGAGGTCTCGTAGGGCGCATTGGCGGTCCACGGCGCCTTCTGCAGGTCGTAGGGTATGCCGAGCACGACCGGCCGGCGCTCGTGCTTGGCGATATGGAATGCCTCGCGTACGTAGTCCATCATGCGCGGCACCGAATGCGCGGCGATGTAGTGCGTGCCGGTTGCCGTCACCAGCGGCGCCTGGTCGATTTGCTGGTTGTAGAACTTGGCGTTGATCGGCGCCTCGCCGGCGAACACCACCATCGGCAAGCGCGCGCGCGACCGCGGTCGGCAGCGCCGTCATCAGCTGTGTCAGCCCCGGCCCGCAGGTGACGGAGGCCGCCGCGACTTTGCCCGTTGCCGAGTAATAGGCCGTCGCGGCCGCCACCGCGCAGTGCTCGTGCCGGACGTGGATCGTCTCCATGCCCGGCAGGCGGCCATGGCCGTCGACCAGTGCATGTTGCCGTCGCCCATCAGGACGAATTGGGTGTCGACCCCTTCGGCCGCGAAGGCTTCGGCGAGGGCGTCGTAGAGCAGCGGGTTGGTTCTGGCTGCATCGGGAGTACTCGGATCGTTGTTCGGACTGGGCTGGACGGTGAGGTAGGTCCGTTCGGGAACGTCGCCTGCGTCGGGTTAGCTCTTCGCTTTCGCGCTGCCGCCTTCGCGGCCAGCTCGCGCGCGACGTCCGGCGACACGAAGCTGCGACACATCGCCCTCCATCAGTGCGATCTGGCGCACGAGCGTCGCCGTGATGTGGCGCACGCCCGGGCTCGCCGGCAGGAACACGGTGCCGATGTCCGGCGCCATCGCGCCGTTCATGCCGCACATCTGCATCTCGTAGTCGAAGTCGGTCGGCATCGCGCAGGCCGCGGAAGATCGCGCACGCGCCCGCCCGACGTGCGGCGTCGACCGTCAGATCGTCGAACGTGACGACCTCGATGCGCGCCGGTTGCCGAGATCATCGGCTGCGCGGCCTCCGCTCGAGCATCGTCGATGCGTTCGTCGACGCTGAACAGCGGTGTCTTGCCCGGATGAACGCCGATGCCGATGACGAGGCTGTCGACGAGCTGCAGCGCGCGGCCGATCACGTCGGCATGGCCGAGCGTGACAGGATCGAAAGAGCCGGAGTAGAAGCCTGTGCGGGTCATGCCGTCTCTGATAGCGTCGGACTAACGCCCCGACAACTGCAAACAAGTGGGCGGACCGGCCCGCTTGCGCGGTGCATAGCTTCGCGAAAGCGCTTGTCGGCCCAGCCCCACAGGTGCTTATCAAGTGCTTATCATGGGTGCTTATCACCCATGCGGAGAGTTCCCCAGGGCAGATCCGAGGTTGGGCGGCGGATCGCCGTCCAGCAAGTTGAGTTCGCCGACAGCTTTCAGCCCGCGGGGGAGGCCGTGGCGAAATCAGACCCAGAGCGCAACAGTCCGCCACGACATGATCCGACCGCGGGCAGGCGTCCGTCGGCCCCCGCGCCCGATGCCGAGCCGGGCATGTGGCGCGATCTCGTCAATGTCGTCAGCGCCCGCACCGGCAACAATTTATCCCAGTTCTGGGCGGACCAGCAGCCGCTGGTGTGGGTGCTGGCCATGGTCATCGGCATCAGTGTCGGTTATGCGACGGTGGCCTTTCGCGCCCTCATAGGCATCTTCCAGCTGCCGTGGCTGGGATCGGACTTCGGAGCTGGTGCTGTCGCTGGCTGCGAAGGCGCCCTGGTGGGCGATCCTGCTGGCGCCGGCCGTCGGCGGACTGGTCGTCGGGCTGCTGCTGACCTACGTCGTTCCGGGCCGCCGGGCTGCCGGCGTTGCCGATGTGATCGAGGCCCGTGCGGTTGGCGACAGTCGCGTGCCGTTGTCCACTGGCCTGTGGAGTGCGCTGGTCGCGGCGATCTCGCTCGGCTCAGGCGCCAGCGCCGGCCGCGAGGGGCCGGTCGTGCACCTGGGAGCATCACTCGCTTCGTTCATCGAGGACCGCTTCCGGCTCTATGCCGGCTCGCGCCGTACGCTGCTGGCGTCCGGTGTGGCGGCCGCGGTCTCGGCCTCGTTCAACGCGCCGGTCGCAGCCGTGCTGTTCGCGCACGAGGTGATCCTTGCTCATTTCGCCCCGCGTGCACTGGTGCCGCTGGTGATCTCCAGCGTTGCCTCCACCGTGGTGACGCACTTCCATTTCGGCGACCACCCGGCCTTCGCGGTCCCGAAATACCAGATCTCCTCCTATCTGGAGTTCCCCGCGTTCGTGCTGCTTGGCATCGTCTGCGCCGTCGTCGTCATCCTGTTCGAGGTGGCGCTGGTGCTGACGGACCGGGTGGCGTTCCGCTTCGAGATGCCGCTTTGGGTCAGGCCGGTCATCGGCGGCCTGATGGTGGGCTCGATCGCGCTGGTCTTCCCGCATGTGCTGGGCGTCGGCTATGAGGCCACCGATGCGGCGCTGTCCCAGCAGCTGCCGTTGTGGCTGATGCTGTCGCTGATCGTGGCCAAGACCGCCGCCACCGCGATCACCATCGCCTCGCGCTTCGGTGGCGGCATTTTCTCGCCGAGCCTCTATCTCGGCGCGATGACCGGCGGTGCCTTCGGCCTGATGGCGGCATCCGTGTTCCCGGAGATGGGCTCCAGCCATGGTCTTTACGCCATGCTCGGCATGGGGGCGGTGGCATCCGCCGTGCTGGGCGCGCCGTTCTCGACCACGCTGATCGTGTTCGAGCTGACCAGGGGCTGGGACATCACCATCGCGCTGTTGCTGACGATCGCCATCTGCAACGGGCTGACCAGTGCCGTTCTGGGCGGCAGCTTCTTCCACTGGCAGCTTGCCCGGCGCGGATTGACGCTGCACGAGGGTCCGCACCAGGAGATCATGCGTAGCCTCAAAGTGCGCACGTTCATGGAGCTGGCCGGGCCCGCCGACGCGCCGACGATCGAGAAGCTGTCGCCGGATGCACCGCGGATGAGGCCATCGGACACGATGGAGCGGGCGCTCAGGCTGTTCGACCAGCACGGGCTGACGCGCATACCTGTCGTGGCCGACGACAATGAGGGGCGCGTCATCGGCTTTGCCCGCCGCGTGGCCGCACTCGGCGCCTTCAACAAGGCGCTGATCGCCAGCCACCAGGAGGAGCATCGGTGAAGCCGACCAACCGATCGCTTCACCGCTGCTACGATGCGCGGATGAACAGGCGCGAGTTTGCAGGAGCGGCTGTCAGCTGGCCGTCAGGCGAGTGGCGTCGACGAGGTGCTTTGCGCGCCGATGATGTCTGCACCTGTAGGTGGCGCTGCCGCGAACCAAGCGGCGTGAGCTTCGGGCGATGACCCGAAGCGACCGCAAGTTAGGCTCAGAGCGATATCTGTGGTTGCGGCAATCGCAGACGCAGGCGTGCGTGTCTCGCGGCGATCCGCCAACTCCCGGCAGCTGACTGGTGCCGGCCAATCATCTTGACTGGACCGCGGTCCCGCCAAGACTTAGCCGCCGTCGCCTGGAACCGTACCCTTCGGTAATCCGGCAATGTGCTGATAGATCTGTGAAGGCCGCGTAAACCAAATCTTCTCTGCCATTGGATGCCGCACGATATGGGTAAGGATTTCCCGCAGCCCCGCCAGCCGATAAGGCTGGCCGACCACGAATGTGTGTAGCGCAAGCGAAAACACCAGCGGCTGTTGCGAGCTCAATCGCACCATTTCATCGAAATGCGCGGTCACCATCCGTGTAAAATGGTCAGCCGTATGGCGGCGCGACAGCTGCGCCGGGAAATCGTTGATCTCGATGTGATAGGGCAGCATGAGGAGTGGACCGTGCTTTGTTCGCATCCAGACCGGCTGATCATCACACGACCAGTCCATAATGAACCGGTACCCTGCTTCCTTGAGCAAATCAGGCGTGTGCTGGCTCTCTGAAATCCAAGGTCCCATCCAGCCACCGGGACCTGCGCCTTCATGGGTCTTGAAAGCATCGGTCGCCCGCTTGATGAGCGCGCGCTCTTCCGCTTCGGAATAATCGCCTTGCTGCTCCGAATTGGTCACGCCATGGCCGACGAACTCGTCGGAACGCGCGCGAATTCTTTGCGGAATTTGCGGTGCATAATCGTAAATCGACGTATTCATCAGGTGGCAGGCCGGCAGGCCCAACTCATCAAGAAGGTCGAACACCCGCCAGATGCCGACGCGCAGGCCATAATCACGCCATGCGAAATTCCGCACGTCCGGTTGGGTCCCCGGGTTTGTCGGCGTATGTCCGAGGCCCTCGCCGAAACTGAAATGTTCGATGTTGAGCCCGATATAGACGGCCAGGCGCTTGCCGTCAGGCCAGTCATAAGTCTTGCGCTCGAAGATCGGCGAATAATCGTAGCGTCCGTGCTGTTTAAGTTCCAAGGCTTTTCAATCCCGTGTCTGGCCGAGTTCTCTCAGTAGTCACCGGCCGCATCTGCGAGACGGCGCACCGGCTACTCACTCTTTCACGCATCATTGTAAGGAAATTTCCCACCGCGGGCCAGTGGCTGCGCCCCCAGTGGTTGCGCCCTTCTTCATCTCTGGAAGGTGAGCGGCAGTTCGTCCCGTCAAACTGCCCAGCGTCGGCTGCTGACGGCAAGGCGGTCGTGAGACGGTCAGCGTGCCCTGGACCCCTCATCCATACCAGCCGAACGCGGCCTTACTGCTTCCGAGCGTCGAGCGACTTTTTTCTCCTCCGACGTCGAGGCGCACGCTCGGCTGCTGGACGACGTCCACCCCAGCCGACTGCCGACCTTCTCCGCACACGCATCAACCGAACCGGTCCACCCGGTAGGGCCTGGGATCGGTGAACGGCTCCGTGCCGGTCATCAGGTCGGCGAGCAGGCGCCCCGTCACCGGTCCCAGCGTGAAGCCGAGATGATGGTGCCCGGTGTCGAGCCACAGCCCGGCCTGCCCGGCACCTCGCCGATCATCGGCAGCATGTCCGCGAAACACGGCCGCGCGCCGAGCCATGGCGTCGCGTCCAGACGCTCCGCAAGCGGAAACAGCGCGCGGGCGCGCGGCTCCACCATGTCGAGCTGTCGCCGGTGTCGGCGGCGCCGGTGAGGCGCGAACTCCGCCCCTGTGGTGAGCCGGATGCCGCGGTCGAGACCGACCAGCGCATAGCCGTTCTCCGCGTCAAGCACCGGCCGGTTCAACACGGCATTGCCAGCCGGTGCATACTGCATGTGATAGCCGCGCTTGACGCCCATCGGGATCTCGACGCCGAGCCGGCTGAGCACGGCGCGGCTCCACGGGCCGAGCGCAATGACCACCGCGCCGGCCTCGATGTCGCCCTCGGCACGGCGCAGGCGCCATCCGCCGCCCGCCGGCTCCAGCATGGTCGCGTCCCCGGTTACCAGCCGGCCGCCGCGTCTGCACCAGCAGCTCGGCATAGGCTTTGCCGACCGCGCCGGGGTCCGGCACGCTGGCGGGTTGCGGCAGCAGGATGCCGCCGGCGAACGTGCCTTGCAGGTGCGGCTCCAGCGCATGCAGCTCGGCGTCGGACTTCGGCTCGGCCGTCACACCGTAACGGGCCCGCGTTGCCTCGTCGGCAGCCAGCTCGGCGGCATAGGCCTTCTCGTTGCGGTACAGCTTGATATAGCCGGTGCGGCGTAGCATGTGGCTGATGCCCGCCGCCTCCATCAGCGCCTCGTGCTCGGTGATGACGCGCTCGATCAGTGGCCGCGCGGCATGGGCGGTGCGCGCGATCTCGTCCGGCGTACCGCGCTTCCAGTAGGCCCACAGGAACGGCGCCAGCTCCGGCAGCGCCCGCAGATGGATGTGGGCTTCGGGTGAGCGGCCGAGCGCTGCGCGCACGATACGGCTGATGTCGCGCGGAAAGGCGTGCGGCACCACGCCTTCGCGCTGGATCAGCCCGGCGTTGCCGTATGAGGTTTCCTCCGCTGCCCCGCGACGGTCTGCGAGCACGACGGTACGGCCGCGCGCCTGCAGGTGAAGCGCTGCGGATATGCCGACCATGCCGGCGCCGAGAACGAGTACATCTGTTTTCATGTCGCTGATGATAACCCGTCCGTGCCGTTGTGGCCTAGGGGTGCATCTGGTAAGGGCCCGGTACGGGACCGGGCCGACGTGTCCGCCCCCCTGCCAACAAGGACCTGTGCCATGATTCCCCGCTACTCCCGCCCCGAGATGACCGCGATCTGGGAGCCCGCAACGCGCTTTCGTATCTGGTTCGAGATCGAGGCGCACGCGGTCTCCGCCATGGCCGATCTGGGCATCGTGCCGCAAACCGCGGCGAAGGAGATATGGGAAAAAGGCGCGGCCGCCGAGTTCGATGTTGACCGCATCGATGAGATCGAGCGGGTCACTAGGCACGATGTGATCGCGTTCCTCACCCATCTGGCCGAGCACGTCGGGCCGGACGCGCGCTTTGTCCACCAGGGGATGACGTCGTCGGACATTCTCGATACCTGCCTCAATGTGCAATTGACGCGCGCCGCCGACATTCTACTGGCCGATATCGACCGCGTGCTTGCGGCATTGAAGACGCGGGCGTTCGAGCACAAGGACACGGTGACGATCGGGCGCAGCCACGGAATCCATGCCGAGCCCACCACGTTTGGCGTCAAGCTGGCCTACGCCTACGCCGAGTTCGCGCGCTGCCGCCAGCGGCTCCAGGCCGCACGGGCTGAGGTGGCCACATGCGCCATTTCCGGTGCAGTCGGCACCTTCGCCAACGTCGACCCGCGCGTGGAAGCTTACGTTGCGGCCAAGATGGGGCTCGCTCCGGAGCCGGTCTCCACGCAGGTGATCCCGCGCGACCGGCATGCCATGTATTTCGCGACGCTGGCCGTCATCGCCTCGTCGCTGGAGCGGCTGGCGGTCGAGATCCGGCATCTGCAGCGCACCGAGGTCCTGGAAGCGGAGGAATTCTTCTCGGAGGGCCAGAAGGGCTCCTCGGCCATGCCGCACAAACGCAATCCCGTGCTGACCGAGAACCTCACGGGCCTCGCCCGCATGGTGCGCGCCTACGCTCTGCCGGCCATGGAGAATGTGGCGCTCTGGCACGAGCGGGATATCTCGCACTCCTCGGTGGAGCGCATGATCGGGCCGGACGCCACGGTGACGCTCGACTTCGCTTTGAACCGGCTGGCAGGCGTGGTGGAGAAGCTGGTGATCTACCCCCAGAACATGCAAAAGAATCTCGATCGGCTGGGCGGGCTGGTCCATTCGCAGCGCGTGCTGCTCGCCCTGACGCAGAAGGGGTTGAGCCGGGAAGACTCCTACGCCCTTGTGCAGCGCAACGCGATGCCCGTATGGCGCGGCGAAGGTGACTTCCTCGCCCTGCTAAAGGCCGACAAGGACGTGATGGCGGCGCTGACGGAAGCCGAGGTCGAGGAGCTGTTCGATCTCGGCTACCATACCAGGCACGTCGATACGATTTTCAAGCGTGTGTTCGGATAGCGCGCCGGACGATGAATTGGGCGCACGCGAAGGCCGCGAATTGCGGCCCGGCGGGCCCAGCAGCGATCCGCCGCGCAGCGTCGGGCTGTTGCCCGGAGCGCCCCCAATAAATGCGGTGCAGTCGCTGGGCCATCAACAACTGCGCCGCCCCCGCGGAGGGCCAGGCCGAAGGCCGGTGCGGCCCGTGAGCGGAAAGATTTTAGAAGGGAAATTCGGGACGGCTCGAGTTGAGGCATCGATTTTGGGGGCCGGTGGCTGCGAGACCTGCCAGGTGTCACGCTTCGCGCCGATCGATCCTCCCGTCTTGCCCGTCGGCTTGTGATGCTCCGCCACATAGCCTATGTTGCGCTGCAGCATGAACCAATGCCTGGGGGCGTGACGAATGACCGGATTGGGCGACACATTGGCCAGGCTTGCGCGGCTCAGACGCGATATGGAGCGGCTGCGCCGTGGCGGGCTGGCAGGAGCCGCCGGCGCTACAGCCGTGGCCGCCAGCCTTGAAAGCGGTCCCCGGCACCTCGTCGAGGTCCAGGACTTCGGCCCAAATCCGGGCAAGCTTCGGATGCTGACGTATGCCCCCGCGGTAAAGCCCGTTAAGGCGCCGCTGGTCGTTCTGCTGCACGGCTGCACCCAGAGCGCGACGATCTATGATTGGCTGTCGGGCTGGTCCGAGCTGGCCGACCGCGCCGGATTTATTCTGGTGTGTCCGGAGCAGCGCGCCGACAACAACCCGAACCTGTGCTTCAACTGGTTCGTTCGCGAGCATGCGCAGCGCGACAGCGGCGAGGCGGCCTCGATCAGCCAGATGGTAGACCACGCCGCCCACACCCACAGCATCGACGGTGAGAGGATTTTCATTGTCGGATTGTCTGCCGGCGGGGCCATGGCGAATGCCGTGCTGGCGGCCTATCCGGACGTGTTCGCCGGCGGCGCGGTGATTGCGGGTCTGCCTTACGGCTCGGTAGCGAATGTCTCCGACGCCTTGCGGTTGATGACGAAAGGCAGGCACCAGCCCGCGCGTGTCTGGGGCCAGAGCGTGCGCGAGGCGAGCAGCCATGGTGGCCCGCGATGGCCACGGTTGTCGATCTGGCACGGCGATGCCGACACCGTCGTGCATCCCCTCAATGCCGAGAGCACGCTTGCCCAATGGGTGAACGTACACGCCGTGTCGCCGACGCCGGACGCGATAGAGACATTAGCCGGGCACCGCCGCCGCGTCTGGCGCAATCAGGACGGCGAGGCGCTGGTCGAAGCCTGGTCGATTGCCGGCCTGGCCCATGCCGTGCCGCTGGGGATCAACGACGGACATCGGCTTGGCATCGTCGGCCCGTTCCATGTCGAGACCGGACTGTCGTCGACCGCTCGCATCGCCGCGTTCTGGGGCATCGCGCCGCCGTTGCCTGCGCCGCCCGCGGCGCAATATGCGCATGACGGTGCGTTGCCGGCCGCGATCGGCGAGCCCTTCGCCGGTCTGCGCGAGCAGTTGCACACCGCCGGCGACGATGCTGCGCGGATACTGCGCCGTATGGGGCTGTTGAAAGACTGAAGTGGCGCTACGCCTGCTTGAAATCCACGCCCGCGATGTCGGCGAGCGTGGTGCCCAGCCGCGTCATGGTATCGGCGCCATGCCCGGATAGTGAGGCAAGCTGATAGAGATGGCGCGCTGCATCGCCCATCACCGATGTCGTGCCACTGTCGGCGGCCAGCCGGCAGAACAGCGTGACGTCCTTCAGGCAGACGTCGATGCCGAACTGGTGCTCGTGATTGTCCTCCAGCACCCGCTGCGACATCGCCTCCAGGATAACGGAGCCTGAAAGCCCCGACCGCAGCACCGCGAGGAGTTTTTCCGTATCAAGACCAAGTTTCTTAGCCAGCACGAATGTCTCGCAGTAGGCCGCATGGATAGCCGTGCCGTTGATATTGTTGAGCAGCTTGAACGTGTGGCCGGCGCCAATCGCGCCGCAATGGATGAAGGTCTCCGATACCGCTTCGAACGCCGGGCGGCAGGCCTCTATGGCCTCGGCCGGGCCGCCCACCAGCAGAACCAGCTTGCCGTTCCAGGCCGCATCCTCCGAGCGCAGCATTGGCGCATCGACCAGCGTCATGCCGCGCTCGGCGCATCGCGCCCCCAACTCGCGTGTCAGATTCGGGTCTGACGTGGAGAAGTCGACGACGACCTGACCGGGCCGGCCGCTCGCCAACAGTCCGTCGGGGCTTTCGAACACATCGCGGATAGCGGCAAGCGACGGCATGCAGACCCCGACGATGTCCGCGGACTGGCACACCCCGGCAATGCCGTTGGCAGCGTTCGCACCAAGTTGGCTGGCCTCGCTCAGGCGGACGGCGCTGATGTCGTAGGCGTGTACGGAGATACCGGCCGCGATCATGTTGCGGGCAAGCCCGCGCCCCATGGTGCCGACGCCGATGAGGCCGAATATCGAGGTGTCGGGCATGGTGTGGCTCCCTGGTTGGTGGTCAATCGCGGTGATGCCTGCGCTACGGCCGGCGCAAGCTGGGTGGGATGAGCTGATTGCCATATTCGTCAGGTGTTCCGATCGCTTCCAGGCGGTAGCCTGTGGACCGGAAGCTGATCGTTCCGCCAGCCATGTCGTTCAAATGGATCGTCCAGACAAACGCCTGATACGTGCCGGCCTGCACGAGTACGGCGTCGGCGCTGCGCTCGATCCGGTCGATCGGCAGCGGGGTCAGCGTGGAGCCTGGAAATGCGAGCGTGACCCTGAGGTCGCTGACGTTCTCAAAGCGCAAGTTGGCCCGCACGAGCTTGAACCGGAAGCCCCCGTCAGCAGTCCTGATTCACTCGAGAATATGATCGATATCGAGCACCAGCTCGCTGCGCCAGTCGTCATGCTCCGGGTCCGGAGCAATGAATGCGACGCCGTATAGGGCATCGTCGTGGAACCCGGCGGCGGGCGGATCGGTGATCAGTTCGTCGCCCCACAAGCTGAAGCCCGACATGCTGAAGCCCGACATGCTGAAGCCCTGACATGCAGAAGCTTTGTGGAGAGGGCGGAGCAATCGGCCCGCCCTCTCCGGTTAGGAAAGTTATACGTACTCCACCAGCGGGCGGCGGACGTACTCGGGGTCGACCACGATATCGATCACCCAGCGCTTGCCGGCCTTGACGGCCTCCAGGCCACGCTTCAGGGCCGCTGGCACGTCCTTCAGATCCATCACGGGGCCCTCGCCTTCCCAGCCCTGCGCGCGGGCGACGCCGACCAGATCCGGCGGCGGCTCCTCGATGCGTTGACCGATCGGCGCGTTCTCCTCCGGCCGATGCCGGGTGTGGGCGATGTGCCGCTGATGTTCCTCGTCGTTGTAGTAGGAGCGGTTGTTGGTGACGATGACGAGCAGCGGGATGTTCTGATTTGCCGCGGTCCAGAATGCGCTGCAGCCCATCATGAAATCGCCGTCGCCGAGGATTGCGACAGGGACGCGGCCGGGGTGCTTGTCGCGCAGCGCCAGCGCGGCGCCGACTGCCATGCCCGGGCCACCGCCGACGCCGCCGCCGCCGTTGCTGCCGAGGAAGTCGAGCGGATGCTCGACCGTGTTGGCATTGGGTGGCCAGCCGAGCGAGCGTGACAAAATCGAAACAGTCTCGCCTTCCGTCGCGGCTGCGAACAGCCGCGCCACGTCCGCCACCGACGGCGCACCGGCCGTGCGCTCGGGCGCGGCCACTTTCGGCACCTCGCGCTTGGGCACCGGCTTCTTCGGCACATTGGCCTTGGCCAGACCTTCGAGCAGGGCGGGTACCCCCGTCTCCGGCACGACCGGCAGGTTGATGTCGACCGCGGGCAGGATCTGGTAGTCCATGTTCCAGCCGCCGTGCACCAACTGGTCGTTGGAGATCGAGATCACGGTGGCGCTGCTGCCGGAACCGGGCGGGAACACCTGGTTCACGGTGCCGCCTAGATCGAGCCAGTCGATCGACAGGATCACATCCGCGCCCTTCACCAACTCCAGAATGTTCTGGCGCAGCCGCCACGGCACCTCGCCGGCATAGAGCGGGTGCGTCGTCGGGAAGCTCGCGGCATCCTTCGACGACGTGATGACGCGGGCGCCGAGCCATTCGGCAAGCTCGATCCGCTGCTTCCAGCCTTGCTCCGAGCGGCTCACGCGGCCCGACAGAATGACCGGCTTCTTCGCCTTGGCCAATGCCTCGATGGCCGCCGCCACTACCGCACGCGGTGGTTCGGGATCTGTCGGCGGGGCGAAGCGCTTTAAGTTCTTTTCGATCTTGGGCGCCGCATCGAGCGCCATCTCCTGCACGGCCGCATCGAGATTGACGTAGACCGGCCCCTGTGGGCGTGCGGTCGAGATCTGGAAGGCGCGGCGGATCGACTCGACCGCGGCCTCCGGCGAGCCCGGCTGGTCATCCCATTTGGTATAGCCGCGCACCAGAGCACCCTGGTCGGCCGCGGTATGGATCCAGTCGATCCATGGCCGGCGCTTGGCCGCGTCGACCGGCCCGGTCGCGCCCAGCATCACCACCGGCATGCGGTTGCACCAGGCGTTGAAAACGCCCATCGTCGCGTGCATCAGGCCGACGTTGGAATGGACGATCGCGATCATCGGTGTCCCGGTGACGGTGGCCCAGCCATGCGCGATGCCGACCGCGTGCTCCTCGTGCAGGCACACGACCATCTTCGGGTTCTCGTTGCCCAGATAGTTGACCATGCTGTCGTGCAGGCCGCGATAGCTGGCGCCCGGGTTGAGTGCGGCATACGGAATGTTTTGCTCGCGCAAGGCGTCGGCAATGATGTCGCTGCCCCAGACGGCGTTGGAGCCGGCGGTAGGCTCTGTGGCCCGTCCGCCCGCGTTCGATGGCTGCTCCGACATGGTGTCTCCTCGGATGGATCTACGGTCTCTTTGGATGTTTCTTCTTAGGGCGCGGCACGAAACGCTGTCTAGCATTTCGGTGCGGGATCGAGAGCGTATGCTAAAATAAACGCCCAATCAGCGGCCGTCGGGAACGGGAGGAGCCTTCGTGCGACACAGGATGCAGCCGATAACCCTTGCACCGGCCGACCAGGCCGGCAGTCCGCCGGCACCGCTCGATCAGGAGGAGGCACGCAGGCGAGCGGAGTTTTCCCGCCGGGTCGCCGCCAGCCTAGGCCACATCGTCGGCGTCCTGATGCGCTCGCCGTCACACCAGCACACGACATTGACCGACCTGGAGACCCAGGTGCTGCCGGCGCTGACGGCCGGGCAATTCCGTATCGCCGAGGCTGTCTCCAAACAGACCGGCTTCCTGGCGCCGGTCGGAATGGTGCTGTGGGCCTTCGTCAGCGATGAGGTCGACAAGCGGATATCGGCCGCTCCCGAGCAGCCCATCCGGCTGCGGCCGGAGGAATGGAAAAGCGGCGACATCGCCTGGCTGGTCGAGGCGGTCGGCGATCCCCGCGCCCTGGTCGGTCTCATCGAGCACGTCAAGGCCAACGAGCTCAAGGACCGGCCGGTCAAGATGCGCATCAGGGGCCAGGACGGGAAGATGGCGATCGGCCGGGTCGAGGTCGGCGCGGCCAAACCCACGTCGATGCCGCCTCAATAAGTGAGTGCGGCCCTGATGGCCGCAAGCTCGGCCTTGGAGTTCGGCATAGCTTTCATAGAATTGACCGGAGCGGCGATACCAGTAGCGGGCGTTTGCCTCGTCCGGCTCGATCTTGTGCAGCACGGCGTGGATCCAGCACGCGGTCTTGTCGTCTTCCAGGTCCATGACGATTACGTGCGCGCCGTCCCAGTCGCCGCTGCTCGCCAGATCGACTGCCTTGATCAACGCCTTGTGTTGCGCAGGTGCGGACATGACCCCTCCGTTGCCCTGAAATGCCTCGTCCGAGCTTGCATTTGTCCCGATTGCTTGCCACTGATTGTGAGAAGCTGGTCCGGCCGGGATCGGTCGCGTCTCAGGCACGGAGGACATAGCACATGCGCACGGCCTACAGGTTTGCGCTGACCGCGCTGGCAGCAATATTCATCGCATGGGCAGGCGCCCCGACTGAGGCCGCGGCGGCAAAGCGTGGAGCATACGCCGCGGGCGACAAGGCGTCGTCGGGCAAGGCCAATCGGGGCAAGGCCAATCGGGGCAAGGCCAATCGGGGCAAGGCCAATCGGGGCAAGGCCAATCGGGGCAAGGCATGGCGTGGTTACAAATCCGCTCGTGGCGGCGGCAAAAAACGGCTGTACGGCTTCCACCGCATCAGGCGATATCCGGGCGTTGTCTACTACGGCGCATTCTACGACGCCGGCCGGTTCGGGTACTGGTGGTGCGAGAAGCGCCCGCGCTACAAGCGGGCCAAGCATAGCGGCCACCGCTCGTATAACTGGGCACGCCATGCCTATGCGTGGCGCATGCGGATATGTCGCTGAGATCTTTGAGCAGCGCCGTTTCAATTATGACCTGACGCTGCGTGCCACGCGCTCCAACCCTTGGCGCGCAGCGCGCAGGCCGGACACGTGCCGCAGCCGTAGCCCCAGTCGTGTCGGTGCGTGCGATCGCCGAGATAGCACGTGTGCGTATCTTCGACGATCAGCTCGATCAGCGGCGTTCCCCCGAGGCTGTCGGCAAGCGCCCAGGTCGCGGCCTTATCGACATGCATCAGCGGCGTCTCGATGACGAAATCCGCATCCATGCCGAGCGAGATGGCGCGGGCCAGCGTCTGCAGCGTGTCGTTACGGCAGTCGGGATAGCCCGAGTAGTCGGTCTCGCACATGCCGCCGACCAGAGTGCGGATGCCGCGACGATAGGCGAGCGCCGCCGCATAGGTGAGGAACAGGAGATTGCGGCCGGGCACGAAGGTGTTGGGAAGGCCGGCGGCGGTCATCTCGATCGCCGCATCGCGGGTGAGCGCGGTCTCGGAGATGGCGCCGAGGGTGGGCAGGTCGAGCAGATGATCGTCGCCAAGGCGGGCGGCCCATTCCGGAAAGCCGTCACGCAGCCGCCGCAGAACCTCCTGGCGCTGGATCAGCTCGACCTCGTGGCGCTGACCGTAGGCGAAGCCGATCGTCTCCACGCGCTCGAAGCGCTCGCACGCCCAGGCCAGACACACAGTCGAATCCTGCCCGCCGGAGAACAGGACGAGTGCGGATCCTAAATGGGGACAGCCACCATTTTCTGTGCGCATCTTCGGGTCTCTCGCCTCAACGATCGAAAAAATGGTGGCTGTACCGGTTTAGGTAACGTGTTGCAGCCGCTTCTTCAATGGCTTGAGCCAAACGCGTTGGCAATCTTCTGGAACGACTCAGTGAGTGTGCTTGCCGTTAACTCAGGCTTCGACATGAAAAAGGCCGCCTTGCCCTGGCGTGTCTAGGGCGGAAGTTCTATTCTATCATCGTCGTTGTTTGACGGGGGAACCATGCGGCTCATTCTGATTGCGTTGATGATCTCCCTAGCGTCGCCAGCGAAGGGTGAAAATGTTGTTCAGGACATGATCAAGACCGATGAAATCGGCCAACTGAAGGTTTCGTACGATGTGATTCTGAAATGGCGGATCACGAAAGACGAGATGGAACAGCTTGCGCGCGCGATCAAAGCGAAGCACCCTTACACTGAGCGTGTCTTCATCGGCTACTTCATCGCCGGTACTGCTCAAGCGAAACCGCCGCGTCATGACGGCCATTGGGGATCGTCGCATTGGGAGGGCAATCAAGTCCGCCTCGTCCCCGGTCCTTCAGGGGCCGACATTGCCGCTCGCCGTGCTGCGAAGGGTCCGTCAGTACCTGGTGGTGCCAAGGTTCTTGGCCGCTGGTTCGTGCCGGGGTCCCACAGTATTCACGTCGTGATCTACACGAAGGACGGTAAGACCTACCTGCACCAACGCTATCATGATGGCAGCGGCACCCCAGGCGAGGTAACAGCCCGAAAGCACAAGGCGGGCACCGCTTACCGCGAGCCGGGCGTTCAAGACTACTTTGTCGTGACCCGAGCAGGCGACCAGGAGCTTTGGGACAACAGCGGAAAGCTGCCCCACGACAAGAGCGTCAAGACAGCGGAGTGAACTGAATTTCTGGAAAAAGCGGATGGCGCACAAAAAACTAGGGACAGCCACCAATTCCCCGCAATCCTACATGGCGCAGCTTCCTGCGGAAAACAAATGGTGGCTACCCCCATTGATCGGCCCCCATTGATCGCTGGCGGGAGAAGGACTTGGGGCTCACACTCCGAACAGCGCCAAGTCGATCGCCCGCTTGATCGCATCTGCACAAGACGCCGCCGACCCTATCACTTCGCCGATTTCGTTCCGCCGGATCGCCGCCATACGCTCGACGAGCACCACGGCAGTTCCGTCGGCAAGTTCGACGCGCGGGTGTAAGCGTTCTCGCGCCTCTTCGGCCATTCCCCGATCGAGCGGTGCGACGATGACTGTGTCGAGATCAGAGAGAACATCATGCTGCAGCACGACGACGAGGACCTGCCTGCGTTGGCGTTCGCGCGATTTCAACCGGCAGATGTCGAAATGCTTGATCAAAAGGTGCGCAGCCCGTCACTCCACAGTCCATTGCGCTCGACGTCCTCGTTCCATGAGCGAATGGCATCCGCGTTGGCTTGCCGCCATTGCTCTGGAGTTTCGCAGGGCGAGCCGGCAGTCGACTGGTCATCAGAAAGCGCCTGACGCAATGCGGTCTCAAGCAAAGCAGAAAGATCCAGGTTGCTGGCCGCTGCCTGGTCCAGGAGATCGGTTTCGACCTCGAGGTTGACTGTCGATTTCGGTGTTGGCGTCGTATCCTGCATGAGCCACCGGGTTCATCACCGTTCGATCATGATACACTACAATTGCTTGGTCGCCCGGGCAAGGCGTGGAGGGAGGTCGCTGACCGCGCTCCCCCAACCGCAGTCTTCAAAACCTCGCGACCACCCGCCCCACGACGTTCTCCAGCGGCACATAGCCGACCTGTCGATGGCGGCTGTCGGCGGAGTTGTCGCGGCTGTCGCCGAGCACGAACAGATGGCCGGCCGGCACCTTGTACAACGCGGTGTTGTCGCCGGGGCCCGTATCCTCTCGCAACTCGTGGATTCCATACGAGACGCCGTCGGGTAGATGCTCCGTATAAGTGGAGTAAGGCTGCCCCTTGTTGCGGTATTTGCGCGAGGTCTGGCCGGTCGGCTTGCGCTCCACCAGCGTGCCGTTGAGCGACAGCCGGCCGCCGATCATCTGCACGGTATCTCCCGGCAGGCCGATGACGCGCTTGATGTAGGTGACCTTGGTGTTTTTCGGCACGCGAAAGGCGATCACGTCGCCCCGTTTCGGAGTGGCCGACATCAGGCGACCGCTGATCGGCAGCTCGAAGGCCTCCAGGGAATAGCGGCTCCAGCCATATGATGCGCGAGACAGCAGGTAATGCCGGCCGAACGGCAGCTCCGGCTCCATCGAGGTGAAGGTCGTCCGCTGGACGCTGGCCAGCGGCCCGATGCCGGGAAAGACCAAGAGCACGGCCAGCACGAGAGGCATCGTGGCCGCCAGGACGATGGCAAGTATCCGACCTTCGCCGGCGCGCGCATTGTCCTGTTTGCGAGGTGGAATGACAGTCGAAGCCATATCCATAGTCGCAATCCCTCATCTGGCCGAATAATGGTTCCTGCCGACTTCGTCGCGCTTGACCCCGCATTGGTTCCCAGTCTCCGTCAAATTCGCAGTGCACGCCAGAGGTTGGTTGCAGCGGTTGGTTGCAGCGGCTGGTCGCTTCATTCACCAGTCCGTCAGCACATGCAGCCGCGGCGGCCCGACTGCCTTTGCCTGGGCCGCCACCTCGGCTAAAAGCTGGCCCCGAGCCACATCGGCCGGGCGGCCGCCAGATCTCATTATCGAAAGGGACACCCCATGACCGCCATCATCGACATCATCGGCCGCGAGATCCTGGACAGCCGCGGCAACCCGACCGTCGAGGTCGACGTCATGCTCGAGGACGGCAGCCAGGGCCGCGCGGCGGTGCCGTCCGGCGCCTCGACCGGCGCGCATGAGGCCGTCGAGCTGCGCGACGGCGACAAGGACCGCTATCTCGGCAAGGGCGTGCTGAAGGCGGTCGACGCGGTCAACGGCGAGATCTTCGATGCGCTCGCGCGGCATGGAGGCGGAGGACCAGCGCCGCATCGACAGCGTCCTGATCGAGCTCGACGGCACGCCGAACAAGGCCCGGCTCGGCGCCAACGCGATCCTCGGCGTCTCGCTCGCGGTCGCCAAGGCGGCGGCCGAGGCATCCGGCCTGCCGCTCTACCGCTACGTCGGCGGCGCCGACGCCCACGTCCTGCCGGTGCCGATGATGAACATCATCAACGGCGGCGCGCACGCCGACAATCCGATCGACATCCAGGAATTCATGATCATGCCGGTCTCGGCGCCGACCTGCGCCGACGCGATCCGCATGGGCGCCGAGATCTTCCACACGCTGACGAAGAAGCTGCACGACGCCGGCCACAACACCAACGTCGGCGACGAGGGCGGCTTCGCGCCGAACCTGAAGAGCGCCGACGAGGCGCTGGGCTTCATCATGAAGTCGATCGAGGCGGCCGGCTACAAGCCGGGCGAGGACGTGCTCTTGGCGCTCGACTGTGCCTCGACCGAATTCTTCAAGGACGGCAAGTACGATCTGGAAGGCGAGGGCAAGGCGCTCGATTCCGCCGGCATGGCGAATATCTCGCCGACCTCGTCAAGCGCTATCCGATCGTCTCGATCGAGGACGGCATGGCCGAGGACGACTGGGACGGCTGGAAGCTGCTGACCGACGAGATCGGCGCGCGCTGCCAGCTCGTCGGCGACGATCTGTTCGTCACCAACACCGAGCGGCTGCGGCGCGGCATCGCGAGCGCGACCGCCAACTCGATCCTGGTCAAGGTCAACCAGATCGGCACGCTGACGGAGACGCTGGACGCCGTCGTCGATGGCCCAGCGGGCCGGCTATACGGCGGTGATGTCGCACCGCTCCGGCGAGACCGAGGACGCGACCATCGCCGACCTCGCGGTTGCCACCAACTGCGGGCAGATCAAGACCGGCTCCCTGTGCCGCTCCGACCGGCTCGCCAAGTACAACCAGCTGATCCGCATCGAGGAGGAGCTGGGCGACGTGGCCCGCTATGCCGGCAGGGCAGCCCTGAAAGCAAGGCGCTGAAATTGGTCGGCGGGTGCTTGCGCTGTTTGACGGCGGAGCACTCCTTTACCCGGCCTTAATCACGGTGGGTTAGATGTGCTCCTCGTTCGAGCGTCACAACATCGAAGTCTACCGTGCTGCGTTCACATCCCAGACAACGGCCTGCGAAAAGGCGGCGACAAGCGCGCTTCGTGTTGCTTGGCTGTCTTGCTGCGACTGCCTACTTCGCATTCCACGCCGTCAATGGCACGCACGGCCTGCGCGCCAAGGCCCGGTTGATGGAGCGCTCGAGCATGCTCGAGCACGACATCAAGGGGCTGCAGGCCGTGCGTGACGCGCTCTACCGCGACGTCGCCGCGCTCGCCTCCGAGCCCCCCCACCCCGACATTGTCGAGGAGACCGCCCGCTCGATGCTGGGCTATTCGCACCCGGCGGAGCAGGAAGTGCGCGGCTGGCGCTGAGACCCTGGCGCTCAGCACGATTTGCGGACGCCCCGCCCGGGGCAGCTTGACTTGCCCTCTTGGATGACGTCTTGAGCGGCCATATCTTCAAGCCGGAACCGGCTGCATCCCCGGATAGGAGGCCTCATGGCGCCCGCTGAGCTTGCGCATGGCAATGGCAGCGCACCGATTGGTGCCGCGCCCGCCACTGTTCCCGACCTCGGCAAGGATGTCGAGCGTCAGGCCTACCGCGAAATGCTGCTGATCCGCCGGTTCGAGGAAAAGGCCGGCCAGCTCTACGGCATGGGCTTCATTGGCGGCTTCTGCCACCTCTACATCGGCCAGGAGGCGGTCGTTGTCGGGCTCCAGATGGGTCCAAGCACGGCGATCAGGTCATCACGACCTACCGCGATCACGGCCACATGCTCGCGCCAGCGGCATGGACGCCAAGGGCGTGATGGCGGAGTTGACCGGGCGGCGCGGCGGCTACTCGCGCGGCAAGGGCGGCTCGATGCACATGTTCTCCAAGGAGAAGCACTTCTACGGGGGGCACGGCATCGTCGGCGCGTCGGTTCCGCTCGGCGCTGGGCTGGCATTCGCCAACAAGTACCGCGGCAACGACAACGTCTGCTTCTGCTACTTCGGTGACGGCGCCGCCAACCAGGGCCAGGTCTACGAGACCTTCAACATGGCCAAGCTCTGGCGCCTGCCGGTCGTCTTCGTGATCGAGAACAACCGCTATGCGATGGGCACCTCGATCGAGCGGTCGGCGGCCACGACCGATTTCTCGCAGCGCGGTCGCTCGTTCGACATTCCCGGCGAGAAGGTCGACGGCATGGACGTGCGCGCGGTGAAAGCGGCCGGCGAGCGCGTCGTCGAGTGCGATGCGCGACGGCAACGGGCCCTATATCCTCGAGATGATGACCTACCGCTATCGTGGACACTCGATGTCCGACCCGGCCAAATACCGGACCCGCGAAGAGGTGGACAAGGTCCGCGAGGAGCAGGACCCGATCGAGCGCGTGCGGGCCCGGCTGCTCGAGCGCCAGTTCGCCAGCGAGGATGAGCTGAAGGAGGTCGATAAGGAGATCCGCGCCGTCGTCAAGAAGCTGCCGAATTCGCGCAGAACCGACCCGGAGCCCGATCCCTCGCGAGCTGTGGACCGACGTGGTGCTGTAGGCGGCCTAGTCGCGTCGCCATGCCCGGCAACGGGGTACTCGTTCGCACTCGACGGCGCCGACGAGGCGCGGCTGCTGGCGCAACCGTCGGCGCGGGCCAGGGCGGCGTCCGTGGCCAACCCGATCGAGGAGCGCTGGGACGGGGCTTGGCTGCTGCGCCATCGGGCGAGATGTGGTTCCCGGTGCACTTCTGCCTGCACGGCGCCTCCAGCTTCCCGTTCCCGGGTCGCCGGCTGAGGCCAGGGCGATTTTCGGCGGCGACGCCGCTGGGGCTGGCGGGACGTCTACACGCATCGACTACAAGGTCCGTGGCGCTCGACCCGTCAGATCGCCAGCGCGCTTGGCAAGATGCGCGACGAGGCGGTCTGGGCGCGGGCAGGGCTGGTCCAGCGGCAGGGCTACGAGGGCGCCAAGGGGCAGAGCGTCGAGATCCGACGTCGTCGACTGCATCCATGCGCTCAAGGACTTTTTCCGCAGGGCCGCCGACGATGGGCCGAGCGGTGATCTTCACGGTGGATCTGTGATGCTGGCGATCGTCGTCTCAGGGCCTGTTCATCGTGTTCGCCGTGCTGGCTTTCGCCGGGGTCGTGATCCACATCCGCGTGCTGATGCAAGCCAAGCCCGGCACCAGGCCGCTTCTGAAGAAGGCGCTGATGCGCCACAACTGGGCGATAGCGGCCGATCCAGTTGGAGCCCGCCGGCCTAGGCTGAGCTGCTGCGGCTCAGGATACTGATCGACTGGATGTTCAAGGCTGGGGGCGCTGCTTTCATGGTGGTCGTGATCGTGGCATTGTTCGGTGGAGGCGCGGCGCTGAAGTAGCCGCCGCTTGAGCGAGGACGAGCGATCCGAATGGCCGAGAGCGCGAAGCGACAAGCGACCTACGCCGATATCGAGGCGCTGCCCGAGCACCTCGTCGGCGAGATCCTGTCCGGTTCGCTTGTCACCCACCCCAGACCGACGCGCAGGCACGGCGCAGCGGGCAGTGCACTCCGGATCGCGCTCGGTGCTCCGTTCCAGTTCGGGACCGGCGGCCCAGGTGGTTGGGTATTCGTCGCTGAGCCCGAGCTCCACCTTGGACCTCATGTCGCTGTTCCCGACATTGCCGCTTGGCGCCGGGAGAGGGTGACCGAAGCAGCCGACAAGGCATACTTCGAGGTGGCGCCCGACTGGATCTGCGAAATCCTGTCTCCCAGCACGGAAAAGTACGACAAGGGTGACAAACGGCGGATCTATGCCCTTTACGGGGTCGATCACCTCTGGCATCTGGACCCCCGGGCGCGCGTGCTGGAGGTGTTCCGGCGCCAGGGTATCAACTGGCTCCTGACTCACACCTTCGTGGATACCGAGGACGTCAGCGCCCCGCCGTTCGATGCCATCACCTTCTCGCTCGGCCTGCTGTGGCCGTTCGACCCGCCAGCGGACCCTTCCGCACCGACCGATTGAGCCAACCGCCCAGAGACGGACCGCTCGCCCGATGCCGACACAGATCCTGATGCCCGCGCTGTCGCCGACGATGGAGGAGGGCAAGCTCGCCAAGTGGCTCGTCAACGAAGGCGACGCCGATCAAGTCCGGCATGGTGATCGCCGAGATCGAGACCGACAAGGCGACGATGGAGGTGGAGGCGGTCGATGAGGGCAAGCTCGACCGGATCCTGGTGCCGGCCGGTACCGAGGGCGTGAAGGTCAACACGCCGATCGCCCTGATCCTCGGTGACGGCGAGAGCAAGTCTGTCGCCCCCCCGGCTCAGAAATCGGATGGCCAGGCATCTGCTGCCCCAACACCTGCACCCGCACCGGCCCCTGCGCCGGCCCCTGCTGCATCGCCGTCCGCCGCCTCCCCGCCGCAGCCGGCGGCCGCCCAACTCCGCGATACCGCCATTCCCGCCGGCACCGAGATGGTCTCCCTCACCATGCGCGAGGCGCTGCGCGATGCCATGGCCGAGGAGATGCGCCGCGATCCGGACGTGCTTCCTGATGGGCGAGGAGGTCGCCCAGTACCAGGGCGCCTACAAGGTCAGCCAGGGGCTGCTCGACGAGTTCGGCGAGAAGCGGGTGATCGATACGCCGATCACCGAGCAGGGTTTCGCGGGCATCGGCGTGGGCGCCGCGATGGCGGGCCTGAAGCCGATCGTCGAGTTCATGACCTGGAACTTCGCGATGCAGGCGATCGACCAGATCATCAACTCCGCGGCCAAGACGCTCTACATGTCGGGCGGGCAGATGGGCGCGCCGATCGTGTTCCGCGGCCCGAACGGCGCGGCCGCGCGGGTCGCGGCCCAGCACAGCCAGGAGTTCTCGGCCTGGTATGCGCACGTTCCCGGTCTCAAGGTCATCGCCCCGTCCAACCCGGCCGACGCCAAGGGGCTGCTCAAGAGCGCGATCCGCGATCCCAATCCGGTGCTGTGCCTGGAGAACGAGATCCTGTACGGCACGCCAGGTGAGGTGCCCAGGATGGACGACTGGCTGGTGCCGATCGGCAAGGCCCGCATCGTGCGCGAGGGCCGGCACGTGACCATCGTGTCATGGTCGCGCGGCATGCAGTACGCACTTGGCGCGGCCGAGCAGTTGGCCGCCGACGGCATCGAGGCGGAGGTGATCGACCTGCGCACCCTGCGCCCGCTCGACATGGAGACGATCTTCGCCTCGGTGCGCAAGACGAACCGAATTGTCACGGTGGAAGAGGCTTGGCCGGTGTGCTCGGTCGGCTCGGAGATCTGCGCCCGCGTCGCGATCGACTGCTTCGATCACCTCGATGCGCCGCCCGCCAAGGTATCGGGCAAGGACGTGCCGATGCCGTATGCGGCAAACCTGGAGAAGCTGGCGCTGCCCAACGTGGAAGAGGTCGTCGAAGCGGCCAGGGGTGTCTGCTACGCGTGAGGCGGTCGCTCGATAGGTGACAAGGAATGAGGGATAATCGGTTGGCAGTAGCTGTTCGGCGCGACGCAGCCGCCGATCATCAGAATCTGACAAGACTGATGATCTCTGGATGCCCCTTTGGATTGGTGCGGAGATTGCCGCGAATTGTGACGCCCGAAGCGTGATATGCTGTTGCCATGGCCGAACCTGCAAAACGCAACGCCACATATGATGACTTGCTCGCCTTGCCGGACGGCGTGCGCGGAGAGATCGTTTTCGGCGCGCTGTACGCGCACCCGAGCCCTGCGCCGCCGCATGGAAGCTCGCAGTTCGCGCTGAGTGTCGAGCTTGGCGGACCGTTCCAGAAGGGCCGCGGCGGGCCCGGCGGCTGGTGGTTCATGATCGAGCCGGAGCTGCATCTGGGCCCGCATGTCCTGCAGCCCGACATCGCCGGCTGGCAGCAGGAGCGTATGCCGCAACTGCCGCAGACGGCCTATGTCGAGTTGGTTCCCGACTGGGTTTGCGAGGTCTTGTCACCATCGACCGAAGGCCTCGATCGCGGCTCGAAGCGGCGGATCTATGCAACCTATGGTGTCGGCCATCTCTGGTACCTGCATCCCGTCGCACGTTATCTCGAGGTGTCGGTGTTGCGCGACGGGGCCTGGGTGCACATAGATACCTTCGACGACGCGGAGCAATTTCGCGCACCGCCATTCGACGCCGTCGCATTCCGCCTCGCCGACCTGTGGCCTATTCCGCCCAGCTCTGGCGCCGACCGAACCTGATGCGGCCTGCCGCGAACCGTGCAGATTGAAAGATGCCGATCCCAGCCAAACGTCCCGCGACTTACGCTGACATAGTGGCGCTGCCGCCGAACCTGGTCGGCGAGATTCTCGATGGCGAGCTGGTGACGCATCCGCGGCCGCTGCCGCGCCATGCCATCGCCGCCAATGCAGTTGGCAATGAGGTGACGGGCCCCTTCCAGAAGGGCCGCGGCGGTCCCGGCGGATGGATCTTCATGGTCGAGCCGGAATTGCATTTGGGCGGCCACGTCATCGTACCTGACCTCGCTGGTTGGAAACGAGATCGGATGACGGCAATGCCCGAGGAGGTCGGCATCACGCTGGCGCCGGACTGGGTGTGCGAGGTGCTGTCGCCGTCGACCGCCTCGTATGATCGCACTGTGAAATTTCGTATCTATCACGAGCAGCGCATCGGCCACCTCTGGTATGTCGATCCGGCATATCGGACGTTGGAAGTGTTCGGCTGGTCTGCGGCACATTGGGTGCCGCTGGGGAATTTCGGCGATTTCGAGGACGTCTCAGCGCCGCCGTTCGAGGCCATTACGATTGCGCTCGGCTCGTTGTGGCCGTTTGATACGCCGCCTGAGTCACCGCAAAGCCAGGGCGGAGAATTGGGCGCATGACCGAAGCCGAGATTCTCGACCGCATGTTCGACGTCATCCAGGGCGTGTTGACGGTGTTCTCGATCTTTTTCACGCTGATCTCGGGCTATCTGGCCGCGCTGTATCTGTTCCTGCGTCAGGCGCCCTTCCTGTTGCGCACCATCGCCTTTGGGCTGCTGTCCACAGGCCTGGCGTTTCTCGGCGGAACGGCGGCGGTGATCGGGCGGCTGCAGGATGGTCTGTTCACGGCCTGGGGCAAATTGCCGGCTCCCGCCCTTTCGCTTCGAGAGTTGACGAACCCGCTGCCGATCGAGACCGCCTCTATGGGCCTGACCCAGCAACAGATCGGCGTCGCGGTGGGATGGATCGTCGCGGTGGCGGTTTATCTTGCCTTGGGCTACCTGACGTTCTTGTATCGGTGGCCCGATCCGCAGATGGCCGACCAGCACTCGCCCAACCAGCCGAAGTCCCAGCACACTTCCCGACAGGACCGCTAACCTCATGCCCACTCAGATCCTGATGCCCGCGCTGTCGCCGACGATGGAGGAGGGCAAGCTCGCCCGCTGGCTCGTCAAAGAGGGCGACGTTGTCAAATCCGGCAAGGTCATCGCCGAGATCGAGACCGACAAGGCCACGATGGAGGTGGAGGCGGTCGACGAAGGCACGGTCGGCAAGATCCTGGTCCAGGAAGGCACCGAGGGCGTGAAGGTCAACACGCCGATCGCGGTGCTGCTGGAAGAGGGAGAGGATGCATCGTCCATCGGCCAGCAATCGACAGCGGCCACCCGACAGCCACCCGCCCCACAATCCGCATCACAGCCAGCCGCGACGCCGGCCGCAGCGGCCGCAAGCCGCGACCTCTTCTACTGATCGGGGCCGCAGTGCAGGCGCCAATGGTGCCGGTGGTGATCGTGTCTTTGCGTCCCCGCTGGCTCGGCGCCTTGCCAAGGAAAGCGGCATCGATATCGCCGCGCTGTCTGGATCGGGACCGCGCGGCCGCGTCGTCAAGCGTGATATCGAGGCGGCGGCAAAAGGCGGAGCGGCCGGCAAGGGCACCGCGCTGCAAACCGCCGCGACACCGCTTACCCCGGCCACGCCCCCCGCGGTGGCGCCCATGGCCGACGACAAGGTTCTCGCGCTCTACGAGCAGGGTTCCTATGAGGTCGTGCCGCATGACGGCATGCGCAAGGTGATTGCCTCGCGCCTGACGCAGTCCAAATCGACCATCCCGCATTTCTATTTGTCCGTAGACTGCCGGCTTGACGAGCTGCTTCGGGCGCGCGAGCGGATCAATGCCGCATCGCCGAAATCCGGCCCGCGCGCCTACAAGCTGTCGGTCAACGACTTCGTCATCAAGGCGCTGGCGCTGGCATTGCAGAATGTCCCGGCAGCCAATGCCACCTGGACGGACGGCGGCATGCTGCGGCACCGTCATTCCGACGTCGGCGTTGCCGTTGCGGTCGAAGGCGGGCTGTTCACGCCGGTGATCCGCCATGCCGAGCTCAAGACGCTGGGCGAGATCTCCAATGAGATGAAGGATCTGGCAGAGCGAGCGCGTAACCGCCGGCTTGCCCCGCACGAGTATCAGGGTGGAACGACGTCGATTTCGAACCTCGGCATGTTCGGCATCAAGAGTTTCGATGCCGTGATCAATCCGCCGCACGCGACGATCCTGGCGGTTGGCGCCGGGGAAAAGCGTGCAGTGGTTGGAGCAGGCGGCCAGATCGAGGCCGCCACCATCATGTCCTGCACGCTTTCGTGCGACCATCGCGTCGTCGACGGCGCCTTGGGCGCAGAATTGCTCAACGCCTTCAAATCTCTGATAGAAGATCCCGTGCGGATGCTGGTCTGACGCGCCATCTCTGCTGGTGTGTCCCCACAGCCACCCGGGGTCGGTTTCGATAACGCCTCCACTGGTTGTCCCCACCTGGATGATGCTAGATGACGGCCGTTGCCTTGCAGAGGGTCAGGCGCAGACCGTACTGAAAGTGCACGATTCCGGTGCTCTGCAGCGAGTTCGAGATGCTCGCGTCACGATCGCTGGGCGGTCACTGCATCTATTCGGGAGTGCCGATCATGAAAGCATTGTTACGCATGCCGACCCTGTTGCTACTCAGCTCAATTGCATTGGCAGGATGTGCCGGATCAGATTTTCTCGGGGGTGGTAGTCAACAGACGACAGCGTCCATCGCGCCGAAGCCACAGGTCGATCCTGCATGCGTGGCACTTGGAGCGCAGATCGAATCGCTTCGCCAGGATGGCGTGGAGGAGAAGCTCGAGAAGGCCGCCGCCCGTAAGTACAAGCTGAAGCGCGCCGACATCACCAAGGCCAACGACCTGACAAAAGCGAATTCTGAGTTCCGGTCCAGATGCTCGACGTTGCAGCAGGCTTCGGCTGTTCCAACCGGTGCGGTCGCGGCAGCCCCCAAGGTCGCAGCGAGCCGCGCGACTGCTGCAGCGAAGGCCAAAGCCAATCCAGCGCAATGAAGGTGACGGTATCGCATTATCCCCAGGCTGTGAGATCAAGCCGCAGGCGGTTCAGCTCAGGCGGCAGATCTTGTAGGAAGTGTTGCTAAACGACCGGGAAAGATCAACGAAGGGCTCACTGCACAGCAAGAGGCCATGGAAATGGTCATGTGATTGCCCCATTTGCAGCATGGGGAGATGTAATCATGTGCTGTAGATCGATGCGCAGATGTCGATGAAAGCTGCAAAAGCCGGGTTCGTGGAGGTGAGTGTGCCGGAGAAGAGCAGGATGATCTCGAGCAAAACCATCGCGGGGCTGCTGCTGTGCGTCGCCGCAGGCGCCCTTGCTGGGTGTGCGGAAAGCGGCGCAGGCGCGGCGCAGGCTATGCCTGTCGGGCAGTCCTGCCAGTCCGTTAGGGCCGAGTTGAACAGGCTTGACGCCAGGGGCACGCAATCCAAGATCGAATCGGCAAGCCGGGGCGCCAAGCTCTCTCCGTCGTCGCGAGCAGATGTCGACCGCTACAATCAGCTGCTCAATGTTTACCTCGGCGCGAAATGCCATAACTAGCGGGCGGCGGTGACGCTTTGCTGTATTTGCATGTTCGAGCATTCTGGGCTTGAATTCATGGGCTTCGACTGGATAAGTCGGAGCCCTTAATTCGTTATCGCAGCGTCGGGTCCGCATGGTCGCCCTGGCGTTGGTCTATGCGGCTGCGAGCGGTTTCGCAGTCTAACGTGAGCATCCCAGGAGCGAAGCGTCCATGTCACAGCAGAGCTACGACGTCCTTGTGATCGGTGCCGGTCCCGGGGGCTACGTGACGGCGATCAGAGCCTCACAGCTCGGCTTCAAGACCGCGATCGTGGAGCGTGAGCACCTGGGCGGCATCTGCCTCAACTGGGGCTGTATCCCGACCAAGGCGCTGCTGAGGTCGGCCGAGATCTATCACTACTGCGACCCATGCGAAAGATTACGGGCTCGCTGTCGAGGGCAAGGTCGGCTTCGACGCCGCCGCCATCGTCAAGCGCTCGCGTGGCGTGTCGGGCCAGCTCAATGCCGGTGTCGGCTTTCTTCTGAAGAAGAACAAGGTCGACGTGATCTGGGGCGAGGCCACATCTGCAAGGCAATGGAGCTGTTGCCGTTGCGGCCCGCCAAGAAGAAGGCGATGGAGCCGCAGAACCCGGCCCCGAAGGGCGTGCTTGGTGCCGGCACCTATAAGGCGAAGCATATCGTCGTCGCGACCGGTGCCCGGCCGCGCGTGCTGCCCGGCATCGAGCCCGACGGCAAGACGATCTGGACATACTTCGAGGCGATGGTTCCCCCGGCGATGCCGAAATCGCTGATCGTGATGGGGTCAGGCGCCATCGGTATCGAGTTCGCCTCGTTCTACCGCACGCTTGGTGTCGAGGTCACTGTCATCGAGCTGCTGCCGCAGATCCTTCCGGTCGAGGATGCCGAGATTGCCGGCCTTGCCCGCAAGGCCTTCGAGAAGCAGGGCATGAAGATCCATACCGGCGCCAAGGTGACGAAGGTCGAGAAGACGGCCGGCGGCGTCACGGCGCACGTCGATCTGGGCGATGGCAAGACGCAGACGCATGAGCGCCGAGAGGCTGATCTCTGCGGTGGGCGTCGTCGGCAATGTCGAAGGGCTGGGCCTCGACAAGCTCGGCGTCAAGATGGATCGCGGCACGATCGTCACCGACGGGTTGGGGCGGACCGAGCGTCGAGGGGATCTATGCGATTGGCGACGTGGCAGGGCCGCCGATGCTCGCGCACAAGGCCGAGCACGAGGGCGTGATCTGCGTCGAGGCCATCAAGGGGCTCAACGCGCACGCGATGGACAAGGCAAAGATACCCGGCTGCACCTACTGCCATCCGCAGATCGCCAGCGTCGGGCTGACGGAGGCGCGCGCCAAGGAAGGCGGGCGCGAGGTGAAGATCGGCCGCTTCCCGTTCCGCGGCAACGGCAAGGCGATCGCGCTGGGCGAGCCGGAAGGCCTCGTCAAGACCATTTTCGACGCCAAGACAGGGCAGCTGCTCGGCGCGCACATGATCGGCGCGGAGGTGACCGAGCTGATCCAGGGCTTTGTCATCGCCATGCAGCTTGAGACGACCGAGGAAGACCTGATGCATACGGTCTTCCCGCATCCCACGCTCTCGGAGATGATGCACGAGAGCGTGCTCGACGCCTACGGCCGCGTCATCCACATGTAGTGACGGTCACGGCCGTTCGCGCTCAATTCGGCGGCAGGATATTGAGCTGCACGCCCGCTGGCAGCGTCGGCTTGAACGCAGCCAGCTTGGCCCGGATCTCACCTGCATCACCGACCGCGGTGGCGTAGATCGCAACCGTGTCGGAGGCCAGCCGGACCGGCGTGTCCGCCGCCAGCTTGAGCTCACCGACCCTGGTCCAGGTTTTCGGTTGCTCGACGAACCAATGGTCGAAGATCATCACCAGGCCGGTGCCATGCCGACGCGTTATGTTGTCGAGCCAGACGCCATTTTTGTCCTTTCGGCGCACGCGCACGGCTTCATTGGAGGCAAGACCCCACAGGTCGAGAACGTACACGCCGGGATCGCGCATGTAGGAGACAAGCCCAAGGTCATTGACGGCAAACGGCTTGCGATAGTGCTCTGAAACGAACCGGGCCATCTGGTACTGCTGCTCGTAGATGTTGCGCGAGGCGATGCGAGCTTCCAGCATCGGGAACGAATAGAGCAGCGCCGGAACGGCAGCCGCGTAGGCGAGAAAGCGGGGTGGGACCTCTTCGGCGAGGCGCCACAGTGCGATCAGGCCGCAGAAGGCGAACGCGTAGACCTCGTAGCGGAAGAACCAGCCGAACCGTCCGAACATCATGTGCAGCAAACCGACCACCGTGGCCGCCGCCAGCAGCCAGCGACGCGGGCCGGCTGGCTCGCGCCAGGTCCAGAACGCCAGCGCGCCGATCACCGTCCACATCAGGATTTTGAACGGCAGGTTTTGCGCCCAGGTCGAAGGAACCAGCTTGCCGAACAGCGCCGACAGGCCGCTGCTCTGCGAGCCCGCAAGATTGAGCTTGGTGAGCACGGAGTTCGGCAGCGGCGCGCTGCCGTTTGCCGCCAGGAACACGCCGAGTGCGACCGGCAGAACCAGGCTTGCCGCGATGATGGCGAGCGCTTGCAACCAATTGCGCCGACCGAGCAGCACGATTGCGACGGCGACTGTGATGGCAAACATTTCGTAGCGCACGGCCGGCGCGATGATTGCCGCAGCCAGCAGCCAGGCCGGCAGCGGCCTGCCTCGCGTCGCCTCGATGAGGCCGACGGCCACAGCAACCGAAAGCATGATCTGCCCGCTGTGCTCCATGCCGGTCACAGCAAGTCCGATCAGGTTGAGGCCAAGCACCATGAGACCGGCAATCACGAGCCGCGTCAGCGCATCTGCATCGCCCCCAGGGTTCCCTGCCGGCCCGCTCGGCAGCGCCGCTACAAGGCGGCCGCACAGCATTGCGGCGACAAGGCCGCAGACCAGGTTCAGCACGAGCGGGACATAGACGTGCACGGCCGTGCCGGCACCAGGGATGAGTAGAAACGGCCAGATGACGCTGGAGGACGGGGACGTGATCTCGCCGGCGTTGATGCCGTAGTGGCCCGACGCGATGTTGGCTGCGAGGGCGAGGTGGATGTAGGGGTCGTCGAGCGCGTAGACGAGATGGCCGCCCGCAGCAACGATCATCGACCCGAGCGTGATCGCAGCCAAAGTGACGTAAACGCCTGCGGCGAATGCCTGCGGCGAGATCCGTGCTATCAGTGATTGCGGCGGGGTTGAAACGGTAGCGGGGTCGGCAAAATGGCCGTCGTGCATTTGGGGCTCCGTCCTTGCTGACACGTTGACCTGCGGCCACATGCTGGGCCAGCAATGCGATAAGGCTCGAAACGGCATAGTGGCGCGGTTTCGTTAAGGATTGATTCACGACAGCGGCGAAGTGTCCGGCCGGCGGCCTTGAGCTGCTGAAATTGGCTGGCGCTCGATGTCGTGCCATGATGCGCGCCTACGTCCTGAGGGAATTCGAGCGCGGGAGGCAAGACGCCATGACACAACAGCTTTACCACTTCATCGGCGGCAAGCGCGTCGAGGGCCGGTCGGGCAAGTTCGGCGACGTCTACTGGCCGATGACCGGCGAGGTCGCCGCGCGCGTGCCTCTGGCTGACGAGACCGAGGTTCGCCTTGCA
This sequence comes from uncultured Alphaproteobacteria bacterium, assembly GCA_963825625.1. Classification (GTDB taxonomy): domain Bacteria; phylum Pseudomonadota; class Alphaproteobacteria; order Rhizobiales; family Hyphomicrobiaceae; genus CAMDPA01. The sequence continues at coordinate 6,871 of CAWGUF010000033.1, read as the reverse complement.
GTCGAGAATGCGTCGGCCGCGCAACCGGCCTGGGCAGCGACCAACCCGCAGCGCCGGGCCCGCGTGCTGGCTAGATTCGTCGAGCTGCTCAACCGCGACATGGACAAGCTCGCGGATCTCCTGGCCCGCGAGCACGGCAAGACCATCGCCGATGCCAAAGGCGATATCCAGCGCGGCCTGGAGGTTGCCGAGTTCGCCACCGCCGCGCCGCATATGCTGAAAGGTGAGTACACGGAAGGAGCGGGTCCGGGCATCGACATCTATTCGATCCGCCAGCCGCTGGGCGTTGTTGCCGGTATCACGCCTTTCAACTTCCCCGCGATGATCCCGATGTGGAAGTTCGCCCCGGCGATCGCTTGCGGCAATGCCTTCGTGCTGAAGCCGTCGGAGCGGGATCCGTCAGTGCCGCTGATGCTGGCCGAGTTGATGATGGAGGCGGGTCTGCCGCCAGGCATCCTCAACGTTATCAACGGCGACAAGGAAGCGGTCGACGCCATTCTCGATGATCCCGGCATCGCCGCGGTGGGCTTCGTAGGCTCGACGCCAATCGCCGAGTACGTCTATGCGCGGGGCGCCGCGCGCGGCAAACGCGTGCAGTGTTTCGGCGGTGCCAAGAACCACATGATCGTTATGCCGGATGCGGATATGGATCAGGCTGTCGATGCCCTGATCGGCGCCGGATACGGCTCCGCTGGCGAGCGCTGCATGGCCGTCTCCGTGGCGGTTCCGGTCGGCAAGGGGACCGCGGATGCCTTGATGCACAAGCTGATCCCGCGCGTGGAAAGCCTGAAGATCGGTCCGTCGACCTCGCTCGATGCCGACTTCGGCCCGCTGGTGACCCGCGCCCATGTTGAGAAGGTCAAGGGCTACGTCGAGACCGGCATCAAGGAGGGCGCCAAGCTGGCCGTCGACGGCCGCGGCTTCAGGATGCAAGGGTACGAGAACGGCTTTTACATGGGCGGCTGCCTGTTCGATGAGGTGCGGCCGGAGATGACAATCTACAAGGAAGAGATCTTCGGCCCCGTGCTGTCGGTGGTGCGCGCCAAAGACTACGAGGAGGCGCTGCGCCTGCCCAACGAGAACCAGTTCGGCAACGGCGTCGCGATCTTCACGCGCGACGGCGACGCGGCACGCGATTTCACAGCCAAGGTCAATGTCGGCATGGTCGGCGTCAACGTTCCGATCCCGGTACCGCTATCGTACTATACCTTCGGCGGCTGGAAGCGCTCGGGTTTCGGCGATCTCAACCAGCACGGCCCGGACGGCTTCCGCTTTTATTCGCGCACCAAGACGGTGACATCGCGCTGGCCCTCCGGCGTCAAGGAAGGCGCGGAGTTCGTCATTCCGACGATGACGTGAGCAGCAACCGGGAGGATATCGATAATGCCGAAAGCATACTGGGTCGCAACCTACAGGGCTGTCACAAAGCCGGACAACCTCGCCGAATACGCCAAGCTCGCCGGCCCGGCCATCGCCGCCGGCGGCGGCCGGTTCCTCGCGCGCGGAAATCCGGCGAAGGTCTACGAGAACGGTGTGGCGCAGCGCGTCGTGGTGATCGAGTTCGACAGCGTCGAGCAGGCGATCGCCGCGCACGACAGTCCGGGCTATCAGGCTGCTCTGCAGGCACTGGCCGGCGGCGCCGACCGCGAGATCCGGATCGTCGAAGGCGTATAGGCGATCAGCCCGCCAGCAGCCGGCGTGCTTCGGCCAGACACAGGCGGAAGCCGGTCAGATCCGTCATTTCGGCACCGGCCGGCACATCCTGCGCGATGAGGCGGCTGCCGGAGGCCTCGATGGCGATCTCGATCATCAGGTTTTCGGCCAGGTCGAACTCCTCGATCTCGACACCGGGCGCATCCGCATCGAACGGCAGCTTGATGGAGTTGCGGAACGTCTCCGATCTCGCCCGATAGGTCTGCGCTGTGTTGGTATAGCCCAATACCGGCCGGTCGAGCGCGCGCATGAACCCCACCTCGAACGCAGTGCCCGCGTCGGCGGATGTGCCGCGGAACGGCGTCAGGTTGGCGATCAACAGATCGCATGAGCGCATCAGCGCCTCGTTGCTTTCCGAGATCAGCCGGGCCTGCACGTGCTTGTCCATTCCCTCCAGCTTGAGCTGGGCGTCGAGCGGATAGACGCCGACGAAGCCGGCCGCCTCGCACAGACTTTGCTTTCTGGCGCCTGCCTCCACGGCCTCGGGCAGGAACACCTCAGGCCCGGCGAGGTAGATGCGCGCTCGGTTGGTCGGGGTCGCGGTGGAATTGATCATGGCTGTTGATTAGCACGTCGCGGCGAGGGGCGTCATCGGCGGGATGCGGGAACGTGGCTCAGTTTCAAATCGTTTTCCACTTTCCGACGCCTGCCGACCCAACAGCAGGCGCAGCAGTCGTGGATGATCCGGGGCGGCTGTGAACAGGCGCTGCATGTCGTGGCTGGCAAAAGCCGGCTTGCGGAGGGAGGGGTCGTTGACCGAGTGTTGCCGGCGGCCCTATCGTGCGTCCAAGACCACGGCAGAAGTCCCTCCCATACCGACCGTCAAGGGACTTTCTGCTAATGGGGTCAGAACTCACGATCTGCTGATCGCGTGGCGACCGACGCGGTAGGGCCGAAAGCAGTCGTTTAACGCCGGAATTGACCAACAGCGTGATGCGTTGCAGCGATCTGCGCAGCGACGACCACCGACTTGGCGTGTGCCGAAAGCACATGCCAACCGATCATCAGCGAGTAACTTGCTCTGCACTTGGCCCGTCACGTCTTCCTCCTGACGGAGGCAATCGGACCATCGCGAATGTTGGCAAGCAGTGGCGCGTGTCGCTCGATGTTTGATCCCAGAAGCAGATGTCGTCCCTCCGGATATCGGCGACGCAGTTGGCGCTGTCGACCAAGTCCGGATCCAGGGGTACTGCGTCAGGCCTTCGGATACCGATCGCTTCGGCGGAGCAGCAGGGCGTGCTCACGGCGGTCTGGGGATGCGGGCGCGTTGGATCGGCGGGGGTCTGGCCTCAGCTTCCCGGCACGCGGCGGAATGCGACGGCCAAGCGGTTGTGCGCGTTGATCGTCACGATGGCGAATGTGAGATCGACCAACTCCTGCTCGCTGAACTGGGATCGCGCCCGCTCACGAACGGCGTCCGGCACACCGGTATCGGCGACCAGCGTCACGGCCTCGGTCCATGCCAGCGCTGCCTTCTCCCGCTCGGTGAAGCATGTCGCCTCCTCCCAGACGACGACGCTCTGAATGCGTTCCTCGCTCTGCCCCTCCTTTCGCAACGTGCTCGCATGCAGGTTCACGCAAAGCGCGCAGCGGTTGATCTGGGAGGCACGCAGCTTGACGAGCTCGTTCAGCACAAGACCGAGCGAGTTCGTCTTTCCAAGCTCGGACAGCTGGCCGAGCAGCTCGAACCCTACGCGGCCGAGCTTACGATAATCAATCCGCTCCATGTCTCCGTCTCCTCGTCACTACGCCGGGCAATCTCGTGCCTTGAGCGAGCGAATTGCTCCCGAGTCTACGACGCTGTCGCCGAGCATGTTGCCAAGATGAAGGTTCTCGTCCTGTCAGCGTTGCAGTCATCTGCTGCATGGCCTGCTCACGCCAAGGCTGATCGAGAATTGTTCTTGTCGATGCTGTCGACAACTCTTGAACCCTACCTCAATCCGCTGTTGATCCACGCTCGCGAGAGCACCGATGATTCCGCGCAACTGTCGCTGCTGCTGCAATGCCTGTTTGGCATCGCTTTGCTGGCATGATCCTGGAGCCGCGAGCTCGACTGCCGCTTATCGAGGCCAAGCAGACCCTCATTGGCGACCAAGTTTCGACCGCTCAGGGTCATCAGCACCCATCACGCGCTCGCCAGCGGCGGCTGTTCCACCCCCAGCTCCGGACATCATCGGCGGGCAAGGTCGCCTCGTCAACGCCGGATGGACCGATGTCCGCCGCTGTATAAAAATGACCGTCATGGCCGATCCGAGGTGTTGCGTGAGCGCTGCAGCGATCCGGCGCGTGTCACCCGTCGCTGGCGGCCGGCTCCCCGAAGGGGAGTCGCCAGAGACAAACTAAAGACTTACGCCTCGGTCCGGCGCGGCCATGACGCCCATCAGGAGCGCGTGCCAACGTCCGCCCCTGTATATTTGGGTCAGTGCGCGGTGAGCAACACACGGCTGGATGAGCACGCCCGCCCTTGCCCCATCGCGCACCCGCGCTGACGGGCGGTATCGGACATGGCACGAAGTCGCTGCGCTACAGCCCGCTGCGCGGGGGCTGGCGGCCAGGGTCAGCGTTTTCGGCGAGGTCGGTAACCAGTTGAGAAGACGGCGATAACGGGGTCGGCGAGGCGGCCCTGAGATCGAGGTGTCGTCAACCTCACTCAGGAGACGTCTCATGACCGACTGCCTTACACTCCTCGCCCTGTCACAACGCTGCGTCAGCGCATGATCGAGGACATGGCTGCGCGCAAGCTCAACCGGCACACGCAGCGCAGCCACATCTCCAGTTGCAAGCGGTTCGCCGCCTACCTGAAGCGCTCGCCTGAGACGGCGACGGCCGACGAAGTGCGCCGCTTCCAGCTGCACCTGATCGAGAGCGGGGCGTCCATCTGTAATCGCAACCGGATCATGACGGGCGTGAAGTTCCTTCTGAAGGTCACGCTGCGGCGGCACGATCTGGCGGCCGAGATCTAGCACTTGAAGGAGCCGCTGAAGCTGCCGCCGGTGCTGAGCGCGGAGGAGGTCAAGCGCCTTCTGACATGGCGCCGAGCCTGAAGTCCGCGCGATGCTGACGCTGTGCTACGGCTGCGGGCTGCGGCCGGCGAGGTGGTCCGGCTGACGGTCGGCGACATCGACAGCGAGCAGATGATCATCCGCATCGTGCAGTCCAAGGGCCGCAAGGACCGGCACGTCATGCTGCCGCGGCAGTGCTCGATCTGCTGCGGCAATGGTGGAAGCAGCGTCCCAGCGATCATGACGCATCGTCGCCGCCCGAACCGCTGGCTGTTTCCCGGTCGCAGCGAGCACGTACTGACGACGCGCCAGTTCAGCCGGCTGTTCAAGGAGGCGGCGCAGGCCGCCGGCCTGAGCAAGCCGTCACCCTGCACACGCTGCGCCACAGCTTTGCGACGCATCTGCTCGAGCGCGGCACCGACATCCGCGTGATTCAGGCGATTCTCGGACACGACAAGCTCGAGACGACGGCCCGCTACACGCGCGTGGCGACGGGCCTGATCGCCAAGGTCGAGAGCCCGCTCGACGAGCTGTCGCGCCGCGTGCCAGCGGAAGAAGCGCAAGGCCAAGACCAAGACGCACCGTAGTCGACGGCCATGCGTCCGGCCCTGGAGGTCGCGGACATCTTCCGCGACCACGGTGCCGCTTGGCGTGACGCCAACCGCGGCCACGTGAGCCTCGACCAGCTGAAGGTGATGAGTGCGATCGAGCGCTGCCGCACGGCGGCGCTCGGCGGGCATGTCGCGCGCTGCGAAAACGCCGCGTGCGGCCACACCCACGTCGCCTACAACTCCTGCCGCAACCGGCATTGCCCGAAGTGCCAGGGTGCTGCGTCACGCGATTGGCTGGCCGATCGCGAGGCCGAGCTGTTGCCGGTCGGCTACTTTCACGTCGTCTACACGCTGCCGGCCGAGCTGCGTGACGTGGCCTACCAGAACAAGCGCGTGGTCTACGACCTGCTCGATGAAGGCGGCGGCCGAGACGACGCTCGAGATCGCCGCCGACCCGAAGCGCCTCGGCGCGCGGATCGGTATCACGGCCGTGCTGCACACCTGGGGTAGGCGATGACCCATCATCCGCACGTGCACATGATCGTGCCGGGTGGAGGGCTCTCGTCTGATGGCACGAGATGGATCGCCTCGCGCGGCAACTTCCTCGTGCATGTCAACGTGCTGGCGCGCCTGTTCCGCGGCAAGATGCTCGCGATGCTCATCGATGCGCACGACGCCGGCCAGCTCAAGTTCTTCAACACCCATGCCGGGCTTGCCGACAAGACGCACGTTCAAGCGCTTCATCGGCCCGCTGCGGCACATCAGGTGGGTGGTCTACTGCAAGGCGCCGTTCGCAGGACCCGAGCAGGTGCTGCGCTATCTCTCGCGCTACACGCATCGTGTCGCGATCTCCAACCGCCGCCTCGTCTGCGGCCGACGACAGCGGCATCGCGTTCCGCTGGAAGGACTATCGCGAGGACGGCCTCGCCCGCTGGAAGACGATGACGCTTGCACCTCACGAGTTCATCCGGCGCTTCCTGATCCACGTGCTGCCGAAGGGCTTCCACCGCATCCGCCACTACGGCCTCCTCGCCAACGCCAACCGCGCCGAGAGCATCGCGACGGCTCGCGCATTGCTCGGTGTCGCCGTGCCGGACCGCTGAGCAGACCGTTGCCTCGGCTGAGCCGGAGGATGCGCGGGTGTATGCCGCACCTTGCCCATGCTGCGGTGCCGCATGCTCATCATCGAGGTGTTCGCGCGCGGGTGCGAGCCCAGATGGCGGCCGCACCGCACGATCAGGATCGACACGTCATGAGCCGGACATACTGCGAGCCGCACCGTAAAGCCGATTGTAAGTGCTGGTCGCGAGCCGGCCGCGATGATGCTCATGCCCATCGATGTGAATGGCGCCTTCAAAGCGCGGCGGCGACCACCAGCAACGAGCCAACCCGGCCTGCTCCAATCGCTGATCCCGGTCCCGGCGTCAGCTTGCACCTTGGCGGCGGCGTATTGCACGCGACATCCACGCTCACGCCCGAATGAAATCCCCATAGAGCCCGCTGCACCAACGGTGCCCACATCCCGCGACTTCGTGCCTTGGCGCTTCTCGGACGCCGACCGTCCTCGCACATCATCGGCCGGGCCCCATCGGCGTCCGAGAAACC
>CAWGUF010000032.1:0-137929 GCA_963825625.1 uncultured Alphaproteobacteria bacterium | reverse complement strand
ACACACACACACACAACACACACACACCCACCACACACACACACCCTCCACCTACCACCTACAACCACCTACCTATGACGCCACCTACCAACACCCACCAGCACCCACGCCGCCCCCCCCCCCCCCCCCTGATCTGAGCGATTCTCCTGCCTCCTGACCTCACGCCCCCTGATCCACCTTGACCTTGACGTCACCAGCCGCCGCCGCCCCCCACGCCGCCCCCCATCCTCACCCCTACTCCACCTCACTCACGCCGATGATCTGATCTGCACCCTCAGCCTCCTGCCCTCTTGACCTCTCTCTCTCTCTGACCTCTGCCGTCACCCACCTGCTCCCGCCTCCACCTGACCTCAATCCACCTTGACCTCTGCTCCACCCTCCTACCCCCACCCGAGGACGACGACACGCCAGCCGACGGCGACGACGACACGCCGACGACGACGACTAGCCACCCGACCTACGAAGGCGCCCAGGCCAGGACGCACGCTAGCTAGCTACCTAGCCAGGAGGCCAGCAGGATGAGCCAGCCAGCAGCAGGCCGCCGCCTCGCCCGCCCGCCCATGCGCCCGCCCACGTCCTCCACCACCTCACCCTCCCTCCACCCACCACGCCACCAGCAGCCACCGATACCGTTGCAGCCACCATCACGCCCGTCCTCGAGTCCCACGCCGTCGGTCATCGTTCGAGGTTGCAGCGGCATCAGCGACCGGAGCACCTGCCGGAGCCGGCGAAGGCGGCATACACGAATTCGATAACGCGTGGGGCCGCCGCGCGCTCAAAAGATCCGCGTTCAGGGCGGGTACTCGCTGAAGCCGGGCGGCGCTACGACGTCGGCGGCGCGCGTCGGCCTGCGCGTTCTGCGCAGCACGCCGATTGGCGCGGCGAGAGCGTCGCCGAGGAACCTTCGGGCGTCATAAGCGAAGGCGCCACCGGCGACGTCACCCTGAAAGGGACGGGCGTCACGATAGAGGGCGCCGGCCGGTATAGAACTCCTGGATAACTTGCGCGTGGGCGGCATGCTCGAGCTGCAATTCATACCGAACATAACCGTCGACCGGCGCGGCGAACGCTGGGACCTCGTCGGCCCGTTCGGCGAGCGCACCACGGAAGGATTACCGCATGGCGGACGCGGGCGAACGGCACATCAGGTTCGGCGGCGGCCTCGCCTTCTATCCGGACGAGAAAACCACATTGGCCTTCGACTACGGTTACGACCGTTTGAATATCTCGGCCGACGTCTACGACGACGACAGCGTCGAAGTGGACGACGTCAAGCTTTCCGCTTACCACACGTTCACGCGGCTCGGCGTCGAGCGCTGGGTAATAGACAACCTGGCGGGTAAAATCGGGTGGGAACAAAACCTCTTCGGTTACCCGCGCAACGTTTTCTTCGGCGGCCTGACGTACAATCCGACGACGATTGGTTGATAAATTACGATTATCGAGGCAACCAGCTGACGGCGAACAACCTATCGCTATTCGTGCCCTTCGAGGACGTCGTTAAACCGGCCAGTCACCGGTTTACGGTAACGCGGTACTTTTAGGGCGCGACGGGGGTCATCGGCGATGAAGGAGTTGTTATGAAAAGAATAGCCTTGATAACGGCGCTCGCGGCCGTACGACTGCCGGCCTGCGGCGACGACGAGGGTCCGGTGGGTACCCGCGGCGTCCACTATTGGGACATCGCGTGGTCGTCGCCGGACACGGTTCTAACGGACATAGAGATGCTGGGCGAGAAATCGGGCTGGGCTTGCGGTTACCGGTATAACGAGATGACCGGGGCGTACAGACGGCCTAATCTTCCGCTACGACGGCACGAGTTGGACGGTAGCGCTGTTCCTCGCAGGGAACTCGGGGCCAAGCTAACGGCCATCGATTTCCAGGGCGAAAAGAACGGCTGGGCCATCGGCAACCGCGAAGGCGGGAGCGAAGTCGGCGCGGCGGTCTTCCGCTACGACGGCGAAGTGTGGGGCGAAGTTAGTACCGAAGGCCTTAACGGCGGGACTTTGACGCTCCTGGCCGTTACGGGGGATAACGACGTCTGGGCCTCCGACGGCATCAACGCGTTCCACTTCGACGGCGGTTGGTGGGCGCTGTACCCCCTCTCCACGGGCGGCCCGGTAGATAAATGGGTCTTCCCCAACGCCGAGGCCGGCTGGGCGGTGTGCTACGATAGCGGTTACTGCTACGCCTGGGTACCGGCGGCGGGAGGTTGGATACTCGAGCCGCACCCCCTATACGACGTCACCTCGTTCTATTTCAAACCGGACGGCTCGGGCTTCTACGCGGATTACGTGAACATCCCGCCGGTAACGGAACGTACGAACATCTACCGCCGCTTACCCGGCGAACAACCGAGTTACGAACGGGTATACGCCACCGACCAGCGGCGCCGCCTTACGGCCTGCGATTTCCTGGCGCCGGACTACTTCTTCTTCGCGGGGCCGAACGCGGCCTTCGAGATCAAGGGCGACGACGTGAACGTGTTGGGGTACGTGCCCTCGAGCGAGCTCGGCGTGGTACGCGCCATAAGCATCGCGGCGGAACGCGACGTTTGGGGCGTAATGGGGAAAAACCTCGACAGCGGGCCGTCGTTCATCGTCCACAAGAAATAGTAGCGCGATTTACTCTCGGAAAAAAAGGCCGGCGCTCCACGCGCCGGCCTTCAACGTTACGCCGCCGAAACCGCCCCGAGTTTACTCACCCCCCATAAGCTCGTCGTAAATCGCTCGCGCTCGCGCCGCGTCGTCCGCCCCATATATCAGGGCGCGGCCGTCGCGGAATCTAGCCGCCGAGAAGTCGGCGTCCGCTACCCAGATGAGGTCGCCCCTCTTCTTGACGACGCGGCCGCGCGCCAGACGCTCGGCGACTTCCCCCCAATCGGGCGCCGCGCCGCCGCCGAACACCTCGAACGCGTCGCCGCCGCAACACCGGCTTACGTACGCCGCGACGGTCCGGCCGAGGAATTCGAACTCCCTTCGGCGACAGACCGGGCAGTCGTCGGCGCGCGCGACGTCCACGGTGGTAACGTAGCCCGGTTCGGCGACGCGGCTCAGCCGTCCCGCCACGGCCGCGCCCTCCCCCCGCAGGAGGGCGAACGTCAGCCCCGCGCCCAAGGCCGCGGTCGCGGCGACGACCGCCGGCGATACGCCTACCCGGGTGCACGCGCCGGCGTCGTCCGGCGCCGCGGGCGGCTCCAGGACGCAACGCAGGCACGGCCCCGCCGCCGGAACGACGGCCATAACGGCCCCGCGGTCGGCCTCGGCACCCTGGTAGACCAGCGGCACGCCGGCCTTCACGGCCACGTCGTTGAGCAAAAAACGCAACCGGAAATTGTCGGAGCCGTCCACCAAAACGTCCAGGCCGTCGGCGAGGCCGGAGATATTATCCGCGTTGACGAAAGCAACCACGGCCTCGGCCCGGACGTCGCCGTTTATCTCGGCGATGCGGCGCGCGGCCGCCTCCGCCTTGGGTACGAGCTCCGCCGCGTCGCGCTCAACGTAGAGTTGGGTTCGGTGCAGGTCCAGTACCTCGACGACGTCGCGGTCGATTAAGCGAAGGTAGCCGACGCCCGCGCGCGCCAGTATCTGCGCGTGGGCCGCGCCGGTGCCGCCGACGCCGAAGACGCCCACCCGGCCCGCGCGTACGCGGCCTTGCCCCTCCTTGCCCCACAGGATTTCCTGGTAGCGGTACTTATCCGCCGGGCGGGTCATAGCTAATGCGTTCCCCGTACGAGGTGCCGGAGGAACCGGCGGCCCGAACGCCACGTCCGCTTCAGCTCCGCGGGCCGCGTCAGGACCTGCGCTAACTTACGCACCAGGTAGCCGGGCGACAGATAGAATTCGCGCCGGGCGCGGTCGCAGAACGCGACCAGTTCCGCCGCCGGCAGGTCCGGACGGTCGACGACGCAATTGTGCTGGCCCTCCGGCGTAAGCCAATCGGCGAAGCAGCTCGCGCTGAGGTAGCCTTGCTTCTCGGCCCAGCGGTAGAGCGCGGTCCCCGGATAGGCCATCACCGGGAAGAACTGCGCCGTGTCCGGCTTAAGCTTCCCCGCGAAGGCCAGCGTCGCCTCCATCGTCTCGCGCGTCTCGCCCGGGTTGCCCACCATAAAGCAGCCGTGGAGCATCACGCCGGCGGAAGCCCCGTCGGCGAAGAACCGCTCGATGCGCGCCCGGTCGATGCTCTTTTTCATGCCGCCCAACATCTCGTCGCTGCCGCTCTCCACCCCCACGCACAACAGGCGACAGCCGGCGCGCTTCATAATTTTCAGCGTCTCGAGGTCGAGGTCGCAGCGGGCGTTCGCGCTCCATTTGAGCTTCAGGTCGGCCGCGGCCATCGCCTCGCACAGCTCCCGCGTACGCTCGTGGTCGATGGAGAACGTGTCGTCCTCGAACATGACCTCGCGGACGTCGGGCCACGTCCGGCGGATGAAGCGCAACTCCTCCACCACGGCCGATATGGCACGCGGGCGATAGGAGTGGCCGGAGAAGGTCTGCGGGTAAACGCAGTAGATGCAGTGGTTGGGGCATCCCCGCGCCGAGAGTATGGTCACGATAGGGTAAAGGCTGTGGGCGTAGAAGTAGTTGCGCACGTCGAGGAAGCGGGCGTACGTCTCGGCGACGAAAGGCCACCGGTCCGGGTCCTCCGGGACACGGCCCGGCCCCGCCGCGACGCCGCCGTCGCGCCGCCAGGTTACGCCGGGGACGGTCGCCGGGTTGCCTCCTCCGGCCAGGACGTCGGCCAGCTCCAGGACGGTCCGCTCGTACTCGCCGCGCAGCACGCCGTCGAGCCAGGGGTATTCGTTCAACGTCTCCTCGGGAAGGGCGGACACGTGCGGCCCGACCAGCACGACCGTCAGTTCCGGCCGCCGGTCCTTGAGCGCGCGGGCAGCGCCGGCGTCGTTGGCGATGCTGGGGGTGCTGGTGCCGACGACGGCCAGCTCGGGCGGCTCCGCGGCGACGGCGCCCGCGACGCGCTCGAGCGTCCAGCGCTCGTCCGCGGGCGCGTCGATGAGGTTAACGTCGTGGCCGGCGGAAGCCGCGGCGCCGGCCGCGTACGACAGCCACATCGGGTAGTATATGGTCCCGCTCTTGGTTACCGCGGGGCTCCGTTGTTCACGCGAGAACTTGGGTAAGAAGGGGGGATTTAAGAAAAGTATTTTCACGGTGGCCCCACGCCGACCGTCATTCGTCGACGACGGTAATGATGAACCGGCCGCAGGATTCGCACCGGTAAAGCCTGCCGCCGGCGCGCAGTTCGGCCACGACCTGGGCCGGCACGTTTACGAAACAGCCCCGGCACACGCCCCCCGCCGCGGCGGCGAACGCGTTCCCGTCGTAGCGCTCGAAGAGGCGTTTGTATTCCGCGCGGACGGGTTGCGACAAGCTCGGCAGCAGTCGCTTTCGCTTCTCCTCCACCTCGATCAACCGGACCTCGACGTCCTTCAGGCGCGCCTTCGCCTCTTCGTTGGCGGCGGCGACGTCGGATGCGAGCCGGTCCAACGCGCGTTGCCTTTCGTCGACATCGCGCTGCGTCTTCTCGCTCTCGTCCAAAAGCTCGAGCAGCCGGTCCTCCATACGCGAGATGTCTTCCTTCGCGGCGGCGATCTCGTGCTGCAGGCTCTGGTACTCCTTGTTGGTTTTAACCGAATCCAAATGCACCCGATATTTACCCAGCAGCTGAGTCTTATCGTCAACCGCCGCCTCGAGACGCCGGCGTTCGCGCTGCGCCTCCTCGAAACCGCGCTGGAGTTTTTCAAACTCTTCCCGCCGGGCGGCCAGTTCTTCCTCCCTCTTCTCGACCTCGGCCGGCAACGACGCCGCGAGCGCCTCGAATTCTTTCTTGCGGCAGTCCAGTTCCTCCATGGCCGCCAATGCTTCGTAATCGTTCGGACCATCCATACGTTACGCCCTCAACTCAAGAGGTGCCGCAAGCGCAGCACGAGCTTGGGATTCTTCAACAGAGCCTTCAAGAAGGTGGCGAATATTTCGGACGCCTGGATCTTGCTCACTTCCAGCTTGTCGCGCAATATCTCTATCGTATCGTCGATCTCTTCGTCCTTCATCGCCAATATCACGCGGCGGACCTTGTAGTGCTGCTTGTACCGCCGGCCGTACGCATCCATCCATTCTTCCTGGTATCCCTCCAACTCCCGCGCCAGGTTGCCGTTCCCCAGGCCCCGGCATATGGCGCGCGCCGCGAATTGCCCCGCCATCAACGCCTGGCAGATACCCTCTCCGGAAAACGGGTCCGCTTGCCGCGCCGCGTCGCCTACGAGCGCGACGCATTCGTTTCGTATCTTCGGCAAGGGTTTGGAGGCCGGCACCGCGCCGGACCGCACGGCGACCACCTTGGCGTCGGGGAAACGCTTCGCGACGAACGCGTCCAGGTAGTGGAAGGGGCCGCGGCCCCCGGCCTCCGGGGGACTAATGCCCACCCCCACCGCGTGCAGGCCGTCGCCTTTCGGGAATACCCAGGCATAGCCGCCGGGAGCGAACCATCGCCCCAGGAAGAAGTGGATGTAGTCGGGGAACTCCTCGCGGGCTCCGGCCAATAGGTATTCGGCGCACACGTCCATGTCGGCCGGCGATATCGCGGTCGCGAGGCCCGCCGCCCGCCCCACGACGGACTCGACGCCGTCCGCGCCCACCAGCGCGCGGCACGAAATAGTCCGCTGCAACCGGCCGTCGCATTCTACGTCGACCTCCACGGCGCCGCCGGCCACCCGGACGTCGCGGCCTTCCGCGCCGAGAAGCGTCGTCGCGCCGGCCTCCGCGGCCCGGGCGAAAAGGCCGCGGTCGAACACCTCCCGGTCCAGTACGTACCCCACGTTGGGGTAATCCCGCCGAACGGTGATGCCGGAGGGCGAATGCCCCACGCCGCCGTTGACGACGGCGCTCACCCACTTCTCGTCCGGCTCGACCAGCGATTCGAACTTCTTCCGGGGAACGCCCTCGCCGCAGCGCACCGGTTGGCCCACCTCGCGCTTCCGCTCGAGCACGAGGGTGCTCACGCCGTCGCGCGCCAAAGACAGCGCCGTCGAAGAACCCGCCGGGCCGCCGCCTACGACGATTACGTCGTACTTCCGCCCGAGCGCCTCTTCCGCGTACGATGCCATAGTCCTATAAAAGCAGCTCCAAGTACGTACCGACGAAGAATACGAAAATTAAAAACTTGAACATCCGCGCCGTAGAACCCGCCAACAGCGGGTCCGGTTCGGGACGCCGTAGGTTCAATATAGTATAAAATATCATAAGGCCGCCCACCGCCGCCGTGAACGTGAGGTACCGGCGGAAGTATTCGCCGACCCAATAGGGGACGATCGCGATCGCCGTCGCGGCCAGCGCGAACGCGCCCGCCACCCACACCGGCGGCCTCCCGCCCGCGGTGGCCACGGTCCTCCTGCCGACCACCTCGTCGCCGTCGTGGTTCTCGACGTCCCGGAATACGCTCGCCGACAGCGCTATCAATCCGCCTACGGCCGCGGCTACCACGGGCAGGTCCTCGCCGCCGCCGAAACCGAACCACCCGCAGAATACCGGCAGCGCCACCACGGCCGCGGCGATGACGTTGCGGGCGAAGTACGTCTTATCGAAGAAATAATTGAACAATAATACAATCGCCGCCGTAAGGAACGTGGCGGCGAAGGTTCGCAGGCCGAGGTAAGCGGCCGCTGCCAAGCCGGCCGCGAGCAATATGAATCCCAACCACTTGGCCTCGCCCGGCCGGACCAGGCCGCGCGCGATGGGGTTGCCCGGGCTCGCCAATACGCGCGTGCGGCGGTGGAACCAATCGCCGTTGACGAAGGCGCCGACTATAACGGTCGCGACGGCGGCCGCCGCCAACGCCGAGCCGGAGCGAAAAGCGCCGCCCGCGAGCCGCGCGCCCAGGCCGGCGCCGGCGAAGGCTACTCCCCAATCCGCGGGTCGGACCAAACGCAGAAAGCCCAGCGCCGCCGCGTTTAGGTCCCGTTTGCGAACCATTACCACTCCGTACCGCGCGGCACGCCGGTCGCCGCGCTTAGCGCTCCCGAGAGGAAGACGCGAGCCTGGCCCGCGTATACAATATCCTTTGGATCGCCGTGAAATGAGTCAACGCCGCTAAAAGCAAAAGCGCCGCCAAAGGGCCGTATCCCCCAACGAGGTATCCCAGCGCGAGGATAACAACCCTCTCCGGCCGCTCCATGATGCCGACTTTACACTCGTCTATCAAACACTCGGCCCGGGCCTTGGTGTACGATACGAAGAGCGAACCGGTCAAGACCAGGACCGCGAGCACCGCCATAACCGTATCCCGGCCGGCGGCGTACAAATAAACCAAGCCCGTGAAGTAGGCGGCCTCGCTGTAGCGGTCCACGACCGAATCCATGAACGCCCCGAACGCGCTGCCGCTCTCGTTCGCCCGCGCCACCGCGCCGTCGACCATGTCGGCGAAGCCGGCGGCCAGCACGAGCAACGCACCGGTCCGCAGCCGCCCGAACGCGAACGCCACCCCCGCCCCCGCGGCCAGCACCAGGCCGAACAGCGTGAAGACGGTGGGGCTGATGCCGAGCCGGCCCATTAAACGGGCCGGCGGATATAATAGCTTCTTGCTTACCCGCCGGCCTAATTCGTGAAACGCTCGCAACTTAGACGGCCTTAGGACGGACCGGCTTCCGCCGGCGCCTCGGATAACCGTTGAGCCTTATCTATTTTATCCTGGGTCAGGAAATTCGTAACCAGGTCGTACTCCGTGGCCGTAGCCAGTATGAAACTCTCCACGCCTATCGGCTTCAGCAGCGGATCGCCCTTCGGGATGGCCTTTAAAATATCCCGCACTTTGCCGCCCAGCATCTTGTCGCCGCCCATCTGGACGAAGGCGAAAACTTCCACCGGCACCTTCTCGGAGTACGTCAAAATCTCGGCGCCCTTGAGCGGCTTGCGGTCGGGGAAGAACTCGGCCGGTACGCAGCCGTACTCCACTTCCCCCGCAGCCACCGCGGTAATGACGCTCTCCGGAGTCCCGTCGGGGGATTCGCGGAGGTCGAAGTCGAGGTCGAGGTCGAGGCCGCTGCGTTCGAAGAACATCTTCTGCGACAGGTAGCCGTCGAGCGAGCTCTTCGACACTATCATAATAGAGCTGCCCTTCAACTCGGTGACCTCGCGGATCTTCACCGCTTCTCCCTCTTTGACGATAATACCGCCCTGGACCATCGACCCCTTGCCCGGGTAATTGGGCTTGACGAGGACGATGCACTGGTCGGCGACTTCGAAGTAGTCCAAGGGATTAGCGAAGATGAAGGTAGCCTTGCCCTCCGTCACCAAGGACGCGAACTCATCGCGCGACTTGGTCGGTCGGAACTCGAACGGCTGGCCGACCTTCTCCTGGAGATAGGACGCGAGCGGTCCGAACTGCTTCGGCGCCGCGGCCGCGCCGAACGTCGGCCCGAGAAGGACGACGTTCGGTTCCATCTCCGAAATGTCTTCACCTCGCCGGCACGACAACATCGCCGCGCACGCCGCCGTTAAAGCTACTACCGTTATGAAGGCAAGCACTCTTCTCATATCTCGCTCCCGGTTATTGATAAAAGCTTACGTTTTAAAGTCTACCAACCCGCGCGCGGGGTGTCAAGGCCAAACTCGTTTCGCCGCGCCCCGGGGTTCAGGGGACCACGAGGACGGCGCAGTCCGCGTCCTCGACGACGCGTCGGGTGACGCTGCCCACCGGATTGCGCCCCGTCCGGTAGCCGCTCCTCTTGCCCATCACGATGAGGTCCGCCTCCGCCTGGCTCGCCACCGTAACGATCTCGATGTGGGGACGGCCTTTCTTCACTATCATCTCCGCGTCTACGCCCTCGCGGGCGGCCAACTTGCCCACCCGGGCCACGGCCTCTTCGGCGTTTATTTCGAGCTCGCGCTCCATCTTGCGGCGCTGGCGCGGCGGCTCGCCGACGAAATCCGCGAGCACCGACGTATCTATAACCGAAATTACTATAAGTTTCGCGCCTTCCCTCTTGGCCAGACGGAACGCCGCCTCCACGGCGCGCGCCGCGAACGGCGTGCCGTCGGTGCTCATCACTACGGTATGGAAACCGCCCTCTTTTATAAGTTCTTCCGGCATATCAATACGCCCGCGACGCCAGCTTTTCGCGTAAACGCTCCTCTACCCCGGGCGGCACGAAACAACCCACCGGCCCGCCCAGCCGCGCAATCTCTCTCACCAGGCTGGAGTTCAGGTAGAAATATTTCTCCGACGGCAGCATAAGCACGGTGTTGATCTCGTCGGCGAGCTTACGGTTGGCGGACGCCATCTTGAACTCCTCTTCGAAGTCCGAGAGAGCGCGTAAGCCGCGCACTATCACCTGGGCGCCGCGCTTCCGGGCATATTCCACCGTCAAGCCCTCGAACCTGTCCACCTCGACCCCCGCCAGGTCCTTCGTAACGGCGCGCAGCATCTCGAGCCGCTCGTCGACGTCGAACAGCGGCTCCTTCATAGGGTTGACGGCAACCGCCATTATAAGGCGGTTGAATATGCGTACGCACCTCTCCGCGATGTCGAGGTGGCCGTACGTTACCGGGTCGAACGTCCCCGGGTATAACGCCACGGTCGCTGTGGCTTCCATAGGCAACTGCTTCCGTTCCCGGCGAACGACCGCCAACCGGAGCCCCGCGCGACGGCGGCGCCCTAAGCCGCGGCCCAAATCTAATTCTACCTTACGATAACTTCAAATATTCCGAGCCGCCGTTCGCGGCCTACATACGCACTTTAAATCATACTAAAAGACGCCGCGTTAAATAGCAAGAGAAAAAAACCGTCCGCCGATATCGCCGCACGGCGCATAAAAAAAGCCGCCGAACGCGGCGGCGGAAACCGGCTTCGGACGGCGTTACGGCCTGCAGACGACCAGTTTACCGACCTTACGCTGGCCTTCCCCCAGAACGCGGTAGACGTAAACTCCCGGCGCGAGCGGGCCGCCGTCGCGGCGGCCGGGCCGCCACACGAAGCGCTCCACCCCCGCGGCTACGTCCAGGCCGGCGACCTTCCGGCCCGCGACGTCGTAAACGCTCACGGCGGCCGGCGCCGAGACGCCGTCGAACGTTACCCCGGCGGCCGAGCCGTACGTGAACGGGTTGGGAAATACGGCCCAGGGCCGGTGCCGCGGCTTCGACCCCGTCGCAACGGCGTCATCGCCCACGCCGATATAATCCGAGCGGGCGAGGTGCGCGACGGTCGCGGCCGCGGCCTTCGCCGTCCGCGCCGCGAGGGCGAGGTTCAATTTATCAAGCGTATCGTCCGACGTATGATAGTAAGGGTACGTGAGGTCCGAGTTGTGGCCGGGGCCGCCCTCGAAAAGGCCGATGGAATCGTAGCGGGCTTCCCAAAAAGCGGCGTGGTCGCCCGGGCCGCCGTAGAGGTGATAATCGAACAGCAACCCGAGGTTGTAGAGCTTGGCGACGGCGGCCACGTAGTCGCCGAGCCATATCGAGCCCCCGTCCACCCTCACGATAACGTCGTCGCGGCGGCCCTGGTCCTCGTCGTACCCGACCATATCCAAAATGACCGCGGCCACGACGTTTTCATCCTTGGACAGCGCCTCCTCGGCGTACGCGCGGCTGCCGAGGTAACTCTGCTCGCCGCCGCCGAAGAGGACGAGCCGCAGCGTTCGGTCGACGTCGAGGTTGCGGAAGGCCGCCGCCGCGGCCAGGACGCAGCTCACGCCCGAGGCGTTGGCGTCCGCGCCGGGCGCCCCGTCCGCCGGCCTGTCGGAGGCCGAATCGTAGTGGGCCCCCAGGAGAATTATCTCGTCCGGCGCCGTCGCGCCCGTTTTCTCGGCTATCACGTTCTCCCAGTACATATCGAGCCGGTCGCGAATACTCTTGAAAGTTAGGCCGCCGTCGCCGGTCAAATACAATTCGCGGCCGAAGAGGTCGATAAACAGGCCGTGGTCGGCGTCGCCGAAGGCCGCGCCGCCCCAAAAGACCTCCGGCACCCCCGGCAGCGAGAGCCACGTCATGCCGTAGTCTTCGGTTTTGTATATCACGCCGTCCCCGGCGGCGTAACCGGTGGCGGCGTCGACGAAGCACACCGCCGTTACTACGGCCTCGGCCCCGGAGGGCATCTCCACAAACTTCCAACTCGAGCCGCCGTCGTCGGTATAGACGAGGCGCGGGGCGCCGTACGCCGCCCAGGCGACGTCGCCATCTACGGCCGCGAACGAGCGTACGTCCGCCGGCGGAACCGGGAAGTCCTGCGCCGTCCACGCCGCGCCGCCGTCCTCGGTGCGGAGGACGACGTTGTCCTCGTACCAGTTGGGGACGGCCCAACCCTTCTTGGCGTCGCCGAAAGCTATGGCGTGAGGGTAGCCGTACGGCGGCAACGTTTGGACGGACCAACTCGAGCCGCCGTCAACGGTATGCAGGATGCGGCTCGACGTTCCGTCCCCGCACGCCGCCCAGCCGACGTCGCGGTCGAGGAAAAATATCGCGCGTACGGCTTCGGCGGACGACTTTTCGGCGCGGACGCTCTCCCACGTCCGGCCGCCGTCCTCGGTTTTGATTATGGCGCCTTTCGCCGAGGCCGCGTAACCCACGGCCGCGTCGACGAAGTGGGCGTCGTAGACGTGGCCGGGCGCGGCCGGGACCTGCCGCCGCCACGTAGCGCCGCCGTCCGTCGAACCGTAAAGGGTGCTGCCCGCGGTTAAAACCCAGGCGGCCTTGTCGGCGTCGCCCCAAAAAACCTTCTTGAGGTACGTCCCCTCGAACTCCTGTAGGTGGGTCCTGTAACCGGAGGCGAGTAAAAACTGCCGTAGATAATCGCGCGCGTCGTCGCACCCGGGCATATAGGAATACCGGCTCTTGTAATTTTGAAGCGTTTGGATGTATCCGCCGAGGGCGTCCGGCGTGATATCGTCCAAAACCGCGGCGACGGCCGGGTCGCGTGTCGCCGGCGGCGGCTCGTCCGGTCGGGCGGGTACGGCCGCGGCCAGCACTAACATAAATATGGCGGGGATTTTCAAAGTTTTAGGCGCCATAAGCTTACCAAAACGCGCTATGCAGTACGTTAATTATAGCAGACTCAGCTAAAATAGCAAATCTTTAAGGGGAAAAAATGAACGGCCCCGAGGCCGCGGCGTGAAAACGCCGGCCCGCATTACGCAGGCCGGTTAAAAAAGCCTTCTTTTAAACGATTATTTCACGACGACTACTTTGCCCGCTTTCCGCTGCTCCTGTCCCTCGACGCGGTAGAGGTAGACGCCCGGTGCGGCGGCCCCCGCCGCAGGCCGCCACACACACTCGTCGCAGCCCGCGGGCACCTCCTCCCGCGCGACGCGCCGACCGGCGAGGTCGTACAGCTCCACCGTCGCCGGAGCTTTCAAACCGACGAAGCTTACGCCGCCCACAGACGCCGCGTAGCAGTACGGGTTCGGGTAGACGGTGAAGGGGCGGGCGAACGGAACCGCCGCCCCGCCCGGTCGCGGGTCGTTTACGCCGACGTCACTTATACCCGCGAGGTGTGCGAACATAGCCGCACAATCCCGGCAGAAGCGGACGCCGAGCTCGGGGTGGAGCTTGTCGAGGGTATCCATCGTAGAATGATACCAAGGGTAACTCTGATGACCGCCGGACCCCACTTCCCCCTCTATAACGCCGACGGCATCGTAGCCTACGTTCCTAAAAGAAAGCTCGTCACCGAAGCCGTCTATAGGGTCGTAGATCAAACTATTCCCGTAAAAACCTCCTACGGCTCGTATATAATCGAACAGCCAATAACAATCCTCGCAGGCGACCGAAAAGTCGTCGCGCGCACCCCCCTCCTCGTCGTAGCAGACCATGTCGGCGTTGAGGACCGCGACTATATTCTCGCCTTTTTGGGCACAGTGCTCGGCGTAAGCCTTACTTCCAATCAACCCGTGCTCTTCGGCGCCGAAAGCGACGTACCGAACGGTCCTTTTAAAAGACATCCCCCGAAAAGCCCTCGCCGCGGCCATAGCGCAAGCCGTCCCGGACGCGTTGTCGTCCGCGCCGGGACACAAGGACGGGAGCTGGTCCCCAGAGATTGAATCGAAGTGGCCGCCGATAATAACGATCTCGTCGGCGGCTTCGGCCCCGCGCCTCTCGCCTATAACGTTATACTCGTTTAAGTCTATGCCCTCAATTATGCTAACGAACGTTTCGCCGCCGTCGTCGGTGCAATAGAGGTTGTCGCCGGTCCAGTCGCCAACGACGCCGTGGAACCTGTCCGCGAACGAAAAAAGGCCGTAACCCATTTGAGGCGCAGTCGTTACTTCTTTCCAGGTAACGCCGCCGTCGTCGGTAGCGATAAGCTTACCGCCGGCGGCGAAGCCGTGCGTCGAATCGGGGAACTCGATATGGGAGAAATACGACCCGAACCCGGGATCGACCCAAGTCCAGTTCAAACCGTCGACGGTGTGAAGCAGCTTTTCGGCGGCGGAGGCGGCCCACGCTTCGCTCGGGCCCGTCGCGGCTAAATCCGTTATAGAAATTACAGGCGCGCTACACTCGAGCCACGTCGAACCGCCGTCGCCGGTGTATAATACGGCGCTGCTGCTTGCCGCCCAGCCGTGGTATGCGTCGAAGAAATTTATTCTTTCGACGGCGCCGAAATCCGCCGGAATGTTTTGCTCTTGCCAGGTTGTGCCCCCATCTAAGGTCTTTAAAATAAAACCCCTGTTCGTTTTGCCTCCGAGCCAACCGTTAACGTTGTCGGCGAAATACATCACCCTAACCCCGGGCGCCCAGACGATTGAAGACAACGTCTCCCAACTGTTTCCACCGTCGGTAGTTTTAACTAAATAATTTTTAGGGTTGACCCCGAGGACAAACGCGACGTTCTCGTCTAACCAAAACGAAGCCCACACCGTGTTCGTTGGCTCCGCGCAAATAGTATCCCAAGTTATGCCGCCGTCCTTAGTCCGTTTAAACGTATCGCAATTCGTTAAAATAAAAATATGCCCCGGCGCCCCCGGATAAAAAGCCTCCTCGAATTTTACGAGGGCAAAGGGGAATACCGACGTCTCTACCCCTTGCGCCGCGAAGAAACTACGAATGTAATCCCGGGCTTCCCTGGAACCCGCAGTATCGGTATACCTGGTTTTGAAGTTTTCGAGGGTACGAATATAACCCGCGTACTCCGCCTCCGTAATCGTATTTATCGCTCCCTCTATACGCGGGTCCTTCTTCGTCGGCGGCTCCTCGCCGTCGTAGCGCCAGGCCACCGGCGTCACCGGCTCGAGCTTGCGGAGCTCTATGCGGTACTCGACGGCGCGCAGCGCGCCCGGGCCCAGGCCCGGCTCGAGGCCGACTAATATCTCATATTCTGAAAGTCGGGCCGAAGTCCCCAGGTGGGCGAACGCTTCGGCCTTGACGTTGACCCACGTCGGCGCCCAGATGATATAGTAATCCTTGCGTTGGGCATCGCGGTCCAGCAGGCGGTACGGCGCCGCGCGGCCCACCGCCGCGCTCGAGCCGCTATACAAAAATCCCGCCGCGCACGAGCCCAAATAATAAAATCCCGCCGCCTCGTCGGGCCGTACCTCCTTATCGGATACGACGACGAGGTCAGCGGGTAACGCGTACGCCGCCGCGGCGAACAGAACACCCGCGACGGCCGCTTTCAGCAGCTTTTTCATCCCCAACCTCCTATTCCAGTATATATTAAACCCTATCGATGGCCGGTTGTCAAGACGCGAAAGAGCCGGCTTTTCAATCCCAGTCTGGCCTGAAGGGCAACCGCGGCTATTTAACAACGACTACTTTGCCCGCTTTTCTCTGCTCCTGTCCCTCGACGCGGTAGAGGTAAACGCCCGGCGCGGCGGCCCCCGCCGCCGGCCGCCACACGCACTCGTCGCGGCCCGCGGCCACTTCCTCCCGGGCGATGCGCCGGCCCGCCAGGTCGTATAACTCCACCGTCGCCGGCGCCTTCAACCCGACGAAGCTCACGCCGCCGGCAGACGTTGCATAACAGTACGGGTTCGGGTATACAGCGAAGGGGCGGGAGAACCTGGCCACGGGGTTTTCGGGCGACGGCGGGTCGGGGAAAACGCCGGCCACGCCCGCCAGGTGGGCCAGCATCGCGGCGTAATCCCGGGAGAAGCGCGCGCCCACGTCCGGGCATACCTTATCGAACGTATCCTCGGTGCTGTGGTACCAGATATACCCCTGGCCGCCGGCGGTGGTGGCGCGGCCGTGAATAGCGGCGAGCGCCGCGTAGCCGCGGTCCCAGAAGGGCCTGTGGTCGCTCGATGCGAACTCGAAGCGCTCGCATATCATGCCGGTCCCGTACAACGAGTTTATGCGCTTAATGTAGTCGAAAAGCCACGTATATTCGCCGTACGCGATGCCGTAGTCGTCGCGGGCGCCGTACTCCTCGTCGTAGCTCACCATGTCGGCGTTGAGGAAGGCGACTATCTTCTCGCCCTTCCGGGCGCAGTATTCGGCGTACGCGGTACTACCGAAGAGGCCGTTCTCCTCGCCGGCGAAGGCGATGTAACGAACGGTCCGCTTAAACGAAATATTTTTAAAGGCCGCCGCGGCCGCGAGCGCGGTTGCCACGCCGGAGGCGTTGTCCTCGGCGCCCGGCGCGTTGGTCAGCGGGCGTTCGGACACGCAGTCCATATGGCCGCCGACGATGACTATTTCGTCCGGCTTCTCGGAACCGCGGCGCTCGCCGACAACGTTCTCCGCGTATACGTCCACGTTGGCCCCGATATCCGCGAAGCTCGAGCCGCCGTCGTCGGTCCGGTAGAGCTGCTGGCCGAACGTGTAGCCCGCCACGCCGTGGTTTTTGTCGGGGAACGCGAAGACGTTGCACCCGGGGATGGGAGGCTTGGCCAGCTCCCGCCAACTCGAGCCCCCGTCTACGGTGCGTATTAGCCTATCGCCTATCGCGAAACCGTGGGTCGCGTCCGGGAAAGCTATGCGCCAAAAGGCGCCGGGGACGCCGACGTCTACCCGATGCCAATTGACGCCGTCGGCCGTTTTGTACACGCGGCCGTTATCGTCCGTACCCCACGCCGTACGCGGAGCCGCGGCGACGTAGTCCCCCAGCGACGACGGCGCGTCGCACTTCCGCCAGCTCGAGCCGTCGTCGGTATACAGGATGCCGTTCGGGCCGCCGACCCACCCGTGCCGCTCGTCGGCGAGGGCGATGCGCCGCACGCGGAAATCCGCCGGCGCTTTAACGTTCGACCAGGTCCGGCCGCCGTCCACGGTTTTGACGAAGAACTCGCCGACCGGGGAACCGCTCTTGTACGTCGTGCCGCCTATCCACCCCGCGTCGGCGGTAGCGAAACACATGGCCGAGGCCTTGTACGTGAGCGACGGCGTCGGGCCGATGCGGCACGGCGACCAGGTATGGCCGCCGTCCGCCGTGCGCGACAACATGCCGTTGTAGCCGGCGACGAAGCCCGTCAGGCCGTCGAGCCAGAATGCGCTGGCGACGTCGTCCACTCCCGCGGCGCCGACGGCCTTCCACGTCGCGCCGTGGTCGGCGCTCTTCTTGATGATTTGATACGTCGTATCGACGTACATAGCGCCGCCCGGGTCGGGGTAATATACGCGAGCGAAATTACCGAACTTGAACGGGAAGTACGACGCTTCAAGGTTTTGCATGCCGAGGAAATTGAAGGCGTATATCCGCGCGCCGTCGTAGCCGAACGAGTCCGTGAAACGGCTCTTGAAGTTCTGCAGCGTCTTAATATGGCCGCCGTAGTTTTCGGCCGTGATGGTCGCGACCGCCGCGGCGACCCGGGAGTTCTTCTTGGCCGGCGGCGTTTCGGCGTCGCAGCGCCCGTCCGCCGGCGTGACCGGCCCGAGCTTGGCGAGTTCTACGCCCGGGGCCGCGGCCCGCAGCGCCCCGGCGCCCGTCCCGTCGGCTAATACCACCAGGATTTCGTTCTCCGAAAGGCGCACCGCCGGGCCCACGTGGCCGAACGAGGCCGGCGAGGCCGCGACGTCCTCCGGCACCCACACGATATAGTAATCCTTGAATTGGGCGCCCTCGTCGAGGACGCGGTACGGCGCTGCGCGCGCCACCGCGGCCCTCGAGCCGTTATATAAATGCCCGGCACCGCACGCGCCCAAATAATAAAGCCCCGCCGCCATGCCGGGTTGGACTTCGTTGGCCGAGAGTACGACGAGCTCGCCGGGCAACGCGAAGGCCGACGCGCAAAACGCCAAGGCCGCGACGGCCGCGAGAGTAATTTTGTACATATATATGCCTACCTTTCGCATATATTAAACGATACTTCGAAGCGGCGGTCAAGGGAAATAGGAAAGGGCCGCGCGCGGCGGCCCATCCCAACCCGAAGAAAACGGCGACCCGGCCTACTTCGCGACGACGACCTTCCCGGCTTCCTTCTGTTCCTGCCCCTCGACGCGGTAGAGGTAGACGCCGGGCGCCAGCGTTCCACCTTCCGGCGTCGCGGGCCGCCACACGCACTCGTCGCAACCGGCCCCGACTTCCTCCCGGCCTACGCGCCGGCCGGCCAGGTCGTATATCTCCACCGTCGCCGGCGATTTTACGCCGACGAAGCTCACGCCGCCCGCAGACGCCGCGTAGCAATAGGGGTTCGGGTAGACGGCGAAGGGGCGGGCGAAGGGGACCGCGCCGGTCCCCGGCGGCGACGGCTCGGGGGAGGTCCCGGCCACGCCCGCCAGGTGAGCGACGGTCGCCGCCAGGTCGCGGGCGCAGCGGGCGCCGAACGCCGGCTGGAGCTTGTCGAGCGTATCCTCGGGCGTATGGTACCAGGGATATTCCTGGCCGCCGCCCTCGCCGACGTCGCCCTCGATGACGCCCAGCGCCGCGTACCCGACTTTAATGAACGACCAGTCGTCGCTGACCCACTCGCCGTCCCAGTCGTATATCAGCTTCTGGCCGTAAAGGCCGGCCACGGCCTGAAGGTAACTTACCAACCAGGCCGCGTCGTCGGGAGCGCCCACCATCAGGTCGTCGCGGGCGCCTTCCTCCTCATCGTAACTCACCATGTCGGCGTTAAGGACGGCTATTATCTTTTCGCCCTTCTCGGCGCACTCGTTGGCGTAGGCCTCGCTGCCGAGCAGATACGCCTCCTCGTCGCCGAACCCCATGAACCGCACGGTCCGTTTGAAATCGACGTTGCGGAAGGCGCGGGCGGCGCACATCGCGACCGCGGTCCCGGAGGCGTCGTCCTCCGCGCCCGGGCAGTCCCAGGGCCGTTCGGTGGAAATGGAGTCGTGGTGACCTCCCACGATGACTATTTCGTCCGGCCTCTCGGTCCCCCGGCGCTCGGCGACGACGTTGTACTCGGGGACGTTAAGGCCGCGCGAGATATCGGTCCAGCTCGAGCCGCCGTCGTCGGTGCGGTAGACGGCGTCGCCGTAGTTATCGGCTATGACGCCGTGCCGCGCGTCGGCGAAGGCCATGGCCATACACTCGAGCGCGGGCGCGGCGCGGACCCGGGTCCAGGTTAGACCGCCGTCGCCGGTCGTAATCAGCGGCTCGCCGGCGATATAGCCCCGCGTCGCCGTCGGGAACTCCACCTGCCGGAAGTCGCCCGAAAAGCCGGTATCGACTTCTTTCCAGTTCACGCCGTCGGTGGTGTGGAGAACGCGGCCGTACGTCGTTACCCCCCAGGCCTCGCGAGGGCCCACCGCCGCGGCGTCGTAAACGTACTCGTTCGACGCTATGGGCGCGACGCACGCGCGCCAGCTCCGGCCGCCGTCGTTTGAGTAATCAAAACGCGTACCCGCGCCGACGGCGTAGTGCAGCGCCCACATACGCGTCCGGTCGTACGTTTCCAGGCGGTGGAAACCGGGAAACGGCATGCCCCAAACTACCTCGCGCCAGCTTCGGCCGCCGTCTTCCGTCTTTAACACGTACGAAGTCCCGGAATAAATGCCGCCGCCCACGGGCTTATACCCGGTGTAGCTAAGCCAACCGATTTGCCGCGTCGCGAACGCCAGGCCGCCAACGTAAAGGAAACCTCCCGCCGGCGGAACGGCGTACTTCACGTATTGCCAGGAGTCGCCGCCGCTCGAGGTCAGCGCGACGTACCCGTCGATGCCGGCGAATATACCCGTGTCGCCGTCGAACCACCAGCACGACGGCGGGTTATAGTAATAACCGGCCGTCCCATGGGCGGGGCGGAGCGTATCCCAGCTCGAGCCGCCGTCCCGGGAACGCCGGACCATGCAGTGGTAATCGTCGAGGTAGATGTTGCCGCCAACCTCCGGGTAATGCGCGGCCTCGTAGCGGCCGCACGCGAAAGCGTGCCAATCGGCGTCCATTTTGCCCCGCGAACCAGTTGCGGAGCCAGTTGCGCGCCCCCTCCATCTCAGGGTGAAGGAATAGCGCGTTCCGTAACTCTGAAGCTACCGATGTACCCGGCGTACTCTTCCGCCGTTATCGTCTTGATCGCGGCCTCGACCAGCGGGTCCTTCTTCGCGGGCGGCGGCTCGGCCGCGGCCCTCCACAATACGCGGGCCGTAGGCCGCAGCTCGCGGAGGCGCAGCCGCGGCTCCATCGCCAGCAGGAGGCCGACGTCGCCCGGCCTTGCGACCGCCAGCAGGTACTCGTCGCCGAGCCGCTGTACGTCGCCCACCGTCGCCAGGTCCGCCGCCGACAGCGCCGTGCGAGTCGGCAGCGATATGAGGAAGTAATGCTTAACGCGGGCGGCGTCATCCAGCACCCGGTACGGCGCCGCGCGGCCTACCGCCGCGCTCGAGCCGCTGTACAAGTATCCCGCCGAGCACGAGCCTAAATAATAAAACGCCGCCGCCGCGTCGGGCGCGACCTCTTATCCGAGATGACGACCACGTCGCCCGGCAGAGCGAGGGCCGCCGCGCCGTATATCGCGGCCGCGACGGCCGCCATAATCATCCTATTCATTTATATCCCTGCTTTCTACGAATATTAGACGATATTTTACGGCGGCGGTCGGACAAAACCGGGCCCGCTCGCCGCGGGCCCGGCCGCTTCACGGTCAGTAACGCCTTCTTATCTCGCGACGACGACCTTCCCGGCTTCCTTCTGCTCCTGCCCCTCGACGCGGTAGAGGTAGACGCCGGGGGCGAGGGTTTCGCCGCTTGCGCGTGCAGGCCGCCACACGCACTCGTCGCGGCCTGTAGCCACTTCCTCCCGGGCGATGCGCCGGCCCGCGAGGTCGTATATCTCCACCGTCGCCGGCGATTTGACGCCGACGAAGCACACGCCGCCGGTACAAGTCGCGTAACAATACGGGTTCGGGTAGACGGCGAAGGGGCGGGCGAAGGGAACGGCCGCCACGCCCGGCGGCGGGTCGTTCACGCCGGTGTCGTCGAAGCTGGCCAGGTGGGCGAACATGGCCGCATAGTCGCGGACGAAGCGTACGCCGAGGGCTGGGTGGAGTTTGTCGAAAGTGTCCTCGGTCGTGTGGTAGTACGGGTATTGTTGACTGCCGCCCGGCCCCACGGCTCCCTCGATCGTACCGATCGCCGCGTAGCCCACGTCCCAAAACGACCGTTGGTCGCTGCCGCATCTTCCGCTTTCATAAATTAGATTATTCCCGTACAACCCGCCGGTGGCCTTTAAGTAATCGAACAACCAACCGTAACGGTCGTGATCGACGGCGTAATCGTCGCGGCTGCCGCCTTCTTCGTCATATGCCACCATGTCGGCGTTGAGTACGGCCACGATTTTCTCGCCCTTCGCCGCGCAATCCTTTGCGTAGGCCTCACTACCGTTACAGCCGAACTCCTCGTCGCCGAAAGCAACGTATCGGACGGTCCTCCGGAAGACATATCTTTCAACGCCCGGGCCGCGGCCATGGCGCACGCCGTCCCGGAGGCGTTGTCGTCGGCCCCGGGCGCAAGGGATGGATGCATGTCTGAAGTCGAATCGAAATGGCCGCCTATTATTACGATCTCCCCGGGTCTCGCGCTACCCCGTCGCTCGCCGATGACGTTCTCCGCCGATAAGTCGACGTTATCGATAATACTGGTGAAAGAGGCGCCGCCGTCGTCGGTCCGACACAGGTAATTCCCGTAGCGCTCGCCCAAGACGCCGCGATTGCGATCCGCGAATGACAACGCGTAACAAACCCCTACGGGTAATCCCGTAATCGTACGCCACGTCGCGCCGCCGTTATCGGTCGCCACCAACTCGTATCCGCCCGCGTAACCGTGTTGGTTATCGGGGAATTCCGCGCAGTATAATTGGCGGGCGGCACCTGTGTTAACCCACGACCACGTTAAACCGTCCGTCGTATGCAGCAGGTTGTTAGAACCGACGGCCGCCCAGGCTTCCGTAGGTCCGACGGCGGCGATGTCCTCGATACGCTCAACGCCGCCCGGAATCGTGCCTTCCCGCCACGTCGTCGCCGCCGTTTGCCGTGTAGAACAAACGGCCCGCCGACGTCCGGCCCCCGGCCCAACCATAATCCGCGTCGAAAAAACCCATAGCGTGTATACGGAAATCCTCGGGTATGGTTTGCGGTACCCAGGTAAGGCCGCCGTCCGTCGTTTTCGACGCGAAACCTTTTAAAGCCCTACCTTCCTGGAAATACTCGCCGCCGAGCCAACCGATTTGCGGCGTAGCGAAATAGGCAGCGAACGGTTTGTATCGGTATTCCGGGTAACCGGAGGCGAATTCGATCGCTTCCCACGTGTCGCCGCCGTTAGTAGTTTTAGCGATTCGGTTATTATATGCGCCGATGAACCCGGTATCTCGGTCACACCAGAAAACCGACGCGATACCGTTCGTACCTTCCGGCCAAACCGTATCCCACGTTTGGCCGTTATCTTTCGACCGCTTAATCGTAACGTGATCGGCATGAACGTACACCCTACCCGCCGGGTCGGCGTAATGCGCCTCCATAAAACCCATGCAATCGAATTCGAACAACGACGCCTCAAGTCCCTGCGCGGCGAAGAAATTCCGAATGTAATCCCGCGCGGCGTCGCAGCCAGACGTATCCGTACAACGGGTTTTGAAGTCTTGCAGCTGCTTAATATACCCGGCGTACTCCGCTTCCGTAATCGTATTGATTGCGGCCTCGATTACCGGGTCCTTCTCGGTCGGCGGCGCCTCGCCGTCGAAACGCCAGTCCACCGGCGTCACCGGCTCGAGCTTGATCAACTCGATGCGGTGCTCGACGGCGCGAAGGTCGCCCGGGCCCAGGCCGCGCTCGAGGCCCACTAATATCTCATTTTCCGAAAGGCGGGCCGACGTCCCCAGCTGCGCGAACGCCTCGGCCTTGACGTTGACCCACGCCGGCGCCCAGACGATATAGTAATCCTTGAGCTGGGCGCCCCGGTCCAGGACCCGGTAGGGCGCCGCGCGACCTACCGCCGCGCTCGAGCCGTTGTATAAATATCCCGCCGCGCACGTGCCCAAATAATAAAATCCCGCCGCCTCGTCGGGCCGGACTTCCTTATCGGATACGACGACGAGGTCGGCGGGTAACGCGTACGCCGCCGCGGCGAAGCTGACCGCGGCGACGGCCGTCACTATTATATTCCTCATGACATCCTCTCCCCTCTCATACAATTCTATCCCAACGAACCGCGCCCCGTCAAGATGAAAAAAGCCAGCCCGGGCAAGGAAATTCTCCACGGAGCCGAGCCGGCGTTGTTAAATGAGGTCGAGAGACGAACAAGCCTCGCTGTTATTTTTGGCTTTCCCCCTCGTCCTCAACGATTTCGTAGTCGGCGTCCACGACGTCGCCCTCGGCGGCCGCTTCGCCGCCCGGCGGCGGCGGCGCGCCGGCGCCGCCCGGGGGCGGCTGCTGAGCGCCCGCGCCGGCCTGCTGGTACAGCCGGGTGGACATCTCGTTAAGCGCCGTTTCCAACCCCTCGGTGGCGGAGCGGATCTCGCCCGCGTCGCCCTTCTCGCGGGCGTCCTTGAGGCGTTGGATGGCGCCGTCTATCTTGTTCTTCTCCTCCGCGGTGACCTTGTCGCCGAGCTCCTTGAGCAGCTTCTCGGACTGGTAGACGGCGGAGTCGGCGCGGTTCTTTATTTCGGCCTCCTCGCGCATCTTCTTGTCCTCCGCCTCGTGGTCCTTGGCCTCCTTCACCATGCCGTCGATCTCTCCGTCGGAGAGGCCGCTGGAGGCGGTGATGGTGATGCGCTGCTCCTTGGCGGTGGCCATATCTTTCGCAGAGACGTTCAGGATGCCGTTGGCGTCGATATCGAAGGTTACCTCGATTTGGGGAACGCCGCGCGGCGCGGGCGGAATGCCCTCCAGGTGGAAGCGGCCTAGCGTCCGGTTGTCGGCGGCCATCTCGCGCTCGCCCTGCAGGACGTGAATTTCGACCGTGGTCTGGCTGTCGGCGGCGGTGGTGAAGATCTCGTTCTTGCGGGTGGGGATGGTGGTGTTGCGTTCGATAAGTTTGGTCATCACGCCGCCCAGGGTCTCGATGCCGAGCGAAAGCGGCGTAACGTCGAGCAGGAGGATGTCCTTGACTTCGCCGGTCAGGATCGCGCCCTGGATAGCCGCGCCGACGGCGACGACTTCGTCGGGGTTGATCCTCTTGTTGGGGTCCTTGCCGAATAGCTGCCGGACCATGTTCTGGACCGCGGGCATGCGCGTCTGGCCGCCGACCAGGATGACCTCGTCGACTTCGCTCGGCGCGAGGTTCGCGTCCTTGAGAGCCTGCTGGCACGGCTCCACGGTCCTCTCGACGAGGTCGCCCGCCAGCTCCTCGAGCTTGGCGCGGGTAAGCGCCTTCTGCAGGTGTTTGGGGCCGCTGGCGTCCGCGGTGACGTACAGCAGGTTTATCGGGGTTTCGGTGAGGGTGGACAGTTCGCACTTGGCCTTCTCCGCGGCCTCCTTGAGCCGCTGCAGCGCCATCGGGTCCTGGCGCAGGTCGATGCCGGTGTCCTTCTTGAACTCGTCGGCGAGCCAGTTGATGACGCGCTCGTCGAAGTCGTCGCCGCCCAGGTGGGTATCGCCGTTGGTGCTCAGCACCTCGAAGACGCCCTTGTCGCCGATTTCCAGAATGGAGATATCGAAGGTGCCGCCGCCGAGGTCGAAGACGGCGATTTTCTCGTTGTCCTTCTTGTCGAGGCCGTAGGCGAGCGCGGCCGCGGTCGGCTCGTTGATGATGCGCTCCACCTTCAGCCCGGCGATCTTGCCGGCGTCCTTGGTGGCCTGACGCTGGGAGTCGTTGAAGTAGGCCGGCACCGTGACGACGGCCTTGTTGACGCGTTCGCCCAGGTAGTCCTCCGCCGTCTCCCGCATCTTCTGCAGGACCATGGCGCTAATCTCCGGCGGCGAGTACTGCTTGTCGCCTATCTGGACGCGGCAGTCGCCGTTGGCCGCTTCGACCACTTTAAAGGAAATGGTTTTTATTTCCTCGGGAACCTCCGAGAACCGACGCCCCATGAAGCGTTTGATGGAGTAGACGGTGTTCTCCGGGTTGGCTATGGCCTGCCGCTTGGCGACGCCCCCCACGGCCCTCTTGCCGTCTTTCAGGAACGCTACTACGGAAGGGGTCGTCCGCGCGCCTTCGGCGTTGGGAATGACGACCGGCTCGCCGCCCTCCATCACGGCCACGCACGAGTTGGTAGTCCCTAAGTCGATACCGATTACCTTGGCCATTATATCTCCTCAACGTAGTATACGTATGCCACTTCGTCTATGAAAGCTTCGGTCCGCAACGGCTCGTACGCGTTATTGCGACGGCGCGTCCTCGAAACCCGCGGGCGCGTTCTCCTCTTCCGGCTCTCCCACCACGGCGGCGCCGGCCACCTTGTTGTCGATGAAGCGGGCCCACTCCGGGAAGCGTTGGCTCAAGAGGTCGTAATTCTCCAGGCTCCGGGCGCGCAGGCACATGTCGCGCAGCTCGCCCGGGCGGTTCAGCTCGATGAGGGCCTTGATGACCATGACGTACGCCGCGAAATCCCGCTGGTAGACGTCGAGGTACTTGTTGAACCGGCCCGCCGCCTCTTCGAACTTCATCTTCTCGTAGGCCTCCACGCCGCCGACGAAGTTGGGGTCGCTGTGGTCGTCGGCCGGGGGCGAGGCGATGGGCGGTTCCACCGTCCGCCGCGTTTCGGGGACGGTATCGGGGTCGATGCCGCGGGCCTTCAGGCGCTCCCGCACGAGGGGGTGTTGGCGATTGGGGACTATGACGAATACCTCCCCCTTGATGGAGGCCGGGTCCGGCCGGCGCTCGGTCAAGAAGACGCCGTCCGTGATGATGCGGTGTACCAGCTCGCGGAAATTGACCTGGGGATTCTCGCGGCTCAGGATGTCGATGAGCAACTTGTAGCCGACGTAATCGAGGCGCTGCTCCATGTCGAGGCCCAGGTCCACGATGCGTTCGGAAATGGCCGACTCGTTGGCGCTCGCCAGGTCGTCCATCGAGATGAACTGGTCGGCCTGCGTGCGGAGGAAGTCGGAGGTGTTGCGCTCGAAGCCCATAACGATTACGCGTTTGCCGTTCTGCTGGGCCCGCTTGACGATCTCGGTGAAGTCGCCGTCGCCGGAGACGAGGGCGTACTTCTGAATGTTTTGGTTGGTATAGATCAGTTGGGCTACGTCCCACGCGATGTAGATATCGGCGTTGTTCTGCAGGACGGCGCACCGTTGTCCCGTTTTCACGTCGGTCTTGTCGACTTGCTTGGAGCTAATATTTACGGTTTCAACCCGCCATTTACTCAATTGGGCCAAACCTTCCACAAAATTGCTCCAGGGCGCGTACGCTCTCTCCAGTATTATCTTCCCGAACGGTTTAACTTTCCCGTGGATGCCTTCTATTACTACTTCCAGGTTCATCGGCACGCCGTACAATCTTTCGAGTGTAATGAACACGTACTCGTAATCGATAAAAATGCCGATGCCATCGTCGTTTATCTCGTTCACCATAAACTCCTTCTTTTAAATTCGACTAAATAGAAAAGCCAAAGAACAATTGCCGAATCGATTTCACGTTAACTTTATAGTCGTATCATTAATTTTACGCTTCGGCGCCCGCCGAACGCCGCCGCGCGGCACGCCGCGCCCCACCGGGCCGGTTCTAATCGCCCTCGATGGCGATTTCCTTCGGCTTGACTTCCTCGCTCTTGGGAAGGACGATGGAAAGGACGCCGTCCTTGAAAGAAGCTTTAACTTTGTCCGCCTGGACCACCGTCGGCAGTTCCAAAGAACGGACGAAGCTGCCGTACACGCGTTCGATGCGGTGGTAATTCTCCTCCGACGTTTCCTTCTCCATCTTCTTTTCGCCGCGCACCGTCAGGACGTTGTTGGTCACCGATATCTTGATATCGTCCTTCTTCACGCCCGGCACCTCGACCTTTACGCTGACGGTGTCCCCGGTTTCGGCGACGTCCACCGCCGGGATCCACATAACGCCTTCGGCGCCCGTATCGGCGCGGCGCGTCATCAGGTCGTCGAAGAGGCGGTTAACCTCCTGCTGTATCCCCACCAGATCCCTGAACGGGCTCCACCTCACGATCGCCATATCCTTCTCCCCTCCTTTCTCTTCCGCGCCCGGCTCCCCCCGGCCGTCGGCGGCCGCCGTCGAGATCCGTATGGCGCGATATCCTCGCGGTAAATTTTTGGTTAAAATTTCCCGTACTATCTTTTCCAAACGCTCCAGGTCCCACGGCTTCGTTACGAAGGCGTGGGCCCCGTGTTCCATAGCCGAAATAATATCCGACGACGACGCCAGGCCGCTCATCATAACCACCGCCAGCGACGGCCGGAGTTCCTTGGCTATCTTAAGCAAAGACAGGCCGTCGAGCAGCGGCAGCTGGAGGTCCAAAAACGCCAGATCGGCGTCCGCGGCCTTGACCAGGTCCAGGCCCTTTACGCCGTCCGCCGCCTCCTCGGCGTCAACCGCCTCGTGCGCCAGAAACTCACACAACGCGCTCCTGACCGCGAAGTCGTCGTCAACTACCAATGCCAATGGATTCGTCATGATAAATCGCCGCACGAATTATTCCATTTCTTATTCGAGCAAAATATATGCCACGTTGCTAAAGGCGTCATGATAACATTTTATCACCGAAATCAATACCTAAATCGCCCCCGCGACGCCCCGGCCGGCCCTAAAAACGCCGAGAACCGTTTTTTAGCGAAATGGACAATGCGCCATAATGGCGTAGGAATTTTAAAGGGCCGTATTTTTGGCGCATAAAAGCCGACGCGAAAGCGCCGCTTACGGCGCTGATTTCCGCGACGCGGCGAACGCCGCGCCGGCTTTCAGGCCACCCCCTAAGCGGCGGCGCCTTCCTCGACGTCGACGTCATGATGGTGTTTAATTATCTTCGCCGTCATCAGGTAGACTACCATTTCGCCTATGTTCGTGGAGTGGTCGCCGATACGCTCGAGCGCCCGGGCGATGGTCAAGAGGTGGACGCAGCCGCCCACCTCGTCGGGGTGCTTTTCGGCGTACGCTATGATGTCGCGGTATATCTTACGCTCGAGGTCGTCGGCCTCGTCGTCCCGCTCGCACACCCGGCGCGCCCACGCCGGGTCGCGCTTCACGAACGCGCGGACGGCGTCGTGCACCATAGAAGCGGATACGCGGGCCAGGGACGGAAGATCGAACAGCGTGTCGGGTTTCTTTTTCAATACGTGAAGGCCCAACGCGTCCTGGCAGATATCTATCGAGATGTCGTCGATGCGCTCCAGGTCGCGAATAATGTTGACGGCCGTTATTATCATGCGGAGGTCTATGGCCACCGGCTGGCGGAGCGCTATGAGCGCCAGACACCGCTCCTCGATGGCGACCTCCAGGCTGTCCACGCGGCCGCGCTCGTCGATAACCTTCTGCGCCTGTTCGGGGTTGTCGGTCAACACGCTCTCGACGGCGTCGTCGAATATTTCGAGCACCAGGCTGCTCATGCCGAGCAGCATGTCGTTGACCTCGTCCAGCTCCTCGTGAAAGTGTTTCTCCGGCGTCATAACGTCACCTTCAGCTTTAACCATTACGGACGCGCTCCGGCTTAGCCGAAGCGACCCGTAATGTAATCCTCCGTTACCTTGTTATCGGGCCGCGTGAACATGGTCTCGGTGTCGTTGACCTCCACCAGCCGGCCGTTGAGCATAAACGCGCACCGGTTCGAGATGCGCGCGGCCTGCTGCATGTTGTGCGTCACGATAATGATAGTATAGTTTTTCTTAAGTTCAATTATTAAATCTTCTATCTTCTGCGTGGAAGTCGGGTCGAGGGAGGCCGCCGGCTCGTCCATAAGGATGACTTCCGGTTGGACCGCGAGGCAGCGGGCGATGCACAGGCGTTGCTGCTGGCCGCCGGAAAGGCGCAACGCGGAAGTCCGCAACCGGTCGCGGACCTCGGGCCAGAGCGCGGCGCGCTTGATCGATTCCTCCACTACGGCCTCGAGTTCCGCCCTCCTCGTCACGCCGAACAGCCGCGGTCCGTACGCGGCGTTGTCGAAAATAGACATCGGGAACGGGTTGGGCTTCTGGAAAACCATGCCCACGCGGCGCCGGAGCGACACCAGGTCCACGCCCGGCGCGTAGATATCCTCGCCCTCCAGGAATATTTGACCGTCTACCCGGACTTTGGCCTCCAGCTCCGCGATGCGGTTTACGGACTTGATCAGCGTGGACTTGCCGCACCCGGAAGGGCCGATGACCGCCATTACCGACCGCGGCTCGACGTCGAGTTGGATGTCGTAAAGGGCCTGGTAATCGCCGTACCAGAAATCGAAATTCCCGTACTTGACGATAGGTTTTACCATGCCTTCTGTCTCCTAAGCTTGGCCCGGTACAGGATCCCGATAAGGTTGAAGGCGAAGACGAGCGCCAGGAGGACGAAGGCCGTCGCGAACGCTATAGGCGTCGACTTCGTGATATCCGAAGCCTGCGTCGCCATCGCGAAGATGTGATAGGACAGCTCCATAAACTGCTCCCGGGGATGGTCCGGCAAGCGGGGGAGGTAGAACGCGGCGCCGGTGAAGAGTATGGGCGCCGTCTCGCCGGCCACCCGGCCTATCGACAGGATCGTCCCGGTGATGATACCCGGAACGGCCTGCGGCAGCGTTACCTTGGAGATCGTTTGCCACCGCGTCGCGCCCAGCGCCGCCGAGCCCAGCCGGTAATCGCGCGGCACGGCCTTCAGCGCCTCCTCCGTCGAGACGATCACTATCGGCAATACCACTATAGCGAGCGTGAGCGAGGCCGCCAGCAGCGATGCGCCGATATGAAGGAATACGACGAAGAAGCCCAGGCCGAAGAGGCCGAAGACGATGGAGGGCACGCCGGCGAGGTTGTTTACGGCCGCGCGCACGACGCGCGCCCGCTTGCCCCAGCCGATGAACTCGTTCAGGTAGACCGCGGCCGCCACCCCCAACGGCACCGCTAAAGTGGCCGTCAGCATCAATAGACCGATCGTGCCGTAAATACAGGTCGAGACGCCCCCCTCCAACATGCCGTGGCGCGGCGGCTGCGTAATGAAAGTCCAACTTAAGACCGGCAACGCCCGGACGAAAATGTACACCACGATGCCGCCGAACACGGCCACCACCACGTACGTCAGGACCCGGAGGGCCTGCTTCATAACGGCGTTCGTTACCCTCCGGCGGGGCGTCAAACCCGCCTGCACCGTAATCTTCCTCGTCTTAGCCAATTCTTATCTACCTGAACTTCCGCGCGTAGCGGTCCATAATAACCTGGGAAGCGAGGTTTACAAAGAAAGTTATCGAAAACAAGACCACGCCCAACGCGAAGAGGACGTGGTAGTGCTCGCCGCCGAAGACGGCGTCGCCCATCTCGATGGCGATGGTCGCCGTCATCGTCCGGACCGACGAAAGCGGGTTCACCGTAAAGGCCGCCATGTTGCCCGTGGCCAGGAGGACCGCCATCGTCTCGCCCAACGTCCGCGCCACCGACAGAAGAATCGCCGTAGGAAGTGTACTCGCGCAGCACATTGCGGGCGCGCATCTTTCCTTCCATGACCTCGCGGCGCCCGCCGCGCGCCAACAGCTGCGAACCATTGGTCTGGTGCCACGCGTCCGCGGTGGTGCGGTAAGCTTGGAACTTGTCCATGTCTGGAACATCCAGATGCGGAATCCAGTAGCCCTTGAGCATGCCTTCTCCTGCTTCCAATACGAACGGTACCTACTTCCAGGATAACACACATGACCACGACGTTGCTGTCCGCAGGCATGCCAGTCGTCGTCGGGCGCTGCGAGGCACGCAGAGTTTCGCCAAGCGATGAGAGCCATCAATTTCCGATGCAACCCGTGCTCGATATGCGGGCCCCCTGCACGCACTTCGCAACACCCAAATCAGATGTGCCCGGCATCACGCCTCCCTCCCCATCGGGAGGCAGCGGAGCGCGTAGGTCCCCTGCGCTTGCCACGCAATTTCATTGAAATTTGGCTGGGGAACTAGGATTCGAACCTAGACTGGCGGAGTCAGAGTCCGCTGTCCTACCATTAGACGATTCCCCAATCCGGAATCGGGCCCGCCGCACGAGCGACGCAGCCGAGTGAACGGCTATCTAGCAGCGATGCGCCGAAGTTGCAACCGCTCCGATGGTGGCCCGCCAACGCACCCCTGCACCGCGACGGCAGCGCCCGGCAATCCCGCTCACTCGCCGCGTGCCGCCAGCACCCGGCCCAGCAGGTCGGAGAGCTGAAGCCGCTCGCGCTCGGTCAACGGGGCGAGTGCCGCAGCCTCCTGTGCCGCGATGCGTTCGGAGATCAAGCGGACGGCCGCCTCGCCCTCGGTCGACAACACGAGCGCGCTGGCCCGGCGGTCGCCCGGCAGCGCCTCGCGGTCCACCAGCCCGGCCTCGACCAGCCGCTTGACCTGCTCGGACAGCGTCGGCGTCTCGATTTGCAGGCGGCGGGCGAGCTCGGTCTGCGTGAGGCCCGGTCGGCTGGCAATCAGCATCAGGATGCCGCCCTGCACCGGCGTCAGGCTCAAGCCTTCGGCAGCCCAGAACGTGCGCCAGGCCTCCACGAAGCCGGCGTGCACCCGCCGCAGCCGGTAGCCCACCAGATCATCGGGAAGCACCGCGCCACTGTCGTGAGGCACCGGGGAGCGCGTCGCCGGCGCCGAAGGCGTTGCGGAGGCGGGTTTTGCCATCGCGCTTGTGTCGTCGCCGCGCCTCAGCGCTTTTCCTCCCGCCAGATGCCGAGCTTCTCCTGCGCGCTGCGATCGGAGAAGGTGAAGAAGATGGCATCCTTCTCGGCGCGA
The DNA here is from genome assembly GCA_963825625.1 of uncultured Alphaproteobacteria bacterium. Lineage (GTDB taxonomy): Bacteria > Pseudomonadota > Alphaproteobacteria > Rhizobiales > Hyphomicrobiaceae > CAMDPA01. The sequence continues at coordinate 105,798 of CAWGUF010000032.1, read as the reverse complement.
ACGGAGTTCCACGCCCAGCTTGGGATGACGCCGATGTCGCTCTCGCCCATCGCCAACGCCTTGCCGTCGACGTTGACCGTGATCTCGCCTTCGACAACGATAACCGTACGGCCGTCGGTGGCGCGGCTTTCCTTGCTTTCGAAGCCCTTCGGCATGTGGGTGAGCCAGGTCGAGATCGTCGGCATCGCCCAGCTCCCCGTGAGCGGGTTGACGTAGCGCAGCGCGTAGCCGGTGTGCGGATCGGGGGCGCCCTGGCCAACCGTATCCATCAGCGCCGCGCGGCTGCGCTCGTAGGTGTAGTTGAAGATCGGCGAGGTCAGGCCGAACGGCGAGTCCTGATTGAGCGGGGCGAGGCCGGAGCCGTAGCGCGAGACCGAGTAGCCCTCGTCCTTGGTGATCGTCTGGCTCTTCTCGTTGTGGTGCTCCATGAAGCCCGAACTCGAAGAAGTTGATCATGTGCAGATCGAGGCCGTCGACCCAGATGATCGGCGACTGCTTCTCCTGCCCATGGTCGTGCCAGGCGCCGTTCGGCGTGATCACGAAGTCGCCGCGCTTCATGTACGTGCGCTCGCCGGCAACCGAGGTGTAACCGCCGTCCGATTCCAGCACGAAGCGCAGGGCAGAGGCCGTGTGCTTGTGCGCCGGCGCGATCTCGCCCGGCATGACGAGCTGCACGCCGGCATAGATCGACGGCGTGATCGCGCGACTGGCCGGGCAGCGCCGGGTTCTCCAGCACCAGCACGCGCCGCTCCGCCTCCTCGGCGGTGACGATGCCGCCGGCTTCCATCAGCAGCGGACGCACCTGCGCGTATTTCCAGACGTGCGCGGCCGCCTTGCTCTTGGGCTCGGGCGGCACGAGGCCCTTCAGAACCTCCCACAGCGGCGCCAGCGCTTGCGGCGCCAGCGTCTTGTAGAACCTCTCGCGGGTGGCGGCGTCAGTCGTCGGGCTGGTTTGCTGCATCGGTTTCCTCCTGGGCGTCGCGAGGGACTGCCGGCACTTGATTAGGGTGCCTAACTATATGCCGGTCGCCTCGCGTGCGCAAGCGTGGTTGCCAAAAATTCGGGCCAAAAATTCGGGACAGCTCGATTTATCGATCCGCCGATCCGGCGTGACGCGCTACATGCACCGTAAATCGAGCTGTCCCGAATTTTGCCGAACGGATCAGGCCATGTCCAAACCCATCGTCCTCGTTGCCGCCGTAGCGCTGACCGACGTCGACCGCCGCGTGCTGATCGCGGAACGGCCGGCGGGTAAATCCATGGCCGGCCTGTGGGAGTTTCCCGGCGGCAAGGTCGATCCTGGCGAGACGCCGGAGGAGGCATTGGTGCGCGAGCTGCAGGAGGAGCTTGGCATCGAGGTCTGCCGCGAGTGTCTGGCCCCGTTCACGTTCGCCAGCCATTCCTACGACGACTTCCACCTGCTGATGCCGCTCTACCTGTGCAACACCTGGGAGGGTGACATCACCCCGCGCGAGGGCCAGCGCGTGAAGTGGGTGCGAGCGAGCCGCCTGCGCGAGTATCCGATGCCGCCCGCCGACCTGCCGATGGTGCCGTATCTGATTGATCTGCTGGGATGAGAAGCGCCGCCATCCTCGCCGTCGCGAGCCTCGGCAAGCGAATGTTCCAGCCGCGGCCTGAAAACACACGTCATGGCCGCGCCGGGCCGAGGCGATGAGCCGAGGTCCGGGAACCGGCGGCCATCCACGGCAAGTTGCCGCCAGCACCGCATTGGCGGAGAGCTGCGTGGATGGCCGACAGGTCCCTTGGATTTGCTTCGCAAATCCGCGGATCGGCCATGACGGTTCAGTCCTGCCGATTGCGTCGCATCCAGCGGCCGAACAGGCGGGAGAGGACGCCGCCGGACTGCTGCGGCTGGCCTTGAGCGGGCGGTGGCGGTGGAGCGGCGGCGGGCGGCGGCTGAGGAGTGTCGGCTGGTTTCTCCTCCACGTTGATCACGCCGTCGGCCACCAGTTTGGCGAGGATGCGGGCGTGCATCTCGCGCGGGATCTGCTCGAACGGCGTGTCGAGGTCGTTGTCCTTGTAGAGCTTGGTCAGCGCATCGCGGATACCGGCATCGGCAAGCATGGCATCGACCATGGCGTCTGGCAGCGGGGGCGGGGCGTCGGCCTCGCCCTCGGCCCCTGACTGTTTGCGTTCGACGTTCAGAATGTAGTTCCGCGCGTCGTTGCGCTGCTCCTCGATAGGTGTGTCGTCGAGGGGCTTGTAGCCGCTGCCGACCAGAGCGGCATTGAGACGCGACCGAAACTCCGGATCGGCGAGGCGGGCGTCGATGACGTCGTCGTCGAGGCCGTCGGCACGGCGAACCTTGCGCGCGTCCTCGAACGCGGCGTCTGCGTCCTTGTCGAACGCGGCGCGCTCGGTGCGCAGCGCGGCGAGCAGGCGCCCGAGTGCCAGCCCCGGCGGGGCGTCGTCGCGGTAGAGGCCGTGCTGCCCGGCGAGGCACTCCAGATGCGGCAGGAAGCCCCACAGGTTGTGCGCCCGCATGGCCGCGACGAGGTCGTCGATGTGGAGGCGTGATTGTGCATGCTCCCCGCGCGCAAGGCACACCCCCGCCCGCGCCAAGGAAAGATCGGGGTCGCGGCGGTGATAGCCGGTGGCGGCGACGATGGCGGCGGCGCGCTCGATGGCAGCGGCGGCGGCGGTGAGGTCCTCGGCGGACGGGCTCGAAGCGGCCAGCCGCAGCCAGGCGCTTTCGATCTCGCAGTCGGCGAGGAACGGCCGCATGCCGCCGCGCTCGGCGATGTCGAACGCCTCGATGAGGTCTTGGCGGGCGAGCTCGAGCGCGCCGTTGTCGCGATGCCAGGCGGCGCGGGCGAGCAGGCCGGGTGGCAAGAACCAGGTCTGGCCCGCTGCGCGCAGACCTTCGACGGCGTCGTCGAGGCGTTGCCCTGGGTTTGATCCGCTACCGTCATCCAACACCCCCTCCGCCGCCGCCAGATGTGCGGCGCGACCAGCAACAAGGCGATAAAGCGCTTTGGTGAGCAACGAGAACGACCCCTCGCCCCTAATCATATAGTCTGCCCGCGCCGCCACCTCGCCGGCACGGCCCTGGGCGAGCTTGAGGTCGCACCACCGATAGCCCTGCACGGAATAGAGCAGCGGCAGGTCCGGCTGCCTGTCGCGCTGCATCGCTTCCGCCTCGCCGAAGCGGTCGGCGGCGTCGGCCCATTGGCCAGCCTGCAGCAGGGCATCGCCGTGGGTCGTGCGCCAGCCCATGCGCTGGCCTGCGTCGCCGCTTTTGTCCGCGTAGTCGACCGCTTGCGCGGCGGTGGTGACGGCACCCGCGACAGCCGTCGCCGGATCGTCCGTCAGCCGGCCGAGCGTGACGAGCAGCTCGGAGAGGTTGGAGGCGTCGCTTGCAGCTCCCCTCCAATCACCCTCGTCAGCACTGCCTTTGGTACCTGCCCTGAACGGCTCCACCGCCTCGGCCAGCCGCCCGAGCGCGCGCAGTCGAAAGCCCGCCAGATTGAGCACCAGCGCTTGATCGCTTTGCGACAAGCCCGGCGCCGGCGTCGAGAACGGCGCGGCGAAAAAGTGTGCGATCGCCGCCAGGTCCGAGCCGAACAGGCCGAGCTTTTTGACAGCAAACCCCTCGTTGCCGCGGGCGATGCGCGGCCAGTAGACCTCGCTTCCGCCTCGTCGTGCCGGCCGGCGGCGGCGCCATGCGCGATGGCGGCGAACAGCGGCAGCATCCCCGCCTCGTCGTCCGGCAGGAACGCCTTCAGCGCTGCGTCAAACTCCGGCCCGTCGATCAGCGCGGCGGCACGACGGAGGTCGTCTGGCGTAGCCTTGCCAAGGGAGGGTGGCCAGTCTTCCAAAACTCGCTCGGGAAGTTTTCTGTCTGCAAGTTTAAGCACGTCGTTCTTGAATGGCGCATCAGGATAGGCAGCACCGAGCGCCAAAATCCCATACGCCACTGGCTCCTGAAACGCCGCAGGCAACCCCTGGAACCGGTAATAATCGTACAGCCGCGCATGCGCTTGCTCGTAAGCCTCCTTCGCCACGACCGCCAGCTGCCGGCCGAAATATTCGCGGATCAGTGGGTGGGCGTCGAGCATGCTGTCGGCGCCTAGCACGTGGCTGTCGCCGGGCGCGGGGTTCAACAGCCCGTCCTCGCGCAGGGCGGCCACCGCCTCCTGCCACTCGCCGGGCGTGATCCTGTCGAGATCGTCGGTCAGGCCGGGGATGGCCGGCGCCGCCAGCACGGCCTGGAACGCGCCCCAGGTTGCGGGCCGGTCGAACAGGCCCATCACCCGCAACAGAATCAGCTGCCGACCCGGCGCGCAGCCAACCAGCGATTTCTTCATCTCGCGGGCGGCGTCCTCGTACAGGATCTCGTAGCGCCGCACCATCCTGTAGACGGCGTAGCCCGGCTCCTGCTTCAAGGCCTCATCCACCGTGCCGAGAAACGCATCGTCCGGCATCCGGAACGCGTCGGCGATCTCCGCCAGCGTCGGCGCAAGCTGCGCGCCCTTGAAGCGGCGGGCGATGAACGAGCCGATCAGCGCGATCGCCTTGGCGTGGCAGCGCACCGTCGCCTCGCCGTCATGCTCGGGATCGCGCGCGATGGTCTGGCCGTGCTCCCGCGCCAGCGCCTCCATCTGCTCCTGCGGGAACCGCAAACCGAAGCCGCGCATCAGCGTTACGGCGTCCGACAACGGCAGGTTCGGCAGCCGGTGTTGCGCCACCTGATCGGCCCGGAAGCCGTTGAGATCGGGGATCGGTAGCCGGGTAGTGACAACCAGCAGCCCCTTGTTGTCGCGCGCCAGATCGACCAGGAAATCGCGCATCGCATCGTCGCGCAGCCGGCCGTTCTCGTCATCCCCGCGGGCCGCCTGCATCGGCTCGATGCCGTCGAGGATCAGAAGCGTGCGGCGCGTCTCCAGGATGTCGGCCAGCCGGTGCGCGCGCTTCCTCACACTGTCGTAGGCCTGCGGGTCCTCGCCGAAGAAGGTCAGCGCCTCCGAGAAGAAGCGGTCGGACGAGCCCTGGCGCTTGTCGTCGGTGCCCTGGCTGTCGAACGAGAACGCGAACACGGCTTCCGCGCCGCGATAGCCCTCGGCCGCCATCTCGTCGAGGAAGGCGTTGGCGAGTGCCGTCTTGCCGGTGCCGCCGGCAGCGATGAAGGCGAGGATGTGTGGCCTCATCTCGGCCCACGCCGTGCGCAGCAGCGCAAGCTCCCCATCGCGGGCGACGAAGGCGTTGGGCGTGCGCGGCAATTGCCGGGTATCGAGCAGCTTCGGCGCGGGCGGCGTGTTGGCCGCGTCGATCTCGGCAAGCTTGCCGAGCAGCGGCTTGGGATCGGCGATGAGGGCTTCGATGTCGCCGCAGTTGAGCGCCCGGTAAGGGCTGGGCAGCTTACCGTAATCGAAGCCGGGCTCGGCCAGCATCAGCGACTTGGCCGTCACGACGGCAAACGCCGTCTCATGCCGCACCCATTCCGACTTTAAACTGTTGCCGGTCCAGATCGTCGCCACGGCGCGGGCCTCGCGCAGCGCCTCCGGAATCGCGAAGTCGACATGATCGCCCGGGCGCAGGTCCGCCTTGTCGCGCCACACCGCCACCCCTGCCGCCTCGAGCGCAGCCTGCAACCGCTCCGCCAGCGCCACGTCGGCGCGCTGATAGCTGATGAAGACCTTGCCGCGCGTCCCGCCCGTATCCGCCACCCGCAATCTCCCCGGAATATCCGTGCCAGTATGGTCCGGATACTAGCGGGAAATCTGGGCGGGAAACAGTCGCCGGTGTTACGGTCGGCAGTGTTGCGCCGCGGCCTCAGCCTTACGCCGCCGCGGCGGCCTCGGCTTCGAATGCCTTGGCCAGCTTGAAGCCGGCAGCCCGCAGGATGTCGAGCGAGCGGCGGGCCCGCGCGCCGGCCTCCGCCGCCTCCGTGCCCGGAAAGATGCGCGCGGCCAGCCGCGCCGCGTCGGCCTCGCCGACCCGCTCTCCGGTGATGATCTCGATGCGCTGAAGCTCCAGCCGGGCAAGGCCGCGGCCTTCCGCACTTTGCGCGCTATAGCCCGCGAGGACGCCCGCCGTCGCCTTCGATGCCAGCAGCGGCTGACGCTCGCTCATCGCCTCCTCGCGCGTCGGACAGGCATAGCCGGACGCCTCGAGCACCGCGTTGGCGATGACCTTCATGTAAAGGTCGCCCCAGATGGCTCTCGCCCGCACATCGCCGGTTTCGTTGCCAGTGTCGTTGCCGGTGTCGTTGCCAGCCGGCAGCGCATCGTCGATGTCCATCATCAACTCGGCTTCGATCTGGGTGATCGCTGGCGGGCCGTCCGCGCCGTAGGCGAAAATCAGTGCCCGGATCTGCTCGATCTCATGGCGCGATATCACGCCGGCCGGCACGCTGCCGTCGGCGCGCAGCGGGCCTTCGCCGCAAACAACGGCATCGCGGATCTGCGCCAGCGCGAATGCGACCAGGCTTTCGGGCACCCAGCGCGCCTTGTCGATGACGTTGAGCAGCAGATCGTGCTCGGTCTTGGTGCGCACACGCCCGGCCGTCGACACGCGCGCCATCAGCCAGCCGGCATGCGCCGAGGTGACATAGCCGGCGGGCTCCAGCTCGCGCACCACATAGTCGGTCATGGTCTCGACGAAAAAGCCGCTGAAGGAGGCATGCTGCACGCGGGCCAGCGCATGCACCCGGAACAGCGCATCGACATCGCCGGCCGACAGGTGCGCCTCGCGCGCGAAGGCTTGCCGCAGCATGTCCACATCCGCCTCACGAATGCTTCCGCGCTGGCAGATCTCGTCGATTGCCATGATCCTTTGCGTTGTCATGCCATCATACCCCGGGAATTCGTAACGAGCCGGTAAACGGTACGGGCGCCGGAGTTAACAAGGCGCTAATGCTTGCAGGGTTGACCGCGACCTGTTGCGGCGGCATCACGCTGGGTGCCGGCGACAGGACGGCGGACCGGGCAGGCTGAAACAGCGAGGCGACATGCCCAATACCGATGGGCCCAATACCGATTGGCGCACCGAGTTCGACGCCGCACAGCGTTCCAGAACGGCCAATGTCGTGTGCATGAAGTGGGGCACGCGCTATGGGCCCGATTGGGTCAACCGCCTCAACGCCATGGTGCGGCGGAACACGACATGGTCGATCCGTTTCGTCTGCTTCACCGACGATGCGTCCGGCATCGACCCGTCGATCGAATGCCAGCCGCTGCCCGAAGTGCAATTCGATGCCGGCAGGATCGGCAAGTACTGGCCCAAGCTCGGGCTGATGCAGGACGGCCTCGGCGGCCTGCAGGGTATGACGCTATTCCTCGATCTCGATCTGGTGATCGTGGACAACATCGATGCGTTGTTCGAACTGCCGGGCCGCTTCCTCATCATCCGCGAGTGGAAAGATCCGCATCTGGGCTACGGCAACAGCTCCGTGGTGCGGTTCTTCATCGGCATGGAGCGGGCGGTGCTGGAACGCTTCTACGCCACGCCGCCCGAAGAGATCATCGAGCGCTATCAGTCGAAAGAACAGAATTTCCTGACCAAGGCGGTCGACGAGGCCAGCTTCTGGCCGCCCGACTGGTGCGTGCCGTTCTCGCTCGCCTGCCTGCCCCGCAACCGCCTGCTGCGCTTCTTCTCCACGCCGCGAAAGCCCCCAGGCGGCAAGATCCTGGTGTTTTTCGGCTCGATTACACCGGAATCGGCCATGCGCGGCGAGCACGAGGCGCGAAAGCGCGTTGGCCAAGGCTTCGCGTTCCGGCCGACGCAGCGACGCTTCCGGCCCGCACCATGGATTGCTGAGTACTGGCGCGAATGAACGGCCGGTTTCATGGCCGACAAAAAAAGGCCGCCCCGTCAGGGGCAGCCCAGGTGTCGCCAGAGCAGCGATGATCGTGTTTTTTTGTTATTTGCTTCCACTACCACCAGAAGCGACGGGTCCATGTCCGGCGCGGGCCGGGCCGGTCGTAGCTGGTGAAACGGTTGCGGTCGTTGTGGCGCATGCGAGCGATGGTGCGGCTCGCCTTGTTCTGCATCTCGTTCAGAATGGCCCGCTCGCGAGCATCGATGCGGCCGTCCGACTTCGCGCGCCGCTCGAAGGAGGCTATGGCGCGCTGCTGCTCGATCAGGCGGCGCGCCTCGCGGCGGTCGATGTCGCCGTTGCGGATTCCGGTGGCGATGCGGTGCTTCTGGTTGTCCTGACGTACGTCGACGACGGTGCCGCTGTTTCTGTAGCCCTGCGCCGTGGCGGTAGTGGCAGCGATCGCGGTGGTGCCGGCGAGAATGAGTCCGATTGCAAGAGCGGTGCGGTTCATGGCTGTGTCCTTCCCCTCGTGTTGCCGGCCCGGTCGTCATGATCGCGCCGTGTATGATGCCACTTTGCCTGCAGTGCACTGAACTCAACCTGAACTCGTCCTTCACCTGTCGTTCACCTGCGCCGGCCGGTTCGGCACGCGCTCGCGGGTTGGTAAATGTGGGCGATCGGCTTACTGTGGCAGGCGGAAAAGAGCGGCAAACCGAACGAGGCCCCATGTCGATCCGCGGCATCAAGCGAAGCTCCATCGCCAAGCCTGCCATTGAAGGCGCAGGCGTGCGTCTCCATCGCGCATTCGGGTTTGGCGATACGTCGGACACCGACCCGTTCCTGATGCTCGACGATTTCCGCAACGATCGCCCCGAGGATTATGCGGCCGGTTTCCCCTGGCACCCGCATCGCGGCATCGAGACCATCTCCTATGTCCTCAAGGGTTCGGTGGCGCACGCTGACAGCCTGGGCAATCGCGGCACGCTGGGCGCAGGTGATGTGCAATGGATGACCGCGGGGCGAGGCATCCTGCACCAGGAAATGCCGGCGGGCGATGACGAGGGCCGCATGCATGGCTTCCAGCTTTGGGCCAATCTCCCATCGTCGCTCAAGATGTCCGCGCCGCGATACCAGGATCTGCCGGCCTCGCAGATACCGGAGCTGGTCGAGGACGACGGCACCGTCGTGCGCATAGTGTGCGGCACGTATCGCGGCAAACGAGGGCCGGTCGATGGAATTGCCGCTGACCCGCGCTATCTCGACGTATACGTCCCTGCTGGAAAGACCAGGACGTTGCAGGTAGAGGTGGAGCGTCAGGCATTCGCCTACATCTTCGAAGGTGACGGTATTTTCGGCGGGGCGTCCAAGCCGTTCGGCGTTCTCACGGAAAAGATCGGGCCTGACGGCGAGGAGGTCGTCATCAGGGAGCGCACCGGCAACCGCGCGCTCGTCGTGTTCGATGCCGGCGACACGGTCAGCGTCACAGCGGGCGACAATGGAATTCGGTTCTTGCTCGTTTCCGGCCGCCCGATCCGGGAGCCCGTTGCGTGGTACGGGCCGATCGTCATGAATACCCAGGCCGAATTGCACGAGGCGATCGCCCAATTGCGGGCTGGCACATTCATATCCTGAGAAAGCGCATCGCCTGCGCGTAGTTATGTGACAGATCGTCCCCAGTTGGTGCTGCTGTCATCGTTTTGTGGCACGCGGTACTTACGGAAAGCGTCGCACTTGGAAGCGCGGGCCCAATCCGGTGGCGCAGAATCAATGTGGCATGAGGTCGGCGTCTGATACGTTTTCCTGGAGGGCTCTGCGTTTGCGGAGCGAGGCAAAAAGAAGGGGTATACCAATGGCGTTCATTCCTGAGCCTTACGCATGGGCACAGCCGGTCGTCATCGCCGCGCTCGTCGTGTTTGTCGTATCCTACATCGGCAACACGTTGACGATGTACAACAAGCTCGTAAATGCTGCTGTGACATCGATCGTGTTCGCGTTGATCTTCGGCGCCATCACGTACTTCGGCTACGGCGGCGTATCGATGTCCGTGAACCCCAATCCTGCGGCTGACTCGCCGGCGGCCAAGGCGAAGGCCAAGCAATAGGGTCTGACAAGCAATAGAGGCCGGGCAGAGCTCGGTTCCGAACTGGCGTTGATCTGTTGGGGCGCGGTCCGGCAACCCGGAACCGCGCTTCACGATGCGCCGCTGCGGGTGCCGCCCTGCCCCTCGGCCCATCGATAGAGGAGCAGCAGCGACAACAGCAGAGCCAATGCGCTTAGCCCCAGCGACCAGTGTATCCCGATCAGTCCGCCGCCGAACCCGACAGTTATGCCGCTGAACGTGCGGCAGCCCAGCGACCCCACATTGAACAAACCGATGGCCCGGCCGCGCATGCTCGGCGGTGTGTGGAGTTGAACCAGCGTGCGTGTCATGGCGTTGAACGACAGGTCCAGGAAGCCTGCACAGGCCAGCAATATGAAGGAGAGTAGGTAGCTCTGGGAGACTGCGAAGCCCAGCATCGCCATGCTCCAGCCAATCGCGAGCAGGAACGCCGTGCGAGGATGTGCAGTCAGCATGCTGCGTGATTCCAGGATAATGCCTGCCGTAATCGCGCCCACGGCGCCCGCGGTCAACAGCAGCCCGTAGCGAAGTCCAGGCTCTCCCGAACCCAGGTCGCGAGCAAATTGCGGCATCTGGGGATCGTGCGCATTGCCAACCAATCCCGCGGCCAGCGCCGCGAGCGCCGTCATTGCGAACACGATGGGAATGGCCGAAATCTGGCGAACGGACCGCAGCAGGTCGACAAACCCCGTGGCAACGCGGGCGGAGTGACCCGACGCTGTGTGAACCTGTTTTGGATTTCGAATGAGCCAAAGCACGAGCGGCACGTATATGAGCACATTGATCAGTATGCCATAGGTGGGTCCCGCCAGATTCAACAGCAGCGCGCCAACCGCTGGCCCGAGCAGGAAGCCCAGGGTACGGAATGTCGCAAACAAGCGGATGGCGCTTTGCAGCTGTCGTTCGCCGACGATGTCATGCAGTAGGATCTGTCCTGAAGGTGACCACAGAACGCCGGCGAACCCGTGTATGATGAGGAGCACCACGGCATGCCAGCGCTCCAGCCAGCCGATCGCGAACAGCAGCCCCCAGCCCAGGGAGGCGAGCATGAACAGCCCCATGCCGATCTGAATGATGCGACGCGGATCGAACCGGTCGGCCAGTGCGCCCGCCCAGATCGAGAAGAATAGAAAGGGCACCCAGTGCGCGATCACGGCAAACCCGGCCAGTGAAGGGGACTGGAACTTCTCGAATATCATCCAATAGCTGATGATGTGCTCGACGCTGTCGGCCATCATTGCCAGGGCGGAAAAGGCCAGGTATCTGCGCGAGGCCGGGGTGCGCAGCGCGGCGTACGATCGCGTGTCTGGTTCAACTGGCGCGTGCGCAGGCGGCGCAGGGTTGTCTTGCATGGGTGCGGCGGTGTCCTGTGCGGTCGCTCTCGTCGGAGAGCGCAAGAGGCGCTAGATTGGGCCCCCGGCCATCAGCATACTCCGATATCCTGATGCCGCTAGTGTAGCGCACCTGACGTTTGGTACCCGGTTGAGGCCGGCCTCGATGACCAAACGTCATGTGCAAAAGCTACACTACTCTCATGATATTGCTAGTGTTCCTCACGGTTCTGACATTTGCTTTCAGATTTGCCGCACCGGGGTGCAAATGTCAGAACCGGAACACTAGCGCGCGATTTGGCCCACTTGACGCAGCCATCCGCCAAGCCGAGGGATAGCAGCATGACAAACAAACCTTACGCCGATCTTCGCGAATTCATCGACCGTGTCGACCAGCTCGGAGTGCTGCGCCGTATCGATGGCGCCGATCCCTATTACGAACTCGGCGCCATTACAGAGGTCGCTGCAGGCCGGCCGGAATGTCCCGCGCTGCTGTTCGACAACCTGAAGGGCGCCTCGCCCGGTTTTCGCGTTTTCACCAACGCGACCACGGCGCCACAGCGGGCTGCATTGGCCCTCGGACTGGACCCGGACCTTCGTCCGCTCGACGCGCTCAAGGCCTGGAAGAGCAGGCGGCGCGGGCTGGAGCTGTGCCCGCCGGTGACAGTCAAGGACGCGGCGTTTGCGCAAAACTCAGCCACCGGCTCAGGGCTCGATCTCGGACTGTTTCCCTCGCCGCATTGGCACAAGGCGGACGGCGGGCCGTTCATCGGCTCCGGCAGTATCGTTGTGATGCGCGATCCCGACTCCGGCTGGATCAACGCCTCGATCTACCGCATTCAGGTTCACGGCGCCGATCGCGTCACGATCCAGTTCGACCACCAGGGGCGGCATGGGGCGATCATCGCGCGCAAGTATTGGGAGGCAGGCAAGCCCTGCCCGGCGGCGATCGTATGCGGGCCTGATCCGGCGATTTTCATCTCCGGCTTCGAGTATCTTCCCGAAGGCGCCTCGGAATACGCTTTCGCCGGCGCCATCAAGGGGCAGCCGATCGAGGTCGCAGAGGCGCCGCTGACCGGTTTGCCGGTTCCGGCACGGGCCGAGATCATCCTGGAAGGGCATCTGCATCCAGGCGAGACCCTGCCCGAGGGACCATTCGGCGAGTTCACCGGCTACTACGCGTCCGAGAAGCGGCCGTCTCCGGCCATGCGCATCGAAGCCGCCCACTGGCGCAATGATCCCATCTTGCTGGGCTCGCCGCCGATGAAACCGCCGCGCTTTCACTTCGGGCTGCCGTTCCGGGCCGCGAGCATCTGGAGCGAGCTCGAATCAAGCGGCGTCACGGACGTGGTTGGCGCGTGGCAGCACGTGGCGCAGCTGATGACGGTTGTCGCAATAAAGCAGCGCTATGCCGGGCACGCGAAGCGGGCGGGTCTCATCGCAGCCGCGCAGAGCTACATGGGCCGTCTCGTCGTCGTTGTCGACGACGACGTCGACCCGTCGAACCTGGCCGATGTGATGTGGGCCGTGACGACGCGCTCCGAGCCGTCCGAGCAGGTCGACATCGTGCGCAATGCATGGTCGTCCGCGCTCGATCCCCGCATCGCCCCAGCCGCGAGAGCTGCCGGCCAGACATCGCACTCGAAGATGATCATCGATGCCTGCATCCCGTTCGGCATGAAAGCCGATTATCCGAGCACGTCGGCGATATCGATCGAGGAGGCGAAGGCCATCGAGGATAAATGGGCAGCGGCGCTGAAAGGATGAGATCGCGACAGTGATCGAGCGACGGGCGGGCGGCGTTGCGGTTCCATGCATGCCCCGGCCAGAAAAATGGAAGTGTCCTGAATTTTTTCAGGCGTTCGCCAGCACATCTGGCGGGACCGGCGCCCGAGCCTCCTGCGTGCTTCGACTCCAATCCTGCGCACCGCGCATGAGCCGCAGCTTGTCGGTGTACTCCAGAATGGATTGCCGCTCGCCCTCAGCCAGCGACTTGGTCTCGTCGAGCTTGTCCACCTTGGCGGCGATCAGGTCGCGCTTGGCATCGAGCGCGTCATTGAGGTCGAACAATGCCTGCGGCGCGTAGACGGGTTCGGACGTCTTCATGCGTTCGAACACCGTCTCCGAAATGACGGCATGCAGTGGCAGCCTGCGCGGCCGGTAATTGTAGATCTTGCTGATCCAGACGCGGAGCTGGCCGCGCGGGTCGGGATGGAGCCGGAAAACATCGGCCGGTGCCTCCTTGGCAGTGGAAGCCAAGCCGTTGACGGCGGACAACAGCACGCCCCAGCTGTCGTCGCCCGGCGTGGTCATCCCGTCGGCGCTGTACCCGCTGGAGATGCGCCGCAGCAGGAAGTCGAGTGGCACGTCCGACAACCGATCGGTGGCCCAGCCGCCGCCGACACCGGCGTGCGTGCCCGGGAACCAGACCTCGACGATGCGCTCCGGCCGGATCGGGTCCGGCTCCATCAGCGTCGGCTCGAACTCCTGGCGCTCCTCGTCGAGCGCCACCATGTGGTAGGCCTTCTCGACATTTTCCGGGATCGACATGTCGTGCAGCAGATTAAGCTGCTGGAAATTGATGCCGGCGATTGTCTTGGCGATGCCGAACGAGCCGACGGTGTCCCAGCAGCCGAGCACGTCGATCGGCACCTTCGCTTTGTGCCGGGACGGCAGCAGCGTCCAGTGACGACCGAACATGCGCAGCGTCCAGATCGAGCGCGGCGCACCTCGCTCGGCGATCGTGCGGGCGAGGATACGGGCGCTGGCGGCGCCGCGGCTGAAGCCGACGATGAACAGGCGGTCACCCGGCCGCCACACCCGCATCACGTCGAGATAGGCGCGTTCGATGATGCCGGTCGCCCCCATGCCAGTCGCTTGCGCAAGAGTGCCGAATACGGGATCGTTGTCGAACTTGTTGCCGATGCCTGTGTAGTAGAGCGCCACCTGCCGGTCGCCGTCGATCTTGCACAGCGTGGCGTCGAACCGCTCCGTCGGCGCGAAGGCGCCACGCTTGTCGGCCTTCACCATCTTGAACAGCTTGAAGACGTTGGTCTGGGCGAGGAATCCCATGTCGTACTGGTCGGGCGTGTTGCTCGTGCCGTCGAGACAGACGACGATGTTCTTGCGCGCCTTGCCGGACCAGGTTTCCGAGACTTTCAGGACGGCATAGACGAAGGGCAGACCGAACACGAGGACGTTCAGCCACTCCATCGTGTCGCTGAAGGGAAGGGCCGTCCACAGCCTGTTCCAGAACTCTCGCGAGCCGAAGATGTCGACGACGGTGCTGACGGTGACAACGATCAGCAGCCAGAACAAGATCCGATTGTAATGGCGGGGGGCGATGAGCGCCGCCACCAGAGGAGGCTTGGCCGTATAGCGCCGGACGCGGAAGGCGAGCAGCAGGACGGCGGCCTGCACCAGCAGTATCGCCGTCAGGTCGGCCGCCAAACTGACCAAGGCGGGATCAGCCGCTGGCCCTGTAGCTGTGCTGACGGCAGGCGCCCCCTTGACGACGGACTTGCCGATCAGGCGCGACAGGCTCGCCGCGACCGAGTTGATCGCCAGCAGAGCGGCGAACCCGATGCCGAACCAGGTCCAGAATGCACGCCGGTAGATAAGGCCGGCCAGTCCCGGCAGCAGGGCATAAAGCGCTGCCGTGGTGATCAGCAGCAGCGCCGCCTTCCAGTACTGCAGCAGGGCCGCCCACAGCAGATCGAGATATTCCTTTATGGCGGCTGCGATGACCACGACGATACCATCCCAGCCACCGACCTCCTGCGCGTTGAAGCTGCGCAGCTCGTTGGAGGTCGCCATGTTGGTCTTGTCACGGAACTCCACGGCCAGGGCTTCGACTGCAGCGCCGTTGGGCTCGGTGCAGTTCCGGGCGAGAGGCGTGAACTCCCGCATCTTTCCATTGGCATCGAACAGTTGCTTGCGCGCCGCTTCCGCCTTCTCCTTCTGCACCTGGGTGGCGGTCGCGGACTTGCCCAGCTCGATCGCCGTGGCCGCATCGCGCACGCTCGAGCACGCCGTCCGGAACCGGTCGGTCAGCGCTTCGCGCGAGGCGGTGGACGACAAGCCGTGGATGATGAAGGCAAATGCCGCGAGCACCAGTAGTAAGACTGGTATGAAGCGTGAGCCCTTCTTGATCGTAAGCAGGGCCGTGACGTCGTCTTGGCGTTTCGCAGGCGTACCTGTGCCCTCTGCGTCGGCAGCACCCATCGACCTCGCCTCCCTCTCCTGGCACGCTCGGGGCGATCGAGATCGCTCTCTGCGGTCACTTTCAACGCACAACTACACCGCTCGATTGTCCACCATACTTAGCAAGCTCAAGCGATTGCGCAGCATTGGCCGGCCTTCGGTGCATCGCTTGCATGACCGCTGTTGCCGCGGCGCCACGCACCCAAAGGGCACAGCGCAAACGAGACTGCGGCTTTAATCAGTATGTCTGTAGTCAGACCATCGGAAGTCGAATCACTGGCCGAGATCGACTTCGCAACGATGTCTCAAAGTGGCCTCAAGCCGAAGTCATGCCGACCGTCGGTATCGCGGACGCCTCTGCCAAGCCCCGGAACGCACGCTAGGCCGCGCACAGCCGCCCGCCAACGTCCCCACCCTCCGCAAACGCGCGATACCATGAGCCCGGACCGCAAGTCCCACTCCTGGCCGCGAGAGTGGCAGGCCGCCCCTGAATGGATGCAGCCAGCCGCGTGCCAGCAATGGCACAGGCGCTACTCCAGCTTGAAACCCTTGCCCTTGACGAATGCGCCCCAGTCGGCCCGGTCGGGCACGGAGTATTGTCGTGCCTTGTCCTCCGACCAGCCGTAGGCCGGAGCCTCACCCCAGCGCTCGACCTGGCGCTGCTTGCGATAGGGCGCGACCGACCGGCGACGCTCGTCGTAGGCTTCGACGGCCTCGCGGATACTCTCCTCCTTGAAGGTGTCGCGATGCACGGTGTGGCTGAGCGGCAGACGCAGGCTGATCCAGTTGTCCGCTGCCGGCCATCCGAGGCCCAGGCCGGCGATCGGGAATACATGGTCAGGCAACTCGAACAGATCGCTCACCGCAAAAGAATGGTTGCGCAGCATGCTGACCGGTACGCATCCGAGCCCCACCGCCTCCGCGGCGGTGATGAACGACGACAACGCTATGGCAGAATCCACGCTTGCATTGAAAAACGCGTCGAGATGATCGTTGGCGAACGGCTTGCCGCGCCATTCATGGACCTGCCGTTGGCGCCGGTTGTTGCCGAGGAAGACCAGGAAATGCGGACACCCCGGTAACCAGTCCTGGTCGACGAGCAACGCGTCGATGCGCGCGCGCTTGCCCGCATCCTCCACGATGAGGATGTCGCGCTGCTGCAGGTCCGATTTGGTCGGCGAGCACAGCGCGAGCGCACACAGGGTATCGATGAGGGCGGCTGGCAGCTTGTCTGGCTTGAAGCGGCGAACGACGCCGCGGGTGGCGAGGCGCTGCCACGTTTCGGGCGGCTGCACGCCGCCCCCATCCGACGGCGCGCTATCGCCGAAGCGCAGCTTCAGGTTGGCGAACAGATCGCCCTGGTCGTTGTTCGCCATGCCCTCGTCCTCACCCGCCCAGATGCTGTTTCCAGAAGCCCAGCGTGCGCTCCCAGGCGAGCTCGGCGGCGGCGCGGTCGTGCGCGTCGGGTCGTTGTTCGTTGACGAAGCCGTGGTCGGCCTCGTAGCGGTACAGCTCTGGCGTCTGTCCCGCAGCCTTCAGCGCGGCCTCGAACGTGTTGACGGCCTCCGGCGTACACCAGTCGTCACGCTGCGCGAAATGATACTGCACCGGAATCTTGATGTCCGCAGGCTTGGCGGCGGCTTCGGGCGGAATCCCGTAGAAGCAGACACCGGCCGACAGCTCAGGAATCTTGCAGGCGCCGATGATGGTGACGGCGCCTCCCATGCAGAAACCGGTGAGGCCCACCTTCACGCCGCTCTTCTTCAGGTATTGAGCGGCGCCGCGCACGGTCTGCTCGGTGGCATCGAGGAAGTTGAGCGATCCCATCTCCTTACCCGCCGCATCCCGGTCATGGTACGGGACCACGACACCGGAATAGAGATCGGGCGCCAGCGCATCGTATCCGGCGCGCGCGAAGCGATCGCAGATCCCCTTGATCTGGTCCTGTAGCCCCCACCATTCCTGGATCACCACCACGGCAGGTGCGTTGGCCTTGCCGGCTTTCGCGAGGTAGCCCGATGCGTCCTTGCCGTCTGGCCGTTTGAAGGTGATGCTGGTGCCCATGGTGTTAGCTCTCCCGAGAGTGATAGGCGGCAAATCCCGCAATGAATTCATTCTGCTCTGCAGCGCGCTACGGCAACGCCGGCTGGCGCCACCCTATTGCAGCGGCGCATTATCCGTTAGCGCATGCGTCTGATGCAATCCCCGGTCCGAATAGTCCCTGCAGTCGTGCAGACCCGATGGCCGAGGATGTCTCCGACGCGCCTGTCGGCCCCGTCGTCAGTCCTTGCTGTCGTCAGTCCTTGCTCTTGCGCATCGCCTCGGCCATCAGGTGAGGCAGGTCGTCGCGTAGGCTCCAGACCTGGGTATTCATCGACTGAAGGCTGGTTGCAACGTTTCCGACCAGCCCTTCGATCGTATCCAGCCGCCGCGCAGTGCTTTCTCGCAGCGCGGCGAGTTCCGGATTGACCTTGCCGAATTGGCCGGCAAGCACGTTCACCGCTCCCTCGAGATCGTCAACGCGACGCTTCAGCGACCTGATCTCGTCCTCGATCCCCACCGTCGTTTCCTCCCAGGCCCGTGCTCCGAATGTTCGAGAACATTAATGGAACACGAGCCGCGATGCAATGCAAACCATCTGTAGACGGTTTGCCTCGACGGTTAGCGCTTCCAGCACTCCAACGGCGCCCCCCGCCTCACTGGTCCAGCTTGGGAATCTTCTTCGCGAAGGGAAACTCCCGGCCGAAGAAGCGCTCGGCGTTGGCGCCGAGGATGTTGCGCTTGGCGGCCTCGTCGAGGAACGGCAGGTCGTAGATGGTGGACGGCAGGTCGAAGTCCCAGTGCGGATAGTCGGAGCACCAGCACAGCTGCGTCTCCGCGTTGATCATCTTGAAGGTCGCCTCCAGGATCGACTTGTCCTCCGGCATCTCCATCGGCTGCGTCGAATAGTACATCTCGCGCATGTACTCGGACGGCTTGCGCTTGAGGCTGGGGCACTCGGAGGTGCGCATCATGTAGGAGTGGTCGAGGCGCTGCATCAGCGAGTAGGCCCAGGTGAGACCGGATTCGATCCACATGGTGCGCAGCTTCGGGAAGCGCTCGGGCATACCGTTCACGACCCAGTTCGTCATGTGCACCATGTTGATACCACATGAAGCCCAGCGCATGGACGCCGATGAAGCGGTTCTGCAGCGCCAGCGACTGGTCGTTCCAGCTGTAGGCGGCGTGGAACGACAGCGGCTGGTCCATCTCCTCGAGCAGCGCGTAGGTCTTGACGTAGGCGTTGTCGTGCACCGGCTTGTAGCGCGGGCTCGTCACCATGAAGCCGACGACGCCCTTCTTGTCGCCGAACTCCTTGACGGTGCGGTAGGCGGCTTCCGGATCGTTGAACGGCAGATAGAGCATGGAGACGATGCGCGGCTCATGCGGCCAGGATGCGCTCGCACAGCCAGCGATTGTAGGCCATCGCCAGCTCCGCCTCGATCTCGGCCTGCGGGTGCGTGCCGAGGAACAGCATCGGGGTCGGGAACAGGCAGGCAGTAGTCGACGCCCATCGCGTCCATCCAGCGAGCGTCGTCTTGACGATGTCGCGGTGGCTGGTCCGGATTCGATCTTCTCCTTGCTTGCGCAGCCAGTGGCGGGTGATGCGGCCGGACAGTATCCTGATAGCCGACGCTGCCGCCCAGGAACGAGGCGCGGCCGCCGCGGTGCACCGACTCTCGAGCGCGATCTGCTTCACCACGGGGCTGGAGATGTACTCGAACACCTCCTTGTAGGATTCGCTCTCGTAGTGATGGGCATCGACATCGACGATCAGGAAGTCCTGGTAGTTGCGCTGATGCGCCTGTCGGCTGGCATTGACCAGCGATGGTCCGTCGGATTGAAGACTTGTCGAAGCGAGATCGCGGATCTCTTTGTTGGCTGGCATATCCATGGGTGATCTCCTGCCTGGAGTCTACGATGTCGTAAACGATGCGCGGACGGCGCTTTCCGGCTCCGCTGCACGAGGCCTCAGACTTTGACGAAGATGTCGTCGCCGCGTTGGACGACGTCGAACTTCTTGAGCTTGATGCGCTTGTCGCCGGCGCATTCGCCGGTCGTCTAGGTCGTATTCCCAGCCGTGCCAGGGGCAAACGAAATGGCGCGTGTCCGAGAACGTCTGGCCCTGGTAGGTGCGGTCGGGCGCGATGACATCCTCGACCTTGTTGATCAGGATGCCTTCGCACGCCGGGCCACCCTGATGCGGGCACAGATTGGAGTAGGCGTGATACGTGCCGTCCTCGACAAACAGGCCGACCTCGCCGCGCGCGGTCTTCACGATGCGACGGTCGCCGTCCTTCAGCTCCGACGCCTTGCCGACGAATACCTCTGCCATCCCAAGCTTTCCTTTCCCCTATAGCCGGCCGTTCGGTGCGTGGCCGTTACGCGACTGAAACCGAGTCTCATTCAACGCGAAATACCCCGTATTGTGCAAGCGATGTATCGCAACCCATAGCACCCAACTTAACCGCTTCCGGGCCGCCGGCAAATGCCGACTGCATATCCGGCCAGGTGCAATGCCGCGCCGGCACGGTCGTCGCTTCAAAGCGATCGGTGTTGGAAGAGTGGGTTTACGCCGCCTGAGCGCCACGATTTGGCTGCAAACAGTGCCGCGAAGATTGGAGTCGCCATCTGTTTGCGGGGGTGTCTGAATCAAGGCGGCGCTGAGGGGGTCCCGGAGGTCCGGGATTCGCGGAGACGGCATCTGGGGGCTTCATGTTCTGGCGCAAAAAGTCCGATGGCTTCGAGTGGCACAAGTATGTCCGAACGACAATAAAGCTGCGGCGCGAGGACCGGCGGCGCCGCATCGACGGCATCAAAGTCGCGGCGGCCGAGGGGCTCGCTGGCGCCGGCCGTGCCAGCGTCCATGCCGGCAATTCATTGCTCCACCGGATCGGCAAGGCCGTGGCAAGGCCGTTTACCTGGGTAGGGACGTGGATGGCAGCGGCAGGACGCGGTGCGGGGCGGATCTCCAGCCGGGTAGCCGACACCCTCTACATGCCGCTCTTGCCTGTCGCGCGTTATCTGGAGCGAAGCGAGACTGCTCCGCTGCTGGCCATGGCCGCAGTGGTGGCAGGCCTGCTGGCGGCGGGGCGAGCTTGGGTCGTCGGTTGGGACCTCATCACATGGATCCAGGCCGCCGCGGCGGCGGTGTGCTTTGCCATTCTCGTTCTGCCGGCGCTGGTGACCGGCCGCGGCCCCGCTCGGCTGGTCGACGCTTTGAGATATGTGAGACGGGCGATGGGATTTCTGCCGCTGACGTCGAGCGGGCCCCGAGGCTTTCTTCGCGTGGTCGGCGCCGCCGCTGTCGCTGCAGTTGTCGCGGTTGCCGCCTGGCTTGGGCTGAGCACGGTGACGCGCCTGCCATCGCCCTCGCTGGCAGCGCTGCCCGGCCTTTCCAGAGAGGTGGTGAAAGGCGCCGCGACCGCGGTCTCCGGCGATACCTTGCGGATCGAGGGCAGGATCATCCGACTGGCCGGTATCGATGCACCCGAAGCCGGCCAGCAATGCCGCGAAGTCTACGGCAAGCGTGGCAGGTCGCGCACCTGGCGCTGCGGGGTTGCCGCCCAACGAGCCCTGCGGGAGCTGGTTCGCGGCAAAGCCGTCAGTTGCGAGCTGAACGGAGCGGATAAGATCGGGCGCAAGATCGCCAGTTGCGGAGCGGCTGGAAAGGACATTTCGGCAGAGCTGGTTCGCGAAGGCCATGTATTCGCCCAGCCCGGCGTCTTCTCGGCATATGGCCGGCTCGAGCAGGATGCCCGCAATGCCAAGGCCGGCATCTGGCGAGGGGAGGCGGAGCGACCAGCCGCCTACCGCCAGCGCCTGTGGGCACTGGCCAAGCGGCGGGCGCCGGACGGTTGTCCGATCAAGGGAAGCGTTGCCGCCGGCAAGCGCCTCTATGTGGTCCCCTGGTCGCCATCGTACCGGCGAACGCGGGTCAGCCAGAAGCGCGGCGGCCGCTGGTTCTGCAGCGAGGAGGAAGCCGTGGCCGCAGGCTGGCAGCCCGGCGACAGAAGCTGAAGGCTTTGGTTCAGTTCGATGTCCTGTCCCCGGCTCAGGTCATGGCCGAGCGCGATAGCTCTGCGACGCCGCGCCGGGCCGCTACCGGGAGCTCGATCTCGCTTTCCAGAATCTTGATCATCGCGATGTACCGGCCGGAAACGACGACCTCATCCCTTGAATTGGAATGTCCGCTGCAGTTCCGCGCACGGGGCGTGTCGATGGCAGGCGACCAGGTGATCGTTGACCATGCCGACTGACTGCATGAAGGCGTACACTGTGGTGGGGCCGACGAAGCGGAAGCCTTGGGCCTTCAATGCTTTCGAAACGCGCTTGGAAATATCCGTGTCGGGCGGCACGTCCTTGAACGATCTGCGCTGGTGGATGATCGGGCGGCCGTCGAGAAAATCCCAAAGGAATGCGGCGAGTGACTGCTTTTCCGTGAGGTCGAGGTAGGCCTTGGCATTGTCTATCGTGGCCTCGATTTTGGCGCGGTTGCGCACGATACCGGCATCCGCCATGAGGCGCGCCTTGTCCTTGTCGCCATAGCGCGCAATCCTGACGGCGTCGAAATCGTGGAAGGCACGACGAAAGTTGTCCCGCTTTTTCAGGATCGTCAGCCACGACAGGCCGGACTGAAAGCCCTCGAGCACCAGCTTCTCGAACAATCGGCGATCATCAACGACCGGGATGCCCCATTCCTCGTCGTGATAGCGCGTGTATTCTGCATCGGAAATGCCGGTCCATGGGCACCGGACGAGACCGTCGCCGCCGGTCATGGCCGGTCCGCCTTCTGGGCCATCAAGGCGCGGTGACGCCCGATCATCTCGGCGTCGATTTCCAGCGCAATGCCGGCGACCACTATCGGGCTGCCTTTGTCGATCGCCTCTATCGCGCGGTCGAGACGCAGCATGGCGAGGCCTGCGCGGCCGACAACCGAGCCTAACCGGCCGATCACGACATCCCCGATTTTGATGTCTGCCCGGTCCGTTGGCAGGTCGCTGGCGCCCGTCACGCGCACAATGCGTTTTCTCACGGTCGCGCGATGCTGCATGCGCGCAACGATCTCCTGCCCGACGTAGCAGCCCTTGGTGAAGGAGACGCCGTGGTTCAGATCGAAGTTGGTCTCGTGCGGGAAAGCATCGCCGAAGTCAAAATCCTTGCCGCCTTCGGGAATACCAAGCGCGATGCGGTGCGCATGGTAGGCGGCGGCGCCCTCATCCGGTCCGGGATCGCCGCTCGCAGCCTCCAGGCGCCTCAGGCCAAGATCCGGGCAACGCGGATCGGCGAACGATACGACTGCCTCCCGCGCCTGCTGGGCGGCGGCGCCCGGCCAGGCCGCGACGACCCGCAGCCTGTCCGACACATCCGTGATGTCAGCCTTGGCGCGCAGGCGATACATCGTCAGGCGGCGGACAAGATCCTCGATCTGATCAGTTGCGACGTCGAGCAGGTAGTCGTCACCAGACTTGGCGACGATGAACTCGAACATGATCTTGCCCTGCGGGCTCAGCAAGCCCGTGAACACAGCCGGCTGGCTGTCGAGCAGGTCGATGTCGTTGGTCACGATGCCCTGCAGCAGCTTCCGCGCATCCTCGCCCGTGACGCAAACCACGCCGCGGTCGGCCAAAGCGGCAAGCCGAATGTCCATACTTGCGGCCATGATCGTCCAGTCTGTTGTCTTCGATTGCGCACGCCGCCCAACTTACGTATGCGGGAACGCGGCGGCAACCGCACCGGTGCACCATTGCAGAGAGCCAACGGGATCTTCCCACGATGACCGACCAGAGCGCAAATGCGGCGCCAGCCACACATGCCTTCCAAGCCAGCAGTCCGTGGCCGGCCTGGGCGGCGATCCTTGCCACCATGGCCATTGTCTTGACGGCAATCGTGGTGACTGCGGCAGTGGGCCAGGTCATATTGCAACTCACTGCCGGCCCCGGAGCCGGTCTGCGTTCGATGACCCAGGCTCAGACCATGGCAGGCATGCTGCTGATGCAGGCGCTGATGGTGCTGCTGGCCTGGTGGCTCTCGGGCTGGTTCGGTGGCAACCGGCTGCGTGTGCTGTCCATGGTTCGCCCCGCGACCGTGCCGATGTTCCTCGCTGGCTTGGCAGGCATGGCGCTGATCCTCGTGCCTTACAATCTGGCGATATACACCTTGTGGCCGAAGGATTTCACGACCGATCTGCGGCCGTTCGCCGATCTCGCCAAGTCGGATGCCGCATGGATTGCCGCGCTCGTCGTGGCGATAGGAGCCCCCCTGTCGGAGGAGATCCTGTTCCGCGGCTTCCTGCTGCCGGCACTCGCCCGATCGCCGGCGTTCGGTTTCTGGGGCGCGGCGCTGTTCTCGACGCTGGGCTGGACGCTGATGCACTGGGGCTACTCAGCGGTGGGCCTCGTCGAGGTGTTCGTGGTCGGCATCTACTTCTGCTGGCTGATGTGGCGCTACGGAAGTCTGTGGCTGGCGATCGCGCTGCACGCCTTCTACAATGCGGCGCAATTCATCGTGCTGACCCAGGTGACACTGCCGCAGCCGGTGTGAAGCGCCATCAAGCTGGTCCGCGGCTGTCAGAACCGGTAGCCGTACCGGACGCCGGCCCGATCGAGCCCGGGGTTCAAGCCCGACGTATAGCCGTTGGAGATGTGCTCGAAATAGGCCGAGATCGACGTCCTCGGGGTCAGGCGCAGGCCAACCTCGATCGGCACGTGGAACAGGAAGCGTGTCCCCAGCGGCTTGAGCGCGAACTCCCGCCAATCGACTTGACCGTTATGCACGGCAACGCCGAGCCCCAATCCAAGGTAGAGGCCGGCAAACATCTCGTATTGCCAGCGCGCGTCCAGGTAGATGTTGCTCGTCGAATTATCGGAAGTGAATGAACCGCCGAGGGCAGGGCGGATGACGCCGCCGAGCAGGGGTATCGAGGGCCGCAGCACAATCTCGGCGTTGAAGGCCGCGTCGGCGGGCTCCATACGAATGCCGCTCCACAGGCCCGGGATATCGTGAGCAAGAACGCCGATCTTGATCTCCTGGATGAGGCCACCGGCGCGGACCGGGGCTGCCGTGCAAAGACCGCCAATTAAGGCCAGGCAGATCAATAGTTTGCCAAATGATGAGCGCATGTTGTTCCCGGCAGCTCTGGACGAATCAATTCGAAGTCCGATGATCGATCGGTCAACTACAGCGGCGTATGGTTGAGGAAACATTAAACCCGTCCCGTACGCGTTGGATGCCGTTTGGAATCAGGCTAGAAGAGGGTCATGCAACAATACCTCGACCTCATGCGCCGCGTGCGCGAAACCGGCGTGAAGAAGACCGACCGAACCGGCACGGGAACGCTCAGTGTGTTCGGCCATCAGATGCGCTTCGATCTGGCCGATGGCTTCCCGTTGGTCACCACCAAGAAGCTGCATGTGAAGTCGATCGTCCATGAGCTGATATGGTTCCTCAACGGCGACACCAATATTGCCTACCTGCAAGCCAATGGGGTCTCGATCTGGAACGAGTGGGCGGACGAGACGGGTGATCTCGGTCCCGTCTATGGCAAGCAATGGCGGTCATGGGCCGCTCCCGACGGCCGCACCATCGACCAGATCCAGGAGGCCGTAGAGACCATCAAGACCAATCCGGATAGCCGGCGCATCATCGTGTCGGCCTGGAACCCCGCCGACATTCCCGACATGGCCCTGGCGCCGTGCCATTGCCTGTTCCAGTTCTATGTGGCGGACGGGCGGCTGTCCTGCCAACTCTACCAGCGCTCCGCCGATGTCTTCCTCGGCGTGCCGTTCAACATCGCCAGTTATGCCTTGCTGACAATGATGATGGCCCAGGTGACAGGGCTCGAGCCCGGTGAGTTCGTGCACACATTCGGCGATGCCCACCTCTATCTGAACCATCTGGAGCAGGCGGATCTGCAGCTTCGCCGCGAGCCGCGGCCGCTGCCGACGCTGCACATCAGTCCCGATGTCACCTCGATCTTCGGGTTCCGTTACGAGGACTTCGAGTTGAAGGGCTACGAGCCCCATCCGCATATCAAGGCGCCTGTGGCGGTGTAGGTTCGAAATGCCGGCCCCAACCATTGCCCTCATCGTCGCGGTTGCCGAAAACGGCGTGATCGGCAGGGACGGTGGCATGCCCTGGCATCAGCGCTCTGACCTCAGGCGGTTCCGGGCGCTCACCATGGGCAAGCCCGTCGTAATGGGGCGCAAGACGTTCCAGTCGCTGCCCAAGCCGCTCGATGGACGGGACAATATCGTGGTCACGCGTGATCGCGCGTTCGCGGTCGAGGGCGTTCTCGTGGCGACCAGCCTGGAGGCGGCGATCGATCTGGCACGCGACTGCGCCCGGCGCCACCGCACCGACGAGATCATGGTCATCGGCGGCGCTGAAATCTATGCGGGAGCATTGCCTTGGGCCGACCGCATTTATCTCACTAGGATACACGCCGCGCCTGAGGGCGACACGTATTTCCCGGAACCAGACCCCGCTCAATGGCAAGAGGTGCGGCGCGAACCCCTCCCCCGCGGTGACCGCGACGACTACCCAGCGACACTCATCGTGCTGGAACGCTGGTCGCCAGCAAGGCTCCCGGCATCAGAGCATTGAGTTGCTCACGCAATTCGCATGTTGGCATCTTGAACCTGAGGCCGAGGCAACCAATCTCCAAACTGCGGTTTACGGGGCCCGGTACCGTAGCCTATAAGCATCACGCAAGCTCAGACCCTCTCGTTCAATATGGCTGGCAGCCGGTGCCGCCCCGGGAATGGTAGGAGCATGCGGCATTCCTCGCTGCCGGGAGCAGCAGGAATATCGTACTCAATTCGAGAGAAGGGCCTCTGTATGCCTTGGAACAATCAGAGCGGCGGCAACGGCGGCTGGAAAAGCGGCGGCGGTGGCGGCGGCGGTGGTCCTTGGGGCCAAGGTCCTTGGGGCCAGGGTGGAGGGCAGGGTGGCGGCCAGCCACCGGACCTCGAAGACATTCTCAAGCGCGGCCAGGATCGACTGAAACAGGTGATGCCGGGATCCGGCATTCCAGGTCCCCTGTTGTTCCTCGGCTTTATTGCGGCGGCCGCCATTTTCGGCTTCTTCTGCATTCACGTTCCAGGTCAAACCCGACGAGCAGGGCATCGTGCTGCGCTTTGGCCAGTACGTTCGCTGGGAGCCGCCGGGCCTTCACTTCCGGTTGCCATATCCGATCGAGGAAGTCCTGAAGCCGAGGGTCACACGGCAGAACTCCATCACCATCGGCATGCGTTCCGCGGCCGACCGCCGGAGCACCGGTACAGCAGTCCGCGACGTGCCCGAGGAAAGCCTGATGCTGACCGGCGACGAGAACATCGTCGACGTCGACTTCGTGGTGTTCTGGCGGATCAAGACTGCATCCGATCCCAGCAGCGGTCAAACGGGTGCGCAGCAGTATCTGTTCAACATCCAGAACCCGGACAGCACCGTCAAAGAGGTAGCCGAAAGCGCCATGCGCGAGATCGTTGGCAAATCGGATATCGCGCCTTTGTTGACCGGGGCTCGGCAGAAAGTTGAGAGCGATGTCCAATCGCTGATGCAGCGAACGTTGGACAGCTATAACGCGGGCATCGAGATCACGCAGGTCCAGATGCAGAAGGTCGACCCGCCAGGCAAGGTGATCGATGCCTTCCGCGACGTCCAGGCGGCACGCGCTGACCAGGAGCGGTTGCAGAACGAGGCGCGAGCGTATGCCAATCGTATCGTGCCGGAGGCACGCGGCGATGCGGAGCGGATTCTACAGGGCGCAGAAGGCTACAAGCAGCAGACTGTAGCGGAGGCCACGGGCCAGACCTCACGTTTCCTCCAGATCTACGAGCAGTACAAGAAGGCCCCGGAGGTAACCCGTCAACGCATGTTCCTCGAGACCATGGAAAGCGTTCTGGGCGGAACCGACAAGATCATCCTGGATAGCAAGGGTGGCCAGGGCGTGGTGCCCTATCTGCCGCTCAACGAGCTGGCCAAGCCGCCGGCTAGGTCGCAACCCCAGCCTGGAGCCAACTGATATGCGCACACTCCTCGCTATTCTTATGGTTCTGCTGGGTGCCGCCGCGGCGGGTATCTATTTCTCGGCGTTCATCGTGCGTCAGACCGAGCAGGCTATCGTCCTCCGCTTCGGAGAGCCTAAACGCGTCATCGTGCAGCCAGGCCTCAACTTCAAGGTACCGGTAGCCGAGACGGTCGACTTCTTTGACAAGCGGATTCTCGACCTCGACACCTCGCCGCAGGAAGTGATCGCCTCCGATCAGAAGCGGCTCGTTGTCGATGCGTTTGCCCGCTTCAGGATCGTCAATCCGCTGTTGTTTTATCAGACGGTGCGCGAGGAACGCACGGCTCGTGACCGGCTCGGTAATCTGTTGGAAGGCGGGCTACGGCGCGCACTGGGCGCGGCCAGCTTCCAGGACGTCGTACGCGACAAGCGCGAAGCGTTGATGTCGACGATCTCCCGCCAGGTGAACGAGGAAGCCAAGGACCTCGGCATCGAGGTGATCGATGTCAGGATCAAGCGAGCCGACCTGCCGGAAGCCAACAGTGAGGCGATCTATCGGCGAATGCAGACCGAGCGTCAGCGTGAGGCCGCGGAAGCGCGCGCCGAAGGAGCGGCATCGGCGAACCGGATTCGCGCCACCGCCGATCGCGAGGCGACCATCATCAAGGCCGAAGCCACGAAGAAATCCGAACAGGTCCGCGGTGAGGGCGACGGCGAGCGAAATCGCATTTTCGCCGATGCCTTCAATCAAGACATCGATTTCTTCCGCTTTTACCGCTCGATGCAAGCCTATCGGGAAAGCCTGAAATCTGGCGACACGCGGCTCATGCTGTCGCCGGATAGCGAATTCTTCCGGTACTTCAACAATCCGATGGGCACACCCTCTGGTTCGAGCGGCGGCGCGCAGCCAACCTCGCCGCCCAGACGCTGATGAGTGAAGAGACGCTCAGTGAAGGCATGGGCCAGGAGCTAAGGCGGTAAGGTCAGGCCATGGGCGATCTGATCGTCGGGTTCGGACTGGTGCTGGTCTTCGAAGGCCTGGTTTGGGCTTTGGCTCCGACGTTAGGGATGCGGCTGCTGGCAACGGCAGCCGCGATGTCGCCTTCCTCGCTGCGGCTGGCCGGTTCGCTGGCTGTGGCTGGTGGCGTTGCGATCGTGTGGCTGGTTCGCGGCTGAGATCGGACCAGCCATTCCCGGATTCTGTGCGTTGACACAGCACAAAGTCGGGCGAATGATGCCGCTACGCATGCACGTCTTCATCCGCGTATTCGTGCCGTCAGCTGGACGGGCTTCATCGAGGTGAATGTGATGCCAAATGTTGCCATTCGCGGTGCATCCGGCCTCGGCGCCGCAGCGCTTGCTCTGGCTGTCGCCGTGTGCGCATGGACGGCGTCGGATGCGCTGGCCCAGCGCGCCAGCCCGACAGCACGTGACCCGTTGTTGCGTGGTCCGCAATCTGTCGCCCCCGTAGCTGAGAAGCTGCTCAGCGCCGTCGTAAACATTTCTACCAGCCACACGCTCAAGGGGACCACGGGCGGACCACTGCCGCGCGTGCCTAAAGGGTCCCCGTTCGAGGACTTCTTCCGTGACTTCTTCAATTCCGAGAAGGGGGGCGCCTCCCGCCAGGAGCGAAAGGTGTCATCGCTCGGCTCCGGCTTCGTGATCGACGGCAAGGAAGGTCTCATCGTCACCAACGTTCACGTCATCGAAGGTGCCGATGAGATCGTGGCCAACTTTGCCGACGGCAGCAAGCTGAAGGTGGAAAAGGTGGTCGGCCGCGATCCCAAGACGGATTTGGCGCTGCTCAAGGTGACGCCCAAGAAGCCACTGCCCTCGGTCGGCTTCGGCAACTCGGAGCAGACCAAGGTCGGCGACTGGGTGATGGCGATCGGCAACCCGTTCGGGCTTGGCGGCACGGTGACTGTCGGCATCATTTCGGCAAAGGCCCGCGACATCAACTCCGGTCCTTATGACGACTATCTGCAGACGGACGCAGCAATCAACAAGGGCAATTCCGGCGGACCACTGTTCAATATGGATGGGCAGGTGGTGGGTGTGAATACCGCCATCATCTCACCGACCGGCGGCTCGATCGGTATCGGTTTCGCTGTGCCTGCTGACACTGTGGTGAAGGTCATCGGCCAGCTGAAAGAGCATGGCGAGGTCCGGCGTGGCTGGCTGGGCGTCAATGTTTCGACCGTAACGGAGGAATTGGCAAAGGACCTCGGCGTGGCCGAGGGCGTTGGTGCGCATGTCGCGAGCATTTCTCCCAACAGCCCCGCTGAGAAGGCAGGGTTGGAGACCGGCGACGTCATCACGAAGTTCGATGGCCAGGACATCAGCACGATGCGAGGCCTCCCCCGCGCAGTCGCCCAGACGCCGGTCGGCAAGTCGGTTGTCGTGGATTACATCCGCAAGGGCAAGCAGCGGCAGGCCAACGTCACGGTCGGGCGGCTCGCCGACGAGGAAGCTGCAGGTAGTGCGCCAGACAAATCCGGCTCAGCCAAGCTCATGGGGCTGGGGGTTTCGGAACTGACGGACGATTTACGGCGCAAGTTCCTCCTGAAGGATTCGGTTAAGGGTATCGTCATCACCGAGGTTGACCCGAAAGGTCCCGGCCAGGAGCGCGGCCTCAAGGTCGGCGACGTCATCGTCGAGGCTCAGGACGAAGCGACCGGTACCATCGCGCAACTCAACGAACGCATCGAGAAGGTGCGCAAGAGCGGGCGCCGCCAGATCCTGCTCAGGGTCGAGAATGCGAAAGGCGAGATCCGCTCTGTCGCCATGCCGATCCAATAGCAGAGCCACGGTGCGACCGGCGGCGGGCTGCCCGGCTGGCTCCAACGTAAGCCGGCTGGCTCCAGCCTCAGAATGTGCAGCCGGCCAAACCATTGAAGGCCGAGCGCGCACCAAAGCGAGAATGAACCTGGGAGAAGCCGCATGAGCGAGAAAATGGGAGCCTGGTCCTCCCTGCTCGACATGCTGGTTCCCATTCATCGCGATGGGCACAAGTTTGTGGCGATCAGCGCGGCGCTGACGTTGGTGCTGTTCCTCGTTTGGCCTGTGCTGTCAATCTTGGCGCTGGCCGTCACCTTGTGGCTCGCCTTCTTTTTCCGTGATCCGGACCGCTTCGTCCCGATCAGGAGCGGTCTCGTCCTCGCGCCCGCGGACGGACGCATCATTGCCGTCGACGACGTGGTTCCGTCCCGCGAGCTTGGCTTCGGCGATGAACGCAAGTTGAGAATATCGATCCATCTTTCATTGCTCGACGTCCACGTGAACCGCTCGCCGATCACAGGGCGTGTGACGCGCAGCATCTATGTGCCAGGTGCTTTCTTCAATCCAACCCTCGACAAGGCAAGCATTGACAACGAGCGCAGGGCCCTCATCGTTGCAGACGAAAAGGGCCGGGAGATTGCCGTTGTACAGATCGCAGGCGTGATCTCGCGGCGCATCGTCACCTTTGCTGGTGAAGGGGACACTCTGACCGCCGGCCAGCGCTTCGGTCTCATCCGCCTGGGCAGCCGGGTCGACGTCTACCTGCCCGGTGAGCATTCGGCTCTGGTGGCGGTCGGACAGCGTGCCATCGCAGGCGAGACGGTGCTTGCGGACCTGGCGTCGGACGAAGCCCAAAGACAGGTCCGGCGCAGTTAGAGCACTTCCGACTTAGATGGAAGCGCACCAGGCCGCTACCTTGTCTCCTCGGCAGCACGATTGTAGGCATCGTCTGTGCGAACGATATCGTCCTCGCCCAGATACGTGCCGATCTGCACCTCGATGATCTCCAACGGCACCTTTCCCGGGTTCTCCAGCCGGTGCCATTGAGTGGCGAAGATATAGACGCTCTCGTTCTCTCGCACGAGCTTCTCGACGTCGCCGACGATGACCTTGGCCGTACCCTGCACGACGACCCAATGCTCCGAACGATGATGATGCATCTGCATCGACAGCTTGCAGCCCGGATCGACGTGAAGCAGCTTGACCTGAAAGCGTCCGCCGATGGAAAGCGTCTCGAAATAGCCCCAGGGTCGATAGTTTCTGAGATGCTGCTCCTGCTCCTTGCGGTTCGACTGCTTGAGCCGCTGAACGATATGCGTGACATCCTGGGACCGCGACCTGTCAGCAACCAACAGAGCATCCGGCGTATCGACGATGACCAGATCCTTGACGCCGATCGTTGAGACGAGGCCCTTTTCGCTGTGGATGTAGCAGCCTGAGGTATCCTCCAGAAGCGCATCACCATTGACGAAATTATCGGCCTCGTCACGCTTGGCCACGTCCCACAAAGATGCCCAGGAGCCGACGTCATTCCAGCCGACATCGATTGGCAGCATGGCCGCGGCATCGGTCTTTTCCATCACGGCGTAGTCGACCGAGATTGCCGGTGCGGATGCAAAGCTCGCCTTGTCCAGGCGCAGGAAGCCGATATCTTCGGTCGCGCCATCCAGGGCCGCACGAGCGGCCTCCAGTATGCGGTTATCGAGCCGCGCCAGCTCCTCCAGGAATGTGCGCACGTTCAGAACGAAGATGCCGCTATTCCAGAAATAGCCGCCTTCGGCGATGTACCCGCGCGCAGTCGCCGTATCGGGTTTTTCGACGAAAGCATCCACTTTGAAGGCTGCTCCGGCGAAGCCTTCCAGCGATGTGCCTTGGCGAATATAGCCATAGCCGGTATGCGGAATATCCGGCACGATGCCGAACAGCACGAGCTTGCCTGCCGAAGCAACCATGGCAGCCCGGCGCACGGCTTCCACAAAGCGGGCCTCATCCTTGATCACGTGATCGGAAGGCATCACCGCCATCACACCGTCCGGATCGTCCCGGCTCACCAGCAGGGCCGCGACGGCCAGTGCAGCCGCCGTATTGCGGGCGACCGGTTCCAGGACGATGGCTTTCGGCGTGATGCCTGCCCGGTCCAGCTCCTGCCGGACCAGGAAGCGATGATCGTTGTTGCACATCAGGATCGGTGGCTGGAAGCTGTCGCCATTGGCCAGTCTGAGAAGGGTTGCTCCAAGGAAGCTGCGCCCCTGGCCATTGAAGAAGTTGATGAACTGCTTGGGAAACATGGCCCGCGATAGCGGCCACAACCTGGTTCCGGAGCCGCCGGAGAGGATCACGGGATAGATGGCGCTCATGATCGCGATCCTTCTCTTGTTCCGGTGTCAGTGAAATGACGAACCCGCAGTGCTGCAGCACTGCTGAGTACGGGCCGAGGTAGGGGAGCAGCGCTTCCGGAGCCGAGGAGCATCCCGCGCTGCAGAACTTGCCTGAGCCTCACATCCTCCGGTCGAGTTCAATTGCCGACTTCGTTGCAGCCCGGGAACTGTCTGATTGTACGAGGCTTGCACGCTTCGACGACGCAACGTGTCTATCAGGGGGGGATTACCAGCTCAAGCCGCATGCTTAAGGGGCCGGTTGCCGCCGGCCCCTGCAGGAATGGAGACGATGCTGAATTCCGAACGCGGCCTACCGGCGCTGCAGCAACCGGTCGCGCAGGCTGCGCTGGGCGCCGGTGGAAGCGGGCCCCGGTTCCCCCGGCGCTCCCGTCGTCGGGCGGCGCAGTAGTGACCCGGCCGCGGCCTGCGACTGTCGAGCGGCCATGTCACCCCGGGAGTTTGCGGCGCCTGATCCGCCTGCTCCAGCCGCGCCGGCTTCACGCTGCATGGGCGATGGACGGCGCCCGCCCTCCATCGGCTCGCGGGAGCGCAGGCCTGGACGCTCTTCAGGTGATTGCGGTTGCGCTCCTGGGACTGCAGCGACGGTGGCCTGTGCCGCCGCGTGTGCTGCCGCCTGCTCTGGCGATAGCCCCATCGCCTCCGCGAACATGGCCATCTGCTGGTTGGGATCCTGCGCCCCAAGTCCGGCAGTGCGCCAGCGCTCCACGATCTGCTCCAGGAAGTTCTCGTCGCCGATGGACGCCTGCCAGCGCTCCGAGAACCGCGCCGTGGACGAGCGGGGCAGATGCTGCTTTTCCATCTCGTCGAATTTGATCCGGACTGGCAGAGAGACGCCGTCGCCGAAGGCGATCGCCTCGCGCTGACCGAGGGCCGGCAGGAATTCGAGGAGGCCCGAACCGGTATCGGAGACCGCGGACTGCACGATCGCCTGATCGCGATCGTTGGACATCCGCAGTGCGAAAACCGTGTTGCATTGTGACAGGATCGTCGGATCGATCTCAGCCGGCCGCTGCGTTACGATGCAAAGCGAAGCGCCATACTTGCGGCCTTCCTTCGCGATCTTTGCAATTGCACGCTTGCACGGCTCAAAGCCCATGTTTGGATTTGCGGGCACATAGCGGTGGGCTTCCTCGCACACCAGTGTAACCGGAATCTTGCCCTCGCTCCACAGTGCGAAGTCGAACGTCATCCGGCACAGAACCGACACGACAACGTTCACGATCTCTGTTGGAATCCCCGTCAGCTCGAGAATGGTGATGGGCTTGTTGTTGACCGGCACGCGGAAGATGCGACCCAGGATCTGGGCCATGCCGTCGTAGACGGTAAGCGAGCCGAACATGAAGGCGTAGCGCGCATCCTGGCTGATGGTCTCGATGCGCGACTTCAGCTGCCTGTATGGTTGCAGGTCCTTCTTGTTCTCCAGCTTGCCCATGCGCTCGTCGATGAGCGCGGTAAGGTCGGAGATTCTGTAGGGGACCGGTGTGTCGACCGTATAGCGACCGGGATCGAGCAGGCCGCGGCGAACCGCAGTCTGCTCCTTGCGGCCAGTAGAGCCGGCCTGGTACCGGCTCTTGCACAGCGGGATGAGGTCCTGAAGAATTTCGAGCTCGGCGCGGCGGTTGGTGGGATCGCCAATCAGAACCTCGACGGCCTCGTCGAATGTCAGCAGCCAGAATGGCAACTGCATGTTGCGCGGGCTGATGACCTCGCCCCATTCGGGGAAAGCGGTCGCGTACTCGTTGTGAGGATCGAGCAGCACGATGTGCGCGGCTGGGTTCTCCTGCAGGATGGAGCGCAGGATCAGGGCCGTGGTGCACGACTTGCCGGTGCCGGTCGTGCCAAGAATGGCGAAGTGCTTGCCGAGCAGATCGTCGACGCGGACCATGGCGGGGATGGATGCGTCCTGACGGATGCAGCCGATGCGTACCGCAGCCTTGCCGTCACCGCAGAAAGCCATCTGCAGCTCGTTCTTCATGGCCACGCGAACGCGATCGCCAAGCGAAGGGTACACGGTCACGCCGCGATTGAACGAGGATGGGGTGCCATTCTTGTCGAGCCAAAGCTCGCCGACCAGGCCAAGTTCGGCAATCCAGATCTCCGCGTCGCCGTCGCGCTGGGCCGGAACCGGAACGCTCAGTGCCGATACGATGGCCAGCACGACTGTGTTGGCCTGCTCGATCGCGAGCAGAGTTCCCATCTCAGGCCGGCCACGTGGCGCTTTCAGTGCCTCATCACTATTGCCGTCCAGCAGTACGATGGCCTTCGAGCCCGTAACCGAAACGATACGGCCGATCGAACGATCCTCGCCGATCGCGTGCGCATATCCCGATACCGAGGCCTGCATGAATCCTGTTCCCTCTCGTCCGAAATCGTGTCAGCGGACGGCAAATGCCGCGCCTTCTGCCGCTTCCTTGTAGGCGCTTGTTGCCGCAACCGCGTGCCGCGAAGGCAGGATGACGGTCACGGTCGTGCCCTGATCCTTCGCGCTCGCGATCGACAGCTTGCCGCCGTGCAGATCGACCAGCGCCTTGGCAATCGGGAGCCCAAGCCCGGTGCCTTCGCGCCAGCGCGCTTTGCCGCCGTCCACCTGCCCGAAAGGCGTCAGCGCGACGTGCATTTCTTCCTCGCTCATGCCAATACCGCTATCGCTGATCCGCACGATGGCACCGCCATCGGACTGGCGCTTGGCGGCAACAGTCACGGTCCCACCCGGGCGTGTGAACTTGACCGCGTTGCCGATCAGATTCGTGAAGATCTGGCGCAGCTTGGTTGCGTCGCCGCGGATCAGAGGCAACTCGAAATCGATGCGTCGCTCCAGCACGAGCTCGGCGTCCTTGGCTTGTTGGTCGTGCGCCGAGATGCAGGCGAGCAAGACCTCGTCCAGTGCGATCTGACGGGCATCCAGCGTGTACTTGCCACTCTGGATCTTCGAAATGTCCAGAATGTCGTTGATGACCGCGAGCAGTTGACCCGCAGCGTCATTGATGAGCTGGGCGTACTGAACGATGTCCTCGTTCTTGTGGTGGCGGCGGTCCTGCTCCGACAACAGCTTGGAAAAGCCGACGATGGTGTTGAGCGGCGTCCTGAGCTCGTGGCTCATGTTGGCGATGAACTCGGACTTGACCCTGCTGGCGAGCTCGGCCTCGATCCGCGCGGAATGCTCGGCAACCCGCGTCCGATGCCGCAGGATGGCATCGCCAAGCAGCGAGGAGTACTCGCTCATGAGCGAGTTGGATCTCGATCCGATGGTGCCATTCAACATGGGTGCCGCGTGCCAGAATGAGGGTCTGCCAGCAGTCAGCCTACGAAGGAACGGCTAAGCGAGTCTTAACAAGCTGATTTCAGTTGAAATGTTTATGACAATGGCGCCCGCGGCAGGGTCGAACGCAACCGCCGCGGGCTTCGATCGATTTGCAGTGCGCCTAACCGAGGTCGCGCAGGTGGGGCATGACCTCGCTCGCAAACAGCCGCATGCTGTTCTCGGTCTGCTCTGGCGGCTGGGTTCCGATCTGCAACATGGCAATCAGGTGCCCGAACCCGAGCTCTTTTTGGCGGGCCGCGATTGTCTCGCGCACCGTCTTCGGGCTGCCCGCGATGACCATGCCCATCTCCAGCAGCGCTTCAGCCGACTGGAAGCTCTTGCGCAGCTTGAATTTCTGCTCGATCAGCGCCTTGGTCGATGCAACCGATGTATAGCCGGGCGGCAAGCGGGCATCGAGTGGATAGTGCAGGAGCTTGTTGAAGAAGATCTCGATATGGCTGGCAACCTCCGCCCTGGCCTGCGCATCGGTCTCCGCCACGTACATGGGCAGCGCCCAACCCATCTGAGAAGGCGAAGCGGTATAGCCGTTGGCCTTGGCGCAGTCGCGATACATGTCGAACACCTTCTTGGCGGTGGCGACGGGCGAGAACGTCTGCAGATAGGTGTACTTGCGGGACGCATCGGCACACCACTCGACCGTCTCCTTTGAGCCCTGCGATGGAATCCAGACCGGCGGGTGCGGCTGCTGGACCGGACGGGGCCAGCAATTGACGTAGTCGAACTCATAGTGTCGGCCGGTGTATCGGAACGGGCCCGGCTCCGTCCAGGCGCGCAGGATGAGGTCGTGGGCCTCGTAGTAGCGAGCGTGGCTGAGACTGGGGTTTGAGGCCGAGGCGTAATACTCGGTACCGATGCCGCGCACGAAGCCGGCGATCAGCCGCCCGTTCGACAGGTTGTCGATCATCGCGAATTCCTCGGCGATGGCGACGGGATAGTTGACCAGCGGCAGGGCACGTCCAAGCACGGCGATCTTGGCCTGCTTCGTGGTGCGGGCAAGCGAGGCGGCGATCAGATTGGGCGCCGGCATTAGACCGTACGCGGTCTGGTGGTGTTCGTTGACACAGATGCCGTCGAAGCCCAGCTCGTCGCCCAGCTCGAGCTCGCGGATATACCTGGCGTAGGTCTCGACCCCCTTCTGCGGGTCATAGAGCGAGTTGGGAAGCGTCAGCCAGGCGGTGTCGTACTTGTCGAGGGCCGCCTGGTCGATAGCGCCGTAGGGCATCAGGTGGAAGAAGTAGAATTGCATACCGGATCTCCGGGATTTGGGTCATGACGTCAGCCGGGCCTCGCCCGGTGGCGAAAAAGGGGTGGCGAACGGGGGAGCGCGCGAGCCGCTGGGCGACCGCGCGGCTTGTCATGTTGTCTTGAAGAAGGACGCCATCGCCTCGCTGCATTCCTTGGTACGTTCCGTGTGCAGCGCGTGACTGGTCTTGTCGAGCGCCACCAGCTTGATGCCGGGAATGGTCTCGACGAAGTGCTTATGACAGTCGAACGGGACGATCTTGTCCTGTTTGCCCCAGATCAGCAGCGACGGCACATCGATACGGTGCAGCCAGTATTTGAGCTGCGGATTGTGCAGGCGCGGCGACCAGGCGAGGCGAGCCACGGCTGCCTTGTTCTGCAGCACGATATCCAGATCGGCTTGCGGCAGCAACTTGACCCGCTCTTCCGCAAGCTTCTGGTCGTAGAATTGCGCCCGGGTAGCTGTCTCGGCATCCCAAAGGAAGATGTCGCCGAAAGGCACCTCGTCGGAGCGGCAACCGGCCGGGGCGAGCATGGTCACCGATTTCAGACGCGAGGTGTCGCGGATCGCGATTTCCGCGGCAGTCCAGCCGCCCATCGAGTGGCCGACCAGGTGTATATCGCTCAATTCCATGCGCTCGAGCGCATCGAGATAGAAGAATGCGAGGTCGCCAACGCTCATCATCCACTCGGGGATCTGGGAGCGTCCGAATCCAGGGTGCTCGGGTGCGATGACCCGATGCGTTTCGGCGAGCACCTTGAGCAGCGGATTCCAGGCAGAGCCGCCGGCGCCATGCAGGAACAGAAGCGGTGGGCCGCTACCGTCCTCTTTTACCTTGAGCTTGAAGCCCCTCACGTCGATCTCGAGGTCCTTCATCGGCAGTCGTCCTCCAGTCCTTGGGCAGCATCGGCTTGAAATGCAGTTTCATCTTATAGGCGCCTGGCCGCAATCCCGGCAATCACCGAGAATGTCACGGTGGGATCATGGGTCTTGAGATGAGGCACAACGGCCTTCACGCGAGGGTTGCCACCTCGGTATCCAACCCCTCCTGGCCCCACTCGGACCACGAGCCGTCGTAGAGCCCACAATCGGGCACGCCGCATATCGCAAGCCCAAGCGATAGAATCGCCGCCGAAACGCCGGACCCGCAGGATGTCACGATCGGCTTCTTCAGGTCGACGCCGGCGTCTTCGAACGCCTTGCGTAACGCGGCAGCCGATTTCATCGTGCCATCGGGATTGAGCAGCTTGGCCGACGGCAGGCTGCACGAGCCGGGAATATGGCCGCAACGAAGGCCAGGGCGTGGCTCCGGCTCCTTGCCGGCGAACCGCCCGGCGCCGCGGGCGTCGACGATCTGGGAGGCGCGGTTCGCCACGACTGACCGCATCTCGCCGAGATCGCGGATCAGGCTGGCATTGGCGCGCGGGGTGAAGTGGCGCTGGCTCCTCGGGTAGGGACGGCTCATCGGTCACGACGCGGCCCTCCGCCTTCCATTTCTTCAAGCCACCGTCGAGAACGGCAACATCCTCATGCCCCATGGCCCGGAACATCCACCAGACGCGAGCGGCGGAGAACAGGCCCTGGCTGGACGCGTCGTAGACGACGACGCGGCAGCCGTCGCCCAATCCCATTTGCTTCATGCGGCTGGCGAACTTCACAGTCGACGGCAGCATGTGCGGCAGTGGTGAGGTTTCGTCGGAGTGCTCCTCGATGTCGAAGTAGAAGGCTCCCGGAATGTGCTCGGCTGCATATTCTGACTTCGGTTCCCGCTTGTCGCCCGGCAGATACCAGGAGCCGTCGAGCACGACGAGATCTGGGGCGCCGAGATGCTGTGCCAGCCAATCTGTATCGACGACGTAGCGGCCTTTCAGGTCGGGCATCGGGTCTGCTCTCTCTTTGATTGGGTACGCTCGGATCAGGTTGAAGCAACGCGCACGTCGGGGATGCCTTTGCGCGGTGTAGTCAGCCAGTCTGGGACGGGCAACCCCTTGTCGCGCAGGAACGTCGGGTTGAACAG
Organism: uncultured Alphaproteobacteria bacterium; assembly: GCA_963825625.1. GTDB lineage: Bacteria > Pseudomonadota > Alphaproteobacteria > Rhizobiales > Hyphomicrobiaceae > CAMDPA01. Next base: position 66,557 of record CAWGUF010000032.1, on the reverse strand, counting down.
CCTCGACAGATAGCGCGAGCCGTGATCGCACAGGACGGTTACAATGGTATGGCCCGGTCCCATGTCGCGGGCAAGCCGGACGGCGCCGGCGATGTTCACGCCCGACGAGGCGCCAAGGCAAAGCCCCTCCTCCTGTGTCAGCCGAAAAACAATGTCCAATGCTTCGGCGTCCTCGATCCGGTAGGCCCTGTCGACAACGGCGCCCTCCAAGTTCTTTGTGATGCGGCTCTGGCCGATGCCCTCGGTGATTGAGCTGCCCTCGGCTTTCAATTCACCGGTCGTGTAATAGGAGTAGAGCGCCGCGCCTGGCGGGTCGGCGAGCGCGACCTGAATGTCCGCACGCTTGGCTTTGAGCCCCATCGATACCCCTGCAAGGGTACCACCGGAGCCGACCGCGGATACGAAGCCGTCAACCTGGCCGCCGGTATCGGCCCAGATCTCCTCCGCGGTGGTCTCTATGTGCGCCTGGCGGTTTGCGATGTTGTCGAACTGGTTGGCCCACACCGCACCGGCCGGGTCCGCCTTCGCCAGCGCCTCCGCGAGACGCCCTGAGTAGCGCACGAAATTGTTGGGGTTGGAGAACGGCGCCGGCGGCACCTCGACCAACTCGGCGCCCAGCATACGCAGGGTGTCTTTCTTCTCCTGCGTCTGGCTGTTGGCAATGACAATGACGGTGCGGATGCCCTTCGACGCACCGATCATCGCCAGCCCGATGCCGGTATTGCCTGCCGTGCCTTCCACGATGGTGCCGCCTGGCTTGAGGCGGCCGGACCGCATCGCATCCTCGATGATGTAGAGCGCGGCGCGATCCTTGACGGATTGGCCGGGATTCATGAACTCCGCCTTGCCGAGAATCGTGCAGCCGGTCTCGACGAGAGGCGCGCTCGAGCTTGATGAGCGGCGTTCTCCCGACGGCTCTAGCGACATTGGCAAAGCAGGTCACGGGCGGCTCCGGGGTGAAGATGTTCTAATGAACCTAATCGGGCAGCGGCCCCGGAACAAGGGTATCAGCCAGCAGCGCGTGCCGGCAGTAGGCATTGACGGGGCGCGGAGGCTGGGAGACAACCGCCGTCAGCCGGAAGATCAGGACGAAACGCAAGAGGACGCGCCCATGGCCGACGAAGCCGTCACCATACCGATGCTGCAGCAGATGAAGCGCGACGGCAAAAAGAGCGTTGGCGTGGTGGCATGGGACTACCAGATCGCACTGATCGCGGAGCGGGCCGGCGTCGATTTCGTGACCGTCGGCGATAGCGTCGGCGTAAATCTTCTGGGCCACGCCAACCCGCTGGAGATCACGCTCGACGAGATCATGGTGTTCTGCAAGGCGGTGCGGCGCGGCCTGAAGCGGACGCTATTGATCTGCGACCTGCCCTATGGACCGCTGCAGGAGGGCGTCGACAAGGCAGTCGCGGCCTCGATCCGCCTCGTCAAGGAGGGCGGCGCCGACATGATCAAGCTCGACGGCTCGGCCGACTATCCCGAAGCAGTGACGGCCCTGACGCGTGCTGGCATCCCGGTGTTCGCGCAATTCGGGCTGACCCCGCAGACAGCCCTGAAGTACGGCATACCCTATTCTTCGCAGAACTCGGCCAACGCCATCGCAGCACCCGAGGCGGCGGCCAAGCTGGTCGAGGAGGCGAGAATGCTGGAAGACGCTGGCGCGGCGATGCTCGATTTCACCAACTCCGGGCCGGTTGCCGGCAAGGCGGTGGTTGAGGCAGTGAAGATTCCCGTCATCGGCGGCTTCGGCGGCGGGCCATGGCTCGACGGTCGCGTCCGTATGGCACACACTGCGATCGGATACGGCGCCAAGTGGATCGACTCGAAGACCGAAACGTACGTCAACACGGCCAAGGCAAGTCTCGATGCGTTCCAGCGGCTCATCGGTGACGTGCGCGAGGGCCGCCAGATTCTGGGGTGAGGTGAAGCCATGCCATTCGTCGAGACCAACGGTATCGCCACGCGTTACGAGGTGAGCGGAACAGGGCCGCCGCTCTTGATGTTCGCCCCGGCCGGCTACAACGCCTCGCTCGAGAAGTGGGACACGCAGGGCGTTTATGCGAAAACGAAGATGATGGCGGCACTTCGCCAGAACTTCACCTGTATCGTCTACGACCGCCGCGAATGCGGTGAATCCGGCGGGCGCATAGAGCGCGTGTCGTGGCGCCATTTCGTCGAGCAGGGCGCCGGGCTGCTCGATCATCTCGGCATCGACAAGGCGCACATGATGGGCGGCTGCATCGGCTGCCCGCAGGTCGCAGCCTTCGGCGTGATGAAGCCGGAGCGCGTGAAGTCGATGGTGCTCTACTGGCCGGTGGGCGGGGTAAAGTTCCGGATGTCGAACTTCTTCCGCTTCGGCGAGCATATCGCATTCCTCGACCAGGTCGGCTTCGAGGGCGTTGTGGAGCACGTTGCCAACAAGGGCGAGACGTTCGGCGTGGATCCCAAGGGCGGGCCGTGGGCATTGATGCTGAAGCGCGACAAGGAATTCGCCGCCCACTTCATGAAGCAGGACAAGGAACGCTATCGGCGCATCGTGCTCGGCACCTGCTCCGTCATGTACGACCGCGACACCGCGCCAGGTGCCGCGCCGGAGGACCTGATGCAGGTCGACATTCCGACCTTGATCGTGCCGGGCAAGGACGATTTGCACGCGACCAGCGCGGCGCGCTATCTGGAGGAATGTATTCCGGGATCGGAATACTGGGATATCCCGCCTGCCGACCAGACCGAAGCCAACGTGCCAGGCCGGCTCGTGGAGTTCCTGCAGCGGGCGGAAAAGCGCTCATAACCCGAGTGAGGCGTCGCGCCATGGTCCAACTGCTCGACAACGACATCCTCACCCGCGAGGTGCTGCAGTGGAACGGCATCCACCTGTTCCACTTCCCGTCCTCGGCGTGCTCGCAAAAGACGCGGATCGTGCTCAATCTCAAGGGTGCCGACTGGACCTCGCACGTGATCAGTCTGCCGAACAATGAGAACTACGAGCCGTATTACCTCGGCATCAATCCGCGCGGCCTCGTTCCGACACTGGTATGGGACGGGGAGGTTCACATCGAGAGCAACGACATCATCACCCTCATCGATGAGCGGCTTGACGGTGACAAGCTGATCCCGCCGGGGATGGCTGGCCGGGTAGGTGAGATGCTGCATCACGAGGATGATTTGCATCTCGACCTCAGGACGTTGACGTTCCGCTTCACCCAGCCGCGTGGTCGCGCGCCGAAGTCCAAGGAGGCGTTGGCGAAATACCGCTCCGGCGGCAGCGGCACCGTGGCGGGCAAGCCCAATTCTTCGAGGCCGGTCCAGCTCGCTTTCTGGGAAACAGCCGCGCGCGAAGGCATTACCGATGCCGCGGTGCGCGCTTCGGTGGGCCGCTTCCGCAATGCGTTGAGCGACATCGACGTCACGCTCGCCTCCCAGCCCTTTCTGCTGGGCGAGAAGCTCAGCCTGCTCGATGTCGCGTGGTTCATCTACGTCAATCGCCTGAACCTGTGCGGCTATCCGATGCAACGACTGCATCCGAATGTGGCTTCCTGGTTCGAGCGGTTGCGCCAAGAGGATGCGTTCGCATCCCAGATCGAGGTGCCGCCCGAGACACGCGCCGCGATCGACGCAAACCATGCGCAACAGAAGGCGGAAGGCGCGACGCTGGCCCAGGTCGCCGGGCTCTAGATCGTTTCCGCCTTAGGCGGAATCGATCTGTCCTTCTCGCTCACGTGCCGCACCGGCCTAAAAAGGCCTGGCACTCCGCGGGGGCGGCGCACCGGCGCCGGGCCGCAGTCGCGGCCTGGAGCGCTTCTGTCTAAATCGGAAATACTCTAAAGCGGCGCAGCCGCTGGGCAATCGAGAATCAGATCAACCGCAATGCGGCCGCTAGCGTCGCCGCCGGACTGCCGCCTGCATCCACCTGCTGCCACTCGACGGCGCCGGCACCCCGCGCCAGCTGTGTTTGCACGACATCGGCAGTCGCATCGGATGCATCGCCTTTGCGGCCCTTCACACGACGGATCATCTCCTCGACAGGGACCTCCAGCCACAGTCCGGTGAACGCTGCGCCCTGTTGCGCAGCCACCGCCTCGATCGCGGCGCGCTCCTCCGGCTTGGAGAACACGGCATCGACGACCACCGCTTGTCCCGCCTCAAGCACCACTGCCGACTTCTCGATCAGCAAATCGTAGACCTTGGCCGCAGCCTCGGCCGTATAGGCGCTAGCCGGCAGTCGCTCCGTCTCCGCAACGCCGGCCATCGATTTGCGCTCCAGATCGCTGCGCAGATGAACCGCGCCTGGGACAGCCCCGATGCGCGGCGCGAGTTGCGCTGCGAGCGTCGATTTTCCGGTCCCTGAAAAACCGCCGATTGCGATCATGCGAGGTGCTGGCGGCACCATCAAGCGCAGCCCTGCGGCAAGCGTGAGCCGGGCCTTTCGAAGCGCATGCACCCGCTCCTCGTCGGCGCTCAAGGCCGCCCGCTGCGCCGCGACCATCGCGCGAATGCCAGCGCGCAGCCCGAGAAACAGCGGCATCGCCGCAAGGCCCTGCAGATCGAGCCTGGCACCGCTGCGCCACAGATAGCGGTTCATCACCTCGTTCGCCGCCTGTCGTGCCTCGTGACGCTCCAGATCCATCAGCAGGAACGCAAGGTCGTAGAGTGTGTCTACCGTCGCGATCTCCTCGTCGAACTCGATGGCATCGAACAGCGTCGGCCGCCCATGCCACATGACGACGTTGTCGAGGTGCAGATCGCCATGACAGCGCCGCACGAAACCCGCGCGGGCCCGCTCGCTCAAGAGCGCGTGATGACCGTCGAGGAGTGTGCCGGCTGTCCGCACGAAATCGTCGGCCGCGCCTCCGTCTTCGTCCGCCCCGGGCAGCGCATGTGCCAATTCCGAGATAATGGCGTCGAATGCGCTTCTGCCGTCCTCGCGGCTTGCCACGCGCGCGCGGGCATGGGACTCGAAGACGGCATCACCCAACATCTTGGCAACGTCACTTCCGAGCCGCCCGGCGGCAAGCTGGCGGGACAGCAGCTGCGACTGGTCGAACCGCTGCATCCGAAGCCCGAACTCCACGGGGACACCGCGGCCCTCGATGCAAAGCGATCCGTCTTGCTCGCGCGTGATGGCTGATACGCGCTGGTAGATGTCGGGCGCTGCCTCGCGGTTCACCTCCAGCTCGCGTTCCAGCGCGGCGCGCCGGAGCTGAAGTGTCGAGAAATCCATATACGCGTATTTCACGGCGCGCTTGATCTTGAACGCGAGATCCCCGGCAAGGAACACGTGCGCCCCGTGCGTGTCGATCCTCGCAATCTTGCCTGGATCGCACCTCCATGTTCCAGGGTCAGACAGCAACGCCACGACCTTGGCCTGCTCCGGCGCCACTCGCCCGCCTGCCTCGCTGTCGCCTCGTGTCATCGCCTTCCTCGTTATGCGAAAACTTGCATGCGCTGTCGCGGTTGATTTTGACACGCGTCAATGCGTTCAACGCAAGTGACATGGTCACATGTTCCATGTCTCGAAAGCATCGGCGGCCTCGATGGCCCGCGTGCCTCGATCCCGCCAACAGGCCAACCAATCAGCCGATCACCGATGATTGGACGATCGCAACAAGGGGCTAATCATGCCGCAACATTCCAGCCATGCCGAGACGCGTTCATCTCGCCCTGGGGCGCACCCCGCGATGCCGGGCCTTCCGGGCTTCGATCAAGTGTTTCCGCAGAATCAGACGTGGCAGCCCATGTTGCTGGCGATGGCAACCTGGAACGGTCATCTCGGTATGACATTCGCCTCGATTGGCGGCGAATGGTGCGATTTCGTGCAGCGACGGCTGAAGCAGGACATGGCAACGACTGAAAAAGTCGCCAGTTGCCGCACCAGCGATGAGGCCTTGAAAATTCTGGCCTCGCATTACCAGAAGACCGCCGAGGACTATCGGGAAGAATTCATGACGCTGGCCCGGCTCGGCAGCGGACTTGCCGGCACCAATGTCGAGACGGCGTATAAATGCTTCGACTACATGGCGCGAGGCTCCGAGCCGCAAGCCAGGTCGCACTGACTCTGGTCGCCGTCGGCATGGGCACAGGCGCACGCAAGCCGCAGCCTGCATTACAGGACAGCAGTCGCCAGCAAGACGCCTACGGTGCTGATTATTCCGGCGCACGGCACCCACAAAGGCACAACGAACACGCCTTCCCGCGGCGCCGGATCACGCAGCTTGAGCATGACCAGCGCGGCATTGACAATGGTGAAGATCACCAGCGTCAGCTGGGCGGTCCAGTCGGCAAGCCTGTCGAGCGGGACAAGCAGCGCAAGCGCCAGCGTGATCGCAACCGTGACCGCAGTCGAAATGACCGGTGTCCGCGTGATGCGGTTGACGCGCCCCAGAGCCCGCGGCAGGCTGCCCTGTCGCGACAAGCCGTATAAGACGCGTGCCGCCATGATTGTCTGAACAATGATCCCGTTCATAGTTGCGATGATGGCAATCGCCGTCATGATCCGCGCATCACCGCCCGTCACTCTCTGGAAAACGAGCGTCAGAGGCGCATTGGATCCCGCCAGCTCGGATTGTCCTGCAGACCGCAATGCCACCCATATCACTGCCATGTAGAGCACCGTCGTGATGGCGAGGGTCAGGAAGAATGCCAACGGCAGATCGCGCTCGGGGCGCTCGACCTCCTCGGCAACGTTGGCGATGCCCTCGAAGCCTACGAAGGCAAACACCGCAAGCAGTGTCGTGGAAGCGATCCCTGCGAATATATAAGGCGTCTGCAATGGCGAAGGGGGGGCGGCCGCCACGTTGGCGTCGGGCACATAAGGCCCGGCCAATGCTCCAGCGACGATGATGACAAGCAAGCCCCCGACTTCGATCAGCGTCATTACGCCGGCCAGCGTCACCGACTCCTTGATACCCCACGCCGCGACAAACCCCATCAGCAGAACGACGCCCGCAACCAGCATAAGATGCGGCCAAGGCAGGACATGACTGATGTATCCGGCAGCGCCCACGCTGATCGCGGCAGCCGATACGATCGACATCGCCACCACCAGCAGGCCCGTAACGGTCGCCGGCCATCGCGCCCGGAAGCCGGCGGCCACATAGGCAGCTTCGCCAGCCGCAACAGGCATGCGCGTCGCCAGCTCGGCAAACGATGCGGCCGTAAAGGCCATCAGCACCGCGGCTATGGCAAATGCGTGTGGCGCGGCGGCACCGGCCCGGCCGATCGCTGGGCCTACCAGCACGTAGATGCCGGCGCCGATCGTAACGCCAAGCCCATATAGCACCGCATGCGTCAACGTCAGTGTACGGGCGAGGCCAACGTCTCCGTTTTCGCCTGCCCCGCCCGCCGGTGGCGTGATGTCCCCCGCTGCCATCGATACGTCTCCGGATTTCGATAACCGAGTTCGCTAACACCATGCCGCCAAGTATCTTCGAGCGCTGCCGTTTCTGCCCGAGACAACGAGATTTGATCGACGATAGCACGCTATTCTACGCTGGATGGTCGGCCGCAACGTGAGACCCGCGGGCGATGCCGCTCGCGAGCTCCCGAAGCTTGCGCCAACCTGACGAGAGAGGGTATTCGCCGCGACGCACAACGAGCAACCTTGATCCTGGTCAACGCATTCCGCGTTCAAACCCTGCACAACTGCTGCGAACCGCGACCGGCAGGAGGAGCGACCTCATGCAATGGCCGATGTTCAAGCGGGTCGAGCATCAGGCTCGCCGCCTCGACGAGATGATGATCCGGCTTGGCATCTGTCCGATCGATCTTGCTCGGATCCGCGCTGGCGATGCCTACGCGCAGGCGCGCAGGACATGCCTGTTTTGCCGGGAAGCTCAAGCTTGCGGTAATTGGCTGGCTCAAGCCGAGCGTGATGCGCATCCAGTCTTCTGCCCGAACCTCGAGATCCTGGAGGCAGCACGCCAACGGCATGATGCATGAGATCGGCCACGCGCAGGCTGTTTGGGCCCGGCCAAAGCAGCCGGTCCAACTGCCTAACGCGCTTTAGGGGCGCATCGAATAGGAGGACAGGGCAGGGTCCGCCCGAGCTTCGGTAAGTAGCTCGCGTGCACGGGCACAGTCCTTTTCCATCTGCACCTTCAGCGCTTCCATATCGGGAAATCGCTGGTCCGGGCGCACATAGCCTACGAATTCCACCTCGATTTCGCGGCCGTAAATATCTTCGTCGAAATCGAAAAGGAAGACCTCGAGTACAGGCGCGCCATTGTCGAATGTCGGGCGTTGCCCAAAATAAGCAGCACCGTCTATCTGCCTGCCCTCCACCCAGACCTGTACAGCAAAGATCCCTTGGCCGAGTGCCGTGCCGGCTGGAAGCGTGATATTGGCGGTCGGAAATCCCATCCCGGTGCCGCGCTTTGCACCGCCAGTCACCGCACCTTTCACGCGCCACCAATGGCCCAGCTCCTGCGCCGCGCCGCGCACGTCACCAGTCGATAGCCTGGCCCTCACTGCAGATGATGAAAGCACCTCTCCTGCCTCCGCTACGGGCGCGATCACGGTGACGCCGAAGCCGCGCTCCGCCCCCAGATCGCGCAACATCTCCGGTGTACCCGCCCGGCCCTTGCCGAAATAAAAGTCGTAGCCGATGACCACGTGGCGAACCTCGAACCCACGCCCCCGTCCGCCGACCAGTATTCGATCCACGAATTCGACCGGCGACAAGCCTGCCAGATCGGCATCGAATTCGAGCACCGCTGCAAAATCGAGCTTCAGTGCCTGAAACAGCCTGAGCTTCTCTGTTAGAGGCGTCAAGGCGAACAGCGGTTGATCCGGCTTGAAAAACAGCCGTGGATGCGGCTCGAAAACCATCACGCCGGCCTGCGCATCGATCAACTGCGCTTGGCGTCGCGTTTGCCGCAGCAGCTCCTGATGCCCACGGTGCACGCCGTCGAAATTACCTATCGCCAGCGCACAGCCGCGCATCGCAGCCGGTATGGCATCGTATCCGTTGATGACCTTCATTTGCCGTGCAATTCTGCCTCGCCGACGCCAATTGATGCATCAAATAGCTGTTACAGGCGCCGGGCGAAAGCCCCGACGCCGTCACGATGCCAGCAGGCGAGATCCACGCGGCTGTTCAGTCGGACGTGGGGCGGGCCGGCACCATGAGAACGGCCTCGCCTTCGAGCACCACTTTATCGCCAACGACGCATTGGCACTCGAAGCGCGCACGGCGTTTGGCCTCGATCAACTCGACCACCTTGACGCGCGCGGTCACGATGTCGCCGATCTTGACGGGCGCGCGAAAGTTCAGCGTCTGAGAGACATAGATGGCGCCGGGGCCCGGCAGCTCCATGCCGAACACGGTCGAGATGTAGCCGGCGGTCAGCATGCCATGCGCAATGCGCTGCTTGAATATGGTCTTGGCCGCGTAGGCGTCGTCGAGATGCACCGGATTCTTGTCGCCGGTGACATCCGCAAAGGCGACGATGTCAGCGTCCGCGACCTGGCGCTGGTAATCGGCCTCCATGCCGAGTTCCAGATCCTCGAAGAAGTAGGTCTTGCGCTCCATGATGGTCATTACGTCGCTCCTTGCGCCCCTCGGCGCCCCTGGCGCCAATTCTTGCTCAGCGCCCCTGGCGCCAATTCCTGCTCAGCACCATGTTCGATGGGCCAAGCCACTATATCCCGCCGCTGTCGTATCCCGCCGAGCGCCAGATCCCGAAAAGCCAGGTGCCCTCTGGTGACCGGATCCGCGCTTTGCCCCCGAACTCCGGCGTTTCCCTTCTGGCAAACGGTCAGGCCATCTACGCCAAATCGCCGCCGCCAGCATGCGATGCCGTCTTTCGCGCCGTCGCCGTCTGCGCGTTCGAGGCATGTACCCGTATGGCACCACGGCTTGTGACCAGTATGCCATGAATTACGATAACCAGTTACCACGCTGCGCCGCAACATCAAACGCGGCAGATGGCCCCAAACCACCGCGTGAACGGCCTAACAGCGTTCCATAGCGTTAATATTCACGCCACGTTCTACCCGCGTGAGGGTGCTGATTCGTGACCGATCTACCGCATCGCAGCGAAACAATTTCGCGAGCGCAGCGTGAGTGGCTATTGTGCATCATGCACTGAATCTCATGTGAGGCTGGACAGGTGGCGCGTGTGGCGCTACAAGCGGCGGCTCGAGGGCGCGTAGCTCAGCGGTAGAGCACTACCTTGACATGGTAGGGGTCACAGGTTCGATCCCTGTCGCGCCCACCAGCTCTTGGCGCTTCACCGTGACCCAGAAGGTCACGGCTGAGGTGGTTTTGTCGCTTGGCGGGCCCCGCTCTGGTCGGTCTCCAGGCATCGCAAATTCAGACGGTCAATTCAGACGGGCGTGTGATGAAGGTCAAGAATTCCCTGAAGTCCCTGCGTGGGCGGCATCGCGATAATCGCGTAGTGCGTCGCAAGGGGCGGGTGTACGTGATCAACAAGACCCAGAAGCGGTTCAAGGCACGCCAGCGCTGACCGGGCGAATTTTGGCTGCGGCGGCTGGCTCTCGCCTGATCGCCACATGTCCAGCATCGCCGCATGGCCATGATGACCGCAGGGTCAAGATCTGCTCCCCGCTTGCGCGCGAAATTTTCTCGGCGCCGTGATCGTGGGCTTTGACGTTGCGCCGTCGAGCACATACATTCACCGTCATGCGCAAAGTCCCCACGTTTTCAGTTTTCTTCGCTGCCGCTGTCATCACGGTGGCCGCGGGCGGCTCTACGCCGGCTTTGGCCCAGTCGCCGGAGCCACGGGATGATCCCGAGCTACGCGACGGCACGGACACCTCGAAGCCGTCCGACAAGGCCGGACCGGGCAAGAAGAGGCCGTCGGGCGAGGCTGCCCAGCCCAAGCCCATCCCAAAGGTGCTGCGTCGGCCCGGTAGCAATTCGGTGCCAGAAGGTGGCAGCCAGCGTGCGCTGCTGCTGCGCGAGCTCTACGCCTACCTTGCGACGGCCCAGGATGAGGAGACAGCGCAGCGCACGGCTCATGCCATCGAGCAGGTATGGAAGGCGTCGGTAGGCGACACGGTGGGCCTGCTGATGGCGCGCGCCACCAAGGCCGCCGCCGGGAACGAGGATGAGCTTGCCATCGAGCTGCTCGATCGCGCGGTAAAGCTGGCACCGGATTCCACCGAAGTTTTTTATCGACGGGCAATGGTCCACTTCAGCGAAAACGATTTTCGGCGGGCAGCCGGCGATCTGCAGCGTGTTCTGGCGTTGGATCCCAACCATTACAAGGCACTCGAGGGGCTGGCCCAAATCTTCAAGGCGACCGACCGGAAGAAGGCGGCGCTGGCGGTCTATCGCCAGCTGTATGACGTCTATCCGCTGTATTCGGGAGCCAAGACCGCCGTCGAGGAGCTGACGCGCGAGATCGAGGGCCAGCCGTCCTGACCCAAATCGATGGCGCCTGCTGCGCTGCATTTGCAGGCGCTCAGTCAGGCGCCTCGCCCAGTCCAAGCGCCGCCAATGCAGCGCGTGCGACGATGACGTCCTCGTCCTGCGATGCGCCGCCGGCCGCCACCGCGCCGATTGTCTCGCCGCCGACGATGATCGGAAACCCGCCCCGCACATTGGTGAAGTCGCCGTCCATGCGGATCTGCAGGCTCAACACATCCTCCGGCTTCGCATAGCCGGTCGCCACGTGCTGGGATGCCGCCGTCAGCGCCTTCTTGATCGTGGCGCGGCCGGAGAAAATGCGCGCGCCATCCATCATCAGGAAGCCGATGAGCTGGCAGGATCGATCGGCCACGGCCAGGCTGATCTTGACCCCGATCTCGTCGGCCTTGGCCACGCCGGCAGCGATCATCTTCATGCTGGCCTCGTGCGTGAGGCGATGGGTTGGGACGAAATCGGGCATACTGACCTCGGTTCAACTCAATCCGCGGGGATGTCTATGCCGGATAGCCCCGCCCGTTCGATCGCCTGCCGGGCCAGGCCACTCGTCTTGGCCTCGGCCACGAAGCTCTGCAGCCACGCCAGCAGCTCCGTGTTTCCTCTAGCGGCAGCCAGGGCCAGGGTGTTGGCGCCGTAGCGCTCGGACAGCACGAGCGAGCCGGGAAGCCGCTTCGCATATGCCAGCAGACCGGGCCTGATCCCGGCGCAGACATCGACCGCGCCGCTCGCAAGAAGCTCGAAGGCCTCGTCGGGCACATCGACATGGACGGGAGCGGCCTCGGCCAGCTTTCCGCGCAACGCGAAATCCATGGCGTGATTGCGCACCACTGCGATCCTGACGCCCGCCCGGTCGGTATCGGCAATACGCTGGATGCCGGAGCCAGCCGGCACGAGGTAGGTGAAATCGGCACGCATCAAGGGAGCCGTGAAGTCGATCGCGCCGGCCCGGCCCGGATCGATGCCCAGCATACCCACATCGCAGCTGCCTCGGGCTAGGGCTTCCACGACATCGGGCGGCGACCGGTACGCGCTGAGCTCCGGCGAGACATGCAGCCGCTCTGCCATCGCCCGGGCAATCTCGACCGCGATACCGCGCAGCGTGCCGTCTTCGGCTTCCGTGTACATGAACGAAGGGAATATGCCGAGCCGCAGTCCGCCTCGCGCAACGATCTCGGCCACCGTCATCATCGTCAATCAGCCTGCGAGCCCGAGCGTCTCGGCCGCGAACAGGTCGTCGACGCTGACCCGCTCGGTAATGATGCCCTGCGTCAGCGCGTGCCCGATCAGGTCCTCGATCACCTTGCGATTCGGCTCGATACCGTAGGGCAGCGGCTCGCCGGTGATCTCCATGACGCGGCTGTGCACCTTGTCGACGCCGGTCGGCTTCTCGATGCGGCCAGCCTTCAGGTCGTCGACATAGAGCCGCTTCGATTCGACAAAGGCGTTGTGGATGTCCGCCGCCAGCCCCGGATGCTTCGCGATCAACTCGTCCTTGATCACCACCAGATGGTTGATCGGGTAATGGCCGCGCGACTTCAGGGCCGCCAGCCCGGCATCGAGCGCGTTCGGGATCAGCGGCTCGACGTCCGGATGATCGACATCGACGCCGATCGCGGCCACCAGTTCGCCCGACACCAGCATGTCCTGCATCTTCTTGCCGGGCTCGATCGGCACCACGTTGGCCGGCGCCTTGTACTCGGCCACATGCTCGTCGCCCGACAGCACCCAGGTGATCTTGGACAGGTCGACGCCGTGCTCCTCCTGCAGGATTGCCGCGCGCCCACACGCCGGTCGTGACGGTGTAGCCGCGGTTGACGCCGACGCGCTTGCCTTCCAGGTCCTTCGGCGATCTGATGCCTGCCTTGGTATTGACCAGGATCGCGCCGTGATGGAACGCGCGCACCAGGAACACCGGTATCGCCGTCATCGGCTTGCCGTGCGCCTTGGCGCAGATGTAGGTGGTGATCGCCATCTCGGAGACGTCGAACTCGTTGCCGCGCACCTGCCGGCGGAACGCGGCGATCAGCGGATCGACCTCGACGAATTTCAGCGTGCAGGTCTTCGGGCTGACGCGCCCCTCCTTCAATGCACGGTTGTTGCCTTGCGTTCGGGTGACGGCGGTGAGTTTCAGATCGGCCATGGGCGGCGTGCTCCCTCGGGATGTGTCGTTGCGCGATTGGGCGCCAATGTAGGCCGGATCGCGGCCCATGGTCGAGAGGCACAGGCTGTGCGCGCCAGAGTGTATGGAAAGGGCGTGGTTCGAAAGAGGGTGGGCGACAAGAGGTGGCCCGAAGGGGGCGAGGTTCGTGTGCCTGCCTGAAGCTGCGATGCCCGCTGCCAGTGAACGCGAAAAATAGCGGCACCGAACCAGTATCGACGCGCGTGCGCAGTTCCTGACCTGAGCAGGCGCAGCATGCCGTGGCTGGCGACGGCCGGCTTGCGGAGGGAGGGGACGTTGACGAGCCCCCGTACTCGGCTGAGCTGAAAGCCGCTGGACTCGCTCGCAGTCACCCTGTCAACGGACATCGACCATGCCACATGATGGGGTGATGGCACGGCAGCAGCCGCCTGGAATAAGTGCCCCCTTTGATCCATCGCATGGCGCGAAAGGGGCTATGTGAAATTTTGGAGACGGGAGTCATCACGCGCGTAGAGGGGACGACGAAAATGGTTTGTTTGCGGAAAATCAGCAATTGCCTTGATGCTGTCTGCGGGAAACTTGGTAGCTTGACATCTATGATTGTTGTGACCGTGATCGCTTTGCAAGGCATCGCCGACGTCGCGCAAGCAGAACATGCCGTCTCGTTCGATTACACTAGGTCGGTTGGCGCTGCCACCCAGCCTGCTGCAGCAAGAGTTTATGAGATTTCTCAACTGTCAGACCCAGCGCGCGCAGACTCTCAAAAGGCAAAATCTGGTAAGAAAGCCAACAGGACCAATGACAAAGGGCGACCGACCAAACCATCCACGAAGCATGACTTGTCAGATATGCCCAAAGATCCGAGACAAGATGTGGACCCCGACGACATCTGCGTATTGACAGGCTGCAAGAAACCCAAGAACTAAGGGCGCTCTTGCCGTGCTCGCACTTCGAGACGCGCTCTGGCGCTGTAACTTCCTTATTCTTGTAGCGGCTGCTGCAGCGGCTTTCTTCAGCGTGCCCGATCAGATCATCGACCTGTACCGGGCCGACGCTCAGGACATTTATTGGTCTTACCTGCATCCGCAGGACGAGCGCACGTCGTTCTCCCAAGGCTTGAAGGTTGTCTTAGCAAACTCGGCCGCTGTCATCTGCCTATCCAGTCTAGTTTTTGGCCTAACCAGAGCCCGCTTGGCTCGGCCTGTGGTACCGCCACTACTGGCAGGAACATTGCCATGGATTTCTGGCTATCCTCATCCTTGCAGGATACTGCATGGGCATACTCTCCGCGCGGCTCAGCGGTGCGGAGTTGACGGCCGTGCAACCCTATGTCGAAGAGGCTGTGCGCAGCGTATTGTCCAACATGGGAATTACTGCGAAGGACGCCCAACCAATCGTAGAACAATACGTGGCGAGCAGACTGAATTTCTCGCCGGTTCTGTGGCTGTGGGCTCTAACGACTTTTGCGGCGGCCGGCGTCGTCCTGGTAACACAATCTATCCTTTCATCACGCCTCTCTGTGCGTTTGACAGCGCGGCACAACTTCTTTCTCGAAAGTTGGGCTGGCCTCCTGGCTTTGGTGGCCGGCTTGGGATTGCATGTCGGGCTCACCGGATTGTATTTTTATATGGCGGAAAGCTTCCACGACGCATTTCCAGCTGCCGCAACCCTGGCCCTGTTTCTAATATCCCTGACGCTTTTCTTACTTGCGGCCAGGATCGTCTACGAAAAAACGAAGGTTCCGGCATTGATCATCGTAATATCTCTGGCAGTGGTTTTTGCATGGACTGGCCTGAGCGATAATCACAAAATTCGTTTCGTCGAGGTTGATCCGGCAGCGGCTGCGAATTGCTCGATTGGTATAGTCGATCCGAAGATTCTCGCAATGGATGTCGAGCCGCCAAGATCTTGAGGAATTCAACAAACAGGGCAAGCCCTATCCCGTGTACATCGTTGCCGCACAGGGCGGCGGTGCCTACGCTGCCTACCACGCAGCTTCTCTACTCTCCAGCCTCCAGGAGGAATGTCCACTCTTCACTCAACACATATTTGCCATCAGCGCCGTGTCCGGCGGCAGCGTAGGGGCATCGCTCTTCAATTCGATTGTTCGGGATGCCGAACGCAATAATGCATTCGTGTACCCACCCAGTGGCTGTTTCGAGAAGCAGAATGGTGGACCGAGTTTGGTTGGCGCGGTAGACACGGCATTGCGCAGCGACATGTGGACGCCCCTGCAGGCGGCACTGCTACTTCCGGATTTCATCCAACGCTTCATCCCGACACCGGTCTATCGGTTTGATCGGGCCCTTGCTTTGGAAGCGTCGGTTGAGCGGATGTCCGAAAAGCTTGAGAAAAGCCCATCATACAGGAAGGCATTCCTGAAGCGGAAGTCGGCGTCGGACCGAACTTTGGCAAGGCCTTACATGAATCATTGGGATCTCGCCGCATTCAAGCATGCGCCAGCATTGCTGCTCAACACCACGGAAGTCAATACAGGCAATCGTCACGTGATTTCTCCGTTCAAATTCTCTGGAGCTGGTGACTTGAAGTTCTTCGGCCCCACCGATATGACAACGAGCGCGCCTCGCGAAATCCCACTGAGCACGGCTGCCATCCTCAGTGCACGTTTTCCATGGGTCACGCCCGCCGGGTGGCTCAAGGGAGCGGGCGACGTGCCGACACAATGGTTCGTAGACGGAGGCTATTTTGAAAACTCCGGCGTCTCTACGGCAATAGATCTTATCCGTCACCTCGATACTTTCGCGCGCCGGGAAGATTTTCGACATCGCGTCGAATTCCAGCTGATCATCCTGACGTCGCCGAACATCCGACAGAGTTATTTGTTCGCGCCGGGGGAGTTGCTTGGCCCCGTGTGGACGCTGCTCAACACGCGCACCGCTCGTGCCAGAAATGAAATCGGCAGAGCCATACAGCTCGCCAGCAGAGGGGCCGGAGCGGCGGGGGGGCCGGACAAGGTCGTTCTTGTTGAGTTGTTGACCTCGACCGATGCCTATGAGCTACCTCTCGGCTGGCGGCTCTCGCACTTGTCCCGGGACGTAATCCAAGCCCAAAACGGTCGAAATGGCACCTGCGAAGCAGATGACAGAGAGAGGGTTCTGCGCGGAGCGACTTGCCTCCGGCAGTTGGTTCGTAGCCAGCTGAAGAAGTGAGGCTCTCTCGGACATGTTTATATTATCGTCGCTCAATCAGGGGAGCCATCAGGTACTACCGATCTGGAAAGTACAGGCCAGAGTCGAATTGCATGCCTAATGCTCTGCTCAAGGAGTTACTGTATAAGAAGTATTCTCGAACGGGGTTGCGCTTTGCTAGCGAAGAGAGATTGGGCGGCAGCCTTTCTAGGCGAAAAGCTTGGCTCTTGATTAACGTGTGAACGGCCTTAAGGACGCAACAGCCGTCTCGTTTGGCTCATGTTGCGCTGTGCGTTGATGGATCCAGATCGCTTCACGCTGGCACTGGTCGAAGCTCTCTTGGTAGCGGACATTTTCGAAAGCAAAGGCCGCCTCGTCAACGCCCGACCAGCCAGTGACGGCTTCTGTATAAAAATCACCGTCATGACCAATCCGAGGGCTCGTGAAACGCGAGCGCTGCAGTGATCCGGGGCGTGTCACCCGTCGCTGGCGGCCGGCTCCCCGAAGGGGAGTCGCCAGCGACAAACTAAAGACTCTCGCCTCGGCCCGGCGCGGCCATGACGGCCGGATTGAAGGATCGCCTGACGTCCGCCCCTGTATAATTGAGCTTGTGAGCTGTGCAGCATGCAGCCGTGCAGGCATGTCGGCAGCCCCAGCCCAACCCGTCACGCTCTCGGGCGGCTAGCGATTCCGCTATCGCTTTGGCGACAATTGCGGCCGATGCGCCCTCACCCCTCAACAGCAGCTGCACCCCGCCACGCCGGTGTCGACCAGCCCCGGCTTCAGCCAGGCCGGCGGCAAGTCGTCCTCGACCACCTCGGCGGCCGGCTTGAACACCTTGAAGTGGTATCGCGTGGTCTCGTCGGCGGGGTCCCAGAACGCCACGATGGTCTCGACCGGCGGGAAGCCGGGCAGCCGCGTCTTCTGCTCGGTGATGACGACGGGATCGGCCGCTCCGAGCGCGAACCTCGCCCGCGTCCAGCCGCGCAGCCTCTGGAAGACTGCCAGATCGAGAGATGACTTGCGGAAGCTGCCGAGCATGGATCGTTTCGCTGCCTGCTGTTTGCGAGCGTTCCAGTTGCCACATTGGCACGGACGTGCGGCTGCGTCTAAACTGCGCACTGAACCGAAAACGCAGCAGATGGGAGACCGCCGTGGCCGAGAAGGTACTTGCCGCCGTCCGTACCGGACCGATGAAAACCGAGATCCGCGAGTATCCCATGCCCGACGTCCCCACGGACGGCGCCTTGCTGAAGATGGAAGTGGCCGGTATCTGCGGCACGGACGTACGCCTCTATCAGGAGCCGCCGTGGACCCGTCCGACGATCATGGGGCACGAGAACATCGGCTACATCGCCAAGTGCGGAGCTGAGTTTACCAACCGCAAGGGCTTCAAGGAAGGCGACCTCGTCTTCCTCGAGCACTACGTGGAGTGCGGCAAATGCGAGTGGTGCCACAGGGGCGAGTACCGCCATTGCGAGAACACCAACTGGCGCACCAATCCGGACGCCATCCGCTATGGCTACACGTCGGACGAAAAGGCTCCGCACCTGTGGGGCGGCTTCGCGCAGTACGCCTACATGCCCTGGAATGCGGTGCTGCATCACGTGCCCAAGGGCGTGTCGCCGAAGCTGGCAGGCATCGTGACGCCGATGGCCAACGGCGTGGAATGGAGCCTGTTCGACGGCGGCGTCGGCTACAATTCGACCGTCCTCATCCAGGGCCCGGGCCAGCAGGGGCTGTCTCAGACCGTGATCTGCAAGCAGGCAGGTGCCGCGCTCATCATCGTCACCGGGACCGCGAAGGACCGGGTGCGGCTGGAGATGGCCAAGACACTGGGCGCCGACTACGTGATCAACGTCAACGAGGAGGACCCGCTGGAGCGGATCATGCAGATCACCGGCGGCAAGGGCGTCGACGTCGCGCTCGATTGCACGGCCGGCGCCGGCACCATCCCGATGCTGCTCGCCATCGAGGCCTTGAAGCGTAAGGGCGGCATCATCGTCGCGCAGGGCGAGATGAAGGACTTCCCCAACTTCCCGCTGGAGAAGTTCTGCGTGAAGTGGATCACAATGAAGAGCGCGCGCGGCCACAGCTATCGCTCGTGCGAGCTGGCTCTGGAGCAACTCGCCTCCAAGCGTTTCCCGCTGGAGCAGATCTGCACGCACGAGTTCGGTCTCAACGACGTGGACCTAGCCATCCGCTCGGTCGGCAACCTGGAAGGCGGCGTGCCCGATGTCATCCATGCCTCGCTGATGCCCTGGCAGTGACCCCCGCACCTGCCCCCCGCACCCTGACCACCGGGCGGGTCGCCGCGCGCAGCGATGCCGGCGAAACAATGCGGCCTCATTGACGTTGTTCAATGAGGCTGTCCACGCCTGAGCTGTAGGGTGGACCCGCAAACGAAAGGTCGAGCAAGTGTACAAACTCGAGCGACAAGGGTTCTGGCTATGGCGGACGGTGCGGCTGGTGGCCGACGCGAAGCTGACCTCGGCGGACTTCGACGCTATCGCCAAAGCGCTCAACACCAAACCGATGACGGCGCGCAAACTGGCGCCGGTCGCTGCGCGGCGTGCCGACACTGAGCAGCTTGTCGTGACCAGCTTCAATGGCGAGGAGACGCGCAATACCGCTGCTCCCGGTGATTTTGTCGTCACGCTGCTGAACACCCGGGGCGTCGCGGTGAAGGATCGCGACGGCAACGTCAACCGGTACGTCATCAAACCGGAAAAGTTCGATCAGCTCTATGAGAAGACAGATCGGCACTCCGAGCACGGTGACGTGTTCAAGCCGAAGAATGCCGCGCCGGTGGACGTATTGGCGTTCCGGGGCGGCTTCGATATCGTGGCGCCATGGGGCGAGCGCCAGAGCGGAACGTCTGGCTACCTCCTGCGCAATGGCGATGACGTCTACGGCAACCAGCAGTCGACGTTCGACGATACCTACGTCATCGCGGTTTGAGCGGAACTCACAAGGCGCGGATCAGCGTAGCTGCTGCAGCATCCAGTCGGCAGTCTGCGGCCGATAGAGATAGGGCCGGTTGTGGGCGACGTGGTTGCCGTCCGGAATGACGAGCAGCTCGCACGGGCCGGGAATCTCGGCCTTCAGCTTCTCGTAGTCCTCCGGCGGCGTCAGCCGGTCTAGACCGGCGGCGACGAGGTAGAGGGGCGTCCGGATCTTCTCGGCCACGCCGCGCAGGCAGAGCTTGTCGGCCTTCGGCTTGGCTTCCGCCTCCGTTTTGGAATGGCTGCGGACGACGAACGCATCACGCGTGAGGTCGGGAAGCTTGTCCCACAGCGCACCCCAGTCGTAGGGCCCGCAGACAGCAATTGCCGCCTTGATGCGCGTCTCGAAGGCGATTGCGCGCGGTGCGTAATAGCCGCCAAGGCTGATCCCCCACAGCCCGATCCGCTTCGAATCAAGGTCCGGGCGCTTGGCCGTCACCCAGTCGATCACCGGCCCGACGACGCCTTCGTAGTCATAGCGGATCGGCAGGTCGTACTCGGCCTCCCCCTGGCCCGGGCCGTCGAACGCCAGGATCGCCATGCCGCGCACGAGGAATGTCACCTCGAAAGTGTCCAGCTCCTCCTTTGTCGAATCGAGACCCATCATCATCAGCACCACCGGCGGTTTGTCGACGCCCGGCGGCTTGCGCAGGACCGCCGCAAGCTCGCGGCCCTCATAGGGGATCATGACGCGCTCGCCTGCAAAGCGCTGGTGCGGCAAGGCGAGCGTATGGCATGCCACCGCCTTCATGTGGGCGGCGCGCATCTGCTGCAGATCGTGGGTGAACAGATACTTGGCGAAATGGTACGTCACCGCGGCGCGGCCCAGATGCTCCCCGGCACTGGCGAACTGCTTTGCATCGAGCGCCTCGCGGCCGAGATCCTCGTGGACTTTGGCCCGCATCGACCACGCCGCGCACCACTGATCCCAGTGCGTGAGGGTCTTCATCACGTCCTGGAAGTCCGACGGGTTGACGCCATTGACGGTGAACCGCGACATGAAGTGGTGGGCGTGCTCGATGCGGGGGTCGGTCATGCAGAAGTCCTTCGGCGCTATGTATTCAACACGCAGTCAGTCTCGCTCGAGTGCGGCAAAGCCATATCGAAGCGCGTGGCTTCGGCAAAAAACTCGTCCCAAGGACACAACAATGAAGTGTGCCTCGCACCGGTATTTGCTGGACCACGACGCTCGGTCAGCTGCGCCTCGCATCGCGCGAGCATGGTGAGTTGCTCAATCGAACTGGTATGTTCCGGACGAGTAGTTGATCCGAACAGAGAACGTACCCTCGCTCACCCGCCAGGGCATGATCGTGTACCGGCGAAATCCCTGCTTGTGGAAGGGATCATTGTCGGCGATCTCCGTCGCGGCCTCCAGCGAGTCGGCGCGATAGATGATCATGCCGGAGCCGTTAGGCTGCCCGTCCTTGTTGAGGAACGGGCCCGCCGCGAACATGATGCCGCGGCGCTCCAGCTCGTACTGGTACTCCAGGTGCTCGGCACGCGCCGCCGCGCGGTCTCCCGCTACCTCACCCTCCACCGGTGTCGTGAACACGACATAGAGGCGCTTGTTGAGCTTGTTCGGGGCATGCGCCGCCGTCGGTTGCTCCGCCATCAGGCCTGCGCCCCTATCTCCTGCGTCCCGAGTCCCTGAGCGAGACCCTTCGCGATGACATCCTCACAGCGCTGGTTGCGCTCCTCCACTTCGATGCCGTGCATGGCCTTGCGGATCCAGTCCGATGGCTTCATGGCCAGGCCCCAGCGGCAGGGGCGGATGAAGGCGTTGGCCCAGTAGTCCGGTCCATGCCATTCGTAGTCGTCGTTCTCGACCTGCTCCATCCCGGTCGTGTACTCGGTCACGAAACCGTTGGGCTCCACGAAATACGAGAACACGTTGTCGCCCGGCCCGTGCCGGCCGATCCCCCAGCCGATGTCGTAGCCGCTCATCTTCATCCGGCCGGCGCCTTTCATCAGACCTTCGATGTCGGGCAGCTCGTAGGCCATATGGTTGAGGGAAGGCCCTTCAGAGCGGGCGAGAGCGATCGAATGGTGGTCGGAACAGCAGCGCATGAAGTCCATGAAATCCGTCGTGTCGGCCAGGCGGAAGCTAAGCACGTCGCGAAAGAATGCGATCTGCTCGTCATACTTGTGGGCATTGAGCACGACGTGGCTGAGCCGCTCTGGAACGGACGTGTCACGCGGCAGCGCATCGAGCCTGGCGACGTCGGCCGACAGCGTGACGGTCTGTCCGTCGGGGGACTTCAACGCGAAGCCATAGCCGCCGCCGGCAACCTTTGGCAGCTCCGTCGGCGCGTAGACGATGCTGACACCCATCGCCTTGGCCTTCTCGTGCAGAGCATCGACCGAGGCGCGATCGGGCGCCGCGAGGTTTACCGTCATCAGGTGCGCACGCGGCTTCTCGTGCAGCACCACCACGTGGTGATCGTGGCCGGTCGCCCGCATGTAAACGGAGCCGTTCTCGCGGCTGACCTCCTTCAAGCCCCAGGCTTCTTCGTAGAATGCGCGTGTCGCCTCCAGGTCGCGGACGCCGAGGTCTATGCTCCTGATACCCGATGCCTGACTGAGTGCCATGACGACTGATTCCTCCAGGTTGCGCTGCCATTAACCGTGCCGGCACGGCCAATACCACTCCCGCGCGGTGCCGCGAAGCGGACTATAGCTGGCCCCAAAGCGGTTTTCGAGCCCTATGCTGAGCTGCCAGGCAGGCTCATCCCGCCCTTGGCAAGATGGCCAGCGCGGGCTATCCCGGTGCGGGTCGCGCAGCGATGCGGCAGTCGGCGATCAGGTCATCGGTACAGATGCGGTTTCGGCGCAGCATAAGAGGAGACGCGGAATGGACAAACGGGTCGAGACCAGCCAGGACCTCAGGGCGTGGCTCAAGCAGATGAACGAGAACGGCGAGCTCCTGACCATCAAGGGCGCGAGCCGCGAGGACGAGATCGGCGGTATCGTCGATGTCGCCATGCGCAAGATGGGCCGGCCGGCGGTGCTGTTCGAGGACATTCCCGGCTACCAGAAGGGATTCCGCGTCGTCGCCAACCTGTTCACGTCGGTCAAGCGCATCGCGCTGTCGCTGGGGATGCCGCCCGACACCACCGAGGTCGATCTGGTCCGCTTCTGGCGCGACTATATGAAGAACGCCCCGACCATCCCGCCGCAGGAAGTGAACCACGGCGCGCTGATGGAGAACACGTTCGAGGGCGACGACATCAATCTGCTCTCGATCCCCACCCCGCGCTGGCATGAAGGCGATGGCGGCTACTACATCGGCACCGGCGGCATTCGTCGTCATGCAAGACCCGGACACGGGCTGGGTCAACTATGGCTGCTACCGCATCCAGGTGCACGACCGCAAGCTGGCCACGATCATGATCTCCAAGGGCAAGCACGGCGACATCATCATGAAGAAGTACCACGATCGGGGTGAGCGCTGCCCGATCGCGGTGGTGTGCGGCGTGCATCCGGGGCTGTGGTCGGTGGCCGGCATCGAGATCCCGTACGGCACCAACGAGTATGCGGCCGCCGGCGGTCTGCTGGGACAGCCGATCCGCATCATCAAGGGGACCAAGACAGGCCTGCCGATCCCGGCCGATGCGGAGATCGCGTTCGAAGGCTATGTCAGCAAGGATGACCTGATCGAGGAAGGGCCGCTCGGCGAGTGGACCGGCTATTTCGCCGGTGGCGTCTCCATGCTGCCTGCCATCCGCGTAGAGACGTTCTGGCATCGCAACGACCCGATCCTGACTGGCGCCATCCCCGGCATCCCGCCCAATGATGACACCTTTTATCGCGGCACGGCACGCGCTGGCACGGTCTGGCAGGAGATCGAGGCAGCGGGCGTGCCCGGCATCAAGGGAGTATGGAGCCACGAGGCCGGCGGCAGCCGCATGTGGCTCACCGTATCGATCAAGCAGATGTACGGCGGTCATTCCAAGCAGGCGGGCCTCATCGCCTCGCAGTGCCATGCCGGCGCCTATGCCAACCGCGTGGTCGTCGTCGTGGACGAGGACATCGACCCCGCCAATATGGACAAGGTAGTGTGGGCAATCTGCACGCGCTGCGACCCCAAGGACGATGTGGAAATCCTGAAGGGCTGCTGGTCGACGCATCTCGACCCGATGGCCTACGGCAAGAACCACAACCTCAACAGCCGCATGGTGATCGACGCCTGCATCCCGTGGGACCGCCGCGACGAGTGGCCGGCCACGGTGCAGAACTCGGCTCAGCTGGAAGAGAAGCTGAAAGCCAGGTTCGCAGACGCGATCCCGAAGGGCTGGTTCTGATGACGCGAGCGGGTGCGCCATTGGCGTTGTTGCCGGCGTTTGCTCTCGCCGCAGCTGCGATCATGCCATCGCACCCGCTTCGCGCGCAGCAGATGATCGACATCGCGGCATATTTTCAGCGTGCGCAGACCGCGCGCGGGGCCGGCATGGCGCGCAAGGCGAAGCCGGTCGATGCCAGGCCGGCCACTGCGGGCGAGATCATCGTCACCATCATCAAGGGCGAAGGCAAGGAGACGCAAAGCGCTCCAGCCAAGCCCGGCGATATGGTGGTGCGCAACCGCTGTCCGGCGACAGGAAACGAGCAGATCCTGGTAACCGCGAAGACTTTTGCTCGGCGGTACGACGGACCAGTGGATACCACCGCGAATAATGGCTGGCGGACTTACCGGCCCCGCGGTGTGCAGATGCGCTTCGTTGAAGTTGGCAACAGCGATGGTACGTTCACGTTTCTTGCGCCGTGGGGCGAGCGCATGATGGCCCGCCCCGGCGACGTGATCGTTCAGGACCCAAAGAACGTCAAGGACACCTACCGGATCGCCCGCGCCGCCTTCGAGTGCACCTATGAAGTACTGCGTCAGCCGACCCGCTGATCAGCAGCGTCGGCGCCCGAACTCCAGTGACGCAGACATACTGCCGGAGGGCGTCAGGCCGGCCTGAGCATCTCCGCCGCTGCCCGGTCGACCTGCCGGCCTCAGCCGGATACGCGCGCCCGCATAGCGCCTCAGCGCAGCGACGCGATGCTCCAGTGGCGGATGCGTCGCCAGCCAGCCGCGGCTCGGGCCTGCGATCATGACCATCTGCAAGCTCTCGTTGTCGTCGTCGATCCAGCCGCTGCCGTGCACGACCGCCAGCGCCATCACGAGACCATCGGCATCCTTCGTCAGGTCCACGGCGCCGGCGTCGGCAACCAGCTCCCGAGCACGCAGGATCGCGCCGGCAAGCCAGGCCGAGAGGACATAGGCGATAGCGGCAACCAATCCCGCATAGAGCATGGAAATCCAGATCGGCGTCAGCAGCAGCCACCGTATCGAGGGCAGGTAGCCGAGGCGCTCTCGCGTGCCGCCGGGCAGGCCGGACGCCTCCAGCCGCACAGCGCGTATGGCAAGACCAGCAAGGCTTGCCATGCCGAGCCAGAATGCCGCGCGCCCCGCGGCCGCGCCGAAGACACTGGCGGCGGGCGGCCCCAGAATGAGACCATGCCAATAGAGGAAGCCGAGAAAGTGCCGCTTCTGCTCGCGTGCGGCGGCCACGCCATCCGGATCGGTATCGCCAGGACGAATACGGAATATTGTGGCCAGTGAAATCGGATGACGGGTCAGTCTGCTCCAGACAATCTCCGCGAGCTGAGCCATGGCGCCCTGAAGCACCATGGCGAGTAGCGCCGTCCGGCTGTCCCGGTTGCGGATGTGCGTGATCTCGTGCGCAAGCACCGCTTCGAGCCCGCGTCGATCGAGACGCTCGAGCAGCCCGCGCGTGACGGTGATGGTCGCATCAGATGGCCAAAGCCCCGTCGCGAAAGCATTGGCTGCCTGGCTCTCCACGATAGCGAGTCGGGGTGTGGGCATCCCGGCGGAAATGGCGAGCGCCTCGGTCGATCGATAGAGCAGTGGTGCTTCTGCTCGCTCTATGCGGCGGGCGCCGGTCACGGCACGGACCAGCCTTTCGCCAAAGCAAACCGCCGTGATCGTCCAGATAATGCCAGCCGCCAGAGGGTAGTGCAGCGTCTCCAGCATCAACAGATGGGGGGCGCTCGCAGCGCGCTCCAGCATCAGCGGTACCCAGGCGAAGGTCGCACGGTCGAGGATATACAGGACCGCTGCGCCGCTTACCCACGCCACCATCAGCATCGCCCACAACATGACCAGCGTGGCGAGGAAACCACCGAACAGCAGCAGCGACTTCAGATCGTTGTTCCTGGTGTGGCCGTAAAGACCGGTGGCCGCAATCATGGATCTCTCGCAGTCTTTCCGCGGCTCTCGCTTCAGACCTTCACCAGCGGAGCATCCTCGAGGAATATGCGGTCCAGACCGAGGTCGAACGGCTTTCGCGGCTCGATCGAGAACATCGAGCCGAGGAGCGAGCCGGGAAACTGGCCAAGCGCGGCGTTATGCTCCGACACCGCCAGATTGAGGAAGCGGCGGGCGCCGGCAAGCTTGTTCTCCACATCGACGATCTCGTCGCGCAGCGATGCGAAATGCGGCGAGGCCTGCAGCTGGGGATAGGCCTCGGCTACCGCCATGAGGCGCACCAGTCCGGCGCCAAGCGCGGTCTCGGCGGCCAGTTGCGCGGCTGGATCCGCCGCGCCCATCGCGTCGGCACGTGCGGCCACCACCGCCTCCAGGGTGGCGCGCTCGTAGGTCGTGATGCCGCGGACTGTTTCCACCAGACTGGGCACCAGGTCGTGGCGTTGCTTGAGCTGAACGTCTATGTCGGCCAGCGCCTGCTCGCAGCGCGCCCCCAGCGCAACGATACGATTGTAGGACCACACGCCATAAAGGCAGACGCAGCCCGTGGTTGCCAAGGCGATAAGCACTGCGAAATCCATCGCCGATCCGCTCCCCTGCCGGTGGTCGCGATTACATCCGCCGAGGGTAGTGCTTGCGGGTGAATATCCGGCTCACAAATATCGTTAACGATGTCGTTCTGACCTGGAAGCAGATCCGCCCGTTCTGGCAGCCGAGCCCGACTGGGCCGACCATTCCGTGGCCAGCCTGCGCGGGCACGCCCCGCCGAGTCGTGGGGCCATGAAATCGAACTCGCTACACCTTGCGTTAAAGGGAAATTCACTCCGGCCTGACACAATTCCGGGGCAATAACGCATCTGCACGAACATAACATTCGTAGTCAGATCATCTAAACAGGTTGCAACTCCGGAGTAGGGTTGGAGACATGAGTGAGAACCTGGTCAAGCGCGTTACTCGTCTGATCTCATCAGGTGCAAACTCGCTCATCGACGCAATCGAGAATGCAGCTCCGGAAGTGACGATGCGCGAGGCCATACGCGAGGTCGAGCGCGCGATGGATGATGTGCGCGACGAGATGGTCCGCACGGTGGCCGCCGGACACCACGCCAGCAGGCGGCTGCGCATGGCCCGCGACAAGCTGGAGGAGCTCAATGAGAAGGCTTGCGTGGCTGTTGCCCAGGAGCGCGACGACCTTGCTCAGGCGGCGCTCTCGCGCCAGCTCGACATCGAAAGCCAGGTCCCGGATCTGGAAACCGCCATCACGGAGGCCAGCGCCAAGCAGGCCGAGCTGGACGGCTTCATCGCCGCGCTTCTGCAGCGCAAGAAGGAGATGGAGGCCGATCTCGCTTCCTTTGTAGCCTCTCGGCGCCAAGCTGCAGAAGCGTCCGGAATAGTGGGAGGCGGCAGCGCCAAAGACAGTGTGGAGCGCAGGGCTGAAAACGCCCACAGTGTTTTCGAGCGTGCGCTGGCGGCCGGCACAGGACAACCAGCGGGCATCAGGGCCGATCGAGAGACCGCGGCCAAGCTGATCGAGCTCGATAGGGTTTCGCGCGAAATTGTCATCGCTGAACGCCTGGCCGCGATCAAATCGACGCGCCAGGCGGTCTGACAAGGGCGGCGGCGGCATACGCCAGCCAATTCGCCATAACACTTTCCACAATAAGCTTGCTGCGTGGCCGAACCGCCACGTCGCGAACAAACTCGCAACCAACTCCCGCCCCAAACCCCGCTTACCCGTCAGCCTGGATCACGAGAATGCAGCCAAGTCCGGGTTGGCAAGACAATGGGCGCAGCGCTATGCGCAGCGCGCCGGCAGGGCGGGTCAGTCAGATGCAGAACTATGCAGGCGACAAGCGGACGGAACGAGTTGCGGCGGCCGAGCCTGCCGACTACTGGGCCGATGAGCCCCGCCAGCCGAGAGACTGGAAGAAGATCGTTCTGATTGTCGGGCTCGGTGCCCTGTCGTGGATCGCCACATACATCGGCATGCTTGAGCTTATCGAGTCCAACCTCGGTGAGTTGCCGCTGATCCACAAGGCGGTAATTGGTTTCTCGGTAGCCATGCTGATGACGATGATCATCTGGCTGCTGGATCAATTGTTCGCGCCGCTCCCGTTTACGACAAAAGTCTTGTATGTGGCGGGTTACGTCTTCCTGACCATGATTTCCGTCGGCTTCGGCTTCGGCTTCTATTGGAAAGTGCTTGAGAGCCGGTCTGAAGCTTCGCGCTCGGCTGAAAGCGCTGTCGGTCAAGTTCAGAACGCACTGTATGGTGCCTCCACGCGGCTCGATCAGCTGACATCCACTCTGGTCCAGCTGACGGCCCTTTCGCGTCAGAAAGCGGAGAACGAACGGGCGACCGGAAAGTCCTGCCCCAACTCCCGCCCGGGTGACGGGCCGCGCCGGAAACTGCGCGACGACGATGCCAACCGGTTCCAGTTCGCCGCCGAGATGGTCAAGGGGCGGACCGAGTCGATCAAGACCACCATGCGGGGGCTCGATGGCGATCTGGCGAAGATCGCCAAGGCCGATCCATCGACCTTCAATCCGGCTACCGGCACGCGCAACGAGTTCATGAACGCCTTGTCGCGCAAGCTCGACATGACAGTGACAGGCTTCAACGCCTTCCGCACGGATCCGCAACTGCGCCAGGTTCGCGCCGACTTGGCTGAACGAGCCGACAAGAGCGTATTCCCCGACACGAAAGGGGGCACTTTCGCCTGCCCGGATGCGCAGTTGTCGACAGCGCTCAAGGGCGTTGTGCGCGCCATCGATCAGTTGCCGGTCCTCGAGAAGCCGCAGATCGCAGCGGTCGAGGGGTCGGAGGCTACGGTGGAGGCATTCCGGCGGATGGCCGCGAGCTTCTATGGTCTTCTCACGTTCAAGATGCCGCCAAGCGCGGATGAGCAGCGCGAGTTGCAGAAGAAGGCTGTGCAGTCCGTAGAAAATCCGGCGCTTGCGGCCAGAGCCGCAGCCGAGGCCCAGAGTCAGGCCGGACTGTCGAAGCGTGACTATATCCCTCTTGCCATCGCTGTCTTCGTCGATCTCTGCCTGTTGCTTGTCTCGATGGGTAGGCCGATCAATCGGCTTCAGGGGCTGGTGCCGAAGATGCGCGAAGCCGAACGCGGTCCGGTCATCCAGATCCTGTCGCGATTCAGCGACATCCACCGCGACGAGAAGATGCGCGAGAGCTTCGAGGTTCTTCGGCACGTCGTGTTCGACTACGCCGGCGCATATTACGTGGCGGTGCCGCTCGATGCACCGTTCACGGAAACCCGGATGGAGCAGTTGGTCGATCCCCAAAGCCGCAAGGCCCGCCTGGTCAAGCGGCAGTTTGTGCTGTCGCCAGCCCGGCGCGAGGCGCTGCGTGTGGAGGCACACCTGATCGGGAACCTGTTTGCAAGTTTCGAGAAGGACGCCGTGTTCAAGCGCGTCATGTGGCTCAACACGGAAGGCGCGCGCAAGCGCCTGCAGCGGCAAGGCAGCAAATTCGCCAATGCCGAGGCTTTCCGCATCTATCGATTCAACGACGGAGCGTGGTCGGAGATCATCCTTGGCGCGGTCATGGGCGCGGCGCGCCGGGTCGAGGCTCGCCGCGGAGCGGAGGCGCCGCTTGCCCGGGCAGGTCGCGGCGAACCAACTCTTGACAGTCTGTTCGATCGGATGCGCCAGGCCGAGGAGGACGCGGTGCTCGATCACGAGTTGCCCCGCGCCAAACCTATGTACGATCGGTGGGCCCCGCCCATGGCAGCTCCGGCAATGGCGGCTGACGGCGCCACGGCTACGACCGGCAAGGACGCCTCGGCTGGCTCGACCTCCGAAGCCGATCTTGCCCGTCGCTTCGGGCCGTATGCTGCGCGGGTGCGCGAAGAGACGTCGGCGTTGGCCAGCGTCATGTCGGATGGCGAGCATACGGCTGATAGCACCGGCATTGATCACGCCAACTCCAATACGCGGACGCATCAACCTTTGGACCAGCACACGGCGCAGACGGCTGCTCCTGCAACTCAGGAAAGCCTGCGGGAAGCGATCCTCCGGCATACCGGGTCCGGCATGCCGGACCCGGAGGCTGAGGCCGGAAATGTCGTCCCGTTCAAGAACCAGCCCCGCGGCGCGGGCGAAGGCTCCGAGCCATCGCCAGCAGCAGACGCTCCGCTGCCGAGCTTCATCACACGCGGCCAGACGGCACTGGCGGCTCAACCCCATCCGGTCGAAGGCGGCGCCTACATTGCTGAAGCACAGGAAAGCGTGGTTGCGCAGGCGGCTGTCCGGCACGATGATGTCACGGTAACGGCGACGGAGCGCAAGCTGACGTTCTCTGTCCCGATGAACGATCCCCGGATCGACAAGACGCTTTACGGTGTTGCCGGCATCCTGCAGCAGCGGATAGGCCAGGCAGCCTCGGTGCCGGTTGCGGGCGAGCAGGCTGCCCCGGCATTGCTGGCGACTACCGAGCCGGAAGCCACTGAGCCCGAGACGGCCACGGCGCAGAGCGTGTCCAATGCTGCGACCCATCCTACCACGACAGACCGTCCCACCACTCTTGCGTTGCCCTCTCCGACAATGGAGCGGGAAACGCGGGGCTAGATGCGTGCCCGCACCGCTGATCCCGGCTCGGCCCGGCGGTTGTATCCAGAACGGCAAGGCTGAATTGGCAGAATGTGCAACGTTTGGAAGCGAATTTTTAACCGGCCGCACCGTTAAATGTGGCGTACAACAAAACGACACCCTGCGGCTTCGCCCAAGCCGCAGGACCGTGAAGAGGGAACAGGCATGAGCCGAACCAACGCCCCGCACATGGACATCGTCAAGCTGGAGGATAAGGAAGACAAGCTGAGGACATTCATTGCCGAGCACGCGGTCGCGCTGGCGCAGGCATCCAAGTCCGCTATCGCCCAGGACGAGATCCTGGTCATTGCGCGTTCCCGGCAAAGCCCTGTTGCTCAGGCAATCGCCGCTCTAGTCCGCGACGGTCAGATCGCACAACCGATCAGGGCGATATTCGCGATGAAGACCCATACCGATACTGCTGCTGGCGATGATGGCTTCGCCACGCGCATGTTGGCGCACGACTTGCGTTTGCTGGACGCCCACGAGCAGCTGGTCATCGGAAGCAAGACGAGTTGGATCGGCGACTGCATGCGGCGCGATCCCAACAAGCGTGATGCCTACGAGTGCTTCGCGGCGGACTGCGGCGTTACCGCTGGCTGGGCCCGAACGTCGTTCGAGCGGCTGTGGGCCGCAAGCATCGCGGTTGCAGACAAGGGTTCGTCGACCCAAGCGACGCCTGCGGTGGACGCTTGCATTGCCGCCTCCACTCTGGCTCCTGCGGTCAAGGATCCTGCGACCTCCAGCCAGGAGTGATCGCGCGGTCGACTCTGAATAGCTCAATTCGGGCAACCTGCGCCGGGAGGGATACCCTCGCCGGCGCTTTGCCATATGGGACCGGGCATTCGCATCCGTCTTGTTCGGCGGCAACTGCCGGCATTTCGGCGCAATTTACCGCTTAGGTCGATATTCTCCTGGCTTCGGCACTGGTGCCGGCGGCCGGGATCGGCAATTCTGGTACTGTCCGGATCGACGGTCCGTCCCTGGCAGCCGGCTTTCGCGTATGCGGAAGTCGTCATGGCGGGACGCCGGTCGGCGGGTCAGGTCGGTTTCATCCGAAGAGAGCGCCAAGCCCATGTCATGCCCAAGACTTCACTATGCACTCTTGCCCTTCCTCATGCTGCTGTGGCTGGCAGGCGGTCAGGCCGCAGCGCAGCAAACCGCCGCGCAGACGTTTGCCCATCAGGGCCTGTCGCGCGATGCCCAGCGTTACGAAGCGCAGGTCAAGGCGGTCTACGGCCCGTTGGTGCAGGGGAAACGCGCCGAGAACGAGCGCAGTGCCGGTGCAAAGGCGCTGGCTTCGGCCAACGACGCGCGCGCCGCGATGCGACATTTCGCAAGCGCAGTCGCCCTCGCCCCGAACGACGCCGAGGCTTGGCTTGGATTGGCGCGAGCGTTGATGGCGATCAGACCTGCGCCACAGGGTTCGGAGCGGTACAATCTGCCGGTCAACGCCAGTGCGGCGGCATTCATCTCCTATCAGCGGGCGACGGCTCCGGACGCAAAAGCGCGTGCCCTCGCCACGCTGTCGGAGGCTCTCAAGCGGCGGTCGTTCTGGCGACCGGCCATCGATGCGCTCAAGACGAGCCTGGCGTTGCAGGACAATGCCGACGTGCGCAAAACTTTCGAGGCACTCCGGGCGGAGCACGGCTTCCGCGTGATGGACTACAAGGTGGAGAATGAAGCATCGACGCCGCGGGTCTGCATCCAGTTCTCCGAGCTGTTGAAAAAGGGAATTTCCAATCTTAGTAAGTTCGTCACCGTCGACGGACGGGATGCGGAGTCCATCGCCAGCGAGAGCCGTCAGCTTTGCATAGACGACCTCGCCCACGGCAAGCGCTATGAGATCGGTCTAAGGGCAGGGCTGCCCTCTGCCATCGGCGAGACGCTTCTCAAGCCGTCGATCATTCCTGTTTATGTTCGGGACCGGCAACCCAGCGTGCGTTTCTCCGGACGCAACTACGTGCTGCCGTCGCGCGGCCAGCAGGGCATACCGGTCCTGTCGATCAATGCGAGGCGCATCGCAATCGAAATTTATCGAATTCCGGATCGCAATCTGAATTCCGTGCTCGGGCAGAACGGCGACTTTCTGACTCAGTTGTCCGGCTACGAGGCAGCACGGCTCGGCGAGCAGCATGGGCAGAAGATTTATTCAGGTGAGCTCGCTGTATCGCCGAAGTTGAATACCGAGGTGACGACGGCGGTGCCGGTCGGCGACGCGGTCAAGAAGCTGCAGCCCGGTGTTTATGCCATGATGGCCCGGGCGCTGGACTCCAAGGAGAGCGGCGGTCGTGGTGACAGCGCCACGCAATGGTTCATCGTCTCCGATCTGGGCCTGACAGCATTCACCGGAACCGATGGTCTGCACATCTTCGTCCGATCACTGACGACGACGGAGCCTGTCACGAATGTGCAGGTCAAGCTCGTAGCGCGCAACAACGAGGAGCTGGGATCGGCCAAGGCAGACGGCGCGGGCTATGCCCGGTTCGAGCCGGGTCTGGTGCGCGGCGAGGGCGGCATGCAGCCGATGATGGTGATCGCCCAGTCTTCCGCCGGGCAATATGCTTTCCTCGATCTCACCAACTCGGCATTCGATCTGTCTGATCGAGGCGTCAAGGGGCGCGAGAAGCCGGGCGCGCTCGACGGCTACATCTACGCTGATCGCGGCATCTATCGACCGGGTGATACCGTGCATCTCAACGCTCTCGTACGGGATGCCGCCGGCAAGGGTGCGCCAGTGCCCATGACGATGATCGTTGTGCGGCCGGACGGCGTGGAGCACATCCGCTCGGTGCTGCCTGATCAGGGCCTGGGTGGACGCGAAATGGCGCTGCCATTGTCCGCATCAGTCATGACAGGCACGTGGCGCGTCAGATTGCACGCTGATCCTAAGGCCGACGCGGTCGCGAGCAGCGCCTTCCTGGTCGAGGATTTCGTACCCGAGCGCCTGGAGCTGTCGCTGAAACCGGCCGCGACGTCGCTCAGCCCGCAGTTGCCGGGAGTGGTCAATGTGTCAGGCAGGTATCTCTATGGCCCGCCGGCTGCCGGCCTGGCTGTTGAAGCCGAGGTCATCGTGAAGGCGTCCGGACAAGGGCTCGAGGCCTATCCGGGTTATCACTTCGGTCTCGCCGGCGAGCGCATCAGCCCTGTCCGCAAGCGGCTGGAAGCGGTGCCTCGCACAAATGACAAGGGCGAGCTTGCGCTCGAGGTGACGCTACCCGCGATTCCGCGTACGGCACGACCGCTTTCCGCCGACGTGCTGGTCACCCTGGCCGAGCCGGGGGGGCGAACGATCGAGCGCAAGGTCTCGCTGCCTGTCGATCCGGGCTTGCCGCGCATCGGTATCCGGCCCCAGTTCAAGGACAGCCGCCTGGCGGAGAACGAGGAGGCCAACTTCGAGCTGGTGCTGCTGGATGAGGCCGGCAGACGGTTCGGCGGCAAGCGGCTCGAATGGACGCTCTATCGTCTCGAACGGAGCTGGCAGTGGTATCGCCGGGACAGCAGCTGGAACTACGATGCCGTCACGCTGACACGCAAGGTCGCAACTGGCCAGGTCGACAGCCAGACCGATACCCCCGCACGGATCGCAGCGCGCACCGGCTGGGGCCAGTACAGGCTGGAAGTGGCAACGACGGAAGCGGGGGGACCTGCCGCCAGTTATGTCTTTGATGCCGGCTGGTATGGTGGCGAGAACGCTGACAGCCCGGAGTTCCTGGAGGTCGGCCTCGACAAGCCCGGCTACAAGCCTGGCGAGACCGCGAAGTTGAAGGTTGCCACGCGCGACAAGGGCAAGCTGCTTGTCACTGTGCTTGGTAACGGACTGCTACTGCATCGGGCCGTCGATCTGCCCAAAGGCGGCGGCGAGGTGCCCATCCCTGTAGGCAAGGACTGGGGCCCAGGCGCGTACGTTACAGCCACATTCTACCGCGCGCTCGACGAGAAGGCCCGGCGCATGCCGAGCCGGGCAATCGGCCTGAAGTGGCTGTCCATCGACAAGAGCGAAAGCGCGATCAAGGTTGCGCTGTCCGTACCGCAGAAGGTCGGGTCGGGCACCAAACTCTCTGTACCGATCAAGCTCGAGGATCACGGTCGCGGCGAGGAGGCGCGGGTGACGGTAGCAGTCGTCGATGTCGGGATCCTCAACCTGACTCGCTTCAAGTCGCCGGATCCGCTTGGCTGGTTTTATGCCCAGACTCGGCTCGGCGTGGAGATCCGCGATCTTTACGGCCGGCTTATCGACGGCATGCGCGCAGAGCGGGGCGCGCTGCGCTCTGGCGGCGACGCCGACGGGGGCGGCCTATCGATGTCCGGCAATCCTCCCGTCGAGAAGCTCCTGGCCCTGCATTCCGGCATCGTGAAGGTCGCCGCCGATGGCACCGCCAAGGTCGAGTTCGATCTGCCCGATTTCAATGGAACGGCTCGCATCATGGCAGTCGCCTGGAGTGCGACCCGTATCGGCGCGGCCAGCCAGGATGTGCTGATCCGCGATCCGGTCGCACTAACAGTCTCGGCACCCCGCTTCCTCACGCTTGGTGACGAGGCGCGGCTCGATCTGTCCCTGCACAACGTGGAAGGCGCAACTGGCGGATATAGATTGTCGGTCGAGCGCGGTGGAGAGGCCAAGCCTGCCACCGTTGCCGGTCGCGACCTGCAGTTGGCGCAGGAGCAGCGAAAATCCGAGCGGATCACGCTCAAGCCCACGACCATCGGGTTGGTCAGCTACGACGTGCGACTGACCGGACCGGGCGGCGTCGATGTCAAGCGCAAGCTGACGTTCGACGTCAAGGCGCCCGGCGGCGACATCAAGCGGGTCACCGTGGCAAGCCTGGCCCCGCAAACCGGCACAGTCACGATAACGCCGGACCTGATCGCCAACATGATTCCGGCGCGCACGCTGGTCAACGTCAGTGCCGGCCCGCTGGCGGCCTTCGACGTGCCCGGCCTGCTGGCACAACTCGACCGCTACCCCTACGGCTGCGCGGAGCAGACGACATCGCGTGCCCTGCCACTGCTCTATGCCAATGAGCTGGGTTCTGAAGTTGGCGCAGTCGTCGACAAGGCGCTGAAGGAGCGCGTTCAGGTAGCCGTCGACCGGGTATTCGAGATGCAGGATTCCTCGGGCGCATTCGGCACCTGGGGTCCGGGCAGCGCGGACATGTGGCTGACCGCCTACGTGACCGATTTCCTGACCCGGGCGAAGGAGGCGGGATACCTTGTCAGGGCGCAGCCATTCACGTCAGCGCTGGACCGCCTGCAAAGCTACATCTCCTATGCGCAGGACTTCCAGAAAGGCGGCGAGGACAGAGCCTATGCGCTCTATGTTCTTGCACGCAACGGCCGCGCGCCGGCCGGCGAGCTTCGCTACTACGTGGACACCAGGCTCGACAGGTTCGGCACCAGCCTCGCCAAGGCGCAGCTCGGTGCCGCCCTTGCCATGCTCGGCGACCGTGAGCGCGCTGAAACGGCATTTCGCGCAGCGCTCGCTCATGCCTCCCAGGCCAATGACGGGGCGCGGGAGGACTATGGGTCGAGCCTGCGCGACAACGCGGCTCTCGTGACGCTGGCGTCCGAGGTCAGCATGATGAAATCGGAAGCGCCCCGGCTTGCCGATGTCATTGCCAAAGCCTTCCGCGCGCGCGAGTTCACTTCGACGCAGGAACAGGCGTGGATGCTGCTGGCAGCTCGGGCCTTGTCTGAACAGGCGCGCAACACGCAGCTCACGATAAATGGTACCCCGCATGTCGGTGCTTTGGCCCGCCGGGTCACGGCGTCCGAGATCGCCGCGGGCAAACTCACCATTGGTAATGTCGGCGACAACCCTGTCGATGCGGTGGTCTCCGTTGTTGGCTTGGCTGCAACGCCTGAGCCTGCCACGGCGAAGGGCTTCTCGATCGAGCGCAACTACTACTCACTCGATGGCCGCAAGATCGAGATGAAGAGCGCAGCTGGTGGCGAAGGCAGCGTTCAGCAGAACGACCGTATGGTCGTGGTCGTCAAGGTGACCGCCAGCGAAAAGGGAGGTCGTATCCTGGTGGTCGACCGCCTGCCGGCCGGGTTGGAGATCGACAATCCGCGTCTCGTGGATAGTGCGAGCCTGAAGAGCTTGTCCTGGCTCAATACCAACGTGAAACCTGAGCATCTGGAATTCCGCGATGACAAATTCGTAGCCGCCTTCAACTTCCATGGCAGCCGCGGCCGCAATTCCGCGCCGCAAGACAGCGCGTCCGTGGCCTACATTGTTCGCGCCGTGACGCCGGGTGTGTTCGTGCATCCCGCGGCAAGCGTGGAGGATATGTACCGGCCGCAACGCTACGCCCGTACTGCAGCCGGCAGGCTGACCGTACAGCCGAAGCAATAGGCAGGGGCGACAGGTGACGAGGCGCAGGGCATGACGGCGTTCCGGATATGGCGACGCTTGGCGCTCGGCGCGGTT
This sequence comes from uncultured Alphaproteobacteria bacterium, assembly GCA_963825625.1. Classification (GTDB taxonomy): domain Bacteria; phylum Pseudomonadota; class Alphaproteobacteria; order Rhizobiales; family Hyphomicrobiaceae; genus CAMDPA01. The sequence goes on along the minus strand of CAWGUF010000032.1, from coordinate 29,565 downwards.
GGGCTCTTCGCAGCCGGCGTCGCCGTCGTCGTGATTGCGATGCGCCTGCTTGGGCCGCCACCGCTCGATGCGGCTGGGCACCTCTCGATGATGGTGCTCGATCGCAATGGCCAGCTTCTGCGAGCCTTCACCACACCGGAAGGATTGTGGCGATTGCCGGTGGAGCCGGAGGATGTCGACCAGCGCTACATCCGCATGCTGCTGGCGTTCGAGGACCGCAGGTTCCACCAGCACGGCGGGGTCGACCCCGTCGCGCTTGGCCGCGCAGTCGTACAATTCGTCAGTCACAGGCGGATCGTATCGGGTGGGTCGACGCTGACGATGCAGGTGGCGCGTCTGCTCGATGGCGCCTACGGCAAGGACGCACCGACCAAACTGAAGCAGATGGTTCGAGCACTGCAGTTGGAGCGCCAGCTCGATAAGCGCGAGATCCTGCGGCTTTATCTGGCATTGGCGCCGTTCGGCGGCAATCTGGAGGGCGTGCGGGCGGCTTCGCTTGCATACTTCGGCAAGGAACCCAGGCGGCTGTCAGTTGCCGAGGCCGCACTCCTGGTGGCGCTGCCGCAGTCGCCGGCAATGCGCCGACCCGACCGGTTTGCCGCCAATGCCCGCCGCGCCCGCAACCGGGTGCTCGCGCGCGCCCTCGAGGCGGGAGTCATTACCAGATCCGAGGCTGAGCAGGCCCGCAAAGAGGCGGTCCCCAGCACGCGTGCGGAATTCCCCAAGCTAGCGCCGCATCTTGCGGAAGCAGAAGTGGCACGCCTTCCCGGTCTTCGCGTTCACCGGCTGACTATCGAGCGTGACCTGCAGGCCAGCCTCGAGCGCCTCGCCAGAAGTCGGGCTCGCGCCGTCGGCGACAGGCTGTCTGCGGCGATCCTGGTGGTCGACAACCGCACGGGCGAGGTGCTGGCCCATGTCGGCTCGTCGGACTACATGGACAATTCCAGGCTGGGCGCCATCGATATGGTCACCGCATTGCGGTCTCCCGGCTCGACACTGAAACCGCTGATCTACGGCTTGGCATTCGAAAGCGGCCTCGCTCACCCGGAGACCCTGATCGAGGACCGGCCGGTCCGCTTCGGTAGTTACGCACCGAAGAACTTCGACGACGACTTCCACGGCACCGTAAGTATCCGTCAGGCGCTCGCCACGTCCTTGAACATCCCCGCCGTTCGCCTGTTGAACCGGCTCGGGCCCGGCCGCCTTATCGGCAGGCTCAAGCGGGCTGGAGCGATGCCGGTGCTGCCCGGCGCGGAGGAGCCCACGCTTGCCGTTGGTTTGGGCGGATTAGGTCTCACCTTGCGCGATCTGGTCAGCGTCTACGGCGGACTGGCGCGCAGCGGCGATCTGATGGCGCTGCAGCACGTCCTTGCGCCCGTGGCCGCGAAAAAGGCGGCGAGCCCGCCCACTGCGTCCCCCAGGCTGCTGACCCCGACCGCTGCATGGTACGTCACCGATATCCTGAAGGATGCGCCGCCACCTATCAGCGCGCCCGCTGGCCGTATCGCCTACAAGACCGGGACATCGTACGGCTATCGCGATGCCTGGGCTGTCGGTTACGACGGTCGCCATACGGTCGGCGTCTGGATCGGGCGTGCCGACGGATCCTCGACCCCCGGCCTCACCGGGCATGCCGCCGCTGCCCCGATCCTGTTCGACGCATTCCAGCGCTCTGCCCTTGCCCGGACAGCGCTGCCACCGCCGCCGCCTGGCGTGTTGAAAGTACAGGGCGCCGACCTGCCGGGTCCGTTGAAGCGGTTCATGGAAGCAGAGGAAGCCCGCTCGGCCTCCGGTTTCCTTGATCCGCCGGTGCAAATCGCGTTTCCGCCTGATCGGTCCGAGGTTGAGTTGGCCGATGCGCAGACGCCGGTTGTGCTCAAGGCCGAAGGCGGTGCCTTGCCGTTGACTTGGCTTGTAGACGGCGCACCTCTGAAGATCCCTGCGAACGCCCGCGAGGTTGCATGGCAGCCGGCGGGCCGCGGCTTCGTCAAGCTATCGGTGATCGATGCCAAGGGGCGCGTGGACCGTGTGACGGTGCGGTTGAGGTGATCGCTGGCTGCGCGCGAAGCCATTGCCCCGTAGTTTTCCGCAGACTATATGCTTAGCGCTCCTGGCTTTCTAAAAAGAGGAAACGCAGAGGATGGCGTATCTCAAGTCGATCAGCGTGTTGGCGGGCGGCGCTGCCGCGCTTGCCGTATCCGTGACCCCGGTCGCCGCCCAAAGTCCGGGGGACTTCTACAAGTCAAAGGGGGTGAAGATCCTTGTTTCGCATCCTCCCGGCGGCGGATACGATATCTATGCACGCTTTTTCGGCCGGCATCTCAAGCGCTTGATGCCGGGTGAGCCGACGGTCGTGGTGCAGAATATGCCCGGCGCAGCCGGCGTCAACATGACCAACGCGATGTACGCACAGCAACCCAAGGACGGCAGCGTTATCGCGCTTGGCCCGGGCCAACTCGCCACCAACGCGATCATGGGTGCGGCCGGTGCGCGCTATGATGCGCAGAAGCTGAGCTGGATCGGCAGCATGAACTCCGAGGTCGCGCTGGCAATCTCCTGGCATACGAGCCCCGTAAAGACAGCCCAGGACCTCTACAAGCAGGAGCTTGTGGTTGCCTCCAGCGGCGCCACGGATCTCAGCACCATCTGTCCGACATCGCTCAAGAACCTCCTTGGCATGAATTTCAAGGTGGTGTCCGGCTACAAGGGAAGCTCCGGTCAGATGCTCGCGCTGGAACGCGGCGAGGTGGCCGGAATGGGTGGCTTCAATTACGGTTCGCTCGCCAGCGCGCGACCGACATGGCTGCCGGAGAAAAAGGTCAGCGTGCTGCTGCAGTATTCATTCGAGCCGCACAAAGCGCTGCCGGGCGTGCCGACGCTCGACAAGCTGGCGCGCACCCAGGAGGAGAAGGACATCCTTGCCCTGATCTTCCGACCTCAGCAGATGGGGCGCGCCATTTTCGGGCCTCCCGGCATCCCCGCGGACAGGTTGGCCGCGCTACGTGCCGCGTTCGACGCTTTCCTGGCAGACAAAGAGGTCCTCGCCGAGGCCGCGAAGTCCAAGATCGAGATGTACGAGCCGATGAGCGGCAAGGACATGGAGAAGCTTGTCAATCAGCTCCACAAGTCGTCGGCGGATACCGTGAAGAAAGCCGCGGCAGCCATAAAAACCGGTGGCTCGAAAGGCAAGTAGTGCTGGTTGCCTGCGGATCAGGCGGTGTCGTGCGACAACGTCGGCACGACGCCGGCCCCGACACCTACAGGCGCGGATCGACCGGCTCGCTTTCCAGCGCGAGGATCGCGAACACGCACTCGTGCACGCGGCGCAGCGGCTCGCGGGCGACGAAGCGCGGCCAGCGCCTCCTGCCCCAGCGCGAACTCGCGCATGGCCAGCGACCGCTTCAGGCCGAGGCCGCGCCTTCTGAGCCGCGCCAGATTGCGCGGGCAGGTCGTACTCCGGGCCGTAGATGATCCGCAGATACTCCGAACCCCGGCACTTTGATCGCCGGCTGCACCATGCCGCTGCGGCCGCGCACCGACGAAATCCGAGCGGCTTGACCACCATGCCCTCGCCGCCCGGCGCGGTGCTGCTCCGCCACCATTCGGCGCCGCCTGGCACCGCTCCGCCGTCCTCGACAGATCGACGACGCGATAGGGCGTCGCCATCAGGCATCGGCATCGCCGTCAGCCGTGATGACGCGTCGAGCTCCTGCATGTGCCACGGTGTGCGTCTTGTCCATGTGCACCGTGCCCTCGGTGGCAAGCAGATGGAACGGCGCGATACGGTAGTCGTCGAGCGATCGTACCGGCCAGCAGTAGCGCCGGTAGGCCTCGCACGTATTGATCGGCCCGCGCCTTGCGCGACGTGCGAATCCGGCTCAGCAGACTCGCGCCAGGTCGGCCAGCCCGGCTCTGCCGGCCTCGCTCAAGCAGCGATCACCGCCTCCCGAGGCCCGCCGTCGCCGCCGCGCCCGTCGCTGCGTACTGGTCGCGGATCAGCGCCTGCGCCTTGGCCGACCACGGCATGAGTCTCGGCATCGAGCAGCGCCCAGTCGGTATGCGAAAGCGATCCCAGAAATCGCACGCCGTCATCGCGTCGCGGATACGTGCCAGCATCTGCCTCGGTGGTGGCGTGTCGGTGAAGAACGAACGTCCCGTCCGCGTGTAGAGCGTGCCCGTCTCGCCCGACGTGATGCCGAACCGCCGCGCGCCGCATCCGCGTCGCGGCACACGACCACCAGCGCCCGCGAGCCCATGTGCTTTTCCTCGACGACGACGCTGTCCGACGCCTTCGCGCTGCGAAATAGGCGAACGCCTCGTCGGGATGCTCCAGCAGCCCTTCCCGTGTCGAGGTCTCCGCACGGCGACATCGTCGGCGGCAGATAGATCAGCCACTTCGGGTTGATGCGCGAACCGGCGTCATCACCTCGAGCGCCGCCGCGGCATTGGCCTCCGGCACCGTGATCGTCCGGCCGGCCGACGTCGTGACGATGCGCTTGCCGATGACGTCAGTCGAGATCGAGGAGATCGTCGTGGCGTGCTTGCGCCGACAGTGAGCGACAGCTGCGGTCGACGCCGGGCGACTGCGCCTGCGATCGTCGGATCGCCCCGATCGCCGCTCCGGGCCGGCGGCGGATGCCGAATGGACGCCGCGCTCGGCATATGCGCGTGCGGGACCGAGACGATCTCCTTCTCCGGCCATCGCAGCGCCGTCAGCTTGCCGCCGAAACACGCAGCCGGTGTCGATGCACAGCGTGTTGTTGAGCCATTCGGCTTCCGGCACCGGCGTATGGCCGTAGACGACTGTCGTGGCGCCGCGATATTCGGCCGCCCAGTTGTAGCGGACCGGCAGGCCGAACTCGTCGGTCTCGCCCGCTGGTCTCGCCATAAAGGCAGAATTCGCGGACCGCGCCCGACGACCGCCCGATCATGTCCTCCTTGATGCCGGCATGGGCGACGACGAGCCGCCCGTCGTCGAGCCAGGCGTGACTGACAAGCCCGTCGAGGAATTCCTTCACCGTCGGCTTGAAGCCGGCGGCTCGCGCATCCATCTGCGCAGACCGTCAGGTCGAGGCCGTGCGTGAGCTTGACGTTGCGCCCATCGAGCTAGCGCAGGAACTTGACGTCGTGATTGCCGGGCACGCACGAGCGCCTGGCCCTCGCCTCACCATGTGCATGACGATCCGCAACACGTCGGGCGAGCGCGGTCCGCGATCGACGAGATCGCCGACGAACAGCGCACGCCGGCCCGCGGCGCCGTCGAGATGACGCGGCGCTCCGCCCCTCGCCTTCGAGTCGCACCGCATAGCCGAGCTTCTCGAAGCAGACTCGATCAGTTCGTCGGCGCAGCCGTGGACGTCGCCGATGATATCGAACGGGCCGTGCTCGTCGCGCCGGTCCGTCCACAGCCGCTCCGCTCGATCTCGACCGACTCGATGTCCTCGACGAGCGCAACTCGTGAGACGTAGCGGAAGCCTTCCTTGTCGATGCGATTGATGTCCGCGCTTCAGGCCGCGGGTCTGATTGCGCACGACATGCGGACCGAACTGCCGGTCGGGGCGCTCGCGATTGCGCTCGTGGCAAACCTCCTCGCCGGGATTGACGACGATGGCGACACGCCAGCGCATGATACTCGCTGGCGAGCCTGCACGAGACGGGCGCGGTCCTCCTGGCCGCACGTTGGTCGCATCGATGACGACGAGCTTGCGCCGCCTCAGCCGCTTCTCCGCGATGTAGTGGACGAGCGTCGAATGCATCGTCGGTCGCATCCTGGCGAGTTCTCGTCGTCCGCGACGACGCCGCGCGCCCAATCCGAGCGAGATCACCTCGGTCGGCAGGAAGTGCCGGCGCGCGAACGTCGACTTGCCGGAGCCGGAGGTGCCGACCAGCGCGACGAGACAGAACTCGGGGATTGTGATCTTCATGCTCGGTGCGGCCCCTAACCCGTGCCGCTCGAACACCGCCATCTGACTGGGGTGACCAAGATGCTCGTCGGCAGCACCGATGCCGTCGAGGCGAAGGCGGTAGCCGAACCGCGGCGGCGACCGGCTCGGCCCAGCCGCGAATTCGGCGCGCGTCCATTCGAAACGGTGATCCGCGTGGCGCAACTGGCCTGGCGGCCATGCCCTCGAACTTCGCATTGTACTCGCGGTTAGGCGTCGTCACGATGACGGTGGTCGGGCGCGCGCGAATTCGAACACCGCGCGCTCCAGCGCCGGCGAGCCGGTCCGGATCGAGATGCTCGATCACCTCGACCAGCGCGGCTGCGTCGTAGCCCTCGATCCGCCGGTCGCGGTAGGTCAGCGCCCCGTGCAGGAAGTTGATACGCGCTTTCTGCCGCGGCGGCAGCCGATCGAGCGCAACCGTCCGCGCGGCTTGCTCCAGCGACGGCGGTTGAGACGTCGACCCCGAGAATCTCCGTGAACTGGCGCTCAGCCAGGAGCCGCTTGAGCAGCTTGCCCGAGCCGCAACCCAGATCGACGATGCGGCGGGCCCCGGCTGCCTTCAGCTCGTCGGCGACGCGGTCCAGGCGCTGCTCGTGCAGGCGGATCGGCTTTTCCAGTGCCTCCTCGGCCGCATCCTTGCGCGCATCCCGGCAACCGGCGCCTCGGCGGGCTTCGTCCCTCGCCGGTGCGGGCTCCGCGACCCCGACGATCGGCTCTCCGCGTCCGCAACAGCCTCCTCCAGCACAAGTCGCGTCGAGAACCTCGCGCGCAAGCTGACCGCTTGTAGCGCAGATAGCGGGTGGCGATCATCTCCGTTCCGGGTGCGCGCCGAGCCATCCCTCGCCCTTTCGCCAGCAGTTTGTCGATCTCGGCGCGATCGACGAAATAGTGCTTCTGATGGTCGAGAACGGGGATCAGCACATAGAGGTGTGACAGCAGGCTGGAGAGCCGGCAGGTAGCCGATAGCGTCAGTCGAACATACGGGCTGACCTGCCATTCCGGTCCCATCCATGCCAACTCGTCGTCGAGCGGAATGGCTTCGACCTCGATGTCATAGCCAAGCGGTGCGAACAGGCGTTCCAGCAGCCCGTCCGAGCCTCGAACCGGAAGCGGCAGCACCGTGGCGCTGAGCGGGATTGCGGTCTCGGCCAGATCCGCGCGTTCCTTCGAGCTGCCGCCGAGCGCATTGCGCAGCGTCTTCGCGATGGCGACGGACAGGAACGAGGATGCCGCGTAAGGCCGGTCGCTGACGTACTGGCTCATCAGGCCGCCATCGCCGCCCTTTTTGCCGCGCACGAGTGCCACCGGGTCGATGTCCAATGCGAGAGCGAATGTGGCGCTGTTTTCGCTCAGGTGTGGATAGAACATGACGGCGGTGCCGAATGGCAAAGCCATCTCGTGCACGCGGCCCGGGTTTTTGTGCAGCAGGTAGCCGAGGTCGGACGCCGGCGAGTGTGTCGTTGAAATCGTGAGAAGCATGAACAGAGCCCACGGCGCGGGGCCAGACCCGCAGGCTCTGACCCTCGACTGTTAGTTGCGCTTCTTGAAGCCGAAGATGCCAGCCAGCCAGGACTTCAGTGCGATCCACAGAATCGAGAAAGCGGAGACGGGCACAGCGGCTGGTGCGGGACGTGGTACCGGACTGGCTGCCGGAGCATTCGGCGATGCCTGCGCCACGCCAGCAACTGTCGGCTTTGCGCCCTCCGCCGCAGACCCGCCAGATGCACCTGCTGCGTCTGCAGCGGCAGGCGATGCCGTGACCGCCGACGATTCGATCTCTTTGCGCAGATTGTCGGCAAACTGGCTGAGAATCGCGCCTGCGATTTCCTTCATCAGCCCGGACGCGCGGCCGTATTGCGCAACGGCGCCCGTCATGTTGAGATCGGTGACGACCTCGACGCGGGTACCCGCGCCATCGGGCTTCAGCGCGAAATTGACCATGGCGCTGGCCTGGCCTCGGCCTTTGGTGTCGTTTCCCCTGGCCTTGACCTTTGCCGTATGCGCCGCGTCATCCCTCTCGATGATCTCGGCCTCGCCGGCAAAAAACAGGTTCACCGGTCCGACCTTGACCCCCGCCCGGCCCTTGTACTTGTCCGGGCCCAGTGTCTCGGTCAACTCGGCTCCCGGCAGGCAGGGCGCAATGCGGGGAACATCAAGTAGCACCTTCCACGCCTCATCGGGCGGCAGCGGGACCTCGAAAGTGTTTTCGAACTGCATAGGCCTTCCATTTCCACTTGAAGCCATCGACGCAGCCGCGCGGCCGGTGCGGAATGAACCGGCCCTTGTGCAGCGCTCACCCCCGCTTGTGCCAGAAGGAGCGCGTCGGGTTCAAGGGGAAAGGCCAAAGTATGCCAGCCAAGCTGTCAGTTCCGAGCGTGTGGCGCCCCAGTAGTCAGCTCTAGTGTAGCGCACCTGACGTTTGGTACCCGTCTGCGGCGAGGCTCTTGACCAAACGTCAGGTGCAAAAGCTACACTAGTATCATAATGTTGCTAGTGTTCCTTGTGGTTCTGACATTTGCTCGAAACCTGGCCGCAATGGGAAGCAAATGTCAGAACCGGAACACTAGCGACCCAGAACCTTCAGGCGCGGTGCGGCGCGCCCCGCCTCCGCCTTCATCGGCCTGCGCTCAGCTCTTACAGCCGATGCCGGCAAATCGCGCGCGAGCATCAGGATGGCTGCCGGCTGAACAGTTTTTCGGAGCTTTCGCAGCTTCAGCGGTCGCACCGTGAATGGCGGCAATGGACGGATCATGGCTTCCCCCATATTATCGAGACCGAATCGTCGCGTGGGCCCGCTGCGCGTTGGTGCGGGACGGCGGCGTTGCTCTGCCACCGCCCCGCGCTGGTCTCAAGGACAATCGGCACCGTGCCGCGCTGCCCTTGCCAGAGCCCGCTGGTCCTGCAAAATCAAGTCATCTCGCGACCTGAAGGGCAAACGGCGTGCCAGATGGCAAAATCCAATAAAAACATAACAATTTCAAAGTCATAAGATAAGATGAGCAGGCTTGGCGGACGTTTCGCGAGCCTCCGCTGCCTACACATCCGGCAACCTGAGCTCGTTTTGTGCGCACTTCAGGCAGCACGGCATTGCAGATAGCTGTGCGTTGATTTTGGCGTGTTCATGCTAAAGTCCACAGCAAGGACCAGTCATTCAGCCCAGGGAACCAAGCGCCATGGCCCAGGACGCACCAGTCTTCAGCAGAGCTGCCGAGGATGTCGGCAACATCGTCAGCCTAGAGCACGTCAACACCCAGATCCCTGACCAGACCTTGGGAACCCTGTTCTACGTGGCGGGGCTCGGCCTCACGCGTGATCCTTATCAGGTCGTCAGCGTCACCAATATGTGGATCAACGCCGGGCGTTGCCAATTCCACCTGCCGACCGCGGCAGCGCAGGTGATGCAGGGCTACACCGCGCTCGTCATGCCCGGACGGGAAAAGCTGCTGGCCCGGCTGGCTGCAGTCAAGAAACCGCTGGAAGGCACCAGATTCGCATTCCAGGAGCTGAACGATTGCGTGGAAGCCGTATCGCCTTGGGGCAATCGCATACGCTGTTTCGAGCCAGGTCCACGCTTTGGTAAAATGCAGCTCGGCATGCCTTACGTCGAGCAGGAGGTTGCGCGCGATACGGCTGCCGGCATCGCACGTTTCTACGCGACCATCTTCGGCGTGCCGACTCGCGTCGAGGACGGCGCCGATGGCAAGTCTGCAGTCGTATCGATCGGCACCGATCAGAGCTTGGTGTTCAAGGAGACGGACGGTCCCTTGCAGGCGTACGACGGCTATCATGTCGCCGTTTATCTCGCCAATTTCTCCGGTCCCCACAACGCACTGCTGCAACACGGCCTTGTCAGCCGGGAGACGAACCAGCACGAGTACCGCTTCATCGATATCACGGATCTCGAAACCGGCCGCGTACTGACGAGGCTGGAGCATGAGGTGCGCTCGATGCGTCATCCTCAGTACGCGCGGCCGCTGGTCAATCGCAACCCGGATGCGATGGGCATGGCATATGCCTTCGGGCACGAGCAGTTGTCCTACGCCCTGCCCGGCGCCTGACACCACGGCGAGAATAGCGCATCAGCGGCGTGTCTTGACCTGCATCAAGATGCGCCGACGGGCGGCGCACCTACGCTCAGCGCGCTATGGTCTGCGAGTTGGATTCCTGCGAGTTGGGGCACATATCGGGCTTCGGAGATTATGAACGATACGAAAACGCGTGCAGCCCAGTGGTTCGAGACGCTGCGTGACGAGATCTGTGCGGCATTCGAACGGCTGGAATCCGATTTGCCGGCTCACGCGCCGGCCGTTCACCAGACGCCCGGCCGCTTCCAGCGAACGCCCTGGAAGCGCACCGACCACAACGGGGCGCCTGGCGGCGGCGGCGTCATGAGCCTGATGCACGGGCGCGTCTTCGAGAAGGTCGGCGTCCACACCTCCACCGTCTACGGCGAGTTCGCACCGGAGTTCCGCAGCCAGATCCCCGGTGCCGAGGAGGATCCGCGTTTCTGGGCATCCGGCATATCGCTCATCGGCCATCCGCAGAACCCCAACGTACCGGCTGTGCACATGAACACCCGTCACGTCATCACGACGAAGTGGTGGTTCGGCGGCGGCGCAGACCTGACACCGGTTCTGGACCGGCGGCGCAGGCAGGACGATCCCGACACGCAAGCATTCCACGCCGCCATGGAAGCGGCCTGCACGTCCCACGCCGTGGCCGACTATGATCGCTACAAGACCTGGTGCGATGAATACTTCTATCTGCCGCATCGCAAGGAGGCGCGCGGCATCGGCGGCATCTTCTTCGATTACCTCACGCCGGAAGACGCCGCTGGGGGCTGGCAAGCAGCTTTTGCATTCACGCAGGACGTCGGACGGGCGTTCCGCGACATCTATCCCGCACTGGTGGAGCGCAACTGGCTTACGCCGTGGACTGAAGCAGACCGCGAGGAGCAACTGATCCGCCGCGGCCGCTACGTCGAGTTCAACCTGCTCTACGACCGAGGCACGATATTCGGGTTGAAGACGGGCGGAAACGTCGATTCCATTTTGTCCAGCATGCCCCCCGTGGTGAAGTGGCCCTAGTGTAGCGCACCTGACGTTTGGTACCCGCGTGCGGCTGGGCTCAAGACCAAACGTCAGGTGCAAAAGCTACACTAGAAACATAATCTTGCTAGTGCTCCTTATGGTTCTGACATTTGCTCTCGATGGTGCGGAACCGGGAATCAAATGTCAGAACCGGAGCACTAGTGCTCCTTATGGTTCTGACATTTGCTCTCAATGGTGCGGAACCGGGAATCAAATGTCAGAACCGGAACACTAGTGTGGCGTCGCGCCTTAATTGACTGGTAGTTGCGGCTCGGTTGGTGTCAATTAAGGCGCGATAAACGCCACACTAAGCTAATGATTTCGCTAGTGGCCTTCATGTCACGCCTAAATCGGAAGCGGTTGCGTCTAGCCTAGCGATTTTGGCGCGACAGGCCACTAGGCGCGGCTTTCAGCCCCCCAATACGTGCGTTGGCGTTGCCCCGGCATCCGGCTTGGGGCAAGCTTGACCCGATCGCGCCCGGAACAGCCGGGTGGCACTCTCTCGAGGTGAGACAATGGCAAAGAAGCGCATGGTGCTGGAGATCGGGATGGGCACCGATATCCGGGGTACGGATTCGACCAAGGCGGCCTGCCGAGCGCTTCTGGATGCTTTGAGGCACAACTCGCTGTCGATCGCTCCCGCGCTCGGCCAGCCGTTGGAGGCCATGATCGTCGATGTTCACATCGGCGTGCCGCGGCCGGAGACCGTAGACAAGGACGCGGTTCTGGCCGTGTTGCCTTACGGCAAGGGTAGCGTGACCGTCGTGGATGGCGGGTTGGAGATCCGCAACGATGCGGGCTCGGACGCAACGCTGATCGCCAACGCCTGCGCGATCGTCAGTCTCGATATTGTCTGAGAAAAGAGCTGCGACCACGCAAGGGAGTGAATCTGATGGCCAAGACACGCGTGATTTTGGAACTCGGTTCCGGCAATGACCTGCACGGCTCCAACTATACGACAGCCGCGTTGCGCGCGGTGCAGGACGCGCTTCATCACAGCTCGATGTCGTTCGTGCGTTCGTTGAACGTCGACCGGGCAAAGCTGGATGTGGACGTGACAATCGGGGTTCAGCGCCCGGAGTTGGTCGATCTGGAGAAGGTGAAGGCCTCGCTACCGGTCGGCAACGTTACAGTGAAGGCGGTAAAGGGCGGCCTCGACGTCCCCGATCTGGAGAACAACGATCCAGCCGTGATCGCCAGCGCGGCGATCGCCGTCAGGGTCGATCTCGCGTGAGTGATCGCGCCCGGCTGCAAGCCCGGCAGCGGATTCACGGGGCCTTGCCGGCGATCGCTGCCAGATACTGTCCGTAGTCAGAGGCTTTCAGCTCCGCGGCGCGCCGTAGCAGTTCCTCCCGGTTGATGAAGCCTTTGACGAAAGCGATCTCTTCCGGACACGCGATGCGGTAGCCCTGACGCTTCTCCAGGGCACGGACGAAATCCGCCGCCTCGTTGAGCGAATCCGGTGTGCCGGTATCGAGCCACGCAAAGCCGCGCCCCATTTTCACGACATCCAGCTCGCCCATGTTCAGATAGGCCAGGTTGACATCGGTGATCTCCAGCTCTCCGCGCTCGGACGGTTTGAGCGAGGCTGCGATATCAACCACGCGCTCGTCGTAGAAATAGAGCCCCGTGACCGCCCAGTTCGATTTCGGTTGCTGCGGCTTCTCCACCAGCGAGATTGCACGGCCGTTGCTGCCCAGCTCCACCACGCCGTAGCGCTCGGGATCGGTCACATGGTACGCGAATACGGTTGCTCCGGCCCTGTTCGAAACAGCGCCGGCAAGCAGCTCGGGCAGGCCGTGGCCGTAGTAGATGTTGTCTCCCAGGATCAACGCCGATCGGCTGCCGGACACGAAATCCGCGCCGATTATGTAGGCCTGTGCGAGCCCCGCCGGCGTTGGCTGCTCCGCATAGCTGAGCTCGATGCCCCATTTGCGTCCATCGCCGAGCAGGCGACGGAAATTCGGCAGGTCCTCCGGCGTCGAAATAATCAGGATCTCGCGAATGCCGGCCAGCATCAGCGTGGTCAGCGGATAATAGATCATCGGCTTGTCGTACACCGGCAGCAGTTGCTTCGACGTCACCAGAGTCATCGGATAGAGGCGGCTACCCTTGCCGCCCGCCAGGATGATGCCCTTCATGTCGTTCTCCCGTCGCCACGCTGAAATGCCGTTGGCTCTTGGCCATGCGACAAACCTCGCACGCATTCTTCCACGCCAGTTTGCCAGTCGGGCAGCCGCACGCCGAACTGGCGGGCCAGCTTGCTGCAGTCGAGTCTGGAATTGGCGGGTCGGCGCGCGGGCGTCGGATAATCCGCCGTCGTAATGGCCCGAACCTGGGCGGTTGCAAGCCGGTGCGCGGCCGCCTGCCGGAACACCTCGCGGGCAAGCTGGCACCAGGTCGCAAATCCGCTACCACAGGCATGGTAGGTTCCCCAATGCTCCGACGACTTGTCTGCGCCTGCCACTTGGCGTGCAACCGCGATGATCGCGCCGGCCAGATGCGGAGCATAGGTCGGCGAACCGGTCTGATCGTCGACAACGCCGAGCTCGGGCCGCGTCTCCGCCAGCCGTAGCATCGTCTTCACGAAGTTGTTGCCGTAGGGGCTCACGACCCACGCGGTGCGAACGATGACGTGACGCGGATTGGCCGCGGCCACCAGCCGCTCGCCGTCCAGTTTGGAACGGCCGTATGCACCCAGCGGCGCCGTCGGATCGTCCTCCAGATAGGGTTCGAGCTTGCTGCCGTCGAACACGTAGTCGGTCGAGATATGGATGATCGGTATGCCGGCATCGGCGCAGGCCCGCGCCAGGTGACCGGCCCCGGCGGCGTTGACGGCGAACGCGGCATCCTCCTCCTGCTCGGCCTTGTCGACGGCGGTATAGGCGGCCGCGTTGACGACGATGTCGGGCGAACAGGCGTCGATAGCCTCCACCAGCGAGTTCGGGTCGCTCCAGATCGAGCTGTGGTCGCCCCGGCGCAACGATCTCAAGCCCGGTTGATGATGATGCGGCAACGAGCGAGCGGGCGACCTGCCCCGTCTTTCCGGCCACCAGGATTCTCACGGTCGCCTGTCTCCGCCGTTTGCGCCGCCAGTCTCATCCGCTGAATGGAGAAGTCCAAGCCGTTTGCCGTCGTAAACGCCCGCGCGCAATGGTTCCCACCAGGCTTCATTCGCGAGATACCAGCCAATGGTCTTGTCGAGACCTGTAGCGAAGTTCTCCTGCGCCTGCCAGCCCAGCTCGCGCTCCAGCTTGGTGGCATCGATCGCATAGCGCAGGTCATGGCCCGGCCGGTCGGTGACATACGTAATGAGGCGGCTGTGCGGGGCGTTCTCGGGCCGGTGCGTGTCCAGGATCGCACAGATGCGGTTCACGACATCCAGGTTGGTCTGCTCGTTGCGCCCGCCGACGTTGTACGTCTCGCCCAGCCGGCCCCGCGTCAGGATCAAATGCAGCGCACGGGCGTGATCGTCGACGTAGAGCCAGTCGCGCACGTTCCGGCCGTCGCCGTAGACCGGCAGCGGTTTGCCATCGCGAGCATTCAGGATCATCAGCGGGATCAGTTTTTCGGGAAACTGATAGGGCCCGTAGTTGTTCGAGCAGTTGGAGATCAGGCTGGGGAAGCCGTAGGTGCGATGCCAAGCCATAACGAGATGGTCGGAGGCGGCCTTGCTGGCGGAATAAGGCGAGCTGGGATCGTAGGCGGTCTCCTCGTGGAACAGCCCGTCGGGCCCTAGCGAGCCGTAGACCTCGTCGGTCGAAACGTGCAGGAAGCGGAATTTATCGCGGCGGTCTGCGGTCAACTGCATCCAATAGGCGCGCGCCGCTTCCAACAGCGTATAGGTGCCCAGGATATTGGTGCGCATGAAGGCGTCGGAGCCTGTGATCGAGCGATCGACATGGCTTTCGGCGGCGAGGTGGATGACGCCGTCCGGTTGGAAATCGGCGAAAGCCGCATCCATGGCTGCACGGTCGCAGATGTCGGCCTTCAAGAATTTATAGCCGCTATGCCCTGCGACAGGCTCCAAGGAGTTCAGATTAGCCGCATAGGTGAGCTTGTCGATGTTGAGAACATGAGCGCCGGTCTCGGCCACGACGTAGCGGCAGACCGCCGAGCCGATGAAGCCTGCACCGCCAGTGACGATCAATTTCATCAGCCACCCAAAACCAAGGTTCGCCATCCAGCCTGAAGCGCCGGACGGCCTCACGGGCCGTCGAATCACACGACCGTCGGACTAATGCAAATGCAACAGATACGTGCAATTTTCAACTTGGGTGCTGGTTGCTGCCAGTGGTCTTGCACAGTCTGTTTGGTCAGTTGCTCGGGACGCCGCTTACCCGCACCAGCACGCCGCCGATGCCATGGTGCGTGGCAAGCGTCGTGCGCAGACGGCCGCCCGGCGGTTTCTCGCCTGCAATCCAGGCGCGCATCTGGCGCCAGAGGTCCGTCACCAGCAGCCAGCCGTTGACGGTGCCGGACAGCGGCACGTCGTAGGGCGCATAGCTGAACTTGTACTCGATGAACACGGAGGCTCGACCAAGCGGAACCTCGATGCCGGCCAGGCCCTGCGCAACGAAGCCGGCGAACTGGTATTCATATGTGCGACCGTTCTCGCTCCTGAAGCCGATCTCGGTGTGCGGCAGCGAGACGCCCGCGCCGGCACCGACATAGGGGCGCACAAACGGAATGAAGGCGCCAAGCCGCGCCATGCCGTTCAGCGTCACCATGTTGTGACCGTGGCTGAATTCCAGGTGCTTGAACACGTCCCCGATTGTGCCCTTCGGCGGCAAAGGCTTGCCATTGACCGTGCCGTTGAATGTTGCCGGAGAGTTCGAACGGAGCGATCGCCTTGGCGTGCGTGAAGTCCACCATGCCGCCGAACGGCATCACACTTCCCCAGGAAATGGCGCGCAGCCCGTAATAGATCGGGCTCTTGAACGGCTTGCCGATCCAATCGAAGTCCTTCACGCGCATATCTGTGCGGCCGGCTGCACCAGCTTCGTTCTTGATCGAGACGGTGCTGGGATGCGTGTAGGCAACGCCGCCGTAGCCGCCGAACTCTTATGTCGCGGCTGACAGCAGAGATACCGCCCGATCCACCGCCGGCGGCAGCCCTGGCGGCGCTCTCGGTGTCGCCCGTCGACATGGCGACGTTTGGCACCAGCCAGCCTGCGGTAAGCATGGCCAGCGCAACGATGCCGGCCGCCCCCGTCATTCGCTCGAACGAAAACCGTAACGGCAGGCGCCGCCTGACCGGCAGCCGCCGCTCCAACCCCGTGCGTAGCATGGCAAAGCCCCCTTCAGCCCCCGGCGCAAACGCTAGTCGCTCTCACGCAACCGTACTTGACCGAAGTCAAGAGTGGCAGTCGCGCATAGGGTCGCGGTTCAATGCCCGTCGCCGCCGCCGTCCTTCTTGCGGGCGTGGCCGCGGCCGATCTCGGTGTTCATCTGCACGTCGTTGCGCCGCTGCTGGGCGATGATCTCGCCGGTCGTCCAGTAGTCGCCCTTGACCGCGCGCTCTGCCATCACCTCGAAGTCCTCGGTCCAGTCGCCGAGCGAATAGCCGAACCATGGGCTTTGCGGCTTCAGCTCCGGCAGGCCCAGCTCGCTCCAAATCTCCTTGGCCCGCTCCATGTAGGGCTGCTTGGGCAGCGAGATCGGCGGGAAGTCCTCCTTCAGCGTCGCATCGAAGCAGACGCTGGCATCGATGCCGCCGTTGCGCATGCTGCGCGGCCCGTGGCCCTGGTCGCGGTGCTGTATGATCTGCACGTCGAGCACCGGATTGCAGCGGTACGCCATCGCCCACCAGACCGCGTCGAGGTTTTCGGGATCGATGTCGTCGTTGATCGCGATGACGAACTTGCCCATTGCGCGGTTCTGGCCGAGCAGGCCGTAGATCGCACGCCACACCTCGACCTCTGGCGCGCCGCGCTCGATGACGAGAATCACGAGCTTGCGCAGATTGGTCAGCGGCTCGTGCAGGAACACGCGCTTCACGCACTTGAGGCCAAGGCCGTTGCGCAACGCGTTCAGCAGCATCGGCTCCATGCCGACCTTCTTGATGAGGCTCGATTCCGAAGGCGTGACCTGGGAGATGATGGAGGTCAGGATCGCGTTCTTCTTGCGTGTGATGCAGGTGACGTCCATCAGCGCGTTGTATTCCTGCAGATTGACGTGGCCGTGGCTCTCGCCGAACGGCGCCTCCGGTTCCAGCCATTCGGTGTCGATGTAGCCCTCGATTACGATCTCCGCTTCCGCCGGCACCAGAAGGTCGACGGTCTTGGCCTTCACGACATTGATCGGCGAGCCGACAAGACCGCCGGCAACGGACAATTCGTCGACGTGCTCGGGCAGCTTCTGGTTGGAGGTGAAGGTGATGGCTGGCGGCGCGCCAAGCACCACCACCGCGGGCATCTTCTTGCCCATCGCCTTGTACTTCAGCCAGTGCGTGTAGATGCCGGGGCGCAATTCCAGCGACGGGTTCATGCCGAGCCGCTTGCGGGTCTTCACGTGACCGCGGTAGTTGCCGAGGTTCTGGACACCGGTGTCGGGGTCCTTTGTGATGTACTGCGACAGCGTCGTGTAGGGCGCATTGTCCCAGCCCGGCGTGGAGATCGGCACCGGGATCTGATCCAGCCCCATGCCCTCCTTGTCCAGGTCCGCGCCCTGGATCACGATTTCCTGGCACGGCGCGGTTTCGACTTCCTTCGGCGGAATCGGATTGGCCTCGGCCCGTGTCCAGGTCTCCTCGATCTTGTCGAGCGGGCAGCCCAGCCCGATGCGGTAAATCTCGCGGCTGGCGGCGAGGCAGCCGACCACCACGGGTATGTCGTACTTCTTGCCCTTGGCATCCTTGACGTTGGTGAACAGGAACGCCTTCCGCTCATGCTCGGGGAAGCCGCCGCGGAACTGCCAGCGCACCAGAGGGTGCATCTCGGTGTCCTTGCAGATCTCCTTGTCGACCTCGACCAGACAGCCGGCCTCGCGCAGGGCGTCGATGTGATCGTGCAGATCGGGATAGGCGCGCTTCGGGCCGGCGGAGGAAGATGCGGATTTGGATTTGGGCATGAAGACATCTTTCGTAGGTCGGGTCGACGAAGCAGACCCGACGATTTCGGCAAGAACGGCGTTGTCGGGTCTCGGCACGCCTCGACCCGCCCTACAGGTCACGGGTTACGCCGAACCCAGTCCTCTTTCAGCTTGTCGCGCAGCACCTTGCCTCGATCGGACTTCGGTAATTCGGAGACGATGAACACCTGCTTGGGCACCTTGGCCGCTGCCAGATGCTGCTTGCAGTACTCCACGACACTCTGCTCGGTCAGCGATTTTCCGGGCTTGGCGATGGCATAGGCGACGACCTCCTCGCCGTAGATCTTGTCCGGCACGCCGACGGCGGCAGCCTCGAAGACCTCGGGATGCTTGAGCAGCACGGAATCGATCTCCATCGGCGCGATGTTCATGCCGCCACGGATGATGAGATCCTTGGTGCGGCCGGTGACGCGCACGAAACCGTCGGCATCCATCATGCCAAGATCGCCGGTCTTGATCCGGGTGCCGCGAATGGGCTCGATGCTGCCGTCCTCGGTGAGATAGCCGAGAGCAACCTGCGGGCCGCCGACCGACACCTCACCCTCCACATCTGGCGGACAGGTCTCGCCGGCTTCGTTGACGATGGCGAACTCCTGATGTTTGGCGGGGGGGCCAACCGTTCCCATGCGGCGGCGATAGTGGCGGTTGCCGCAGATCCAGCCGGCTTCCGACATGCCGTAGAGCTGCAGCAAGAGTCAGCCCGTACATGTCCTCGAATTTCTTCCACTGCTCGGCCGTGAGCGGCGCGGTCGAGCAGGTCATCAGCCGCAGCGAGGGAATATCCTTGGCGGTGTAGCCGAGCGGCTTGTTAAGCAGCATGTTGACGACGGTGGGAACTCCAGCGGCGAACGTGATGCCGTGGCTCTGGATCCATTCGAAGAAGCGTGAGTGCGAGAAGCGTTTCGCCAGATGCATCGTCAGCCCCTTCTGCAGGAAGGGAAGCAGGGTGAGGATCTGCGCCGAGTTCCAGCCGAACGAGCGGTATTCCAGCGTCTTGTCATCGGCCTCCAGGCCGAGCATGTCGATGGTGTCGAGGCCGGACAGCCAGTAGGCGCAGTGGTCGTAGACGACGATCTTCGGCTTCGATGTGGTGCCCGACGTGCAGAACATGCACGACGTCTCGTCTGCGTTGTTGCGCTCCGGAATGTCGGCAGCCTTGGCGCCGGTTTGCAGATTGCAGAAGTAGGTGTCCTTCGGGTCCTTGCCGTCTTTCGGGCGCCTCGAGCCGAACACGAGGACAGGCGCATCGGAACCTTTGGTCAGCGCAGCCGCATCCAGGTCCTTGTGGACGAAAGTCACCTTCGGTTTGATCGCCACCGCCAGCTCGGCGAGGTGGCCCGCGTTGAGCTCGATGTTGAGCGGGCAGATGACGGCGCCCATGCGCCAGGCGCCGAGCCAGATCAAGAGCTTCTCGAGCGTCTCGTCGGAAAGCAGAAGAACGCGGTCGCCCTTGGCGACGCCCCGCCGCTTCAGGTCGGCCGCGATGTCGGTTACGACCTGATCGAGGTCGCCAAAATTGATCGAGGCGGCGCCCCCATTGGCTCCAGGCTGGTCGAGATCGACGATCGCGGTCTTGGCCGGATCGCGGCGTGCGTATTCCCCAAGCAGCTCGGCAACGGGGCGAAAGGGAAGGGCGAGCGTCGCTTCCTGTTTGCCGAATACGGACATGTTTCCTCTCCCCACTGCATCGGGGACAGACCCATTCGCCTGCCCCCATTACCGATCACTAGCCCGTCCTTGACAGCGTCCCGGGCAGTCCATTCAAAGGCAGCCTACCCGCACGAGTCCGGCTTGATCGAAGATTTGTGCAACCAACCGCCCGCCAACGTCTGCGGCGGCTGGCCCTGGACGACAAATACCGGCTCCCAGTCTTTAGCCCCGGACGGCGGGGTCCTGGTCACATCAAGCTGCAACATCATATCGGACTTGGCCTTGAACACCACGCGAGCAGACTGGTCAGGCATCTCGCGAACGGCGGCGAAGCCGCTCGGCCCAGCCGCCAATTCACAATAGAGAGTTGCCTGTGCGGAGCCTGCCGCAAATGCAGTTGCCATCGCAACGAGACCTGGCACCTTGAAGGGTCTGCACAAGCGCATGGCAAGCTCCCTGTCCTGGGGACAGACCTTCCAGGGCCTGTCCCCAGTTTGCGATCAATACCCCGTCTTTGCCAGAGTCTCGAGCCAGCCCTTCATGCGGCCCTTGACGTTGGCGATCTGGTCCTTCGTCAGGAAGTCCTCCAGCTTGACACGATCGACCGGGTACTGAGGACGCAGGAAGTCCTCCTCGTAGCCGTAGGGGACGGTGGCGTCGATGCCCATGCCGCCCTCGTAGCTGGTGTTGGTCGCCGTCCATTCCTTGTCGCCCGCCGTCATGCGCTCGGCCGGCATGAAGGTCTGGCCGCGGCCGCCCGGCGTCGGGTTCAGAATGTCCTTTTGCGGATTGACGCGGGTGGTGATCGGCCCACATGACGTCGTCCATCGAGTAGATGATCGACGTCCTCGGAGCACCGCGATCACAACGCGCATGCCCTGCGAGGTGGCAAGCAGGGCGGACAGGAAGTTGCGCTGCCAGCCCTCCTCGATGCGGTTGCGCTTCTTGACCTGGATGATTGCACCGCCCCAGTCGGTCATGCAGTAGGGAATGTTGACGTCCTGGACGATGCCGGGCTGCAGGCGGTTGCACAGCTCGTACATGCACGCCTCGCGGATGCGAGGTGTCGATGTTGTGCTCGTCCAACGTGTGGGCGCCCAGCGCGAAGATGATCGGCTTTGATTCGCGCTTGCGCATCGTGACGCCGGTGACGTGGAAGGTCGGCGCGCGGTAGGCCTTGCCCATGTAGCCGGCCCACTCCGGGTGGAAGTGGTGGCGGCCCTGGGTCTGGTCGGCTTCCGCCTCGGCCGTCTCGAAACGCTTGTCGCGCGGGTCGATGTAGCCTTCGAGCACGACTCTCGGCAGTCGGCGAGTGCCATGGCATCGCAGGTGCGCGCCTTGACGATCCGCATCGGGAAGCCCTGCGACGGCGCCGGCAATGCCGACCTCGTCGCACCCGTGCGGCATGATCGCGTAGCCGAATGCGCCGCCAGCCAGCAGCGTAGCCGCAGGCGGCACGCCGAAGCAGAACGTCAGCGGCACCGTCTCCTTGTTGCGGTAGGCTTCGGTGACGACCTGCCACATGTGGCTGCCCGGCGAGATCTGGAAGGTGCCGACGTTGCCCCAGCGGAAATTCATGCGGTTGTAGCCGAGGTCGGTGCCGCCGCCGAAGGCGCGGCCGGAAACGCAGCGGATGCCGGAGCCGACCGTCAGTTCCTGCCTTCCAGCGCGGTATGACGGATGGGAACCAGGTACTCGTTGACGTCCTTCGGGTTCTCGATCACCACTTCCTGGCAGGGCGCCTTGTCCTGGTCGATGATCTCAGGCTTCAGCGGATTGTTGATGGCGTGCGCCAGCGCGATCGTGCGCGCCTGGTCGGTTTCCCAGCCGAACATGCGGTTGATGGCCGCCATGTCGCCGAACAGGTTGGTGACGACGCGGTGGTGGGGCTTGCCCTTGACGTTGTTGAAGAGGACCGGGCAACCGCCGTCCATCAGCTTCTGTAGTCCGGTGACCTCGAGGTCCGGGATTGACCTCCTTGTCGGTCTCGATCAGGTCGCCCTTCGACTTCAGCCACTCCAGCGAGGAGCGCAGGTCGCGCAAGTGGGCGTTGGATTGTGCCTTCGATCCGTCCATCGTCATCTCCTGCTCTTGATCGGGATGTCAGCTCTTCAGATAAAATGCGGCGCCACCGGTTGGTTGGCGAGGGCCGTCTTGCGATAACGCCAGAGGCCGTCAGGTAGGATCACACGTTCCAGACGACCGAGGCTAACAAGGTGATTGAGATGGGCGATCGCCTCACCCATGGCGAAGCCGACCTGATGCCCGTCCAGCTTGGCGTTGAACAGGTAGTCGATCAGGTCGCCCGCTGAGGCTTCGTGCTCGAAGCCGGCAAGCAGGCGGTTGAGTCGCGTGGCATGGTGTCGGGCCAGCTCGCGCAGCCGGTAATGCACATTCACGAACGGCTTCCTGTGTGATGGCAGGATCAGCGTGTTCGGGTCAAGCACGCCGAGGAACTTGCTGCAGGTATCTAGGAACACCTCCAGGGTATTCGCCTCCGGCTCCATCGGCCAGGTCGATACGTTGGTGGTGATCTGCGGCAGGATCTGATCCCCGGCGATCAATATTTTCCGCTCGGCGCAATAGAGCGATACGTGCTCCGGAGAGTGGCCTTGGCCAGTAATCACGCGCCAGCGGTGGTTGCCGATTGTAACGTGCTCGTTCTCGCGCAGACGTCGGAAGGATTTCGGCAGGGCCACGCCATCCTTGTAGACGACCACGTCGCGCGAGAACAATTGCTGGCGCTCCTCGTCCAGCCCATGCTTCTTGTGCCAGACCGTGCGCTGCACGAGGTTATCGGAATACTCATCGCCCGCGGCAAGGTTCGCGGCGAACCACTCCCCGAGGCTCATGAGCGGCATGAGGTTGCCCCAGCGCTCGGAAATCCAGGCGCAATTCCCGATGTGGTCAGGGTGATAATGCGTGACGATATAGCGGGTTAGAGGCTTGCCGCCGAGGGCTTCCTTCCACACCTGTTCCAGCATCTTCTGGGTCTGCGGCCAGGCATATCCGCAGTCGATCTGGACCCAGCCATCGTGATCGCGCAGAAACCAGAGGTTGACCTGTCTCAACCCGACGAACGGCACCGGCGTAGACATCCACAGGATGCCGTCGGCAACCTCCTGCACCGTCCCAGGCGCGGGATAGTCGGCCCAAGGGTAAGTCACGCCCTCGACACCAGACAGGTCGGTGCTCATCGACAATCCTTCCATGTGCCGGGCACGGCGAGGGCATTGAAGCCCGTTTCGCTGGCGCCGGCTATCGGCAGACGACAGGCGCCGCGCCTTAACCGGCGGCGCCCGTTCCAGTCAGAACGAAAAGCAGCCTCAGGCCGCCGGTCCGACGTACTTCAGCTCTTCGAAAACCTTCAGCTCTATGAGCACGTTGTCGTCGGTGGATTCAGGTGCGAGCATGGACCTGTGGGCGATGCCGCGCGGGATCATCATCATATCGCCGGGCTTCATGATCCGCGTGCCCATCTCGGTCTCCCACTTCAGCGCGCCTTTGACGCAGAAGATGATCTCGTGGGCATCGATGTTGCGGTGCCAGAAAGACATGTCGTGCTTGCGCCGCTTCGAAACCTCGATGCGGGTGTGCTTGGACTCGAACAGCCGCAGCGGCGTGCCATCGCCCTTGTCGATGTTGGTCGGCGAGAACGTCTCGGAGAACACATTGATAAGCTTGAAGATCTCCGCGTACTCGAGCACACCGGTATTGGTCTGCGTCGGGTTGGTGTCGCGGTTCAGGATGACGTTCTTGCCATCGATCGTAATCCGCTCTTCGAACTGGACCTTGTCGCTCATCTTTCTCTCCTTGCGATCACGCGCGCTGCAGTAGAAACGTCATGCGGATGCGGTGCTGCTTGAAACAACAACCTCCGGAACCCGGACCTGACGACAAATATTGCCTCTGGCGAGCGCAATTGATGGCGTCTGGCTGCGAACGTCAAGCCCGGTGTGCATCTCTGCCGCAACGCCAATGCTGTGGCCCAGACCGCCCCTCCGCATATTGCAGCCCCCGGATCGGCCTGTCACCCCTCGTGATTCGCCAATTAACGGGGGTGGGAGTTTGGAAAAGTGGTGAAAACGCAATTCAGCAAGGTTGCATACCGCGCATGCAACCTGAACACTCGGCGCACTTAAGTCGACACGTGAGAAAGTCGAGGGGGAGTCCGGATCATGAACATCGAGTCGGCAGACGTTAACGCGGAACAGCGCGCGGCCGCGGCGGACGTGGGGGCTGCCCGTGGCACTGATCTGGTGGTGCCCCCCGCGATGGCAATCATTGCCGCTGCCGCTGGAACGGCCGGGTACATGCATTTCGGCCTGATGCCGGAGCTTGCAGCTGCGATGGCGTTGTCATTGTTTTGCATCCTCTTGCTCGCGCACGTTCTACTCCGCGCCGGTGCCGGTGCCGCCAGCAATGTGGCGGCCGGTCGCCCGCGTTCAGCGGCCAGTCGGGCGGGCACCAGCCGGCCATCTGCCAGGAGTGTGGTGCGGGAGCAGCATTCGGCGTCCCCGGCAGCGGTCGTCACGGCTGATGCCTCCCGCCGACAGGACGCCGCGGCAGACACCAAGCCGACGCCCCGCTCAGAGCCGCCGGCCATCGTCGAAAAAGCGGCCCGTGATGGCGTGCCCAGGCCCCCGGCGGAGCAGTCCAGCCCCCGAGTGGTGGAGGAGCGAGTGCTGGAGGAGAAGGAGAGCGAAACGTCTTCCGCGCGGACGGTTGCGGCGCCGCCCGCCCTCGTTGCCCGCCACCTCGTTGCCCGTCCCCTCGTCGCTCGCCCGCTGGTTCCCCGCCCGCCTGCTCTCGAGGGGTCACTTGCGCCGCCTGCCGCCGCTTCGGCGCAGGCCTCGCCAAGCCTGGATCAGGTGGACGAGCAAACCGCGGTCGCATCGGCATCTGGTTGGGATTTCCGGCCCGAGCGACACAAGCTTGATGGTGGCGAGGATGCGCACTCCGACAGATCGAAGCGGATCGCGGCAAGAGACGCGGCAGCCCCCACGCCCGTCGACTTCAGCAACGTCCGCCCGTCAGTCGTGGCCGGCGCGCCCTCCAATGTTGTGGTCCAGGCAACGAGCCGGGCGGCGCAGCAGCCTTCGATAACCAGAGAGGCTGATCGGGTAGAAGGAATACTCAAGCGGCTGGCCAGTCAGATCCGCGGCGAGGGCTCCGTGGTCAGCGAAGCCTCGAAATCGAACGATGTGACCGATGCGGGCACCGCCACACGGCAGGCGGAAGCCACCGCGCCTGCCTCTGGCGGCGACCACTCGCTCGCCACGGCAGTGAATGCCCTGCGCTCTACCGTGGCTGCGATGCGCTCGGATAGTCCGCCTCCGCACGCGGCAGGCAGCTTGCCGCAGCCTTCCGCCGCCGAGCACAGAGGCGCTTCCGAGGCTGTTTCTGCCCATCCGCCTATCTCGGCGGACGTGCGACGACCTTCGCCAGCCGAGTTGCGGTTGGCTGCCGTGGCAGAGGCGCTGGCAGTCGAGCGTGCCGAGATCTGCCTGGAGCCGATACTGACGCTTGCCGAAGATCGCGCGCAACACTTCGAGGTCTCCGTCCGCCTCAAGTCCGTCAGCGGCGATACACTCGATGCGAGGCGGATAATCGAGGAGACAAAAGCGGTCGGCAGCCGGGTCAACGGATCCGGACTGCTACCGTTGCTCGATGCCATCAGCATCCGCCATTCGGCAGGATTTGCTCTGAACCTGGAGCGTCGCGGCCGCGACGGACAGGTATTCTCCGAGGTCGCCGGCGAGTCGCTGCAGAGCTCCCGCTTCGTGTCCGATCTGGCCGGCCGGGGCGCGCAGGGAATTGCGGACCGCCTCGTTCTCGCTTTTGCCCAGGACGAGGTACAGGGGCTTGGCCCCGCGCAATTCGCTTCATTGAAGGAGCTGTCACGGCTCGGCTTCCGGTTCGCTTTGCAGGGCGTCTCGCACCTCGACATGGATTTCGAGGCGCTGAAGGCCGCAGGGTTCGAATTCGTCAAGCTCGATGCCGCAATGTTCGAGCAAGGCTTGTCGCTTGGAGGCAGCACCGTTCCCGCGAGGGATTTATGCCGCTATTTCGCAGGTCTGAGCCTGGCCATCATTGTCGATCGCATCCAGGACGAAGCGACGCGGGCGCGAATTCTGGGCTTCGGCGTAATATTCGGCCAAGGGGCCTTGTTTGGAGCGCCACGCCCCATCGCCGTCGCTGGTGGCGCTGCTGCGGCCCCGGCCGCCGCGGCTGCGATGTGAGTCGATGCGTCGAGTTCACCCAGCCGGTGAGCTTGTTTTTGTCCGTTCGACTGTATAGGAGGCTGGACTGAGATGATCAGCACCGGCACTCCCATGTCGATCCCCATTATCGATAGCATCGCGTCCCGTGCCGCAGCGGCCGATGCCTGGATTTGCGATATCTGGGGTGTCGTTCACAATGGTCTGGCCGCTTTTCCGCTCGCCGTTGCGGCATGCCGGCGTTTTCGCGAGCAAGGTGGCACGGTTCTTCTTCTGACGAATGCGCCGCGGCCAGCCCCGGCCGTCAGGCAGCAGTTGGAGCGTTTGCGCGTGCCGCCTGATGCCTATGACATGATCCTGACCTCAGGCGACCTGACGCGCAGCGAGATCATGGCGCGTGCTGATGCCCCGATAGCCCACCTGGGCCCGGACCGCGATCGCGGCCTGTTCGATAGCCTGCAACTCAACTTCTCGGAAATCGACCGTGCCGAGGCCATCGTCTGCTCCGGGCTCCATGACGATGACAACGAGACCGCGGAGGATTATCGCGAGCGGCTGGCCGGGCCGGCGCGTCGCGGCGTGACAATGATCTGCGCCAATCCTGACATCACTGTTGCACGCGGCGACAAGGTGATCGAGTGCGCCGGAGCACTGGCTCGCGTGTACGAATCGCTGGGCGGCCCGGTGATTTACGCGGGCAAGCCCTATGCTCCAGTATACCATCGGGCCTTCGACATGATCGCCGGTTGCCGCGGTCAGCCAGTGCCGACCAACAGGATACTCGCCATCGGCGACGGCGTGAGGACGGATGTCGCCGGCGCGGTCGGCATGCAGCTGCCGGTGGTCTATGTGGCCAGCCCCATACATCTCGACGGTCCGCTGGATGCGCAGAGTTTGGGACGGTTGTTCCCGGCGGGCGTTGCCCGGCCAGACGCGGCAATGACCGCACTCGCCTGGTGAGGCGTCCCGTTTGCCACGCGCTTTCCGCGGCGAAACAGATTTGCGGGATCAGCCACAGCGAGATTTTGTGCTAGACTTCGGACCGATCGATGGACCGCCAGGTTCCCTTATCAGGAGCTTCGCGCCGGTCAGCCCCGCGGGTGCGCTGCATCAGAAACATCTGCCCGGTGCAGCGCGGATCTCGAATGGATGAGGTTCACGTGCAGCCTATACCCGAGGACTACGAGTACGACCTGGATAAGGCCCTGACGGCCGTCGTTGGGTTGAAATGCCTTGTCCCGCCTGATGCTTTCACGGCCGAGACCCTCGGCACGGAGCGCGTCGGCAATGGCGTACTGATTGATCGGGATGGCTTGATCCTCACCATTGGCTACCTGATTACCGAAGCTCAGACCTTGTGGGTCACGCTGAGCGGTGGCCAGGTGGTGCAGGGGCATGTGCTGGGCTACGATCAGGCGACCGGTTTCGGGCTCGTTCAGGCCCTGGCACGCCTCGATGCGCCATTCATGCCGCTCGGAGTTTCCGCCCTCGCCAAGGCCGGTGATAATGTGGTTGTCGCCGCCGCCGGTGGGCGCGAGCACGCAATCGCTGCAATTATCCGCGCAAAACAGGAGTTTGCCGGCTATTGGGAATACGTCTTGGACGAGGCGATCTTCACTGCGCCGGCGCATCCGACGTGGAGTGGTACCGCGCTCATCGGCCCTGCCGGCGACTTGATCGGAATCGGCTCGCTGCAACTGCAGCAGCAAGGGCGCGGCGGCGAAAGTGACGCGATCGATGTCAACATGATGGTGCCGATCGACCTGTTGAAGCCCATACTGGATGACTTGCGGACAATCGGAAAACGCCAGCAGCCGCCGCGGCCGTGGTTGGGAGTGTATGCGACGGAGGTTGGCAACCGGATTGTCGTGGCCGGAGTATCCGGGCGCGGTCCGGCCCGCAAGGCGGATTTGCGTCCCGGCGATATCATATTGAATGTAGGAGAGCAAAAGGTGCGTTCGCTTGCGGAATTCTTCCGCGCGATTTGGCAGCAGGGCGAGGCAGGTGTCGAAATTCCGCTGCGGGTGCACCGCAGCGGCGATACGTTCGAGGTGGTGGCGCGATCAGACGATCGCGATCGCCTCATGAAGGAACCGATTCTTCATTAGTGAGGCATCGCGCCTACCCAGCAGCGAAGCATAAAGCCTGGACAGATGCGGGACGCAGTGTTACACGGGCCGCCCGGAGCAGAACGGCTCCGTTCCACTTACAGGTGCGGGTGATTAGCTCAGTTGGTAGAGCAGCTGACTCTTAATCAGCGGGTCGAAGGTTCGAGTCCTTCATCACCCACCAATAAAATCAATAAGTTAGTTCGTCAGCGAAAATCTCAAGGTTCCGTATAGGTTCCAGAATAGTGGGGATAGCGACCACCGAACGTCCTTCTCTACTGCTACACTTGTTGTATGGATGACACGCCCGGCCTTGTCCGGCCACAACAAGACGACGACCAGCTACGTCACACTTTGACAGTCCACCAGGTCAGCGACCACCTTGCGTCCGCCGGCGTGCCGCGATCGGATCGGCAGATCAAACGGTACTGCGAGAGCGGCTTCCTCGACGCGAAAAAAGTACCCGGTCCGACCGGCGACCAATGGTTCATTGCGCCAGTCGCACTGCCCAGGCTGATCGGCGATCTGCAGCAATGGCAGATGCAGCGAGCGGGACGCAGCGAGACACGGCCGGCCGTGTCCGAGCGCGTCACGGCCGAATTGTCCTCAGATATCAATCAGGACATGCCCGGCCTCGGCCGGCTGCAGCCGGCCGAGGCCGTCGAGCAACACAAGCCAGAACACGAGAAGGACGAGGTGGACACGTCCGCCTATGTCACGCAACTGGAGAAGCGCATCGACGAGAAGGATGACGTTATTGGATTACTCAAAGGTCAGCTCGTCGCCAAGGACCAACAGATCACCGATCTCTCGACGCGCTTCGGCAATCTGTCGGATCGCTTTGCCGATACACAGAAGCTGCTGGGAGCGATGCAACGCATGTTCGCGCCCTTGCTCGGTCAAGCCGATCCGTACTCAAACCTCGAAAAGCGGGAGACATCGGACACGCCAACTTCTCGACCTGTTGATAACGAACAAGTCGTCGGGTAGTCATACTACAATACGCTTATGCAGCATATCGGCGGGCGACTACAAGACATCGAGCGCAACATGAAGATCAACAGTGCAGACCCTGTCGCGCTGCACGGATTTACACAACTGCCGAACTTTATCCTACGCGATCCCAAGATCTCGATCGGGGCCAAGACCGCGTACTCGTTGCTGCTGAGCTACGCCTGGCACAACGACCTTTGCTTTCCGGGCCAGGACCGGCTTGCCAAGGACATGGGTATGGGCATCGCCAGCGTCAATCGCTTCATCAAGGAGCTTGAGAACTGCGCCCTCATCGAGATCACCCGCCGGGGCCAGGGCAAGACCAACTTCTACACCGTCAACTTCGTGGTCAAGAGCAAGCGGAAGTCCTGATTTCCACCCGTGGAAATCAAGAATTCCACCGGCTGAATTCTGGGATTCCACCCGCGGAATTCATACTATATAAGAATACGCATTTAAGAATATA
>CAWGUF010000031.1:0-33462 GCA_963825625.1 uncultured Alphaproteobacteria bacterium | reverse complement strand
TCCAGATAGCCGAGGCCCGAACCGCCATAGTCTTCCTCCACTGTGATGCCATGCAGCCCCAGCGCACCCATTTCAGTCCACAACTGACGTGGAAACTCATCTGTCCTGTCGATCTCGTCGGCCAATGGTGCGATCTTGTCCGCCGTAAATGCACTGACGGTCTCACGCAGCGCATCCGCCGTCTCACCGAGGCCGAAATTGAACACGGGCATGGAATTCGGGATCATAGCAGCCACCTGATGACACTCAGTCCAGCGCCGCTGCTGGTGCAACGGACGCCAACCCAGCCTACATGACAGCAGCAGCGCGCAACAACGCAAGGATGCCGAACCGACTATGACCACCGACCCGGTCGATCGTCCGAATACGATTCCCTGGCCGCCTATATTGTTCGTCACCGCGCTGGGCGGCGCCTGGTTGCTGAGCCGGTTTCAGCCCTTGCCCTGGCCAGGCATCAGCGATACCGCGGCGCGCATCGTCGGCTACGGATTTGGCATGGCTGGCATACTGCTGGCTGCCTGGGCGCTGCTGACGTTCATTCGGGCCGGCACCAATATCCGCCCTGATAGAGCAGCGGATAAGCTGGTCACCACCGGCCCGTTCCGCCGCTTTCGCAACCCGATGTATCTTTCGGAAGTGCTTATACTGCTTGGACTTGCCGAGCTGACACACAATCTCTGGTTCGTGATTCTCGCACCTGTATTCGCACTTCTCGTCACGTGGCTGGCAATTCTTCCCGAGGAGCGCCATCTCGAAGCACGATTCGGTGATATATACCGGGACTACAAGTCGCGTTCCCGCCGCTGGATCTAAGAGACCCTTCTGATTCTCGCTAGTGTAACGACCTGACGTTTGGTACCCGCTCGCGGCGATGCTCTTGACCAAATGTGAGAACCGGAACATCAGACGAGAGACGAGCGCCAGCCGTCATGTCCCGAAACTTCATCGACCTTGAGCGAGACCTGATAGAGGATCTGGAACGGCGCACCGGCCGCACATTGGCCCAGTGGATGGTGGCTATCGATGCCGCGAACCTTGATGACAAGAATGCCGTCATAGATTGGTTGCGGCCCCAGGGGTTTACGTTCGCCAACGCCTCCTGGCTTGAGCGCATCCACAACAACGGCGGCCGCCCGATCTACCTCGATCAACCCGAGCACCTGCACGGAGCCCGCAGCACCGGCCAACTGCCGCCGTGCCCACCCGCACCGGTATCAGCAGCGCCCAAGCCAGTGCAGCCAAAACCGCCGATGCAACCGCCTGCCAGGCCGCCAGCCAGACCGGTCGCGGCGCCTCCACCCCCCGACACGTCAGCCATCGCATCCATCCTCGCGCAAGGCAAAGCCTACCGCCCCCTGGCCGAAATGCTGTTGCGCGAGATCGAACGTGCACTGCCCGACGTCACCGCCGCGCCGGAGGAAGGACTTATCGGCCTGTTCCGGCCGCATCGGCTCGGTGTTCTCCAAATCACCCCTAAAGAGCTTCGGCTCGGCCTGATACTGGGCGACACCCCGCTTGCTCCCCCCTACATCCGGGCCCGAATCCCGGGCGCCAACTCGCAAATAACGCACATGATCGTCCTTAACGACGCCCGGCAGATTAGCTCTGCTTTGATGGCCGACATCGAATTGGCTGCAGAATGTGCAAGATCTGCCCAGCCGAATGCATGACGAACCATCAATTCGCCAGAATTCCCGGTCTTTGTGCAGGTTCACGGAGAAAGGCCAACATGACCGTCAATTCCTCCAGCCTCGCAGCAGCCCTCGCGCTTGTTGTCGGCATATCTGCCACAGCGTTGGAGGCTACCGCCCAGACCTCGACGCGTGATCGCATCGGCGACCTCATCCGGCGCGACCAGCCGCGCGATCTGGACCGCCTTGCCCAGGCCCCCCAGCCCGCGCCCGACCACAAGTCGAACACAACGACTGCCAAGGACCCGCGCGAAGGCGACGAGAGTTATGAGCAGGCCCGCCGCTTGATGCGGGCCATCAACTCCATCCTTCAGGATGCGGCGAAGAACCGTTCTGACGCAGCGCAAACTGCCGTCGAAAGACGACTTCATCCTGACCCCGTTGTGGACCGAGACGAAGCAGGACCGCGAGAGCAAGATCCGCACCTTGCTCGATTCTGCACTCGGCATCATTACGAACGTTCCCGTCGTCGATGTGCAGAAAGCCATCGAGCAGCACCGCCGCAATATCCGCGAGCTCGAGGAGAACATCGTCAAGCTGCGCGAGAAGCGGCTGACGGCACCCAAGGATGCCATGTTGCCAGGCATCCTGAACGACACGGTCGATAGCCTGGCAAAGGAGATCGAGGACGCCGAGCAGCGCATCTCCGCCAACCGCAAGGCAATCGGCGAAGCCAAATCCAAAGTCGCTGACGCGCTTGAGAAATCAGGCGTCAAGCTGACCAGGCAGCAAGTCGACATGCTGCTCGACAGCGTGCTGTCCGGCGACCTCGTCCGCCTCGTTGCCGTGTTCGACAGCGCCAAGGCGATCAAGATTCCCAGCTCGGCAAGTTGATGTCGCAATCTGGCGAGAACCTCAGTGCCGCCCGCAAGTACTTTGCCATGCACGCTGCATTGTTTGCGCTGCTCGTGCATGCCCAGGACACCACGATCGCCAAGATCGATACCCAGTACATGCCTCGCCTGGAGGCAATCGTGAAGGACATCGAGACGGCCAAGAAGCGTACCGCCGAGCTGCTGCGCGCCGAGAACCGTCCGGACCAGCTGCGGGCACTGAAATCGAACCAGCAAAGCCAGAAGCTGTCCGAGCAGGCAGCAAAGGGCTATCGCCGCTACCTGCTCCAGCAACGTGAGCAGATCGCACGCGCCAGGAAACGCGCGGCGCACGACCTCGGCATCGCCGACAATACCTACGAGACGGTGGAGGCCAGTTTCCAGCTGCGCAACCTGATGCGTAAATCCTCGTCGTCTTTCGAGGCAATTCAGAAGCTGGAGGCGCCGACCTTCGAGCAGATATTCAAGAACGAGGAGTTGCGGCGTGAATTCAGAATCTAACGCGCAAGCTCGACGCCCCCTCGAGCTGAAGCCCGCGCGTGGCAGTTCCACCGTTCCAGTCCTCGTTACGACATATGCAAGGTAAGCGGGCGTGGAGCCTGTACGCTGCAAATCGCGAAAACACCTTGCGCTCTCAGTCCCTGGTATCAAAGCCCGATGCCCGATAACATGACCTTACGAAATCGGCTGGGGTAGAAAATGTCGTCCGGCACGCGTATGCCTGAGAGCCGGATCCGCGGCAGGATCGCCGGGCTTCAAGAGCTTGGCGAGATCAACGTCTACGAGCGGATACTGGACGCCGGCAGCCGCACCCTCATCATCGACCATATTTCAACGATTTCAGTAGGCACCCGGTCCTACCGTCTGCTCCGTTGGTCGAGTTGGGCGCTCGCTGCTTGCGCGGCCCTGCTTTCGCTCAATGGTCTGTTGGCGGTCTGGTTCATTGCAGCCGATGCGGGCCGGACACAAACCGCAATCTTCCTCGCCTCTGCGATTGGTTATGCCGCGATAAGCTTGGGCCTCTTCTTTCTCGGCCGGAGGTTCAGCACCACCAACGTGCTGGTCATCGGCAGCAACGACGGCACCCGGACGATCTTCAAGAGCCGGGATATCGCCTACCTGCACGAGGTGAAGAATTTTCTCGCCCGCAAGATCAATGAGCGCGACCTGACACAAAAGTTGGCCGCCGACTTTCGGCACGCGACCTCGTACTCCATTTCAGAGAACATCTACGGCAACGACCAGGCAACCCCGGGAAACCAATCTGCGAAAGGCAACGATCACCCCGGTCTTGGCCAGCGCGACGCCCGGGTCTTGGCAGCGCGACGCGCTGACGGAACACACCACCCGCACCACCGGCCACGTCGAGCGCCCACTCCCCGCCAGTGCCGCGATTGGAAGATTGGCGAACGGAACCGAAGCAGCATTCAATGCAGCACCAACGGACCTTGCCCCCGGCTTCACCTACGCGCAGCACGTCGATTTCTCACATGTACTGCCCCAGATCGTCGAGCTGCACCGCTTCTATGCCCAGCACCCGGACATGGACCATATCGAGCAGCGTCTCTCCGAGCTCGAGCTACTGATGCGATCGGGCGCCGCGACCCCCGAGCACAGAAGGCGCATCCATACGCTCGCCAACGAGCTGCGCAGCTACCTGCACAGCTACCCGTCGATGACCCAGCTGTTCGGTCAAATCACCCAGATGGTCTGATGCCAGATGGTCTGAGGTCTAAAAAAAAGACGCTGCGAGCTACTCCGCCGCCTTCGACGCCGTCCCACCGCTCATGCCGCGCACCGTCCGCTCATCGGTCGTGGCGTGCCTCAGCTCGAAAACGTCAGTCACGGAGGTGTAATCGAGATAGCCCATGCGGGCCAGCGGCCTGATCTTCAGAATATCCAGTTTACCCGACGGCGAAATCACATCATCCGCGATATGCACGCCGACCACGCGCCCAATCACCAGATTGTTCATCGACCCTGCAGTGTCGCACGGCACCATGACGGTTTGGAAATGCTTGCACTCGAAGCTGATCGGCAACTCTTTCACCCGCGGTGCCTTCACCAGCCGGCACGGCGCCGGTGAAAGGCCGGCCGCCGCCATCTCGTCGACACCCGCCTCCATGATCATACTGGTCTCCACCACGGCATTGCGCAGATCATACGTAGCCATGTTGTAGACGAACTCTCCGGTCTCCTCCGCGTTCACGACCGAATCCTTGCGCCGCCCATCGAAATGCGTATTGGCGGAGAACATCACATACGGCGGGTCCCAACCGAGAATATTCGATTGACTGAACGGCGCCAGATTGACGACGCCGGCCCGGCTCACCGTCGATATCCAGCCGATTGGCCGTGGCACGACACACGACTTGAACGGCGCGAACGGCAAGCCGTGATCATTCTTGTCGGGCTCATAGAACATGGGCGTCCCTCGATTTTGTTCGTTTGCTACTACCATCATACGACAAACGCGAACGTCTGCCAGCGCCACCTCGCAGCTCGGCTTTGCGATCATTCAGGCTAGCCGGCCGACAACCTTGAGTGCTGCCGTCACCTCCTCGCGACCGGCCGCGGACAGAGGCAGCTGCGGCGGCAGCGGCCCGCCGACATCATAGCCCAGTATCTCCAGCCCGCCCTTGATACAGGCCGCCAGATTATACTTGGCGAAAGCCTGATTGAGCGCCCACAACCGGCGCTGCAGCTGCATCGCTGCCGGCCAGTCGCCCGTCCTGCACAGCTCATAAAGCCTGACGCTCTCGCGCGGCACCAGACACGCCGGGCCGGCCATCCATCCCGCACCGCCGATCATCATCACACAGGCGGGAATATGAGCTGACGCCGAAAACACGGTCAGCTTGTCACCCACCGCATTGATGATGGACAACAGCCGCCCGGTATTGGAGGACGCATCCTTGATGTACCCGACAGTTTCGAGCTCCGCGAGCCTGGCTATCACCCCCAGCGAAAGATCGCTGCGCTGGAAATTCGGATTGGTGTAGAGCACCACCGGCAGGTCGCTTGCCTCCGCGATGGCCCGGAAATAGCTGTAGGTCGCCTCGTCCGGTACCGGAAAATAGGCTTCCATAATGGCGAGGATCCCGTCACAGCCCATCGCCTTGAATGCGCGGGTCTGGCGCACCGCTTCCGCAGTGGTCGTCGCCGCTACGCCTGCCACCACCGGCACCCGCCCATTGGCCGCGCTGACCACCGTCTCCACGATGACCCGCTTCTGCTCCCAATCCAGGTAGGCGAACTCGCCCGTCGATCCCAGCGGCGTCAGCCCGTGCACACCGGCCGAAATCAGATCCTCGCACAGCCGGGTCAACACCGCCCTGTCAACCGCCCCATCCGCCCGCACCGGCGAAACGAGATAGGGAAAGACGCCGTGGAAGGGATCATGTGTCATGGCAGGCTCGCG
The DNA here is from genome assembly GCA_963825625.1 of uncultured Alphaproteobacteria bacterium. Taxonomy (GTDB): domain Bacteria; phylum Pseudomonadota; class Alphaproteobacteria; order Rhizobiales; family Hyphomicrobiaceae; genus CAMDPA01. Next base: position 27,517 of record CAWGUF010000031.1, on the reverse strand, counting down.
TCGCAGACTACATCCATCAATAGCAAGGCCGATCATACGCGCCAGCCTTGAGCATGGCGAGACCACATCCGATGAATGCGTCCGCGCGCCCATCTCCGCATTCAGCCAGAGACAGGCTCCTACAAAAAAAATTCTCGCTGAATTGAAACCTTGCCGATAGCCCGTGCGACCAACTGATTGAGCGGCCGACAGTGCCGCCGAAACGAGAAACGAAGGAACCCAAGACATGCGTAAATCTATCGTCCTCGGCCTGCTCTCTGCTCTGGCTATCACCATGGCGGGCACCGCTGCCAATGCTTGCCCGGCCGGCTACAAGCGCGTCACGATTCAGGGCAACTCCGTCTGTCAGCTGGATGTCTCTGCCAGCAACAAGCTGAAAGCCGCGACGACCCCCAAGCCATCGGCGGCAATAAAGAAGCTCGATATCCGCAAGCAACGTTGAACGGATACACTCGCACCAAAGCAAGCACACCAAAGGAAGCGGGGCCCCGCCCCGCTTCTGCCGACAGGCTTCACTGCGGCGCGATTAGCGATCAACGCTGAACGTACAGCCTGCCTTCCTCGAATGCACGGGCATTGGATATCAGCTGTTCCCTGAGCCAGATATGGCGTGGCGATCCCGATGTCCGCTCGTGCCATATCAAATTCATCGAGAAACCCGGAAGACTGATCGGCAGCGCTACTGGCTTGAGTGTCCAGTCGAAGTACCGGATGAGCCGCTCCGGCACGACCGAGAACAAGTCGGATCCGCGAATCAATCTGGGGATCATGAAAAAGTTCGGCACCGTCAAAACGACGTTCCGCCTACGGCCTTCCAGCATCAGTTTGTCGTCGACGGGATCGACCAGGCGGGTGTTGGCAGCAGACACGCGGATATGGTCGAAACTGCAGAACTCATCCAGACAGACTTGGGGGCCCACTCTGGCATTGCGAATATCTACGCCCCCCACAAAACTCTCACGGAAAAGCAAGGTCGCGCGCGCGTTGCGAGGCGGCTCGGACAACAACGTGATGGCCACATCGATCTCCTGGCGTTCGAGCTGCCCGCCGATTTCGTTCTCTAGCCGCCGTATCTCCAGACTGATGCCAGGAGCCGATTTTCGAATCTCGTGCAGCAGTGGCGCAACGACCGAGAACTGGGCATAGTCGTTGGCCCCGACAGACAGCGAGAGTTGTGCCGTCGATGGCTCGAACGGTTTCGCCGCCAGTAGCCCGTCGAACTCTCGCAGCATGGCCTTGGCAGCTTGCGCCACTTCCTCGCCGCGGACAGTCGGGGCCATTCCCCGCTCGCTTCTGATGAACAACGGATCATCGAACGTCTCCCGCAACCGGGCCAACGCAGCACTGACCGCAGGCTGTGAAAGGCCAAGACGCTCTGCCGTCCTGGTCACACTCCTTTCCTCGATCAGCATCGCCAGCACGCGAACCAGATTGAGGTCGAATGTGCGAACGTTCATCACGACATCCAACTCCAGCCCCGATAAGCGTTGTTCGGCAGCACTGATCCTGGAATATAAGCAAGAATGATTTTACTTATAAGTATAATTAATTTGATTTATAGCGTCAATCGCGCCAAGTCCTGAGCAACCGGCCCTCGACGATCAACGGCTCTTGAAGCAGAGGAACAGTGTCTTGGCAAAAGAAGGGAAGATGATTTTGTCGGCCGCGCTTATGCACGGCCTCGGACACCAGCCTGGCGCATGGCGCGTTCGGCGTGGCTCCTCGGCGGACTACGTCTCTCCGGACATGTATGGAGCCATCGCTCGCAAGGCCGAGGAAGGCAAGCTCCACGTCCTGTTCCTGGCCGAACAGATAACCAACCAGGAAGTCGGCGCACAACGCCCGTGCGGCGCCATGGATACCGCTTCCGTCCTGTCCTTCATGGCAGCGGTGACGAACCGTATCGGGCTCGTCGGCACTGCTTCGACGACCTACAACCAGCCCTATGATCTAGCTCGGCGTTTCGCCACCGTGGACCATCTGTCGAAAGGTCGTGTGGGCTGGAACTGCGTGACAACGGCCCACGCCGTCGCAGCCCAGATGTTCGGCACAGGCAACCACCCGGAAGCCCCAGAGCGTTACAGCCGGGCCGACGAGTTCCTCGAGGTCGTGACCAGACTATGGGAGAGCTGGGAGCCGGATGCACTCGTCGACGACAAGAAAAACAACATCTTCGCCGATCCCAGCAAGATCCACGCGATCAATTATTCCGGCGAGAATTTCACGGTCCGCGGGCCCCTGCCATTCATACGCTCACGCCAGGGCCGGCCGGTCATCTTCCATGCCGGCTCATCGCCCATCGGCCGAGAGCAGGCCGCAAGATTTGCCGACGTGGTGTTTACCGCTCAGCACACGACCGAGGGCGCCAAGGCGTTCCGCTCGGACATGCGGCAGCGCGCAGAAACCCACGGCCGGCATCCCAATTCTATAAAGATCCTGCCGGGCATGAACGTCATCCTGGGTGAGACCCTGGACGATGCGAAGCGCAAGAAGGCAGCCCTCGACAGCGCCCTGACCCTCGAGCAGCTATTGGCGACGATGGCACGCATCATGGGCGTATCCGCGGATTTCCTTCGCAAGCACTTGGATGGTCCGCTCCCGGTCTCCGAGCTTCCGACCGATGAGGAGCTCAAGAATGGGATCGGCTGGCGCAAAAGCATCATCGACCTCGCAACCTCCGAAAAGCTCACGGTCCGCGAGCTGCTCACCCGCGCACCGAGCTCCCATCACCACATCGTCGGCACTGCAGCCATGGTCGCGGACGCCATGGAGGAAAGACTGGAGGCGAAGGCTGCCGACGGCTTCACGATGATGGTCGACATGCTCCCCGAAGGCGTTGATGATATCGTCAATCTACTGGTGCCGGAGTTGCAGCGGCGCGGCCTGTTCCATAAGGAATATCAGCACCAGTATCTCAGAGAACTCGCTCGGTCTTGTCTCATCCTCGCGCGACTAACACCGGTCCGCCATCGGACAGTTCCTGAGATCGGCTGCGCGATCGCCGTCGCAACTCATGAAAGCTTGTAGAGCGAGCCCGGAATAGATTTCTGGGCCCGCCACCTCGTGCCGCGACTGCGAGCCTACATCCATTCGCCACCCTGTTGACCTGCGACGCTCGCTCCGGAACAGTGGCTTCGTCAGCCACCCATGGAGCCGAGATGAACCCGTCCGTCGCATTCCCGCACCTGTTCACTCCCATCACAGTCGGCCCGCATACGCTGCCAAACCGCGCCCTGATGGGCTCCATGCACACCAACCTCGAGGAAAAGGGCGCTGACGGCATAGCCCGCCTGGCAGCCTTCTACGCCGAACGCGCGCGGGGCGGTTGCGCTTTGATGGTCACCGGTGGCTTCGCGCCCAACCCAGAAGGCCGCATGGGCGGCGAGGGCGGCTTCATCATCGATGAGGACGCAGACGTCCACAAGCCGATCCCTCGCGCCGTACACGCAGCCGGCAGCCGTATTCTCCTGCAACTGCTGCATGCCGGCCGTTATGGCTACCACGCCGATATCGTGGCGCCCTCTCCGATCAAGGCCCCCATCAACAAGGCCACGCCACGCGAAATGTCCGATGCGGATATCGAGCGCACGATCGCCGATTTCGCGAAGGCAGCCGCGATAGCCCGCACAGCCGGCTACGACGGGGTCGAAATCATGGGCTCCGAAGGCTACCTGATCAACGAGTTCACCGCACCCCGTACCAACAAGCGCTCCGACCGCTGGGGCGGTAGCTTCGAGAACCGATCGCGCCTGCCTGTCGAGATTGTCCGCGCCGTCCGCGCTGCGCTGGGCCCCGATGGCATCGTCATGTACCGCATCTCCGTGCTCGACATCGTCGAGGACGGCAGCCCCTTCGAGGAGGTTGTCGCTCTCGCCAAAGCCATCGAGGTGGCTGGCGCCGATATCCTCAATTCAGGTATCGGCTGGCACGAGGCGCCATTACCGACGATTACGCAAGCAGTCCCACGCGGCGGTTGGGCATGGGCAACGGCGCGCCTCAAACCGCACGTCCGGATACCGATCGTCGCCACCAACCGCATAAACACCCCGGAGACTGCCGACCGCATCATTGGCGACGGCGAAGCAGACCTGGTCTCGATGGCCCGACCCTTCCTCGCCGACCCCGCATTCATGGCGAAGGCGAGAGCTGGACGCGATCATGCAATAAACACCTGTATCGCCTGCAACCAGTCCTGCCTGGACAACTATTTCACGGGACGGGAAGCAACCTGCCTCGTCAATCCCTTCGCCGGCCGCGAAACCGTAATGACCTCGCGGCCTTCACCGGAGAAGAAGCGAATTGCAGTGGTTGGCGCCGGAGTTGCCGGCCTCTCGTGCGCCGTCTCGGCCGCTGAGCGCGGCCACGCCGTCACCGTGTTCGAGGCCACGTCCGACATCGGCGGCCAGTTCCAGTTCGCGCGAGCCATTCCTGGAAAGCAGGAATTCGAAGAGACGCTGCGCTACTTCAGGTCCCGCATTGCCGATATCGGCATCGACCTGAGGACATCAAGTAAGCCTGATGCAGGCCAGCTCGCAGCATTCGATGAAATCGTGATCGCGACCGGCGTTATCCCGCGCATGCCGGCCATACCCGGCATCGACCACCCCATGGTGATGACATACCAGGACCTTCTTTCCGAAAAGCGCCAGCCCGGCCGACACGTTGCAGTGCTCGGTGCCGGAGGTATTGGCGTCGATGTCGCCCTGTATCTTGTTGAGCGCGGTCACAACAGTCATCTCGATACGGAAAGTTTCCTTGACACCTGGGGCATCGGTCGCCAGGCAAGGCCGCCAGCGCCTCACCATCAGGTCACCCTGCTACAACGCTCCGATCGCCGAATGGGCTCCGGTCCGGGCAAGACCACCGGTTGGGTCCACCGCGCCACACTCTTGCGTGCCGGCATAGACATGATCCCCAGTGCCACCTACCAGCTGATCGATGACCGTGGCCTGCACATCATCGCCGCAGACAAAGACCGCCTGATCAGCTGCGACACCATCGTCATCTGTGCCGGACAGCAACCCGCCGGCAGTGACCTCGTCGACGCGCTCCAGGCTGCTGGCCGCAAACCTCGCGTGATCGGCGGCGCTCGCCTTGCTGGCGAACTCGATGCGGCCCGCGCCATCGAGGAAGGCACCGCAACCGGCTTGCAGCTCTGATGAGGAAGAAACCTAATGCTCCGGATTCTGACATTTTCTCCCCGCAATCCTATCGCCGGGCACACGTCAGAACGGCTTCACCACCACCATCACCACGATGCCGATCATCAGCAGCGTCGGCACCTCGTTCACCAGCCTGAAGAACCGCGCATCGCGCGTATTCTTGTCCTCTGCAAAATCCTTGCGCCACAGAGCCAACGCATGATGAAAGCCGCTCAATAAAGCCACAAGCGTGAATTTCACGACGAACCATGCATCGAGATACATCCCCAATTGCCACACCAGCAGCGGCCCGGTTATCCACACCACGATCATCGCCGGGTTCATGATGAAGCGCAAAAGCCGGCGCTCCATGATCTTGAATGTTTCCGAAAGCTCCGAGCCCGGCTTGGCCTCAGCGTGGTAGACCATGAGTCGCGGCAGATAGAGAAGCCCCGCCATCCAGGCAATAACAGCCACGATGTGCAGGGCCTTCAGCCACAGCAGCCAACTCATCCGCCGGCCCCGCTTTCCCGAACCAGCTCCACCAGCCTGCCGACATGTTCTGGCGGCGTTTGCGGCACGATGCCATGGCCGAGATTGAAGATGAACGGCGCGCCCGCCGTTCCCTCGACAATCTCTCGCACGCGCCGCTCCATCGCATCCCCTCCGACGACCAGCAGCAATGGATCCAGGTTGCCCTGCATCGCGATGCCCATGTCCGCAATGCGGTCCTTCAACTCGGCCAACGGCATCGTCGTATCGCAGCCGATGCAATCGATCCCGGTCTCCTCGATGTAGTGCGGAACATGCACCCCGGCGCCGCGCGGAAATCCGATTACCGGAACATCGGGATGCCGCTTGCGCAACTCCTCCACGATTCGTTTGGTCGGTGCCACAACCCAGCGCTCCAGCTCATCGTCTGGCAGCGACCCAGCCCAGCTGTCGAACAGCTGCACCACGTCCGCACCCGCAAGAACCTGCCCCGAAAGATATTCGATCGAGACATCCGTGATGAGGTCGATGAGACGCGCAAATCCAGCCCTATCCCGATACGCCCACATGCGCGCATCAGCCTGGTCCGGAGAGCCTTTCCCCGCCACCATGTAGGTCGCAACGGTCCACGGACTGCCGCAGAACCCGATCAGCGCCGTTTCAGCCGGCAGCTTGTCCCGCACCCGCGCCACGGTCTCGAACACGCGGCCGAAGCGATCGGGCGTTCTGCTGGCGTCCAGCCGCGACAAATCCGCGGCTGAACGGATCGGCTCCAGCCGCGGCCCCTCACCCTCCTTGAAATCGAGCTCCTGCCCAAGCGCGTGCGGCACCACCAGGATGTCCGAGAACAGGATCGCTGCATCCAGTCCGAACCGGCGCACCGGTTGCAAAGTCACCTCGGCAGCCAGCGCCGGATTATAGCACAGATCGAGAAAGCCCCCGGCCTGTGACCGCACCTCCCGGTACTCCGGCAGATACCGGCCAGCTTGCCGCATCAGCCATATCGGCGGCGGACTGGTCGCGATGCCGACCAGCGGTTTCAGGAAGCGGCACTGCGCAAGGCGGCTAGGCTGTCTTTTCGGCATTGTCCCTGCGTGTCGTTCGTTTCAATTGAATAACGATTCAAGAGTTTTTCAGATTTTTCTTTTGACTCTTAGGAGGCGGGATTGCGTGGATTGCGATCCCTTCACGTCTGATCCCCAGCTTTTGCGCTGTTGGCACGTCTCACGCCACTCGTGGTATGCCAGAGCAAGGCAACCCACAAGGCAGAAATTTTCTATCGCCCGTCAACGGCTTGCATTGCCGCATCGCAGGCGCGCCACGATCGTGAGACTGTTGAAAAGCAGGTGACGGCATGGGGATCGCCATGTATTGCCTCGAGAGGCAAATTTGACCTCGATTTGCTCCACACGAGGTCGGAGTGGGTACAGTGCTGTGGATGAACCGTTGAACTCTGCGGACCACCTGGCACCGCCCCGGTCCCCCTCTGGATAACACGACTGGTTTTCCACACATGGCCAACGCCCTGCCGAGCTTCTTCCATCTGCATCTCGTGTCCGATTCCACGGGCGAGACGCTGACCACAATCGCCAAGGCGGCTGCCGTCCAGTACGCCGAGATGCGGCCGATCGAGCATGTCTATCCCCTGGTGCGCACCCGGCGGCAGATGGATCGGGTCATGCAGGAGATCGAATCCGCGCCCGGCATCGTTCTCTATACGATTGTGAACAAGGACCTGACAGAGCAGCTCGAGAAGCGTTGCCGTGAGATGGGCGTGCCGTCGCTTTATGTCCTCGACCCGATCATGAAGCTGTTCGAAAGCTACCTCGGCAAGGCGTCCACACCGATCGTCGCCGGCCAGCATGTGCTCGACCAGGAATATTTCCGCCGCATCGACGCCCTCAACTTCTCGATGGCGCACGACGACGGCAAGTTGCCCACTGACCTGAGTGAGGCCGACATCGTGCTTCTCGGCATCTCGCGGACCTCCAAGACGCCGACATCCATCTACCTCGCGCAGCGCGGATACAAGACCACAAATCTGCCACTGGTGCCGTCCATCGCGTTGCCGGCGCAATTGACCCAGGAACATAGCGCCTTTGTCGTCGGGCTCGTCGCCTCGGTGGAGCGCATAGCGGAGATCCGCCGCAACCGTGTCCGCCTGATGTCTGAGCGTCGGCTCGACACGTACGTGGATCCGACCGAGATCGCTGCCGAGATAGCCTACACGCGGCGGCTATGCGCCAAGCATGGCTGGCCGGTGATCGATGTGACGCGCCGATCCGTAGAGGAAACTGCGGCAACCATCATCAAGCTGTATCATGATCGCGAGATCCCAGGCGCGGCCCAGAATGAAGCGACCTGAGGATAGCCGCCGCGCGCTGCGGTCAGGCGAGCGCCCGCCGGTAGGTGTCGCAGCGCTTCATCCAACCCTCTTGCCACCGCCGGCTCGGTGGATTGTTCGCGATGCGGCGCAGCAGCACAGCCTTCGTCGCCTTGGAAAAGTCGTCCAGCGCTGACTGACCTTGCGCCGCGCCAGACATTTGCAGCAAGGCATCTTTCAGCCCCCACCCGACACGTCGGCCCGATCTCGCATCCAGGAAGGTTTCGCTCGGGCTAATGCCTTCGCCTTTGAAATTGACGTAGTCGAGAAGCGGATAAAGGCTCTTCGAGGACGCTGCGACTCGCAGAAACTGTTGTTTCACGTGGTCCTTTTCTCGCTGCGTCGATAACGTTGCGAGCATCTTTGGCAGTGCCTGCCGCATTCTCTGCGCCATGAACTGGGTCTGCTCGGCAAACGTCGCCTGCAGAAATCGTCGCAATTCCACCATCTCGGCCGACTTGAAAGCGCGCATGAACTCGGCCTTGCTGTTCCAGGGACATGGAGGTATCGGCCGCTTGTCGAGCCAAGCCGGCAGCTTTGCTCCGCGTGAACGGACGAAAGAGATCATCTCTGGAAAGCTCTCGGCGAACTGATCTCGTCGGCCGGCCGGATACCAGATGAAGTGCCCAATCCCCATCGAGGCAAACTCTTCGCCATTGTTCCAGGCGGTTATCGCTTCTGCCTGCCCGCCGGTCTCGTTGCGCCAGATTTGTCTGCCGGCCTTGAGTGCCAGATCCCGCGGAATCTGCAGCTTCTGTTCAAAGTCGGTCATTCCGCTTGGCCCTCCGCTCGGTTGCTCCGCGCAATGATTCGATGAGGTTAGAGCAGTCCATAGTGGCGCGAGTTTGGTGCGGCGGCTTTGCTGCCTCAATCGGGTCGTCGCTTTTCCCGTGCCTCGTGCTGCGCCAGCCAAGTCGACGCAGCGACGATCACGGCGCCTCCGACCCAGACCCAGGGACCAGGAAATTCAGCAAACAGCAGCCAGCCGATCATCGCCGCCCAGACGAGCCGCGCGAACACCAGCGGCTCGACGACTGAGATATCGGCGATCTTGTAGGCCGTTGTCAGCAGCAGGTGCCCGCAGCTCCCCAGGAAGCCGATCAGGACCATGAAGTCCCAGCTGGCTGAGCGTCGGTGTGGTCCACACGAACGGCAGGACGATGCCGGACGGCAGCATCATCATCAGCGAAAGGTAAGCAACGATCGTCGCCGGCTGGTCGGTGCGCGACAATGATTTCGCAATCAACTTGGAGCAGGTCACGAACAACATCGACACCAGCACCAGCACCACGCCGAGATTGATCTCCTGCGCTCCTGGCCGCACGATCACCAGCGCCCCGGCGAATCCCACAGCGATCGCAATCCACCGCGCACTGTGCACGCGCTCGCCCAGGACGAAGATGGCGCCCAATGCCACGAATAAGGGCCCCGTCAGCGCCAGCGCCGTCGCGTCCCCCAGTGGCACCAGGCTTAGCGCCGTGAACCACAATAGCAGGGAGGCGCCGTTGAAGATGCCGCGCAGCATATGCAGCGGCAGCCGCGCGGTTCGCAGCACCGACAATCTGGTGCGGATCAGCATGGGTGCAAAAAACAGAAACCCGAAAAACGCCCTGAAGAAAGCGATCTCCATCGCGTTGACGTCTTTCGACAGCAGCCGCACGGTGCCGTGCATGGCCGCGAAGAACAGGCCGGACGCGACGGCAAGAACGATCCCTTTCGCGGTGGGCGACAGGTGATCCAGGCCCTCGATATAGGCGATTGGGCTCTTGAGCTGCATGCTCGTAGCAGTACGCAGGTCAGAGCGGGCGCGTCAATGTGCAGCCCAGACGCATATCGGCTCTGGATCGAGGCGATAACCGCAGTTGGCCACCCCCGCCCGGCCCCGCCGCTGCTGCTACAGCCGTCCTGCCTCCCGCCGTTGCTCGTAGGCTTTCAGGTGGGTGTGAATGATCTGGTACAGCAATTCCTCGACGCCGTGCTTGTGCGCCAACTCCAGCATGTGCCCGACGATATGATCGGCTTCCACCGGGCCCTTTCTTTCGATGTCACGCAGCATCGAGGCGTTGTAGCCTGAAGTCCGGTCGCTGAACATTGCCCGATATTCAGTCATGAAACCGCTGCTCATCGGAAAGCCTTCCAGCCCCGCAATGCGGGCATTGGCCTCCAGCAGCCGCAGCATGATGGGCATTCCGTGGGGCGTGCGCGCGATCTCGCCGAGGTTGGCGCGCATCAGAGTTGTCATGCCGGCGATAGTCGCCAGATGGACGAGCTTCTCCCACATCTTCAACTGGATATCGGGCACGGCCGTAGCCACCACCCCGGTCCCTTCGAATGCCGCCGCGAATTGTAGGACCCGGCTGCTCATGGTGCCGTCAAGTTCGCCGAATGTAAGGTATTGCCAGTCGTTAAGATGCCGGATCACGCCATCTTCGCTCAGTGTCGCCGCGATCTTGGCCAGGCCGCCGAGCACGCGTCCGGGTCCGAATTCGGTGCTCAGCCGGTCGATATGCGCGATGCCGTTGAGCAGCGGCAGCACTGCGGTGCGCTCACCGATCCCGGGACGGATGGCCTCGACAGCGCTGTCCAGGTCGTAGGCTTTACACGTCAGCATCACAATGTCGAAGGGCTGGTCGATTTCGTTGCTTGCTACCGTCTGCACCGGAGCCGAGAAATTCCCCCCGACGGGACTTTCGAGCCTGAGCCCGGCCTCAGCCAGCACGGCCTTGCGCCTGTCGCGTACGATGAAAGTCACGTCGGCGCCGGCCTGTACGAGCCGCCCACCGAAATAGCCGCCCACGGCACCTGCACCAAGCACGCCGATACTGATGCCCTTGCCACTCGGTCTATCTGTCACCTCGAGCCCTTCCCATTGAGCGAGCATGGCATCCCCACCCTGCTGGTGATGATGTCCCGCTCTCCGATCGCTGTCGAAACCTATAGTGCAATGAGGAATGCTGGAAGGGGAAGCCCATTGCTGTTGGCGACCCGATGCTCACATACTATCGTGTGGCCCTTTGCAATCGAGGTAGCTGGAGCCGAGGCAGCAGCCGCACAGCGGCTGAGCCAGCTGCGGTCTGGTGGCAGAGAATCCGATCAGAGGGCATTCGAAGTGGCAATCGTCCGCAACATTCTCTTCATCATGTGTGACCAGCTCAGGTGGGACTATCTGTCCTGCTATGGCCACCCGCATCTTCAGACACCGAATATCGATCGGCTCGCCAGCTTGGGCGTGCGCTTTGATCGGGCCTATGTCAACGCTCCCGCCTGCGGTCCATCGCGGATGTCGTACTACACTGGCCGCACGGTGTTTTCGCATGGAGCCACCTGGAACTATGTTCCGCTTCCAATCAGCGAACTGACCATTGGCGATTATCTGATGCGGCAGGGCGTGCGCGTCGCGGTGTCGGGCAAAACCCATTTCCGCGAGGACAGCGAAAACACCGCCCGGCTCGGTATCACGAGGCAGACCGACCTCGACCTCATCGTCAGCGAGGGCGGCTTCGAGCCGTGGGAGAAAGGCGACGGCGTCCATCCCTCCGGACTGGATCAGACCGGGCTCGGCTACAATCGCTGGCTCAATCAACTCGGCTATGACGGAGCAAACCCGTGGGACACCTGGGCCAACGCTGGCGAGGGGCCGAACGGCGAGATCCTCTCCGGCTGGGACTTGCGCAACTCGATCTACCCGGCACGCGTCAAGGAGGAGCACTCGGAGACGGCCTTTACCACCGATCGTGCGATCGAGTTCATGCGCGACAGCGGCGACCGGCCCTGGCTTATGCATCTCTCATACATCAAACCCCACTGGCCCTACATCGCTCCCCGGCCTTATCACGCCATGTACACGCAGGATCACGTTCTGCCTGCTGTCAAGCATGAGCGTGAGCGAGAAAATCCGCACCCTGTCTATAAAGCATTCATGGACATGCAGATCGGGCAGTCATTCGCGCGCGAGGAGGTACGCGATGCCGTGATCCCGGCCTATATGGGTCTCACGAAACAGATCGACGATCACCTGGGGCGCGTCATGCGCTACCTTGAGGAGTTCGGCCGCATAGCCGACACCATGATCGTATTCGCCTCCGACCACGGCGATTACTTGGGCGACCATTGGATGGGCGAGAAGGAATTGTTCCACGAGCCGTCGGTAAGAGTGCCGCTTATAATTGTCGATCCCGATCCGGCCGCCGACTCTACTCGCGGCACGGTCAGCGACAGGTTTGTCGAGGCGATCGACTTTGTGCCGACGATTCTCGACGTGATGCAGTCCAATGTCTCGCGTCACCGCCTCGAGGGACGCTCGCTGCTGCCACTGTTGCGCGGTCCGGCGCCGACCGAGTGGCGCGATGCCGTTTTATCCGAGATCGACTATTCGTGTTACGAGGCGCGTGAGCTGACTGGCCGTGCCGCCAACGACGCGCGCGCCTTCATGCTCCGCGATGTCCGTTGGAAATACGTGCACTACAAGGGCTTTCCGCCACAGTTGTTCGACCTGCGCGAGGATCCCGACGAGCTCGTCGATCTCGGACCCTCCGAAGCCCACGAGACAGTACGTCGCGAGATGCACGCGCGCCTGTTCGAGCGGCTGATCGATCGCCGCAACCGCATAACTGTTGATGACGAATGGGTATTGGGAGCGCGCGACCGCGAGAAGAAAGTCGGCGTCATTATCGGTCGCTGGTAGCAATCCAGGCTACCGCTGGCCCTGATCCAGCACGCCGAGCGCCTGCATTCTGAGTAGAGACACCAAAGTAACGCCATCCTCCACTTCGCTCATGTTCGCCATGCGGAAGGCTTCGGCGGGCTCGATTGCATGGATTTCGCCCAGGCCGATCTCTTCTTGATCGGTCTCGGCCGTCCGTTTGCAATCGAGGGCGGCATACAATGCAACGCGGCCGCCAAGTGTGCTCGGCTCCTGCGCGATCGTGCCGAGCGCGATCAGCTTGTCGTCAGGGCAGACGCAACCGGTTTCCTCCAGCAACTCGCGCCGCGCAGCCACGTCGAGCGTCTCGCCAGCATCCACGAAACCCTTTGCCGCCTCCCAGAAATAACCGGATAGAGCGTGCCGGTATGTCTTCAGCAGCAGGATCTTTCCGTCGAGGACCGCCACGATGCCCACGCCTGTGAATCCGGCTGTGCCGGTCAATTTCGGTTCGATGACGACATAGTCAGGCACCCGGCCGCCCCGGTTGTCCTCGATCGTGTCCAGCCATACGCGCCACACTTTGTTTTCCAGGCCGAGCCGCCGCTTCGTGAGCGTGACCGGTGGCACGCTATCGCCTGAATCGCCCGGAGATTTCGTTGTCATGTTGCAAGCCTCTTGGTCGCTCGGCGGAATTAAAGCGGGAGCGCTGGCCGCCGCAAGGACGGACCGCGATCTGAACGACATCAGACTATGTCAATGACCAGAGCCCCACCAGATCGGGTTGAGCCGGATATCCAGTCCGACAGGCACAGCGACATTCGGTTCGACGCCGTTCACATGACGCCCAACAGCCCATAAATTCTGCGCTTTAGCGCCTGCATGGCACTTGGTTGGTCGATGACATGGGGATGACGTGAGCATCACCTTTGGGTGATCGCGGGCTGTAGATCAGCCCTGGCTCTTCGCATCGCCGCCATGGAGATTGTCGACACGCTCCCAGTCGTCATAGCCCACGACCTTTTTGTAGGTCTCGAAGTCCATGCCGGCATCCCGAAGCTTGAATGCCCCGGACTTCATGTCGAGCAGAACGGCCTCCACGGCCTTGGCCGCGTGCATGACCGTATCGAGCCCCAGAACCGCGGCATTGAATCCCAGCCGCCCCAGGTCCTCGATCGGCAGGATCGGCGTATGCCCGCCCATCAGCGGATTGCAGATCTGCGGCACGTCGAAAGCACGTCCCAGTTGTTCCAGCTCCTCCACGGAGCGCGGCGCTTCCACGAAAATTCCGTCTGCGCCGGCCTTGATGTATCGCTCGGCACGGCGCATCGCCTCATCGAGGTCGTAGACCGCGCGCGCGTCGGTACGCGCCAGGATCCAGGTTTCGGGATCGATCCTCTCTGACGTCGCGGCACGGATTTTGGCTTCCATATATTCCGTTGGCACAACCTTCTTGCCGGCCATGTGTCCGCACCGCTTCGGCCAGGCCTGATCCTCGATCAGAATCGCGCTTACGCCGAGGCGCTCGTAGGATTGTACCGTGTGCACGACATTCTTCACGTCGCCGTAGCCGTCGTCGCCGTCGACGAACACTGGCAACGAGCATGCCGACATGATGTCCCTGACTGCAGCAGAAATCTCTCCGAAACCCTTGAGCCCGACGTCGGGCACGCCGTATCGCGCTCCGACCGCGGGAAATCCCCCGATGAAATAGGTCTCGAAGCCGATACGCTCGATCAATCGCGCGGACAAGGCATCGTGCGCACCGGGAACGACGAGACAGCGCTTCTCGGCAACGGCTTTATCGATAATTTTGCGGAAGCTCTGTCTCATCAGGTCTCTCCAGTCTCGTACTGCCGGAATGAGGATCGGCGTAAATCGGCTGCCGCGAGCGGCTTGAAAAGCTCCCGGCCCCCGCCGCTCAGAACGAATAGAACTTTCGATCGGCCGGTCTCAGTTCTCGACCCCGCTGACCTCGGCGTAGGTCTCCAGCTCTTTGCGCAGAGAGCCGGTGAGTGTCGCGGTCAGCTCTTCCATGCGCGCCGCGATTCGGCCGGCATCGAGTGAACGGATCATCGCTTTGGCAGGTCCAAGCGATGCGGGCGCCATCGACAGCGATCGGAAGCCGACCCCGATGAGCGCCATGGCATCGATCGGCCGTCCTGCCATCTCGCCGCAAAGTGTCACCGGGATCCCATGGCGCTGGGCCGCTTCTGCGATTGTTCTCAGGGCACGCAGGGCAGACACTGACAGAGCATCGTATCGTCCGGCAACATGAGCGTTGCCGCGGTCCGCAGCGAAAAAAAACTGCATCAGATCGTTGGACCCGACCGAGGCGAAGTCGAGTTTCGGTAGGACATTGTCGAGCTCGAACAACACCGAAGGAACCTCGATCATCGCGCCAAGCCTGATTTCCGGCGCCACTCCGCCCCGATCCTTGAACCGCTCGAGCTCGCGGCGGATTATCAGGCGCGCCGCGTCGATCTCCGTTGCTGCGGCCACCATCGGCAGCATGAGCGAGATTTCCCGGCCATCCGCGGCAGAGAGTAGCGCCCGCAACTGCAACCGCAGCAAGCCGGATCGATCCAGCAGCAGGCGCAGCGCGCGCCAGCCGAGCGCCGGATTGTCTTCCGATGGATGTCTCAGGTATGGCAATGCCTTGTCACCGCCGATGTCCAGTGCCCGGAAGACAACGCGCTTTCCGCCCGCCTGGTCGAGGATCTGACGGTACATGTCGGCCTGCGCATCGAGGCGCGGCAACGAGTTCGACAGCATGAACTGCAGCTCGGTCCGGAACAGCCCGATGCCGTCGGCACCCGACTCGTGCAGATGCGGCATGTCGACCAGCAACCCGGCATTCATGTTGAGCTCGATCTTCACGCCGTCGGCAGTCACCGCAGGTTTGTCGCGCAACTCCTGGTAGCGCAGCTGGCGGCGGGCCCTGAAGCGGACCTTGTCGGAATAGGCACGGACCACTTCCGGCGACGGGCGCAGATGGATTTCGCCGCTTTCGGCATCGACGATCACCGCATCGCCGGTCGACACGCGCTCGATGATGCGTTTTGCCTGTCCGACGGCGGCCAGCCAAGCGCGCGGGCGACGATGGCGACATGGCTTTGGCCGCTGCCGTCCTCGATGACGAGGCCGCGCAGCTTCGTGCGGTCGTAATCGAGCAGCTCCGCGGGCCCCATCGTGCGCGCGACGAGCACGGTATCGTCGGGCAGCGAGGCTCAGATCCTGCGCCGCCGAGGTGCGGCCGGCAAGGATGCGCAAGCAGGCGGTCGGAGAGGTCGTCCAGGTCGCGCAATCGCTCGCGCCAGAACGGGTCGTGCTGGCGCAGCATGCGTGCTGCGCGTCGCATTCTGGACCCGCTCCACGGCTGCCTCCGCCGTCAAGCCCTTCGGCGACCGCGTCGCGCATGCGCCGCGCCAGCCTTTGTCTTCGGCGAACATGCGATATGCCTCCAGCACGTCACGATGTGCGCCGGCCTTGGCCAACGGCCTCGTGTCGCATCATGTCGTCGAGTCGTCTGGCCAAGGCTGCTGTGCGCGGCTTCGAGCCGCTCCGTGCTCGGCGTCCGGGTCGGTCGATCAGCAGATTGGTGACGACGACACGGGGCTCGTGCAGGACGATGTGGCCGAGCGCGATCCCGTCCGAGATCGGCTCGCCCTTGACCACCATCGTGACGTTCAGCACTTCGCATCGCGGCGTGCCGGCGCCGGCGACGGCACCGGACGCGACCTGCTCCGCGATCACCATCGTCGTGGCCTGCAGCACCTCGACGTCTTCTTCGCGAGTAGACGCGCGGCGTCATGTTCTGCACGACGATCACGCCGAGGACGACGCCGCCCGCAGAATTGGCACCGCCAGCAGCGAATGGTAGACGCTCCTCGCCGGTCTCCGGCCTGTACGAGAACGCCGGGTGGATCTGCGCATCAGGCTCGTTGATCGGAACGCCGAGCTCGGCACGCCGCGCCGACAAGGCCCTCGCCGCGCTTGAGCAGGGTGCCGTGCACCGCTTCTGGATTGAGGCCCTCCGTGGCGAACAGCTCAAGCGAGCCATCCTGCCGCTTCAGGTAGATCGAGCAGACCTCGGCCACCATCAGGCCGGCGATCTGGCGCACGATCTTGTCGAGCCGCGACTGTCCGTCGCCGGGCTCGGCCATGATCTCGCCGCAGCCGCCGCATGATGACGCGCAGCGCTGGCTCTGTCGGTGTCGGGCGCGGGTCGTCGCCGCGCTTCGATCTGCATGGCCAACCGCCAATCTGCTCATGACGTCGCATTTGACCAGGCGGGAAGCCGCGGACGCTTCCTGCCGCGGATCAATACGGGATTGCCACAGCACGCGCCCGACCGCAATGCAACTGAGGAAGCGGCGAGCGAAACTGCTCGATTATTAGACCTGCGCGCCCATCAATCGGGCAACTTTCAGGCTTCGTCCTTGTCCAGCCCATAGACGGTGTGCAGCGTCCGTACGGCCAGCTCGGCGTATGTCGGCATCGATCAAGCACGCTGATCTTGATTTCTGATGTCGTGATCGCGTGAATGTTGATGCCTTTCTCCGCCAGCGCCTTGAACATGGTCGACGGCGACACCGGCATGACTCGCGCATGCCGATTCCGATGACGGAGATCTTGACCACGTCGGCGGACGCCTTCACGTCGAAATAGCCGATGTCGCCCTTGGCGGATTTTAGCACCTCCAGCGCCCGCGGCAGCTCGGAGGCCTGCACCGTGAAAGTCATGTCGGTATGCTTGCCGTCCGGCGTAATATTCTGAACGATCATATCGACATTGATATTGGCGTCGGCCAGCGGCCCGAAGATGCGGGCTGCCACGCCTGGTTTGTCTGCAACCTTCAGGATGGTGACCTTGGCCTCGTCCTTGGCGTAGGCGATGCCGCTGACAACCTGGCTTTCCACGATTTCGTCCTCATCGCAAACAATGGTGCCGATGTCCTGCCACGCCCCGCCGGACTTCACCGGCTCGATTGCTTCGGGCGCCATGAAGCTCGACAGCACTCGGGTGCGCATGCGGTGCACCATGGCCAGCTCGACCGAGCGCGTCTGCAGCACTTTGGAGCCGAGCGAGGCCATCTCCAGCATCTCCTCGTAGGAGATTTTCGGCAGCCTGCGCGCTTTCGGCTCGATCCGCGGATCGGTGGTGTAGACGCCATCGACGTCGGTATAGATGTCGCAGACATCGGCCCCAAGTGCGATGGCAAGTGCGACAGCGCTGGTATCGGAGCCGCCGCGGCCCAGTGTAGAGATCCGTTTGCGATTGGGCTCGATACCCTGGAAGCCCGTGACGACGGCGACTTCGCCCTGGTCCAGGTCGACTTCTGAGCTCTGCCGCCTCGATCCCGGTGATGCGAGCTGCGCCATGTGCCTCATCGGTCAGAACCGGGATCTGCCAGCCCTGCCAGGACCGCGCCTGCATGCCCATCGACTGCAGCACGATGGCCGTCAGCCCGGCGGTGACCTGCTCGCCGGAGGCCACCACCGCGTCGTACTCGCGGGCATCGTGCAGCATTGAGGCCTCGCGCACCCAGGCGACGAGTTGGTTGGTGGCGCCGGCCATGGCGGACACGACGACGGCAACCTTGTTGCCGGCGTCGACCTCGCGCTTGACGTGGCTGGCGACATTGCGAATGCGCTCCACGTTGGCGACCGAGGTGCCGCCGAATTTCATCACGACGACTGCCATTCCGACACTCGCTTGGGCCTCTGACGTTGGATGGGACGATCCCCGCACCCGCGTCCTATTACCGGCAGGGCCGTTCACGCGCAACTGTGGCCGAAAATCGGGACACCTCCATTGTTCCCGCCTCAATCCTGCCAGGGCAACTCAGCTCCAGCATCAAAAATCGAGCTGTCCCGAATTTCGCGTGGCGGACGTCCGCGCGGGCGCGTACGCACACAGCGGCCGATTTCGGTCTCGATGCGAGCGAGAAATACGGCGCTTCCAAGGGGGCGCTCGGCGCTTTGGTGTATCCTTATCTGTTCCAAATCCTCCTCGGTGATGCCCGCAGCCAGGAATCGGGCCCAGCCGGCGCATGCCGGCAGCAGATCGGACGAACCGCTCCCGACCAGCGGATCCGGGCCACCAATGATCCGCGCCCGAGCGGTCGACCACTGCCAGTCCTGCGGATGCGAACCGATTTGGCGCGCAACGGGATTCGTCTCGACGTAGCGAACGACCTTGATCGTGTGCACCTCATCCATCGGACAGGAGACAAATCTGTTCTGCCACAGGTGGCCCTGCCACCCGTTGCGCCGATTGACGATCCACGTGTAGCTTCGGTGCGCGAGCGCCAGGGCCGTGGCAAGACTATCAGGACGCGGCGGTACAAGGGTGGGACAAGAACGAGATGCACATGGTTCGGCATCAGGCACCAGGCCAGGACTTCGACGCCGGCGTCACGGCAGCCCTCGCCGACAAGTTAATAATTAGGGACAGCCACCAATTTCACGCAATCCTACAGGGTGGAGCATCCTGCGACAAAGAAATGGTGGCTGTCCCCATTTACGAGCTGTCCCGAATTAGGTGTCCCGAAATTTGGTGTCCCGAATTTAGTCACGAGTTTAGTGCTGAAAATTTGCTTGTGGCAACCCGGAGGTCCGGATAGTCAGCCCCTATAGCTCAGCTGTCTTGCTACAGGGGGAAGCATAGGTCAGGCGAACTACTTTCGGATGGGGTGCGATGAATAGACGGTACCAAGTATTCGTGAGTTCGACCTTCGAAGATCTTGAGGAGGCTAGAAAAGAAGTCTCCACTTCGATTCTTAAGTCGGACTGCTTTCCGGCTGGGATGGAGTTGTTCCCAGCGGCTGATCTGGAGCAATTTGATTATATTAAACAAGTAATATCAGATTGTGACTATTTTCTCGTTGTTTCAGCGGGTAAGTATGGCTCGACCCATCCAAAAACAGGCCTCAGTTTTACGGAAATGGAGTATGATTTTGCCATCAGCATCGGGAAGCCAACGATCCGGCTGCTGCACAAGGACCCGTTTGCTCTTCTTCCCGGTATTGCCATAGAGCAGACAGATAAGGGTAAAAAGAAGCGGAAATCGTTTAGAAAAAAACTGACAAGGTCTCGACTTGTGAGCTTTTGGGATGACACCAAAGGGCTTGGGCAGCAAACGATACTTGCTCTCTTGGACATCAAGAAACGAAGCCCCTCAGTTGGTTGGGTGCGGGGAGATAATGCGCTTACGGTTGAGATCATGAAGGAGCTAGAGGCTCTGAGAGCATTTTCCAAGTCTGCGTCATCAAAAACAGAGCAGGTTGTTAAATTCGACGATTTAACAAAGCTGACGGAGGTGCCTATTCGAGCGGCTACTGAAAGCACGGATGAGGACGGTGTGTCAGTCGATATCGCAACCATAAGGAACAATGAAATAGCCGAGGCAATATTTATTTCACTAATTTCGAATAGCGGGACTCTGAATATTGGTCGTGCAGCTAGCGACATATTGACCGAATCATATTCGGTCCCGAAAGAGTACAGCAAGTATGATCATGTTTGGCTGGAATTGCAGTTCGAGCGAGTAGAGCATTTTCTCCATTACCTTGAGTTCGCGGGCTAGTTCGTGGGATGGCGTCCTCAATCGCTTCGAATTGGCAATTGACTCAGCGCGGGCGCCTTCACGCCACTTATATGTCGAGCATGCGAAATTTGAAATAATGGGTCAAAAAAGAAATTCAAAGAAAGTCGGGACAGGATTCGGGACAGCTCGAGTTTTCTCGCCTCAATCCTGCCGGGGCAACCGCGCGCTCGATTTAAAAAAATTCGGGACACCTCCATTTTTGTCCCGGACCGGCGCCGCCTGAGCCGCGCCTGCGCCGTCACCCCGCCACATTGACACCCGCCCCGCCGCACGGCCTACTACCGCCATGGACCACCCCCGCACCAGCACCCGCCCCGCAGCCGACAACGTCGACGCCGCCGAGGTCGACCGCTTCTCCCGCATGGCCGCGGAGTGGTGGGACCCGCGCGGCAAATTCCGCCCCCTGCATCAGATCGGGCCGGTCCGGCTGGCCTACGTGCGCGATCGCCTCGTCGAGCATTTCGGCCTGTCCCAGCGCAGCCTGAAGCCGTTCGATGGCCTCAGGCTGCTCGACATCGGCTGCGGCGGCGGGCTCATCTCCGAGCCATTGGCAAGACTGGGGGCTCAGGTCGTCGGCATCGATCCTTCGGAGACGAATATCCGGATCGCCATGTCGCACGCTCAGCCGCAGGGCCTGGAGATCGACTACCGCTCCACGACTGCCGAGAGCCTCGCAGCAGCCGGCGAGCAGTTCGATGCCGTCGTCTGCCTGGAGGTCGTCGAGCATGTCCCCGATGTCGCCGCGTTCGTCGCCACCATAGCCGCTCTCGTCCGGCCCGGCGGCATCATGGTCCTGTCGACCATCAATCGAACGCTGAAGGCATATGCGCTTGCCATCGTCGGCGCGGAATACGTGCTGCGCTGGCTGCCGGCAGGAACTCACCAGTGGGATCGCTTCGTGACGCCGGCAGAGCTCGAGCGGCACTTGAGAGCGGCGGGCATGGCGGCAGGCAAGCCGGCCGGCATGGTCTACAATCCGCTCGCTGATCGCTGGTCGCTTGGCCGCGACACGGATGTGAACTACTTGACCTGGGCATCCCGCCCCCCACTCTGAATGCGCAGCAATACGCTGACCCCACATTTCTTTGACTGCAATGCGCCCAATGGTGTTAAAGTGCGCCCAAGTCGAAACAGAAGGACGCCTGCTGCAGGACCCGTGCTGTTGCGCCGCTGCCGATTTTGGCACGCGCGCGGTGGCGATGGGTGAGGGCCTGGCGCCGGAGAAGGATCGTGGTGGGGCGAGACGATAGTGGCCGCCCGGCCTCCAGTGCAGCGGGTATGTCCCCGCCTGACGGTGTGTCCCCGCCTGACGGGGCGCCAGTACAACCCCGTGCACACGCGTCGCAGCCGCCTTTGCCGGCAGGCCAGTCGGGTGCAGCACGGCACCGCCAGCCGCTGCCGCGCAACGAGCGCCAAGTCTATGCCGCGCTGGACCTGGGCACCAACAATTGCCGTCTCCTGGTGGCGCGACCGACGCGGCGCGGCTTCCAGGTCATTGATGCGTTTTCGAGAATCATCCGCCTCGGCGAAGGCGTATCGTCCACGGGGCGGCTGTCCGACGCCGCGATCGTGCGGGCAATCGACGCTCTGCGCGTCTGTGGCAACAAGATCCAGCGCCAACACGCCGTCCGCTCTAAGCTTGTCGCAACCGAAGCCTGCAGGATCGCCGACAACGGAGCGGCCTTCATTACGCGCGTCAATGAAGAGCTTGGCCTGAACCTCGAAATTCTCTCCCGGGAGGATGAGGCCAAACTGGCGGTTTGCGGCTGCGCCTCCCTCATCGACATCGAAAGCGACTATGCCCTGGTGTTCGACATCGGCGGCGGCTCGTCGGAGTTGATCTGGCTCGATCTCGGTCGCCGTCGCGGTTATTGGCGCCGGTCGCTCGCCGATCGCCTCGATGCCCACACCTGCATTGCCGCCTGGACCTCGCTGCCTGTGGGGGTGGTATCGATGGCCGAAATGTTCGATGGCCGCGACGTCACCGAGGAAAGCTTCGAGGCCATGGTCCAGCACGTCACCCGGCTGCTCGAGCCGTTCGAGGCCGAGCATGGCTTCAAGGAGCGTGTCGCGCGCGGCGGCGTGCATCTCTTGGGAACATCCGGCACCGTAACCACCGTTGCCGGCATCCTGCTCGGTCTCGCCCGCTACGACCGCAACCGCGTGGATGGCTGCTGGCTGGCGACCGACGACGTGCGCCGCGTCACCTACGGGCTTTTGCGCCGCACCTACGAGCAGCGGGTGGCGGAGCCGTGCATCGGCCGCGAGCGCGCCGATCTGGTTCTGGCCGGCTGTGCAATTCTGGAAGCCTTGCTTCGCATGTGGCCGGCTGAGCGTCTTCGCGTTGCCGACCGCGGACTGCGCGAAGGCATCCTGGCGACCCTGATGGCGGAGGACGGTCATTTCCGCGACCCCCGTCCCCGCCGCGACAGCCCGCGCTGAAGGCGGTAAGCCCATGGCACGATTGAAATCCGGCAAGGGAGGTCCCAAGCGCCCAGACGCGGGCGATCGTCAGCTCACCGTGCGCTTGAAGACGGCGCGCAAGCGCACGACCTCCCAGCAGCGTTGGCTGGAACGTCAGCTGAACGACCCGTATGTCGCGGCCGCGAAAAAGGCGGGTTTGCGTTCGCGTGCGGCATACAAGTTGACTGAGATCGACGACCGGTTTGCTCTCCTCAAGCCTGGCCACCGCGTCGTCGACCTCGGCGCGGCGCCAGGCGGCTGGACGCAGGTCGCCATCGAGCGGGTTCGCGCGCCCGAGCGCGGCCAGGTGATTGCCATCGATATTCTGGAAATGGATGGCCTGACCGGCGCTGATGTGCTGCACCTCGACTTCCTGGATGCCGACGCACCCGCCCGTCTGAAGGCGCTCCTGCGCGACGGTCAGGCTGACGTGGTGCTGTCCGACATGGCTGCCCCGACCACTGGCCATACTGGTACGGATCACCTCCGCATCATGGGACTTGCCGAAGCCGCAGCGGACTTCGCCTGCGAGGTGCTCAGTCCCGGCGGCATATTTCTGTGTAAGGTGTTCCAGGGCGGCACGGAGCGGGATCTGCTCGATATGTTGAAGCGCTCGTTCCGAACAGTCCGCCATGTCAAGCCGCCGGCCAGCCGCAAGGATTCCTCCGAGCTTTATGTGCTGGCGGCCGGCTTCCGCGGTCGTCCGGCGCCGGAGTGATACCGGAAAACATGAGGTTTGCAGGTACCCGCGCGCAGGGCTGGTATGGCGGCGCGCGCAAAGAAAAACTGCGCGCAGGGTTGGAGTGGCGGCGCGCGCAAAGTAAAACCGCGCGCAGGGTTGGAGCGGCGGCGCGCGCAAAGTAAAACCGCGCGCAGGGTTGGAGTGGCGGCGCGCGCAAAGTAAAAATGATCCCGTCCCGCCGCCGCCCAGAAAGTGTCGAACTTTCGGTGGGCCGGTATGACGCGGCGCCGGAGCAGCATCCGGCCAAAAAACGTGCCCGGACCACCGCAGCGGGCGCTTTACCTCGGCACCAAAACTACCTATCGATCGAGGAGCGCTGGTTACTGCGGCCCACGCCGAACCAGCGCCTCCCCGCGGACGTGGTGGAACCGGTAGACACACAGGACTTAAAATCCTGAGACAGCAATGTCGTGAGGGTTCGACTCCCTCCGTCCGCACCAATAAAATCAATAAGTTAGACCATTTTTCTGAGTCTGATCGGCAGGTGAGCCCAATCTCAAGGTAGCGCCTAGGTAGCATAATTCCCGAGCTTCAGTGGCGTCAATCGGGACCGAATGAGACGTCTGCGCGACTGAGGTAGCAGCAGGTAGCAGCCCTGGACGCCCCGGCACTGCGTCCGGGGCGTCATCGGAGATCAACGACCAAACAGGTCGCCCTGTCGCCACTTGAACTCGGTTTTCGCCCACGCCTTGGATGCGCCTCGCGCTCGATCCAGTCGAGGAAGAAGCGTGACCGGGCCACCCGCCTTCTTCAACAGGTCCTCGTCGAGGAAGTGCGACCGGTATCCGGTCTCGGTGATGGGAAGCGGCGCCTTCTTGGGCGTCACGACGATGATCTCGATGTGGCTCCAGCCCTTCGAGAGATAGTTGGGCGTGTGTCTGACGCGGCAGGTCACGTCGCGCCAGACGAGCTTGGCGGTGGCGGCTTTCTTGTGGGCTGGCTTCGTTGCCTTGGGCTTCGCAGCGGCTTTCCGGGCGGCGGCCTTGGATTTTGATCGTGTGGTCATCGATGATCTCCGTGATGAGCGTGTGAAAAAGAAAAAGCCCCGGTGGGTGCCGGGGCTCGCGTGCGTCATCTGGGGGTGTGTCAGTCTTGCTGAGGCTGCTTGCCGTGCAGCCATTCGACCGCCCGGTTGGCGGCGGCAGCGGCGGTGAATATGGCCTTCTTGTCGCCCTTCATGATCTCGAGCCAATGCGCGATGTAGTGCGCGTGGTCGTCCCTCAGCTGGGGCGTTACCGCGAGGTCGGCGCAGAGGAATGCTGACCCCAGCTCGGCGACCAGCTCCTCGGCGCTCCGCTCCTGCGTTCCGAACCGTTCGGAGAAGTTGCGGTCCAGCCGCGACTTGTGGCCGGTGGCGTGAACTCCCTCGTGCAGCCAGGTGGCGTACAGGGCCTCGGTCGCAGATGTCGTGTCGGTGCCGGTGAAAAGCCCGCGCTCGGGCATCTGGATCGTGTCGTCGGACGGACGGTAGTAGGCGGAGTGTCCGCCCCACTTTGTCTCGATGCCGGTGCTGGCCATGAACGCTTCGACGCGTTCGTTGCGGTCGATGGCGGCGACAGGCGGTCGCTCGGGCAGCTCGTATCCGTCGACCTGCTCGGCGTTGAACACCCAGTAGCCGCGTGCGAGCCACGCGGACGACGTGGGATCGTCGCCGTCCTTCATCTCGGCGGCGTCACGCTCGAACTCGATCTCCTTGTAGAAGACGACGAGCGACGCCTTCTCGCCCTTGCGCACCTGGCATCCGGCCTCCTGGAACTGCTTGTAGGTTCCCCATACCGGTGTCGCGTAGCCTCTGAGCTGCGCCTCGACCCACAGCGTCACCACGTTGATGCCGCGATAGGCCTTCTTCGACTGGATGTTGGTCGGACGCGTGATCGACCCGGCGGGGCGGTGCCACGGCAGCTTGAACTCGCCCGCCCCCTTCTCGATCGCCTCTATGATTCTGTTGGTGATTTCCTCGTGAACGTCGATCCTCTTTGCCATGTCTCAGACCCTTGGCCATGCCGGCGCACGACTTCCGTGCTGCCTTCAGCGGCCAAGGCGCAAAGCGGGCTCTGTGACGGCGCCGCACCCCGTCGCGAGGAGCGGCGAGGTGTCGGCAGGGCCGGAACGGAGTGGAGGAGGAAGGAGCGCCAGCGACGACCTTGCGGCGCCGGCACGTCCGCTATGATGGGAAGAGATAGACAGACAGTGATTTAGAACGGGCTCAGGTTAGAGCAGCTTTTTGTTGATCGCCTCTTCGAGCTTCGCAATCTCGCTCAGCACCCATTCGAAGTCGGGTGCGTCGCCGAACATCATACCCTTCATGGCCTCGTAGTCTTTCGCCAGCACGTCCTTGATGCCATCCTGTGGCACGAGCCGGATGGAACCAGGGTGCGCCTCGTCGAGCTTCTCCCAGGCCTTCTTGAACAGCAGCTGCTTATGATCCCGCGCCTTTTTTAGCAGAGCAACGTTGCGTATAGCCCTCAATCCTTCCGGTCGATCGCAAATCATCGCCACATCATAATAGTGTCGTGATGTGAGATTGTTCTCGCCTGGCTTGCGGTTTTGGTCATCACGAAACCCGCAGTGAATACCATGCAGAATAAGCACCTTTTCCCAGAACGTGCGCTCGGCTGCGATCAGAGTAACGCCTTCTGTCACGAGTGATATCTTCGTGCTCAGCTCATGCTGGATGTAGGGCGCAATCGTCCTCTTTGTCTCGGGCTCCGGTGCGCCTCGGGCTCCGCACTCGATCTTGACCCACGGCTTGAGATATCCATCTGGCCTCAGCAATGACGGATACTTGACCCGCAAGGAGGCATTGTCTTCGTCGGTGTCATCAGGCTCAAACGTGCACTCCGGCAGCAGTTTTTCCAGGTCGCTCTTCATGCGCCCTAGCACGTGGTCGCTGCATTTTCTCTTGGTGGTCTCGACGGCAGCTTTGCGCTTCTTGTTTGATAGACCTTCGCTACAGGGATCATCGGCAGCCTTAATGCCGAGCCCCGCGCGCGACACGACGATATCGATGTCTTCGGAAAACCGCTTGATGAGACCGTAGCCTTTGGACAGCGACGTGCCGCCCTTGAAGTAAAGCTTCGGACGATTTCCCAGGCCCTTGAACAGCGCGTCGATGACGCGGCAGACCCACAGGTCCTTCTCGATGGATTGCGCGTTGGTGCCGAGGCGGCCAGCAGCCGCCTCGAACACGTCCTTGCGGTCGCGCTCCTTGAGCTTGTCGAATTTGGCGTAATCGGCGTTCATGCCGCCAAGGGTGCCCGATTCTCCACAATGCTGCGAGCGGCTGGAATGGCCCAGCCCGGGAGCTTGTTGAGACCCTTCGCCAACGAGCGCTTTGCGTCGTCTGACGCCTGCTTGCGCAGGGTCGGACGGCATCAGCCAACCGGTCGCTGGCATTGTCGTGCAGCCAAACGAGCGCCTGCACGAGAACCGCTGCCGGCGTGTCGAGCCACGGAGACAAGACTGCACCGGCCGTGTGGAAGGTCACCGTGCGATTGCCGATCATGACATCGCCAAGAGGACGGCTTGCGATGTACTCCGGCCTAGTCGGCACCGCATGGGTCAGGCCGAGCGCGTTCGCGGCAGCCAGATTGCCCGGCACGACCTGCACGTTGGCTCGCCGCTTCACGGCATCCACAACAGCGTCGACGCTCGCCGGCGCTGGCTGATCCAGCACGGCGCTATGGCGCGGCCAATCATAGAGCCCGCGACCGACGCGGCGGAACGTCCCGGCCTTGCACAGACGCGACAAGGCCTGATCGACGGAGGCACGGCTGCCCAGGTCTAGGAAGTCCTTCGGGGTGTACACGCGTACACCCCGGCCATGGCCCCGCACGCGATTCAAGATTTTGTCAGCTACGCCAGACATCTGAGGTCACCTCTCGGGCTCTTCGTTTGTCAGATATATACACATAATTTCTGACAAAACAACTAGCACGATCCGGTGCCAACAGTGCTAGCGTCACGGCCACCGACGATGGCCGGGTGGGCATGAGTGCTCAAGATTGGTAAACCGGTGGGCGTGCCGACACTGCGGGACGGGT
>CAWGUF010000030.1:0-125029 GCA_963825625.1 uncultured Alphaproteobacteria bacterium | reverse complement strand
GATCGACCGCGTGCTGGCGGACGGCAGCAGGAGGGCGGCGGCAATTGCCGAGCCCATCATGCGGCAGGTGAAGGACATCGTCGGGTTCATACGTGCCTGACGACCGATTTCCGCTGAGGTCCACGGCGGCGGCGCTCACACCTGTGGGGCGTGCGACAGCGATGTGTCAGTGACGCGTGAACTTGTCGTGTTTTTGTAGCGCGTGATCTGTCGCCTTCATTGCTTGGGGTGGGGGGCGGGCCTGGAAGGCGTGGACAGACCCGCCGCCGGTGAGGTCATGGCACGCCGGCAGCCGTGACAGACCTCCTCGACAGTTCATCGGTTGGCCCTCTTGCGAAGCCCGTTTCTTCGTCCCGACCCGCACATCCCGTGAGGCAGCGCGCGCAGGGGCGGTCAAGGACGCGCGTCAGCGCGCCCCGGGAGGGGCTTGTCCTTGACGGCTCCGAGCACGCCGCCAGGCTGGCGTGCGTCGGGGCTGATCAGCCGCCGTCGGCACCGAACGTCGGCGACCGATGCGGCCCGAGGAACACGCTCGCCGTCCGTCCAGGCAGTGATGCACCACCGCCTTCACGAAATGCGGCCGGAGCCGGCTCTCGGGCAACTGCAGCTTACCCGTCCACCCGATCGTGTTGTCGTTCGCGACCGTGCGCTCCTCGATCACGCACAGGATCTCGCGCCAGGCCCCGTGGGCGTCGACGACGAACGCCGTGCCCTCCTGCTCGGCCTTGACCGCGAACGCCGCGTTGTACTCGGCGATGTAGGTCGTCTTCAGCCACGCATTGGCCGCCTCAACCGTCGTGATCCCGGCCAGCCGCAGGTCCTTCGGCAGACGTCCCTGCAGCGTGCCGAAATCCGCTCCGAGCGACCGCGCGCCTCCGGCGAATAGGCTGCGATGTGCTCGATGCCCAGCTGCGACAAACGCCCGGCCCGACCTGCGTTAGCTGCGTCTTCGACACCTTCCCGCCGGCCGTCGGCGTATGGAAGTAATGGCTGCCACGGTCCGTATAGAGCGCGCAGAACAGGCCGCGCTCGCCGATCACCTCGCGCAGGCCTCGAAACGTCGAGGCCGTGCCCTCCTCCTCGACCAGGAAGCCGAGTAGATCGCGCTCGTCGCATCGTCCAGCGTCACGATCAGGTCCAGCGCCGGCAGCCCTTCGATCCAGTCATGCCGCGAGCCGTCCTGGTGCAGCATCATGCCCGGCAACGGACGCCGCGGACGCTTCTTGCGATGCGCCCCGCGCTTCGGCGCCCTCCGCACCAGCCCCGCCGCCTGCAGCGCCAGCGTGGTCACCGTGTAGCCCAGCACCTAGCCGTGCCGCTTTCGCAGCTGCTCGTGGAAGTGCTTCGCCGTGAAGTCCGAATACTGGTCGCGATAGAGCCGAGCATCCGCTCCACCTCCTCTTGCGGCGCCCGCTTCGGCGAGACGCCCGAACCGGCGGTCGGCCAGCCCGTCCTCGCCCTCCGATGAACACCGACGCCCAGCGAAACGTGCGAACGCTCATCCCCAGCATCCCGCTGCACTCCTGCGTGATCCTTTGGTCGGCCGCTGCAGCAAGCTCGAACGCATCGCCTGACACCTTCGTGAATGGATGCCGTGCCATCGTGACCTTTGTTCAGGGCAATCCAAAACACGACACTTCACGCGCTACAAACAGGCGACAACATCATCCGCTACTGACAGGCGTGCGACAGCGATATTGCCCGGGCGTTCGCATCGTGGCAATGTCGCCGCATGACAACCACAACGCAAACGCCGATCTTTCGAGGAAGGCCATCGTCGCAAGATGCTGGTCATCCTGGATGAGAGTCCCGAGGCAGAGACAGCGCTGTTCTTCAGCGCCAACCGGATTGCGCACTCGTCCGGGGTCATCGTGGTTCTTTATGTGATCGAGCCAGAGGATTTCCAGACGTGGCTCGACGTGCGGCAAGTGCACATCGAGGACGAGACCAACAAGGCCAAGGCGCTGTTCCGGCTGATGCGGCGCAAGCTCAACGGGGCCGGCTTCGAAAATGTCTCGACCGAAGAGGTGATCCGGGAGGGCAAGACCTCAGAGGAAATCCTCAAGGTGATCGAGGAGGACGAGGATATCGCCATTCTCGTGCTTGGTGCGTCGCCGGATACCAAGGGGCCGGGGCCGCTGGTGTCGTCCCTGGCCACGGGAAAAACGGCCGGGACCTTCCGAATCCCGATCGTGATCGTGCCAGGCGATATTCCCGTCGAGGAGTTGCATACGCTGGCATGATGTGCGGTCCAATCGGCTCCGGCCGGTACGGTCGGGCCGGTGCGCTAATCCGACTACAGGACTCGACAATTGCGTCGATGAAGTCCATCTAAATGGCTAGAGTTGAAGACGTGCTCCGGCGGATGGCTGGGGTGCGTGCCAGGCCGGAGATCAGACGATGTTCATCCAGACCGAACCGACACCAAATCCCGCTACGTTGAAGTTTCTGCCCGGCAAGGCCGTATTGGCGGCCGGCACCGCCGACTACCGATCGAAGGAGGAGGGGGCAGCGTCGCCGCTGGCGGCACGCTTGTTCGAGGTGGACGGGGTGACGGGTGTGTTCCTGGGGCCTGATTTCATCTCGGTGACAAAGGCTGAGGGGGAATGGCAGCATCTCAAGCCCGCGATCCTGGGCGCGATCATGGACCATTACATGTCGGGCGCGCCGGTTGTCGGCGATGAAGGCGCAAACGATGCAGCGGGCGGCAATTATGACCCTGCGGACGAAGAGGTCGTCACCACGATCAAGGAGCTGCTCGATACGCGCGTGCGGCCAGCCGTGGCGAACGACGGCGGCGATATCGTGTTCCATGGCTTCCGCGAGGGGGTCGTCTACCTGCACATGCGCGGCGCTTGCGCCGGCTGTCCGAGCTCGACCGCCACGCTGCAGAACGGGATTGAGAACCTGCTCAAGCATTTCTGTCCCGAGGTGCAAGCGGTGGAGGCGGTGCAGTAGGCATTGCCGGCCAGCGGCCAGCGGCCAGCGGCCATGGCGCGCGGGTGCGGGGTGCCTCGCGAGTGGAATGCCTCCCGCGGCTCATCGGCAGTGAACTCAGCAGTGGTGTGCCGGATGGATGCCAGTGTCTGCCCTGAGAAGAGACCGGCGAAATGATCTGCCTCGCCATAGATACCTGCTTTGGTGCCTGTTCGGCGGCGATCGGGCGAAGTGAGGGTGGTCGCGTGGAGATCGCGGCCGCTGCGCGCAGTCTCATGGCGACGGGGCATGCCGAAGCGTTGGTGCCGATGATCGACCAGGTCGTGTCGGAAGCGCGCGCAGGGCTTTTGGGGACAAAGTTCGGTCTCACTCATCTCGATAGAATTGTCGTGACGCACGGGCCTGGCACTTTCACTGGCGTCCGCACCGGCATTGCTGCGGCGCGTGGTCTGGCCCTGGCGCTCGACAAGCCGGTCGTGTCGATCTCGAGCTTGGCCGTTATCGCCGCCACAGCGCGTGAGGAGATGACGGATGGGTTGAGGGCGGCAACGCTGGTCGTTGCCATGCAGGCCGGGCGTGGATGGCTTTACGTCGATACGTTTGCTGCCGGCGACAGGCAGGGCGCCGGGCCGCGCGCTATTGCGGAGGCCGAAGCCGGCAGCGTGCTAGGGTCACCGAATGCGGTCTTGGTCGGCACGGCCGCGGGCGTTATTGCGGATCGTGCCGCATCACTCGGGCTGCCGGTGCTGGCGGGCCGCGACGATGTGCAACCCGATGTGAAGTACGGGTTGTCATTGACGGCCGATATGAACAGCGACCACAGTCTCCCTGTGCCGCTTTATTTGCGGCCGCCGGATGCGAGACCGCAGTCCGGTTCGACGTTGCAAAGGGCAAGTCATTATGTCGAACGAAGCCGGTGACGCCAATCATGTCAGTCTGCTTTGGGCAGGGCCGGAGCACGCCGCCGAAATCGCGGAGATGCACGTGACTTTGTTCGATCCGGCGTGGAGCGCGGCGTCGGTGCAGAAACTGCTGGAGCATCCGGGCTCGAGCTCGCTGATCGGTAAACACGGATTCCCAAAACAGTCGGTTGGATTCATCCTGGCGCAGATCGCAGCTGACGAGGCGGAAATCCTGTCCATTGGCGTGATCGGGCCGTGGCAGCGGAAAGGGCTAGGTATGCGCTTGATCGAGGCGGCCAGCCGATCGTTCAAGCGCGCAAGTGTCAGCAAGGTGTTCCTCGAAGTCGCCGCTGACAATGATGCGGCTCTGGGCCTTTACCGGAAGGCCGGATTCGAGCAGGTGGGGACCCGACCCGGCTACTATCAGCGTGGCGATGGGGCCGCGGTCGACGCGCTGCAACTGGCCAAGTCGATTTGAGCGGGCCGTTCGCAAGACGAATTCGCTTAGTTGTCGGGTTCGTAGGAAATACCTATAAGAGATCGATAACACTCTTTACAGTTCAGCGCTTCGCGCTCCGTTTTGGGCGGAGCCAAACCAATTGCGTGATGTGAAGATCGCATGAGACTCGAGACGCCAAGGCAATGGATCGATGAGGGGCGCACGCCCGGCATCGGCAGCCGCGTGCTTGCAGCCACGCTGCTAGTCGCTTTTGTCGGCTTTACGTTGCCGCTGATGCCGGTCCAGGCGGTGTTGTTGAGGACGTGGCCCTCAGGGGCGCGGCGCTTCCCGCATTGGTATCACCGGCGCGTGTGCGGACTGCTCGGCATCCGGGTGCAGGTTGAGGGGGAACTGGCAGCGGATACGCCAGTGCTATTGGTCGCCAACCACACCTCGTGGCTCGACATACCTGTCGTTTCTGCGGCCGCTCCGGTTTCGTTCGTGGCCAAGAAGGAGGTCGCGGGCTGGCCGTTCGTGTCCTGGCTGGCAAAGTTGCAACGCACGGTGTTCGTCGATCGCACGCGCCGCACCAGTATCGGAACAACGGCGAACGAAATGATCGAGAGGCTCAACGGCGGCGATACGCTGGTGCTGTTCGCGGAAGGCACGTCGAGTGACGGCAATCGCGTGCTGCCGTTCAAGACATCGTTGCTGGCTGCTGCCAAGCCATCCAAGACGAGTGGTGAGATTGCGCCTCGCGCGGTGGTGCAGACACTGGCGATCGTCTACACGCATTTGCATGGCCTGCCGCTGGGGCGGGCTGATCGTCCGCTGGTGGGGTGGTATGGCGACATGGAAATGGGGAGCCATGCCTGGGAGCTGCTGAAGGCTGGGCCGCTCGATGTGACGGTGCGGCTGGGCAAGCCGGTGCCGCTCGAAAGCTTCACCGATCGCAAAGCGCTGGCGCGCTACAGCGAGGAAGAGGTGAAGGCCGGCGTCGTCGAGTTGCTGCGCGGGCGGCGCGATGGCGGATCCGGCCGGCTCGCGGTGAGCGGGGAAGAGGACGACCTCGAAGCGTGAGCTGGTCCAGGCGCGCCGCGCCTCAATTGGAAGCCGTCAATCCGGGACGGCAAAGCCGCGCTCCATTCCCATGTGCAGGAGCGCGCGCTCGGAAAGGGCGGTGATCGTGAACAGCGGATTGACGCCGAGCGAGCGCGGGATCACGGCGCCGTCGATGACGTAAAGACCGGCATGGACCTCATTCGAGCCATGGCCGGCTGCTCCGTCAAAGACGCGGCAGCTGTGGTCGACGACGCCTTCAGACCGGTCACTTCCCATGCCGCAGCCGCCAAGCGGGTGGGCCGTTGCCGGTTGATGGCCCATGACCGTGCCGGCAAGCGGGTTCTTGACATAGCTGCCGCCGACTTCGCTGACCAGTTTGTCGAGCAGGTCATCGATGCGCTTGTAGACGGGCTCGTCCTTGGCGCCGGGCCAGGCCAACTGCAGCTCGCCGTTGTCCAATCGCAGGTGCCCGGAGGCGGAATCGTGCGACACGGCGAAGAAGGTCTGCAGGCTTGCGAACGGGCCCTTGTAGACGCCAGAGACGAGGCTTTGAATGGCGCCGAGCAGGCGTCCGTTGGGCACGAACAGTACGGGTAGCATCGGTGCGAGCGCGGAGGGGACCGCACCTTCCTGGATGTTGGCCTCCATTGCGAGGTCGGTTGCATCGCGCAGCTCGAGCTGGCCTGTCACGGAGGCGCCGATCGGTCCAATGTCTGCTTTCGGCGGATGGCCGAGGCCGACCGCATCGACGGGTACTCGTGCGCCGTATCCGAATGCGATGATGTCGCCGTTAGCCGAAAAACGGTGGCCAAGCCGATCCGACACGGGAAGACCGTGCTCGGCGGAACGCAGCAGGATCTCGGTGGAGCCGAGCGTGCCCGCGGCCAGCACGACGATTGTCGGCCTCAACGACGAGCGGCGCGGATTTGTCTTTGCTGTTGGAGAGGTGAGCGAGGTGGACGCGCCAGGTGCCGTCTTCGGCTTTTTCTACGTGAGTGGCTTTGAGCTCGGTGAAAATCTGAGCGCCGTTGCGCGCGGCCTCGGGCAGGTATGTCAACGCAACCGTGTTCTTGGCGCCGACATTGCAGCCCGCACAGCAGTCGCCGCAACCGGTACATGCGGGCTGGTGAATGCCGGCAGGATTGATGTTGTCCTCGAAGCTGACGACGATTGGCGCGGGGACCGGCGTTTCGCCCAGGCTGCGGCTGGCGGTGGCGAGGGCGCCGAACTTGCGCCTGGTGGAGGCTTCGGGATCGCGGGCAGGTCGCAGCCAGCGCGTGGCGCGGCGATAGCCTTCGTCGAGCAGGCCGTCCTGACGCGATCTGGCCTGGCCAGACGGGGTCGGCGAAGACACGCGGGTCGGGCCGCAGCGCGACGCCGGCATTGACCAGGGAGCCGCCGCCAAGTCCGCAGCCAACGAGCACGTGCATGTCATCGCCAACGCGGACGTCATAGAGCGCCGTTTCCGGGCCAATGCCTGCGCTGCGACCGCGCACGCGCAGTTCCCGGCGCAGATCGGGGAAACGAGCAGGGAACTCGCCGGTCGGCAAATTCGCGTCCGCGCTCGAACACGGCCACGCGCTTGCCGGCGCGAGCCAATCGTGCTGCCGCCACGCCGCCACCGTAGCCAGAGCCGACCACGACGGCATCATAGGTATCCCTGATTTCATCGTGGGGGCGTGAAAGCCGTACCGTTGGAATTGCGCTCATCGGCGAAGGTATACTCCATCGTGTAGGTCAGATCGCGGGCCGGAATTTCGGGTGGAGGCTCCGGAAACCGCGCGGCGCGCACGGCCGCCAGGGCAGCCGCGTCGAGAGCCGCGTTCCCGCTCGATAGCGCAATGCGCGGTCGTGCTGTGCTGCCGCCCGATGCGATGGTGAATTCGACGGTGACTTTGCCTGCGGCGCCGGGAACGTGGGCCGGCAGGTTGTCGCGGAGCACAGCGTAGACGGCGGCGCCGTATCTGTCGCGCCTTCCGGCCCGGGCAAGAGCCAGCGCAGCGGTGGTGACATCGACCGATCGGCCGCCGCCGAGCTGGCCGATGCCCGGATCAGTGGCTTCGGCGGGCGCGGAAGGCGCTGAGCTCATCGGAGACATGAACGGGGCGCTCGTGGCGGCAGGCGGCATGGCGCGGGGAACGTCTTCGGAAACTGCCGGCTGCGCTGCGGCAAGATTTTGCCCCGTGGGATCCTCGGCCGGTGCTGTCGGGTTGAGCACAATGCCAGGAAGGATGGGCTCCTGAGACAACGGCGCGGGGGAGGATGCGGAGGTGGAGGCGGACTGTCGCAAGTCGGCCGATGCAGCCTGCTCGGCTGAGGTCTCGCCTTCGCCTGGTGCAGCGATGCCTGGGCCTGCGGCGGCCTTGCGAGCGTTCGAGGAGGTGCGCCCCTCCATTGCGTCAGCCAGCACGACGAGATCGACGCCGATGGCCTCCGGCAGGCGGCCGCCGGCGCCAATGCGTCGATCGGGCTCCAGCATCGCTGCAATGAACGCGGCATGCAGCACGGCAGCGATCGCAAGGCTGGTCATATCGCTGCGACTGAAGGTGGGTGGGTGGGCAGGAAGCTCAACAGACGGCGGAGCGATCACGTCCGTGGCAGTGCGCGCGACCGTGTCTGCCGCGTCTTGTGCCACTGCCGCGTCGTGCTGTTGGCGGTCCATTCGCTCCACATACTTCGATCGTCGCGACGTGCGGCAGATTCGAATTGGCTGAATTACTATGCGAAGTCAGCAGCGTTGGTCTAGTGTTCCGGTTCTGACATTTGCTCGCAACCTGGCGGCACAGGGAAGCAAATGTCAGAACCGGAACACTAGCTTGGCGAACGCTTAGTGTGCTCACAACCAATGGAGTGTCCCATGTCCCGGGTGGCGGCTCGCGATCGGCTCATCGTTGCGCTCGACATGCCCACGGTGGAAGCGGCCAGACTGCTGGTGCATACGCTCGGGGATACCGTGACCTTCTACAAGGTCGGACTGGAGTTGTTATTCGTGGGCGGGCTGGAGTTCGCTCAAGAACTGCGTCGCATGAAGAAGCATGTGTTCCTGGACATGAAGCTGCTCGACATCGGCAACACGGTGGAGCGGGCGGTGGCGAACGCGGCAGAGCTTGGCGTGACGTTTCTCACCGTGCACGGGACGGATCTCAAGACCATGCAAGCGGCAGTGGCCGGCCGAGGGAAGAAACCTTTGAAGCTGCTGGCAGTGACGGTGCTCACCAACCTGACGTCGGAGGACCTCGTGCAGCAGGGGGCGACGATGAAACCTGCCGACCTGGTGCTGCACCGGGCGAAGCTGGCGCATCAGGCTGGTTTTGACGGCGTAATCGCGTCGGGCCAGGAGGCGGCGCGAATCCGGGCGGCGACGTCGCCGCAGTTCAAAATCGTGACGCCTGGGATCAGGTTGCCCGGCGGTGCAGCGGACGACCAAGCCCGCATCACGACGCCGGATAGCGCGATTGGAGCGGGCGCCGATTATCTCGTCGTCGGCAGGCCGATCACCGAGGCCAGCGAGCCGGCGACGATGGTGGAAGCGTTCATCCGGCATATCCGCGAGGCGCATGCCAAGGCGGCGCGCGGCCCGAGTTATGGATAAGGACCTACGGCCCGTGGTGCGGCCGGTGGTGCGGCCCGTGGGTTCGGGTCACAGCCGCTTCTCCAGCCAATCGAGCATCATCGGAACATTGCGAGCCCAATAATCGTGGCTGCAATGCATGGCGCCGCCGCCGTTGTCGGAACCGTCGTGCAGGACGAGATGCTTGTCAGTGGCGCCGATCTCCTCGTAGAGGCGCTTTGCGCCCTCGACGCTCATTAGCGTGTCCTTGGTGCCGTGGGAGATGAGCGTGGGCACTTTGATGCTGTTGGCGTCCTCGACAACATAGGCCTTCAGCTGAGCGCGGGCGGTGGCGTCATCGACGCCGCCAAGCAGCCGGCGCAACGTTGGCTGCAGGTGCTCACAGTGCTCGTAGACATCGGTCAGGATGCTGTAGCAGCCCGACCAGCCAACCAGCGCCTTGATCCGGTTCTCATGGCTTGCGGCGCGCGGTGCATAGTAGCCGGCTAGGCTGATGCCCATCAGTGCGATGCGGTCCTTGTCGACCTCGGGTCGCTCGAGCAGCCAGTCGATGCACGCAGCCGTCGGCACCTCGTAGTCCGGGCGGGTCCATATGCCCTTGAGGTAGAGCGAGGAGCCGCGCCCCGGGGTATCCACGAGCAGCAGACCCCAGCCGCGGTCCAGCACCTGCCGGCCGGAGAAGTAAATCTCTTCCGCGTAGGCGTCAGCGCCGCCGATGAGGAATACGACGGGCCATTTCTTGTCCTTGGGGAAGGGCGGGTGGCAGAAGTAGCCGTCATAGATCTCGCCGCCGGATTCGACCTGGATGATCTCCATTTTCGGGGTGTTGAGGCGGGCGGCATTGCGGAAGTTCTCCTGCGACTTGGAGAAGTATTTCGCGCGGCGGGGGTCGAAGCCCTGCAGGAAGACATCGGCCATGCGCCAGTAGTTGTTGGCCTGGAAGTAGTGGTTGCGGGCGGTGACGCTATGGCCGGCAGTTTCCGCCTCCCGGGCCCAACGCTCGGTCTTTTCGGCCAGGGTGATCCATTCGCGCTCCCAGCCGTCCTTGTCGCCAAGCTCAATCTTTTCGCAAGCGCGGGCGATCTCGAACACGTCGCCGCCGCCCTGGGTTGATTTGGCGACTAGGCGCAGTGTCTGCGATGCAAACGGGTTCTCGGGCTTCAGGAAACTGAACAAGGGGGCCTCCCAGTTGCGCGGATTGCTGGTGTTCGGGTTGTTCGACTGCGGATCATGCTTTGGCCGCCTGGCGGTCGGCCAGCACCTCGCTCACAGGGCGGTCGTCGATAGGCCAGTGCAGCAGCGAGGCCAGTGCGCCGCCGATGATGACGATCCACCAGGCGATATCGTAGGAGCCGGTCATGTCCCAGATGCGGCCGCCCAGCCAGACGCTGGTGAAACTGCCCACCTGATGGGAAAAGAACACGATGCCGTAAAGGGTCGCCATGTAGCGGGGGCCAAACATTCCGAACACGATGCCGGACGTGAGGGGTACCGTGGCGAGCCAGAGCAGGCCGATGGCAGCGGCGAAAATGTAGACCGACATCGGCGACAGCGGCGACAGCACGAAGATGGCGAAGATTATCGAGCGGGTCAGGTAAAGCACGGCCAGCAGGTACTTCTTGCGATAGATGCCGCCGAGGTATCCGGAGATCCATGTGCCGATGACGTTGAAGAAGCCGATCACGGAGATCGCTGTGGCGCCGACGATCGGGTCCATGTTCATGTCGGACAGATAGGCCGGCAGGTGATTGTTGATGTACTGGACCTGGAAGCCGCAGGTAAAGAAGCCCAGAACCAGCAGCCAAAAGCCTGGGTGGCCGCGGGCTTCCTTCAATGCCTGGCCAAGGCTTTGTCCATCCTTCTTGTTGGACAGCGAATCGCCTGCCGCACCCTTCAGCATCAAGGCGATAGGTGCGATGAGCAGCACGAAAAAGCCCAGTGTCATCAGTGCGAAATACCAGCCGTGCTCGTTCATGATGAGCTGGCCTGCGGGAACCAGAACGAGCTGTCCGCCGGTGCCGCCGGAGGTGACGACACCGAGCCACATGCTGCGCTTGTCGTCGGGGGCAACTTTGCTGACGATCGCCAGAACGAGCGAGAGGGCGCAGCCGGCCGAGCCGACGCCGCCGAGCAGACCGGCAGAGAGAAGCATGCCTTCCGGCGTCGTCGCGTTGGCCATAAGCAGGATGCCGCCCGCATACATCAGGCCGGAGATCATCAGCACCTTGATCACACCCCACTTGTCGGCGATGGCGCCGATGAACGGGGCGGAAAGGCCGTAAACCAGGGCCTGGGTGCCAAGCACCAGCGACAGGCTCTCCCGTCCCCAACCGAATTCGGAGGTGATGGGCTTCATATAGATGCCGAAACTCTGGCGACTTCCGTAGGCGAGGAAGACGATGGCGGTGCCGCAAAGAAGGACAAAGAACGGATTGCGCCAGAACGGTTTGGCCATGAAATACGGTTCCATTGCTGAGAGTAGACGGGGCCGGTCGCCAGTGGGTGACCGCAGCCAGATACTCTATCGGCCGATTTCGGATCGCGCTACAGGTTAGGCTCCACCTTCAGATTTCGGAGAGGCCTCCAATGCGCTACATCGATGCCTTCAACCACTTTTTTCCAAAGCCGTTCTTCGAGCGCATGCTCGAGACGCCGGCCGGCCAAAAAGATCTCGGCAAGCGGATGAGCGGTATCCCGGCGCTGTACGACATGGATGTCCGCAACCGGATCGTCGATGGGTTCGGGCAATACAATTATAGTCAAGTGCTCTGTCTGGGAATGCCGGCGATCGATCGGATCGTTGGGCCGGAGGAGGCGGTGGAGTTGGCCAAGATCGGCAACGACGGGCTGGCTGAGATCATTGGGCGGGACAAGACGCGCTATCCGGCGTGGGCGGCATCGCTGCCGATGAACGCGCCGGAGGCGGCCGTCAGGGAGGTGGAACGCGCGGTGAAGGCAGGCGCGAGCGCGATACAACTGCATACCAACGTCGATGGCGCGCCGCTGGACGAGGACAGGTTCTGGCCCGTGTTCGAGGCGATCGAGAAAAGCGGCAAGCCAATCCTGCTGCATCCGATCCGGACGCGGGAGATGGCCGACTACCGCAATGAGGACAAGTCGAAGTACGAAATCTGCAGCGTCATCGGGTGGCCGTTCGAGACGGGGGCATGTCTGGCCCGGCTGGTGTTTTCGGGCATCATCGATACCTATCCCGGTCTCAGGATCATCACACACCACCTGGGCGGCATCATCCCCTACTTCGAAGGCCGTGTCGGCCACAGCTGGGACCAGCTCGGCGCACGTACTTCCGATGAAAACTACGAGGCGATCCTGGGACGGCTGAAAAAGCGGCCGTTCGATTATTTCAAGGACTTCTATGGGGATACGGCGCTGGCCGGGGCCAAGGGGCCGACCATCTGCGGGATCGGCTTCTTCGGTGTCGACCACGTGCTGTTTGCGTCGGATTGCCCGTTCGATCCGGAGAAGGGCACACTGTATCCGCGGCTTTCGATCGGCGTGATGGAGACACTCGACATGCCGGCGGAGGACAAGGAGAAGATCTGCTGGAAGAATGCGACAGAGATGTTCGGGCTGTCATGATCGCCATCGTTTGACGTCAATCGCGATGCAACTTAAGAACCTGCGCGACGATGGACCGGCAGAATCATAGCTCCGGTCCGCGCGCGACCGGGGGCACAAATGGCATCGCCGCCAGCCGATAAGGCACTCAGCCAACTCATCGGACCGGAGATCGAAGCGCCGGCTGGTGCGAGCGATTTGATGGTTCGCGGCATGACGCTGGACAGCCGCAAGGCAGGGCCGGGCATCGTGTTCGCGGCTGTTCCCGG
Organism: uncultured Alphaproteobacteria bacterium; assembly: GCA_963825625.1. Taxonomy (GTDB): domain Bacteria; phylum Pseudomonadota; class Alphaproteobacteria; order Rhizobiales; family Hyphomicrobiaceae; genus CAMDPA01. The sequence continues at coordinate 112,270 of CAWGUF010000030.1, read as the reverse complement.
CGCCAACGTCGATGGGGCAGCTTTCGCAGCAGATGCGGTGGCAAACGGGGCGCTTGCGATTCTGGCCGGCACCGACGCCGTGCTGCCGGCGCTGAGCAAGCCAGTTCCGGTATTGAGATCCGCAGACGTCAGGCGCGCGGTGGCACTCATGGCCGCGCGCTTCTACGGGGGAAGGCCACCGCACACAATGGCGGTGACTGGTACGAGCGGAAAGACCTCGGTGGTGGAGTTCACGCGGCAAATCCTGACAGCCTGCGGGCGTGACGCGGCCTCGCTGGGAACACTTGGAATCGTCAAGCCCGACGGCGCAGTTCGTGGCGCCCTCACCACCCCGGACCCGATCGGACTTGCAAAGGCCATGGCAGACCTGGCGGACGAGGGCGTCACGCACGTCGCGTTCGAAGCGTCTTCGCATGGGCTCGAGCAGCGGCGACTCGACGGGGTGCGGCTGACGGCTGCCGCCTTCACCAACCTGGGGCGCGACCATCTCGATTATCATCCGTCCATGGAGGCCTATCTTGCCGCGAAGCTGCGGCTGTTCGATACGCTTCTCGAGCCAGGGCGACCGGCGGTCATCAACACGGACGGTGCCCGGTCGCAGGACGTGGCCGAGGTCGCGGCGCAGCGGGGGCATCTGGTGATGACCGTGGGCAGGGGCGGGGCTACCATCACGCTCGTCGACGTGCAGCGCGATGCGTTCGCGCAAAAGATCACGCTGGAGCACGGCGGCCGGCGCCGCGATGTCCGGTTGCCGCTGATCGGCAGCTATCAGGTCGAGAACGTACTGACCGCGACCGGCCTGGCGATCGCGTGTGGCGAGAAATTCATCACCGTGTGCGCTGCGCTTGAACGTCTGTCTGGCGTGCCCGGCCGGCTGGAGGTGGTGGGGCAGGTGCGGCAAGCGCTTGCTGTCGTCGATTACGCCCACAAACCCGAGGCGCTGGTGGCGGCGCTGGATGCCGTGCGGCCGTTCGTGACTGGAAAGCTGATATGTGTCATGGGCTGCGGCGGCGATCGGGATCGGGGAAAGCGTCCGATCATGGGCAAGATCGCGGCGGACATGGCGGATGTCGTCATCGTCACGGATGACAACCCGCGCACGGAGGATCCGGCTCGGATCCGGCAGGAAATCATGGCGGGAGGCTCTCAATCCGGTGAAAAGATGCGGGAGATAGGAGACCGCCGCGACGCAATACGCGCGGCGATCGGCATGGTGGCGGTCGGGGATGTCGTGCTGGTCGCGGGCAAGGGCCACGAGACGGGGCAGATCGTTGGCAGCGAGGTGCGAGCGTTCTCGGATCAGGACGAGATCCGTGCAGCGCTGGCGGAGGCTGTTTGATGACCGCAGCATTGTGGCAGTGGGATGAACTGGTTGCAGCGGCTGGCGGTGTCGCGGACGGCGAACCCGGGGAAGACATCAAGGGGCTCGGCATCGACAGCCGGACGAGCAGGCGGGGCGAGGTATTCATCGCCCTCAAGGATCAGCGCGACGGCCACGAGTTCGTGACAAGCGCGTTCGAGAATGGCGCTGCGGCGGCTGTCGTGTCGTCCGGATACCGGCGTAAGGCGGGTGACGGTCCCCTGATCAAAGTCGATGACACGCTTGCGGCACTGGAGGCGCTGGCGCGGGCTGCGCGGGCGAGGCTGGCGCCAGAGGCGCGGGTGATCGGGGTGACGGGCAGTGTGGGAAAGACCGGCACGAAGGAGATGCTGCGTGCCTGCCTTTCGAGGTTGGGGCGGACACACGCGCCCGAGAAGTCCTTCAATAATCACTGGGGTGTGCCGCTAACATTGGCACGAATGCCGGCGAGCACTGCATTTGGCGTGTTCGAGATCGGTATGAACCATGCCGGCGAGATCACGCCATTGACCAGGCTCGTGCGGCCGCACGTGGCGATCATAACGACCGTGCAACCCGTGCACCTGGGGTATTTCTCATCGGTGGAGGCGATCGCCGATGCCAAGGCGGAGATATTCGCCGGTCTGGAGCCTTTCCAGGACGGGCTTTATGAGCAGGCCGACGGAACGGTGCTGGCCGGGTGGGGCGAGTATGCGGCCGTGCTCAATCGCGACAACCGATATTTCGATCGCATGGCGAACCGTGCGCGCATGAGCGGCGCCAGGATCGTGTCGTTCGGGACGCGCCCGGACTGCGATATCCGGCCGGCGCATATGGAGCTGCATTCCGAGCGGACGCTGATGCAGGTCGATTGCACGCACGGTCGCCTGACCTACACAGTGGGCGCGCCGGGTGACCATCTGGCGATGAACTCGCTGGCGGTGGTGGCCGCGGTGGAGGCGCTGGGGCTCGATTTCGAGAGCATGATCCACGCGGTGCGAGCGCTGGCAGATTTCCGCGCGCCACCAGGGCGAGGCGCGCGCGAGGAGTTGTCTGGCGCGATGGGGCGCATTCTTCTCGTCGACGAAAGCTATAATGCCAATCCCGCCTCGATGCGCGCGGCGTTGTCGGCACTCGCGCTGGTGCCGCGCGCGGCCTATCCGCGCCGTATTGTCGTACTGGGTGACATGCTGGAGTTGGGGGAGCAGTCCGAAGCCCTGCATGCGGAGCTTGCCGATGCCGTGGAGGCGGCCGACATCGATCTCTTGTTCGCAGCTGGCCCGCACATGAAGGCCTTGTTCGACAAGGTCGAAAGCAGGCGCCGGGGGGCATGGGCCGCAGAATTGTTCGGGCTTGCCGTGGCGCTGGAGGGTACGCTTCGCAATGGCGACGTGATCATGATCAAGGGCTCGCTCGGCAGCCGCATGGGGCCGTTGGTGGACCTTGTGCGGCGCCGCGTCAGTGGCAATACGATGTGAACGCCGGATATACGCTTGCGGCTGGCTTCGCGGCGGATCGCGGCGGGCTGGTGCGGAGGTAATTCAAGGGGGCACGAATGCTCTACGAGCTCGTCCAGTTCAGCGACCAGGTCGGTCCGCTCAATGTGTTCAGGTACATCAGCTTCCGAGCGGTCGGCGCCACGGTAACAGCGCTGCTGTTCGTGTTTCTGTTCGGGCCGATGATGATCGATGTTTTGCGCGTGCGGCAAGGCAAGGGGCAGCCGATCCGCGTCGATGGTCCACAAAGCCATCTTGCGAAGAGGGGCACGCCGACCATGGGCGGCTTGATGATCCTGTCGGCCGTCCTGCTCGCTACGCTGCTGTGGGCCAATCTTCTCAACCCTTATGTCTGGCTGGTTCTGGGGGTGATGCTGACCTACGGCCTGATCGGCTTCTATGATGACTTCCTCAAGGTCTCCAAGCGCTCGGCGGCCGGATTCTCGGGCAGGATGCGCTTGCTGTGCGAACTGATCGTGGCAGCGGCTGCGACCTACGCTTTCATGCAGATGGCGCCGCAGCAGCTTGCCGATACCGTGGCGGTGCCGTTCGTGAAGACCGTTCTCATCGACCTGGGCCCCTTCTTCATCCTGTTCGGGATGTTCGTGATCGCGGGAGCAGGCAATGCCGTGAACCTGACGGACGGTCTCGACGGGTTGGCGATCGTGCCGGTGATGATCGTTGCTGCGACCTTCGGCATCTTCGCCTATGTCGTTGGCCGCGTCGATTTCACGAAATATCTGCAGCTCAACTACATGCCGGGGACTGGCGAGCTGACCATCATCTGTGGCGCACTGATCGGCGCGGGGTTGGGCTTTCTCTGGTTCAACGCGCCGCCGGCGATGATCTTCATGGGGGATACCGGGTCGCTGGCGCTGGGTGGGGCGCTGGGCGCGATCGCGGTGGCGACCAAGAGCGAGGTGCAACTCGCTATCGCGGGTGGCTTGTTCGTACTCGAGGCGTTGTCGGTCATCATCCAGGTCACCTCGTTCAAGCTCACTGGGAAACGCGTGTTCCGAATGGCTCCGTTGCACCACCACTTCGAGCAGAAGGGTTGGCAGGAATCCACCGTCGTGGTGCGGTTCTGGATCATCTCGGTGGTGCTGGCGCTGGTGGCGCTGACGACGCTGAAGCTGCGCTGATCGCATACGCATATAGCCTGACCAGCCGGGACATCATCGCGCGAGCGAATCGCGGGCATAGGCGCTAGAATGCTGTCATGATTCCTGTAACCACATTCAGGCGCAAACAAGTCGCCGTATTCGGGCTCGGCGGCTCAGGCTTGGTCACGGCCAAAGCGTTGACGCTGGGGGGCGCCAACGTGGTGGCCTGGGACGACAACGAGGCTGCCCGGGCCAAGGCGGCGGAGGCGGGCGTGCAGGTCGGCGATCTGCGCGAGGCGAACTGGCGGAAGATGTCGGCCCTGGTGCTGGCGCCCGGCGTCCCGCTCACTCATCCCGAGCCGCATTGGACGGTGAAGGCGGCGGAAGCCAGCAGGGTGCCTGTCATTGGAGACGTCGAATTGTTCATGCGGGAGCGGGCCAGGTTATGTCCGGCCGGTCCCATGATCGCGATCACGGGCACAAACGGAAAGTCGACAACGACCGCGCTGATCGCTCATCTGCTCTACCAGGACGGCCGGGATGTGCAACTGGGAGGCAATATCGGCACGCCGATACTGGCGCTCGAGCCGTTTCACCTGGCGCGCTTCTACATCATCGAGCTGTCCTCGTTTCAGATCGATCTGACACCGTCGTTGAAGCCAGGTAGCGGTCCCACCGTGGGGGTGCTGCTCAACGTGACGCCGGATCATCTCGATCGGCATGGAACGCTGGAGCGCTATGCGGCGATCAAGCAGCGACTGGTGAATGCGGCGGAGCAGACTGTCGTGTGTGTCGATGACGATATCACGCGGCGGATCGCCGATGAGATCGAGGGCAGGACGGGTTTCGTTTACCGGTGCTCGGCGACGGAAAATTTCGCGCAGGGCTACCACGCCACGGCCGGCAAGTTGCGGTTCGATTCGCCGGCCCACAACATGGCGGAGGAGCTTGCCGACCTATCGGGTGTGCGCAGCCTGCGGGGACGGCACAATACGCAGAATGCTGCAGCGGCGGTTGCGGCGCTCGGAGCGCTGGGGGCGGGGCTGTCGCAGGCCGCGGTGCATCCGCTGCAGAAGACGGAGTTCAGTCTGCAGCGGCGGATGTTCGAGAGCGTGGAGGATTTTCTCAGCCGCACAAGGGCCGATCCTCGGCAACCGCTGTCCGCGGATATTGCAGTTCGGCGCCGGCAAGCGCTGCAGGATGCACTGAATACGTTCGCCGGGTTGCCACACCGCATGCAGGAGATCGGCCGGCTCGGCAGGATATCGTTTGTCAACGACAGCAAGGCGACGAACGCGGATTCCACCGACAAGGCTCTGGCAACATTTCCGCGCGATATTTTCTGGATTGCGGGCGGCAAGCAAAAGGAAGGCGGCATCGTCTCGCTTGCGCCGTTCTTCGGCCGCATCGCAAAAGCCTATCTGATCGGCGAGTGTGCCGATGCGTTCGCGGGGACGCTCGATGGCAAGGTCGCTTTCGAACGGAGCGGAACGCTGGATGCGGCGGTGCAGGCGGCGGTGCGGGATGCGTCAGCATGCAACGGGGCAGAGCCGGTCGTGCTGTTGTCGCCAGCCTGCGCGTCCTATGACCAGTTTCCGAATTTCGAAGTGCGGGGAGAGGTGTTCCGCAAGCTGGTGGCGGGGTTGCCTGGAATCGAGATGACCGGGGGGGACCGGTAATGCGCATCACGCGCGCAGACCGAAGCCTTTTCACTGAATGGTGGTTTACCTTCGACCGCGTGCTGCTCGCGGCACTGCTGGCGCTGATCGGTGCAGGAATAGTCTTGTCGTTGGCGGCAAGTCCTGCCGTTGCGCTCAAAAAGGGTCTGCCGCCGTTCTATTTTGCCTGGCGCCATATCGCATTCGCCGGCATCGGCGTCGTGGTGATGATTGCCGTTTCATTCATGCCGCCGCGCATGATCAGGCGGATAGCTCTCGTGTTGTTCGTGTGCTCGTTGGCGGCGATGGTCGTGGTGCTGATTTCGGGCGACCATATCAACGGCGCGAAGCGATGGCTGAGGATTGCGGGCTTCTCCGTGCAGCCTTCGGAATTTGCCAAGCCGGCCTTTGTCGTACTCGTCGCCTGGGCAATGTCGGAGAGCGAAAAACGGCGTGATATGCCGGCACTCAGCCTGGCAGTCTTGTTCCTGGTCGCGTTTGCCGGGTTGCTCGTGTTGCAGCCGGATATCGGGCAAACGGTACTCGTCTGCGCGGTGTGGGCGACGCTGTTCGTCATCACCGGACGGTCGCTGGCGTGGGGCTTGGGATTGGTCGGGCTGGGCGCGGCGGGGCTGGGGGCGGCGTATGCCACGCTGCCCTACATCAAGCTCAGAATTGATCGCTTTTTCGGGGCCGGGCCAGAGGCGCACTCGCAGCTCGACAGGGCCTACAGGTCGTTTCAGGACGGCGGTTTTTTCGGTCTCGGTCCGGGCGAGGGACGAATCAAGACCGTGCTGCCCGACGCGCATACCGATTTCCCGTTCGCTGTGGTGGCAGAGGAATTCGGTGCTATAGCCTGTCTGGCCATCGTGGCATTGTTCGCAGTCGTCGTGCTGCGACCGCTGGCACGGGCGGCGATCGCCCGCGATCCGTTCATTCGCCATGCCACGACAGGGCTGGCGACGATGGTGGGACTGCAGGCGCTTATCAACATGGGTGTCAATGTCGGGCTGGCTCCGGCCAAAGGCATGACGCTTCCGTTCATCTCCGCCGGGGGGTCGTCGATGATCGCGATTGCAATCACGTGTGGAATGCTGATCGCCGTGACGCGACGCAGGCCCGGCGCGATGCGCCCGATTTTATCCCAATTCGAGCCGGATGCTGCGCGAGATCACGCCGCTGCACCCGTTCCAAACGAAGCCGCCCGCTCGGCCTATCCGTTGCAATCGAGGTCCTGATTGGCAGACCGACTTGTCATGCTCGCTGCCGGAGGAACGGGCGGCCATCTGTTTCCGGCATACGCGCTGGCCGAGGAATTGGGCCGGCGTGGTTTTGCCGTCGAACTGGCAACGGACATGCGCGGCGATCGCTATGGAACCGGATTTCCCGCACGTGCGGTGCACCGAATTCCTGCTGCGACACTGTCCGGCCGCTCGCCTATCGCCGCCGCTAGCACAGGACTGACGCTGGCCCGCGGTATCCGCCAGGCATATCGTCTCATGGGGGAGGCGAGACCCTGCGTCGTGGTCGGCTTCGGGGGGTATCCCAGCTTCCCGCCGCTGGTCGGGGCGAAGCTGCGCGGTATTGCAACGATACTGCATGAGCAGAATGCGGTGTTGGGGCGGGCCAACCGGATGCTGGCAAAACGGGTCGATCGCATCGCCACCTCTTTTCGAGACGTAGAGGTCGGGGACGCGCGCCTGCTCGCCAAGGTTCTATTCACAGGCAACCCGGTGCGGCAAGCCGTTGTCGAGGCCGCCGGGCGTGAGTATTCCGAGCCGTGGATCAACGGTCCGTTCAATCTGCTGGTTTTCGGCGGGAGCCAGGGCGCGCGGTATTTCTCCGATACGGTGCCGATCGCGCTTGCCAGCCTGCCGGAGCGCCAGCGTACGCGATTGCGTGTCGTGCAACAGGCGCGGGAAGAGGATCTGGAGAGAACCCGGGCGGCCTACGCGCAATCCGGCATCTCGGCGGACGTGCAGACTTTCTATCGCGATTTGCCGGAGCGGATTGCGAATGCGCATCTGGTGATCGGCCGGGCGGGGGCTTCGACAGTGGCGGAGCTTGCCGTGATCGGCCGGCCGTCCATCCTTGTTCCTTTGCCGCATGCGCTTGACAACGACCAACTGAGGAATGCAACGAAACTTGCAGAATCGGGCGGGGCTTGGTGTATCGAGCAAAAGGAGCTGGGGCCTGAGCGCCTTGCTGCCGAGATCGAAAGGCTGGCGGGGGCACCTGCGGAGTTGGTGCAGGCGGCCGCGGCGGCCAAAGGTGAGGGCCGGCCTGATGCCGTGCAGAGATTGGCAGATCTGGTAGCCGAGTTGGCGGGCGGATAGGCCGGCGTGGATGGGGACCAAAGCGGCTCCTGCACAAGATCGAATTGACCAAGCCGCTCAAACTGCGAGGGAATACAAGCACATGGAAATGCCTCGCGAGATCGGGACGATCCACATACTGGGCATCGGCGGCATCGGCATGAGTGCGATCGCGGAGATCCTCCATGCCAAGGGCTTCTCGGTGCAGGGCAGCGACCAGAAGGACAGCGCCAATGTCAGGCGGTTACGCGCCAAAGGCATCCGGGTGTTCGTTGGGCATGATGCGATCAATCTCGTGGGCGCGCGCTTCGTCGTGATCTCGACGGCCGTGAAGAACGGAAATCCGGAGTTGGAGGCGGCCCGGGCGAAGGGCTTGCCCATTATCCGTCGCGCCGAGATGCTGGCCGAGTTGATGCGGCTCTACACGACGGTCTCGGTGACTGGCACGCACGGCAAGACGACCACGACTTCGCTGATTGCGCACGTTTTCACCAGCGCGGGATTCGATCCAACCGTCATTACCGGCGGCATCATCAATGACTGGGGCTCAAATGCGCGGCTTGGCAAAGGGCCGTGGATGATCGCGGAAGCCGACGAGTCCGATGGGACGTTCACGAAGCTGCCGAGTCAGATCGGGATCATCACCAACATCGACCCGGAGCATCTCGACTACTTCAAGACCGTCGAGAACATGCACCGCGAGTACGAGACGTTCTTCCGCAACATTCCGTTCTATGGACGCGCGATTGCATGCATCGATCATCCCGTCGTCGCGGCGATGGTCGATCGACTGAAGCTGCGAATCGACGGCCGTCCGCTATTGACTTATGGCATCAGCGATGCCGCGGACCTGCGGCTCGACGACATCCGGTTCGATGGCAGGACTACCGTGTTCGATGCCAGCTTGAGCGAGCTCGTTCCGGGAGGGAAGCGGCAGCTCAAAGGCTGGGCGGTGCCGATTCCAGGCCATCACAATGCGCTCAATGCTCTTGCGGCAATTGCGGCGGCGACTGAAGCCGGGATCTCCGACAGCGTGATCAGGGGAGCGATTGCCAGTTTCTCGGGCGTCAAGCGGCGGTTCCAATTGACCGGAAGCTGGAAAGGCATCGATATCTACGATGACTACGGTCATCATCCGATCGAGATCGCGGCGGTGCTGAAGGCAGCCCGGCCCGGTGCCCGTGGCCGTGTATTCGCGGTGGTCGAACCGCACCGCTACAGCAGAATCCAAAGCCTGTTTCCGGAGTTCTGCGCCTGCTTCAACGATGCGGACGCGGTGATCGTCGGGCCGTTCTATTCGGCGGGCGAGCCGCCGGTGGAGGGTGTGACCTGCGAGGCCTTGGCAGAGGGGATACGCAGGCAAGGGCATCCGTCGGTGACAGTGATCAACAGTCCGTTCGACGTGGCTGGACTGATGCGGGCGCATGGCCGGCCAGGCGATATCGTGGTGTATCTGGGCGCCGGCAATTCGACCGAATGGGCGCACCAGCTGCCGCTGGAGCTGGCGGACGAGCCGCGCGCGGCCGGGGGAGCATAGCCATGTTCCCCGACATGACAGCGGAGCTGGCTGCCGCGATGCCGGATCTCCGGGGGCGGCTGGCGGCTAATGCCATGCTGGCGGAAATCACATGGTTTCGCGTCGGTGGGCCGGCGCAAGTGCTGTTCACGCCGGCGGACGAGGCCGACCTCGCCTATTTCCTGGCGCATGCGCCTGCGGAACTTGTTGTGACGGTGATCGGTCTGGGTTCCAACCTGCTGGTTCGCGACGGCGGCGTCCCGGGGATCGTGATCCGGCTCGGCAGGGGTTTTGCCAATGTCTCGGTGGAGGCCGGCCATCGGCTCAGGGCTGGCACGGCGTTGCCTGACGTCAGGCTGGCGCGCGCGGCAGCAGATGCCGGAATCGACGGGTTGGCGTTCTATCGAGGTATTCCCGGTTCTGTCGGCGGCGCCTTGCGGATGAACGGCGGCGCACATGGCAGCGAGACCAAGGACGTCATGATCCAGGCGCGGGCTGTCGATCGCGCAGGACAGGTTAGGGTGTTCGACCTTGCCGAGATGGGGTTCACATACCGGCACTGTGGGGTCGGGGAGGGGCTGATCTTCACGGAGGCTCTGTTTCAGGGTCGACCGGGCGACCCTGGCGAGATCGCACAGAAAATGGAGGAGGTGGCGCAATACCGGGAAGCCAATCAGCCGATCAAGGAACGCACGGGCGGCTCTACATTCAAGAACCCGCCCGGTCATAGCGCATGGCGCCTGATCGACGATGCCGGCTGCCGTGGGTTGCGGATCGGCGGTGCGATAGTTTCGGAAAAGCACTGCAACTTCCTTATCAACGTCGATAATGCAGGCGCTGAAGACATCGAACGGCTCGGGGAGACGGTGCGCGCCCGCGTCAAGGCCAAATCGGGCGTCGAGCTGCAGTGGGAGATCATCCGGCTCGGCCTGCCACTCGAGGGGCGGGCATCCGGCGAGGCTCTGGCTGAGAAGGCGGCAGCATGAGCGGCGCAGCAGTTGGTCGGAAATATCAGCACGTTGCGGTGCTCATGGGCGGCCTTTCGGCGGAGCGCGACGTCAGCCTCAGGTCGGGTGCGGCTTGCGCCGATGCACTGGAGCAGTCGGGCTACCGGGTCAGCCGGGTGGATGTCGGACGGGACATCGCCCAGCGTCTGGCGGAGATCAAGCCGGATGCGTGCTTCAATGCGTTGCATGGGCGGTGGGGCGAGGATGGCTGTGTGCAAGGCGTGCTCGAATGCCTCGGTATTCCCTATACCCATTCCGGCGTGCTTGCCTCGTCGCTTGCCATGCACAAGGGGCTGGCGAAGCGGGTCATGAAGGCAGCAGGGGTGCCGGTTGCCGAAGACGCCATCGTCGACAGGCAGGCCGCGGCGAGGGCACACGCCATAGCAGCGCCGTACGTGGCAAAGCCCATCGCGGAAGGCTCCAGCGTCGGGGTGGTGATCGTGACCGCAGGGCAGGCGCAACCACCGGCCGAAAAAATCATGTCGATCCCGGCTCCAACGGGCGAGATCATGGTGGAGCGCTACATCGCCGGGCGCGAGCTGACGTGCGGGGTGATAGGCGACCGTGTCACCGGCATCATTGATATCGTGCCGGCCGAGTCGCTGTCGTTCTACGACTACGAAGCGAAGTATGCGCCTGGCGGCTCGCGCCATATCCTTCCGGCAGAGGTGCCGGCTGAGATCTATGCGGCCGTGCAGCGGCACACACTGGCCGCGCATCGTGCCCTCGGGTGCCGGGGCGTCAGCCGGGCCGATTTCAGATACGACGATACGCCAGGCGGTACCGGTGAGATCGTCTGCCTGGAGGTCAACACGCAGCCCGGGATGACCGGCACATCGCTGGTGCCGGAGCTGGCGCAGCATATGGGGCTCGGTTTCGGCGCGCTGGTAGAATGGATCATCGAGGATGCATCGCTCGACCGGTAGCACGTCCAGCAAGACGGTCGCTTCCGGAAATCGTTACCAATCCGTTTACCCGCCGTTAATTCCTCTCTCGCAATCGTTCCAGATCGGACAGAACTGTGACACCTGATTCGCATCGTCAGGCGGATGCGGGCTTGTGAGAGGGAGATATGCAACCCCGCGGTCGAGAGCGCATACTGAAGCGCAGGACCGGGCCGGGCCGGCAACATGCGGGCATCGGCTTTGGGATATTGCGTGCGACGGCCGCAATCTGTGCTGGTGCGGCCGCCGCACTGGCATTTCTTGTATTCAGCGATGGTGGGGCCGGTGCCAGGCAAGAGCGCCGGCTGGTGAGCGACCTTGACCGGATCGTAATATCGCTCGGGTTCGGCATCAGGCAAGTCGACGTGCAGGGGCATCGCTATACGAGCGATGCGGATATTTATCGTGCTCTGCAACTCGATGCTGCAGGCTCGCAGCTCAGCTTCGATGCCGCCGCGGCGGCGAAACGCGTTGCGGCGTTGGCTTGGGTCCAAAGCGCAAGCGTTCACCGAAGGCTGCCGGACGGCATCAGTGTCCAGGTTGTCGAGCGCAAGCCGTTCGCCGTGTGGCGCCACAACGGCACGTACGCGGTTATCGACGACAGCGGCCGGGTGCTGGCTGCGGTAGCGGGGAGCGATATCGGCTTCCCGGTGGTGGCCGGAGCGGCCGCTGCACAGTTTGTGCGCGAGATCGTCGATATCGTTGCAGATCATCCCGCATTGAAGCAGCGATTGATCGAGGCGCGGCGGGTTGCGGGGCGGCGCTGGACATTGGTGCTGGCCGACGGGCCGCAGGTGCACCTGCCGGCAGTCAATGCGAAAGCTGCGCTGTCACGTCTCATGGCGCGGGCCGGTGCTGCTATCACGGATCGGTCCTTGGAGAGCATCGATTTACGAACCGGCGGTCGATTGATCATACGGCGCGCAGACAAATCTGCCGCTGCGTTGGGCCAGGACGCCGGCCGCGTGCCTCGGACACAGCGCTGAGGTGATGGCAATGCGGCTCAGGAAAATTCAAGATGATCAGGCTGGCGGCTCAATCGTTGCCGCGCTTGATATCGGCAGCTCCAAGGTCTGTTGTCTGATTGCCGCGGTTACGCCGACGGGCTCGGCGTTGCATGAGTTGCGCGGCGGCGACGGTGCGCCCTGGAAGATCGTTGCACTGGGTGTCGGACACCAGCGCTCGCGGGGGATCGAGGCCGGCGCGGTGGTCGATCCAGCGGCAGCCCGAAATGCAGTGCGACTTGCAGTCAGCCAGGCCGAGCAGATGGCACGTCTCGAATTGCGCTCGCTGCACATCGGAGTCGGCTGCGGGGCGCCGAGATCACGCACCTTTCATGCCTGCGTCGACCTGACTGCGGGGGCCGTGGAAGCCAAAGATATCGCTGCGATCGATGACGGTGCGAGAGCATATGCCTGTCGTGGCGGCGGGCATCTGCTGGCATTGGAGCGGCTGGGCTACCGCCTGGACGCAGGGGGGCGGGTGCTCAATCCCGCCGGAATGGCTGGGCGTCAGCTGCATGCCGATCATCACGCCGTTGTGGCGGACGAGGGTGCGCTGCAGAATCTAGCTGCGCTTGTCGAGGCCTGTCATCTGGAGGTCGCCGGTCATGTGCCCGCGGCGATGGCGTCGGCGCTGGCGGCAACGACCATGCTGGAACGGCAGCGTGGGGTCACTTGTATCGACATGGGCGCAGGCCTTACGCAAATGGCTGCCTTCGTCGACGGTCATCTGGTCCGAAATCGATCAAATTCCGGCGGGAGGGCAACAGGTTACGGACGATATCGCGCGCGCGTTGTCGGTTCCGCTTGCGGAAGCGGAGCGAATCAAGACGCTATATGCCATGCTGGCGCCTTCTGCATCAGTTGATGGACTTTATACAGGTTTTCCTTTCGCGGGGACGGTAGGCGGCGGCCTGGACGGCCCGGCGCGGGAGAGTGTCGCGAAGATCGTTCGTGGGCATTCGGCCGGTCTGATGTCCGAGGTCGTACGACGGCTGGAGACCAGTGGCGTTGCGGATCGTGTTGGCGCGCAGCTGGTGCTTACCGGCGGTGCCAGTCAGGTGCCAGGGCTTGCCGCGTTCGCATCGATGATTACCGGGCGCAGTGTGCGCACTTCAGCGCCGGGGCCGATGCGCGGCTGGGGGGCTACTGTGCCGTCGGCAGCGTTTTCGTGTCTGATCGGTCTGGCTGCAGCGGCCGCCGATCCGGAAGCCTGGGGTGGCGGCACGCAAGGCGCCGAGGTGGAGCCGAGAGGTTATCTGGGGCGGATGGAGCGTTGGCTGCGGGAAAGCTTCTAGGGGGCGGTGGAGGTAGCGGATGCAGGAGGGAGCGCTGACCGAGCCGTTGCAAACGATGAGGACCGGCATGCATCCGGTTGCGCGGACAGCCACGAAAGGCGGGTCATGAAGATCAATCTGGAGTTGCCGACATTGACGGACCTCCGGCCGCGCCTGACCGTTATCGGGGTTGGCGGGGCTGGCAGCAATGCCGTCAACAATATGATCTCAGCCGGCCTTAACGGCGTTACGTTCGTGGTCGCGAACACCGATGCGCAATCGCTGGCCAGCTCCAATGCGGAATGTCGTATTCAGCTTGGTGTGGTTCTGACCGAAGGTTTGGGGGCTGGAGCCAAGCCTGAAATCGGAGAGGCCGCCGCGGAAGAGGCCGCGGAGGAGATCCGGTCACAGGTCGCAGGCTCGCACATGGTTTTCATTGCCGCCGGCATGGGGGGCGGCACAGGTACCGGGGCGGCATCGGTCATCGCGAGGATTGCGCGCGAGGAAGGTGCACTGACGGTTGGTGTGGTCACCAAGCCGTTCCAGTTCGAAGGCTCGCGGCGGATGCGTTCCGCAGAGGCGGGTATTGCGGCGTTAAGACCCAACGTCGATACGCTGATCGTGATCCCCAACCAGAACCTATTCCGCGTTGCCAACGAGAAGACGACCTTCTCCGAGGCATTCGTGATGGCGGACCAAATACTGTATGCGGGCATTGCCTGTATCGTCGATCTGATCGTGAAGGATGGCTTGATCAACCTCGATTTCGCTGACGTGCGGACCGTTATGGCCGACATGGGTACGGCGATGATGGGTACCGGTGAAGCGGGAGGCGATCGGCGGGCGGTTCTGGCCGCGGAGGAGGCGATCTCCAATCCGCTGCTCGACGACATTTCACTCAAGGGGGCGAGGGGGCTGCTGGTTTCGATTACCGGCGGCAGGGATTTGACACTCTATGAGGTCGACGAGGCAGCAAACAGGGTACGCCAGGAAGTCGATGGGGAGGCTACGATCATCGTCGGGGCCACATTCGACGATACGATCGGTGACCGATTGAGGGTATCGATCGTCGCTTCGGGAATGGAGCGAAACTCGCTGATTGCGGCGAGCAAGGCCGTTGCTGCCGCTACGCAACGGGCTTGGCCGGAGTTGCCAATCGAAAGCGGAAGCCCGCCGCCCGTCGGTCAGCATCAGCCGCCGCTGCTGCCAGCACATGAGGTGGATGTTGCGCCGCAGCTTCAGCCTGATAGCGCCGGAGCGCCAAGGGGCGGGTTGCCGGTGGCCGCTGATATGGGCCGCGCAGGGGGCGAGGGTTCCAAGGGTAGTTTTGCAGCAGCAGGGAATTGTGCGGCAGAACCGACCCATTCGGGGCATGCCGGGGTGAGCGGCTGGGCGCCGAACATGCCTGGGGAGAACGAACCGGCGGGTCATGTTCAACAGTCTTCCTATTCGGGGGGCGAAGAAAATTCGGGCGAGCGGTTGGCCTCGTTGCAGCGCGCGCATGTTGAGCATGGCGCGGCTGCCGGCTCCCACCCGCCAGCGATGCCATCAGCAGGAGCTCGGCAGTGGACCAGCGAGGAAGGGGTTGTTTTCCAAGATGCCCCCCCACAATTCTCTGTGCCGCCGGCTTACGGGACCGAACCGCAGCCGAGCTTAGCTCCGCGCTTCGAGCCGCTGGCCCAGGGTGGTGCGCCGTTTTCTCCCGCGCCTCCGGTCGAGCCCAAGCGGGGCGCGCGCCGGCTGCCCGAGGTCGAGGACTTTCCGCCAGTCGGGCAACGGGAATACCGCGCCAAAATGGAGCAATATGAGGAGGGTGGCCGGTCGCCACCACGCGCTTATGCTCCCGCGCCGGAGCCAGCTCGCAAGCTTGGTTTCTTTGAACGGCTGACCGGTGCGCGAAAACGGCAAAAGAAAGAAGCGGCGCAGCAGCAGAAGGCTGGTCGGGCAATCGAGCAGGAACGGCGTGACAGTGGGCATCGCGATGCTGCACGCACTCGATCCGATACGCAGATGGATAAGCCGAGTACGCGGGACGATGCGTCTCAAGAGTCTGAACTGCCAGTTTTTTTCGGCAACGGGCCGCGGCGCTAGAACGGTGTAACGCGGGATCTGGTCCGACAAGTGCTGTTTAGTAACAGAATGTAAGAAACCGTGATTTGTCCCCCATGGAGTAGCCGCTGTATCGTTAACGCATCGATTCGGGAGTCGCGCGTTCTACTGACCAAATCAATCACAAGGTCAGATCGTGTGCGGACCCGAAACGGGGGTGGCCGGGGTGCCGAATAGCAGGCATGCCAGCCGGGGGACAGGGTGAGGGGACGGCACACAATGCCGAAATCAATTCTTGCCGGCAGGCAAACGACAATTCGCCGTGAGGTCGAGCTCGTCGGTAAAGGGGTTCATAGCGGCGGACCGGTGTCCGTTGTGCTGCATCCCGCAGAAGCAGATGCCGGTCTCAGGTTCCTCGTCAGCAAACGCGGGCGAATCATTGCCGACATTCCCGCAGATGTCAGGAACGTAAAGAACTTGACGCTGTGCACTGTGATCGGGGATGAATCCGGCGTATGTGTCGGTACGGTGGAGCACCTGCTGGCGGCTCTACGCGGCCTTGGTGTCGACAATTGCTACATCGAGGTCGACAGCAAGGAAATCCCGATCATGGACGGCAGCGCTGCCGCCTTTGTCCAGGCCATTGATGAGGCTGGACTGGTGGACCTGTCGGAGACCCGGCGTTTCATCAAGGTCTTGAAGCCGGTCCGTGTCGAGGAAGGGGATGCCTGGGGCGAATTGAATCCGCATAGCGGGTTTCATCTCGACGTCGAGATCGAGTTCGACACCCCTGTGATCGGCCGGCAAAGGCTGGCCTATGAGATGTCGCCCGGCGTGTTTCGCAATGAGATTTCCCGGGCACGTACATTCGGGTTCATGCGCGATGTCGAGAAGCTGTGGAAGGCTGGCCTGGCGCTTGGTGCATCGCTCGACAACACCGTTGCCATTGGTGATGATCGCGTCCTGAATCAGGATGGCCTGCGCTACCCGCAAGAATTCGTGCGCCACAAAATGCTGGATGCAGTCGGTGATCTGGCGCTCGCGGGCTATCAGTTGCTTGGTGCCTACAGGTCTGTACGTGGTGGGCATCGGCTCAATGCACACGTTGTCAAGGCGCTGCTCGAAGACAGTTCTGCCTGGACGTTGGTGCAGGCACCGCGCGTCCGTGAGCCGGCTGCTCAACCGTTTGGTCTTGCGATGGCTGCTGGCGAATAGCCGGGGATATCTTTCGCCGCGGAGTTGGATCTGCTGAACGGAAGTTGGTGGGCCGCGCGGCGTCATATGCCGGGCGGCCTTGTTTGTTCGAGGACATGCTCAAGGCCGTTCCAATTTGCTGTGGGTCGCGAGCGGGATGCCTTGATGCGGACTGTGTGCTCGATGCCGAATCTGGTTTGTTGTATAAGGGTATCATGGGGTGCATCAGGTCTCACAGATGTTGGGTGCCGCCTCATGGGGACCACAATTGAGGTGGGAATATCGGCTTCTGAATCAATGAGGCTGTGAGTCGGATGTGTTCGTGGCTCCCGACGCAGGGCGGAGCGGCTGAGGCCTTCGAATTCCGCGGCAACGTAGCGGTTTGCAGGGGCTTGCGAGTGCTCTAGTCGTGTGGTGACGGGCGGGTGACCGAGTGGCGCCGTATCGTGAAGGATGCGGCTGCTCGGCGGTTTGCAGGTGAAGCTCGAAGCAGGACGGGCAAGGGCTCGACCCGCAGAGAGACTGGTGGATGGATGGGAGCTGTCATGGGCTGTCAGGTGTATTGCCGCCGTGGGACCTGGCTGGTGCTGGTCGCAGCGGCTTCGCTTGCCCTTGCTGCATGCAGTTCGACCAAGTCCGCAGACAAGCTGCTCAATCCGGATCCTGCCGACAAGATGTATGCGACGGCTGACAACCTGATGGCGCGCGGGCGCTATGAGGATGCGGCACATAAATTCGAAGATCTCGATCGCGACCATCCCTATTCGCCTGAAGCGCGACGGGCGATCGTGATGTCGGCATACGCCTATTACAAGGGTGGCAAGTTTCCCGAGGCGATTGCGACTGCCAAGCGCTACACGACCATGCATCCGGGGACGAAAGAGGCTCCGCTGGCGCATCACATCATCGCGACATCATATTTCGAGGACATGAACGGCCCGAATCGCGACCAGAGCAATACGCGCAAGGCGCTGGAGGAGTACCGGGCCCTGCAAGCGCGCTATCCGGACAGCACGTACGCGAGGCAGGCGGACAATCGGATCCGGGTTGCCGAGGATTCGCTGGCTGCGCACGAGATGCACGTCGGCCGCTATTACCTCAAGAACAAGAATTGGGTCGCTGCCAAGAACAGATTCGAAACGGTGGCGCGCGAATATCAGACCACTGCGCATGTGGAAGAGGCACTGTACAGACTGGTCGAGATCAATATGTCGCTCGGTATCAAGAACCAGGCGCAGACCGCTGCGGCGGTTCTGGGGCATAATTTCCCCAGCTCGAAGTGGTACAAGGACGCCTATGCGCTGCTGCAGTCGGACGGTCTGGCTCCGCGCAATACCGGCGACAGCTGGCTCAGCAAGGCTTGGAGCGCAGTCAAGCTGCCAAGGCTGTCGCTGACGGGGAATTGACGCCGGGACCGGCGCTGCCCTCTATTGGGCGGCGATATCTTATGGATTATCATCAGGGTCAGATCCACCGGGTCTGACCCTTTGTCCGTCCGGTCGAGATGCGGGGGGCCGGTCAAGATGCAGGGTCGGTCAAGATGCGGGGGCACGTGATGGCCGCTTCTCATACTGCCAGCAAATCTGTCGCCGATCTTACTGTCGCGGAGGCCGAAGCCGAGCTTGCACGGCTGGCGACGGAGATCGCGCATCATGACGGGCTCTATTATCAGCGAGACGCGCCGGAGATATCGGATGCCGACTATGATGCGCTGAGACAGCGTAACGAAGCGATCGAAGCGAGGTTTCCGGAGCTCATTCGCTCCGATAGCCCATCGTTTCGCATCGGTGCGGGTCCGGCGGAGGCGTTCGAGAAGGTTCGGCATCGTGTCCCGATGCTGTCCTTGGGCAACGCGTTCGCGGATGAAGATGTAGCCGAATTCGTCGAGCGCGTGCGCCGCTTTCTGATGTTGACGGATCGCGACGCTCTGGGGGTGACCGCAGAGCCGAAGATCGATGGGGTGTCGATCTCGCTGCGCTATGACGGCGGCAGGCTGATAGAAGCCGCAACACGAGGAGATGGCGCGGAGGGCGAGAACGTCACGGCAAACGTGATGACGATCAAGGCGATTCCGCACCGCCTGAAGGGCACGAACGTGCCGGATTCGATCGATATTCGCGGCGAGATCTATCTGGGGCACGAGGATTTCCGGCGGCTGAACGATGCGCAGGCAGCGGCCGGTGGCAAGCTATTCGCAAATCCACGCAACGCCGCGGCGGGATCGCTGCGGCAACTCGATGCCTCGGTCACGGCCACGCGACCGTTGGGCTTCTTTGCCTACACCTGGGGGCATGCGTCCTCGCTGCCTGCGGATACGCAACTGGGCATGTGCGAGGCGTTCAAGAGTTGGGGGCTTCCGGTCAATCCGCGCATGCAGCTCTGCGATGGTCCGGACGAGCTTCTTTCATACTATCGGCAAGTCGGCCTGGATCGCGCCGCGCTCGGCTACGACATCGATGGCGTCGTCTACAAGGTGAACCGGCTCGATCTGCAGGAGCGGCTCGGCTTTGTCAGCCGCGCGCCGCGCTGGGCTATCGCGCACAAGTTCCCGGCGGAGCAGGCGACGACGGTGCTCAACGATATCGAGATCCAAGTGGGGCGAACCGGAGCTTTGACGCCGGTGGCAAAGCTGGAACCGGTGACAGTCGGCGGCGTCGTCGTCTCGAACGCCACGCTGCACAACGAGGACGAGATCCGTCGCAAGGATATTCACATCGGCGATACTGTGATCGTGCAGCGGGCCGGTGACGTTATCCCGCAAGTCGTCGGTGTGGTGGCCGATAAAAGGCCGATCGGCGCAAAGCCGTTCGTGTTTCCGCACGCGTGCCCGGAGTGCGGCAGCGAGGCCGTGCGCGAGGTGGACGAGTGGGGTGAGGCGGACGTGGTTCGGCGCTGCACCGGCGGTCTTGTGTGTCCGGCGCAGGCAAGAGAGCGGCTGCGTCATTTCGTGTCGCGCAACGCATTCGATATCGAGGGGCTCGGCGAAAAGCAGATCGAATTGTTCTTCGATGAGGGGCTCATTCGCTCGCCAGCGGACATCTTCACACTCGCTGAGCGCGATGCACGGGCCAATGAGAAGCTGGCGGATCGCAAGGGCTATGGTCAGAAATCGGTCGACAACCTGTTCCGGTCGATCGAGGCCAGGCGGCAGGTGCCGCTCGACCGGTTCGTGTTCGCGCTCGGGATCCGGCATATCGGAGAGACGACCGCGCGGGATCTGGCGAAGGCCTACGGCAGCCTCGAGGCGCTCCGCGAGGCGATCAATGCTGCCGCGGCGTCGAGACCTGGACCAAACTACAGGCGACTTATCGCGCTCAAGGGACTGGGGCAGAAGACTGCGGAAACGCTGATGGCGACGCTGTCGTCGAGCAAGCCACGAGCGGGCGACCTGTTCGCTTCGGGGCCACGCTCTTTTGGCGAGGCGATTGCCGGCATCAAGGGCGTCAGGGCGTCGGCAGCGGATGCGCTGGCACAGAATTTCGAGACAGTCGATGCGTTTCTGGAGGTTGCCCGGGCGGGCGCCGGCGAAATTCCCGGCGAGGCCTATCGCGAGCTCGCCAGTTTGCAGGGCATCGGCGAGGTGGCGAGTGATGCATTGATCGATTTCTTCGCTGAGCAGCACAATGTCGATGCAGTCGAAGCGTTGCTGGGTCACGTCACGGTGACGCCGTTCGAACGTGCACAGACGCAAGCCTCGGCGGTTACCGGAAAGACGGTCGTCTTCACAGGCACGCTGGTGCGAATGACGCGGATCGAGGCCAAGGCGCAAGCTGAGCGTCTTGGCGCCAAGGTCGCGGGGTCGGTTTCGAAAAAGACCGACTATGTCGTCGCCGGCGCCGAGGCGGGATCGAAGCTCGACAAGGCGCAGGAGCTCGGTGTTACCGTTCTCACAGAGGACGAGTGGATCGCGCTGGCCGGCGGCGGCGCGTAAGACCGTTGCGACGCCTGGTTCAGTATTAAGAGCTCACCACGATCTGCAGCGCCTGGTATTGCGCCGAAGCGCAACAGACTGGCACGTCGGCACCAGCGCCGGAGCGCGTGGGGCTGTCGCCCCGGCGCAGGCGCCGACGGGATGCGCGCTATCCGCGCCTGTTCTGCTGGAGGAACGTCTCGATCTCCTGCTTCGTCATGGCATTACGGAACATCTCGGCGCGCATCCAGACTCGCTGATCGCTGATCTTTTCTACCGCGTCCTTCATCCTGGCCAGATCGTCCGGAGACTTGACGTGACTGACCGCTTCTTTTGCCTGCTCGAGGTAGTGGTCGTGCTCATCGTCGAACAGAATTTGCATTGCCTTCGCGGTCATCTCGTTGACGGTGTTGCCTTTGAGGTCCTTGCCCTCGCGGAACACGCGGGCGCCGCCCCCTTCCGTGAAGCCGACAGCGGCGTTGAGCAGTGGGTCATTCTTCTCGACGTAGGCGCGCCGAATGTCGCCGAGCTTCTTCTCCTCAGGCAGCTGAATGGTATCGGATGGAGAGATGCGCCGCCCGACCAGATGCTCGAACACGTCAGCAAGCACGACGTAGTGGTTGAATTCCTGGACCAGCTGCAGAAGCAGGAAATGATAGTCGTGACGGTCGATCTCCTTGTCGACAAGCGGATATTTATCGACCGTCTGTTGCAGCTCCTTGTGCAGACCATTAAAGAAGCCGTCGACGGGATTGAGCTCTTTCCAGAGCTGGGCCCGAAGGTAAAAGATATGGTCTTCGTTCGTTGCTTTGGCGTAGAATCGCTTGGCGATCTCCGCCTCGCACTCCCAATATGGCCACGCGGTGTCGATCAGAACCTGCTCGATATCAGACATATGAACGTCTCCTCACGCTGTGAACTGAAATGGTGGCATGCGCAGGCGTGAGCTTAGACGTTTGCTGTTGCGGTACGCAATATCGCCTGCATGTTGGATGGCTAAAGTCAGTAATGGTTCGTGTGCTGGACGGCATGGCTGCGGCGAGGAGGGGGCAGCAGATCATCCCTTCCGGCTGGCAGTCCGCCGCATGCCGCACTTGACCATCGGCAACGCTGTGGTGAGCCAGCCGTCCTTGGCGATGGTGACGACGTACCGTCGGCAACCGGGCGCTGCTCCCGGGACAAAGTGGATACGGAACCGGGCAAGGCCGGCTCTGGGTTTGGCTGGCCAGACATAGACCGCATCGTCATCTGTCTCTGTCAGTGCGGTCCGGATGGCGAGGCCGGCATTGCGATAGTCGGCCGGGGAGAGGCGGGCGAGGAGAACGTGAGAGAGGCCCGGGTGAAGCCCTGCCGCTTCGGCCTGCTTGCGGTAGGGCCCGCCGGGGGCCGCGCGCGTCGAGGCAGACGGTGCGGCGGTATCGTCCGTCGGATTGGTCGGGGCAGGTGAGGGAGGACTTGAGGCGGTCGTGGCGGATGGCTGCACTGGCTCGACTGCAGGGCTGTTCATCGGCGCGGGGAGGCCAGCGGGGATCTGGCCGCCGCCAGAGCTGTCTGATGGCGAAACGGCAGCCTGTTGCATGGCTATTGGTGCTGGTTTCACGTCGAGGTCAGTCAACTGCGGCTGCGCGGGCTCGGTTTGCGGTGCTTGGTCCGGGCGCGTCGGTGAAGCCAGCAGGCTCTTCCTGGCCGCGTCGATAGACGCTGACGTAGACGTCAATGTCGCTGACAGCCACACAGGCAACTCTCCGCGTGCGTGCGCATAATAAAGCCAGCCGCAGCCGATCAGTACAAGGAGGACGAATGTTCGTCTCTTCAGGCGTCCGCGGCGCGACGGCAGCGGTCGGCCGATGCGCTCGCCGGGCATGATGTCGAGGTGGTGATCCTGGACGAATGCGTCGTCGGCAGCGTAATCCGATCTTGCCAACGTCGATCTCATTGCGCGCGCCATGCCGACCCCATGTGTCAAATGTGCAAAGGTGCCGAGTGCCCGCTGATGAAGAATTGGCAGCCAATTCCAGGCGAAATGAAGGCAACAGGTCAGTCCGGGTCAGCTCATTGGGAGCACATCCGGTGCTTCGCTGGTGTGGTCGTTGGCTTGGAAGATTTCCCAGTTGCGGCGCGACGGTTATAGTCCCGGCCTGAACAATCTGGATGATGCGGGGATCGATGGGCAGGGAAGCGGTCGGCTACGTGGTGCTGACAATCGCCGTGTTCTTGTGGGCCGGCAATGCGGTGATCGGGCGAACTGCTCCGGACGTCGATGTGCCGCCGATTGCACTCAACTTCTGGCGATGGGCTGTCGCGCTCGTCATGCTTGCGCCATTCGCCATCCCACGGCTGGTGGCGGACTGGCCGCTGTTTCGCTCGTACTGGTGGCTGTGGGTGGTGTTCGGGATCGTGACCGTCACCGGTTTCAACTCGGCGTACTATATCGGCTTGCGTCACACGACCGTGGTGCAAGGAACGCTGATCTCATCCCTGTTGCCGATCATCGTGCTGGTTGCCGCGCGCTTCGTGTTTGGCCAGCCGATCACCGTGCGGCAGATCATGGGAATCGCCTTGTCGATGACCGGCGTGGCGCTGATCGTGCTGCGCGGAGATCTGAGCGTGCTCGACGGCTTCTCGCTGAACATCGGCGATGCCTGGATCCTGCTTGCTGTCATGATGTGGGCAGCACAGATCATCCTCATCCGCTTCGTGCCGAAAGGCATGTCGCTGATCGGGTTCCAGGTGCTTGCCTTTGTTCCGGGTCTCATCACGCTGTTGCCGTTCTATGTGCACGAGACGATGAGCGGACAGCCGATGCCGCTGACGGTGCCAGCGATGCTCTATGTGGCGTACGCCGGTATCCTTGCGAGCGTGATCGGCTTCACGTTCTGGAACATGGGGGCGATGCGGATCGGCTCGAACGCCGGCTATTTCGGCAACCTGTTTCCGATCTTCGGCGCATTCCTGGGCATCGTGCTGCTTGGCGAACAGCTTCACTGGTTCCACGCTGTCGGCGGGCTGGTGACGCTGGCCGGCATCTATCTTGCGACGGTGACGCCGGGGAAGTCCGTTCAGCCAGGATGACGGCAAGCGGTGCGGGCATGGCTGTGCCGCGGGTTGGAGTGAGTTGACAAGCTCATGGCGTGCGCCGTGCGCGGGCTACTGCCGCCGCGATGTCAGCTGGCATGATCGGTACGCGATCGATACTGATGCGGAAGGGCGCCAGTGCATTCTCGACCGCAGAGGCGATGGCAGCGGTGACCGGCAGCGTGCCGCTCTCGCCCGCGCCCTTGGCGCCGAGCGGGTTATGCGGGGTGGGAGAGGTCATGTGGTGCAGCTCGATGCGTGGCAGGCCCCAGGCGGTGGGCAGGAGGTATTCTGCATACGTTGTCGACAGCGGCTGGCCTTCCGCGTCGAAAATCATCTCCTCCAGCAAGGCATTGCCGAGGGCATGCACGAGGCCGCCGACGATCTGACCTTCTACGATCCGCGGGTTGATGAGCCGGCCGCTGTCATGCACGACGACGTAGCGCAGGATGCGCACGTGGCCGGTCTCGGTGTCGACCTCTACTTCTGCGACGTGAGTGCCATTGCAATAGGTCATGGCGGGCGGTGCAAAGTTGACGGAAGCCTCCAGGCCTGGCGTCGAGCCAGCGGGGATCGCGTAGCCCGGCAGAGCCGTCAGGGCGCGGGCGACCTGGCCCAGCGTCAGGGTGCGCGTGGGGTCGCTGCGGAGCGAGATATGGCCGTTCGAGAGGTCGAGATCCTGGCTCGAGCAATCGAGTATCGTCGCGGCGGCGGCGCGTGCCTTGTCGCGCACCGCGATTGCTGCCTCGTGCACCGCTGAGCCGCCGACGGCGGCCTGGCGGCTGGCGAAGGCGCCGACACCGAGCGTGGTGGCGGCGGTGTCGCCGGTGACGATGTGGACCTGGTCGAGGGGGACGGCCAGCGCGTCGGCAGCAATCTGTGCGAGGACGGTCGCGATGCCCTGTCCCTGCGCGGTGACGCCGGCTGCCACGACAATCGTCCCGGACGGGCCGACTTTCACGGTTGCGCTTTCGAACGGACCACGACCGGAGCCTTCGACGTAATTGGAGATGCCGATCCCGATGTAGCGGCCTGTTTCGCGTGCCGCGGACTGGCGGGCGGGGAAGCTGTCGTGCTCTGCGATCTCCAGTGCTCTGGCCTGACAGGCCGGGTAATCGCCGGTGTCGTAGGTCATGGTGCCGCCGTCGCGCGTCTTCAGTGGCGTCACGTAAGGCATCTCATGGGCGGCAATCAGATTGCGACGCCGGACCTCGTCGCGGTCGAGGCCCAATTCCGAGGCGATTGCATCAAGCATGCGCTCCATCACGAATGTCCCTTGCGGGCGGCCTGCGCCGCGCGTGGGCGTGGCTGCAACCTTGTTCGTGATCGCCATTTTGACATCGAGCGCGTAGGCGGGAAGGCGGTAGGGCCCAAGCAGGTTGGTGGCTGCGTTGAAAGGGATCGTGATGCCGTATGGGGTCGATGCACCGTGGTCGTGGATGACTTCGCCGCGCAGGCCCAGGAGCCGGCCCTCGGTATCGCAGGCGACCTCGACATTCCAGATCTGGTCGCGCTCATGGGTGGTGGCAGTGAAGCTCTCGCGCCGATCCTCTATCCACTTGACCGGGCGGCGAAGAAGCCAGGCGGCGATAGGAACGAGGATCTCCTCGCTGAAAAACACGAACTTGGGGCCGAAGCCGCCGCCGACATCGGGGCAAAGCACACGGACGCGGTCCTCGCTCCAACCGAGCAACTCGCAGATCACGCCCTTGGCGCGGTGCGGCATCTGGGTGCCGTCCCAAACGGTGAGGAGGTCTTGTGCCTCGTCGTATTCGGCGAGGACAGTGCGGCCCTCCATGGCATGTCCGCCGCCTTTGTGCTGGTGCAGCGTTCGGCTGATGACATGGGCGGCGCGCGGCGAAGGCGGCCTCGGCATCGGCATAGCCGACGGTGAAGCGGGCCAGCAGATTGTCCGGCAGATCGCTATGGGCTGTTGGCGCTCCGTCGGCCAGGGCAGCAACCGGATCGACAACGGCGGGTAGCGGCTCGAAGTCGCACGCGATGAGCGCTGCGGCATCCTCGGCGATCGCGCGGCTCTCGGCGATGACGATTGCGATGGGCTGGCCGACGTGGGTGACCTCGCTGCCGGCCAGGACCTCCGGATCGAGCACGTGGCGAATCGCGGGGCTGGGCAAATGGAGGGGGATTCGTGTCGTGGTGAGGTATGGCGCCAGGTCGGAGAGGGCGAAGGCCGCGTGCACGCCGGGCGCCGCACGGGCGGGCGCAAGGTCGAGCCGGATGATGCGGCCGTGAGCCAGAGGGCTGCGCAGGATGACGGCGTGGAGCAGGCCCGGCCTGGTGATGTCGTCGGTAAATCTGGCGCGTCCGGTCAAAAGTGCCTGGTCCTCGATGCGCGGCACGGACCGGCCCACGAGTGGCGATTGTTGCTCGGTCAACCCGATATTCTCCCCCGGTTGATTTGCATGGCGCTCAGTGTAGCCATATGCCTCTGGCTGTTCTAACAATACGCTGCAGACAAAGCACGGTGGAGGCACCTTGGCGAGCACACCTATGCATCTGGAAACCGATGTTCTCATAATCGGCTCTGGCGGAGCCGGAATGTATGCCGGTATCGAGGCGGCGCGGGCGGGGGCCCGCGTGCTGGTGGCTGACCGCAGTCTCATCGGCCGCGGCGGTGCCACCGTCATGGCGATGATGACAGTGGCGGTGGCCGTTGGCGAAGAGACGCCGGACGATTGGACGTTCCACTATCACGATACGCTGGCGGCAGGTCGCGGGCTCTGCAATCCAAGATTGTCACGCCTTCTGTGTAAGGAAGGGCCGGATGTGATCCGGCAGATGGACAGCTGGGGCGTGGGCTGGGCGCGAAGGGATGGGCATATCTCGCAGGCACACGCGCCGGGTCACGACAGGCCTCGCTGCGTCTACGTGGACTTCCTGAATACCGGTCCCGCGGTATCGAAAACGCTGCGCACTGTGCTGAACAAAGAGAAGAATGTGCGACGGGTCGGCGATCTTATGATCGTCGATCTGGCGCGCTCGGGTGAGCGCGTGACGGGAGCGGTGGCGGTCGACATGACGACCGGCCGGCCGGTGACCATCGCGGCGAAATCGACGATTATCGCTACCGGGGGACTGACGCGACTCTACCGGCGCAACAGCGCTTCGGTGAACATGGGCGGAGATGGCTATGCGCTGGCGTTGCGGGCGGGCGCCAAGCTGATCGATATGGAGTTCGTTCAGTTCTTTCCGATCGGGCATCTGGCGCCGCGCCTGATTGGGATGGATCCGATCATGTGGGATCCCTTCCGGTACAAGCTGGGTGGACGACTGCTCAATGGCAATATGGAGGAGTTCACCTCCAATTACGGAACGCCGGAGGACGGGAAGTACGTCATCACGCGCGACATGGCGACGTATGCCATTACCAAGGAGGTCGAGGCGGGGCGGGGCTCGCCCCACGGCGGCGCCTACCTTAGCTTCCAGCATCTCACCGACGAGCAGTTGCGTGGTGCATTCGGGCCAGTGATCGAGAAGCTGGCGGCGAACGGCATCGATCTGACCAAGATGCCGGTCGAAGTAGCGCCGATCGCGCACTATCACATGGGTGGGATCGCGGTGGACGAGCAGATGCGTACCGGCGTGCCCGGATTGCTGGCTGCCGGTGAGGCAGTAGGTGGTGCGAATGGTGCGAACCGGCTTTCCGGCAATGCCATTACCGAGGCGCTGGTGTTCGGCCGCCAAGCCGGCCGCGTGGCGGTGGACGATGCGAACGCGCTGGGAGCGGACGGCGCGTTCAGTGCCGCAGATGCGGCCGAAGCGGTTGCCCTGATCGAGAGCGCCGGGCCGGATGCTCACGTGTTCAACACGGCGGCGATGCTGGCGGAGTTGCAGGCCACGATGTCAGACGATGTCGGGCCGTTCCGCACGGCCGTGGGCATGGAACGGGCACTGGGGGTTATCGCCGACCTTTCGCGACAGCTGGGAGACAGTCCGCCCGGCGTGGCCGCGCCGTTCGATCTGGCGCGGCTCGACTGGTTCGACCTGCGCAATATGTTGCTGGTTGCCCGCTCGGTGACGCAGGCTGCGATCAATCGGACGGAGAGCCGAGGTGCGCATCAGCGCGAGGATCATCCAGGACTGGTCGAAGACTGGACGTGCAATCAGATCATCTCGCTCAACGAAGGTCGGCTTGCGATCCAGGTGGGGCCGCGGATCGAAGCCCGGGAGGCAGCGGAATGAGCGATGCGGCAACACATATCGCGCGCCTTGCGGTTGCTCGTGCGGCGACCAAAGGGGAGGCACCTCGGACCGAAACGTTCGAGGTGCCATTCGAGCCCGGTCAGTCGGTGCTGGATGGCCTGCGCTGGATCCGGGTCCATCGCGATCCTACGCTGTCGTTCCGGTTCTCTTGCCTCAATGCCAATGCGTGCAAGGAATGCATGATGGAGGTCGATGGGGATGTGGTCTATGCCTGTCTCGCCCGCCTCGAGGATCGTGAGATGCAACTTGCTCCACTGTCGAACAAGCCGCTGGTGCGTGACCTGGTGACCGAGATCGCGCCGCCGGCCGAGCGGTTGAGGGGGAAGGGCGGCTGAGCACAGCGCAGCCATTTCGGGTCGGGCAGCCGCAATTTTCCTACGCTGTTGCCGGGTTCGGTGCGGCATCAATCGAGGCCAAGGTGGGTGGCTGTTCCCTTTCGCGATCGTTGGAGCAATGACTAGACCCGTCGTCGGCGTCATCGGAAGCCAGCATATCGTGGAGAACCGGTTTCCCGCGCAGCGGGCCGGCGAGCGGAACCTGCATGCGATCGTGGATATCGTGGGCGGGTTGCCGCTGATCTTTGCCGGTCATCCGGACCTCACTGATATCGGGGCGTTGCTCGATGTCGTCGATGGTGTTCTGCTGACCGGCGCGCGCGCGAATGTGCATCCCTCGAAATTCAACAGCGAACCGCATCCGGCCCATGAGCCATACGACGAGGCGCGCGATGCAGTCGCGCTGCCGCTGATCGAGGCTTGTGTGGAACGCGGTGTGCCGCTGTTCGGAATTTGCCGGGGCTTCCAGGAGATGAACGTTGCCTACGGTGGCACGCTGCATCCGGAGATTCGTGAACTCCCGGGACGGATGAACCATAGAATGCCGCGTCTGGAGAATGGCGAGATCCACCCTGATCCGGAGGTTGTGTTCGGCGATCGCCATGCGGTGCATCTCGTCGCCGATGGGGTGTTTGCCGCGCTGCTCGGCTGCGATCTGATCCAGGTCAATTCATTGCACGGTCAAGGCATCATGGATGTCGGCGCGCGGATCGTCGTGGAAGGCGTTGCCGATGATGGAACGATAGAGGCCATCCGGGTGGCGGAGGCAGCGGGTTTTGCCCTCGGGGTCCAATGGCACGCCGAGTTCGATCCTCAACGCAATCCGGTCAATCGCGCACTTTTCGAGGCTTTCGGAGAGGCCATTGCCGCACATGTGCGCACTTCTTAGAGCATCGTGCGATAAATCGCACTCGCTCTAGAATTTTTGCGCTCACGGGCCGCACCGGCCTTCGGCCTGGCCCTCCGCGGGGGCGGCGCACTGGCGCCGGGCCGCAATTCGCGGCCTTCGCGTGCGTCCGATTAATCGTCCGGCGCGCTAGTGCGAGGGTGAGACGGCAAGGCAGCCAGATGCTGGTTTGGTGCCGAGGGATCGGTTCAGCAACGGTGGAGCCGCCAGCTGGCATTTCGATGCGGGCCGGTGTGATGTCGCGAGTGCCGCATCCAGCCGCCTCACCCGTCATCAGACCTAGCCGATAGCTCCATGCCCAAATTGATTTCGGTCAAAAAATCTTTCGTAAGGCCAAGATCGTCGATTCTCGATAGTCCGTGATCACTGCGATGCTTCCGACGCATTGAGCCTGTGGCTCCATTCGCGGCGGAAGGCGTCGAACCGGCCCTCCTCAATTGCCGTCCGCATCGCGGCCATGAGCTCCTGGTAGAACCAGGTGTTGGCCCACGACAGCAGCATCGCCCCCAGGTATTCGCCGGACTTCACGAGATGATGCAGATAGGCGCGCGAATAGTCGCGGCAGGCCGGGCAGGCGCTGGCTTCGTCGAGCGGGCGCAGTGTCTTCGGCATGCCGCGCATTCTTCAGATTGACGCGCCCGCTCCACGTGAAGGCCTGTCCATGGCGGCCCGAGCGTGTCGGCATCACGCAATCGAACATATCGATGCCGCGTGCCACGCGCCTCGATCAGATCGGCCGGCGTGCCGACGCCCATCAGGTAGCGCGGCTTGGCGGCGGGCAGATGCGGCAGCGTCTGCCTCGAGCGTCGCCAGCATCACCTCCTGGCCCTCACCGACCGCCAGGCCGCCGACCGCGTAGCCCGGCAGGTCGAGCGCGACGAGCGCCTCAGCCGAGCGCCGCCGCAAGATCTGTGTCACGTCCGCCCTGCACGATGCCGAACAGCGCCTGCCCTGGCCGTGCGCGGCCCGCGTCCTTCTGGCGGAGCAACTCCGCCTTGCAACGCTCGGCCCAGCGCAGCGACAGCTCCATCGCCTCCCGTGCCCGCGTCTCGGTCGCGGGCAGTTCGATGCACTCGTCGAGCTGCATCTGGATGTCGGAGCCGAGCAGGCACTGGATTTCGATCGCGCGCTCGGGCGTCAGCAGGTGTCGCGAGCCGTCGAGATGGGATTGGAACGTCACCCCTTCCTCCGTCATCTTGCTGAGGCCCGACAGCGACATGACCTGGAAGCCGCCGGAATCGGTCAGGATCGGGCCTGATCCAGCGCATGAACTCGTGCAGTCCGCCGAGCCGGGCAATCCGCTCCGCTCCCGGCCGCAGCATCAGGTGATAGGTGTTGCCGAGGATGATGTCGGCGCCGGCCTGACGCACCTGCTCCGGGTATAGCGCTTTTACCGTGGCGACGCGTACCGACCGGCATGAACGCCGGTGTGCGGATTATGCCGCGCGACGTTGCGATCTCGCCCCAACGTGCACTTCCATCCGAGGCGCCGAGCTTGAAGGAAAATCCGCTCACGGCATGTACCGCCCGCCGTTGACGTGCACCGTCTGCCCGGTCATGAAGCGGGCGCCGGGCTGACACATCATGCGGACGACGAACGCCGCTTCCTCGATGTCGCCCAGACGGCCAAGGACAACGTCGTCTCCCTTGAGGGGCGAGGCGCCGGAGGTGGCGGAGCGTTCGCCGCCGATCATGCCCGGGGCGACGCAATTGAAGGTGACGTTGCGGTCCGCGAATTCGACGGCGAGGGACTTCATGAGGCCCAAGTGGGCGGCCTTGGAGGCTGCGACGTGGGCGCGCTTGTCGGCGCCGGTGTGGGCGGTGGACCCGCCGATGGTCACCACTGTACCTCCGCCGCTGCGGACGATGACCGGCAGCACGTGACGGGTGACGAGGAAGACGCCGTCCAGGTTGATGCCCATCACGTACCGCCATTCGGCAAGGTCCATCTCCAGAAACGGACAGATCTGACGGATGGCCGCGTTATTCACCAGGATGTCGATGCGGCCGAATTGTTTGTCGGCGGCCGCGACTGCGGCCTTGACCGAGCTTTCATCGCTCATGTCCATGAGCAACGGCATTGCCTCGCTGCCTGACTGGCGAATTTCGTCTGCGACGGCCTCGATCTCGTCTTGTGAGGTTCGAGCCGTTACAACAATGCGAGCGCCGTCCGCGGCGAGCCCGAGTGCGGTTGCTCTTCCGATGCGGCGCGAGGCGCCGGTAATGAAAGCGACCTTGCCTTCGAGCGGGCGCGCGGCTTTGTCGATCATCGGTGTCTCCGAATTAAAGGGGGCGTGGCAAAGTGCAGGCTACAGCATCGGCCGTCTTTGACAATGTGGCCTGCCGCCGGGGTCATGACTGGCGCAGCAACAGGCAGGCGTCTCCGAACGAATAGAAGCGGTAGCGGGACGCGATGGCGTGGGCATAGGCGGCCTGCATCGTCTCTAGCCCAGAGAACGCTGAAACCAACATGAACAGTGTCGAGCGGGGCAGGTGGAAATTCGTGAGCAGAATGTCCACAGCCTTGAAGCGATAGCCGGGGGTGATGAAGATATCGGTCTCGCCACACCAGGGGTGGATGGTGCCATCATCGCCGGCGGCGCTTTCCAGAACGCGAAGCGAGGTGGTGCCGACCGCAACGACGCGGCCGCCAGCGGCGCGTGCCGCGTTGAGGGTAGCCGCCGTTTCAGGGGTTATCTCCCCCCATTCCGAATGCATCTTGTGCTCTGTCGTGTCTTCTGCCTTTACCGGCAAGAAAGTGCCGGCGCCGACGTGCAGGGTTACGGTGT
This sequence comes from uncultured Alphaproteobacteria bacterium, assembly GCA_963825625.1. Taxonomy (GTDB): domain Bacteria; phylum Pseudomonadota; class Alphaproteobacteria; order Rhizobiales; family Hyphomicrobiaceae; genus CAMDPA01. The sequence continues at coordinate 80,131 of CAWGUF010000030.1, read as the reverse complement.
GACGCGATATACCGCTGGCGGCAAGCCGCTCGAGCAGGCCGGGCGTGAAATGCAAACCTGCCGTTGGGGCCGCGACTGCTCCATCGCGTGCGGCGTAAATGGTCTGGTATGCAGAACGGTCGCGGTCGTCGGGCGGGCGCTTCAGGGCGATGTAGGGCGGTAGTGGCGTTTGTCCATGCTCGTCAATTGCAGCATCGAGGTATGCGCCCGAAAGCGAGAACTGCAATTCGACCTCTCCGCCGTAGTTCTTCGCGGTCACACTCGCTTCGAGCTCACCCGCGAGGCACACCCGGCCGGGCCTTCCGAAGCGCACAGTATCGCCAACCTCGAGTTCGCTTGGCCGGCCTCGCGAAAGCTCGCCAGGATGCTTCCCCGGTGCGCTTGACCAAATTGAAGGTGACGCGCGCGGTTGACTGGTCCCGGATGCGTGCTCCCTCGAGTGCGGCCGGGATGACGCGGGTGTCGTTGACGACGAGCACGTCGCCGGGCCGCAGAATGCCGGGCAAATCGGCGATCCGAAGGTCGCGCCGGCTGCCGTCCGGAGAGATCGTCAGCATGCGTGCGCTGTCGCGTGGCTCGGCCGGGTGCAGCGCGACAAGCTCCTCGGGGAGCTCGAAATCGAAGAGGTCGGTGCGCATGGGGGCGTTGGGGGTGAGTGGTGTGACAGGTTATGCCGACCGCATTGCCATGCCAGCAAAGGGATAGCCACCATTTTCCGTCAGTCCACGAAGCCGATGGCCCGGCCGAGCATCAGCGCACCCAGCCAGCAAACGAGTGAGAGGGTCGCTGTGATGCGGAGGCGTGCGGGCACTGTGCGCTGGAGCTGCCAGCCAAAACGCCAGTGGGCAAGCAGCGCCGAGGCCGTGCCGATTGCCGCAAGTGCCATTTTGGCCTGGAATACACCGAGCCCGCCATAATCAGGCGCACGGACGATGAACAACAGCGTGCCCATTGCGACCGCCAGAGCGAGGCCAGCCGCGGCGACAGGCACGAGAACTGTTGCGAGCGTGGTGTGGGGTACGTTGGGCCAGATGCCGAGCAGGCGAAGGTTCAGCGGCAGGATGGCTCCGACAAGCATCGCAATTCCGACGATATGGCCCGCGTTGATGGCGGCATAGCCCCAGCGCGAGACGCGCAGCCAAGCCGCCACGTCGGTCGCTGCCAATGCGTTCAGGATGGCATCCACGGTCTAGTTGCGGCCCGGGTAGAGGTCGTGCAGCTTGCCGTTGATATAGATTTTCTCGGCCTTCATCTTGCGGTCGCCCTTCTTGGCGGACGGCTCGCCAACGATGCGCAGCTCCTTGCCAGGTGCGAAATCGCTGTTCTTGAGCCCGGCGCGCTCGTTGCGCCAGGGCTGTCCGACCTCAACGGTCCAGACCTGTCCTTCGACGTCCATTGTCAGCACGCCGTGCGGATTGCCGAGCTTTGCCGCTTTTACGAAGCCGGTTAGGTCGATGTTGCCGCCGGTGGTCCACGACCAGCCGTGGTGGGCGGCGCCTGGAAGTGCCGATATCGCAGCGAACAGGGCCGCAACGATCAGCGTGCTCGAGACTCGCGGCATGGGAATTACCTCCAAGGGTTTGCTCGGATACCATAGAAACAGCTCGAGCCGGGGACGGGAAATCATATAGGTGTGAGGCGGCTGCCGATCAGGTGCCAGTCGCTTTTGTTGCCTGTGCGATTGCTGCGTGTGCGATCCAGCAAAGTTGCGGCCAGTCATGGCCTTGACAATGGGGCTGGGATGTATGATATTTCTGTCATGACAGAAATGAACGTAAATAAGAAAGCCTTACCACCAGCCATCCAGCGCTTCGTTCTGCACTGGGGGGAGATGGGGGCGGTGTGGGGGACCAACCGCTCTGTCGGACAGATCCACGCCCTGCTCTATCTGTCGGAAGGACCGATGACGGCGGAGGACATCGCGGACACGTTGGGTCTTGCGCGGTCCAACGTGTCCAACTCGCTCAAAGAGTTGCTGGGCTGGAACCTGATCCGGCGCGTGCATGTGATGGGGGATCGGCGCGACTTCTTTGCGGCCGAGACCGATTTGTGGGACATGGTCACGCGCATCGCGGAAGGCCGCAAGGCGCGGGAAATTGATCCAACATTGGCGATGCTTCGTGATTGCGTTGCGGAAGCCAATGCAGACCGCTTCATGAGCGCCACTGCGCGGGAGCGGATTGTGGCGATGCACGACTTCGTGCGGCTCGTGGACGGCTGGGCGGCGGATATCCGGCGGGTTCCGAGGGCCAAGCTGACGGCCTTGATGAGGCTCGGCGCGGCGATCGCGCGCTTCATTCCTTCGCGGCGTGCCGAAGCGGGAAGCAGCACCAACTCTGGCAGCACCGGCACTGACGGCGTTGTCGCCGAAGGTGACGGCGTGTCGATGGTTCAACACGAGCAGGAGGATGAGCAGAAGGTGCGATAGCGTGCTTTCATTTGCTCAATTATTTCTCTCATGACAGAAACAACAGTAAAAAAGATTGGCAGCGCCGTGTCTGGTCGACTTATTCAGTTGCCGCAGCGACCGGTAATGGAGACCCGCTATCGTCGGCTTCTCGGGGAAGCCGCCTGGGCGCGGCTTAGACCGGAGGTGAGATGCCGGTTCTCGAAGATCATCGGGCGGGAGGATGCGATCGTCTATCAGGGCACGGTGGCGATGACGCGGCTGTCGTTTTTCGGGCGGCTGATCGCTCACGCGGCACGCCTGGTCGGGGCGCCGATCCCGCTTGCTCATGGCGCGACTGGCCCCTCCGTCGTCACGGTGACGCTAGCTTCAGGCTTCGACGGTCACGTCTATTCGCGGCAGTATCCGGGGCCGGGTTGTTTTCCGCAGGTGATCCATTCGGCCAAGCGGTTCACGGGTCCTACCGGTCTGGAAGAAGTGCTGGGCGGAGGCCTGCTGATGCGGCTCACCGCGCATGAGGTGGACGGCGGTCTGGCTTTCCGCAGCGCAGGATACGCGATCGAGATTGGCGGCATCACCGTCGCTTTGCCGCGCTGGCTCTGGCCGGTGCGATGCGAGGTGCGGCATCAGCCGGAGACCGACGAGCGCTTCTCTTTCACGTTAACGCTCGACCATCCCTGGCTCGGCCGGCTGGTGCATCAGGTTGCGTTTTTTGCTGATGCGCCACGGCAGTGCCACGGATCCAATCGTTGAGGCACGGGCGCAGTCCGCCCAAAAAAGCCGGCGAGCCTCCGTTTCATCTCAAATGTGGCCGACGGGGACACGGCATTTCCCGATCCATTCGCGGTGTGTATGGTCTCGCGAATGGGGAACTGCTTAGTAAGGCTACCAATCCAGAAAGGAAGCTGATGAACGGATATCCACGAGGACTTGCGCGCAAGCGTGTGCGCCTGATCGCCGGCTCTGTCGCGGTGCTTGCGTCCGCCGCCGGCACGGCGCAAGCCCAGGACCAAGTCGCGAACTTTTACAAGGGCCGCACGTTCACTGTGGTGATCGGGTCCTCGGCGGGCGGCGGTGTCGACGCCTATGGCCGGCTGATTGCCCGACATATCGGCCGTTTCCTGCCCGGAAACCCCAATGTCGTACCGCAGAACATGCCAGGTGCCGGCAGTGTGCGGGCTGCTGGATATATTTACAGCGTCGCTCCGAAGGATGGCACGCAGATGGCGATGGTGCTGGCCGGCGCCATCCTGAACCCGCTGGTGTCTGCCGGACCGCGCAAGTACGAGCCGACCAAATTCTCCTACGTGGGCAACGCCAACTACGAGTGGCAGGTCTGCGTCGTCCGCGCGGATGCGCCGGTGAAGTCGATGGCCGACCTGTTCAAGACGGAGCTGATCGTGGGCGGTACGGGTCCGGGCAGCACGATCACGGATTATCCGTTGTTCCTGAAGAATATTGTCAAGGCCAAGATCAAGTTCGTTGGCGGCTATCCGGGCTCGCGCGAAGTCGCGCTTGCTATCGAGAAAGGCGAGTTGCACGGCACATGTGGGCTCAACTGGTCGAGCGCGATCAGGTTGTTCCGCGGCGTGCCGTCCAGCAAGGACTACCGCGTAATACTGCAGGAGGCTACGCGCTCAAACCCGGAGCTGGACAAAGCCGGCGTGCCGCTGGTGATGTCCTTCATCAAGTCCGAGCAAGATCGCAGACTTGCCAACGTGTTCTACGGGCAAGGCGCTTTCAATCGTGTCTACATCGCTCCGCCGGGCGTCCCGGCCGATCGGCTGGCCGCCATGCGCAAGGCCTTCATGACCATGCTCACCGACAAGGATGTCGTTGCGGAGGCGACAAAGCTGAAGCTCGATCTGAATGCGACGCCGGGGGCAGAGATCGAGGACATCGTGGCGAAACTCTATTCGACGCCGCCGGAGACGGTGGCCCGCATGAAAGAGGCACTCGTCAACAAGTAACGTCGGATCTCGAAGATTTCGGAGCGCAAACCAGTTTTGCGGTTTGCGCTCCGATGCATGACGCGAGCGATTGCGGCAAGGCGCCAAGCCAATGCCAGCCGGCACCCGCCAGCCGGCTTGACGTTGTCACTCCACGCCATACGATATGCCGCGCAAATGCTTCGCCGGCGACCTGACACATGGGTCGACCCCGCCTCGGAGACCTGCAATGATCGAATATCGCAAGCTGTCGAAGAACACCGGTGTCGAGATCCTGGGTGTCGACCTCAATCAAGAGATTCCGCAGGAAACGATAGCCGAGATCTGGAAGATATTCGTCGACAATTGCGTGGTATTGTTCCGGGGCCAGAAGCTGGAGCAGGCCGATCTGGTGCGTGCCACCAGCCAATTCGGTGAATGCGGCGAGTATGACCGACCGGCAGCCTTCCATACCAGTGGCCAGAAGAAAGTGCTGCCGCAGATCATGCTGATCACCAATATCCGCGAGAACGGTGAGCCGATCGGGTCGTTGCCGGATGGCGAGATGTGGTTCCATCACGACACCATCCACCGCAAGGTGCCGCACAAGGCCACGCTACTGTATTCGGTGGAAGTGCCATCGTGGGGCGGACAGACCGTGTTCTCCAACCTCATGGCGGCATATGACGCGCTGCCCGATGACCTGCGGCAGGCGCTGGAGGGGCGCAAGGCCTTTAATGCCTTCAGCTACGGCAGCGTCAGAAAGAACGATCCCAACGCAGTGGCTGCACGCAATTCCGCTATGCATCCAGTCATTCGTACGTGTCCGGATAATGGCCGCAAGGCGATCTATCTCGATCGGCTGATGACGCAATATCTCGTCGACGTACCCGAGGCGGACAGCACTGCTGTTCTGGAGCGCGTCTACGATTTCATCGAGCAGCCCGAATTCTGTTATGAGCACGAGTGGAAAAAGGGTGACGTGCTGATGTGGGACAATCGCACGAGCATTCATGCCCGCCGCGATTTTCCTGCGGAAGAGACGCGTCTCATGTGGCGCACGACGCTGGCCGATACGGTGGCACCCTACTGACGACCAGCACGCGGCCGATCAACACGCGGCCGGTGCCGTGCTGCGGGAGCGTGCGAGGCCAACGGCGCTCGCGGCAACGAAAAATTGCTGGCAAATCTGCTGTCGTGGGAAATTGTTCCGCGATAATTGACGCTGATTCAGCGTCTGCAAGGATGGTAATCTATGCCGAGCCGTCGTAAACCGGCAATGGAGGGGGATCTCCAGCCGAGCGAGGACGGGGCATGGCAAAGATCAAAGTCGCGGTGGTGGCGCAGGGGGCGATGGGCGCCGGGGTAGGAGGGCGGCTCGCTGCAAGCGAAGTCGATGTCATTACGTCCTTGACGGGGCGCAGCAAGAGCAGCGCGGAGCGTGCTGCGGCCGTAGGCATGCGAGCGGTCGAGGATGCGGAACTGGCGACAGCAGATGTCATCCTTTCGATCGTTCCTCCGGCGGAGGCACCAGCATTTGCGGTGCGTCTGGCGCCGCTGCTGAAGGTGGCGAGAACGAAGCCGATATTCGCTGATCTCAATGCAGTTTCGTCGGCAACTGCGGAAAGCATTGCCAAGGTGATTGCCGAGACCGGTTGTCATTTCGTCGATGGCGGCATCATCGGTGGTCCGCCGCGGCGCGGCTATGATGGGCCGATGATTTATGTTTCTGGTCCAAATGCCGAGGACCTCGAGGTTCTGCGCGAGCACGGGTTGGCGATCAGGCCTCTCGATGGGCCGATCGGCGCGGCCTCGGCGCTTAAAATGTCGTATGCCGCAATTACGAAAGGCCTGACGGCAATCGCTTCTGCCTCGATCCTGGCTGCGGACAAGTACGGCGCGGCGCAGGCTCTGTATTCCGAGCTGGACTACAGTCAGCGCAATATTCTGGGTGTGATTTCCCGCAGCGTGCCGGAGATGTTCTCAAAGGCCTACAGGTTCGTGGGAGAAATGGAGGAGATTGCGGAGCACGCAGGGCACGAAGCCACGCGCGATGTGTACCGGGGGATGGCTGCGCTCTATCAGGACCTGGCCGACGATATGGAAGATGGCGGGCAGGTCGAAATTGCCGCCCTCGACCGGTTCTTCAAAGCGTCAAAAGACTGAATTGCCAGCACTTTTTTCTGCGGAACGACTGTATTTCAGCGCGTGGCCGCAATTGACATGCGGGGAAGGCGCCCCCTAAAGTCGGCGAAGTCCGTCGGCGCGGTGCGCGGCCGATAAACACTGTCCATGTTGGGAGACGCTCATGGCCCAGGACGCAGCACCTCACCGAGGCACGCCGACCTCCGATATCGATCCGTTCGCGCCAGCCTTCGTGCTCGATCCTTACGCGCATCATTCAGCGCTGCGGGAGCTCGCGCCGATGGTGTGGATGGAGAAGTACGGGGTGTTCATGGCGACCCGGTACGACGAGACGCTGGCCATTGTTTCCGACTATACGACCTTCAATTCCTCATTTGGTGTCGGCCTGACCAACTTCAGCAAGGAAAAGCCATGGCGTCCGCCTAGCCTGCTGCTGGAAGCTGATCCGCCCGACCATACGCGGCGGCGGGCGGTCGTCGGGCGCATCCTGTCCGCACCCAACCTGAGGGGCTTTCGTCCTGTGTTCGAGGCGGAGGCCAATGCACTGATCGACCGGTTGCTTGATGCGCGCGACGTCGATGCGGTGGATGACGTCGCCCAGGCCTATGTGTTGAAGGTTTTTCCGGATGCCGTGGGGCTTCGGCCGGACAACCGGATCAATCTGTTGAAGTATGGGCAGATGGTGTTCAACGCTTTTGGACCGCTGAACGATACCTTCGAGGAGTCGGCAAAGGATGTCGGGCCGGTGCAGAGCTGGGTACTCGAGCAATGCCGGCGCGAAAATCTGGAGCCCGGCAAGCTTGGCGATCAAGTCTACCAGGGCGTGGCCTCGGGCAATTACGATGAGGGGGAGGCACTGATCCTGGTGCGATCATTCCTGTCGGCGGGAGTCGATACCACGGTCGATGCCGTCGGTAATGCATTGTGGTGCTTTGCTACCCACCCGGAGCAGTGGGCGAAGTTCAAGAGCAATCCGGCGCCGCAGGCACGTACGGCCTTCGAAGAAGTGCTGCGTTACGACGGTCCGTTCCAGACCTTTTTCCGCACGACCACACGGGATGTGGAGATCGGCGGCGTGACGATCGGCGCCAACGAAAAAGTGCTGTTGTCGACGGGAATTGCCAATCGCGATCCGCGCAAGTGGGAGCGGCCGGACGCGTTCGACATTTCGCGCAATACGATGGGACATGTCGGCTTCGGTCACGGCATTCATGCATGTATCGGGCAAATGGTGTCGCGACTGGAGATCGAGGTGCTGCTGACGGAGTTGGCGAAGCGCAATGTTTCGTTCGAGGTGACCGGGGAAGGCCAGCGGCGCGTGCACAACACGCTGCACGGTTTCGATACGTTGCCGATGCGGTTCACTGCGGGTTAAAACGCTACTGTCGTACAGCGGGGCGGCGTCCCCACTTCCGGCGTCGAGCAGACTGAAGCAGGACAAAAGACAACGGAATGGGCAAGATCAACTACGTGGGTGCCGGCGGCGAGACGACAACTGTCGATGTTGCAGACGGTACATCATTGATGCAGGCGGCGATGGTGCATGGCATCAGCGGCATCGTCGGCGAATGCGGCGGCTCGATGATGTGCGCGACATGCCACGTCTATGTGCGCGACCCCTGGCTCGGCCGTCTGCAGCCGATGGTGGAGACCGAGCACGAGATGCTGACCATGACGACGTCGGAGCGCAGGCCGTCCAGCCGGCTGAGCTGCCAGATCTTAATGACCCCTGAACTCGACGGGATCACCGTCGAGCTCCCCGAAACGCAATTGTGAGGAAGACATGGCGCGACGTCTGGAGGGCAAGGTAGCGTTGGTGACGGGCGCGGCCCAGGGTATCGGGGCGACATATGCGGCGGCCCTGGCGGCGGAAGGCGCAAAGGTTGTCGTATCCGACTTGTCGGACACGACGAAATCGGTGACTGCGATCAAGACGGCGGGCGGCGAGGCCTTCGGGTGCGCGTGCGACGTCACGGATCCGGCATCAGTGAAGGCGATGGTGGATGCCGCGATCAAGGCCTATGGCCGCATCGACATCCTGGTGAATAACGCCGGTCTGTTCGGCAATCTGGCCTTGAAGCCGTTTCTCGAGATCGACTCGGGCGAATTCGACAAGGTGATGAGCGTCAACGTGCGTGGCTCGTTCGAGTGCGTGAAAGCCGTGGCGCCGCACATGATGAAGCAGCGTGCGGGAAAGATCGTCAACGTCGCCTCCGGAACCGTGTTCAAGGGTACGCCGATGCTACTGCATTATGTGACCTCGAAAGGCGCCGTGGTGGCGATGACGCGCTGTTTCGCGCGGGAGCTGGGCGATCACGGGGTCAGTGTGAACGCAATCGCGCCCGGATTGGTGATGAGCGACAACGTGGTTTCCAATCCATCCTGGAAGCAGGAGATCGTTGCGGGGAACACAGCGAGCCGCGCATTCAAGCGCGAGGCGAAGCCGGACGACATGATTGGAACGCTGATCTATCTGTGCTCGCCGGATAGTGATTTCCTGACCGGGCAGACGATCGTGGTAGATGGCGGCTCGGTGATGCATTGAGGCGCGGCGAGTATGGTCGATGGGGATGGTCATCAATTCGAGGCTCGGGCTTTTGCCAGACCGCGTGCTGCCGGGTGCCAGCGAGTGTCCTGATCCTGCGGCGGCGTCATGAGAGCGGTGCTTCGTACTTTTCGTCGCGATGATCCCAACCTAAAGCTGGCGCAAGACATAGGCGAGCTGGAATGGGTCGTGCCGTGGACGCCTGCGGAGACGGCTGCGGCGATGGCGGGTGCAGAGATCCTGGTGCTGACCAATCGGTCCTGTCTGCCGGAGTTCGGCCCTGCGATTCGCGACAACGCGGATCGGATGCGGTGGATACATTTCCTGACGGCTGGTCTCGACAAGGGCGTTGCCATGGGACTGCCAGCAGGGCCTGTCGTTACAAATTCGACCGGTATCAAGGCGGCATCGGTGTCCGAGCACGCGGTGACTTTGCTGCTGGCGCTGACGCGGCGCTTGCCGGAGTTCGCCCGGCTTCAGCATGGCCGCGTGTGGTCACGCGATACGCATGCCGATACGGCGTGCTCATTGGCGCAGATGACGGTGTGTATCATCGGGCTCGGCACGATCGGGCGGGCTATCGTGCAGCGGCTGGTGCCGTTCGGTCCCAAGATCATAGCGGTCTCGCGAGGCGGGCGGACGGATGGGTTGGTCGCAGTGCTGCCGCGCGATAGCTTGAAAGAGGCGCTGGCGCAGTCCGATGCGGTAGTGATCGCGACAAACGCAGACGAGCAAACGCGGCATATGATCGGAGCGGCGGAACTGGCCGCGATGCCCAAGGGTGCTTTTGTCGTCAATATCGCTCGTGGCTCTTTGGTCGACGAGCCGGCGCTCATCGCGGCTTTGCGTTCCGGCCACATTGCGGGTGCCGGCCTGGACGTACAACAGACTGAACCGCTGCCGGCGGAGCACCCGCTGTGGGATATCCCGAATGTCATCATCACGCCGCACCTTGCCGGTGCGTTGACGTCGGACTATGAGGCGGCGCGGGCGCTTTTTCTGGATAATCTCGCACGGCTGAGGGAAGGGCGCGAGCTTGTCAACGTGGTTGATGTGGTGCGCAAAACCTAGATCGGCATCTTCTGGTGCGGAATCGATCTGTCCGCATTACTCACGGTCCGACACCATGCCTCCGCCACGCAGCAGGCAATCGACGACGGTCTCGATCCCTGCACCGGTCTTCATGTTCGTGAACACGAAGGGCCTGGTGTTCCTCGCACGCCGCGTATCACGTTCCATCACAGCAAGGTCCGCGCCGACGAGCGGTGCCAGATCTGTCTTGTTGATGACGAGCAGGTCTGAGCGGGTAATTCCAGGACCGCCTTTTCGCGGGATCTTCTCGCCCTGGGCGACATCGATCACGAAAATTGAGAAGTCGGCCAACTCGGGCGAGAACATCGCGGCCAGGTTGTCGCCGCCCGATTCGATCAGCACAATTTCCGCATCCGGAAAGCGGCTCGTCATGGTGTCGATCGCTGCCAGATTGAGCGAGCAGTCCTCGCGGATAGCCGTGTGCGGACAACCTCCGGTTTCGACGCCCATGATGCGCTCGATCGCCAGAGCGCCCGAACGGCCAAGAATTTCGGCATCCTCTTTCGTATAGATGTCATTGGTGATCGCAACAATGCTGTATCGGGGGCTTAACTTTCGGCACAGCATCTCGACAAGTGCGGTCTTGCCGGCGCCGACCGGGCCGCCAATGCCGACGCGATAAGGTCCGTTCGGGCTCGTCGTCATGTTCTGAACAACCTTGTCTCGAGCGTCTCGTGAGCCATCGATGCAATATCGGACACGAAGGCCGAAGAACCGATGTCGTCCAGCGTGCAGTGCTCCGCTCTTGAGCACAGCAATTCGATGCTTCCAATCAATGCCGCAATCACCCGTTGGCCGTCTGTTTGGCCGATTACGGACAGACGGACAAGCGCTGACGCCAGGTTGGCGACCCAGGCAGCGACAAATGTCCTCACTGTGGGGCCGAGCTGCAGGCCGTGCAGCGAGCTGGACATGCCGACGGCGACCGGATAGGCCACCTCGCCCTCAAGGCAGTCACGTATGCGTTTGAGTTTTTCGGCGGCCCAGGCCGCGCGCATCATGGTCATGAAGGCATTGCCTTGCGCCGTTGTCTCAAGATGCCGTTCGCGGGAGCCGGACAGGGCGATTGCCAGCTCATTGGCTTCGAGCAGCGTGGCGGTGTCGCCGCGAGCAGCAGCCCGCCAAGCAACGGACAGAACGATCGCGTCGACGGCGGGAGCACCGTTCGCGAGAAGCCCCTTGATCCACTCGATGGCGCTTTCGCGATCGTGCACGAGCCCGGTGGATGCGGCCCATTCGAGTGCGTGGCTGAACGCGAATGCGCCGACCGGAAAGGACGGCGAAAGCCACAGTGACAACTCGAGCGGGAAGCGGCCGCTGCCTGCGGCATGGCCGTGTTGATCCGCTGGCTCGCAACTGTCGGGGTTCATGCCGGCGGCTCCTGTCGAAGATGCCCGCGGTGGTGCGGCCTCTCGCTGTGTCCGTGGTAGGCACCGCGCATCGGCTCAAAGGGCTCGTTGACATCAACGGTACCGGCGCCGAGGGCCATCAGCATCTCGCGGACAACGTGATCGCGCTCCACGAGGATGCGGCCTGCCTCGATCTGTGCCGGAACATGGCGGTTGCCGATGTGCCAGGCGATCTCGACGAGGCGTTCGGGTGATGCGGTGATCTCAATCAGCGGCTGTTCGGCCGCAATCACCTCCACGTTACGTCCATCCTCGAGCATCAGTCGATCGCCGTGTGACAACACGCAGGGCTTCGGCAGATCGACGAGGAGTTGGTCGCCATGCTGCAGCGTCAGCAGCTTGCGGCGCAGGTGACGTTCGTCGTGCGACAGGACGACGATGTCGAATGGGGTCGCCGGGCAATCCGGCGAGACACTGATCGCGCGCAACATGTCTGGCCTCAGAACAGGAAATAGCGCTGCGCCATCGGCAGCTCGCTGGCCGGCTCGCACGTCGCGAGGTCGCCGTCGATGGTGACACGATAGGTCTCCGGATCGACCTCGATCACGGGCATGGCATCGTTGTGGATCATGCTCGCCTTCGAGATGCCGCCACGCACATTTTCCACAGCGGCAAGCCGTCTTCTGGTCGTGCTTGTGCCGGCCAATCCACCGGCAATCGCAGCCTTGCTGACGAAGGTCAGAGATGTTGCCACTACCGTTCGTCCGTAGGCGGCGAACATTGGGCGATAATGCACCGGCTGTGGTGTGGGGATCGAAGCGTTGGGATCACCCATGGCAGCTGCCGCGATTGCTCCGCCCTTGATGACGAGATCCGGTTTCACGCCGAACAGTGCCGGTGACCACAAGACGAGATCGGCGAGCTTGCCGACCTCGACCGAGCCGATGTGACGGGAAACGCCGTGTGCGATGGCGGGATTGATCGTGTACTTTGCGATGTAGCGTTTGACGCGGACGTTGTCGTTGCCGTTGTCACCGGGCAGGGATCCGCGCTGGCGCTTCATCTTGTCGGCGGTCTGCCAGGTCCGGATAATCACCTCCCCAACCCGGCCCATGGCCTGGCTGTCCGACGACATCATCGATAGTGCGCCGAGATCGTGAAGAATATCCTCCGCGGCGATTGTCTCTTTGCGGATACGGCTTTCGGCGAAGGCCAGATCTTCCGGTATCGCACTATCGAGGTGGTGGCACACCATCAGCATGTCGAGATGCTCGTCGATGGTGTTGACCGTGAATGGCCGCGTCGGATTGGTGGAGGATGGCAGCACATTCGGCAGGCCCGCGACCTTGATAATGTCGGGGGCGTGGCCGCCGCCGGCGCCTTCGGTGTGGAAGGCGTGGATGGTACGGCCCTTGAAGGCGGCAATCGTATCCTCCACGAAGCCGCTTTCGTTCAGTGTATCTGTGTGGATCATCACCTGCACGTCGTGATCGTCGGCGACGGCGAGGCAGTTGTCGATCGCCGCGGGCGTCGTGCCCCAGTCCTCGTGCAGTTTCAGCGCACAGGCGCCGGCCTCGACCTGTTCGATAAGGCCGGCGGGCAGCGAAGCGTTGCCTTTGCCTGCGAAGCCGAGATTCATCGGGAACGCATCAGCGGCCTCGATCATCTGCGCGATGTGCCAAGGCCCCGGTGTGCAGGTGGTGGCGTTGGTGCCGGTCGCAGGGCCGGTGCCGCCGCCCAGCATCGAGGTGATGCCGGACATCAAGGCTTCCTCGATCTGCTGGGGACAAATGAAATGGATGTGGCTGTCGAAGCCGCCGGCGGTGATGATCTTGCCCTCGCCGGCGATAACCTCCGTTCCCGGACCGATGATGATCGTCACGCCCGGCTGGATGTCTGGATTTCCCGCCTTCCCGATGCCGGCGATGAGCCCGTCCCTCAGGCCGATGTCGGCCTTGTAGATGCCGGAGTGATCGATCACGAGCGCGTTCGTAATGACGGTATCGACGGCGCCGCTCGCGCGCGTGACCTGTGATTGCCCCATGCCGTCGCGGATCACCTTGCCGCCGCCAAATTTTACTTCCTCACCGTAGATGGTGAAATCCCGTTCGACCTCGACGATGAGCTCTGTGTCGGCTAGTCGTACCTTGTCGCCGGTGGTTGGACCGAACATGTCGGCGTAAGCGGCGCGGGACATTTTCATGCTCATGACGTTGGTCCCCTGATCTAGACCTGGCCCATAACCTGCTGACGGAATCCGTGGACGATCCTGGCGCCGGCAATCTCGATCAGATTCACGGATCTGGTCTGACCTGGTTCGAAGCGAACCGCCGTGCCGGCCGGAATGTCGAGGCGATAGCCCCGCGTCCTGGAGCGATCGAACTGCAGCGCCGGGTTCGTCTCGAAAAAGTGATAGTGGCTGCCGACCTGAATCGGCCGATCGCCAGTATTGGCAACCTCCAGCGTGAGCGTTGGCCGGCCGGCATTCAATTCGATCTCGCCTGCTGCGGTGATAATCTCGCCGGGTGTTGTTGCCGGCCTGCCGGCGCCGCGGATCGGCTCGTGCACGGTGACGAGCTTGGTACCGTCCGGAAACGTCGCTTCGACCTGAACGTCGGCGATCATCGCAGCGACGCCGTCCATGACCTGATCCGGCGTCAGAACATATGCCCCGCTCTCCATCAGCTCGGCGACGCTGCGGCCGTCGCGTGCGCCTTCGATGACGGTGTCGGTTATGAGGGCAATCGCCTCGGGGTAGTTCAGCTTGACGCCGCGCTCAAGCCGCCGCCGGGCCACCATTGCGGCCATGGCGATCAGCAGTTTGTCCTTTTCCCGTGGCGTAAGGTTCATGTCGCCCTCTTTTTCGCGTGTAGCGTCTTCGCTGAGTCGTGTTCTGGTTGTTGCATTTGCTTGCCAGTGCGGCTCGGTTCCGAGCAGATGCCGGAAGCATAAGGAGCACTAGCAAGACCAGGCGCGAGGCATGGGTGAATTGGTGATCGCTCCGGCAACGGCGATGGTATCGGCACGAACCGCGCGCGGGTCAGGCGCCGCAAAGCGGACCACCAGCAGGCCGTACCAGGCGCTTGCCGCTGCCATTGATACCGCTCGCGACAAAACATCACGAACGATCGGCAATTTCTGCTCGGCTGTTCTGTCAACATGGATCAGGGTTGCGACTGCACGCGAACCGCCGCCGAGTGCCGGTGCCTGCATGATGGTGTCGATCCGGCCGCTGAGCCGGACATCCTCGGCAAGAACCAGGCGACCGTCACGGCGGATGCGCCAACGATCGCGCCAGTGACCTTGGTGGACCTGTTCTCCCCGGGCGACACGGCCGAGCACGAGCGTTTCCAGAAGCGTCAGTGTCGCAGAGCCGGCCATTTCGACGCTCATCGTTCGCAGTGCTTTGGCGCCGTCATACAGTATCGTTTCCTGCGGCAGCCAATCAAGCCGTGCATCATGTTGCAGCCTGACGTCGACACCGATAACGGCCGGATCGGATTCGGCGCCGTAGATCTTCTCTGCAGCCTGCGAGGTCGCGACAACAGATGTTGCCGGTTGCAGCGTGAAATCGACCAGGGTGCGATCGCCGCCGGCGATGCCGCCGCCGGTATTCACGAGTACGGCCTCGCAGCGGTCGCGATTGCGCGGCAACCGGAGCCGTAGTGAACCCTGCTCGAAACGTTCCACCATCAAGGTGTCGGCGTCCTGACGAGCAAAAACAGCGCGCACATTGCTGTCGCCCCTGACGAACGATGGCACAGCCCGCTGCGCGTGTGCGGCGGGGTCAGATTGCAAGGCGCTGTCTGACATCGTCTTTCTGCATTGCATTTCGATCTCCGGACATGACGACAGCGCCTCGTTCCAGTACCGCAAAGCGGTCGGCGAGCTCACGTGCAAAATCGAAATACTGTTCGACCAGCAGGATCGCGATGTCGCCCTTCCCCTTCAAATACGTGATGGCGCGGCTGATGTCCTTGATGATCGAGGGCTGGATGCCTTCTGTCGGCTCGTCGAGGATGAGCAGTTTCGGGCGCATTACGAGGGCGCGCGCGATTGCCAGTTGCTGTTGCTGACCGCCCGACAGGTCGCCGCCGCGCCGGCCGAGCATGGACAGCAGAACAGGGAATAATTCGAAGATCTCATCCGCTATCTGCCTGTGCTGCTTGGGCAGCGGAGCAAAGCCGGTTTCCAGGTTCTCGCGGACGGTCAGCAGGGGGAAGATCTCGCGGCCCTGCGGTACATAGCCAATGCCGAGCCGGGCTCGCTGGTGCGCCGGTACGCCGGCCAGGTTCTGTCCGTTCCATGAGATGGCGCCGGCAGAGATCGACTGGTGTCCTGCGATCGCGCGAAGCAGCGACGTCTTGCCAACGCCGTTGCGGCCGAGCACGCAAGTGATTTCTCCAGGCCGAGCGTCGAGTGATACACCACGCAAGGCCTGGGCGGCGCCGTAGTGGAGATCGACCGTGTCGATGTTGAGCATCCTGCAAAGCTTTCTCTCATCGCCCCAGATAGACCTCGATCACGCGCGGATCGGCGCTGACCGCATCGAGGCTGCCTTCTGCAAGCACGGATCCCTCATGCAGTACCGTGACCTTGACGTTGAGGGCACGGACGAATTCCATGTCGTGCTCCACGACCACCACCGAATGGGTCTTGGCGATGTCGCGCAGCAGCCGCGCCGTCTCCACTGTTTCCGCATCGGTCATGCCGGCAACCGGCTCGTCGACCAGCAGCAGTTTAGGGTCCTGCGCGAGCAGCATTCCGATCTCCAGCCACTGCTTCTGACCATGGCTGAGGTCGGAGGCAAGACGGTGCTCGTGCGGGGTCAGCCTGGTGATATGCAGGATGCGTTCGATCGTTTCCTGCTCCGCGTCGTTGTGGCGCCAGAAAAGACTTGAGGCGACAGTGCGGTCTGCCTTGAGCGAAAGCATGATGTTGTCGGCGACGGTGTGCGATTCGAACACGGTCGGTTTCTGGAACTTGCGACCGATACCCAGGTTGGCGATTTCGGCCTCGTCGAGCCGGGTGAGGTCGGTGCCGCGGTCGAATAGGACCTCGCCGCTGTCCGGCCGCGTCTTGCCGGTGATGACATCCATCATCGTCGTCTTGCCGGCTCCATTCGGGCCAATTATTGCCCGCATCTCGCCGGCGGCGACCTCCAGCGACAGATTATTCAGTGCGCGGAATCCATCAAAGCTCACTGTGACGCCATCGAGGTACAGGACGCTCGGGGTCAGTGCGGCCGGCTGCTCGTTGGAAACGATTGTGCTCATGGCTGGGTCTCCCTACTCGGCCGGTTTCGCCGTGCTGCTGCAGGATGCACCATCGCGCGCAAGCCAATTTGGCTTTCGATCCGATACGAGGCCTAGAATGCCTTTAGGTAGATATATCGTGACGAGAACAAACAAGCCGCCGAGCACGAAGAGCCAGTAGGGTGCGAGCAGGCCCGTGGTGAAAACGGTCTTGGCGAAATTGACAAGGAAAGCGCCAAGTGCGGCGCCGGCCAACGTGCCGCGCCCGCCGACCGCAACCCAGATCACCACCTCGATGGAATTGGCCGGGGCGAACTCTCCAGGGTTTATGATACCGACCTGCGGCACGTACAGCGCGCCGGCTACGCCTGCCATGACCGCGGAAAGTGTGAATACAAACGTCTTGTAGTGCTCAACCCTGTAGCCCAGAAACCGGGTGCGACTTTCCGCATCGCGAATCGAGATCAGGACCTTGCCGAGTTTTGATCCGACGACCGCGCGCGAGATCAGGTATCCGGTGGCAAGCGCGATCGTGGAGGCGACGAACAGTGCTGCCCGTGTTGCATCCGTTTGGACGCTGAAGCCTAGCATGTCCTTGAAATCCGTAAGGCCGTTGTTGCCGCCGAATCCCATGTCGTTGCGGAAGAACGCGAGCATCAGGGCATATGTCAGAGCCTGTGTGATGATTGACAGGTAGACGCCGGTAACGCGGCTGCGGAAGGCGAACCATCCGAATACGAAAGCTATGAAGCCGGGCAGCATCACTACCATCAGGCAGGCGAACCAGAACTGGTCGAATCCGTACCAATACCATGGCAATTCCGTCCAGTTGAGGAACACCATGAAATCGGGCAACTCGGCGTTCGCGTATACGCCCCGGTTGCCGATCTGGCGCATCAGGTACATCCCCATGGCGTAGCCACCGAGCGCGAAGAACGCGGCGTGGCCGAGGCTGAGAATACCGCAGTAGCCCCATACCAGATCGAGCGAGAGGGCCAGCAATGCATAGCACATGTACTTGCCCAGCAGAGCCACAGTCGTCGTCGATATGTGGAGCGGGGAGCTCTCGGGCACCAAAAGGTTGAGCAGTGGTACGACGATACCAGTCGCCAACAGAATGGCCAGGAACGCTCGCGCACGCGTATCGCCCCGCAAGAGTGCCGCGATCATCATGCCTCCGCCGCCCTTCCCTTGAGCGCAAACAAGCCCCTGGGCCGGCGCTGAATGAACACGATGATGAGTACCAGCAGTGCTATCTTGGCCAAGACCGCGCCGGCGAAGGGCTCCAGAAACTTGTTCGCTACTCCCAGAGTGATCGCGCCGATCACCGTACCCCACAGACTGCCGACACCACCGAAAACGACGACCAGAAAACTGTCGATGATGTAGGTCTGCCCCAGGTTCGGGCTGACATTGTCGATCTGGGACAGCGCGACGCCGGCGAGGCCGGCAATTCCTGAGCCGAGGCCGAACGTGAGTGCGTCCACACGGGCCGTCGGGATACCCATCGACGACGCCATGCGGCGGTTTTGCGTGACTGCGCGCATGTGCAGGCCGAGCGAGGTATGCTTGAGAGCCAACAGCAGGCTGACAAAAATGGCTATGGCAAATACCAGGATGTAGAGCCGGTTCCATGTCACCGCGAGACCGCCGATCTCAAATGCGCCGGACATGAAAGTTGGCGTGCCGACCTCCCTGTTGGTTGGACCGAAAACGGTGCGGACGGCCTGCTGCAGGATGAGGCTGACGCCCCAGGTCGCAAGCAGCGTCTCCAGCGGGCGGCCATACAGGAAACGGATGATGCCCCGTTCGATTGCCACGCCGACAGCGCCGGCAACGAGGAATGCGGCAGGAATCGCGATCAGGATCGACCAGTCAAAAAGCTCGGGTGCAGCAGCCCTGAAGAGCTCCTGGATTACGAATGTCGTGTAGGCACCAAGCATTACCATTTCGCCGTGGGCCATGTTGATGACGCCCATCACACCAAAGGTGATGGCCAGTCCGATCGCGGCCAGCAGCAGAACGGAGCCAAGCGACAGGCCGTACCAGAGGTTCTGGGCGATAGACCAGAGCTTGAGCCGACTTTCGATGTCCGCGCTCGCTGCGGTCGCAGCTGCCTTCACCTCGGGCGGCGCGGATGGGGGAAGCGATCTCAGAATTGCGAGTGCGCGCTGGTTGGTGCGCAGACCGAGGGTGCGGACGGCTGCCAGCATATCGGCCCGGGTCGAGTTCGGACTTGGCTAGAACGATGGCCGCACGGGCAGTTTGCATGAGGTCGCCGGCGCGGCTGTCCGTTTCCTTGGCAATTGCCTTGTCGAGGGCTGCGAGAGCTGCAACATCTCGCGACTTGATCAGCGCCTCGGCTGCCGACCGCCGTTTGGCCGGATCGGCGCTGAGGATACCGAGCGAGCCGAGTGCGGCCTGAATAGCGGAGCGGACACGGTTGTTAACTCGGACGGTGTCGAGCGAAGCGGCTGGGGCCGGGGCAGGCTTGCCGGTCAGCGCATCGAAATGGCTGTCGTTCTCTGCTGTGAAAAAGACCCTGCCGGTTGCCGCATCACGCATCATTCTGCGGTTGGCCAGCGCATCCAGCAGCTTGGCGGCATGCGGAGCACCGGATGCGGCTATATCCTCGACTGCCGTGATGGTGTCCGAGTAGCTATCGGCGGCGAAGCGTTTGAATGCAGCCTCGAGCGTTGCGCTCACGCCGGTTGCCGTGGCTGGCGTTTGAGCCGAAGCCGAACCGGCGAGCGCGATAGCAAAAAACACCAGTGCAGTGACCATCCAGCCGCGTATCATCATTGCTGCCCCTTCGGCGGCGCCGGCAATTCCAATGGGTGCTGGCCCAATCGGTGCTGGCATTGACCGCTTCGCATTCGCGGATCTGGCAAGCAGGAAGCGGCAACCGGGCGGCCGCTTCCTGTTTTTCGTTCAGCTGTCTGATGGCTCAGGCGCCGCCGCACTTTTTTGTTACGTTATTGTAGTTGCCGCACTTCTTGCCGACCCAGTCGCCTACAAGGTCTTTGGAGCCGGGGAGATAGTTTGACCACGCATCGCCGGACACAAGACCATTCGTTTTCCAAACGACATCGAACTGGCCGTCAGTGCGAATCTCGCCGATCAACACCGGCTTGGTGATGTGATGGTTCGGCAGCATCTTGGAGACGCCTCCGGTGAGGTTGGGTGCTTCGATGCCAGGCAATGCGTCGATAACCTTGTCCGGATCGGTCGACTTGGCCTTCTCGACCGCCTTCACCCACATGTTGAAGCCGATGTAATGCGCCTCCATCGGATCGTTGGTGACGCGTTTCGGGTTCTTGGTGAAGGCCTTCCATTTGGCGATGAAATCTGCGTTGTCCTTGCCCTTGACGGACTGGAAGTAGTTCCAGGCGGCGAGGTGGCCCACCAGGTTCCTGGTGTCGACGCCGGCCAACTCCTCCTCGCCGACGGAGAAGGCGACAACGGGAATATCGGTGGCCTTGACCCCCTTGTTGGCGAGCTCCTTGTAGAATGGCACGTTGGCGTCGCCATTGATGGTGGAGACAACCGCGGTCTTCTTGCCGGCGGTGCCGAATTTCACGATGTTTGCGACAATTGTCTGCCAGTCGGAATGCCCGAACGGCGTGTAGTTGATCATGATGTCCTCGGACTTGACGCCCTTGGATTTCAGGTAGGCCTCGAGGATTTTGTTGGTCGTGCGCGGATAGACATAGTCCGTGCCCGCGAGAACCCAGCGCTTCACCTCACCGCCATCCTTCGACATCAGGTAGTCGACAGCGGGAATCGCCTGCTGGTTCGGCGCGGCCCCCGTGTAGAACACGTTGCGCTCGCTCTCCTCGCCTTCGTATTGGACGGGATAGAACAGGATGCTGTTCAGCTCCTTGAAGACTGGCAGCACGGATTTACGTGAAACGCTCGTCCAGCAGCCGAACACCGCTGCCACCTTCTTTTGCGCAATCAGCTCTCGCGCCTTCTCCGCGAACAGTGGCCAATTCGAAGCCGGATCGACGACAACGGCCTCAAGCTTCTTGCCGAGGAGCCCGCCTTTCTTGTTTTGCTCATCGATCAGCATCAGCATGACGTCTTTCAGCGTCGTCTCGCTGATCGCCATGGTGCCCGACAGCGAATGCAGGATGCCGACTTTTATGGTGTCCTGGGCGGCAACGGGCGCCGCTCCAGCGACGGCAAGAGCGCAGCCAGCCAGGCAGCCGGCCAAGCCGGAGAGCATCTTTCGACGTTGCAGCATTGAGTAACCTCTCATTAACGATTGCGACAACAACCGGAGAGGGCAAGCGCCGTGCCAAGTGAAATAAATTCTTATTAGTGTAATTATTTCAATCGTTTACTTCACGCTTGCGTCTGTTTCTCAGGTGGGCTGCATCGCGTGTCTGCTTGATGCTTAGCCGGCGCTGTCTCGTTTGCCTAAAATTTGTGCAGGGGTTTGCAAGTCTTGCCATGCTTGGCTCGAATGGGCGTTCGATCATTGAGCTAGTGCTCACCGGTTCTGACATTCGTTAGCCCGTGCAGCCAGCTGCCGAGCAAACGTCAGGCGCGCTACACCAAGTCGAAAGACCTTAGTGTGTGCAGCGGGACGCAAGCGTGCTCGCGTGGACGATCGAGACGACGGGCGATGGTCTCCATGACACACGCCTCACGCCAGCAGAATGGCCACGCCGTGCAGCGCGAACGAGGATGCGATGCCGAGCAGGAACTGGACCAGGAGGACGATGCGGCAGTCATAGACCGTCTGCGCCGCCCAGGCGCCCGCCTCCGTCAATTGTGCGATGAAATCCGGCATGTCGCGACGGCGCACAGACGTCGAGATCTCGTCGCCAGCTGGGCCGGGCCCCTCGACAACCCAAGGCGTGCCGAACCGATATGCGGCCGCGATGGGCCATAAGACACGGATCGTAATCCAGCGCAGCGGCCAGGGCTGGCTATAGAAGAAATATTCGGCACGCCGCTCCGCGAGCGCGTCCTTGAAAGTCTGCCAAGCAGTACCTTTGTCGAGTGTTACCGCCATGAGGTCGTCCGCTTCGGCGCGTCCGAC
Source organism: uncultured Alphaproteobacteria bacterium (assembly GCA_963825625.1). Classification (GTDB taxonomy): domain Bacteria; phylum Pseudomonadota; class Alphaproteobacteria; order Rhizobiales; family Hyphomicrobiaceae; genus CAMDPA01. The sequence continues at coordinate 58,360 of CAWGUF010000030.1, read as the reverse complement.
CGCATTGCCGACGAAGATGTAGAACATTGTCACGTCGAGTGCGATTGCCGGCACGAAGATGCGAACGGCTTGCAGTGCGTGGCGGATGCTCTCCAACCAGTCGCTCTGCCAGTCGATCACGTGCTTGAGCCAACCGACGGGGAAAATCAGACCTGCCGCCGTCAACAGCTTTGCGGCGCTGATGGCTGCTAGCAGCAAAAGCGGGATCGAGAAAACCGAGAAGACGGATGCCAGCGCGCGCATTGTCGATGGTTGCCACGACCGTGCGAGAAGGGCAGTCGAGTTAGAAGCGTCGGCTGCAGCAGGTGATGCCATTACTGGATCTGACCTTCATCCGGCCTTGCCGAAGCCGCCGCCGGTTGGTGTCGACACGATGACGACGTCGCCGGCCTCCAGCACAGTCTGGTCGCAACCTTCGAGCTTGTCGATGCGCCCGTCGGAGCGGCGCACGCTGTTTGCACCGCATTCGCCGCGCTCGCCGTTGTCGATGCCGACTGGGCGGACGTTGCGGTAGCCTGACAGGATCGCGCAATCCATGGTTTCCAGGAACCGCAGCTCGCGGATGACGCCGTCGCCGGCCTTATGGCGGCCCTTGCCGCCGGAGCCGCGGCGGATCTCGAACCGTTCCAGCAGTACCGGATAGCGCAGCTCCAGAATCTCAGGGTCGGTCATGCGCGTATTGGTCATGTGCGCATGCGTGCCGGATACACCATCGAAATCAGGCCCTGACGGCGTGCCCGAGCAGATCGTCTCGTAGTACTGATATTTGGCGTTGCCGAAGGTGACGTTGTTCATGGTGCCCTGGCTCGGGCCCATGGCCTTGAGCGCGTTCATGAGGCAATTGGTGATGACCTGGCTGGTCTCGGTATTGCCGGCCACAACAGCTGACGGGTAGGTCGGCCGCAGCATCGAGCCTTCGGGGACGATGATGTCGACTGGCTTCAAGCAGCCGGCATTGAGCGGGATCGGCGTGTCGCACAACACGCGCAACACGTACAGTACGGCTGCGCTGCGTGATCGGCTCGGGCGCATTGAAGTTGTTGGGTTGCGCGGGCTGGTGCCGGTGAAGTCGAACACCGCCGTGCGCGCCTTCGCATCGACCTTGATCGACACCTTGATCTGCGTGCCCTGGTCCATCTCGGTGACGAACTCGCCATCGGAGATGCGGTCGATCAGTTTGCGGATGCTCTCCTCGGCATTGTCCTGAACGTGCTGCATGTAGGCGTGCACGACGTCGAGGCCGAAATGATCGACCATGCGGCGCAGCTCCGCCACGCCCTTGTTGTTGGCGGCGACCTGCGCCTTCAGATCGGCGATGTTCTTTTCGGGGGCGCGAGCAGGGTATTTTGCCGTGGTCAGCAGCTGGCGCACCTCGTCCTCGCGGAAGCGGTCGTTCTCGACCAGGAGGAAATTATCGATATAGACGCCTTCCTCCTCGATGGTGGTCGCGCGGGGGGTCATGGAGCCGGCGGTGAGACCTCCGACATCCTCGTGGTGGCCGCGACTGGCGACGTAGAACAAGATGTGCTTGCCGGACTTGTCGAATACCGGCGAGACGACGGTAATGTCGGGCAGATGCGTGCCGCCGTTGTAAGGCGCGTTGATCATGTAGACGTCGCCGGGCTTCAGCTTGCCGGCGTTCTCGCGCGCGATGGTCTCCACCGAGCGGTCCATCGATCCCAAGTGCACCGGAATGTGCGGCGCATTGGCGACCAGATTCGCGTTGGAATCGAACAGGGCGCACGAGAAATCGAGGCGCTCCTTGATGTTGACGGACTGCGATGTGTTGCGAAGTGCCTCGCCCATCTGCTCGGCGATCGACATGAAGAGGTTGTTGAACACCTCGAGCAGCACAGGGTCGGCCTTGGCAGCGAGGTGGTCGCGCTGGCGGCGTTCAACACGCTGGAGCACCAGATCGTTGCGCGGGCTTATCTCAAGCGCCCAGCCGGGCTCGATGACGACAGTCTGGTTGTCCTCGATCAGGATAGCGGGTCCGGCAATGCGGCTGCCGACCTTGAGGGCTTCGCGCATGTGGATGGGCGCATCGTGCCAGGCGCCGTGTGAGAAGAAGCGTGTGTCCTGGGCGCTTACCGAGCTGCCCTTTGCGACCGGGGCGGCAGCGCTGGTCTGGTCGTGCGCAACGTCCTCCCAGGATTCCACGTCGATGGCTGCGATAAAGATCCGCTTCTCAGGCGAGATGAAGCCGAATTGCTGGCGATGCTGGTCCTCGAACGACGCGATCATGTCGGCGAGAGACGCGTTGGCATCGACGGTAATGGCGCTTTCGCTGGTCTCGTAGCGCAGCTGATAGCGCAGATCGCGTTTCAGACGAGATGCGCCGGCACCTTGCGCGACAAGGTCGGCTGCATTCTCGTGGGCCAGGTCCTCGGCCAGGGCCCGTGTTTCCGTCGCGGAGGTTTCGTCGAGAATCCGCTCCACTGATTTCTGGCGACTCGTGGACAACCTGGCCAAGCCCATTCCGTAGGCTGACAGGAGGCCGGACAGGGGATGGATCAGCACGGTTTCCATGCCCAGAGTTTCCGCGATCAGGCAGGCGTGCTGGCCGCCGGCGGAACCGAAACAGTTGAGGGCGTACTCGGTGACGTCGTAGCCACGCTGGACCGAGATCTTCTTGATCGCATTCGCCATGTTCTCCACAGCGATGCGGATGTAGCCGTCGGCGACGGCTTCGGGTGAGCGCCCGTCTCCGATTTGTGCGGCGATATCCGCAAACGCCTGGCGGACGGCGTCGGCATCAAGCGGCTGATCGCCTTTGGGGCCGAAGATCGCCGGGAAGTATGAAGGCTGGAGCTTGCCGACCATGACGTTGGCATCGGTGACGGTGAGCGGTCCGCCGCGGCGGTAGCACTTCGGGCCAGGGTTGGCGCCGGCCGATTCCGGGCCGACGCGAAAACGCGCGCCGTCGAATGTCAGGATCGAACCGCCGCCTGCAGCGACCGTGTGAATGCGCATCATCGGCACGCGCATGCGCACGCCGGCCACCTCGGTCTCGAATGCGCGCTCGTATTCGCCGGCATAGTGCGACACGTCGGTCGAGGTGCCGCCCATGTCGAAGCCGATAACCTTGTCGAAGCCGGCCAGCCTGGCTGTCTCGGCGACCGCGACGACGCCGCCGGCCGGGCCGGAGAGAATGGCGTCACGACCCTGGAACTGGTCGGCAGCCTTGAGGCCGCCGGCGGAGGACATGAACATGACGCGGGGCGTCGTACCGGCGCCCGGCGCGGTAGTGGTGGTGCCTCCAAGACTTCGCTGCACCTTTTCGACATAGCGGCGCAGGATCGGCGACAGATAGGCGTCGGCAACGGTCGTGTCGCCGCGGCCAACGAACTTGATCAGTGGGCTGACCTCGTGGCTGGCGGAAATCTGATCGAAGCCCAAATCGCGTGCGAGTGCCGCCACCTTCTGCTCATGCTGGGGAAAGGCATACGCGTGCATGAAGACGATTGCGACCGAGCGGATACCGTCGGCAAGCGCTTCGCGCATCAACGGCTCGAGCGCGGCCAGGTCGAGCGGTACCTCGACCACGCCATCCGCCTTGACCCGTTCGCGGGCCTCCAGGACGCGGTTGTAGAGCATGTCGGGTTTGATGATGCGGCGCGCGAATATGTCGGGCCGGGCCTGGTAGCCGATCTCGAGCTGGTCCTTCAGGCCGGCCGTGGTGATCAGCAGGGTTCTATCGCCCTTGCGCTCGAGCAGCGCATTGGTGGCAACCGTGGTGCCCATCTTCACTGCCGCGATCTTGTCCCCGGGAATTGCCTCGGCAGGAGCGAGCTCCAAGAACCGCCGGATGCCCTCGATGGCTGCGTCGTCGTAGGCTTCGGGATTCTCCGATAGCACCTTCATCGCCTCGATACGGCCGTCGGGCCGCCTCGCCACGACGTCCGTGAATGTGCCGCCGCGGTCGATCCAGAACTGCCATTGGGTCATGGGGGTAGGCTCGCAAGGTTGGATTGATGTTGGAACAGTCACCATTGTTCCCCTGCACAATCGTCTTGCGGAAGGGATCGTAGGGAAACTGGCGGCTGGCCCCGGTTTGGGGACAGAACACTACACTCGGAGCGGGACTGCAACCTCGCCAGCCTGCTGCGCGTGGGCGCACCCTGGACCGGCGTGCGGGGGGCGGCTGCACCTTGCTACTGCCCTCCCTGCCGGATGCTGCCGGTAAGCACCTGGCCGACGAAAAGCAGAAGCGGTGGCAATGCAATGATGATCGCACAGACGCCGGCGGCGGGAAGCCCGCCGAACTCGATCAGGGGGCCGGTGACCAGAGACGCGGTCATCGCCATGCCTCCGGCCAGGCTTTCATTGACGCCGATCGCCCGACCGCGCTCGATCAACTCGTATTTGTCGGCGATAATCGCAGTGGCCGAGACGTTGGCTGCTGCCCAGCCCAGGCCGACCAGGAATGTGCCGAGCGTCACCAGGAAGAAGGAATAGGTGAAGGTGACGAACGCCGCGCCGGCGAAGGCGATCGCGACACCAGGGAGCATCACCTTGTAATGGCCGAGGCGGTCTGAGAGCCAACCCAGAGGCACGGTAAACGCAAACATGCCCACCGAGTGAAACATGTGCGAGAAGGCGATTTCCGGCAGCGTATGGCCATGGTGTGAGAGCACCAGTGAGGTCAGCACCATAACGATCGCCATGTTGCCTTGTCCGGCGCAATTGGAAATGATCGCAAGGCGGGTGCGCGGGTTCTTGAACAGATCTCCCGGCTTGAACGGAGGCGCTGGCTTTACGTTGCGGCGAAGCGGTACGTAGCCGGGGTAGTATTTTTCGAGGTTCATGCCGATCAGCTTGGGATCAGGCTGAACGAACTGCACCAGGACCATGCCGACCAGGATAATGCCGACAATGAGCAACCAGGGCATGGCGAGCGGGTCATACCCCGACATCTGCGCCATCTTCTCGCCGAGGGTCATCATTGCCGGCACCAGCACGAGGCCGGCCACCGAGCCGAGCGAAATATAGCCGAGCGCGGTGGCGCGGTGGCGTGGGGGAAACATGTCGGTGGCGGCGACCCGGAGCTGCTGGGCCGCATTCATGCCCATGCCGAAAATCAACATGGCGACGACCAGCGCCCAGATCGATTGAGCCATCATCGACCCCGCCATCGCCAGGGCGCCGATCATGCCCAGCACCAGGCCGAGCATGATGCCCGGCTTGCGGCCATAGGTGTCGGTGATCTTGCCAACCGGGTAGGCAACCAGGAAGCGGCTCAGTCCAAACAGAGCAACCGTCAAGCCGGCCAGAACTCGCTGATCCAGTCAGCCCGATGACCATCAATGGTCCGAAGCCATAGGCGAATGACATGCCGGCGCCGGAGAACGCCTGGGACAACGCAAAAAGTGCCGTGTTGCGCTTGATGATCCAGGGAACGCGAAACCTGGTCGGGCCCGGCGCCCCGTCGGGAGAGCCGGATGCAGCGGCGGCGGCGACTGCGGCAATTGCTTTTGCTGCATCCCTTTCGGCCCCGCTTCCGGTCGACCCTTCCATTTTGGCTCCTTCGATGGGCATGCGACGGTGCATCCGGGCGGCAATCTAGCGGCTGAAGCCGCCGGGAGCCAGAACAGGGGAAGCATAGCTGTCAGGCAAATCGGCGCATGCCAGGGCTTGCCGACAGGCTCGATGGCAGGCAGATGGGCCGCAGGCGGCCAAGTTCGCCTCGTTGCCGTCCCATCGGGGACATAAAGCACGGCTATCGACTGTCAGAGGGGCGGCGCCTGTTGCATGCTCAAGTCCGGGCGGCGGCTGGTGGGTCTGCAAGCTCAGTGCAGCACGGCGAAAGTCCAGTCGGCAGGGCGGCCAGAATTGCATGCTATCGGTATTGCGAGCAGCAACGCGGTTGGGCGAATTATGCTTAGGCGTGCCCGCACGCATTGCGCGGACCAGCATCACGCTGCTGGCGATGCCGAGGCTTGGGCCGTTGCGCTACATCGTGCACTGCGTCTTGCTGTTCGTGCTGTTTGCCGTTGTTCTCGTTTATGTCGTTGCGCCGTTGCGGGGCATAATTGGTGCCCAGTATCTCGCTGACAAGCTGCACTATGATGCCGAGAGATGGCTGGCGACGGCGATCTACGACCGCGATGGCAACTTCGTCGGGACGTTCGACCCGCGCCTGGACAGCATGCGCGATGTCAATTTTCAGGGGCGTCCGATCGAGTTCGGAGACTACATCGCCAATCCGGATCACAAGTCCATCCCGGTCAAAGACGTGCCGGAGCACTACTGGAAATGCCTGTTGTTTCATGAGGACAGGTATCTCGGCGGTCCGTTGAACCCGTACGGGATCGATCTGCTTGGTGTGCTCAAGATCCCATACTCCTCGATCCGCCGGTCGATCGCAGCCAGGCGGCCGAAGCTGGGGGTGGGGGGATCGACGCTGCCGATGCAATTTGCGCGCGTGATCTACAAGACGCCGCCGCGGCGGACAGAAAGCGCTATCGACAAGCTCGGTCGCAAATTCAGGGAGTGGTGGCTGGCACCTGTCATCTTCCACGTGCTGACAAAGGATGGCGACTACACCGGGCTCAAGCAATGGGCTGCCAATCATATCTGGCTGGCGCAGAGAACCGGTGGACAGCCGCTGCACGGCGTTGAGGTGACCAGCCGCATCGTATTCGGCAAAGAGGCAAGAGACCTGTCTGTCGCAGAGCAGTACGTGCTGGCGTCGGCGGTCAACAAGCCGATCATTCTGCTGGAAGGCAGCGAGCGGCTGAATGCGGTCAGAATCGACCGCTGGCGGTATCTCGCGGAGGTCCGCGCCCGAACGTGTGCCGAACGCCTCCTGAAAGATGCCGATCAGCAGAAGCAGGTGCTGTTCGAGCTGGTCGATCTGGCTGCCGGGCCGCCCGATCCCAAGGTGCGTCCGCGGCTGCAGAGCGCGCTCGACGTGCATGCGCCTCAGTTCTCCCGGCGGGCGCAAGCCAACCCCATCATCCGCGCCAACCTGCTGATGCCTGCGGTGCGACTGGGGTTGCGTGAGGAAATGAAGAACCGTTGGGGGTTCGATTGGCGCAACCATGTTCGAGGGATCAACGCATCGCTGGATGTGCGCGAGAATCTCGATCTTCGGCGCAAGCTGGCGGCCGAGTTGGCCAGCATCGACAAGGCGTGGGGCGCGCGGCTCAATCCCGGTTTCACATTGAATCCGGCGCATGCCGGGCCGGACCGGCGTGTTCCGGATGTGGTCGTGGTCGCGGCAAATCTGAAGGGCGAGATCGTACGGTATTATGAGACGTCGCAGACCGCAGCGTATTTCGGGTCCCTGTCCGCTCGCGACCCGGCGTCGGGACGTTATCGGCGCGAGGGCGAGCCCCGTCGGATTGCGTCGACAGGCAAGATCATCGCGGCGATCGGGATTGCCAATCAGCTGCGCGATGGCGCCAATGGAGCCTATCGCGACGAGGAGGCTCCTGTTGCGGCGGCCCTGGAGACTTGCGCCAAGGGCACGCGCAGCGGCAGCCGCCGGGCGGAAGTGGCGTTCGCGTGCTCGCTCAACCGGCCAATCGAATGGCGATTGGCGCAGGCCGGGCAGGCGCGGGTGCGCAGCATTATCGGCCAGCTCGGCTTCAATATGCCGCCAGCGCCTTTGGCGGGCAGTGAAACGCCTCCGTCGACCGCGGCGGTTCGCGGTCTGGTTGCGGGATCGCCGCAACGGGTGCACCATATGGCGGCAATCGTGCTGTCTTCGCTCGCAGGAAAAGGGGCAAATCCGGTGCGGCCGCCGTCATTGGTCAAATCCTACGATTCCACTGGCAGCAGCGCGGCTAGGTTGGACGCCGCCGAGCGATCGGCGGACGTGATCCCGGATGCGCTGATCCAGCGGGAGTCGCGTGGTTTGCTGCGTACCTTTCTGCAGGCTCCGCTGTGTCATACGCATCGCGGCAAACCGCATGGGACACTGAAGGATCTTGCGAGCTGGTGCGCAGCGCGACACCGCGATCTACGGTTGCATTTCGCTAAGACCGGGACGGACGTGGCCGCTGATCCGAGTGCTACGGTCGATGCATGGATTGCGGGCGGGTTGCAGTTCCAGAACGGTGCAGCGTATTCGTATGTGGTGCTGGTCGGTACGGGATCGACGACCGAGCCGTGGGGCCGCAACCTGCATGCTTCCCAGGTCGCGCAACCGCTGCTGAAGGTGCTGCTCGCCGATCTTGCCGAAGATGCGCGCCGGCATCCGGATCCTTCAGCATTGCCGCCTCGACCAACGGCGAGCGCAGCGCCGGTACAGCCGGGGCGCCAGAGTGGCTTCAGCGAAGCCGAGGTCGGGCAGATCTTCAGGCAATGAGGATAACGCAGTGCGGGGCGTAGTGCCGGGCAGGCGCGCTACAACCGGGTCGTGCACCCTATTGCCATGAGAACAAATACGGCTCATCCTGCGTTGCAACAATATCGAAGAAGGCGGTGGCGCGTGAAGCGCTCACCAGCTTGTCCGTCGCGATCGGCCATCGGACTTGTGCCTGCAGTCCCCACACGCTGTGAGGAGGGCGGGTGCGGGTATGCAATACGGGCCCGGCGCGGCACTCGCTGCGAAGGATCGGATCGGCATGGACTGGGACAAGCTGAGGATTTTTCATGCCGCGGCGGAGGCAGGCAGCTTTACGCATGCCGGAGACGCATTGCGGATGAGCCAGTCGGCCGTCAGCCGGCAGGTCTCCGCGCTCGAGAAGGAACTGGGCGTGGCCCTGTTCCACAGGCACGCGCGTGGCCTGGTGCTCACAGAGCAGGGTGAGTTGCTCTTCCACACTGCGACCGACGTCATGAACAAGCTTCACACGGCCGAGACGCTGCTGTCGGATGCCACTAGTAAGCCCGCCGGGGAGCTCAAGATAACTGCGCCTGTCGGGTTGGGCACCGTTTGGGTAACGCAGCAGCTGCGTGAGTTCATCGAGCTTTATCCCGATATTCGTGTCGAATTGTTGCTGGCCGACGAGCACCTCGACATCGCAATGCGGCAGGCGGATGTTGCAATCTGGCTGCATGAGCCGGAACAACCGGATCTGATCCGGCGACAGCTTACGAGCTTGCCGATCCGAGCGTTCGCATCGACGCACTATGTGAGGCGCTTTGGTGCACCCCGGTCGCTAGCGGAGCTCGACGAGCACCGCTTCATCTCTTACGGCGGGGCGCCAATTGCGCACCTTTCAGCTATCCGATTCCTGGAAACAGCCGGCCTCAACGGCAAGGAAGCGCGGCAGCCGGTGCTGAGGGTCAATAGCGTCGTCGCCATCAAGTACGCGATCCGCTCCGGCATCGGGATCGGCCTGATCCCTGAATACCTGACGGAAGAGACCTCCGAGCTGGTGCCGGTGCTCGACGATGTGCAACTGCCGAAGCTGCCGCTGATCTTCGTCTATCCCGAGGAGTTGAAGACGGCCAAGAAGATCCAAGTGCTTCGGGATTTCCTCGTGACCAAGGCGCGCAGTCTCAAATTCGGCACCGGATGACCACGACCCATACCGAAATCGCATATCTTCTATGCTAATTTAGCAATGGTGCGCCGGAAATAAGTAATTATACGTATTCGCGCTGTGACGTGCAGCCTACGAGGGTGGCGCCCTCCCTTTGCCACTCTCAAACTCGGTATCAGAGATGGTGCCGAGTAAGTAGTGACTTGAAAAACCGGGCCTTGTGCCCGGTTTCTTTTTTTTTCGTGGCCGGTGCAGGCGCGGGGTGGAGGCGATGCTGCCAGTGGTGCACCGGGCTACGGCGGGTGCGGCGGCATCATCCGGGGCTTTTCGATCTGACTTTTTCGCATGGCAAACATGCGCCTGGATATGTTGCTGGTTGCCTGGATTGTAGGCACTCTCTCGTCAGCTGTGACGGACAGCTATTGAAGGCCGTACCCTCCCTTTGACGCCTTCAGTCCTCCCCATCGGGGTGGAACTCTACTGAACCGGGCCTCGCGCCCGGTTTTTCTTTTTGCACCTTCTCATTTCGGCAGTGCATCGCGGCTGACAGCGTCGCGACTTGAGCGCGCGCGCAGGAGGGCTTAAAGACGAAGTCTTGAAGACGAAGGCTTTAAGATTCTGGGACGGTCTAGAGGCGAATGCGGCATCCGGCTGCGGCAGATCTGCTGCTGCCTCGCGGGGGCCGGCGTCTGGCAACGAGAAGAGAGTAACGGCTGTGGCAAATACACTTTACGACAAGATCTTCGATGACCACGTGGTGGAACGGCAGCCAGATGGCACCTGCGTGCTCTACATCGACCGCCATCTCGTGCATGAGGTGACCTCGCCGCAGGCCTTCGAGAGCCTGAGACTCAATAAGCGCAAGGTGAGAGCGCCGAGCAAGACCCTGCTCGTTGTCGACCACAACGTGCCGACCACCGACAGGACGAAGCCCAATCCGGATCCGGAAAGCGCGGCGCAGATCGCTTATCTGGCCGAGAATGCCAAGCTGTTCGGGCTGGAATACTACGACGAATTCGACAAGCGGCAGGGTATCGTGCACGTGATCGGTCCGGAGCAGGGCTTCACGCTGCCGGGCACAACACTGGTCTGCGGCGACAGCCATACCGCGACGCATGGAGCGTTTGCATGTCTGGCGCACGGCATCGGCACGTCTGAGGTCGAGCATGTTCTGGCGACGCAGACGCTGATCCAGAAAAAATCAAAGAACATGCGGGTGATCGTCGACGGAAAGCTGCCGGACGGGTTGTTCGCCAAGGACATCATCCTTGCCATCATCGGCGAGATCGGCACCGGCGGCGGCACCGGTCACGTCATCGAGTTCTCCGGCGATGCCATTCGTGATCTGTCGATGGAAGGCCGGATGACGGTGTGCAACATGACCATCGAGGCTGGTGCGCGTGCGGGGCTGGTCGCGCCGGACGAGAAGACGTTCGCGTATGTCAAAGGCCGGCCGAGGGCGCCAAAGGGCGCGGCCTGGGACGCGGCTGTGAAGTACTGGGAGACGCTGAAGACCGACGAAGGCGCCCATTTCGACAAGGAGGTTCGCCTCGACGCCTCCAAGCTGCCGCCGATCGTGACCTGGGGTACGAGCCCGGAGCAGGTCACAACGGTCACTGGCACGGTGCCGACGCTGGATCAGATCAAGGACGAGAACAAGCGCCGCTCGGCCGAGCGCTCGCTGCGATACATGGGCCTCAAGGGCGGTGAGAAGATCACCGATATCAAGATCGATCGCGCCTTTATCGGATCATGCACCAACAGCCGGATCGAGGATCTGCGGGAGGCGGCCAAGATCGCCAACGGCAAGCAGGTGGCCAGCCACGTCAACGCACTGGTGGTGCCTGGCTCGGGTCTGGTGAAAGAGCAAGCCGAGGCCGAAGGGCTCGACAAGATCTTCGTCGCGGCGGGCTTCGAGTGGCGGGAACCGGGCTGCTCGATGTGCCTCGCCATGAACCCGGACAAGCTGGCGGCCGGAGAGCGCTGCGCCTCGACCTCGAACCGCAACTTCGAGGGGCGGCAGGGTGTTGGCGGCCGCACGCATCTGGTGTCGCCAGCAATGGCCGCCGCCGCCGCGATCGCCGGGCACTTCGTGGATGTGCGCGATTGGAAGTGATGTGCTTGGGGGTGGGTCAGACCCGCTGGGTCTGACCCACGCCAGATGCGCTACTCGATATGTTGTGGCAGCGTTGTCGCCACTTGGCGAGGAGCTACGGCGCAGAGCAGATGCCTCTCTGACTACTCATGATTTCTTGTCGGACGCGCGGGATTTCAGCGTGCGCGGTCCCAGCAACTCGCCGCCGGTCTCCAGCTTGCGCGACATGAAGATCGCCGCGTCGAGCTTGTGGAAGTTGCGCTTGCGGTAGAAGCGCAGGGCGTCCTCGTTGTTTTCGGCGACCTCCAGCACGATGTGGGTGCACCCCCGCAGCCGTGCCGCGTGCTCGATCTGCTCGAACATGAACGAGCCGATGCCATGGCCATGGTAGTCGGGATGGACGGCAATCTCCTCGACGAATAGCGGGCGCATGTTGCGCTTCTCGAAGTAGCGGTGGTTCATCCAGCTGTCGGAGCCAACGATCTCGTAGGCGTATTCCGCGTAGCCGACGAGCTCATACCGGCCTTCGCGTTCGACCTCGAAGACCAGCTGCTCGATGCCGTCCTCCTCATAGGTCTCCATGAAATGTTTCTTGTGCCTGGGGCGCTGGTACTCGACGGTTTCGCGGTTCACATCCCGGAATACGAGCTTCAGAAACTCCCAGACGCGATTGATGTCGCGGCGATGTATCCGCCGGACTTGCAGCTCGATCTCGCCCGGTGGTACGGCATCGGTGGAGCGACGGGGTGTACGTCTGGCTGGCATCAAGTCTTATCCTTGTCTGCGATCTTGCCTGCGTTCCTGGCCGATTGTCCGGGGCGAGCCTGATTGCCGTACGCGAATGCTCGCATGGGGGAGGGAACGGCGCTATAGCTTCGGCTGCTTATCGACTCTCGACGTTCCAGGTCCACCAAGGGTGGCTCATCATGACGCAATCGACTTCATCATCGCCGGACAAGGTCCGCGTCCAGCAGCAGTTCGGCGCGAATGCGGCGCACTATGTAAAGTCGGCGACGCACGCCACGGGAGCAAGCCTGCAGCGTGTCGTCGAGCTGGTACGTCCGCAGGCACACTGGCGCGGCATCGATATCGCGACCGGTGCGGGGCACATGGCTCACGCCTTCGCGCCGCACGTTGCGCACATGACGGCCAGTGACATCACGCCACAGATGCTGGAGCAAGCGGCACGGGGCGCCGCGGCAAAAGGGCTCGGCAATGTGGATACCGCGATCGCCGATGCCGAGGCGCTGCCGTTTGCAGATGCGTCGTTCGAGCTGGTGAGTTGCCGCATCGCGCCGCATCACTTTCCCGATATTCCTCGGTTCATCGCCGAGGTGGCTCGCGTTCTGAAGAGCGGCGGGACGTTTGCGCTGGTCGACAATGTCTCGCCCGACTCCGCCACCAGTCCCGGCTTTTCGGCAGAGGCATGCGCGGCGGCGGATGTGCACTACAACCTGTTCGAGAAGATCCGCGATCCTTCGCACGGCCGGGCGCTGACGGTGGCGGCTTGGCGCGGATTGTTCACTGGGTCCGGTCTGGAAGTCATGCATCAGGAGATCATGCAGAAGACGATGATGTACCGGGCATGGTGCGAGAACATGGCTGTACCGCCAGAAGTGGCATACGGGATCAAGGCGATGCTCGATGCGCCAAGTCCTTGTCTGGGCGCTTTCCTGGCGCCGCGCAAGGTGGAGGGCGGGGAGTTGGCGTTCACGCTGCATGAGTTGGTTCTGATCGCGCAGAAAGCAGGCTGAAGCCGGATTGCGGTCAGGTCGTGGCGCCGCAGCATGTTGCCAGCAACGACTTGCGTTCCAAAATGTGGTGGATGATGGCCGGAAGAACCGAGGAAAGACGATGAGCAGCGTGGACAACTGGCGGGATGCGCAGGCGCCGTCGATCGCCGATTTCGAAGCCATGGCTACGGCTGCCTGGGAGCGACTGCCTGGCGAATTCCGCCGTAGCGCGAGCGATCTTGTGATCCGGGTGGAAGACTATGCCAGCGACGAGGTGCTCGATGCCATGGGGATCGAGGATCCGTTCGAGCTGACAGGAATGTATCAGGGCGTCAGCCTCGACCGCAAGAGCACGGCAGATACGCCGCAAGGGCCGGATATGGTGTTCCTCTATCGCCGACCGCTGCTCGATGAATGGGCGGAAGGCGGCGTTGCGCTGGGCGATCTCATCACCCATGTTCTGATTCACGAGATAGGTCACCATTTCGGTTTTTCCGACGATGACATGGCTGCCATCGAGGAAAAGGCCGGATTGTGAGGGTATATATCTCCTGTGGCGGGCAGCAGTTCTCCGACACTTGCTGCATGGGGGCTTACCGGCGTTGCCTTTTACGATATTTCGGGGCAAAACAGTCGCAAGCCAGGGGTGATTGGAAGAGACGGGTCTGAAGGCATGAAGCGACTGAAAGGGGCGTTGGTTCTGATGTCGAGCCTCGCCGCAGCGGTGGTCATTGCACTGACGCCGCTCAGGGCAAGTGGTCCGCCGACGCCGGAAGAGTATGCCGCCCATGTCGGCGGTGGTGCCCGGATCGTGCCGCCCGGTCAGCTCAAGCTGGATAGGTACCGGGTTAATTGCGGTCATCGGCCGACGGTGCTCGACGATCAACTCGATGACTACGGCGCCGCCTTCCCAGGTTTCCTGATTCTGAATCCAAGGTTGCTGGCACAGGTTTCAACGCCGGTGAAGCTCTGGATTCATGCGCACGAGTGCGGTCACCAGTTCCGCGGGCCGGACGAGGAGACCGCCGATTGCTTTGCGGTGCAGCGGGGTCGGCGCCAGGGCTGGCTGAGCCCGGGCGGGCTGGAGGAGATCTGTCGCTTCATCTCACCGGCCAAGGGCGACAGTATGCATTTTGCCGGTTCCTACCGGTGTGCTTACATGCGCAAGTGCTACAGCGATACCAAAGTGCATTGACGCCTATCGTTGGGCGCCGGTACTGACTGGGCTTTCGTCGAGAGGGCTTGCCAATCCTTGGCTGACCGTTGACCGGGCCAGGGTCCGGAGGTGCGTTGCAGTGCAGTACCGGGTCGTGGCAACGTGGCAAAATGGCCACTGACCGTTTCCCATTTGCCGAGCTATGTCCGGCGCTGCGTGCTCAAGGAGAGAGACATAAATGGAGAAGTTCACAAAGCTGACGGGGGTAGCTGCGCCGCTGCCAATGATCAACGTGGATACCGACATGATCATTCCGGCCCGCTATCTCAAGACGCTACACCGCACCGGTCTCGGCAAGGCGCTGCTGACGACGCTTCGATTTGACGAAAAGGGCAACGAGCGGCCGGACTTCGTGCTCAACAAGCCCGCTTATCGCAATGCCAAGATCTTGGTTGCCGGAGATAATTTCGGTTGCGGCTCCAGCCGGGAGCATGCGCCGTGGGCGCTGCAGGATTTCGGCATTCGCTGCGTGATCTCCACTTCGTTTGCAGACATCTTCTTCAACAACTGCTTCCAGAACGGCATTCTGCCGATCAAGGTCTCGCCGGAGGAGTTGGAGAAGCTGATGGATGACGCCGACCGCGGCGCCAATGCGACGATGACCGTCGATCTGGAGAACCAAGAGATCCACGGGCCCGACGGTGGCATCATCAAGTTCGAAATCGACCAGTTCCGGAAGCATTGCCTGCTCAATGGTCTCGATGACATCGGCCTGACGCTGCAAAAGGAAAAGGCGATCTCGGCCTATGAGCAGAAGCAGTCGGTCGATCGGCCCTGGCAGTGAGCACGGAGACTTTCGCTCAATGAAATTCGAGATACCGGCACCGTCCACCCGTTTTGATATCGCAATGGAGGACGGGGCCGTGGTTCGTGCGCGCCGGCATGGCAATCCGGCCGGCACGCGGCTGCTGGTCGGACATGGCAACGGCTTCGCGGTGGATGCCTACTACCCGTTCTGGCAACGGTTTCTCGCAGACTACGACGTGGTAACGTTCGACTTTCGCAATCATGGGCTGTCGGATCGGTCTTCGACGGAGAGCCACACGTATGCTCAACTTGCCCGCGATCTCGACCGCGTCATCGATGCGACAGAGGCCGAGCTTGGCAAGCGTACGACGGTGGGGGTGATGCATTCGTTCTCGTCGCGGACGGCGATGAAACACGCGGTGGAGATCGGTTGGCGGTGGGCCGGTCTCGTCATCTATGATCCTCCCAACGTGCCGCCGACCTCGCATCCGGTCTATTCGTTGATGGAGCAGTTCGAGGACAGGCTGGTGAAGTATGCCGGCGGGCGGCGCCGCACGTTCAACTCGGTCGACGAGTTGACGGAGGAGTACGCTGCATCGCGGGCCACGGGGCGCTGGGTCGAGGGTGCGCATGAGCTGATGGCGCGCTCGGTGCTTCGCAAGGATGACGGGGCGGAGACCTGGTCGCTGGTTTGCACGCCGGAGATCGAGGCCTCGATCTACGCGCAGGCGCTGACGCTGAACCTGTGGCCCAAGGCTGACGAATACGGCGGGCCGGTACGCCTCGTCGGTTGTGATCCGGAGATGAAGGGGGCGCCCGCGACGGGCGTGGCCAACCGTGCGCTTGGCACTGAGAACGGCTACGACTACGTGTGCGTGAAGGATACCGGTCATCTGCAGCAGATCGAGCGTCCGGACGCATGTGCGGAGGCGCTGTCGGAATTCCTCCACAAGCATCGTTTCGACAAGCCATGAGCTGACACTGACAACCGTCCGGGTGCTGCGGCATCCTGTGGCTTTGGAGAGTATACGCCCAAATGCGAATCGCGGCAGTCGACCTCGTCAGCAACACCTGCTTTCCGGCGCTTGCCGCCGATGAACTCGGCTTTTTCCAGGACGAGGGCGTTGATGCGCGCATCGAATTGGAGGCGGCATTGGGTGCGACGCGCGCCCTCAGCGACGGTGCCGCCGATGCGATAATTGCCGGATCGGTGCACGATGTCCTGACTGCTTTTCCCGATTGGAACGGGGTCAAGGTCTGCGTTGCCCTCTCACAGGGCACGCCATGGCTGTTAACGGTGCGGGCAAACCTGGATGCTCAGCGCGGTGACATCGGTGCGTTGCGCGGGCTGAAGTTGACGGCAGCAGAGGGGCCAGACCTCGCCTTCAAAGGGATGCTGCGCAGCGGTGGTCTCGATCCTGACCGGGATGTCGAGATCGTCGCGTTGTCCGGCGCGCACGAGCGCAACGTCTCTTTCGGCGTATTTGCCGCTCAAGCATTGGCTGCCGGTCAAATCGATGGCTTTTGGGCCAATGCGATGGGGGCGGAGACCGCTGTTTCGCGCGGGATCGGCAAGGTGCATGTCGACGTCAGGCGCGGCGACGATCCTGGCGGCGTGCGCTACTTCACGTTTGCGGGTCTGGTCGTCTCGGAGGCTTTCATCGCCCGCGAGCCGGAGGCGGTGGATGGGGCAGTGCGCGCCATCATGAGGGCGCAGAAGGCCCTGCAGGCCGACCCCGGGCTGGCGCGCAAGGTCGGCGCCGGCAAGTTTCCGCCCGAGTCCGCGGAGTTGATTGCGAACGTCATTGCGCGGGATGCGCCGTTCTACGATCCGGTCATCACCGAGGACATGATTACCAAGCTCAACGACTTTGCGATCAGCGTCGGTCACCAATCCGGACCGCTGCCTTATGAGCAGATCGTAGCAGTGCGCTGCCGGCCGCTATGGAGCGGCGGCTGAGGGGGGGGGCGGTTGGCCGGACCGCCGATGCAGTCCGGCACTTGAGTTTGTCGGGTAGGCTCAAGACATCCGTGCGGTCTGGAAATCATTGAGCCCCAGTGCATCGCGGAAATAGGCGGTGCGTTCTGCCTTCGAGTCCTCGACCTTGATGCCGATGGCGTCTGCAACGCGGTTGATCGCGTTGAACAGCGCGGCCACGGCGGCCGCATCGACGACGGCGGCAGGTCCAAGCTTCACGGCAAGGGCCTCGCGCGCATGATCGATGCGCTGAGGATCGCGGCCGACGATGGCCTCGGCGTAGGCGACGAAAAGCCCGGCATCTGGGATGCCAGCACGATCCTCGCCGCCATTTATCGCGTTCAGGTCAGGTGTCTCATCAGCACTTCCAATGAGGCTCGCACGGAGCCTGTCAGCATGGCTGACGGTTCAATAGAAGCAGCCGTTGAGAGAGGATACGCGACTTGCAACGAGCTCGATCTGCGCCTTCGAGATGGCGCGCGGGTTCATGCCGGGCTGCCACATGGCCTGGGGCGGCAGATATTGGGCGTCATTGATAGCGAAGAAACTGATCGCCTCCCGGGGGACGAGGCTCATCGCGCGGCGCACGTGCGGGGCGTTCGGTGCATCGCCGATGCCGCTGGGATAAATCCTTCGCAGCTCGTCGTCAGCTGCTTCCGGGGGGATGGTTGGCAGCCAGGCGGCATCAATAACGGCACCTTCCGGCCGGCGGCGTGTGGGCTCACCCGGCAGTGGCTCGGGAAGCGGATGGCGTTCCATGCCCAGTGCGTCGGTGAATGTGTCGACGGCGAGGGTGTGGGCGAGAACGGAGACCAACTCGATATAAGCTGTGTCCGGGATGCCGCCATCGAGCAGGCTCTTCACCCAGCGTTCCGTCAGGCGAGCCGGATCGGTTGCGATGCGATGAATGGCCTCCACCATGGTGGCGGGCAAGCTGCCGAGGCTGTCGTGGTCGCCGTCGATCGTGTACGGCGACAGTGCCGACTTGCGACGTGCGCAGAGCCGGCAGGCGGCGGCGTGGCGCGTCTCCGCCGCTATCGCGACTCTGGTCGGGCCATCGAGCCATGTCCCCGGGGATGCGATGTGGTGCCAGATTCTGGCATGGGTTCCGGCGATGTCGTCGCGCACCGCACAGGGCGCGGACGCATATGCCGGTATCGGGCTTTGTCGGTCCGTCATGCGTCTAGTCTCCTTTGGTCGGTGCCAGATGCCGGTAGCCTATTCCTCCTGCAGGAGCCGTCAATCGATCGGATTGCCGATGTCGGATTGCTGAGAGGTCCGATTGACCGAGAGTGATGGCCATGCACACTTGCCGGAAATTGGAACGGCCTCGATTCCGGGAGGAGACGGCGTGGCAACAGGTATAGGCGCCAGGGTGCATCGCAAGGAAGACGCTCGTCTGTTGCGCGGCTACGGAATGTTTGTCGGAGACATTGAGTTGCCGGGGCTGATGGAGGCGGCGTTCGTGCGCTCGACGGTCGCGCATGGCCGCATCCGCGGCATCGTGAAGCCTGCGGGGCTGGAGGGGCAGGTCTTTACGGCGGCGGACCTTGCGGCAGACGGCGTGAAGCCGATCCGAGCCGAGTCGTCCCTGCCGACCTACAAGGCATCAGACTTTCCGGCACTGGCGATGGGTAAGGTGCGTTATGTCGGCGAGTGCGTCGCGGTGTGTATCGCTGCCACGCGCGCAGAGGCGGAGGACATCGCGCAAGCGGTTGTCATCGATATCGAGGAACTGGCGCCGGTCATCGACAGTCTTGCCGGTCGTGCCGCCGGGGCCGCGCTGGTGCACGAGGACTGGGGCGACAACCTGTTCCTGACGACCTCGGTCGCCGGCGATATCGAGGCGGCTGCTGCGGCTGCCGACGTCGTCATCGAACGGGAGTACCGCACCGCCCGCCAATGCATGTCGCCAATGGAAGGCAAGGGCGTGCTGGCGAGCTGGGACCGCCGCGCCGATGAGCTCGTCGTCTACACCTCGACGCAGGTGCCGCACCTGATCCGCACCGGTCTGTCGGAGATGCTGGGGCTGGACCAGGTGCAGGTCCGTGTGATCGCGCCCGATGTCGGCGGCGGCTTTGGCTACAAGTGCATCTTGCAGCCGGAGGAGATCACCGTTGCCTGGCTGGCACGCAAGACCGGTCAACCCATCCGCTGGACCGAGGATCGGCGGGAGCATCTGACAGCCGGAGCGAACACCCGACAGCATCACTACTGGTTGAAGGCGTATGCAGACAAAACCGGCCGCCTGCTGGCGCTCGAGGCAGAGGTGACAGTCGATGTCGGGGCCTACTCGGTATGGCCGTTCACGGCATGCCTGGAGGCGGCACAGGCCGGTGGGAACCTGCCGGGTCCCTATGTGCTGCCGGTGTATCGCTGCAAGACATACTCGGTGGCGACGAACAAGCCGCCGTTCACGCCCTATCGTGGTGTGGCCCGTCCCGGCGTGTGCTTTGCGATGGAGCTCACGATCGATGCGATTGCACGTGCCGTGGGGCGGGAGCCGGCCGATGTGCGACGGGAGAACCTGGTGCCGGCCTCGGCTATGCCGCACACGAACATTACCGCGAAATACTACGATAGCGGCGACTATCCGGCGAGTGTGGACGGTGCGGCGGCGCTGGTGCGCCTGCCAGAGGTGCGCGCTCGTCAGGCGCGGCCGGAGCCGGACGGACGGCTGATCGGGATCGGGTTTGCAACGTTTACAGAGCAGACCGCGCACGGGACAAAGGTGTTCGGAGCGTGGGGGTTGCCGCTGGTGCCGGGCTACGAGCAGGCGATGGTGAAGGTGGCGCCGTCCGGTGCTCTTGAAGTGCGATCCGGCAATCATTCTTTCGGGCAGGGGCTGGAGACGACGATCGCGCAAGTTGCGTCGGAATGGCTCGGCGTACCCATCGACGACATCAAAGTGGTGATGGGCGATACCGGCGTCACGCCGTATTCGACCGGGGCCTACGCCTCGCGCGGGATGGTGATGGCAGGGGGGGCGGTGTCGAAGGCGTCCGAGGTGCTGGCCAATCGCGTCAAGAAGCATGCGGCGCATTTGATGCAGTGCAAGCCGGAGGACGTGCGGCTGGAAGGGGGCAATGCGATTGCCGGCGGCAGCAGTGTCAGCTTCGCGGAGATCGCACGTGCCTGGTACCTGAGACCGGATCAGCTTCCCGACGATGTCGATACGCTGGGTCTGGAGGTGACAGAGGGCTACAAGCCGGACGTCGATTCCGGCGTGTTCACCTACGCCACGCATGCCGCCGTGGTGGCGGTGGACCCGGAAACCGGTGCGGTAGAGCTGGTCGACTACGTGATATTCGAGGACTGCGGTCGGCGCGTGAATCCGCTGATCCTCGAGGGCCAGGCGTGCGGCGGTGCGGTGCAGGGCATCGGTTCGGCCCTGTTCGAGGAGGTGGTCTACGATGCTTCCGGCCAGCCGCTTGCCTCGACGCTAGCCGATTATCTGCTGCCGGGCTCGGTCGAGTTGCCACGCATGCGTCTGGGCCATGCCGAGACGCTGTCGCCGTTCACCCGTCACGGCATCAAGGGTGTCGGTGAGGGGGCGGCGATTGCTCCCGGGGGCGCGGTGGTGAACGCGATCAATGATGCGCTGAAGGGGCTGGGTGCAGAGGTGAACGAGATCCCGGCGACGCCTGCGCGCGTGATGGCGGCGATACTGGCAGGGCGGCGGGGGGCGGCGTGAATTCCTGTGAAATACCTCGCGGAACGGCGCAGTTCTTCACGGTTTCGAGCTGGTGCCCGGTGTAATCGGACAGGTTAGGAGGATCAGGGTGGCAGTCCGGATGGGACGGCAGGCAGACCCGAGGCGGCGCTACTCGTCATTGCCAACGCGCGATATTCAGTAAACGCACGGAGATATGTCTGGATGCAAAAAGTTGCGATAACCCATCTGGGGGAGCTTGCCGACAGGCAGCCGGCCTATGCGCTGGTCGGCGAGGTGGATCTCGTCGTCGTTCGCTTCGACGAGGAGGTATCGGTGTTCTATGGCCGCTGCCTGCATCGTGGTGCGCTGATGGCGGATGGGCACGTGCGCGGCAACAACCTGATCTGTGGCGTTCACGATTGGGACTACCGGCTGGACACCGGTGTGTCGGAATACAGCAATTCGGAAGCGCTGCAGAAGTTCACATGCTGGCTCGAGGACGGGCAGGTGCTGGTCGATGCGGATGAGATCGCGGCCTGGGCCGTAGACCATCCGCAGCCGTTCGACCGGACGGAATATCTCGGCCTCTACGCCGACACCAGCCATGGTACGGCGGAGGAGCCGCACAATGCGCTGATCCAGCGGTATGCCCGAGAAGGATTATCGAAGACTGGGCATCATGGTGCGTTCGCTGCCATGGGCGTGCCGCGCGACCAGCTGCCGAGCTGGGACGATATCCAGATCGTTACGGCGCAACTTGCAAAACCGCCGTTGCTCGACGAGGAGGACGTCGGTACGGAGGTCATCGTCGGGCCCAATGCGCAGAAGCCGTTGCGGCTCGAGATTCCACTGATCGTTTCCGACATGAGCTTTGGGGCGCTTTCGGCGTCGGCCAAGATCGCGCTGGCACGCGGCGCGGAGTTGGCAGGCACCGGCATCTGCTCCGGCGAGGGCGGTATGCTGGAGGAGGAGCGGGCGGCCAACTCGCGCTATTTCTACGAGCTTGCATCGGCCCGGTTCGGCTTTTCCTGGGACAAGCTCGCCAACGTGCAGGCATTCCACTTCAAAGGCGGACAGGGAGCCAAGACGGGCACAGGCGGGCACTTGCCGGGCGAAAAGGTGAAGGGCCGCATCGCCGAGGTTCGTGGCTTAAAGGAAGGTGAGCCGGCGATATCTCCGGCACGGTTTCCCGACTGGACCGAGGTCGCGCAGATCCGTGCCTTTGCAGACGAGGTGCGCTCCCGCACAGGCGGCATTCCCATCGGCTACAAGCTGTCGGCCCAGCATATCGAGAAGGATATCGACGCCGCGCTGGAGGTGGGCGTGGACTACATCATCCTAGATGGCCGCGGCGGCGGCACGGGGGCGGCGCCGCTGATCTTCCGCGACAATATTTCGGTGCCGACAATTCCGGCGCTGGCACGGGCGCGGCGCCACCTGGACAAGGCTGGCCGGCGGGACGTGACGCTGGTCATAACCGGGGGGCTCAGAACGCCCGCTGATTTCGTCAAGGCGCTGGCACTTGGTGCCGATGCCGTCGCACTATCCAATTCCGCGCTGCAGGCGATCGGCTGCATCGCCATGCGCGCCTGCCACACGAACAATTGCCCGGTGGGCATAGCAACGCAGAAGCCTCATCTCGTAAGTCGCCTTGTCGTCGAGAAGTCGGCGCGGCGGCTGTCCAATTTTCTCGAGGCTTCCACGCACCTGATGCAGGTGATGGCGCGTGCCTGCGGACATGACCACCTGTCCAAATTCTCCGTCGAAGATCTGACCACTTGGAAAAGGGAGATGGCGGAGTTGTCTGGCGTCGCCTATGGCGGTTTGGGGTAGGCTTGAGAGCGGCGAGCGCTGCGGCGACCACTGCGATTGACACACCCCGGCGTCGCCAATAGATTTGCGTAGTATACTACTCATTTTGCAGTCGCGGCCGGGGCCGATGAGACCCTGACGCTGCCGACATCGATCGAGAGAGGCTCCCATGGCCAACATGCAAGTCGACTTCTGCGGGATTCCCTTCAAGAACCCGATGGTTATCGCCTCGCTGGAGACGACCAACAGTCCGGATCTGATGCGGCAGTGCTTCGACCTCGGCGCATCCGGTGCGATCATCAAGACGCTGACCGACATCGAGGACATGGCGCGGCTGACGCAGAACTCCAAGTACTGCATCATGAACGACCGCGGCGACATCATCAAAGGCAAGGTGCCGCGCGATTTCGTGTTCTACTCCCGCTCCGGCTATTCCTCGACCTACTACAAGGACTGGATCCCGGATCTCATCGAGACCCAGAAGTATGCGGCCGAGCGCGGCGCGCATCTGATCGGCAGCGCCGGTGCCAAGGACATCAACGGCTGGAAGGATATCTGCCGCACGATCGAGGATTGCGGACTGCCGATGGTGGAGCTGAATTTCGGCTGCCCGCATCCGGCGATGATGCCCGGTGTGCACGGCGGCTCGATGATCGGCCAGGATGAGAATGTCGCATTCGAAGTGACGCGCGCAGTGGTGGAGTCGGTCAACATCCCCGTGATGATCAAGTTGACGCCCGACCAGGCCAATCCCTTCGCCATTGCCAAGGCGGTGAAGGCCGCAGGCGCTGCCGCCGTCACCGCCACCAACCGGCATACAGGTTTTGCCGTCGACATCGAGACGGGGGAGCCGCGCATCGGCGGGCCGGCCGGAATCGGCGGCACGTGGGTCAAGCACATGACGCTGCGCTGGGTGCACAAGATCCATAACGAAGCCGGGATCCCGATCTCCGGCTCGAACGGCGTTTTCGACCATCGCGACATCGTCGAGTTCATCATGGCCGGTGCCGGCATCGTGCAGATCGGCTCGGTGCTGATGATCAAGGGGCTGAAGTGGCTTCCCAATATCATCAAGGGCTTCGACAAGTTCATGGACGACCACGGCTATGCCAGCGTGGACGAGATGATCGGGCTGGCGTCAAAGAAATCGGCCAAGGACTATTCGGAGCAGTTTGCCAAAAACCGCACGCATGCTGAGATCATCCACGACACGTGCAAGAATCCGACATGCAACGTGTGCATCCAGGTTTGCTTCTACGAGGCACTGTCGCAGAACCCGGCCGGCAAGATCGACGTGCATACGGATAATTGCATCGGCTGTGAGCTGTGTCTCGACGTGTGCCCGTTCAATTCCATCAAGATGAACCAGACATCGCAAGAGCAGTTTTCTGCCGGCTTCTTCAATATTCCCGATGGAATTTACGAGAAGAACAAATTCACGACCGATCGCAACAACATGGACACCATCCGCCGCGATAGTCCGAAGTTCGAAAAAGAGCCGGCGGAGTAGCGGGCCACGTCACAAAATAGGGACAGCTCGATTTATCGACCTGCGTGCGCACGATGGAAAAACGCCCCGCGATAAATGGAGCTGTCCCTATTTTGATGCAAAACCTGATCGACCTGTCGCGCAAGCTGGCAAGTGGCAAGCTGAAGAGCCGTTCGCTGGTCGAGGACTGTCTGGCGCGCATCGACGAGCCTGCGGGGGAAGGGGCACGTGCGTTTCTGACAGTCTACCGCGAGCGGGCCCTTGCGGAGGCGGACAGATGGGACGAGGCACGCCAGAAAGGCTGGGGCGTGCCGCGCTTTGCCGGCGTTCCGATTTCGATCAAGGATCTGTTCGATGTCGCTGGCGAGAGGACGCGGGCCGGCTCTCGCGTGCTTGATGAAGATCCGCCTGCACGGGCGGATGCGACCGCCATCGAACGGTTGAGGCGCGCGGGCTTTGTTATCGTCGGCAAGACGAACATGACCGAGTTCGCCTATTCCGGTCTTGGAATAAACAATCACTTCGGCACGCCGTCATCGCCCTTCGACCGCAAGACCGGAAGAATTCCGGGCGGCTCCACTTCCGGCGGCGCGGTGTCGGTGGCGGACGGCATGGCAGCGGCGACAATAGGCACCGATACGGGGGGCTCTTGCCGGATTCCGGCAGCGTTCTGCGGCATCGTCGGCTTCCGCCCGACGCCGGTGCGGGTGCCGCGCGCGGGTGTGGTGCCGCTTTCGAAAACCGTCAATTCGGTGGGGCCGCTGGCGACCAGCGTTTCATGTTGCGCCGTGCTCAATTCGATATTGTCGGGCGGCGATGGGGCAGACGAGGAGTCGTTCCGCGAGATCGGCCTCAGACTGGGTGTTGTCGAGAACTATGTGACGGCACACATCGAGCCGGAGGTGGCGCATGCCTGGGAGGCGGCACTTTCGCGCCTGTCGCGGCGCGGTGTCAGCCTGACGCCGCTATCGCTGCCGGAGCTCGAGGAGCTGCCTACCATCAATGCAAAGGGCGGTGTCATCGGGGCGGAAGCCTACGCATGGCACCGAAGGCGACTAGAGACCCGCGGGGCGATCTACGATCCGTGGATCCGGGGGCGTATAGAGGTGGGCGGGGGGCAAAGCGCGGCGGACTACATCGATGTCCAGGAGGCGCGCGCGCGTATCATCGAGAGCGTTGGGCGGCGGACACGCGTCTTCGACGCAGTCGTGATGCCTACGGTGCAAATCGCGCCGCCGGAATTGGCACCGCTACAGGATGATGCATTGGCCATGAAGGTGAATGCGCTGTGCCTGCGGAATACCGCGATTGCCAACTTTCTCGACCGCCCTGCCATTTCCATGCCCTGCCATGCGCCGGATTCTGCGCCGGTCGGGTTCATGCTGATGGGCGAGACGGGCGGGGATCGCAGATTGCTGTCGGTCGCGCGAGGGATCGAATACATCGTCCGGATGCGGTAGATTTCGTCAGCCACGCGGTGCGCGGCTGGCGAAGTCGTTGGCCTCCACCAGTTTCTGCATCAGTCGGGTGAACTCGGTTTGCTCGGCAGGAGCGAGCGGGCGGATGAGGCGATCCTGTGCCCGCTCCATGGCGCTGTGCATGCGGCCGACGACAGCGCGGCCCTCCGGCGTGATCTGAACCAGTTTCGCGCGTCGGTCCGTGTCCGAGGCGACACGTGTGAGGAGCCTTCGTCGCTGCAGCCGCTTGATCACATCGGCACCGCTGGCCCGGTCAATGCCGACGGCGGTCGAAAGCGTGACCTGGTCGAGCGAGCCGCCGTCCGCCAGCACGGTCAGGATGGCGTATTGAACGGGGGTGATGTCGAAGGCCGCGCACTCTTCTGCAAACAGGCCGGCGTGGATCTGGTGCAGGCGGCGCACGAGGTAGCCGGGTCGTGTCCATAGCTCGAGATACGATCGGCGGGCAGATTTGCCAGGGCGACGCATCTCGTCCATGTCGTCCACTGATATGGGGGCCATGAGGTGTCTTTCGTCTACTTCGCCATCTGCATGGATGGTTTGCAAGCTGCTTCCGCCTGTGCCAGGCGCCGGATGATGGCGCGGGCGCGATACAGTCCCTTGTCTGCCTCAATGGCGCCTTCAGGTCTGACGTCGTTGTCGGCGGCGAGGGGGTCGTCAATCAGATAGCGCTGCTGATGCACGTAGACGACGTGATCCTCCTCGAGCACGCCGTCCATCTGCTGTTGCCAGAGATCGGCATGCTTGTCCGGCACCATGTCACGGCGGCGCGGCACGGCCCAGAACTGATGTGTCGATGTCTCGGTTTCAGGGGTCAAGGCGTGGTAGACGCGGAAGCCCCAATGGCCGAGATCGTGATTGGCATCGAAATCGTCATTGGCCTGGTGGAAGCGAGAGCCGTTGTTGATGTGAATGTAGCTTGGCGCGTAATAGTTCGTGCACTGCCAACGATCGATGCGGGATGCGCCGTAGTGTCCGTAGAACTCGAATGCGGGTGCGGCTGAGACGTCGCGCATGATGCGGACCTGGCGAACGTGTGTGTCATCGTCGGACGTGACCATGACTTTTGCGGCTTCGCCGACGTCGGCATTGCCCGTCGTGGTATCGTGCACATATGCAAGGTGTGAGAGGTCGAGCAGGTTGTCGAGCATCATGCGATAGCCGCATTTCACCAGCAGGCGCCCGGATGCGTATCCCCATTCGGGATCGTCGAGAGCGGTGTGAAACGCGGGCACTTCTGCCTCGTCGGCAAGTGCGGGATCACCCAGCCAAATAAAGGTCCAACCGAAGCGCTCGGCCAGCGGGAAGCTGTCGACACGGCACCATTTGGGAACCGTCTCCTCGCCGGGGACTTTCGCGCCCTTGCCATCGGGAGAGAAACGCAAGCCGTGGTAGCCACACTGAATCTCGTCGCCGATGAGCTTGCCACACGATAATGGGAGATTGCGATGCGGGCAACGGTCGTCGAGCGCAACCGGCGTGCCGTCCTGCCTGCGATAGAGGCATACAAGGCGGCCGAGCAACCGGCGGGACAATGGCGTGCGGGTGATTTCCTCGCTCCAGGCCGCGACATACCAGTGATTCATCAGAAACATCGCCGTCTCCCGAACGTTGTTTTCAGTGAATGAGAATGCGAAGTATACTACGCTTGAGGGTAGCTGCTGCGGTCCGGTGTCTCAAGGTTATTCTGGACAAGCTCGCGGATTTGCCCGCCCCCTACCTTGATCCTGCCCGTTTCCTGTATGATCGAGGCTCTACGCATCGATGAGGTGATTCGTGGCGGAACCTGCACTGAAGCGGAACCAGTCTGCCTCCAACGTGGCGGAATTCTCGGTCTCGGAGTTGTCCGCTGCGATCAAGCGGGCGCTGGAGGACGGCTTCGGCTACGTGCGGGTGCGTGGCGAAATCTCGGGCTATCGCGGCCCGCATTCATCGGGACATGCGTATTTCTCGCTCAAGGACGAGCGTTCCAAGATCGACGCCGTGGTCTGGAAGGGTACGTTCGGGCGATTGCGGTTCAAGCCAGAGGAAGGCATGGAGGTGGTGGCCCAGGGGCGGCTCACGACCTATCCAGGCTCGTCGAAATATCAGATCGTGATCGAGGCGCTGGAGCCTGCCGGGGCCGGCGCGCTGATGGCGGTCCTGGAGGAGCGCAAGCGCAAGCTTGCCGCGGAAGGTCTGTTTGCAGAAGAACGCAAGCGCAGGATTCCGTTTCTACCGCGCGTCGTCGGGATCGTGACGTCTCCGACGGGAGCAGTCATCCGCGACATGCTGCACGGCTTCAACGAGCGGTTTCCGGCGCATGTCGTGGTGTGGCCCGTCCGGGTGCAAGGCGAGACTTGCGCTGCAGAAGTGGCGGCAGCAATCCGCGGGTTCAATGCTGTCGCACCGGGTGGACACGTGCCGCGGCCCGACGTGCTGATCGTAGCCCGGGGCGGTGGCAGTCTGGAGGATCTGTGGGGGTTCAACGAAGAGGTCGTGGTTCGTGCAGCTGCCGAGAGCGCGATACCATTGATCTCGGCGGTTGGACATGAAACGGACTGGACGCTGATCGATCTGGTCGCGGATGCGCGTGCGCCGACGCCGACAAAGGCTGCGGAGTGGGCTGTTCCGAAATACTCTGACTTGCTGGAAGGCAACGACAAGCTGCAATTGCGACTACGCATCGCGGTGCGGCGCGTGCTGGAGGAAATGCGCACGCATCTGAAAGCCGCTGCGCGCGGCCTGCCGCGTCCGGAGGACCTTGTGGCTCTTCCTCGCCAGCGCTTCGATGCGATCGAGCGGCGTCTGGGCAGAGCGCTGCTCGCGAACACGCGCGCGCACGGTATGCGCCATGCCCGGATTTCCGCGCGGCTGCACCCGAGGCTGCTGTCTGTGCGTATTGCGCGCGCAGGCGACAGGCTGGAAGCGCTCAGCCGGCGCAGTGCTGTTGGGCTCGGACGGCTGGCCAGTGTGCGTAGGACGCGGTTGGAGCGGGCGAGTGCCCGGCTGATGCCGGAATTGATCGGCGGGCGGCTGCAGCGGGCAGCGGAACGGCTCGATGGGCTGCAGGATCGGGCGCGCCAGGCCTTGACCCATAGAGTCGCACGGCAAAGGCAGTTGCTTGAGGGGGCTGCTGGATTGCTCCGTTCGTTGAGCTATCAAAGTGTGCTGAGCCGGGGGTACGCGCTGGTGCGTGACGGCGATGGTCGCAACGTGAGGTCGGTTGCGGACGTGAAGGCTGGTGCACTGCTTAGTGTCGAAGTGGCCGATGGGCGGTTTGCGGCACAGGCGCTGGATGGTGGCTCGCGTCAATCGGGCCAGGACGATGGAGCAGGTGAGATAGCGCAGAAGGCAGCGGCGGTCGCCGCGCCGAAGCGCGCGCGCGAGGCTGGAGGCGGGCAGGGCTCGCTGTTCTGATCCGGTCTCGGCACCAGCGGGCAATCGTGCAAGGATGCGGTCAGCAAGACGTCCAGCTGGAGAGTGAGCGCCATGTGTGCACCCGGATGCATCGAGCATGTCACTGCAGAGCTGTCCCGGCGAGGATTGCTGACGCGGGCGGCTGGGCTGGCTGCCGGGGCCGCGGTCGCGGGGGGCGTTGTGGCGGGGCCGGCAGAGGCCCAGGTGCGCCGGGGATATCGGCGAGGCGGGCGGCGCGTGGTCGACCTGACGCACGTATTGACGCCCGAGTTTCCGACATTCGCCGGGACGCCGGGCATCGCCATGCGTGCGACCGCGGCCTTCGCCAAGGACGGCTACAACATGAACGAGTGGGTGCTGCAGGAGCATTCCGGGACACATATCGACGCGCCTATACATTTCTCGAAGGAAGGGCCTGGTCCGGCTGAGTTGCCGGCGGAGCAACTGGTCGTGCCGATTGTGGTGATCGACGTGACGGCAAAAGCTGAGAAGGATGCAGATTATCAGCTGTCAGCCGATGATGTGCGTGCGTGGGAAAAGCGTCATGGGCGATTGCCGCGCGGTGCCTGCGTGGCGATGCGGTCGGGGTGGGACAGGCACGTCGCGACTGCCGGCTTTGCCGGCAAGGATGCTGCGGGCGTCATGCACTTTCCCGGGATCCATCCGGATGCGGCGGCAATGCTACTGGCCGAGCGACAGGTGAGGGGGCTTGCTGTCGACACGCTGTCGCTGGATCACGGGCCGTCGAAGGACTTCAAGACCCATTATGCCTGGTTGCCAGCCGGTCGCTGGGGGCTGGAATGTGTGGCCAACCTTGCCAGCCTGCCAGCGCGCGGCGCAACGCTCATGGTCGGTGCGCCAAGGATCAAAGGCGCAAGCGGGGGCCCAGTCAGGCTGCTGGCGATGTTTTAGGAGGCGGAGCGAACCGGCTGAGGTTAGTCCCCTCCGGTCAGTCCGATCCGGCCAGCCCCCGCCTTCAAGCGGTGAACTCTTCCCTGCTATATCCTTGCAGATAAAGCAGCGCCGTCAGGTCGCCTTGGGTCACGGAGACATCGACGGTGGCAGCGACTTTCGGTTTGGCGCGGAAAGCAACGCCTAGACCGGCGGCGCCGAGCATATCGAGATCATTGGCGCCATCTCCGACCGCCAGCGTAAGGGCTTGGCTCAGGCCCATGTCGCGTTTCAGGCGCTCGAGCGCCGCGAGCTTGGCTTCCTTGCCCAGAAAATCGGCGGCTCGATCTTGCCCGTGAGCCTGCCGTCGGCCAATTCGAGACGATTGGCTTGTGCGTGATCGAAGCCGAGGCGCGCGGCAACGCGGTCAGTGAACACAGTGAAGCCACCGGACACGAGTGCGCAACGCGCGCCGGCGGTCTTCATGGTGGCGATGAGCGAAGCAGCCCCGGGCATCAGCGTGACGCGCTCCTCGTAGACCTGCTCCAGGCAGGCGGCATCCAGATCCTTGAGCAGCGCAACGCGTTCCTCGATGGCGGATATGAAATCCAGCTCGCCGCGCATGGCGCGCGCCGTAATGTCGGAAATGCGCTCGCGGAGGCCGACGAAGTCGGCCAGCTCGTCAAGGCACTCCTGCTCGATGATGGTCAATTCCATGTCGGCGACGAGAAGCATCTTGCGCCGCGTGCTCGGGTCGGCGACGACTACGTTGACGTCGAGGGTGAGGCCTTTGAGGGCATAGCTCACGTCGGCGCGGATGCGGGCAGGGTTGGCCGCTTCATTGGAGGCAAATTGTGCCTCCCATGCCTCGCCGCGGGACAACCAGCGCTGGTTGCGCTGTTGGGGGATCGGTATTTGACGCCAGGCGCGCTCGACGGCCAGATCGCTGAGCGATGGACGCTCAGGTGGGCTTGTCAGGACAAGAGCATATATAGGCATGGAGGCAGGCTCTTGAGACACGCGATTCAACCCTTTGGGCAGCGAGTTGGTTGGCATTGAATGTGGGAACATGGATGCGGATATGAGCACGCACCGCAGCATCCTCATTGCAGGTCCTACGGCCTCGGGCAAGTCGAAGCTGGCTGTGGCATTGGCGCGCTACCTGGGTGGGGCGGTCATCAATGCAGACAGCGCGCAGGTATATGCGGAGCTTAGCATCCTGACGGCGCGACCGTCGGCAGAGGAGGAGGCGGCAGTTCCGCATCGGCTGTACGGCCACGTCAGCGGACGGGAGGCGTACTCGGCGGCGCGCTTCGTTGCCGATGCGCAACTGGCCATTGAAGAGGCACGAAACGCCGGTCTCGTGCCAATCGTGGTCGGCGGGACGGGGCTGTACTTCAAAGCGCTGACAGAGGGATTGTCGCCAATACCTGCGATACCGGATGATATTCGGAAGCGCTGGCGGGAGGCCGCGCGGGGGGAAGGGCCTGAGGCCTTACATGCCGAACTTGCCAGGCGTGATCCGGATACGGCTGCGCGATTGCGACCGACCGATCCGCAGCGCCTTGCACGCGCGCTGGAGGTGCTTGATGCGACGGGGCGGGGCCTGGCGGACTGGCAGCGCGATCCTGGTGAGCCAATTATCGCAAGCGAAGCTGCGCTCAAGCTGGTCGTTGCGCTCGAGCGCGAGTGCGTCATGAGGCGTGCCGAGCGCCGCTTCGAGCACATGCTCGCAGCCGGTGCGCTGGAGGAGGTACGGGCGCTTGCCGCACTCGGGCTTTCGCCGGAGCTGCCAGTCATGCGGGCGCTGGGCGTGCCGCCGTTGATGGACCACTTGAGCGGCCGAAGCGACCTGGCGGTTGCTTGCGAGGCAGCGAAACGCGATACCCGTCACTACGTAAAACGGCAGATCACCTGGCTTCGGCGACATATGATTGCGTGGAATAGTATAAATTCGCAAGATATGGAAAGAATTTTGGGTGGTGACTTCTCATTAATTGAGAATTAGCTTTGTGGGGCGACGCTAATCCGTCGATGGTTCGCGTGATTCAGGGTTGCCGCAAGGTGGCAGCCGACCGGATTCGAGCAAGGAGACAGCTCATGGCCCGTACCATGACCGGCGCCGAGATGGTGATCAAAGCTATGGCCGACCAAGGGGTCGAGTTCGTATTCGGCTATCCGGGCGGGGCCGTGCTGCCGATCTACGACGAGCTGTTCCAACAGGAAAAGGTGAAGCACGTGCTCGTGCGCCAGGAGGGTGGCGCGGTGCATGCTGCCGAAGGTTATGCCCGCTCCACCGGAAAGGTGGGCGTCGTCCTCGTGACATCCGGGCCCGGAGCTACGAATGCCGTCACCGGGCTGACGGATGCCTTGATGGATTCAATTCCAGTTGTCTGTTTCACAGGACAGGTGCCGACGCATCTGATCGGGTCCGACGCATTCCAGGAATGCGATACCGTCGGCATTACCCGCTCATGCACCAAGCACAACTATCTGGTGAAGAACATCAACGATCTCGCGCGCATCCTGCACGAGGCGTTCTATGTCGCGAAGAGCGGGCGGCCGGGTCCCGTCGTCGTCGACATCCCGAAGGATATCCAGTTCGCGAGCGGGCCGTACGTCGGGCCGTCGAACATCCAGCACAAGACCTACAAGCCTCGCATCAAGCCGCTGCAGGCCCAGGTGCGCGAAGCGGTCGAGGCCATGGCGGAGGCCAAGCGCCCGGTGTTCTATACCGGCGGCGGCGTGATAAATTCCGGCCCCAAGGCCAGTCAATTGCTGCGCGAGATGGTGCGGATGACTGGCTTTCCCATCACCTCCACGCTGATGGGACTGGGAGCTTATCCTGCCTCCGACAAGCAGTGGCTCGGCATGCTGGGCATGCACGGGACCTATGAAGCGAACATGGCGATGCACGATTGCGATGTGATGATCGCCGTCGGTGCGCGGTTCGACGATCGCATCACCGGCCGTCTCGATGCCTTCTCACCGGGCTCGACCCGCATCCATGTCGATATCGATCCGTCATCGATCAACAAGAACGTTCGAGCCGATATCGGCATCATCGGCGATGCGGCCTATGTGCTGGAGGACATGATCCGCGAGTGGAAGGCGAAGGTGCCGCAACTCGATCGCAATGCCCACAAGTCGTGGTGGAAGCAGATCGACGGCTGGCGTGCACGCAACTCGCTTGCCTACAAGAACTCGGGCACCTTCATCATGCCGCAGCATGCCATTCAGCGGTTGTACGAAAAGGTCAAGGATCGCGACGTCTACATTACGACCGAGGTCGGCCAGCATCAGATGTGGGCAGCACAGTTCTTCAAATTCGAGGAGCCCAACCGTTGGATGACGTCAGGCGGCCTGGGCACGATGGGCTATGGCCTGCCCGCTGCAATTGGGGCGCAGCTGGCGCATCCTAAGTCGCTGGTCATCGACATTGCGGGCGATGCCTCGATCCTGATGAATATCCAGGAGATGTCGACGGCCGTGCAGTACCGGCTGCCGGTCAAGATCTTCATTCTGAACAACCAGTACATGGGCATGGTGCGGCAGTGGCAGCAGTTGCTGCACGGGAACCGGTTGTCGGAGAGCTATACCGAGGCGTTGCCGGATTTCGTGAAGCTGGCGGAAGCCTATGGCGCCAAGGGGCTTTATTGCGACAAGCCGGATGAGCTCGATGCCACGATCGAGGCGATGATGGCGACGCCGGGGCCGGTCGTGGTGGATTGCCGTGTGGCCAATCTCGCCAACTGCTTCCCGATGATCCCGTCCGGCAAAGCGCACAACGAGATGATCATGGGCGAGGACGTGTCGGACGAGGAGGTCTCGACGGCGATCGGCAAAGAGGGCAAGGCGCTGGTGTGATCGCTGCGGTTACCTGCAGCGGTCGGTGTTCAAGGCTTGGATCGGGTCATGCGCCTCGTTATCGGCAACAAGCTGTACTCATCGTGGTCGCTCAGGCCATGGCTGGCCTTGCGCGTGGCGGGCATTGCCTTCGAGGAGGAGGTGATCCCGCTTTACCAACCCGACACGAAGTCCAGAATTCTGGCCCATTCGCCCTCGGGCAAGGTGCCGTGCCTGATCGACGGCGACGTGACAGTGTGGGAGAGCATCGCCATCATCGAATATCTGGCCGAGAAATTTCCGGATCGCGGCGTGTGGCCCGTCGATGCTGGGGCGCGGGCACATGCGCGGGCGGCATCGGCAGAGATGCACGCCGGGTTCCAGCCGCTCAGGGCCGCATGTCCGATGAATTTGTCCAAGCGTTTTGCGCACCGAGATTTCGGTGCCGATGTCGATGCCAGCGTGGCGCGGGTCGAAGCATTGTGGCGGGAGGCGCGGACGAGGTTCGGTGCGGCGACGGGCGAGCCATTCCTGTACGGAGCGTTCAGTGGTGCGGATGCGATGTTCGCGCCGGTCGTCACGCGGCTGGACACCTATCAGGTCAAGGTCGCGGCAGACACGCGTTCCTACATGAATGCGGTGCTTGGCCATCCGGCCTTCACAGCGTGGCGGAGGGAGGCGCTGGCCGAGCCGAGCGAGTGGGATCTTCCGCATTACGAAGCCGGCCACACGGCAGTGCTGGATTTCCGTTCCAGTCAAACTCATCAATGATCCGAGCCAACGACCTGACGATTGCGAGAGACAGACATGGCGCAGACCCAGAAACAATCGCACTATCCTGATCCCATTCTCAACCAGGAGATCGTCTCACGCACGCTGGCGGTCATCGTCGACAACGAGCCGGGCGTACTGGCGCGTGTGATCGGGCTGTTCTCAGGCCGGGGCTACAACATCAATTCGCTGACCGTGACAGAGACCGAGCACGAGAAGCATCTGTCGCGCATCACGATCATGACGCGCGGGACACCGGCCGTGATCGAGCAGATCAAGCACCAGCTGGAGCGTATGGTGCCGGTGCATCGCGTGGCCGACCTTACGGTGCTGGGCGAGTCGCTGGAGCGGGAGCTGGCGCTGATCAAGGTCGCGGGCAAGGGCGAGAAGCGCATCGAGTCGCTGCGGCTTGCGGAGATCTACGGTGCCAAGGTGATCGACGCGTCGACGGAGCACTTCGTGTTCGAGCTGACGGGGCCGTCGCCTGAGGTCGAGCGGTTCATCAAGATCATGACGGAGCTGGGGCTGGTCGAGGTCAGCCGCACCGGCATCGCCGCCATGGCACGAGGCGCGGCGGCCTTGTGAGGCGAAATCCGTCTGTGGCGGGCGCGATAGCCGGAGGCTCGGACCTGTCGCGGTCTCGACGGCCGGCCTCAGCGCCGACGCGCAATGAGCATCACAGGCTCGATCTGGTGGGCCTCGACTGCCCTCAGATAGTTCGAGAATTTCTCGCCCGAATTGGCCCCTGTCAGTAGATGAAGCCCGATCGGCGGCGGCACGGCAGAGGCGGCCGATTTTTCCAGCGCCTCCCGGAAGTATGAGATCGCGAGATCCCGCAGGTTTTCCTCAGCTACGTACTCCAAGCCGGCCTCAGCGAGCAGCGATACGGTGGCGTCGCGGCTCTTCAGAAAGCTCGTTGCATCCGTCTGCGCCCAGGGAACGGGGTAGAGCATGCCCGCGGTCGGGCCCTTCATGACGTCGAACACGCACAACGGTGCCCCGGCGCGTAGCGTTCGCGCGAGCTCCGAATAGAATGCCGGTCGATCGGCGATATTCATCGCGACGTGGAAGCTCAAGCCCGCGTCAAAGCTGGCATCATCGAACGGCATGCTCAGAACCGAGCCATGCACGAACCGGCAGCTTTTTGTGAGACCCAAGCGCTCGGTCAGTTTGACTGCCGTATCCACGTAGTCGGCGCACAGGTCGATGCCTGTAACCTGGCAACCGCGCTCCTTGGCCAGCACCCGCGCCGTGCCGCCGAGCCCCGCACCGGCATCCAGAACGTGCATCCCGGCCTTGACCGGAAACAGCTCCAGCGCTTTCAATGTTGCGAGACGGCCGGCCGTATGGAATTCGTCCACCGGTGCAAGATCGAGCGGGCTCGGCTGCGCCGTGCTGCTGCCCAGGTCTTGCAAACCGGACTCGATAGCATCCATGAGTCCGGGCCTTCTGTAGTGTGCTTCGACCAGGAGTTCGATATCGCGAGACATGGGTTGTATCTCCGTTGCCTGGAAAGCCGGCAGCATCGAGCCTGCCGGATAAGTAGGAGTTTCCGAAAAATCGATGGCTGCGCAAATGACTGGCCTGCCGGATGTCTTGATCGTTCCTCCGGAGCCGCTTGCGCCTCCGGGTAGCGAGCCCGGGCTGGCCCCCGATCCACCGGAGCGCGCAGTGCAAATTACCCGGAACGACCCGTTGAGCGACGTCCTGGCGACTGTACGACTGACCGGCGCCTTGTTCTTCGTGGTCGATGCCTCCTCGCCATGGTGCATTGAGGTGCCGCACATTCGGCATTACGCGCCGATCGTAATGCCCAGATCGCAGCACTTGCTCTCGTATCACATCGCGGTCGAGGGACGGGGGTTCGCGAGCATTCCAGGCGTCGATCCCATTCCCTACGAGGCAGGAGACATCCTCGTGTTCGCACACGGCGACGGCTACAGGATGCAGGATGCGCTCTCATCGCAGCCCGAGCTCGACTTCGATCAAACGATCTCGTTCATGCGTGCGTTGGCCGAGGGCTCGTTGCCGTTCGTCGTCCTTGAAGGCGGCGGCGGCCCGCCCGCTGCCACGACCATCTGCGGCTTCATGGGATGTGATGTACGGCCGTTCAATCCGATCCTGGCGAGCCTGCCGCGCATGCTTCGACTGCGGCGGCAGCGGACGGACGGGCGCGACCTGCTCGACAGGCTGATCGATCTTGTGGTCGAGGAGGCGCGGGCAGAGCGACCCGGTGGACAAGGAATAAGCCTCAGGCTCAGCGAGCTGATGTTCATGGAGCTGCTGCGCCGCTATGTCGGCGCCGATGGCCTGAAGCCGCCGGGCTGGCTTGCGGGTCTCAAGGACGCCGCAGTCGCGCGAGCGCTTGCAGCGATCCATGCCCACCCCGGCGATGACTGGAGCGTGGATGTGCTCGCGGATGTTGCTGGCATGTCGCGCTCCTCACTGGCGGAGCGTTTTACTGAATTGGTCGGGTATTCGCCGCTGCGTTACCTGACGCTCTGGCGGATGCAACTGGCGTCGAGACTCCTGGCCGAGAGCACACTGCCGGTTTCCGAAGTCGGCAGACAAGTCGGATACGAGGCGGAAGCCGCCTTCAGTCGGCGTTTCAAGAGCGTGGTTGGCGTCGCGCCCTCGAAGTGGCGTGAAATCGCACGAGCCCGATAGGTAAATCGTAGGCGAGGCGGTCCGCCGATCAGGGGAACGTTCAGCGATACCTGCATTTTCACTCCGCCGCTTCGGCGAGCGGCATGCCGGCGGCGAGCCAGCGTTCGGCTTCCAGTGCGGCCATGCAGCCCATGCCCGCGGCGGTGACGGCCTGGCGATAGATGTCGTCGGTGACGTCGCCGGCGGCGAATACGCCGGGGACCGAGGTTGCGGTCGAATCCGGCTTTGTGAGCAGATAGTTGCCACGCTTCATCTCGAGCTTGCCTTGAAACAGCTCGGTCGCCGGCGCGTGGCCGATCGCGATGAATACGCCGTCGGCTTTGCGCTCCGTAATCGTGCCGTCCTGCATGTGCTTGAGGCGGACGCCTGTAACGGCCTTGGGGTCGGCGGTGCCCACGACCTCCTCGAGCGTATGGTTCCAGACGACCTCGATCTTCGGGTTCTTGAACAATCGCTCCTGCATGATCTTTTCCGCGCGGAAGCTATCCCGGCGGTGCACGACGGTGACCTTCGAGGCAAAGTTCGTCAGGAAGATCGCTTCCTCGACGGCGGTATTGCCGCCGCCGACGACGATCACCTCCTTGCCGCGATAGAAGAAACCATCGCAGGTGGCGCAGGCGGACACGCCGTGGCCCTGGAAGGCGGTTTCGGAGGCCAAGCCGAGCCAGCGGGCCTGAGCGCCGGTGCAGATGATAAGGGCATCGCAGGTATACGTATCGCCCGAATCGGCCTCGAGGCGGAATGGGCGCGTCTGCAGGTCCACCTTCGTTATATGATCCATCACGATCTCGGCGCCGACATGCTCGGCCTGGGCCTTCATCTCCTCCATCAACCACGGGCCCTGGATGACCTTGGCAAAGCCGGGATAATTCTCGACGTCCGTCGTGATCGTCAATTGCCCGCCGGGTTGGATGCCCTGGATGATGACCGGCTTCAGCATCGCGCGGGCGGCGTAGATCGCCGCAGTATAGCCAGCCGGGCCGGAACCGAGGATCAGGGCATGGGCGTGCTTGGTTGTCGGCATGGTTTCGATCCGGGAGCCTGTTGGAGTGGTTATGACGTGTTGGAGCGGATATGACGTGGCGGCGCGCCACGCTGCCTATGCAACAGGGCAAGGCGGTGCCATTGCACGGCAGACTTGCCGCAGCGCAAGGTGATTTTAAGCAGGCGCCAGTGCGGCCGGTCAACGGCTGCGGCTTTCAACTAATGTCACAGTTGCAACACTGATACGCACCGGTCACAATGCGCCGCTACGCGCCTGGTTGCCGAGGCGCTCGCCCGAAATCTGGGCAGGGCGGGGCGCCTGTGTCGGACTGCCGCGCAGTCCGGCAGCCGATCTGAACCGGCGTCGGCTCGTGTGGTGCGGAATGGCAACTTGTATGATGCGCCGGCGCACCAGTGATGTCCAGTTTCAGCCGGAAGATTCGATCTGCTCGACCGCCTTGGCCAGGAACGCGTCCATCTGCTTGCGGATTTCATCGTCGGAGACGGTCAGTCCTTTGGCAGCGAAGTCCTTGGCGATCTTGCGGAAGACGTCATCGTCGCCTTTTTCCTCGAGGTCAGCTTTGCGCACAGCTCTCACATAGTCGTCGACCTCGGTGCCGGAGAGACCCAACTTGCCGCCTGCCCATTCGCCCAGCATCTTGTTCCGCCGTGACTCGGCTTTGAACTTAAGATCTTGATCGTGCGCGAATTTTTTCTCGAACCCCTTTTCCCGATCATCGAATGTCGACATCATGTCCTCCATTTAAGGTTGCTTTTCTGCGTGCCTTCGCCTGGCTTGCCGGCTGTTACTCGCATTGCGGGCGCGGCGATGGCAAACACCTGGCTCCGTTGTGCCGCCAACGGTTAATGCAATCGCTGGCGGCTGTCAGCCATGCTTGTTTGCCACGCCTGCAATGCGCGGTTCCATCAACATTGTGTCGCCACCCTCGTTCGGCTAGTGTCGGGCCGATTGAGCGGTCTCTGCTCCAAAGCCGTGCCGTGTCCGCAGGGACACGCTATACTTGGTAGAGGTGCAGAGACGGCGACTGAAATTCGCGGTCCGACAGGGCTGGGAAACGTATACCATCGGCTCCTCGCTATGAGGACTCGTTAAAGGACATACGCAATGAACAGGCGTCGTCGCATCTACGAGGGCAAGGCAAAGGTCCTGTACGAAGGGCCGGAGCCTGGAACACTGATCCAGCATTTCAAGGACGACGCGACGGCGTTCAACGCGAAGAAGCACGCGCTGATCGACGGCAAGGGCGTGCTCAACAACCGCATCTCCGAATACATCTTCGTCAAGCTCGGCGAGATCGGTGTTCCGACGCATTTCATCCGGCGCGTGAACATGCGCGAGCAGCTGATCCGCGAAGTGGAGATCATTCCGCTCGAGGTCGTCGTGCGCAACGTCGCGGCCGGCTCGTTATCGCAGCGTCTCGGTCTGGAGGAAGGCGCGCCGCTGCCGCGCTCGATCATCGAGTACTACTACAAGAACGATGCACTCGACGATCCGATGGTGTCGGAGGAGCACATCACGGCATTCGGCTGGGCGACGCCGCAGGAGCTCGACGAGATCATGTCGCTTGCCCTGCGCATCAACGACTTCCTGGTCGGACTGTTCCTCGGCATCGGCATCCGGCTGGTCGACTTCAAGGTCGAGTTCGGCCGGCTGTGGGACAATGAACAGATGCGAATCGTGCTGGCTGACGAGATCAGCCCGGACTGCTGCCGGTTGTGGGACATCATGTCGGGCGACAAGCTCGACAAGGATCGCTTCCGGCGCGACCTGGGCGGCGTGCTGGAAGCCTATCAGGAGGTGGCACGCCGGCTCGGTGTACTGAACGGGATGCCGCGACCGCGCTCGGGCGGGCCGGTGCTGGTGGCGACAAACAACGGCGCCAAGCCGAACTAGCAATAGACAGGGGGTGGCGAAGCGCGCTCAACAAGCGGGGGTGGGCCGGACGCCATCTCCGAGCGCGTCAATCGCTTCTGCGATGATGAAAGCACGCATCAAGATCACGCTGAAGAACGGCGTCCTCGATCCGCAGGGCAAGGCGATCGAGGGGGCGCTGTCGTCACTCGGTTTCTCGGGTGTCGGGGATGTGCGTCAGGGCAAGTATATCGAGCTGGAGCTCGACGAGACCGACGAGGCCAGGGCCCGCGCGCAAGTCGAACGCATGTGCAAGGAACTGCTGGCGAATACCGTGATCGAGAACTACAGCTACGAGCTGACCGTCTGAGGCGAGGACAGGCGATGTCCGAAAAGCAGCAGCCGGGCGATGAAGCAATGATCGCGGTCCGCTATCTGGCGGTGAAAGCGGCAATCTTCATTGCAATCCCGCTGCTGTGCGCCGTGGCTGTCGTATGGTGGGTCATGGGGTGATGCTGCATCGCGTCCGGCGGCCGGGACCTAGTGTTCCTCATGGTTCTGACATTTGCTCGGAACCCGGCGGCACAGGGAAGCAAATGTCAGAACCATGAGGAACACTAGCAAGTCCATGAGTCTAGTGTAGCTTTTGCACCTGACGTTTGGTCAAGAGCCTCGCCGCAGACGGGTACCAAACGTCAGGTGCGCTACACTAGCTGTTGCGTTGGATGAGCAGGCGACAACAACCGAGCGACGATTATTAACGAGCGACGACCATGCGCACCTCGATCATCGTGTTCCCGGGCTCCAACTGCGACCGCGACGTCAAGGTCGCGATCGAGCGCATTACCGGCGCGAGGCCGGCCATGGTGTGGCATGGCGACAGCAGCGTTCCGGAGTCGGATCTGATCGTGCTGCCGGGCGGCTTCTCGTATGGCGATTATCTCAGATGCGGCGCGATGGCGGCGCATTCGGCGGTGATGCGCGATGTGGTGGCGAAGGCGAAAGCCGGCGTGCCGGTGCTCGGCATCTGTAACGGCTTCCAGATCCTGTGCGAGACGGGGCTATTGCCCGGTGTGCTGATGCGCAATGCGTCGCTCAAGTTCGTGTGCCGGGACGTGCATCTGAAGGTGGAGCGCAACGACACCATGTATTCGCGCCGCTACAGCCAGGGCGAGGTGATCCGGGTGCCGGTGGCGCACGGCGACGGCAACTACTTTGCCGATGCCGATACGCTCACCATGCTGGAGCAGGATGGTCGCGTCGCCTTCCGGTACGTCGATGACAGCGGGACTGCGACGGCGGTAGCCAATCCGAACGGCTCGCAGCACAACATTGCCGGGATCTACGATCAGAGCCGCCGCATTCTAGGCCTGATGCCGCATCCGGAGCGACTGTACGAGAGCGCGCTGGGCGGTGAGGACGGGCGACGGCTGTTCGAGGGGCTGGCGGCGTAGCTGCCTGACCGGCGTGGCCTCGCCCAGTGGGTAATGCACGCCGTCATCTCGGCTCCTGGCCCGCTTTTGCTCCACATAGATGGACAATAGCATCTGCAAGCAAAAGCATTGCTCTGATTGCAGAGCATTAATCAATCTGGGCTAAATTCAAATCTACGATTAACGCCTTGCATCGGGACGCATGCTTTGACAACCGGCATTTTCACGATGCTCGTGATCATTGCACTTTTTGCTGCAGTTGCGGGCCTGAACGTTCTAGCCGGAATGGAGACGCGCTGGACGGGATCTCCAAGATGGACATCGAAGCAGTTTTTT
The DNA here is from genome assembly GCA_963825625.1 of uncultured Alphaproteobacteria bacterium. Classification (GTDB taxonomy): domain Bacteria; phylum Pseudomonadota; class Alphaproteobacteria; order Rhizobiales; family Hyphomicrobiaceae; genus CAMDPA01. The sequence continues at coordinate 16,520 of CAWGUF010000030.1, read as the reverse complement.
GCGGTGATTGCCGGCGTTTTTTATTTGTTCTACCTCGATGATACGATGGTTTCCAGCCGAGGCGCTGAGACGGTGCGCCTGCTGCTTAACCTGCCAGACGACATGGCGATTGGGCGGATCCGCGGCGGTGACAAGAACCCTGTCTGTTACAGACGGTCGGAGACCTACAGAACGATCGTCGAGTTCGCACCCGATCAATTTGAGCGTTACGTCGCATCGGTACATGACCGGAGCTTGTGGCGCCCAGTGGTCCCGCCGCACTACCTCCCGCACAAGAGCCGCCTGCAATTTGCCGACGATGCCGTTGCATGGGAGGAACTGCCGGAGCCGGGTTGGCTCGGTAGACAGCAACTAGTCTGGAGGGTTGCGGGGAGTGGTGTGCGCAGGGGATTGGCACTTTGCTATACCATAAACCGGGTCGATCAGCAGGCGCAGATGTCCGCCGGAGCCCTCATATCCCACTACACGGTCACAAAATGCAATGCGAGGGCCCGCACTAAAACACCAGTTGGTGGAGGCCACGTTGCGGCAGCGCTCGACTTCGACAAGCAGCAACTGGTTATCGCCATGACTTTCGGCAGCAAACCCGACTATTGCAACAACCGTGTCACCAAATGGCTGGGCGCGGCGCTTGGCCTCGAGACGAAGTAGCCGGGAATCGCCTTCGTTGTGCCCAACTTCATTTCCCCGACGAAGTGATCATCTAACTGAAACTGTCACGGAACGTTACCGATGTCTGGAGATGGGCAAATGCCAGGTGAAAAGACCCGTGCGACCGGTCGCCGGCTGCCCTGGGGCTCATTGATCGTGGCCGGGCTGGTTTTCTTCGGTCTCTGGATCTGGTTCAGCCCACCTAACAGCTTTCATCCCCTTTGCACCTATACGGTGAATGCCCGCGTTTCCGCCGAGGTTGAGGTCTCAGGAGAAAAGCTCTCATCGACCGTCGTGCATCAAAACTCCCGCTCGCGGCAATGGATTGCAATCATGAACTCTGCCGGTTGCAAGCAGCGGTACGGCAATGCACTTGTCTACCGGTTGGCAAACGACAGCGTTCTGATCATCCCCGCGCGACTTTGCTCCGCTGCAGGAAAAGCATTCGCGGCGTCCGGGCATGTCGATGTCTTGCGCTCTTGCACCGGAGGGCAGGCAAGGCAAGATCGCGGCTTCATCGTCAATTCCGCAACGCGTCCAGAAAAATGGCGGGCAGCCACCAATGGGGTCGATTTTCGAATCACGAGAATGACTGCGACTTCAACGTGGAGCAACCCCACCGACGACATAGCGTCAATCGCGCCAAACCTGCTGGGAGCGTATTTCAAATATGATCGCAGCCGCTCCATTACGTGGTCGGAGAGCCCTGAAACTGTCATTTCTTATGGCTCTGTTCGGCCACGATGTAGTGTGACCGTGATGGCGGTGTGATTCGCGGCCAGCGGGGACGTCATGAAAGCGCTGGATTTCCGGGCTCTTGTCGAGCAGTTGGGTGATCTCACCCAGGTTCAACGTGAGGCGCTTGTCGAGGCGCTGTCGGCAAAGGGTTCGAGTGCAGAAGTGGTCGCCTTGATCGAGACGCGGTTCGCGGCAGCGCCCGCCTGTGGTCACTGTGGCAGTTGCGAGTTCCGGCCCTGGGGCCAGGCATCGGGGCTCAAGCGCTACATGTGCAAGGCCTGCGACCGCACGTTCAATGCGCTGACCGGCACGCCGCTCAGCGGTCTACGCCTGCGTGAGAAGTGGCTCGGCTATGCTCGATCGCTGGTCGATGGCGTGAGCCTCCGGAAAGCGGCAGCACAGAACGACATCCATCTCGAGACATCGTTCCGCTGGCGGCACCGCTTTCTCGCGTCAGCGCAGTCGAAGAAGGCGAGCGCAGTCGCGGGCATCGTCGAAGCAGACGAGACCTTCATCCTGAAGTCGGCCAAGGGTTCGCGTCGCATCGTCGGCCGCGCTCCCCGCAAACGCGGTGGAAAGGCCAAGAAGCCGGGGCTTTCGACCGACGAGCACGATGCCATCCTGATCGTGCGCGACCGCCACGGCGCGACCTCCGACCAGATGCTCCTCGACCTTTCGGCGGCGAGCATCGGCGCGCATCTGAAGCCGATCGTCGCCAAGGACGCGGTGCTCGTCACCGACGGCAATCGTGCCTACGAAACCTTTTCCGCCGAGACCGGTATCACGCAGATGGCCATGGTCGTTGCCCACGGCGAGCGCGCGATCGGCTGCTACCACATCCAGAACGTCAACGCCTACGTCAGCCGCTTCGATCTCTGGCGCGCAAGGTTCAAGGGCGTCGCGTCACATCATCTCCCGAGCTACCTCGGATGGCGGCGCATGATCGAGCGCGACGGCGACCGCCTCACCCCGCGCCACTGTCTCACCCAGGCACTCGATCATCCAGAGACCCTACACTGATGCCGAACAGAGCCTTTCTTATTCAAGGCGATATGACATAAAAAAACATCGGCCAGACAAATCGTTCGAGTTCGAAGTGCGATATGAAGAGTTCTAGGCAATAGGGTCTCTGTTATAGTCACTGTCTGTCTGGCGCGACAATCCGATCCAGCGTGAAGTCAGGGATGGCCAGGGAAAATGGGGACAGCCACCATTTTCCCCGCTGGTTTTTGAACCCGATTGATGTGGCCGGGAAAATGGTGGCTGTCCCCATTTGCCCATTTGCTCTCTACAGCCTCAATAGCTTCTTGGCGTTGCCCGACAGCAGCTTCACCTTGTCCTCGTTGCACAGGGGGATGGTGGGGATCCATTCCACGCCGGGTGGGTTGAGGACGAACGGATAGTCGATGGCATAAAGGATGCGGTCGATGCCGACCTCCATCACGCAGCACAGCAGCGCCGGATTGGAGAAGTTGCCGCTCGTGGTGATGTAGAAGTTGTGGCAGAAGGTGTCGCGGAAGCTCACGGTCCGGTGCCCGGGCCGCTTCAGGGCGGTATCGATGCGCCACTGCAGGAACGGCAGCGTCTCGCCGAGGTGGCCGAGGATGATCTTGAGGTTAGGGAAGCGCTCGAACACGCCGCCGAGCACCATTCTGATCGCAATCGTTGCTGTCTCCACCGTGAAGCCCCAGGCGGCCCGGATCACCATCGGAAAGTCCTTGGCGTACTTCGCGTAATACACATCGGCGACGTCCGGGTGCGGGACCGAGGGGTGGAGGTAGATCGGCACGTCGAGGGCTTGCGCGCGCTCCCAGATGGGGTCGAAGCGGGGGTCGTCGAGGAACTCGCCATTCGACAGTCCATGGATCATGGCGCCAACGAACTTGTGCCTGGTGACGCAGCGTTCCAGCTCATCGGCGGCGGCCTTGGGGTCGTCGGTGGGAATGGCGGCGAAGCCTGCAAGGCGGGTGGGATTGGCGGCGCAGGCGGCGGCGAGGCGGTCGTTGACCCGCTGGCCGAGCTCGACGGCGATATCGGCCTTCAATTTCTGCAGGGATGGGGCGCCGTGGCTGACCACCTGCAAGTCGACGCCGACCTCGTCCATCTCGCGGATGCGCAGGGCGCCGAGGTCGTAGAGCCGCTCCAGCTGGTCGGGTCGGCGGCTGCCTTCGACGCCCTGGTACTGGCCCGAAAGCTCCTTGTCCCAATAGTGCTCCTCAATCGCGATGATGGGGCAGTCGGGATTCTTGTTCATGGCGTTTCTCCCATTCGGTCATATCGGCAAGGCTGTGTTGCGGTTGTACGCCGCGGCCAGACGGCTGACCAGCGGCTGTCCGGCGGCGCGGTGACAGGCGCGGCATCGTCGGGCCTCGCGGGGGCGCGAAATGGTGATAGGCTGGGAACGATATAGCGCGCAGTCTTGGGTGGCGCGCTTGCATTGCCGAACGAGGAGGAGACGATGCGACACAACTGCTGCGGATTTCATCGCCTGGGCTTGTCTTTGCAGGGATGCGGGCCGTTTGTGCCGGCGGATGCGCGCGGCGCCGGCGGGCCGGAGCCGAAGTCGGCAGGACCGGTCGATCGTGCGGTGCTGGAGGATCTGGCGGCGGCGGCACGCATTCTCGCCGCGGAAGGTGTGGTGGATGCGTTCGGCCACGTTTCAATGCGGCATCCGAAGGACCCGGAGCGCTATCTGATGTCGCGCTCGATGGCGCCGGCGCTGCAGGGGCCGGACGACATCATTGAGTACGATCTGCATTCGACCCCGATCAATGCGAACGGGCGGTCGAGCTTCCTGGAGCGCTTCATTCACGGCGAGATCTATCGCGCGCGGCCAGACATCACGAGCGTGGTGCACAGCCATTCGCCATCGGTGATCCCATATTCGCTGACCGGTCTGCCGATGAAGGCGATGTACCACAACGCGGCGTTTCTTGCGTCCGGCGTGCCGGTGTTCCGGATCGAGGAGAAATTCGGCGCAACCGACATGCTGGTCGGCGACAACGAGAAGGGCATCGAGCTTGCCAGGGTAATGGGGGGCGCCAATGTCGTGTTGATGCGCGCGCACGGCTCGGTGGCGTGCGGGCCGAACCTGCAGCTGTCCGTGTTCCGTGCCGTCTATACGGAAGTCAGCGCCCGGGTGCAGCAGGCCGCGATGCTGCACAACATGCCGATCTCCGCCTTGAGCGAGGAGGAGGGCAAGCTGGCAGATCTCACCAACGAAAAATCGTGCCTGCGTGCGTGGGACTTGTGGCGGCGGCAGTGGACCTTTTAGCAGGGTTGACATCTGCGTTGTCGATGCCCTTCTGAGGTCAGGCCCTTAAAGGCTGATCCAGCTGCTTGAAAGACCGAGAAATGAACGTCCTCCTGATTGGCGGCGGCGGCCGCGAGCATGCCCTTGCCTGGGTGATTTCAGCGAGCCCGCTCGTCGACACGCTGTACTGCGCGCCTGGCAATCCGGGCATAGCAGAGGTTGCGACCTGCATTGTGCTCGACGTTGCCGATCACGGCAGCGTCGCGGGATTTTGCAGGGACCACAAGGTCGAGCTCGTCGTGGTGGGCCCGGAAGTACCACTGGTGGCGGGGCTCGCGGACGATCTCGCGGCGCAGGGCATCAAGGTGTTCGGGCCGTCGAAGGCGGCAGCGCAGCTGGAGGGGTCGAAGGGCTTCACCAAGGACCTGTGCCGCGAAGCCGGAATTCCCACCGCAGCGTATCGGCGATTTAACGAGGCGGCTGCGGCCAGGGCGTATGCTGCCGGGCACGCATTGCCCATGGTGATCAAGGCCGATGGCCTCGCCGCTGGCAAGGGCGTTGTCATTGCCGAGTTGCGGGACGAGGCGTCGAAGGCCATCGATGCCTGCTTCGACGGCGCTTTCGGGGCTGCTGGTGCGGAACTTGTGATCGAGGAGTTCCTGACCGGCGAGGAGGCGAGCTTCTTTGTGCTGGTCGACGGCCGGCACGCGCTGCCGCTTGCGACGGCGCAAGATCACAAGCGCGTCGGGGACGGCGATACGGGCCCAAATACGGGCGGCATGGGAGCCTATTCGCCAGCGCCTGCGGTGACGCCTCAAATTGCCGAGCGGGTGATGCGGGACATCATCGAGCCGACGATTGCTGCGATGGCGGCCCGCGGCATGCCCTACCAAGGGGTGCTTTACGCGGGGCTGATGCTGACTGCGGAGGGTCCGAAGCTGATCGAATACAATGTGCGGTTCGGAGATCCGGAAACGCAGGTGCTGATGATGCGGCTGAAGTCCGACATCGTGCCGGCGCTGATAGCCACGTGCGATGGCGTGCTGGATCGGTTCGATCTCCGATGGCACGACGACGTGGCGCTGACCGTTGTCATGGCTGCAAAGGGTTATCCGGGGACGCCGGAAAAGGGGAGCGAGATTCGCTGGTCTCGACAGTGTACGGGGCCTGGAAGGCGTGGAGGTGTTCCACGCGGGGACGCGCAACCAGGACGGACGGCTCGTGGCCGATGGGGGCCGGGTCTTGAATGTCACCGCCCGGGGCAAGACGGTGGCCGAGGCAAAGGCCAAGGCCTACGAGGCCATCAAGCTGATCGATTGGCCGGGCGGGTTCTGCCGGTCGGATATCGGGTGGCGTGCCATCGGGCATTGATGGCTTGGCATTGATTTTGCCTTAATTGTTTTCGACCTTCGTGGTGTGCCGCTGTCACGCTTGGTACTGTGGGGGCTTGGCAGTGAGACGTATTGCAGGGGAGGCGCGACGTTCCCCAGCTCGAGGGCCCAATCATGTCCGTACGTCGAATTTTCTGCAGCATCGTGGCTGCCTGCGCGCTTCTGGCTGTGCAGGCCGAGCGTGGGCAATTGCAGGCACGGACGCCTGAGGCTGATGCATCGGCTTCTAGCGGCGGCGCGGTCGTGATCGATGAAAAGCTCGGCGAGACGATCGACAAGGTTACGCTGTCTTTGCGGTTGCTGGACGGTCGCGTCGCGCAAGGCGACATGGTGGTGACGCATTTCAAGCCGCCAGGGGCCGGTCCGTTCCCGGCGATCGTGATCAATCATGGGCGGACATCGGCTAAACGGCATGATCCGCCGCGCGTACGGATGTTGCCGCTGGTCCGGTTCTGGGTGCGGCGAGGCTTTGCGGTCGTGGTGCCGACACGGGTTGGCTATGGCGGCTTAGGGCAGCAGATCGATCCGGAAGCCATGGGGCGGTGCGCGAACGCCAATTACCGTGCCGCAGTGGAGTTGATGGCTACGCAGGTCGTAGCCGCGTCGCGATATGCCGGGCGGTTGGGGCATGTCGATGGCTCGAGAGTTCTGGCGCTCGGAGTATCGTACGGCGGCTTTGGAGTGATTGCCGCAACGGCAAGGACAAACCCGGGCTTCATCGCAGGCATCAATTTCGTCGGCGGGATGGGCGGAAGCTACAAGCGCCGGCCGGGCGAACCGTGCCGGGGCGAGAGCATTACCGAGATTGCTGGCAAACTAGGAGCGCGCGCGCGTGTCCCGACGCTGTGGCTCTACTCGGAAAACGATGTGTTGTGGGGGCGGGACTGGCCCCGGCGCTGGTACGACGCCTATCGTCTGGCGGGCGGCAATGCCGAATTCGTTGCCTTTCCGCCGATCGGTGACAATGGCCACCGCTTGATGAGCAAAGGATTTCGGCACTGGCGGCCGGTGGTCGATCGCTTCGTTCGGAAGCTTGGCTTCAAGGCCCCGCGAGCGGACAGCAACCTGCAGGGATCCGGCTACGCGCGGCTGGACGATGTCGACAGGGTTCCCCATCTCTCGGACGAGGCGCGGACGCGAGGCTACGAGCGGTTCCTGAGTGTGGATGTGCCGCGCGCATTTGCTGTCTCACCAAGTGGTGCCTGGGCATGGCGACGCGGGACAGATGCCGCGAGTGCAGCGCTGAGGAGTTGTCAGCAGCGGGCAAGGTTGCCTTGTCGCCTGTATGCGGTTGACGATCGGGTCGTGTGGCGTACCGGGCCGGATGACGGGGGCAGGGCTGCTACACGCTGAGCTGGGTGCTGATGATTGGGCCGTGGGAGGTCGCGTGTCGACATGACTTCGGGTATGGCGGCTACATTGATGGTTCCATGAGCAGACCGAAAGATATTGCTGTCAGGAGCCCGGCACAGGCCGGGCCCTCCGTCGCGCTGGCGCTTGGTGGCGGCGGTGCGAGGGGGCTTGCACATATTCTGGCGCTGGAGGTTCTGGACGAATTCGGAATTGTGCCGCGCGCCATCGCGGGGACCTCGATAGGTGCGTTGTTTGCAAGCGTCTATGCGATGGGGATGCCCGGCTATCGCATCCGGGCAATGACGGAAGAGACGCTGAGCCGCCGCTTCGATCTGGCCCGCCAGCTGTTCGCGGCACGCTCGGATCCGGTGCAGAAAGTGCTGCGGCTGCTGCCGTTGAGGTCTTCGCTGCTCAATCCGGAAGCGTTGCTGGACCTCCTCGTTCCGGAAATCGGCGACAAGACGTTCGAGGATCTGGCGATTCCGGTGAAGGTGGCAGCGACCGATCTGGAGCAGCGTGAAATCGTCATTATCGACGAAGGGCCGTTGAAGTCGGCGGTTGCCGCGAGCATCGCCATTCCGCTGATCTTTTCGCCGGTTCGCCATCGTGGGCGGACGCTGGTGGACGGGGGGCTCGTCAATCCGCTGCCGTTCGAGATCGTGTCGGAGGCGGCCGACATCACAATTGCCATCGATGTAAGCGGTGCATCGGCAGCGAAGGAATTCGGCCGTCAGCCGAGCGCGGTCGAGGTGCTGATGCAGTCTGTGCAGATCATGCAGAAGACGATTACGCGGCAGAAGATGCAGCATCTCAGGCCCGACATCTACATCGATGTTGACCTCGATCGGTTCGGTGCGCTGGAATTCTGGCGCGTTCACGAGATTCTCGAGGCCGCAGAGCCGGTCAAGACCACTCTGCGGCGCCAGCTCTCACGGATGCTCGGCAGCCAGACGCTGGAGGCCGTGCCGGTCGCTGCGGATGTGCCTTCCACCAAGGCGCCATCTGATGAAGGCAGCGGAAGGCGCAAGCGGCGGCGCGGATTACTGCGCAAGAAAGTCTGACCGGTTATTTGAGAAAGCCCTGCTCGCGATACCAACGCTCAGCACCCGGATGGAGTGGCACATCCATCGGCGTCGCGCTGGTTTGTGTCCCGACCTGGGCGATCCCGGTGTGGGTGCCCTCCTCCCACGGCATCTCGTCGTGACGAGCGCCGAAGGCCTGCGCAATCTCGTAGGCCGTACTATTGGGCATGGCGGAGCTGCAATAGAGCGGCCAGCCGCTGAAGTCGATCGCGTCATGGCCGGCGGGCATGTCGGGAAAACGCGGGCACTTCAGTGGTACACGACGCCAGCCGAGCATGGTCAAATGTTGAAGTGCGGCCTCGTCGAGGTCGAGCGGCACGTAGTCGTGGGCCAGTGCCTCGTCGAGCCAGGCGACAATGCCTTCGTCCAGGATCATGTCGACCGAGCCGTCGCGGATGCGCGATAGCCGCCGTTCGTCGCCCGGGCCACCGATCGTATAGAGCGCACCACCCCAGGACTGGATCTCCGCGAGGCTCATGCCGTGGAATGCCAGCATCTGCTGGATCAGCACCAGCGTGGAATGGTCTCTCTCCTCGCGCAGCGAGATCTTCAAGGGGTATCGGGCTTTCTTGATATCGGCCAGGGAGGAGAAGCCGAGGCTTTTCCTGACCGCGATGATGAAGCGGTCCTCGCTGGGATAGTTGCCCAGGATGCGCAGATCGAGGGGCTTGTCGAAAAGGCCGGTGCCGCGATAGGCCTGGGTCAGCATCGCGGACGGATTGACAAAAGCCGCGTCGACCTCGCCCTTGGCCACGCCGTGTGCCAACGAAGCCGCACCGGACGCCAGCCGGAGCCAGGGCCGGAAGCTTTCACCGGAGCCGGTGCCGACGGCAATCATCATGTCGCGATTGCCGCCGTAGGGCGTGTCGGGGTTGCCTGCGATGTGGAGGCCAAGCTCCCACAGCACCTTGCCGCGCTTGAAATTGGCACCTTTGGGTAGTGGGTACATGAGTTGCTCTCCCTTTGGGTCAGGCGGCTGACAAGATGAAGTCCACGCAGCGGCCGGCGATCATCATCGTCGGTGCATTGGTGTTGCCGGAGGTGACGGCCGGCATCACAGAAGCATCGGCGATGCGCAAGCCTTCAACATTGCGCACCCGGAGCATCGGATCGACGACCGCACCACTGTCGCTGCCCATCCGGCACGTGCACGTGGGATGGAACACTGTCCGGCCGTTACGGCGAATGATCTCGTTGATCTCGTTGGAGCCGGCACTGTCGCTCACGCCGGGGCCGGGGATCAGCTCCTCGGCGACGATGTCAGCCAGGGCCGACTTGCGGAATATCTCGCGGGCGATGACGACGCCCCGGCGCAGCGTCTCGACATCGCGGTCATCGGCGAGCGCTGCTGCCTGGAGGCGAATGCGCTCGTTGGGATCCTTGGAGCGCAGGCTGACCCGTCCACGCGTACTGGGGCGCAGCACATAAGGATTGATGACCATGCCGTGGATCGGCCGGAAGCCCTTGCCGGGCTCAGCCTGGACCATGGCGGTCGCGTTCATCTGTACGTCGGGCCGGCCGCTGCCGTCGGTGGATACGAAGCAGCCCGCCTCGATGATGTTGGAGGTGAGAAGTCCGCGCCGGAAAAGACCGTACTGGAGCCCATGGCGGACGGCATTCAGGCCCTTGTCCTGCCCGTAAAGCGCGATCGGCTGTTTCAGCCGGACCGCGACAAGGGTCATGAAATGATCCTGGTAGTTGGCACCGACACCTTCGACATCGGCAATCACATCAATTCCGTGACTGCGCAGATGCTCGGCCGGGCCGATGCCTGACAGCATCAGGATCTTCGGGGAGTTGAAAGCTCCGGCGGTGAGGATGATCTCCTTGCGTGCACGGAACGTCTTTTCTGTGCCGTCTGCGCTGCGCGTCTCGACGGTGGCGGCGCGACGGCTCTCGAAGCCGATCCGCTCGACCTTGGTCTCCAATGCGACGGACAGTGTTTCCCTGCCCGCGACCGGGACAAGGAATGCCGTCGATGCGCTGCGGCGGCGCCCTTTGTGGGATGTGACCTGGAAGAAGCCGGCGCCATGCTGACTGGCGCCGTTGAAGTCATCGTTGCGCGGAAGCCCATAGTCGACTGCGGCCTCAACGAAGGCCCGCATGGCGACATGACCGTATTCCTGGTCGCCCACAACCAGCGGGCCGGATCTGCCGTGATAGGGGTCGCCCAGGCGCGTATTGCTTTCCTGGCGCTTGAATACGGGCAGGCAATGCTCGAACTCCCAACCGGTTGCACCTGCTGTGGCCCAGTCGTCGTAGTCCTCCTGCTGGCCGCGGACGTAGCACATGCCGTTGCACGGAGCTGCCGCCGCCCAGCACGGTGCCTTGCGGCACGGGCATGGCCTGGCCGAGCAGACCGGCTTCCGGCTCGCTCACGACGGTCATGGAATCGCGGGACGCAAGAGCCTTGAAGAATGTCGCTGGGATGTGGATCCAGGGATTGGTATCGCGCCGGCCGGCCTCGACGAGAAGCACAGAGTAGCGGCCGTCCTGGGCCAGTCCGGCGGCGACGACGCAGCCGGCGGCTCCGCCACCTGCCACGATGTAGTCGTAGGTGTCGCCGGCAGGCGGTCTATAGCGGGCACGTGGTGCGAGCATGGCGTGGATCCTCGGTCCGTGACGGGGCTTCAACATCTCCGATCATATCGGCCATAGGCAATGCCTTTTGTCAGTCCGCATTTCGCGGATCGGGGTTGCATCACGGCTTCGGTATGCAACTGGAGTATCCTGATAGGAGAAACTGCGTATCACGCATGGAGAGGTGCCATGAAGGCTGCGACGCGATCCGCAGGTGTTGATTGCGTCGCGCGGTGTCAAGCCGGTGGCCATGTCGACCGCAATCATGGGGCGGAGTTAGACGCCCTGGTGTATGTTGCGGGCAAAGCATGAAGATGGAAGGCTTGCGATGACCATTCCCGCACCGATCCCGACTACGGGCTCCAACACCACCGGCAGGCGCGGCCTCGTCGCTGTCGACAAGGTCGGCAACAAGATCCGGTTCTACGACCCTGAGACGATCACCGAGATCAAGGTGATCGACGGGCCGGAGCCATGTGTGCACGAGCTGGCGATCAGCCACGATCACGCCCGCGCATTCGTGCCGCTCTACGGCGATGGCATCTACGGCAACAACAAGAACGCCAACAACAAGGTGCTGGTGCTCGATCTGGAACGGCACGAGGTCGCCGACATCATCGAGTTGGGAGTATACGTCGCGCCGCATGGGATGGTGACGACGGCTGACGGCAAGTTGTGGGTCGTGTGCGACATCCCCAAGAAGCTGCTGCTCGTCGATCCCGCCAGCAAGCAGATCGAGGCGGTCTACGACTGCCCGGCCAAGGGACCGCATATTCTGATTTGTTCGGCCGATGGCCGCCGGCTTTACGTGTCGGCCAAGGAAGGCGATGTCGGGGTTTTCGATACTACGGCGCGGGCGTTCATCGCCGCCGTCTCTGTGCGCAAGTCCGGCGTGGAGAGCGGTAACGGCAGCGGTACGGAGGGCATCGCGCCGACGCCGGACGGACGGCGGCTCGTGGCGATCGACAACGATATGGGCGACCTGCGTGTGATCGATGCTGTCACGCACCAAGAGGTCGACCGGGTGGCGATGCAGCGGCAGGCATTCTCGAACATCAAGCGCTCGCGGCTGGGCAAGCTGGCGTTCTCGCCGGACGGCCGGCATCTGGTGGTTAGCGCCTATACCAGCGGCAACGTCTGGCTCGTCGATGCGGCGGATTACCGGAAGCAGACACTGGTGCCGGTGGCGAAGGGACCGATGGGCATGGCATTTCCGGCCGACGGAAAAAGCGTGATCGTCAGCAGCCACGACAGCGGGCTGCTGACACGCATCGAACTTGCGGAGCAGCGCGCCGTTGCCGCCTATGATGGCGGCGCGGGCATCGAGGTGCTGACGTACTATTGAGCGCGCCGGCGCGGTCGGTGCCGCGCCGGCGCGCCCGCCCTACTCGGTAATGGCTGAGATTGCCTTCTTGACGATATCGGGCGTCACGTCGACTGCTTCACGCAAAGCAGTCTCGGTGTCTTTTGCATTCATCGGGTCGATGATGAGGTTCAGGCGCTTGGCCTCGGCTTTCAGGTCATCGGAATTGGCCGCCTTCCAGAATGCGTCGCGGAGCGCGGCAACCCTGTCGGCAGGAACACCTGGCGGCGCGGCGAACGGACGAGAGATCTCGAGTGGGCCGACGATGAACCGCATGATCTTTTTCTGCTCGTCGGTTTTCGCCAGGTCCAAGATCAGGGGGGCGTTGCCGAACGCGGGATGCTTGCGGGTGCCGACTTGCAGGATGGTTACGAGTTTGCCCGTCTCGAAATCCGTCTTCTTTGACGACAGGGCAAGCGAGGCCCAGACCGAGCAGCGGGCATCGATTTCTCCGCGTTCAAGCGCGAGAAAAGCAGGCCCTGTTCCCTTGAATCCGGCGATGATCTTGACCTTGTAACCCAGAAGCTTCTGCAGCATCCTGGGGTGGTGCGAAGCGGGATCATCCTGACCGTCCGAGCCAAAGATGATCTGCTTGGTTTGGGCTTCCGTGATGCTCTTGATGCCTGACTTTCCGGAAGCAGCACAGCCGGACACGTCGCGGGTGAGATTGCCGAGCCATTGGAACTTGAACGTCTCCCACCTGACGCTGGAGATCCCCATCATTGGCGCGTTGATCGCGGTAGATGTCGGCAAGAGGATCGTAGTGCCGTCTTTCGCGGCGTTGTTGTAGACGTAATTGACGGCATTGAAGCCACCGGCGCCAGGCATGTTCTGCACGATGACATTGGGTGAACCGGGCACGAATTTGCCAAGATGGCGCGACATGAAGCGGCCCCACAGGTCGGCGCCGCCACCTGCGGCGTAGCCGACGACGATGCGTATCGTCTTGCCCTTGTAGAAGTCTGCGACTTCGTTCGCGCTGGCAGGAGCGGCGCTTAAGGCGACGCATGCAACTGCGAGTGAGACTGCGGGTAGACGATGTTGCATCAGGTGTTGCTCCGGTTTCAGGATAGGGGCGAGTGACAACGTGCTTCGGGCAGTCGCGGTCCTGCGGATAGAGCCGAGCGCTATCTGCTCGCTTCCGCGCGACCTCGTGTCGGTAGATCAGGCATGCCAGGTGGCGGCCTACTCGGCTGCGCGCGGCGCGGCGCGGCCGGCGGCGACTAGCTTGTCGACTATCTCGTCAGTTGACTGCACATCGCCGAAAGTGACCAGGAACTTGCCCAGCGTCGAGTTGTGCAACGCATCGGTCGAATCGGCGTTGCCATCGGAGACCATGATCGTCCGGTAGCCCCACATCGAGGCATCGCGGGCCGTCGATTTGCAGCAGGTGCTGGTCGCAACGCCGGTGATGATGAGGGTGTCGATGCCGCGTTCCTGCAGCATAACGGACAAGTCGGAAGGATACGGAATGAACGCCGAGTAACGGATCTTCAGCGCGATCTTGTCCTCGGGGAGAACCTCGCACGTGTGGTAGATGGGAAATCCTTCGGCATCGCGCGCGAGCAGGTTCTGGCGTCTGCTCCACCGATCCGGGCTGGTTGCTTCCTTGCGGTTCGGCCAATCGTCCGGATCGTTCGGAAATGCCTCGGTCTGGATCCAGACCACGGTGCCGCCGCTGTCGCGGGTGGCGCTGCGCAAGGCGGTTGATGTTCGGAACGATCTGCTGCGCGACAGGGGCGCAGGACGGCATGCCGTCCTGCACGAAATAGTTCTGCATGTCGACGACGACAAGCGCGGTGCGCTTCGGGGTCAGCGTGTCATAGGCATTGAGCCTGCCGTTGCGCTGTGCCTTGGCCTTTTCGATGAACCAGGGTGCGATTTCCAGCTTATGCATGGTCTCCTCCTCACTCTCGTTTCTTGTAGCGTCCCTATGCGCCCGGAAGAACAGATCAAATCGGCTGCTGGAACAGGCGTTGCGTGGCCTCAAGCAGTGCCATCAGCCGCTGACGCTACGACGACGCAGCACGACCGCCAAGTCCCAATTTCAGGCAGGTTGTGAGCGGATGTCGGGCAGCCGTATCAGTTGATTGCCTTGAGCCGAAAGTTCGCCTCAGGGCCGCAGCGCTTTCTTGATACGGACGATCATATCCCCGGGCGCGGCGTACATGTCGCGAACGAGCTTGGTGACGACGGGACCCGTTTTGGGTGCGATGTCGAGCTGGGATTTGGCGGCCGCGGCCAGAAACTCCTTGTCCGCCATGGTCGCGTCGAATGCCTTTTGCAGGATCGCGAGGCGGTCGGCCGGGATGTTGGGCGGTGCAATGAACGGGCGGTGGAACTCCTGCTGGGCGAGAATCAGCTCCGCCACCTTGCGGTTCTCGCCGGTCACGTATTTCCAGATCGATGGTACGCCGCGTTTGGTCAACTCGGGATCAGGTGTAATGCCCGCCTGGACGATCATATTGGCGAGCTTGCCGCTGTACCACTCCGGGCGCTGGGCGCGGAAGGAGGCGGCATCGAAGCCGCACAGGCCGTCGACCTCGCCGCGCTCCACCGCAAGCACGATGGCGTTCGACGGACTTGTAGCCGGTGACGATCTTGAACTTGGTGCCGGCAAGCGCATTGAACATCTGCGGCGTAGTCGGTTGTGGCATCTCCGGGTGCGCTGCCGCCCATGGTGATCTCCGTCTTGAGGGCGTCGTCCGAGCGTCTTGACCTTCGACTTGTGCGAGGTGATGCACAGCCGCGTGCCGCTGTTGGCGCTGCCCAGAAACGACAGCTTGGGCGGATCGAAGCGGAACTTCTTATCGTAGCTGATCAGCGGCTCGATGATCGCGCCGGGAAATACGATGCCGACCGTCAGTGCCGTCCTTGGGGGCCACGCTGTAGAGGTATTCGGTCGCCTTCATGCTGCCGGCGCCCGGCATGTTCTGCACGACCAGCGTCGGCTTGCCCGGAATGTGCTTGACGAGAAAGCGGCCGACGGTGCGGCCATAGAGATCGAAGCCGCCGCCGAGCGCCGGAGCCGACGATCATGTTGAGGTTCTTGCCGGCATATGGCGATTGGGCAGTGGCTGGTAGGCTGGTAAAAATGCCTGCCGCAGCGGCTGCCAGTGCTGCGGTCCGCGTGCGCCCTAAACGCAGGAGGGAGGAGGATCATTGCGATTTCTCCTTAGTGATTATTCTTGTGCATAATAGCGAAACATCGAGCCGGCTGAAGTATCATATTCTGCCGGCCTTCCCCTCGTGGACGAAGCGCGCGGGGTGTTCCTGCTTGCCTCGCGAGCCACAAGCGCAGACATTCGGGAGGTCGGGCACAAGATGAGGTGTGCGCGGGCGACGAAACGCCGTATCGAGGGGTATCACAGAAATGTGCGGGTTCGTAGACACGGCGCAGCCAGATAGGGGGCACTCACGGAGGAGGCGAAGCATCTGAGATGGCTGAAGCTGCCCAAAGTCCGTCGGCGCATTCGCTTGAGGAGAAATACGATCTCACCGAGCGGCATGTGCTGTTGACCGGCACCCAGGCCATCGTTCGTCTGATGCTGATGCAGAAGGCGCGTGATGAGGCGGCCGGGCTCGACACGGCGGGCTACGTGACTGGCTATCGCGGCTCGCCCATTGCAACGCTGGAGAGCGCCTTCCAGCGCAACGAGAAGCTCGTCAAGGCGCACAACATCCTGCTCCACCCAGGCCAACGAGGATCTTTCCGCCACCGCCGTTTGGGGCAGTCAGCAGGCAGAGTTGCGTGGCGAGGGCAAACACGATGGGGTGTTCGCCATCTGGTACGGCAAGGGGCCAGGGGTCGATCGCTCCGGCGATGCGTTCCGCCATGCCAACCACGCGGGCACCTCCGGCACGGCGGCGTTCTGGCGCTGATGGGGGACGATCATATCTGCGAGAGCTCCACGAGCGCGCATCAATCCGAATTCGCATTTGTCGACATGCATCAGTCTCGGTGCTCAATCCGGCCGGTGTGCAGGAGCTACTGGATTACGGGCTTTACGGCTTTGCGCTGTCGCGTTTCGCGGGCGTGTGGGTCGGCATCAAATGTGGAAGGACAACGTCGAATCGACGGCCACTGTCGACGGGCGGCTGGACCGCAT
>CAWGUF010000029.1:0-347817 GCA_963825625.1 uncultured Alphaproteobacteria bacterium | reverse complement strand
ATCGTTCACAACTGGCACCGATGTCCAAGCTGGTGAAGACAGTGCTGGGCGTTGATAAACTCGATGTCGTTGCCGATCGCGGATCTCTCAAACGAGCAAATCCTCGAATGCGCTGATGCCGACATCACTGTCACGCTGCCGAAGCCGCAGACCTCGAACAACAAGCTCAAGGGCCTCTTCGTCAAAGCCGACTTTCGATACCTCCCTGATCATGATCTTTATGTCTGCCCGGCAGGTAAGTCATTGAAGTACGTCTCGCGCAAGAGAGAGAATGATTTAAACTATCGTCGATATGCGACCAAGCAATGTGGTAGCTGCAGGCTCAAGAAGCATTGCACCTCTGCCGCGCAGCGCGTCGTCACCCGCTGGGAGCATGAGCACGTTCTCGAAGATGTTCAACGACGGCTGGATGAGAACCCGCAGGCAATGCGCACCCGCCGCGAGACAGTCGAACATCCGTTCGGGACGATCAAGGCGCGCATGGGCGCAACCCACTTCCTGATGAAGCATCTGCAAAACGTGAAGACAGAGACGGCGCTTTCCGTCCTTGCCTACAATCTCACCCGCGTCATGAACATCATCGGAATCAAGCCACTGATCGCCGCTGTGCGGGAGTTTTTGCGGCAGATCTTGGTAGATTGCGCTCAAGAGATCGTCTGGATCGCCGTCACAGCTTCATGCAGTGCCTGTCCACCGAAGCCGGCAAGATGCGCTCCGCATTCGAGCCCCTGCAACCGCCATACTCTGATCGGACGTTTCGTAACGGCCAAGACCCGTTGCTGTCCTGAGCAGCTGCAGCATTGAGCGGGGGCGCGGCAGGCCGCCCATAGGAGAAAGCAGATATGAGGCCATGTTAGAGCTTGGATTCTATCCCCTAGAGACGAGGTCCGCTATTCGACTTGCAGCGCTGTCACGTAAGGCAGAGCGGTTTTAGGTCTAGTCGGGCGAGCTAATCGCCGTGGCCGTCCGTGACCACGAGCGCGGCGTGATCTTTGATGAGTGCGCGGTGTAAGGCGGCGATCAGCGCATCGCGCGACTGATGCGCGGCTTCCACAATGGCAGCGGCGGCGAAGAACCAAACGTGCAGCGATACCACGAGGCCGGAATAGTCATCCAATGTCAGGACCACGGGCTGCACGACAAACTTTAGGCTCCAGTCCTGATTTCTCGCCTCTTCCTCAAGCGAGTGCGCAAGGAATTGTCCGAGCGCCGTGTAGTCCTCTGGCGAGCGCCCGTCATAGTCGGCGCTGATGATCTGCACATATCCGCCGGCCACCTGCTGCAACGTCTCACCGCGCCAGGGTTCTTCATGCGCTCCGAGATCGCAGCCCAGCGTGTGGAACGCTGAACCACTCTGCGCCAAGCCGCCGATCAGGGCCCTCAGAGCTGGCGATCTCAAGGTCTCTGCAATATTGATCGCTAGGTCGGGACGTCCGCGCAGGTCGAAATCCGCGATTGCTGCGCAACTCATCGACAAGCGGTTCATAGGGCACGGTCATGCCCTCCTGGTCGTAGTCGAAGTCAACAGTCAGCATGGGCGATAGGCTCTACCTGGGCTCGAAACGGAGCTTCATATCCGGATCGCCGAATTGGCCACGCCTGCGCTTCGCTGGCGGGTCTATCGCCGCCATCTGACCTGCGTCTTCGAGTTCCTTGAGCACCTTTTTGTAGTGGGTCTCCCGGAATGGCGTCTCGCACACGACGAACATCTCCACCTCCTTTATCTTCGTCTCCTTTCCTGCGAACCGCTGAAGGATGAGACGGCTGAGCAGCTGCCGATCGGGCTCTGTGGCGAAGAGAACCGACTGGCTTGGGTCGTGTGTCACGAGCATCGCGGGTCCACACCGGGATGCGCAACTCAACGAGAGATGAAGGAAGGCCCTTCGGAGTCGGCTTCCAGGAGCGGGCTTCAAACCACTCCAAGCTGCTGCGGTCAAAAGCCGTGGTGGTGAGCGTTGGAGTCAAAGCGTTCGGGCTGAACCCCGAGCAGGTATGGGTCGAGGGAGACGAACGCAAGTGAACCCCTGCTGACTCGTCGTAAACCAGAGAATTGTCGTCAAAACCAGGGGCGTTTCTCATCTCCTGGGATGAGCCTTCGGACACCTGGGTACTGGGTAGGCGGCGACCGGCGTGTAGGGGGCGTGAACCTCGATCTGGGCTCTCGTGCGGAACTGCGGGAACCAGTGTGCCGTCGTCTGCGGCGGATGGTCATCCGAAGGGAGAAGCACAAGTGGCTGAAACCACGAGGCGAGAGTACCGATGCCGACGCACTGGGACGGACCGACCCGTAGAGCGACGAAGGCCCTGGTAATGCGGCTGGAGCAAAGGGGCTGCGTTGTTCAGCCTCGGCTGCCGGCCAACCGTCCCCTGTCGGAGGCGTGCTTCTGGCAGAGCGGGAGGAGCCCGTGGATCAGGCGAAGCCGTTGCAAATCGCCAAGCGTGAGGTCTGGGAAGCCTTCAAGCGTGTGAAGGCCAACCAGGGGGCGGCTGGAGTGGACGGACAGTCGATTGCAGACTTCGAGGCCAACCTTTCGGCGAACCTCTACAAGCTCTGGAACCGGCTGTCGTCAGGGAGCTATTTTCCTCCGCCGGTGCGCCGCATTAATATCCGAAGGCGAGTGGCGGGACGCGACCGTTGGGTATTCCGACGGTTGCCGACCGCATTGCCCAGGAGGTCGTCCGGCGCGCGCTGGAGCCGAACCTGGAGCCGGCGTTCCACGCCAATTCCTATGGCTACAGGAAGGGCAAGTCTGCGATTGATGCCGTGGCCAAGGCTCGCGAGCGCTGCTGGCGCTTCGACTGGGTTCTTGATCTCGACATCAAGGGTTTCTTTGACAGCCTTGATTGGAAGCTGACGCTCGCGGCCGTTCGTCGTCATACGAACTCGCCATGGGTGCTGCTCTACATCGAGCGCTGGCTGAAGGCGCCCGTGCAGATGGAGGACGGCTCGATCGTCGCGCGCACGACGGGCACGCCACAGGGCGGGGTGATTTCACCACTGCTGGCGAACCTGTTCCTGCATCATGCGTTCGACACGTGGATGACGGAGAAGTTTCCGCACATTCCGTTCGAGCGGTATGCCGACGATGCGCTCTGTCATTGTCGAAGCGAGGCACAAGCGCGGTTCCTGCAGGACGCGCTCAAAGCCCGACTGGCCGAATGCAAGCTGGAACTGCATCCCGAGAAGACGCGTATCGTCTATTGCAAGGATGTGGCGCGAAAGGGCGATTACCCAAGCATCCACTTCGATTTCCTGGGCTTTCAATTCCGTGCCCGGAAGGTGAGGTGGGTCGTGAAGGGCAAAGAGGTCTTCGCACACAGCTTCCTGCCGGCGGTCAGCCCGAAGGCGCAAACGCGCATCGGCCGGGAGATCCGGCGATGGGCGCTGCACCACCGCAGTGACAAATCCCTGGAAGACCTGGCCCGGATGTACAATCCCGTCATCCGTGGCTGGATCAGCTACTACAGCCACTTCTACCGGACGCAGTTGCGTCCGACGCTGAAACGGATCGACGCCTATGTCATCAGGTGGGCCCGTCGCAAGTACAAGCGGATGGTGCACCAAACCAAGGGCGGCAGGGACTGGTTCGACCGGCTTCGCCGGAAGACGCCGAGGCTCTTCGCCCATTGGCCGCTATGTCATGGGAACGGCCGAACATCGGGAGCCGTGTAACTCGAGAGGGTCATGCACGGTTCTGGGAGCGCCCGGGGGTGAGATTCCCTCGGGCAACTCGACAGTTGCGTCGGAGAATGTGTAAGTGCCGCTGCCATCTACCCGCCACATGGCCTCCTTCATCTTCCTCAGCCCCAACTCATTGTTGGTGGCGAAGAAGAGAAAGTAGTCCATCGTGTTGCGCTCATTGCGCATGGCGAAGGAACGCACGTGACGCGCGCCGCCAGCCTTCGTGAGCTGCCGAGTATAAAGGTCGTGTGGAAATTTAACTCGCTCCGCCGGCACCTTGATGGCGATGCCGTCGCGCCATTCGCGGCACCCGAACAGTTCATCGAAATTGTCGGGCTGCTGTTCCTGAGCCAGGAAGCGGTTGATTTCTTCGAACATGAAGTTGATCAGAACTTCGCAGCTGGGCGCGCGCAACACTTCCGCCACATAAGCAAACGGTATCTTAAAGCCGAAAGGATCGATAAAGACGAACGTCGGTGGCCTCGAACGGCCAGGTATTGGATCGTATTGCTGCCAGACCTTCGGAAACGCGTCCTGGAAGCTATGTCCAGCATGAATAGTGGTGGTGACTTTGGGCGGCAGCGCCAGAGCCGCAATCTCAGTATCAAGATGCTCAGCCCGACGCTTGTCAAGCTCGATGAAGTGATAGTCGACCTTCGCTGTGATGGGGCGCGGTTGCTCGATTACCGCTTTGATGGCGATGATGGGAGAACCCTCCTCACCTTGTGAATACCGTCCTGGTCCAGCGAAACCATCGACGACAACGAGGTGCGGGAAGCGACCCTGGCTGAGAGATCGGCGCCCAGGCTTGCAGGTAGCGGCGCAGGATCTCATGCTTCGCGGCGGTGTGCGGCTCAAGCTGCCAGATCGTGCTCTTCGGCTGCGCCACGTCAGTTCTCCGGCCCGTGAGGTCATACCGCCTGTGCAGAGAGGCCCGGATACTCGTTCCACTCGCGGCCGCGCAGCAGCCGGCCGCCGGACTTCGGCCGGATGCCGCCCCATTGCTTAAAGAAAAAGGCCACGCCCGCATTCAGACATTGATCGCGCAGCTCGACTACCCAGACTTCATCCATCGGCCTCGCCTTGGGGCCACTCTCACCGCCGACAATCGCCCAATCGATACCTGCAAGCTCGACCGCGCCGATAGGTCCGAGCAGGGGTTCGAACGAGATGAACTTCACCGCGGCCCGAGTAGTGCGCAGATGCTTGATCCGCACCGCGTTCTGGCGGTCCTCCACCGAAACGCCGAGCCAGATATGTGCCGGAGCCAAGCCGCTGCCGTACCGACCGCTTAGATAGCGTGACATCAGCGAGCTGCGCTTGGTCAGAATCTGGAACGTATGCCAGTCGGCCGCCTCCATTGTGTCGAACACGGCGTCCACGAAGTCCTTGGGAATCTCCTTGTGGAACAGGTCGCTCATGGAGTTCACGAAGATGCGCTTGGGCTGCCGCCAGGTCAGCGGCTGCTTTAGGCGATCCGGGCGCAGCGTCAGATCAAAGCCGTGCTCGAACGGATGGCCCGGCACGTCGCGAAAACGCTCGGAGAAGCGCTCCGCGTAGCAGAAATCACAGCCGCGGGTAATCTTCGTGCATCCCGTGACCGGGTTCCACGTCGCATCAGTCCACTCGATCTGAGTCGCCATCGGCATGACGTAGCCATAGAACAAACTGGAAACAACCGCAACCATAGCTCAAGCAGTTTGTGCCCATTGTATAGCTATGTGGGTGTGCAGTGCAGCACGCATTTGGACGGCAATGTCAGCACATGGCCCCATCAGGTTCCGGTGCCCACTTCCGCTGTCTGGGGTATCGCTGCCATCGCCACGTGCGCACGATAGCGCGATGACAGACGTTATCGCGCCGCCAGATCCGCGCACGCACTGAGTGCTGCGGTGGCGCCGTCGCCGGCGGAGGACGCGGCACGGAACGTCGCGCCGGCTCGTACCGTTCCGGCGGCATAGAGGCCGCGCAGGGTTGTGCGCAGGCGCGCATCGACGGTGATCTCTCCGGCAGCGTTACGGACATCGGCGGGGGCAAGTGCAGAGGCTGGCTGCAGTCCGATGAAGATGAAGGCCGATGCGGCCGGTATCACGTCCTCGCTGCCTGCGGCGGCGATGCGCACGCCCGCGACACCGTCCTCGCCTTCGATGTCGACGACGCTGATGCCGGTACGTACCTCGACATTGCCGGCGGCTGCGAGGCGGTCTCGATAGCTGGCTTGCGTGGTGAGTTCCGGTCCGTCTGTCAGGATCGTCACTTTCGATGCCACCGGCACCAGGGTCAGGGCTTCCTGGCAGGCCGAATCGCCGCCGCCGATGACGACGACGGGCTTGCCCTTCAGGAGGGGAGCATCGCAGCCCGCGCAGTGGCTGACGCCCTTGCCGGCAAGCCTGGATTCGCCGGGCACGCCCAGCGCCTTCAGGGTCGTGCCGGTGGCGAGGATGACGGCGCGCGCGGTATGTCCGCCAAACTCAGTCGTCACCTGCCAGCCGTCGGCGGTCGCTTCCAACGCTGTCGCCGTTTCTGCAAGAAAGCCAGCGCCGGCATCGCTGGCCTGCTCCTCGGTGGCTGGGCAAAGGTCGTATCCAGCGATGCCTTCGGGATGGCCGGGAAAGCCGTCGATGCTGTTCGATGGTGACGAGATGGCCACCAATCAGGTCGCCGGAGACGACGAGCGTAGCCAGGCCGAGGCGTGCTGCCGTGGTCGCGGCTGTGAGGCCGGCAATACCGGCACCGATGATGATGAGGTCGCGGGTGTCGGCCATGGTGTGCTCGTGTGGGTTGTTTGCTGCGGGTAATCTGCTCCGGCAGCGTGTCGTCATGCAAGCAGCGGGCGTGGGTCAGGCCAGTGGCGCCTTGAAGATGAACACGGCGCCAGCAAGTATGAGGGCAAACCCAATCATGTGGTTGATCGTGATTGGCTCCTTGAGCACCAGAACGGAAAATCCGCAAAAAACAAGGAGCGTGATCACCTCCTGAATCGTTTTCAGCTCCGCAGCCGAGTAGATGGCATGGCCATAGCGATTGGCGGGAACGGCAAAGCAATACTCGACGAAGGCGATTGTCCAGCTCACAAGAACCGCCATCCACAACGGCCATGTCTTGTGGTTGAGGTGGCCGTACCAGGCCCACGTCATGAAAATGTTGGAAACGCAAAGCAACAAGATGGGCGCGGCCCAGCCGATCAGGTTGGCGTTGGTCATGGCGGCTAGCGCTCTCGGATTCTGATAGAGGAGCCCCCAGATGCGGCCGCTTCGTGGTCGTCGGCAATTGCCCAGACGCCACAGGGCGATGGGAAATTCAGCGCGTTCGGGGCCATCAAGGCAGTTGTCGATTGGCGCGCAGCGTGCTGAATTGCGGTATGGTCAGACGTCGACAGGCTCGAGTTCTCGGATGGGGTGCCTCGCCGTCGGCAGCTAAGGATAGGAACGACAATGCGGTATGACGAGTCAGATCGCGAGAGCAAGAACGTCGAGGACCGGCGCGGTCAGGGCGGTGGCGGTGGCATGTTCCCCGGTGGTGGCGGCGGCGGCGGCGGCTTCCGCATTCCGATGGGCGGGCGCGGCGGTTTCAGCATTACGACGTTGCTGATCATCGGCGCGCTGATGCTGATGTTCGGGATGAACCCGCTCGACATTCTGACGGGCGGCGGTAACGTCGACATGAGCCGCGTGCCGCAAATGCCGCGTATGGATCAAGGGCAGCCGCGGCAATCGCAGCGCTCTCCGTTCGATATTCCCGGGTTGCCCGGCAGCAAGGCGCCAACCCAAGCCGATAGTTCAGGGCAGGACGAGCTGGGCCGTTTCACGCGGCGCGTGCTGGCTGACACCGAAGATGTGTGGAAGCGCGTGTTCGAAGCGGCGGGCCGGCAGTACAAAGAGCCTACGCTGGTGATGTTCACCCGCTCGACCCGGACCGCATGCGGACAGGGCTTGTCGCAGATGGGGCCGTTCTATTGTCCGCTGGACCAGAAGATCTATGTCGATCTGGCCTTCTATGAGGAGCTGAAACGACGCTTCCAGGCCCCTGGCGATTTTGCCCAGGCCTACGTCATAGCCCACGAGGTCGGCCATCACGTGCAGACGATTCTCGGTGTGGCCGCAAAAGTGCAGGAGATGAAGCAGCAGTATCCACGCGAGGCGAACCAGATCCAGGTCCGCATGGAGCTACAGGCGGATTGCCTGGCGGGTGTCTGGGCTAATCTCAACCATCAGCTCAAGAACCGGTTGCAGCCGGGAGATATCGAGGAGGGCCTCAACGCCGCGAGCCGGATCGGTGACGACATGATCCAGCGCCAGACGCAGGGTTACGTCGTTCCCGAAAGCTTCACGCACGGGTCATCCGAGCAGCGCGTGAGGTGGTTCAAGGTCGGTTTTCAGTCCGGCAACATGCAAACGTGTGACACGTTCCGTGCCCGCGATCTGTAGGCGCTGTCTGTGTTCGACGGACATGCGGGCCGAATGACATTCGGACCTTTGGTGTCATGAGATTGAAACGGCGGCCCGTTTGCTTGGACGGGCCGCCGATTTTTTTTAGTGATTTGGTTGCTGTGAATTGTGCTCGGAAGCCGGCGGCGGCAGGCCACTGCACGCCGTCAGCCGATTGTCACAGCGCGTTTCCTGCGTAGTCGCCAATGGCGCATGAATAGCCGCGCGCCTTGAGTTGCGAACAGGCTCGGGCGGCCTCGCCGGGCTCGTTGAACGGGCCGGCGAGCAGCCTGAAAGGTGCGCCAGCACCATCGGCACTGATGCGATAGCGCGGCGCGAGCTTTCGCAACGCTGGCGTGCGACCCCTGATCTCGCCCCAGCGGTTGCGCAGGGCATCCAGTGATTCTGCGCTTCCTATCTCGATGGCCTGCGGCTGAGAATTCGCACGGCTGATTTGTGCCGGGGGGAAGGCCGGTGTTGCGATGCGGCTGGCGGGGACGCTGCCAGTCGTGATTTGCGACGTCTGGCCGGAGTTGAGTACGCGAAGGTTGTAAGGGGTGGCATCCGGCTTGATCGCGGCCGCTATGGTTTCCTCGAAGCCCGTCTCCGGTTGCGGTTTCGCCCCTTTTGCCGCCTTCTTTTCGCTCTGAGTTCCTGCCGACCTCCGCGGCGGTGGTTCTTTGGTTTTGACAGCTTTGGCCGTCTGTGCCGGTTTCGCCACAACGGTGGCCGGCGGGGGGGCGCTCTGAGTGGCGGGCTCGTTGGCAAAGCGTGCGGCGAGCTTGTCAGCTGATGCCGCGGCTGCGTCAGTCTTCGACAGGGTCGTCAGTGGCAGGGCCTTCTCTGCCGCAGTCAGCCGCTCTTCATGCCTGGCGATGGCGGATTTGGTCTCGGCTACATCCCGCCGCAGGTCGGTCATCCAGCCCCGCATTGCGGTTAGTTGGTCGTCGACGCCAGCACCGCCGGCGCGGCCTGCAAGTCGTTGATCTGAGCCGCGCTCGATGGGCAGGACGGAGGCCAGCAATTCGGGTTTTGCGGCTGCAACGCAAAGATAGCCGAGTGAAAATGCGGCAAGCCCAACCCAGGCCAGCTGGTATGTGCCAAATGCTTTTGGCCGCTGCTGGCGCCGCGGCCTCGTAATGTCCTCTTGCATGCTATCCCCCACGTCGAGGTCAATCACCCCTGTTGCCGGGTTTCGGCTTTATGGCGAGTGACTTTTTTCAACTCCCTGCCTTGGGTCAAGGATGGTGCCTGAAGGTGGAGCGCTTGGCTGTGGATTGCGCAGACGGGCAACTGTATCGGACTTGGTTCAGGGCAATATCCGGTTGAAATTTTCGCGTAGGGGTTGCAGTCCCGAGGGACTGCGCGGGAATTGATTCGGCAGCGTGCTGATAAACCTGTCGACGGGCGGTTGGGGCGGTCTTGGAGTGGCTTGCGCCTTGCTTGGTCTTCGGGCATTCGTAACGCGCTGTCGGGCTTGACTGAAACGTCGCCCGGTGCAATTGGCGCATAGAATCCGGCCAGCCGTTTCGAGCTATGGACCCGCTATGACGGACAATGGACTGCTCACGATTGTTCTGGCTGCCGGCAAAGGCACGCGGATGAAATCTGCGCTGCCGAAGGTGCTGCATCCGATTGCCGGGTTGTCGATGCTGGGGCATGTCCTGGCATTGGCCGGTCATGCGGGGTGCCGCGATCTTGCCGTCGTGATCGGGCCGGATATGGATGTGGTGCGGAGGGAAGTCGCCGGCCGCGCCGGCGGAGCAGGCATATTCGTTCAAGAGCAACAACGGGGGACTGCAGACGCCGTTTTGGCGGCGCGGTCCATGTTGGCGGACTTCAAGGGTGACCTGCTCATTCTTTATGGTGACACGCCGCTGCTCACGCCGCTGGCCGTCGCGCGTCTGCTGCAGTCGCTGGAGGATGGCGCCAACGTGGCGGTCCTGGGATTCGAGGCTGCCGATCCGACGGGCTATGGCCGGCTCATCACGGAGGGACAGTCGACGCTGATGGCGATCCGGGAGGAGCGCGAGGCAAACGAGGTGGAGCGGGCCATCACGTTCTGCAATTCAGGTGTGCTGGCGTTCCGTTGTCCCGATATCCTTGCGATCCTCGACCGGATCGGATGCGACAATGCCAAGGGCGAGTATTATCTTACGGATGCGATCGAGATCGCGCGTGCCGACGGCCTCAAAGCGGTCGCGGTGAAGTGCGATGAGGAAGAGGTGCTGGGCATCAACTCCCGCGACCAGTTGGCGGTGGCGGAAGGCATCTGGCAGCGACGCGCCAGGGCGAAGGCCATGATGGACGGCGCCACGATGATCGCGCCCGAAACAGTCTGGCTCAGCCACGATACGGTGATCGGCCGGGATGTGGTGATCGAGCCCAACGTATTCTTCGGGTCCGGTGTGGTGATCGAGGACAACGTAACAATTCATGCGAACTGTCACATCGCGGAGGCCAGGGTGCGTCATGGCGCGCGGGTCGGCCCGTTTGCGCGATTGAGGCCGGGTGCGGACATAGGGATCGATGTCCACATCGGTAACTTCGTCGAGGTCAAGAATGTGACCCTGCACGCCGGTGCCAAAGCCAATCACCTCGCGTATCTGGGCGATGGCGAGGTCGGGGCCGGGGCCAACATTGGTGCGGGGACGATTTTCTGCAATTACGATGGCTTCTTCAAGCACCGTACCGAGATCGGGGCGAATGCCTTTGTTGGCTCCAACAGCGCACTCGTGGCTCCTGTTCGGATCGGCGAGGGGGCTTTCGTGGGCTCGGGAAGCGTGGTCACGCGGGATGTCGAGGCGGATGCGCTGGCGCTGGAGCGAAGCGAATTGCAGATCAAGCCGGGATGGGCGGCAAAGTTCCGGTCGCTGATGCAACGCCAGAAAGCCAAGGCCAAGGCCTGATCAATAGGGTTAGGTGCGCCGTAATGGTTGTTGATTTGGCAGTGACCGGCACGGCATGACACGGTTGCAGCTGGAACGGATGCCCAGTCGTTGATCCGTGCGTGGCGCGGGCATGTTTTTTGCCTTGAAGTCTATTCGAAGTCTATTCCGGGACAGCGAGGCTCGGTCCGGGACAGCGAGGACATCTGGAATGTGCGGTATCGTCGGAATTCTCGGCTCCAAGCCGGTGGCGCTTGATCTGGTCGACGCATTGCGGCGGCTCGAGTATCGCGGTTATGATTCGGCCGGCGTGGCGACCGTGGAGAACGGTCATCTGGAGCGCCGCCGGGCGGAAGGCAAACTGCGGAACCTGGAGACCAGGCTCGGCGCGGAGCCGCTCAACGGGCGGGCGGGTATCGGCCATACGCGCTGGGCGACGCACGGACGTCCAACCGAGACCAATGCGCATCCGCACATGAGTGCGCGGGTCTCTGTCGTGCACAACGGTATCATTGAGAACTACCGCGAGCTCAAGCAGGAGTTGGTGGCCAAAGGTCACGCGTTCTCATCCGATACGGATACGGAGGCTGTGGTGCACCTCATCACCGATGAGCTGGACCGCGGTGCCGACCCTATCGAGGCGGTGCGGCGCTCGCTGACACGGCTGTCGGGCGCGTTTGCATTGGCGATCATATTCGCGGGGCACGACGACCTCATGATTGCCGCCCGACAGGGCTCGCCGCTGGCGATCGGACATGGCGATGGCGAGATGTATCTGGGTTCAGATGCGATTGCGCTGGCTCCGTTCACCGACCGCATCACGTATCTGGACGAGGGCGACTGGGCTGTCGTGCGGCGCGGTGGCGTGGAGATTTTCGACCGGACAGGGGCGCGCGTGCAACGTGCGATCACAAAGTCGGTCGCTAGCTCGCTGTTGGTCGACAAGGGCAACCATCGCCATTTCATGGCCAAAGAGATCCATGAGCAGCCAGAGGTGATCAGCCATACGCTGGCTCACTATCTCGATATGGGGAGCGGCCAGGTGGCGTTTCCTGCGCTCGGTATCGATCTTGCCATGGTGGAGAGAGTGTCGATCTCCGCGTGCGGCACGGCCTTCTACGCCGGGCTGGTCGGGAAGTACTGGATCGAGCGCTATGCGCGGGTGCCGGTCGAAATCGACGTCGCCTCCGAGTTCCGCTATCGCGAAGCACCGATGTCGCCAGGCGGGCTGGCACTGTTCGTATCCCAATCGGGAGAGACGGCTGACACGCTTGCGACGTTGCGTTATGCGCGGGAGCAGGGGCAGCATATCGCCTCGGTGGTGAATGTTCGGACGTCGACGATTGCGCGGGAGTCGGATGCAGTGCTGCCGACGCTTGCAGGTCCGGAGATCGGGGTTGCCTCGACCAAGGCGTTCACCTGTCAGCTGTCGGTTCTGGCGTGCCTGGCGATTGCGCTTGGCCGGGCACGGGGCACGATCAGTGCGGACATGGAATTGGAGCTGGTCCAGGCGCTGACTGAGGTTCCGCGTCACATCTCGACCCTGCTGCGCAACGAGCAGGCATTCGAGGCGTTGGGCCAGAATCTGGCGAAAGCGAGAGACGTCATCTATCTGGGTCGCGGCAGCAACTATCCGGTGGCGCTGGAAGGCGCACTGAAGCTGAAGGAAATTTCCTACATCCATGCCGAGGGCTATGCCGCCGGGGAGCTCAAGCATGGACCGATCGCGCTGATCGATGAGAATGTGCCGGTGGTCGTCGTCGTGCCCAGTGACGAGCTGTTCGACAAGAGCGTCTCGAACATGCAGGAGGTCGCGGCGCGCGGCGGGCAGATCGTCATGGTATCGGATGCGAGCCCGGACCGGGCGGGCTGTAAATTGGCGGCGCACGTTCAGGTGCCGTCGGCGCACCCCTTCACGAACCCGCTGATCTATGCCGTGCCGATGCAGTTGATGGCCTATCACACCGCAGTTCAGATGGGCACCGACGTCGATCAGCCGAGAAATCTGGCGAAATCCGTCACAGTTGAGTAGCGAATCGGTTCACTCGCTGCCCAAATGCGGAATGGTTCGTGGGAATCGATGCAATTGCTTTGGCTCGCGGCCTGACGTAGTTTGCCCGCCTGAGGGGAGTGCGGGGCATAGGACACGAACGAGGGGTCCGGGTCATGAACGCACCAAGGCGCACTGCAACGTTGCGAAGGGCGGCAGGGCGACTGTTGGCGCTGTCTTGCTTGTCGGCCGCGGTCGGACTGGCGCTGGGCGGCGGCCGGGCCGATGCGCAACAGAATAGCGCGTGGCAGGCAACGACGCGCGGCGGGACTTCGAATGCCGGCGCGGCAGCATCATCGAGCAACGGAAAATCCGCACGCACAACGTCCAAGCGCCAGACAGGTGCAAAGGCCGGGAGCAAGCCGGCTGCCTCTAGTGGTGCGTTGGATGCAGCAGGGGCGCAGGAGCGGGTCGAGGCCGGGGTCAACGCGCTGAAGGCGGGGCGGCACGCAGTTGCAATCTCCAGCATCTCGGGCGCCATAGAGTCGGGAAAGCTGCCGGCGTCGCAGACCGCCCGTGCGCTGTATTATCGCGGCGTGGCCTATCGCCAAGATAAGAAGCCGGCGCAGGCGATCTCGGATCTGACAAGGTCGTTGTGGTTGAAGAACGGGCTCGATGCAAAGCTGCGCGAGGACGCACTGGCACAGCGCGCGGCGGCGTACCGAGAGGCGGGTTTGCCGGATCAGGCGCAGACGCGCGTAACGCGGGCGCCGAATGGTGCGGAGGCGGCATCGGTCGGGGCAAGCCAGAAGGCGGTCGCGAAGACGGAGACTGTGACGCGCGTCGGCTCTGAGAGCGGTGGCGGGCTCGGCAGTCTATTCGGATCGCTGTTCGGGGGAGCAACGACGCCATCTACGGGGTCGATTAATTCCAGTAGCGCGGCGTCCTCGGAGGCGCGCGTCAGCGCTGCTGCGCAATCGCCGCCGGCCAAGCCGAAACCGCAAGCCGTTGCCTCGCGATCTTGGTCGTCCAGGGTGTCCAGCGTCGCGGAAGCACGACCAGCGCCGCCAAAAGTGGTGGCCAAGGCCGATGCGCGCTCGCAAGCCAAATCGGTGAGGAATGCGCAGGCGGCAGCGGCGGCGAAGACGGTGCGGACGGCACCGGCAAGGGAGCCGCAGCGGGCTTCGGCCCTGCCGGCAGCGGCGGGGAGGCCGGCGAGCAGCATCGGTCCACAAGCACGATCAACGATGCAACGCACGGCCGCGGTGGCGGCTCCGGCGGGTCTGCCGGCGCTTTCTCCAGCTGCGTCGGGTGGAAGGTTTGGTGTTCAGGTCGCGGCTGTACGCACCCAGGATCAGGCACAGCAGGTGGCGACGGGGCTGCAACGACGCTATGGCTCCGGGCTTGGCGGGCGCGCTCCGGTCGTTGAGCCTGCTGCGGTGGGGACGATGGGCACTCTGTACCGGGTGCGGATAGGCCCATTCGCGACAGCAAACGAGTCGCGCGCGCTGTGTGATGCGCTCAAGCGCGATGGGATGAGC
Source organism: uncultured Alphaproteobacteria bacterium (assembly GCA_963825625.1). Classification (GTDB taxonomy): domain Bacteria; phylum Pseudomonadota; class Alphaproteobacteria; order Rhizobiales; family Hyphomicrobiaceae; genus CAMDPA01. Next base: position 333,289 of record CAWGUF010000029.1, on the reverse strand, counting down.
TGTCTCGTCTATACGCAGTAGGGGCACGCCGCCGACCGGTCGGCGCAGGGGATCGAACCTGGCAGCCCGTGGAAGGCCCTGGCAGCCTGGACTGCTCGCTGTGCCGTTCAGGTTGCGTTCGGTTCGGCTGGCGGTTCTAATAGCCGAGCGACCCAAGCGAGGCATTGCCATTTTGCATGTGTTTGCTGCTGTCCGGCACTTCGGGTGGCGCATGGTGCCTGCTCCAGCTAAGGTCGGCGACGAGGCCTTGAGCACGATCTATGTCGGTGTCTTGCGATGACTGACGTCCGCGCAAGACTGGATGTGGGCGAGACAGGAGTAGTTCGTGGCGCGCAGGAGCAAAGAGCCGCCTGCCAAGGAACGGAAAGCAGCAGCGAGTGGCTCCAATCCTGGAGAACAACGGCACTTGCGCATGCGGTTGGGTGCGCGCTTCAGGAATTACTTTCTCACTGGGCTGGTGGTCGTAGGGCCGGTGACTATCACCGTCTATCTGGTGTGGTGGTTCATCAAGGCGGTTGACGGGTGGGTCAGGCCGTTCGTGCCGCCGATGTATGATCCGGAAACCTACCTTCGGTTCTGGGTGCCTGGCTTCGGGCTGCTGTTCGCGATCGTGGCATTGACGCTGATCGGGGCGCTGGCGGCCAATCTGCTGGGGCGCTCGCTCATCGACTGGGGCGAGATGCTGCTCAATCGCACGCCGATCGTGCGCAATGTGTATCGCGCTCTCAAACAGATGTTCGAAATCAGCGGTGGCAGCAGCCCATCCTGAGCGGCGGTTCGCCAAAGTCGGCCTGATGGAGTTTCCTTCCAAGGGAATCTGGTCGCTGGTCTATGTGACCGGGGACACGACAGGTGAAATCGCGGCGGTGGCGCCCGGCGGCGAGACGGATAGTGTCGTAGTGTGGATGCCGACCGGCTTCATGCCGCCGACGGGATTCGTCTGTATCGTTCCACGCAAGGATATTCTGCCGCTAGAGATGAGCGTCGAAGATGCGGCCAAGATCGTGATCAGCGCCGGGCTCGTGATGCCGGATTATCAGGCGAAGCTTCAGGAACTCGCGGAAGCGGCGCGATTTGCCAATCTAGGCGAAGGGAGGGGTGCTGGCCGAGCCCCGACCGGCCAAGCGCCCACTGGTGGAGATCAGTCGCCATCTCAGACATCAGACAGCGGGGGCAAGGACAAGACATGATCCGCCGTTGGCCGATGCGAGCGGTCGGGTGGAGCCTGATTGGTCTGGCTGTGGTTCTGCTGCTGGGGGACCTCGATCATGTACCGGTCTGGTCGCTGATGGTGTCGCTTGGTGCTTTGGTCGCCGGGGGCTATCTGCTTTCGAGGGGAAATTCGAGCTGACCGCACTATCCGGGCTGGTTGGCTGGTCAGCTTTAAGGCGACCGTCTCAACGCAGCCTCGCAGCTGAGCCGCTCAACCTATCCTCTCTATCCTCTCAGCCTATCCGCTCAACCTCTGGCGCATTGGGTCAGGTTGCGTTAGAAGGCGTGGCAAACTCGTCAATCCCTGCTGCAGGAGCCGTCACAGATGGCAACTTTTCTTCTCGTCATCCATCTGCTGATCGCGGCAGTGCTGGTCGGCGTCGTGCTGATGCAGAAATCGGAAGGCGGCGCGCTCGGCATTGGCGGTGGCGGCGGCGGCGGGGGCTTCATGACCGGTCGCGGCACAGCCAACCTGCTGACCCGAATTACGGCTGGATTGGCGCTGGCGTTCTTCATTACGAGCCTCAGCCTCACGATGCTGGCCCAGCGCAACACAGCACCGGGCTCGGTGTTCGATCGTCAGACGCCTGCGGGGCAGGGGGCGCCAGCTACGCCAGGGGACGCAAGCAAGGGGGCGGGGACACCTGCCACACCGGCAGCACCGGGTGGTCGTGGTGGTGTGCTGGATAAGCTGCAACCGGGTGTTCCGGCCGTTCCACCCTCCAAGTAGCGGTGGAACACAGAGAAGAATTCGGGGGCAGCTCGTCCTCCAGGTGCACCTTGTCAAACAGTTGCACGGTCGGGTTGCGCTCTTTTGTGAGACCCCGCGTCGAATCGCCGTGGATTACGGCGAGAATGCCACTTCGAATCTGCTCTCGGGCGCACTAAGGTCGAAGCCCATGCAGCGGTACATCTTCATCACCGGCGGCGTGGTCTCATCCCTTGGCAAGGGCCTCGCATCGGCCGCACTCGGCGCGCTTCTTCAGGCCCGCGGTTATTCCGTCCGCCTGAGGAAGCTCGATCCCTATCTCAACGTCGATCCGGGCACCATGAGCCCGTATCAGCACGGGGAGGTTTTCGTCACCGATGATGGGGCGGAGACGGACCTCGACCTGGGACATTACGAACGCTTTACCGGCGTATCGGCCAAGAAATCCGATAACGTGACGGCCGGGCGGATCTACCAGGATATCCTGGCGCGCGAGCGCAAGGGCGATTATCTGGGCGGCACGGTGCAGGTGATCCCGCACGTGACGGATGCCATCAAATCGTTCGTGACCTGGGGCAACGACGATGTCGACTTCGTACTGGTCGAGATCGGCGGCACCGTCGGCGATATCGAAGGGCTGCCGTTCTTCGAGGCGATTCGCCAGCTCGGCAACGAGTTGCCGCGCGGGGCGTCGATTTTCATTCACCTGACCCTGGTGCCGTTCATCCCTTCGGCGGGCGAGCTGAAGACCAAGCCGACACAGCATTCGGTGAAGGAGCTGAGGTCTATCGGTATTCAGCCTGACATCCTGATGTGCCGTTCGGACCGCGAGATCCCGCGATCGGAGCGGAAGAAGATCGCGCTGTTCTGCAACGTGCGTGAGGATGCGGTTATCCAGGCGCTCGACATGAAGTCGATCTACGAGGTGCCGCTGGGCTATCATGCGCAGGGGCTCGACGAGCAGGTGCTGGCCGCATTCGGCATCAATGGCGCCCCGCAGCCGGATCTTGTCGGGCTGGGAGGAGATCGTTCATCGCGTCAAGGCGCCAGAAGGCGACGTGGCAATTGCCATCGTCGGCAAATACACGGAGCACCAGGACGCATATAAGTCCCTGACCGAGGCGATCGTGCATGCCGGCATCGCCAATAACGTCAAAGTCAAGATCGACTGGATCGACAGCGCCATCTTCGAGAGCGAGGATCCGGCATCGCATCTGGGCGATGTTCACGGCATCCTGGTTCCCGGCGGGTTCGGCGAGCGCGGGGCGGAGGGGAAGATCCTTGCGGCCAAGTTCGCGCGCGAGCGGGGTGTGCCCTACTTCGGGATCTGCTTCGGGATGCAGATGGCTTGCATCGAGGCCGCGCGCAACCTGGCTGGGGTGACGTGCGCCAGCTCGACCGAGTTCGGGCAGACACCGGAGCCTGTGGTCGGCTTGATGACCGAATGGATGCGGGGCAACGAACTGGAGAAGCGGCGCCAGGGCGGCGAGCTGGGCGGGACAATGCGGCTGGGGGCTTTTGAGGCCGCGCTGGCCAAGGACAGCCGTATCGCTGACATCTACGGCACGACAAAGATTTCAGAGCGTCATCGCCATCGCTACGAGGTCAACACGCGGTATCGGGAGCGGCTGGAGGCGGCGGGCCTTCGCTTTTCAGGCCTGTCGCCGGACGGGCTGCTGCCGGAGACGGTGGAGTATCCCGACCATCCCTGGTTCATCGGCGTGCAGTTCCATCCCGAGCTGAAATCTCGACCGTTCGAGCCGCATCCGCTGTTCACCAGCTTCATCGGCGCGGCGGTCGAGCAAAGCCGACTGGTGTGAACTGTTGCGATTGTTGCGATCGGTTCGGGGCTTTGCGGTTTGTTGCTGGCGCCAGTGAAGCGGCGGTAATGGCAGCCAGGCTTGATCCTGATCAACCCTGGGTAGGGGTGGCGCGGGCATCTTAGACCTCTAATTTCATGGAGGCCGCGATGGGAAATTCCAGGGTGTTTGACCGGTGGGATGCTTGGCTGGCAGAGCGGAGGCAACGACGGGCGCTGTCCGAGTTCTCGTGCGCTCATTGTGAGCGCAATGCGAGGTGCGGGCGCCCGCCACGTGAGGATTGCATCGAGAAACTGGATCAGATCGCACGCGATGATGCCTGGCGGTATCGGGGCGTGGTTTCGGGGTGGTTGCGCGGGCGCGGATTGGCCTGAAAGAGTTCCTTTTGCGGTCGAGTGGGATTTACGTCGAGGGTGGGGATTGCTTGCCGGGCAAGGCGCGGCAGGGTAGCAACGCCGCATGAGCAGCATCGATCACGTATTTTCGACGTCCATCTACCGGGCAAAGATCGGAGGGGCGCGCCAGCGTGCCTTTCTCGATGAATTGCGGATCGCGTGTCTGGCCATCGCGCAGGAGGACGTGGCTGGTCAGCGGTGGTCGCAGGCGGCAGGCTACAAGGGCTACACCTCGTATGCATCGCTCGACGATCTGGTGCTGCGCAACCCGACGTTCGCGGAGCTTACCGAGCGGCTCGGCCCGCATCTGGTGGCGTTCGCGGAGGCCGCTGATTTCGACCTGCGCGGACTGACCCCGCAGGTCAATTCGATCTGGATCAACGTGCTGGAGAACGGCGGCACGCATACGGGCCACATCCATCCCAACAGCGTGATCTCCGGCACGATGTATGTGGATGTGCCGGAGGGGGCCAGCTCGATCCGTTTCGAGGACCCGAGGCTGCCGATGATGATGGCCGCGCCGCCGCGCAAGGCACGTGCGGCAGCCCATAACCGCCAATTCGTCTACGTCGCGCCGTCGCCTGGCACAGTGCTGTTGTGGGAGAGTTGGCTGAGACACGAAGTGCCGGTTAACATGGCGCAGGAGGATCGGATCTCGGTCAGCTTCAACGCCGTTCTGACGTGAGACGTCTCTTTTGCTCGCACTCGGACCACGTGGCAGTGCGTGACGGGTGCGCAGTTCGCGCAATCTGGAGCCGCCATGATCATCAAGACGCAGGATGACGTAACGACGGCCGTTCTGGCCGATATCGAGCGGGCGGATGATCCGCGATTTCGGGAGATCATGTCGGCCTTCATCAGGCATCTGCACGCCTTTGTGCGCGAGGTGCATCTGAGCGAGGCGGAGTTCCAGAAGGCTTGCGCGTATATCAATGCGATCGGGAAACAGACCTCGGAGAGCCACAACGAAGCGGTGCTGATGGCGGGCTCGCTCGGCGTATCGAGCCTGGTGTGCCTGCTCAACAATGGCGACAACGGCCAGACGGAGACTACGGCCAATCTGCTTGGTCCGTTCTGGCGCATGGGCTCGCCGCCAACCGGGAATGGTGGATCGATCGTGCGCTCGCCGACGCCGGGAACGCCGATTTTTGTCACTGCTCACGTCACGGACCAGGATGGGCGGCCTGTCGCGGACGCGGAGGTCGACGTGTGGCACTGCTCAGAGGAGGGGTATTACGAGAATTGTGATCCGACGCAGGCGGATATGAACTTGCGCGGGAAGTTCAAGACCGATGCAACCGGCAAGATCAATTTCCGCTCGATCAAGCCGATCGGCTATCCAATCCCGGTCGATGGGCCGGTCGGTGATCTATTGCGACTGCAGAAACGCCACAACCTGCGGCCGGCGCATCTTCACTTTCTCATCTTCAAGGCTGGCTTCAAGACCCAGATCAGTCAGGTCTACGCGAGTGACGATCCCAATCTGGAGACGGATGTGCAGTTCGGCGTGACGGAAAGACTGATCGGCGATTTCGTGCACCATGACGGGGGCAAGCCTCCTGCCGAGGATGTGGAGGGGGGCTGGTACACGCTGGAGTATACCTTTGTGATCGAGCCAGGCGAGGCGGGGCTGCCGCGGCCGCCGATCACCGGCAAGCTGGACGGTCCGCGGCCGGAGGTCGAGCGCCTGGTGAGGGCCTGAACGGCCGATGGGGCCGTGCTCGGGCTACCACTCACAGGCAGGGGAACCGGCAGTAATATTCCACGTTGGTTGAAATAGTTGCTATTTGACCCTGCGGCCCAATGTTCCATGGCGACGTCAGACTTGTGCCTTACTGCTGATGGCAATAGAGGTTTGGCAGTCTTAAAGAGGAGCACTGATCATGAAGCTTTCCACCGCCGCGCTTTCCCTCGCTATCGGTTTTGCTGCGATAGCGACTGCGGCGCCTGCCAGCGCGCAAGGCGTTACGTTCCTGAAAGGTCAGGAGCCCAGCCAGATCCTGGCATATCGTTTGGGTGGCACCAACGTGTTCAACCGGACCGGCGAGAAGGTCGGGACGATTGCTGATGTGGCGCTGGATGCCAACGGCCAGGCACAGTCCGTCGTTCTCAGTGTCGGAGGTTTCCTTGGCGTCGGCCGGAAATATGTCGGCGTCCCATTCTCCGCCGTGAGGATCGGGCCCGCAGTGGAGGCCGGACGGGTGATTTTCGTGGACGTGACGAAAGATCAGCTGAAGGCAGCTCCGAGCTACAAGATGACGGATCCGAGCCGGACCGATCGCGCCAAGAAGACGGCGACGAAATGGCTCAACGCCGCGAAGGATAAGGCGATGGAGCTCGGCAATCAGGCCAAGGACGCGGTGCAGGACATGCGCGAAAAGATGGCCAAGCCGGCTGAAGGCGCAAAGAACTGAGCAAGCACATCGGCTCACCGGGCTGACGGCATCCATGGGGAAGCCGTCGGCTTGGCCTGCTGTTCGTTGAGTGGGCTGCAGGGATGAGTGGGCGGCGGTTATCGATGCTGCTGAGGCGGAATGCGCGGGATGTCATTGGCCCGCGGCTGCGCGGCGATCCGCGATGCGCCGGGCTACGGCATCTGTGATGGCGTTGCGCAGCACTGCAGGCTCATGCTCGCCGGAACGCAAGTCTTGCGGCAAGACGATTTTCTGTACTCTGGCGATCTGCCGGAGGTGGTCACTGCTGGAGATCGCACCCAACTTGGTCAGGAGACCGTCGCGGCCTTCACGCTGATAGACCGGCACCAGGCCGATGCAATACGGATCGAAGGGCTCGGCGGTGGGCTCGGACGCAGGTTGGGGATCGGTTCGGTCTTGGGGCGCGGGTGCTGTCCGGCTCGTCGCGTGGGGCGGGTCAGTGTCGGCATTGATCGTTGGAGCGGCTCCGGCGGACGGTGCGGAATGGCCGGCTGAGCGCGCAGTCCGGGCCTTGAGCTGAGCCCAGGCTTCACGGCGCACGCGCAGACTTGTGAATGTTGCGGCAGTCTGGGCAGCGAGACGCCGAGCGGTTGGAGGGTCGAGCGCTGGATCCGAGGCGAAGAATTGGTTCAGAAATCGGTCCTTGGTCGGTCCCGACAACTTGCGGGTGGTGCGTTTCATCAGACGGGCTCCTAGAACGCCTTCGCTTGGGATGAATTTGGCTCAACGCTCCATGCTTCTCTTCAAGCGATGATCCCTTGCGCTTAGTCCAGCAGCAGGAATGGTTCGTGCTGCGGCCGCCAGGGGCCGTCAGGCCCTCAGCGTATCGATCAGCTCCTGGTAGATCGCTTTCAGTGGCTCGACTGCCTGACCGTATTTCTCCTCCAGTGTCTGGCGCTCGTCACTCCAGTCGAACGCATCGGCGATGTCGGGCATTTGCGGGAGCTGGGTTTGCAGGGTCGGATGATTGAATGCGATGGTGTCTATGATCGTCTGGTCGCGGCCACCGGGTCTGACGGCATTTGCAACACAGACGTAGCGTCGCGATTGCGGGGGAATGTCCATCACATCGTCAAAAGGCTTGCCTTCGATGATGGAGGAAATGCGGTCCACCGCAAATTCCGACACCGCGTCGGGGCGAAATGGCACGAGCACCTTCGCCGCCATCTGCAAGGCAGCGGCGGTGGCGTTCGATAGACCGGGCGCGCAGTCGAGGATTACCACGTCGGCCAGTGGGGCGGCGAAGTTCAGCGCCTGCCGGAAATGGTTGGCGCACTTGAGCTTGGCCTGGTGGAACTGGGTGTTGTGGCGCGAGTAGTAGGTAATCAGCTCGTCCTGCATGTCCTCGAACTTCAGCGAGCCGGGAAGCAGGGACAGCGCTGGTTTGCGGCCGGCAGCGTCATGCAGGTCGCCGACGCCCTCGACAACGTATTCGCGGATTTTGGTCTGCTCTATCGAGTACAGGCGATCCTCGATATAGGCCGCAATGTTGCGGGAGTTGCGCTGGGACTCGATCCATTGGCTGCCGCCAAGCAGAATCAGGGATGAGTTCGACTGGGAGTCGAGGTCGATCAGCATGACCTTCTTGTGGCCCAGTACAGCGAATGCATGGGCGAGCATCACCGATATTGTGGACTTGCCAACGCCGCCCTTGCGGTTGGCAACCGCCAGGAAATAAGCCATGCCCCCTCCTCGACGAGGACTTGCGGACTGATCGGTCAGAACCGGACGCGCCGCAACGATTGTTGCCGCAACTTGGGCTGACGTATGCGCCGATTCCTGGGCGGGTTCAATGTCTCGGCATGAATGGCGTTCAATGCCTGCATCGTGTGCGAATCGTTCAGCCAATATCCAAGTTGTGCTTCTGTCCGGGCCTGGGTCGGTGGTAAATGGGGGCTGAATTGAGCTGTGTCGATGCCGGATGCGAGCGGGCATGATGCAGCTCCACCATGAGCGCAGCACACGAGGGATTGAGACATGGCGCGGCGCTATTTCGGCACTGACGGCATTCGGGGCCGTGCGAACAAAAAGCCGATGACATCCGAGCTGGCCCTGCGAGTCGGCATGGCCGCGGGCAAGATCTTTTCGAATGGCGAACGCCGTCGACACCGGGTGGTGATCGGAAAGGATACCCGGTTGTCGGGCTACATGATCGAGAGTGCTCTGCTGTCCGGGTTCACGGCAGTCGGCATGGACGTGTTCTTGCTGGGGCCCATGCCGACACCAGCGGTTGCGATGTTGACACGCTCTTTGCGGGCCGACCTGGGCGTGATGATCTCCGCTTCCCATAATCCGTCCGCCGACAACGGGATCAAGCTTTTCGACCCGGACGGCTACAAGCTTTCTGACGACCTGGAGCTGGAAATCGAGGCCTTGATCGATGGGCCGGGCGAGGATCTGCTGGTTCCGGCAGAACGCATCGGCCGGGCCACACGGGTCGAAAGCGCTCAGGAACGATATATCGAGTTCGCCAAGCGGACGCTGCCGCGGCAGCTGCGCCTCAACGGCCTGCGCATCGTGGTCGATTGCGCGCATGGTGCCGGTTACAAGGTTGCGCCGGCAGCGCTGTGGGAGCTGGGCGCGGAGGTGATCAAGATCGGTGTGGAGCCGAACGGCAGCAACATCAACGACAAGTGCGGCTCGACAGCGCCTGAGGCCTTGATTTCAAAGGTGCTTGAGGTGCGCGCAGATATCGGGATCGCGCTTGATGGCGATGCCGATCGGGTCGTCATCGTGGACGAGAAGGGACAGATCGTCGACGGCGACCAGTTGCTGGCGGTGATCGCGGAGAGCTGGAGTTCGCGCGGACAGCTGGCCGCTGGCGGTGTCGTTGCAACCGTGATGTCCAATCTGGGGCTGGAGCGTTATCTGGAAGGGCTTGGTCTGTCGCTGCATCGGACGCCGGTCGGTGATCGGTATGTCGTCGAGCACATGCGCAAGCACGGTTTCAATGTCGGAGGAGAGCAGTCCGGTCATATCGTGCTGTCCGATTACGCCACGACCGGGGACGGGCTGGTCAGTGCCCTGCAGTTGCTCGCCGTGGTCGTATCCGGGAACCGGCCCGTCAGTGAGGTGTGCCAGCGTTTTGTGGCGGTACCGCAGGTGTTGCAGAATGTCAGGTACGATCGCGGCAAGCCGTTAGATGACGGAAGAGTGCAGTCTGCCATCGAAGAGGCCAAGTCGCGCCTGGGCAAGGGGGGAAGGCTCGTCATCCGGCCGTCGGGGACAGAGCCTGTGATCCGCGTGATGGCGGAGGGCGACGACCAGAAACTGGTCAATAACGTCGTGAGCGATATCGTCGAGGCGGTCAGGCAGGCGGCCGCCTGAGGCCGGGCGATAGACGGCAACGGCTGAGCGCGAGGATGGCCCCGTCAAGCGGGGCCTTTTTCGTTTCGACGCTCGCTGGCGCAGGTGGCGGCTGCAATGTTGCTGCATCTCAAGCCTTATGGCGACGTGTCATCTGGTTCGAAGCTGGCGTTCTTTAAGCCTCCTTTAAATTTTCTTTCCCATAGTCCCGAAGTGAAACAGTCACGCGTCGGACGAAGAGCCGAACACGAGATCGCGGCAGAAGGCCGTCTATCCGTGATGCTTCGAGGGGAAATCGATGAGGACGTTCCGCAGTCTTTTGCTTGCCGGCGCGGCGTTGGTGGTGTCTGGGGTCGCGGCTCACGCTGCTGATCTCTATTCAAAGGGTGTCGTGCGCGGCGGTAGCCTCAAAGACACCTACGTTTCACATGCTCCGGCAGGCTGCCCGAGCTGGTATGGGCGGCTCGATGCTGGCTATGTATCCTACGATCGTCCTTCGGCATCGGAGATCGGGATCGATGACTACATGCGGCCGACGCTCGCTGAATTCATGGTCGCTCGGCGGTGGTATAGGCCGGTATGTGACGTGCTCGATCCGCACGGACCTTACCGTCGATCATCGGTTCGAGTCCGAATTCAAAGGTCATAACGGGAACATCTATTCGCCGGTCTATGGCGTGCACAAGTTCGGGTATGAGAGCACGGCTGTGCTGCTCAACTTCTACTATGACTTCGACATGCGCTCTCGCTTCACGCCCTATATAGGTTTCGGCTTCGGTCTTGCCCACAACCAGATCAACGGCGGACGCGGCGTCGTGGATGCGGAGGCGAGCTTTCTCAATAACAACGTGAGGCAGTTGCGCAATACCGGCGGTAACCCCATCAGGATCGATAGTGACGACAAGTGGCAGGTCGCTGGTGCGGTCATGGCGGGCTTCAGTGTTGCCATGCGCGAGCGGTTGAAGCTCGATGCGGGGTATCGCTTCCTTTACCTGGGCGAGGTGAATACCGGGCAAATTCGTGACGAGGTCACGAATGCGCTCGGCGGGCCTACGCGGGTTGAGGAATTGCATTCTCACGAATTCCGGATCGGGCTCCGGTACGACATCAGGTAGTGCATTGGTCGGTGTGCCTGCCTGGGTGTTGTGAATGACTTGCCGGTAAATGTGTTGCCGGCGACAGAGATGATCCCTGACGTGTTCTGCGTTGTGCGGCGCCTGGTAATTGCGCCACGGGACGGGTGTGGATTGCGGCTGTGCTTTGCAATTCGCGGACAGAACGGCGGATACCGCTTGGGTCGGATAGAGCCGGCTGATCAGTGGTAAATTGGGGATCGAAGGTCATGAGACGGACTGCTACTCTCGTTTCGGGTGTGCTGGCGGGGATTTGTGCCGCTACGGCTCTGGTTCTGCCGGCGGTGGCTGGCGGGATCGATCACGGGCCTGTCGTGAAACATCGTGTGCCGGCGGCGGTTCCGGTGCCGGCGCCGATTCCTGTGCCTGATACCGCATCGAATTGGTATGTCAGGCTGGACGCAGCCTACAGCCTTTCTGACGTGGACAAATACAATGCTGAAGCGCCGTTCAACGACGATGCGGTGCGCAGTGATCAGGGGCTGGATCAATTCGGCCGGTATGGCCTCGGCGTGGGCTATCACTTCTCTCGCTGGTTGCGCGGCGATGTCACGCTGGATCTTCGCAGCGAGGTAAAGAGCCGTGCGGTCGGGACGATCGTTACTCCGACAGCGACGGGTTCGCTGCGGGATAGCTATTTCGATCAGTTCAGGAGCAAGAACTGGACGGGTCTGGCGAACCTCTATTACGACTTGGCCGGTTGGCGGTCGTTCACGCCGTATATCGGCGCCGGGCTTGGTTTTGCGGTGCATACGTCTGATGGCCGGACGCTGAACCGATCGACGGTGACGTGTAGCCTTACCAACGTATGTACGACAGGTGTCGTGGTGCAGGGCTCGGGCGCACGGCAAAGCGATATTGCCCTGGCCGCGGCGTTCATGACCGGCGTGAGCTGGAAGGTCTCAGATAATGGCAGTCTCGATGTCGGGTATCGGCTGCTGCATCTGCAGGGCACGACGTTCTCCACGCCGATGAATACGGGTGGCCCGGCGGCGCGCGTGACTATTCCCGACCAGAATATCCATGAGATCAGGGTCGGTTACAGGTTGGATATCAACTGAGGCTGAGGACGCCTGGTTGTCGAAATTGACATTTCGGGGCGGTCCTTACGGGCCGCCCTTTTTCGTGCTTATCGCGGGTTCGGCGGCAGACGTTGCGAGTTGAGGCCGTAATTTGCGGTGATTGACTTCACGGTTGGCGGAGCCTAATTCCTTGCGCGGGCCACTCCTCCCCACCGAGGAGCTACTATCTGGAAGGATAGCGACATGTCTGGACCTGCGAAGCCGGCGAAGCTGCCGGCATGTCCGAATTTTTCCTCAGGACCGTGTGCGAAACGTCCGGGCTGGTCGCCGGGCGTGCTTGACAATGCGTTTCTTGGGCGGTCGCATCGCGCGAAGGAAGGCAAGGCGCGTCTCAAGGTGGCGATCGATAAGACAAAATCAATTTTGGGAATTCCTGCTGATTATCTCGTGGGGATTGTTCCGGGGTCTGATACCGGGGCGTATGAGATGGCGATGTGGACCATGCTGGGGCAGCGTGGTGTGGATGCGCTGGCGTGGGAGAGTTTCGGAGAGGGTTGGATCACTGATGTCAGCAAGCAGCTGAAGCTTGAGGACGTGCGCGTGTTGCGCGCACCCTATGGGCAACTGCCAGGTTTGGGTGATGTCGATTTCTCGCGTGATGTCTTGTTTACCTGGAATGGCACGACGTCGGGTGTGAAGGTTCCAGATGGCGATTGGATACCAGCAGAGAGAGGTGGGTTGACGTTTGCGGATGCGACGTCGGCTGCATTCGCTCAACCGATCGATTGGTTTAAATGCGATGTCACGACGTTCTCGTGGCAAAAGGTAATGGGCGGCGAGGCTGCGCACGGAATGCTGGTGCTTTCGCCGCGTGCCGTGGAACGTTTGTCTAGCTATGCCCCGCCGAGGCCGATGCCGAAAGTGTTTCGGCTGACGTCCGGGGGTAAGCTGATCAAGGGGATATTCGAAGGCGAAACCATCAACACGCCGTCGATGCTTTGCGTCGAGGATTATCTCGATACTCTGGCATGGGGTGAGGGGGTCGGGGGGCTCAAGGGTTTGATGGCGCGGGCCGACCGCAACGCCAAAGTGATTTGGGACTGGGTCGACAGAACGCCGTGGATCGCCAATCTGGCGGATGTGCCGGCGACGCGATCCAATACATCGGTTTGCCTGAAGATCGTCGATCCGGCTGTGGCCGGGGCTTCGGTGGAGGTGCAAGCGAAGTTCGCGAAGGACTACGCGGGCTTGCTCGAGAAGGAAGGGGCCGCGCTCGATTGCGGCGCCTATCGTGATGCGCCGCCAGGGCTGCGCATCTGGACAGGGTCCACCGTGGAGGCGGCAGACGTCGAGGCGCTACTGCCATGGCTCGAGTGGGCTTTTCACGAGACGAAAGCGAAATTGGCTTAAGCGGCACCGGGCAAACAGGGGGAGGCTGGTCGATGCGCTCGGCCTCGTCCCGCAAAGCGCCCGGCTGCTCGGCGTCAAGCCGTTTCCTGCGTCGTCCCCATACTGTCGCCCGCTTAAGGCGGTGTGCTGTTTTCCATCTGCGAGGTTCCAATGCCAGCTCCCAAAGTTCTTATCTCAGACGAGTTGTCGCCGGCTGCGGTGCAGATCTTCAAGGATCGCGGCGTCGAGGTTGATGTGAAACCCGGTCTGTCGAAAGAGGAACTCGAGAAGATCATCGCGCAATACGATGGGTTGGCGGTGCGCTCTGCGACCAAGGTGACCGAGAAGCTGATTGGCCTGGCGGAAAGATTGAAAGTGGTCGGCCGGGCGGGAATCGGCGTCGACAACATCGATATCAAGGCGGCCACCGCCAAGGGTATCATCGTGATGAATACGCCGTTCGGCAATTCGATCACGACGGCAGAGCACGCTATTTCCCTGATGCTGGCGCTGGCACGGCAGATTCCGGAGGCCGACCGGTCAACGCAAGCCGGCAAATGGGAAAAGAACAAGTTCATGGGCGTGGAGGTGTACGCCAAGACCCTGGGCGTGATCGGCTGCGGCAACATCGGTTCGATCGCGGCAGACAGGGCACTGGGACTGAAGATGAAAGTCGTGGCATTCGATCCGTTCCTTTCGGAAGAGCGGGCGATGGATCTTGGCGTCGAGAAAGTCGAGCTCGATGTGCTGTTGAAGCGCTCCGATTTCATCACGCTGCACACGCCCTTGACGGACAAGACGCGGAATATTCTGGATGCGGCAGCTTTTTCGAAGTGCAAAAAGGGTGTGCGGATTATCAACTGCGCGCGGGGCGGACTGGTCGACGAGGCGGCGCTGGCGGATGCGATCAAGTCGGGGCAGGTAGCAGGCGCGGCGTTCGATGTATTCGTTGAGGAGCCGGCCAAGAGCAACGTGCTGTTCGGCCTGCCCAACATGATTTGCACGCCGCATCTGGGCGCTTCAACGGCCGAGGCGCAAGAAAACGTGGCCTTGCAGGTTGCCGAGCAGATGGCTGACTATCTGCTCAAGGGCGCGATCTCCAATGCGATCAACGCGCCCAACATCACGGCCGAGGAAGCCCCCATGCTGCGGCCCTGGGTGGGGCTGGCCGAGCAACTGGGCTCGTTTGCAGGGCAGCTCACGGAGCACAGCATCAAGAAGATCACGATCGAGTACTCAGGCGAGGTGTCGGAGCTGAACTGCAAGCCTCTGACCGCGGCGGCTCTGGCCGGCGTGCTGCGGCCGCTGCTCTCGGATGTCAACATGGTATCGGCCGGGATTAATGCGCGCGAGCGCGGCATCATGGTCGAAGAGACCAAGCGCGGCCAGGCCGGGGCGTTCGAGAGCTATCTGAAGCTCACAGTCGTGACAGATGGCTACTCGCGGGCGGTTGCGGGTACGATCTTTTCCGACAACAGACCACGTATCATCCAGGTGCGCGGGATCGACATGGAGTTCGAGGTTGCGCCGCACATGATCTATATGCGCAACTCCGATACGCCCGGGATTATCGGCGAGTTGGGTCGCATTACGGCAGCCGCGGGTCTCAATATTGCGACACTGAACCTGGGCCGGAACCGGCCGGGCGGGGATGCTATCTGTATCGTTGCGACCGATGAAGCGGTGCCGGATACGGTTCTGGAACAGATCCGCGCGATGAAGCAGGTCGTACGGGCGACCAGACTGCAGTTCTGATGGGTTCGGCCAGCGGCACCGTGAGCGGCGAGAGGCGTTTGGGGCGAAAGTGGTCACATGGTCGTCAAGATCGGTGGTAGGCTTGGCGTCTCATGGTTTGGAGGCTGACTGATGCGCTTGCTTGTCCTGCTGCTGATGATTATTTGGACTTCCGGAGTTGCGATGGCTGCCGATATTGCGGCGACGTCGGCTATCGATACGGTGACGGTCTATCCGCGCGGGGCGGAGGTCAAACGACTGGTCAAAGTCAAAATCGGAGCGGGCAGCCATACGGTGGTTATCGGCGACCTGCCGCTGGATGCGCTTGGCGATACTGTCCGCGTGACCGGAAAGGCCAACGGTCCCTTGATGATCGGGGCGGTCGATAGCCGTCGGCTCGCTGTGCCGTCCACGGATGCTGAGACGGTGGCCAGCGAGCGCCGGGGGATCGAGGACGAGATCCAGCGCTTGCGGGATGAACGTGCCCGCATTACCGCTGAACAGCAGGCCTCGGAAGCGCAGCGAACCTACCTCAATCAGCTGGTGCAGCTGCCGAGCCGCCCGCAGCCGGCGGGACCGGGTGGCGGGGCGCGGGAGGATTGGGCTCAGGTGCTCGCGCTCATCGGCCGGGAGATGGGGCCGGTCGGCAAGTCTATCCTCGATGCGCAAGTGCGCACTAGAGACGTCGATCGCAGGATCAAGGACGCGCAGGGACGGCTCAACGCGCTGGCACCGCGCGCAGTGCAGCGCACGGAGGTGAAGGTCGGCGTCGTTGCTCAGGCCGCTGTCGATGCCGAGCTCCTGGTGAGCTACCAGGTGAGGCGGGCCGGCTGGCAACCTCGATACGACGCGCGTCTTGTGACGGGGAGCAAGGATGCTGCGCCGCGGATGACTGTGGCGCGCCGTGCGTCGATCAGACAGGCAACCTCGGAGCCATGGGAGCGGGTGCAATTGTTTTTGTCGACGGCGCGGCCTTCTGCGCGTTCCTCGGCACCTGAACTGCAACCAGTGACGGTTGATTTTCCTCCTGAGCGTCCGCCTGTGCCGGTTTCGGTGGCGCCCCAAAGCCGAGAGATGAGCCGTCAATTGAGGAGTGCGAAACCGGCTGGCAATGAGGCCAAGATCGCGGATGCGACGCCGCCCGCGCCGGTGATGGAGGCGGCGCAAAGCAGCAGCGCTCGGGTCGAGGCAGGAACGTTCCAGGCGGTCTACGAGATCGCAGGGCGGCAGACGGTGCCGAATGCCAATCAGGCTAAAGGCGTGCAGATCGACGAGATCGACTTCCGTGATATCCAGCTGAAGGTGCGGGCCGTGCCGCGACAGGACCAGCGGGCGTATCTTTATGCCGCGCTCAAAGTGCCGATGGCGAGTCCCTGGCTGCCGGGCGGTGTCGCGTTATTCCGGGATCAGACATTTATCGGCAACGGTCACCTGCCGCAGTTGGCGCCGGGGCAATCGCATGATCTGGGTTTCGGTGCCGATGACCGGGTCAAGGTGGAAGC
Organism: uncultured Alphaproteobacteria bacterium; assembly: GCA_963825625.1. Lineage (GTDB taxonomy): Bacteria > Pseudomonadota > Alphaproteobacteria > Rhizobiales > Hyphomicrobiaceae > CAMDPA01. The sequence continues at coordinate 316,632 of CAWGUF010000029.1, read as the reverse complement.
CCGCAGCACGGAGGTGAGCCGGGGCGAGACCGGCATCATCTCCCAGAGCAAGACGGACCTGCGCAACTGGCGGCTTGTGATCAAGAACCTCCACGCGCAACCGATCTCGTTCACGGTTCTGGATCAGATGCCGGTCTCCAATAATCAGGAGATCAAGGTGGAGTTGATTGCCCGACCGCTGCCGACCAAGCGCAACCTGGACGACAAGAGGGGGGTTCTGGCCTGGGAGGACAGGTTGGCGGCCGGTGAGGAGAAGACGGTGGAGTTCGGTTATCGGGTGAGCTGGCCAGCTGCCAAGTCGATCGTGTATGGGCGGTGAGCGCATCACCGGAGCCTGCTGCGGGCGAGGTGCAGCGGAGCGCGGGTCTGACCGGGTCGGACCTTGCTCTCTATACAATCGTCGTCATCGCGTGGGGCTCGAGTTGGATTGCGCTGAAATGGCAAGCCGGCGTCGTCGCGCCTGAGGTATCGGTGTTGTGGCGGATTCTGCTGTCGTGCCCGCTGATGTTTGCCTGGGCGTGGCATGCCAGGCATCGGCTGGCGTTTCCCGTATCGCAGCACCTGCTGTTTGCGGCGATGGGCGCGACGATGTTCTCGCTCAACTATGTTCTGTTCTACAAGGCCAGTCTGGCGATCGCCTCCGGTTTGCTGGCGGTGGTTTTCTCGCTTGCCTCCCTGTACAACCTGGCGCTTGGAGCATTGTTCTTCGGGCAGCGGATCGAGCCGAGATTGGCATTGGCGGGTGTGTCGGGCGTGGCGGGTTTGTGCCTCATGTTCGCGCCTGAGATCATCGAGCAGGACTTCGACGTGGCCGCAGCGGTGGCGCTCGGTCAGTGCCTCTTTGCCACACTTCTGTTCTGCCTCGGGAACATGGCTTCGGCGGCAAGTCAGCGCAAAGGACAATCTGTGCTCTCGGCATCCGCGTGGGGGATGCTTTACGGCACACTTATTCTGTTTGTGCTGGTGCTGGTGACGGGCGAGACATTGCAGGTCGAGTGGACCGCTCGCTATCTTGGATCGCTGGTGATGCTGGCGATTTTTGCATCCGTCATCGCTTTCTGGGCGTTTCTTACGCTGGTCGGCCGGACGGGGGCGGCGAGGGCCGGCTATGTCACGGTGCTGTTTCCGGTGGTTGCGCTGACGCTATCGACTTTGCTGGAAGGCTATCGCTGGTCCGTGCTGTCGGCACTTGGGCTGGCGCTGGTGCTGGCGGGAAACCTCCTGGTGCTGGGCGGTCAGCGGCGATAGGCTTGGTGCGAGGCAGGAGATGAGCCATGCGGTTCGGATTGTTCGGGAGCGCGGAAGCACGGCGGGACGGGGAAGCGCTTGGTCGGGCCGCTGGGTTTCGCGACTTCGTGGAGACCAATGTCGAGGCCGAAGCCCTGGGCTATCATTCGAGCTTTCTGGTCGAGCATCATTTTGGCGGCATCGGGCAGGTCTCAGATTCGCTTGGTTTGATGAGTTGGGTGGCGGCTGCCACGCGCACGCTGCGTGTTGGAACCGCGGTCGTGGTGCTGCCGTGGCACGATCCCGTCATCCTTGCGGAGAAGGCGGCAACACTGGATCTGATGTCGGGGGGCAGGCTCGATTTCGGCATCGGGCGCGGCTATCGGCACAGCGAGTTCACAGGCTTCTGCATGCCGATGGAGGAGGCCACGGCGCGCTTCGAGGAAGCCTACGGGGTCATCGTGCGGGCCTGGACATCGGAGGCGCGGTTCTCGCATCGCGGCCAGTTTTGGCAGTATGAGGACATTCTGGTGGAGCCGCCACCGGCGCAGAGGCCGCATCCGCCGCTGTGGATCGCGGCTGGCACTCCGGAGTCGATCGCTCGCGTGGTGCGTCTGGGGGCGAATTTGCTGCTCGATCAGTTTGCATCTGCGGCGCTGGTGGGGGAGCGGATCGCGCTGTTCAAGACCGGCGTGGAGGCTGCGGGCAGGCGCTTCGATCCGATGAGCGTGGCGGTGGCGCGCAACGTGTTCGTCGCCGAATCGGAAGCCGAGTTGGAGGATGCGATGGCGCGGCAGCGTCGCGCGCATGCCAACTTGGTGCGGCTATCGGCGCGGCCTGACGGGACCAATCGCTCGCACATCATGCAGTATGCCGACGATGCGGGCGGCACGGAAGCGCATGCGCTCTATGGCATGCCGGATGAGGTGATGGCGGGACTGGATGCGTTGCGCGCGCAGGGGGTGCGGCAGGTTCTGGTCAACGGCGGCGGGCAGCAGAAGCTGGTCGTCAGGCGGTTCGCGAAACACGTAATGCGGGTGTTTGCAGAGGGCGAGAGCGCTGCGCCGGCAGTGGCGTATGGCCCGTCCGCTTGATTGGGCTGGGACGCAAGCCCATTCAATGCACGCGGGGAAAGTGGACCAGCGCAGCCGCTATGATTTTCTGGCGACGATGAAGATGCGGGGATCCTTGCGCCCCGAGCCATGTCGTGCGCGCTCTACGATGGTGAAGCCTGCGCCCTCGATTTCGCGTTCCAGGTCCGCTGTCGAGAATGTCTCGACATAGGGGGCTTTGCCGATCGCCCGCATGACGGGCACGGCCATGCGGATGAGCGGATTCATCTCGGACAAGCACGGTGTCTTGCTGATGAAGAGGCCGCCAGGCTTCAAGTGCCGAGAAATCCTCGCAAGCGCATCTTGTCGCCCAGCGACCAGGTGCAACACGTTGAATGCGAGGACGACGTTGAATGTGCCATCGGGCCAAGGCACGTCGTGGAGCGGTGCTTCCGTGAACTCGACATTCCGGCAGTTCGCTTGCACTGCGTTTTCGTTGGCAATCGCGACCATCTCGGCGGACACATCGGTGGCGATCAGGCGGGACACGTGGGGGGCAAGCTTCAAGGCCGTTTTCCCTGTGCCGCAGCCGAGTTCAAGCGCAACATCGCCAGCCTTCAGGTACTGGCGGGTTCTTTCAATCGTGCGCTCATAGCCGGCCATGTCTTTGATGGGATCTCGCGCATACTTGCGAGCGGCGCGATCCCAGAATCGAGCGTCCGCAGTGGGGTTGGTCATGATTGGTCTCCGTTTGCGTGGAGAGGTAGCGCATGCGAATTAGCCTTCCGCATGACGGCCGACAGGGGCTCGCTGTCGGCCGCAGCGCGCAAGCTCGGTCTCACGCAGCCGCCTTTGTCCCGGCAGATGGCGGGGCTGCCGAGGTGCCGACGATGAGCGGTCTCTATCGTGGGCTCGGGACGATGACAGAGATACCGCAATGACCGACGGTCGCCCGGACTGCGGCTTGGGGCCATAAAGAGACGTCGCGGGCTGTCCAAAGCCGTGCTTTACAGACGGCAGGTGTGCAATACGATAGCGGACGGTCAATGGGGAGGCCGAAATGTTGGCAGAGCGGTGCGCACAAATTGGAGGTGTCCCCAATTTAGAGCAGCTGCGCCAGCTCGCGCAGCAGGACGTGATGCTGTCGGCCGCGTTCGCGCGCATCGTCGCAATCCTGATGCGCTCGCCGCAGTACAAGCACTTCGCGCTGACCGACCTGGAATGGCTGGTGATGCCGCCGCTGCTGGTCGGCCAGTACGCGATGGTCGACGGCAAATTCGCCGGCGTCGCGCTGCCGGTGCCGGCGGCGGTGGCGCTGTGGGCCAACGTCTCGGCCGAGGTCGACCGGCGGCTGTCGGCGGACCTGACGGCGCCGATCCGGCTGCGTCCGGACGAATGGCGCTCCGGCGAGACGCTGTGGCTGATCGACGTGATCGGCGACCAGCACGCTATCCCGCACCTGATGCAGCAATTGCAGGCCGGCCCGTTCAAAGGCCGCACGGTGAAGATGCGGATGGTCGGGCGCGACGGGAAGGTGGTGGTGGCTGGTTTGGGTGAGGGCCCAACGGAGGCGGCCAGCGGTTCGTCGGATACGGGAGTGCTGACATGAATACGTCGCCCGCCGCACAGCCAACCACAGATGCTCCGAAGGCGGCCTTTGAGGCAGTTGTCGTTGGCCGCAAGTACGTTGACATCACGTTGACGAAATTGATCGCAGCGGTGAAGGCGATCGAACCCGATGCGGTTGTCGGCGACTGGACGGGGCCATTCACAGAACCGCCTTCGGATGCACTCGGCATCCAGGTGCTGTCAGTGAACGGCATCAAGATGAGTGTCTTCAGTTTCGACGCGGGCCTGCCCCCTAACGTGTTCGACTGCGGTCCGATCACCAATCCTCTCATGCCCGACGCGCCGGCGCGGCTTCGCAACAATCGCGCGCACGCCATCGTCATGCCGGTCATCGAGCACACGACGCTGGCCGAGGCAGTGGCGACCGCTCGCGAGGTCACACTTGTGGCGCGTGCAATCGGCACGCTGATGCAGGCTGATGCCGTGCACTGGATCGACGGCCACAACGTGGTGCCGATCGAGCCATTCAACCACTTCACTCAGAGCATCCGCGATCCCAAGCGCCTGCCGGTTGAGGCATGGGTGCGCTTCATGTGCGGCACCGTGACGGACCCGACCACGCGCAGGCAGGGGCTGGTGGCCGGCACCTACGGCCTGTGGGCGTTCGGCCTGCCCGAGATCGACCACATGCCGTCTGCACTGCCTTTCGAGCTTCTGCTGGGCCATGCCTACTCGCTCAGCAATTACATGCTCGCGACCGGGGCGACGATCTCGATCGGCGACGTACTCGAAGCCGGTGATGGCCGGGTGCAATTCAAGGTCGAAAGCATCGGACAAAGCCGAACTCAGCGGCTTCAATGCGTTGCAACTGGCACAAATTTGAAACGACGAACCGGAAACATTGAAGGGGCGTGCCGTGGTCTATGTCGTCGGAACCTCGTACTTCGAAGGCCGCGGGTTCCGCAGCGGGCACAGGGATATGGACAAACCTCCGGAAGAGCGGATGATCTATTGCGCTTTCGAGAGTAAAAGGCGGATGGAATGGATTGAGCGCCATAAGGAAGGCTACTTGCCGGAAGAGATGCTCGAGCCGATTACGATTATCGGGCGCGAGAGAATGCCCGATATATTCGCCTTTGATTACTACTGGGATCTGATCGTTTCCAACCGCTTCCGGCTGGCGCTCGATGCGCTGGCGCCCGGGCAAGCTGAATTCCTGCCGATGCAGGTTTCGATACCGGCGCACATGGAGCCGGACGAGTTCGTATTACTACCTCAATATCGTGAACCGGCAGAGCTTCGTCGACTGGGACTCGCCGAATTCTATCGTGCTTGTGAATTTCTATGAAGATGGCCGTTCGAAAATTCTTCAAGAAAAACTTGCATTCAAGCCCGAGGCTGACGCCGGATTCAACATTTGGCGCGAACTAACAATCGAAACGCCTACGGCTTTTTATTTTCATCTCCCTTCCGATCGCTACATGAGCAACCCGCTCCATGACGCGCTGGAGGACAGGTTTCCAGGCCAATTGTCCCGTCACCGTGCCGAAGGGCCGAGACGGGCAAGAGACATTTAGGGGGAAGGGCAATAATTCGGGACACTTCCATTTTTCTTGGTCGATCGCAAGCACGCCCGTCCGCAGTTGAGAGTTGACCGGACACGCCCAGGTCCCCGGACGCGTCGCGCGCGGACGGAGGCTAAGGGTCACTACGGACGGTTCGCGGCTGCTTGGCTTCGACCGCGGCACCTTCGGCTGCGGACATGGACGGAGGGTAAGAGCGGATCGGCAATGCGGGATTGGTGGAAGACGGCAAGGGTATGAATGGTGCGGAACTGGCGCCATGCCTACCCCGGCACGCGTTTGACCTCGTGGGCGTGCAGGATCGGCAGCACCTCGCGACCGAAGCGGCGGACCTGCTCGAGGAACATGTCGTTGGGCAGCGCGCCGAGATTGAGGTTGAGCAGGATGCGGTTGGCGCCCATGCGCTCGGCGGCCGCGATCAGCCGGTCGGCGACATCCTTGGGTGCGCCGAAAGCGAGATGGCCGTCTTTTACGCGGGCTTCCACGTCGGGCATGTTCATGAGCCGGATTTTGGAGCGGTCGAGCATGGCGAACGGCTGGTTCTCGGGGCGCATGAAGTCGAACGAGGCGGGGTTGACGTATCCGGCCTTGCCGAGCGATTCGTTCGACTGGTCGGAGCCGTGGTGCCACAGCGTCTGTACGAAATAGAGGTAGTAGGGGCCGTATTCCTTCAGTGCGGCCGCTGCGCTGTCGGCGACCCAGGCTTCGGTATAGACGCACATCTGGTCGGTGGAGAAGGTGTGGCCGTGGGCGGCCAGCCGTTCGGCAAAATAGCGCACGATGTCCTCGCTGACGCCGGGGTGGCCGGCCGGCATGACGGCAGAGAAGGCATGACGCGCGGCCAGCTCGATCGTCTCCTTTGAGCCGGAGAACGGGATGAAGATCGGCGGATAGGGCTGCTGTAATGGCCGTGGCCAGATCGATATGTCGTCGTATTTCCAGAACCGTCCCTGGTGGGAGAAGACGTCCTCGGTCCAGGCCTTCATGATGATTTCGAGCGCCTCGTCGAAGCGGGCGCGGGATTCGGCCATCGGCACATCGTAGGCGCGGTACTCGCGCGGCACGCCGCGGGCGAAGCCCGGCAGTATGCGGCCCTGGCTCATGCAGTCGGCCATGGCAAGCTCCTCGGCGATGCGCAGCGGATTGTGCAGCGGCAGGAGATTGCCGAGGATCAGGAACTGCAGGTTTTTTGTCACGCGCGCGGCGGCGGCGGCGACCATGTTGGGTGAGACCATCAGGCCGTGCGGGGTGGTGTGGTGCTCGTTGAGGCCAAGCCCGTCGAAGCCGAGCCGGTCCATCTCCTCCCAGATCTGGAAGTGCTCCTCGTAGGTGCGCGCCGCGACCTTCGGATCGTGGTGGCTTCCGGAGAGTGGATAGGGGATGAAGCGGTCGGCCTTGTACTGGTCGAAATGCTGCCCATAGGGCAGCAGGTCCATCAGATAGACTTTCATGGGATCTCGCGTGCGGCAGTTGGATGAACTGGCGGGTTTCTACAGGCCCATACACGCTCAAAGCCCCGAGCGGAAGGCGTGGGATGATGCCCCGGAGACCGGCAATGGCGGGTAGAATGGTCGGAGCGAGAGGATTTGAACCTCCGACCCCCTGTCCCCCAGACAGGTGCGCTAACCAGGCTGCGCTACGCTCCGACATGCACCGTGCTCCGGCCGCGTGGTGCGCGGGCCGGCGGGTGAGGGTGCATGGATACTCCGGCAGGACCGCCGGCGCAAGGTGTTCGCGTTGGGCTGTTCGCGCTCGGGCGGGCGAATTGGGGCGTTCCGGGCGGTGTTGGTCTTGGCCGGGCTTAAGATCGTGCAGACTTCGGCGCAGCGATGACGCCGTTAATCACGTCGCAGCGTCAAGCAAAACCAGCTATAAGCCGGTCCATGACAAAGACACACGACCTCCGCCCCAACGCCCGCGTCGTCATTGCTGACGTCGCCTTCGCCAACGATGCGCCGATCGCCCTGTTTGCCGGTCCGTGCCAGATGGAGAGCCGGGCGCATGCGCTGGAGATGGCTGCGCGCGCTGAAGGAAATCGCCGGAAAGCTGGGGATCGGTCTCGTCTACAAGACATCGTTCGACAAGGCGAACCGGACCTCGATCTCGGGCAAGCGGGGGCTGGGGCTGAGAGAGGCACTGCCGGTGTTCGCAGAGATCCGCGAGGCACTGGGGCTGGCCGTGCTCACCGACGTGCACGAGAACGAGCAGTGCGCGATCGTGGCCGAGGTGGTGGACGTGCTGCAGATCCCGGCGTTTCTGTGCCGCCAGACCGACCTCCTGGTGGCGGCGGCGCGGACGGGGCGGGCGGTGAAGATCAAGAAAGGGCAGTTCCTGGCGCCCTGGGATATGAAGAACGTCGTGGCCAAGGTCACGCAGTCGGGCAATGCCAACGTGCTGGTGACGGAGCGCGGGGCCTCGTTCGGCTACAACACGCTGGTCACGGACATGCGTGCGCTGCCGATCATGGCGGAGATCGGCTGTCCGGTGATTTTCGATGCGACGCATTCGGTGCAGCAGCCGGGCGGGCAGGGCACGTCGTCAGGCGGTGACCGGCGGTTCGTACCGGTGCTGGCGCGGGCGGCGGTGGCAGTCGGTGTGGCGGGATTGTTCATCGAGACGCACCAGGATCCCGACAACGCGCCGTCCGATGGGCCGAACATGGTGCCGCTGAAGGATTTCGAGGCGCTGGTGACAGAGCTGATGGCGATCGATGCCGTCGTGAAAAAGCGCCCGGCGTAATTGCACGGGCGCCTTTCGATGTAGCCTCGAGAACTGCACGATTGATGCGTGCAGCTTTTGTTCCCGAGGCCGATTTCTTGCAATCGCTTGGCCGGTGAAGCTGTGGCTCAGGACGAGCTTTGGCTGATGGCTGCGATTTTTCTTGTGGTGTTGCGGTGGATTCCGGCAAAGGCCGAACCACAAGGCCCGCTGTCACACATCGTGCCATCCCATTTGAGCTGGATGGTATTGACGGCGGCGACGGCAGCGATGGTGGAGAACAGGCCTATTGCTGTGGCAAACGCCATAACGGCGACGGTACGCTTTACGGTGTCGGTAGTCATGGTACGTCCTTTGGGCTTCTCCCCCTCGGCGCGCGGTTGGGATCGAGTGTTGGGAGAGTTGGCGCCGAGGCTTCTTTACGATGCCGCAAGGTTGGTAAATGGTTCGTTAAGCTTAGCGATTTGTGAATGGATTTATTGCTGCTGCATTACCGGCGAGGGCGAGCGGGGTCCGGCAGTAGCTTGAAGTAGAGGCGGTAGGGCAGGACTCGGCCGAGCTTGAGCAGGCTGCGCATTTGCCAGGGAAACGCGATCTCGAATCGGCGCGCGGCGAGCCCGGCCAGGATTTGTTCGGAGGCTTTGTCCGCGCTCATGACGAACGGCAATGGGTGCGGGGCTTTGGCCATCATGGGGGTGTCGACAAACCCCGGATTGACGATGCTGATTGAGATGCCGAAACGCTCGAGGTCGGGCTTCAGGCACTCGGCGAGAGAGATGGCTGCAGCTTTGCTTGGCGCGTAGGCGGCACCACGTGGGATGCCGCGATAGCCGGCCAGCGAGGAGATCAGCGCGATGTGGCCGGCTTGGCGGGCGCGCATTGCCGGCAATACCGCGGCGATGCCGTTGACGAGTCCCAGATAGTTGACGGCCATGACCTGAGCCGCCAGATCCGCATCGAATGTTTCGCCATCCATGACGGTGCCGATGCCGGCGTTGAAGATGGCGAGGTCTATGCAGCCGCCCGCTCCGGCGATGCCGGCGGCTGTGCGTGCCATGGCGGCTGCATCGGTCACATCGACAGGATTGGCTTCGATCGATGGCCGGTCCCGCGCCAAGGCTTCAAGTTCCTCTGTCCTGTCGCGCGGAAGCTGCCACGCGGACGTCGGCATCGGCCAGGCGCAGAGCGAGTGCGCGACCGATGCCGCTGCTCGCTCCCGTGATCCAGGCCGTGCGCCAAGGATAAGTCACAGGCTGCTCCATTGGCTGTTCGTGGACGTTGCGACATTGTCGACAGTAGTCGACGTCGCCATGGCCGTGACACTCGAAACGTTCCACACTGTGCGCTGGTGAAGGTCAGGCCGCTAAACCGTGGTAGCAGAAGACAGTACGGGCAGCTGATTTGTCTTCGCCGCGGCGCCCAGGCGACAGGATCCAGACGTTACCGCGCTCATGCAACACGTATCGCTCTATCAGCTGGTTTGGCTCCTGGCGGCCGCAGCAATCGCTGCGCCGCTGGCGCGGTGGCTGCGGATCGGGTCGGTGCTGGGCTATCTGCTGGCCGGGGCGATTCTGGGGCCATACGGCGCCGGCCAGATCTTCACGACATACTCGGCAGGTGAGTTGAGGGAGCAGGCTGAATTCGGCGTGGTGCTGCTGTTGTTCCTGATCGGGCTCGAGCTGAGGCCGCGGCGGCTGTTTGCGATGCGGCACGCGATCTTCGGGCTTGGCGGGCTGCAGGTTGCGATTACGGCGACGTTGCTGGCTGTGCTGGGGCTGCTGGTGGGCGTAGGGACCGCTGCGGCGGTGTTCATCGGGTTGGCGCTGGCGTTGTCCTCGACGGCATTCGCGTTACAGGTGCTGGAGGAAAAGGCGGAGCTGACCGCGCGGCATGGCAGGCTGGCGTTCGCGGTTCTGTTGTTCCAGGATCTTGCGGCGATCCCGCTTATCGCGCTTGCACCGATGTTCGCCATTACCGCAGCGGGTGCGGCTGCGAAGATGGATGCGGGTGCGGCGTTCAACGCGATTGCAACGATTGTGGTGGTGGCGGCGGTCGGTCATTTCGTGCTGGATCGGGTGTTTCGCATCATCGCGCGGACCAAGGTCCGGGAGGCGATGACGGCGGCTGCGTTGCTGACCGTCGTCGGCGTGGCTGCGCTGATGGCGAATGCGGGACTGTCGCCGTCGCTGGGCGCGTTTCTGGCTGGAGCACTGCTGGCCGAGTCGTCCTACCGGCATCAGCTGGAGGCCGACATCCAGCCGTTCCAGGGACTGCTGCTGGGGTTGTTCTTCACAACTGTCGGAATGTCGTTGGATTTCAGACTGATCCTGCTGGAGCCGTTCCTGGTCGGCGGGCTGGTGGTTGGGATCGTGGTGATAAAAACGGCAGTGCTCTATGGACTTGGGCGCTGGCATGGGCTCGACGGCTGGGCAGCGAGGCGGCTGGGCTTGTCGCTGTCGCAAGGCGGCGAGTTCGCCTTTGTTCTGTTCACGGCGGGGGTTGCGAATGCGGTGATTTCGCAGCCGCGCGCCGATCTGCTGATGCTTTCGGTGACGCTGACCATGGCGCTGACGCCGCTGCTGCTGCTGGCGGATGAAACGCTGCTGCCGAAGCGGCGGGCGGCTGCGCCTGAGTTCGTGCCGCCGCCGGTGAATGAGGGGCACGTGATCATCGCCGGGTTCGGCAGGTTCGGGCAGATTGTTGCGCGTATTCTGCGAGCACGGCGCATCCGTTTCACGGCGTTGGACATCAACCCGGAACAGCTCGCACTCGTCGAGCGGTACGGATCCAAGGCATTTTTCGGGGATGCCAGCCGGCTCGAGATCCTGGAGGCTGCGCAGGTCGGTAAGGCGCGCGCGCTGGTGCTGGCGATCGACGATGTCGATGCGTCGTTGCGCGCGGCTGAATTGGTGCGGCGGTACTACCCGGATCTGCGGGTCTATGCCCGCGCGCGCAATCGGAATCATCTCCACAGGTTGATGGACCTTGGTGTCGTCGAGATCAGGCGGGAGACATTTTCTTCAGCGATCGACCTGTCGCGTGGCCTGCTGAAAGGGCTGGGGATGTCGGAAAAGGAGGCGCGGGTTACAGTCGAGACGTTCGCCGCGCACGACCGGCGGCGACTGCGCGAGGATTACAAATACTATACCGACGAGGAGAAGATGATGGACTTGGCGCGCTCGGATGCGGAAACTCTGGCGCGGTTGTTCGATCAGGATACTGCCGATGCCCATCTTGGCGCGGTGGAGGGCAAGGATCAGCTGCCGCTCGTGGGCGGTGATCGTGTGCCGAACAAGGAGAGCCCATCATGAAGCCTATCATCTGTATCGGGCACGCGGCTCTCGACCGCATCTATCGGATCGACAAGTTTCCTACGTCTCCTACCAAGATCAGGGCGTTGGAGCACATCGAGGCCGGAGGCGGGATGGCGTCCAATGCCGCCGCGACGATCGCCAAACTCGGTGGTGTGGTGGAAATGTGGAGCCGGGTCGGGGACGATGACAATGGGGTGAAGGTACGGCGGGCGCTTACGGTGGCAGGCGTGGATGCGCGCTACGTGCAGAGTTTCGACGACAAGCGCACGTCGACGTCTGTCATCCTGGTCGATGGCGCGGGCGAGCGCCTGATCGTCGGCTCGCGCGATGTCGACATGCCTTCGAGCACTGAGTGGCTGCCATTGGAGCGCGTGGGGGACGCCGGTGCGGTGCTGGCCGATTTGAGATGGATCGAAGGGGCGCGCGTCGTGTTGGAGGCGGCACGTGCCAATGGCGTTCCGACGCTGCTCGACGCCGACCTGGGTGGCCGCGAGGCGCTGACGGAGATCCTGGCGTTGACGGACTATGCAATATTTTCCGAGCTTGCGCTGGACGAGTATGCGCCCGGCGACACTGTGGAGGATCGGCTTCGGCACGTGGCGGGGCTGGGGCCTCGCCATGCCGGCGTGACGCTCGGGGCTGAAGGCTACACGTGGCTGGAAGGCGGCGCGTCGTCTCACCAGCGTGCATTCAAAGTGCAGGTGGTCGATACGACGGGAGCGGGGGACGCCTTTCATGGTGCGTTCGCGCACGGTTTGGTGAACGGCATGTCCAGCGCGGAAGGGGCCCGGCGTGCCTGCGCGGTGGCGGCACTGAAATGCACCCGTCTTGGCGGTCGGGCGGGGTTGCCCACGGCCGAACAGGTCGATGCCTTCCTGATGCGGCACTGAGGACCGCTTATCCTCATCCGGCGATACCGGGCAGGGATGTGCGCGCAAACGCGTGTTCACGGCGTGGCTCCGCCTGTAGACGCTACAACGCGACAGGGTTAAAGGAGGCGGACAGCGAGTCGGAAGCGGCATTCAGCGGGGAAAGAAGACATGGCAGGAGCAATCAACGACAAGTCTTCGGCGGCGGGCTCCTATCAGGCCATGGCCAACGCCCTGCGTGCGCTGGCGATGGATGCGGTACAGGCAGCAAATTCGGGGCATCCGGGCATGCCGATGGGCATGGCTGACGTCGCGACAGTGTTGTGGCGCGATTTCCTGCGCTTCGATCCGGCTGCTCCGAAGTGGCCGAACAGAGACCGGTTCGTGCTGTCGGCTGGTCACGGATCCATGCTGCTTTATGGCCTGCTCCACCTGACCGGTTATCCGGGCATGACACTCGATGAGATCAAGAATTTCCGCCAGCTTGGATCGAAAACGGCCGGGCATCCGGAATATGGTCATGCGGAAGGGATCGAAACGACGACGGGGCCGCTGGGGCAGGGCCTTGCCAATGCGGTCGGCATGGCGCTTGGCGAGCGGGTCTGGAATGCGCGGCTGGGCGACGAGATCATCAGGCATCACACCTATGCCATTGCCGGGGACGGCTGCCTGATGGAAGGCGTCAGCCAGGAGGCAATCACGCTGGCTGGTCATCTCGGCCTTGGCCGACTGATCGTGCTGTTCGACGATAACGGGATCTCGATCGACGGGCCTACCAGCCTGTCAACGTCGGAGGACCAGATCGGCCGCTTCAAGGCCGCGGGCTGGAATACCGCCAGCGTCGACGGCCACGATGCGGCGGCGATCAAGGCGGCGCTGACAAAGGCACACGGCGATCAGTCCAAGCCCTGGCTGATCGCCTGCAAGACGATCATCGGGTTCGGTTCGCCCAACAAGCAGGGGACGGCTGCGACGCACGGTTCACCGCTGGGCGCCGACGAGATCAAGGCGGCGCGGGAGACGCTCGGCTGGGCTCATCCGGCATTCGATATTCCTGGCGATGTGCGCGCGGCGTGGCAGGCCAGTAGCGCGAAGGGCGCTGGTGAGCGGGTGGAATGGTCGAAGCGTTGGGAGAAGCTGGACAAGGGTACGCGGGACGCGTTCGAACACCCGGCCGGTGCCGCCAAGGAGGCGATTGCAAAAGCGATCGGCGCGGCAAAGGCTGAAGCTGCAACGGAGGCCAAGGAGAAAGCGACGCGGGTGTGGTCGGAGGCGACGCTGGGGCATCTGGTTCCTGCTCTGCCGGCGTTGATCGGCGGCTCGGCGGACCTTACCGGCTCCAACAACACCAAGGTCAAGGGACAAGAGCCGGTTACCAAGGGCAATTACGGCGGCAGCTACGTCTATTACGGCATCCGTGAGCATGGCATGGCTGCCGCCATGAACGGTTTAGCGCTGTACGGAGGATTGATCCCGTACGGCGGGACATTCATGGTGTTCACCGACTATTGCCGGCCTGCCATCCGTTTGTCGGCACTGATGAGACAGCGCGTGATCTATGTGATGACGCACGATTCCATCGGTCTTGGTGAGGACGGGCCAACGCACCAGCCGGTGGAGCATCTGGCGGCGCTACGGGCCATTCCCAACGTCCGCGTGTTCCGTCCTGCCGACGGTGTGGAGACGGCTGAATGCTGGGAGCTGGCGATAAAGACCATCGACGGTCCGTCGATCCTGGCGCTGACGCGGCAGGGCGTGCCTAATCTGCGGAAGGATTCGACAGGCGAGAACATGTGCGCGAAGGGCGCCTACGTCATCCATGGTAATGCGGCCAAGCGCGACGTGACGCTGATTGCGACGGGGTCGGAAGTGGGGCTGGCCGTCAAGGCCGCCGAAGCTTTGGCTGGCGAGGGTATTTCGGCGGTTGTCGTGTCGGTGCCGTCGTTCGAATTGTTCCGGGCGCAGCCGGAGGCGTATATCTCGGAGGTGCTCGGACAGGCGCCGCGAGTTGGCATCGAGGCAGCGGTCAAGCAGGGCTGGCAGGAGCTGCTGCGGCGCAAGGATGTGTTCATCGGCATGTCCGACTTCGGCGCCTCGGCGCCGGCGGGCAAGCTCTACGAGCACTTCGGGATTACGCCGGCCAAGGTAGTCGAGGCGGCGCGGCGGCTGGTGAAGGGGTAGGGTATCGCCGCCGTCGCTGCAGGGGAGGTTGATGGGAACGCATGCCCTGCACGTGCTCTGGCGCTCGGCTCGAAATGGTGACAGCCACCACTTTCGCCCTTGAGACTTGATGAGCATTGCCGCGTTGCAAATGTGGCTGTCGCCCATCCGTATGGCCGCCAGTCGTGTGCTGCCCGGCGCACCAGCGAAAGGCTGGACGGAGCGTGCCTCTGGACTGGGCAATTGAAACTAAGGTAGCATGTCCAGCTCAGCCTCTCAGTCCCATGGGCCGGTTGGCGGCGGTCGCTGCTTGGTCGGGGCCTGGGGCTGCGGCAGATCAAGGCTGTACTGCTCGGAGCAGAAGACGGCGTAATTCAACGAAACTGCCGGTGCCACGGTTCGTTTCAAAGAGGTGGAAAGCATGAGACCCAGAGTGTGCTGGATTCCAGCGACATTAGCTTCAGTTCTGGTGGTCGCCACGACGCAAGCGCAGGCGGCCGACTTCTACAAGGACAAGACTTCTCACGTTTGTGGTGGGTTTCTCCGCGGGCGGTGGGTTTGACACATACACCCGCTTGATTGCGCGGCACTTCGCAAAGCATGTCCCGGGCTCGCCTACCGTGGTGGTGGAGAACCGGACTGGTGCGGGAAGCCTGATCGCGGCGAACTATCTCTACAATCAGGCGCCGAAAGACGGCACCGTCATCGGCAACTGGATCGGCCCGCTCGTGCTGCAGCAGGTGCTCGGTAACAAGGCGGCCAAATTCGACGGCCGAAAGTTCGGCTGGCTCGGGGCACCGACGGCTCATTCGGTCGTTTGCGCTTTGACCAAGGCGAGCGGCATCGCGACGATGGACGACTGGTTCAAGTCGAAACGGCCGATCAAGATCGGGGGGTCGGCACCCGGTTCGACCACGGACGATGTGCCGATCCTCGCGCAGGCGGCGCTGGGTTTCCCGATGAGGCTGGTCAGGGGATACGCTGGCACCTCAAAGATCCGGCTGGCGGCGGAGTCGGGCGAGGTCGACGGCGGTTGCTGGGCGTGGGAATCGATCAAGCCGACATGGGCAAGCGGTTTGAAGGCGGGAGACGTGCGCATCGTGCTGCAAGCGTCCGACACACCGCACCCCGATCTCAAGAATGTGCCCACAGCTCCATCGCTGGCCAAGACGGAGGAGGCGAAGGCCTTTCTCGATATTGCCGGCGGCGTCTACACCAAGGGTGCGCGGCCCTTCAGCGTGCCGCCCGGTGTGCCGAAGGACCGTCTCGAGCTGCTGCAGAAGGCATTCCTGGCAACGCTTCGCGATCCTGAGCTGCTGAAAGAGGCCGAGAAAGCGAGGATTGCGGTTGCTCCGGTAGATGGACCCACCGTGACGAAGCTTATGGCCGGGCTTTACAACATCAAGCCGGAGTTCAAAGCCAAACTGACAAGTCTTCTGATTCCGGGTCGGCAAAAGAAGTAGCAGCAAACGTCGAGCTGAGGGTCTTGCGAGCGGGGCGGCAGCCCCGCTCTGCGTTGGGATTGTACGATGGCAGAAATTCTGGAAGCATTTGTCAACGGCTTTTTCCAGCTGTTCACCTGGAAAGCATTCCTACTCCAGTTGGTAGGGATCGCCATTGGCTTCATGGTGGGTATCCTGCCGGGGCTTGGGGGCCCGGTCACTCTGGCACTGATGCTGCCGTTCATCTTCTCGATGACCCCGGTGGAAGCATTTTCGTTTCTGCTTGGCATGGCTGCCGTCACCGCAACCACGGGCGACATTACCTCCATTCTGTTCGGGGTGCCGGGTGAGCCCGTTACTGCGTCGATCGTCGTCGACGGTCATCCCATGGCGAAGAATGGAGAGGCCGGACGCGCGTTGGGCGCGGCTCTGACGAGTTCGCTGATAGGGGCAATTTTCGGAGCGTTGTGCCTGGCGATCTGCATTCCCGTGGTGCGGCCGCTGGTGCTGTCCGTCGGCTCCCCGCAGTATTTCATGTTTACGATGCTTGGCATTGCGTTTCTGGCATCGTTGACAGGCGATTCGGTGGTCAAGGGGCTCACCGCTGCATGCCTGGGACTGTTGATCGCGTTGATCGGGCTCGACCCGATCTCGGGCACGGAGAGATATACGTTTGGTAGCTTGTACCTGTGGGACGGTATCGGGCTGGTGCCGGCAACGCTCGGCCTGTTCGCAATCCCCGAGATTATCGACATGTCGAAGTCGGGCACGAGCATTGCCAAAGCCAGCGTCGGCAAAATCGGCGGGGTGATGCAGGGGGTCAAGGATACGGCCAAGCATTGGGGGCTGGTCATTCGCTGCAGTGCGCTTGGTACCTATATCGGTATCATTCCGGGCATGGGCGGCTCTCTCTCTCAGTGGGTGTCGTATGCGCATGCGGTGCAGAGCTCGCGCGACAAGCAGCGCTTCGGCAAAGGTGCGGTCGAAGGGGTTCTGGCGCCGGCGGCAGCGAACCATTCGACGTTGGGCGGAGCGATGGTGCCGACCGTCGCCTTCGGCGTGCCCGGCAGCGTTACGACGGCCATCCTACTCGGTGCTTTTCTCATTCAGGGCCTGGTGCCAGGTCCGCCCATGCTCACCCCGGAGAGCCAGGGCGGGCACTTGTCTTTGACCTTTTCGTTCGTGTGGATCATCGTCGTCTCAAACATCATCACGACGGCGATCTGCTTCCTGTTCCTGGCGAGAATTGCCAAGGTCACGCAAGTGCGCACGACCCTGGTGATTCCGTTCGTGCTGCTGCTGAGCTACATCGGTGCGTTTTCGGAGAACAACAGCTACGGCGATGTCGTGGTGATGTTGGTGTTCGGGGCACTGGGCTGGTTCATGGTGCAGCTGGACTGGCCGCGGCCGCCCCTGATCCTGGGGCTGGTGCTGGGCAAGTTGGCGGAGCAGAACCTGTTTCTCTCGATCGACGGGTATGGGATGGAGTGGCTGTCCTTTCCCAGCGTCATTACGTTGTTTGCCCTGATCGTGGTGGGTACCGTCTATCCCTTCTACCAGAAGTGGCGGGACCACAAGAACAAGCCGACATACAAACAATTGGCGGAAGCGATTGAAATCCCGGGTAATGAAGCTGCCCCGGCCTCGCTTTGGATGGCAGGCTTCAGTCTGTTTGTGGTTGCCCTTTTCGCCTGGGCGCTGTGGCAGTCATGGAACTGGGACTTCCGGCCGGGACTTTTTCCCTGGGTCGTCGGGTTCCTGGGTTTGCCGTTGGCGCTCTTGCAATTGAACGTGGACGTTGTCGGCGGCATCAAGGCAATGGGTCGAGCCTCGGTTGGGGCTGCTGACGATGAGGCTGTCCGGTTACGGCGCGAGACCGCCAAGATCTGCATCTGGATTGTTGCCTATTTCGTCGCCATCTGGCTGCTCGGATTCTCGCTTGCAACTGCGGTCTTGACCTTCCTCTACCTGATACTGGCAAAGGAGAAACTGCTGCTGTCGCTGGTTCTGACAGCTTGCGCGTGGGGCATATTCTACGGCTTGTTCATCCGCCTGTTGAAGGTGCCGTATCCGCCGGGCGTGCTGTTCGAGTGGCTCAAGTAGCGAGCCTTTGACGCAAACCTGCGGCGCTGGCGGCGTGTTGGCGTGATCAGTTCAAGTCATCTTGCGCGGCATCGGGAAGCTGCCGCGCTGGGTGTGCGGGTGCGAAGCCGGCTGACCGTGCCGGGGAGGCTGGGGGGGCGCTGATAGCCGGCGGTGGCTGGCCTCGGTTCGTGGGGGCAAACGCTTCGCGCACAATCATTTTCCCTTGCCAGGGGGCAGTTTGTGGACAGCCGGTGCGCGCGACTATATGAGTTTCGGGGGCTGCGAGCCATACCTGACGGGTTCGGCGGCGGCGCGGTCGCGTGCCCAGTGCACGGTCGGAGCCTGACGTGAAGCAAGGACGAAGAGAGAGCCCATGAGCCGGGTCAAGAGCAGCAGCGGCAAGGCGTCCGCGAAGACCGGTGGCGTCAAGAGAAGTGGCGTCAACGAGATCCGCAAGCCTTCCTGGAGTATTTCGAGCGCAACGGTCACGAGGTCGTCGCCTCCTCGCCGCTGGTGCCGCGCAATGATCCGACGCTGATGTTCACCAACGCCGGCATGGTGCAGTTCAAGAACGTGTTCACCGGCCAGGAGCACGCGGCCGTATTCGCGTGCGGCGACGTCGCAGAAGTGCGTGCGGGCGGGCGGCAAGCACAACGATCTCGACAACGTCGGCTATACCGCGCGCCATCACACGTTCTTCGAGATGCTCGGCAACTTCTCGTTCGGCGACTACTTCAAGGAGCGTCGCGATCGAGCTCGCCTGGAACCTGATCACCAAGGAGTACGGGCTCGACAAGAAGCGGCTGATGGTCACCGTCTACCACGACGACGACGAGGCGTATGCGATCTGGAAGAAGCTGACCGGGTTCGGCGACGACAAGATCGTCCGCATCGCGACCGCGGACAACTTCTGGCAGATGGGCGACACGGGGCCGTGCGGGCCGTGCTCGGAAATCTTCTTCGACCACGGACCGGAGATTCGCAGGCGGTCCGCCCGGCTCGGCGGATGCCGACGGCGATCGCTTCATCGAGATCTGGAACCTGGTGTTCATGCAGTTCGAGCAACGCGACGCTGCGACGCGCGTGCCGCTTGCCCAAGCCTTCGATCGACACCGGCATGGGGCTGGAGCGGATCTCCGCCGTGCTGCAGGGTGACGCACGACAACTACGAGACGGACCTGTTCAAGGCGCTGATCGCCGCCTCGGTCGACGCCACCGGCGTCGCGGCGGACGGCGAGCACCGGGCGTCGCACCGCGTGATCGCGGATCATCTGCGGGCGTCGAGCTTCCTGATCGCCGACGGCGTGCTGCCGCTCCAACGAGGGGCGCGGCTACGTGCTGCGCCGGATCATGCGGCGGGCGATGCGGCATGCGCATCTGCTCGGCGCGAAAGAGCCGCTGATGCACCGGCTGGTGCCGGCGCTGGTCCGGCAGATGGGCGACACCTATCCGGAGCTTGGCCGCGCGCAAGGTCTGATCACCGAGACGCTTGCGAGCTGGAGGAAACACGGTTTCGCAAGACGCTGGAGCGTGGTCTCGGCCTGTTGTCGGACGCATCTGGCAGCTCTGGGCAAGGGCGATACGCTGGCGGGTGATGTCGCGTTCCGGCTCTACGACACCTATGGCTTTCCGCTCGACCTGACGCAGGATGCGCTCAGGGCGCGCGGCATCGGTGTCGACACGGACGGTTTCAATGCCGCGATGGAGCAGCAGAAGGAGGAAGCGCGCAGGGCCTGGAAGGGGTCCGGCGAGGCGGCGACCGAAACGGTGTGGTTCGAAGTGCGCGAGACGCACGGCGCCACCGAGTTCCTGGGCTACGACACCGAGACGGCGGAAGGAGAGATCCGTGCGATTGTGTCGAACGGTTCGGAGGTCGGGAAGGGCTGACGGCGGGAAGTGAGGGCGCTTTCGTTCTGAACCAGACGCCGTTCTACGGTGAATCCGGCGGGCAGGTCGGCGACGCGGGCGTGATCCGGGGGATGGACGGCGCCGTGTTTCGGGTGAGCGATACGCAGAAGAGGCTTGGCGATCTGTTCGTTCATCTCGGCAAGGTCGAGAAGGGCAGCTTCAAGGCCGGCGATGCACGTCGTGCTGGAGGTCGATCACGGCCGACGGACGGCGACCCGGGCCAACCACTCCGCCACGCACCTGCTGCACGAGGCGCTGCGACAGGTGCTGGGCACGCATGTGGCGCAGAAGGGCTCGCTGGTCGCGCCCGAACGGCTGCGCTTCGATTTCTCGCATCCCAAGCCGATGAGCGCGGACGAGGTGCGAACAGGTCGAGCGACCTCGCCAACGCGATCGTGCTGCAGAACGCGCCAGTCGAGACGCGTCTGATGGCGATCGACGACGCGATGGAAACCGGCGCCATGGCGCTGTTCGGCGAAAAGTACGGCGATGAGGTGCGCGTCGTCTCGATGGGCGATCCGGGCGGAGGGCGGCAACAAGGCCGTGGTCGATCGAATTGTGCGGCGGCACGCACGTCCGGCGCACCGGCGACATCGGGCTCGTCGCGGTGCTGGCGGAGACGGCTTCGGCGGCCGGCGTGCGGCGCATCGAGGCACTGACCGGCGGAAGGTGCACGAGCCTATCTGGCCGCGCAGGACGAGCGCGTGCGGGAGAGCGGCGGCGCTGCTGCGGGCCAAACCGGAGGATGTCGTCGAGCGCGTCAAGTCGCTGGTGGAGGAAAAGCGGACGCTGGAGAAGCAGCTCGCCGACGCCAAGCGCGCAGCTGGCGTTGTCCGGGGGCGAGCGCTACCGGCGGTGGCGCAGCGCAGGACGGCCACGCGCCGATCCGCAATGTCGGCGACATCAAGCTGCTGCGCCGCACGGTGCAGGGGCTCAATCCGAAGGACCTGCGCGGGCTGGTCGACGACGGCAAGACACAGGTCGGTTCCGGCATCGTCGCTATCGTCGGCGTGACCGAGGACGGCAAGGCGGGGCTTGCGGTCGGCGTGACGAAGGACCTGGTCGAGCGCTACTCCGCGGTCGAGCTGGTGCGTGCAGGCGCCGAAGCGCTCGGCGGCAAGGGCGGTGGCGGACGACCCGACATGGCGCAGGCCGGCGGACCCGACGGATCGAAGGCGGAAGCTGCGCTGGAAGCGATCGAGGCCGCGCTCAGGGCCGGCTGAGGCGGCTGGAGGGCGCCGCTTTCCATGCTCGTCGGGAAGGCGCACCATGGCCGCCTGGCAGGCGCGTATTTGGTCGTTTACCTCGTTTGTTAATCTTCATTCGGAGCTTCGGTGGGCGTGATATGCCGTGCGGCCCCTCCGCATCATGAGCTGGACGCTGCAATGGCCCCTGTTTCTGCCCGTTACCGGGAGATTGACCTGTTTCGTGCCATTGCGATCCTGCTGGTGTTGGGGTTCCACTACTTCAGCCGATGGACGTCGCCGCGCTTCGATACGAACCTGTATCCATATGGCAGCTATTTCGCCGAGTGGCCGGTGTTCAGCCATGGATTTCTCGGCGTCGAATTCTTTTTCATGATCTCAGGCTTCGTCATTGCGATGACGCTAGGGGGATGTCGGGGCATTGGCGAGTTTGCGGCGAGGCGGCTGGCGCGGCTGGTGCCGGCGATGGTGGTGTGCTCGCTGCTGACCTATGTCTTTGTTCGCGTGCTGGTGCAGGTGCCATTCTTCAGGGATGAAGCCAGCTTGTGGAATTTTCTGCCGTCCTGGACGTTCAGCAGTCCCTACTTTTGGGCGCGGTTCCTGCCGGTCGTCGATCATATCGACGGGGCGTACTGGTCGCTCGTGGTCGAGATGAAATTCTATTTCTGGGCGGCATGTCTGTTCTTTTGGAGACGGGATAGGTTCTATTGGGTGTTGTTTCTTTTTTGCCTGGCTACAGCCGGGATATTCCTGGCTGGTGAATTGACGGGACTGAAGAGCTTGAAAGCTCTGTCGGGCGGGGTCTTCCTGGGCCGCTACGCGATGCTTTTCGCCGCGGGTGCGCTGTTCTTCCACTTGCTGCGCGGTGGTGACAGCTTCCAGAAAATCGTGTGGTTGCTCGGAATCTGTCTCGTGGTGGAGTTGCTGACAAGCGGGCTGGCGCCGCAGCCCAGAGAGCTGATCGTGGTGGTGATCGGCTTCAAGCTCCTGTTCTTTGCGGCGTTCTGGGCAGTTGTGCGGGGCTGGCGGGCGCCGAGCAACTTGGTGGTCGATTGGCTCATCAGATTGGGACTGGTCAGCTATCCGCTGTATTTGCTGCATCAGAATATCGGCGTCGGTGTGCTCAGTCATTTTCGCGGGATGAATCAGCCGCTGTTTCTCGTCGGCTTGATCGTGGCCCTGTTTGCAGCTTTGGTATTGGCCAGCCGCTGGCTCCATCGCTTTGTCGAGGAACCGGGCAAGCGCTTGATCCGGCGTATGCTGCTGGGTAACAGCGCGCGCGACGCAACGAGGACGGTGGCGAGCTAGGCATGAAGCCTGTTCTGACGAAGGGCGTTGTCGCGGCCGGCATTTTTGTTGCGGGCATTGCCGTATTCGCTGCGGGCATGCTGGCGGCGCATTGGGACACATGGGTTTATCGGCAGTCGCTTTGGGTCAAGCGTTCGGTTGTCGGGTTGGGCTCGGGACGTGAACGGGCGCGGGTTACGCATTACGGGCAGCGAAAATCCCTGTTCGAAGGTCTTTCTGGTTCCGCGGACGTGGCGATGGTCGGTGACAGTCTGACGGCCCAGGGCGAATGGGGGGAGCTGTTGCCAGGTGTGAGGGTTCACAACCGGGGGATCGGCTTTGACACGGTGCGCGGCGTCGCCGGGCGTCTCGATCAGATTTGCAGGGGGCGATACCGTTACGTGTTCGTGATGATCGGCATCAACGACGTGTTGCGGGGGACGTCGGGGGAGCGGTTCGCGCAAGAGTACCAGAATGTGTTGCGGCGGCTGCGAGAGTGCAGCGGCGCGGTCGTGGCGCAGTCGATCATCATGCCGGCAACGGTCGATGCGGACCGGAAACTCGCGGCGGACTATAACCGCAGGATCGCAACGATTGCCGCCCAGTTGGGGCTGGCCGTGCTGGATCTCAATCCGGTGCTGGCTCGCGATGGAAAATTGCGGGCAAGCCTGACGAGCGACGGCATACATCTGATGGGCGATGCCTATACGGTATGGGGCCGGCGCGTGGCGGCGATCGTCGGCAGCGGCAGGTAGAGGCGGGCAAGGGGCGGTGGGCGTCGGGTTGCCGGCCATGACATTCAGGCGGCATAAGGCGAATCGCATTTAATGCTTGGGTCCAGTGCAGGCTTTCGGAGAACCCGTCATGTGCCGTTGGATCGCTTATGTCGGTCAGCCGATGTTTCTGGAAGAGTTCGTAACGGCGCCGCGGCAGAGTCTGGTCGTGCAAAGCCGGTCAGCACGCGAGCAGCGATCGGCAGTGAACGGTGACGGCTTCGGGCTTGGCTGGTACGGCGATCGTCAGGTGCCCGGTCTTTATCGGGACATCCGGCCGGCGTGGAGCGACGAGAACCTGCTTTCTCTCGCGCATCAGATCAAATCAGGGCTGTTCTTCGCTCATGTCCGGGCTTCGACGGGGACGGCGACGACGCGTGCCAACTGTCATCCGTTCAGTCACGGTCGCTGGATGTTCATGCACAATGGACTTGTTCCCGGGTGGGATCGGCTCAGGCGTCGCGTCGAGATGCTTGTTCCAGACGACTTGTTTGGTTGTCGGCATGGCACGACCGATAGCGAGGTGCTGTTTTTGCTGATGGTGGCGAACGGGCTGGACGAGGATCCGGAAACAGCATTCCGCAAAACAGTGCTCCAGATTGAAGAGTTGGTTCGGGAAGCCGGAGAGGTTGGCGCGTTGCGCTTGACGGCGGCGCTCAGCGATGGCGGTCGCGTCTATGCGGTGCGTTATGCAACAAGTGGCCAACCTGAAACGCTCTACACGCGGCCGCGCATGGGGGGCGCTGGTCGGCTCTTGGTCTCCGAGCCGCTTGATGATGGGCGCGACGACTGGGAGCCGATCCCGCCGCAAAGCTTCGTGGTGCTGGAGCGGGATGGCTGGCAGAGGAAGGACTTCGCGTTCGCGTGATTTTCCCGTTCCTCTTGCGTGACGTGTATCGGTCGGCAACAGTGGTGCAGACTGGTCCGTATTCATTCCAGGGGTCGCACCATGAGCTTGCAACGCAGCGCTGAGCGCACGCTCCAAGAGGTGAAGTCAGAAATCCTCCGGCGTGCCGGCAAAATCAATCCGTTCGATGGTATTCGCGCTGATGATGGTCAGCGCATCGCGGCGTCGCTGAGCAGTCTCGATCGTGATCACTGGGCTGAGGCTTGGAGCGCGCTGGGCCGGGAGTACGAGGACAAAGCTGACGCGGCGGCAAAGGCGGGCAGGAGCTCGGGAGAGCTCGCCGTCGATTACGAGCTGGCCTACGAGTACTATCGCGCGGGGCGCTATCCGACGTTCAGTACTGCGGGTAAACGCCAAGCCTACCTCGACTCGCTGCGCGCCTTTCGCAAGGCTGCGGAGGGGTTCGAGGTTCCGCTCGAGGTGGTGGAGCTACCTTTCAAGTCGCACAAGCTGACCGGCTACCTGCAGAAGCCGCCTGGGGTGCTGCGCCCCGGTATCGTGATCCAGTGGGGCGGCGTCGATGGGTGGAAGGAAGATCGGCTGCGGCCTGCCGCCATGGTGATGCACCACGGGCTCGCCTCGTTGTCGATCGATATGCCGGGCACTGGCGAAAGTCCGGTGCTGTGGAGCGCCCCGGATGCGGAGGACACCTATCGGACCTGGCTCGACTACGTGCAGTCTCGCGCCGATATCGACGGGAGCCGTATCGGCGTGTGGGGCGGAAGTTTCGGTGCCTATTGGGCGGCCCGCCTGGCGCATACTGAAGCGCAACGGATCAGGGGGGCGGTCTTTCACGGAGGGAACATTCATTACGGTTTTCAGCGCGACTGGCTGGTGCCGGCTTTCACGACCGGCGGCGAGACGTACCTGCTGGGGGCGGCGAGCCTGCTGGAAGCGCGTGGTCAGGCTACCGGCTGGAAGACGATGGACGAGTTCATCGACAACATCGGCCGGTTCTCGCTGCTGACAATGGGGCTGTTGGGCAAGCCGTCGGCTCCTATTCTGGGCATCAATGGAAAAAAGGACGACCAGGCGCCGATTGCGGACGTCTATCTGCTGATGGAGCACGGTGGCCCGAAGGCTGCGAAGGTATTTCCAGAAGGGCGGCATATGGGCCGGACGCCGGGCATCACAGAAGAGGAAATCTGGGGCACAATTGTCGGATGGCTCAGGGAGCGGCTGGGGTGAGGCCGCTTGGCCAGCAGGTTTGTCGCGGCCAAATTCGAGGTGCGCCGCGAGAAGGTGCAGTTGCAAGAATTATTTATTGAAAGGACCAATCCACGTAGGCCCCGAATCAGTCATTGTCCTCGCGATTGCGGGTACGAGACGTACTGGTGAGGGTGACGATGCGGTTGAGCGGTCGCGCCGGGCTGCTGGCATTCAATGCTTCGATCGTTCTGGTTGGGGCGTCTATCACATTTGCGCTGCTGTTGATGGCTCAGAAAGACCGCCCGGGTCTTGACGGTGCGGCGGGGATGAGTGCGCGTAGTGCGCCGCACGTCGTCGCGATCGAGAGCGGTCGGCTGGCGTTCGCAAATCGCGCACTGTTGCAACCAGCGGAAAAACCCTTCGATACGCAGGTTTTTCGGCCGAGTGTGACGCCTGCTGACGTTGCGCAACCCGAGCCTGGTACTGAGACAGCGACCGAGACCGCGACAGCATCGATTTCCCCCGATGAAGGTGTCTGGTCTGCTGATATCCGTCGCGCCCGGCCAGGTTCGCAGAACGCGCTTGGTCCGAAGGCACGGGAGATTCTCGAAGGGTCGGCAAAGACCAGGCGATCAGGTCAAAGTCAGGTCCGGCACACATTGAAGTCGCGGCTTGCCGAAATCGAGCCAGTGGCGAAGGCACGGCTGGTGTCCCGGTTTCAAGCAGCAAAAGTGGCGTGGCCGCCGGACGAGCTATCGTTCGTCGCGATCAAGGATCAGAGGCTGGTGGAGCTTTACGCCCGGCAGTCGGGCGGCGTGTGGACCTTCGTGCACGGTTATCCGGTGCTGGCTGCCAGCGGCGGCTTGGGTCCGAAGCTGCACCAGGGGGACAAACAAGTGCCCGAGGGCGTCTATCGGATTTCCTATCTCAACCCGAACAGCGCCTATCACGTCTCGCTTCGGGTGAACTATCCGAATGCCTTCGATCGCAAGATGGCAGCCAAGGACGGGCGCAGGAAGCTTGGCGGCGACATCATGATTCACGGTAAGAAGTCGTCCGCCGGCTGTCTGGCCATGGGGGATGAGGTGGCGGAGGAGTTGTTTTTGCTGGCGGCGCAGACGGGGCTGAAGAACATTCAGGTGATTATTGCTCCCAGTGATTTCCGCAAGAAGCCGCCGCCGACCGCAATTGCCGGCCAGCCAGCCTGGGTGCCGCGGCTCTATGCCGAGATCGCCACCGCAATGGCGCCGTTCCCGGCCCCGGCGCCGCAGCAGCGCAAGAGCCCGGGACTGCTGTCGTTGTTTTTCTCGAAGGGCTGATGGGTTTGCTTATATGATTGCACTCGCTGGGTTGAGCGAGGCAGGCACGGATGAACCACGAGCTACAGCGAATTGGCGTGCTCAACGGCGTAGGCGGGGAAATCTACGGCTACCTGTTCGAGAATGAGCTGACCGGGCTTCAGCGTGGTCTCTACTTCAATCTTTACATAAAATGCGAGCCGATCACGTATCAAGGCGATGCTTGGGAGCCTGCGATCCTGGTCGATTGGCTTGGGCCCGACAGCATTCTGAACCGCAGCACGAGCTCTGCCAGCGCGCCGCAGGCCGAAGCCTCGTTCTATATGTCCGGGCATGATTGGATCACGTCGTGGCGCCTCGACTTTGAGCACGACAGCGATGGATGGCCTGCACGCGTCAGCTACGAGATGTGCGTCGACTATTCAGGTTGGAATGATGATCCCCTGCCGAACCTCGAGATCCGGGGCTCGTCGTCCGTCAACCTGACGTGGATCGGCGTCGGCGAGGATGCTGTCAGTCCCGCGCCTGCCACGGTTGACGAGGCCAAGGCAATGATCGAGCCGTACATGCCTCGGATCAGGGACTGGGTACAGACGGACCGCCGCAGTACAAACGACAGCGGAGGTCGTGGCTACTGGTTCGTGCGCGGCTAGGTGGGCGAGCCCACAGGCCTGACGCCGGTACCGGATCAGGCCATCGCCGTCTTCAGGTTCTCGTCGATCTTGTCGAGGAAGCCGGTGGTCGAGCAGCCACTTCTGGTCGGGCCCGACGAGCAGTGCAAGGTCCTTGGTCATGAAGCCGGCTTCGACGGTGTCGATGCAGACCTTCTCCAGCGTTGCGGCGAAGCGGGCCAGCTCGGCGTTGTCGTCGAGCTTGGCGCGATGAGCGAGGCCGCGGGTCCAGGCGAAGATCGAGGCGATCGAATTGGTCGACGTCTCGTCGCCCTTCTGGTGCTCGCGGTAGTGGCGGGTCACCGTGCCGTGGGCGGCTTCGGCCTCCACCGTCTGGCCGTCCGGCGTCATCAGCACCGAGGTCATGAGGCCGAGCGAGCCGAAGCCCTGCGCGACGGTGTCGGACTGGACGTCGCCATCGTAGTTCTTGCAGGCCCAGACGTAGCCGCCGGACCACTTCAGCGAGGAAGCGACCATGTCGTCGATCAGGCGGTGCTCATAGGTAAGCTTCGCGCGTTGTCGAACTCGGCCTTGAACTCGGCGTCGAAGATCTCCTGGAACAGGTCCTTGAAGCGGCCGTCGTAGTCCTTGAGGATCGTGTTCTTGGTCGACAGGTAGACCGGGCATGTTGCGGGCGAGGCCGTAGTTGAACGAGGCGCGGGCGAAGTCGATGATCGACTCGTCGAGATTGTACATCGCCATGGCGACGCCGGGGCCGGGCGCCTTGAACACCTCGCGCTCGATCACCTTGCCATCGTCGCCGACGAACTTGATGGTCAGCGTGCCGGCGCTGGGAAACTTGAAGTCGGTGGCGCGGTACTGGTCGCCGAAGGCATGGCGGCCGATGATGATCGGCTTGGTCCAGCCCGGCACCAGGCGCGGGACGTTCCTGCAGATGATCGGCTCGCGGAAGATCACGCCGCCCAGGATGTTGCGGATCGTGCCGTTCGGCGAGCGCCACATCTCCTTGAGGCCGAATTCCTTGACGCGGCCTTCGTCTGGCGTGATCGTGGCGCACTTCACGGCCGACGCCGTGCTTCTTGATGGCGTTGGCCGCGTCGATCGTAATCTGGTCGTTGGTCTCGTCGCGCTGTCTCGATGGAGAGGTCGTAGTACTCGAGCTTGATGTCGAGGTAGGGGTGGATCAGCTTGTCCTTGATGAACTGCCAGATGATGCGGGTCATCTCGTCGCCGTCCATCTCGACGACTGGGTTTTTGACCTTGATCTTTGCCATGTTACTGGAACCGCCATATGAGAGGGCCTTGCCGCAGCGCGGCAGTGCGAAGAGATTGCGCGGTCTATAGCATCGGTTCCGGGCTGCCTAAAGGGGGCTTGCCCAAGTTCGTTCGGCGATGCGCTCGCACCGGGGACTGGCGTGCATGAACACTCACCTCGCAGATCATCTTGACCGGTCCGGTATTGCGTTCGAGGCCGTTTCGAAGTCCGCGAAAGTGAAGCTGCTTGCGCGATGGAGCGCCGAGTTCGCCGGTTTGCTGCAGCACGCGCGGCACGGCCAAAGCGTGCCGGGCATTGTTGCCGGCAGCGAGGCGCAGGAGCAGATGAGAAACCTTGAGACGGGCAGCTTCTATGTCCTGCCGGACGATGAGAGCGGTATGGCCACGGTGCTATGCCGCCAAAGGGCTGTTCCCGATCTCTCGGTTCTTCTGTCGGACACCGTCACCAAGTGCGACGAGATCGTGGTCGTCGATACCGATTTCGGCTGGTCGTGTGTCCTGGTCAACCACGGTGTCGCCGGGGTTGGCTGGTATTTTATGCAGGCAGGTGGCGAGACGGGGCGCGGCTGAGAACT
The DNA here is from genome assembly GCA_963825625.1 of uncultured Alphaproteobacteria bacterium. Classification (GTDB taxonomy): domain Bacteria; phylum Pseudomonadota; class Alphaproteobacteria; order Rhizobiales; family Hyphomicrobiaceae; genus CAMDPA01. Next base: position 287,604 of record CAWGUF010000029.1, on the reverse strand, counting down.
CGGATGTCATGCGACGCACGGTTTCAAATCACAGCTTTTAACCCACGGGCGCGCTCAGCTTGCCCGTGGGCTCAGTCGGTTCATCTCATCTTGCCCCGGATCGGCCGAGGATCGCCTCACAGTCCTGCAAGCGCGTCGTTCAGCGTCTTGCTCGGGCGCATGGCAGCCGACGTCTTGTTGTCGTCCGGGAGGTAATACCCGCCCATGTCGACCGGCTTGCCCTGCGCGGCGATCAGCTCGGCGTTGATCTTGGCCTCGTTGGCGGTCAGCTTCTCCGCCAGCGGCTTGAAGCGGGCTGCCAGCTCCTTGTCCTTGGTCTGGGCGGCCAGCGCCTGGGCCCAGTAGAGCGCCAGGTAGAAGTGGCTGCCGCGGTTGTCGATCTCTCCGACCTTGCGGGCGGGATTGCGGTTGTTGTCGAGGAACTGGGCGATCGCGGTATCGAGCGCCTCGGCAAGGACCTGGGCCTTGGCGTTCTTGAAGGTGTCGGCCAGATGCTCCAGGGATGCGCCCAGAGCGAGGAACTCACCGAGCGAATCCCAGCGCAGATAGCCCTCCTTGCTGAACTGCTCGACGTGCTTGGGCGCTGAGCCGCCCGCACCTGTCTCGAACATGCCGCCGCCGGCCAGAAGGGGCACGACGGACAGCATCTTGGCCGAGGTGCCAAGCTCCATGATCGGGAACAGATCCGTCAGATAGTCGCGCAGGATGTTGCCGGTCACCGAGATCGTGTCCTGGCCCTTGCGGATGCGCTCCAGCGAGAACTTGATCGCATCGACCGGGGCCATGATGCGGATGTCGAGACCGGTGGTATCGTGGTCCTTGAGGTAGGTCTCGACTTTCCTGATGAGCTGGGCGTCGTGGGCGCGGTTCTTGTCGAGCCAGATCACCGCTGGTGTGTTGGTGAGGCGCGCGCGGCGCACACCGAGCTTGACCCAGTCGCGCACGGCCGGGTCCTTAAGCTGGCACATGCGGAAGATATCGCCGGTCTCGACAGGACGTTCCAGCAGCACCTTGCCGTCGTCGGTAACAACGCGGACGGTGCCGCCCGTCGGCACCTCGAACGTCTTGTCGTGCGAGCCGTACTCCTCCGCCTTCTGCGCCATCAGGCCGACGTTGGGCACCGAGCCCATGGTCTTGGGATCGAAAGCGCCGTTGGCCTTGCAGTCCTCGATGACCGCCTGGAACAATCTGGAGTAGGCCCGGTCGGGGATCACCGCCTTGGTGTCGTGCAGCTTGCCGTCGGGCCCCCACATCTTGCCGCCCTCGCGGATCATCGCCGGCACCGATGCGTCGATGATGAAGTCGCTCGGCACATGCAGGCCGGTGATGCCCTTGTCGGAGTTGACCATGGCGAGCGCAGGCTGCTTGGCATAGACGGCCGCGATGTCGTCCTTGATCGCCTTCTTTTCAGCCTCGGGCAGCGCTTCGATCTTGGACAAGAGATCGCCGAAGCCGTTGTTGAGGTTGACGCCGAGCTTGTTCAGCGTGGCGCCATGCTTTTCGATCACGTCGGCAAAGTAGACCGAGACGACATGGCCGAACACGATCGGGTCGGCGATCTTCATCATGGTCGCCTTCACGTGCAGCGAGAACAGCACGCCCTGGCGCTTGGCATCCTGGATCTGCTCGGCGAAGAACGTGCGCAGCGCCTTGCGGCTCATCACGGCCACGTCGATGATCTCGCCGGCGTCGAGCTGCGTCTTCGCCTTCAGCACCGTGACCTTGCCGTCGGTGCCGGCGAGCTCGATCCGGACGTTGGTCGCGTCGGCGACAGTGGTCGCGATCTCAGAGCCGAAGTAGTCGCCGCCCGACATGAAGGCGACGTGCGATTTGGATTCCTTGGTCCAAACCCCCATCTTGTGCGGGTTCTTGCGGGCGTACTGCTTGACGGCGGCGGCGGCGCGGCGGTCGGAGTTGCCTTCGCGGAGGATCGGGTTGACGACGCTGCCGAACACCTTGGAGTAGCGGGCCTTGATGTCCTTCTCGTCATCCGTACTCGGATTGTCGGGATAATCCGGCACTTTGTAGCCCTTCGCCTGCAGCTCCTTGATCGCGGCTTTCAGCTGCGGGATCGAGGCGGAGATATTCGGCAGCTTCATGATGTTGGCTTCGGGTCTCAGCGTCAGCTCGCCGAGCCAGGTCAGCTCGTCGGGGATGCGCTGCTCGGGGGTCAGGTTCTCGGGGAAATTGGCGATGATGCGGCCTGCCAGCGAAATGTCGCGCAGCTTGACCGAGACGCCCGCCGCGCCGACGAAAGCTTCGACGATCGGCAACAGGGAATGGGTGGCGAGAGCCGGGGCCTCGTCGACTTTCGTCCACATGATTTCGTGATTAGACATGTTTGCACCTCTGGTCGTCTGGTTGTGGCCGATCGAAGAGCGACGAGCGATGTGTGCAAATACGCAGTCACATCAGGCTCTCGAATGGATTGTCTGGCGCTCAGGCCGTCAACCAGGGATCCGGCGGACAGCAGAATGTCGAGTTACAGCCGGTTGACCGGTCTGGAATTCACGCGCGCGCCCTATAGCATTCGCTCTTAGCTTGGAAAAGCTGGATGCTTAGTGTGTGTGCAAGTCCGGATCGGACTTTGGGGGGCGGCAATGATTGCGGGGCATCTCGGTGCGGTCGTTGCGGGCACAGGTATGTTTGATCTCGGTGTTGTCCATGGGTTGCGACCTCGGCGCGTCTTGGCGAGTTTGGGGGGCATGGCGCACTGAGCCGCTGCCCCGCCGAAGTCGTGATAGACCCGCAGGTGACGGTTGCCAAGGGGCAGGGCCGCGTCGCAGCCAGGCCGGGTGCATTTCCCCGCTGGCGGGGGTTAACGCTATCGACCGGCCGACCGGCGAGCGGGAGCTTGGCCGGCTTCAGCTGCCAAGCTGGGGATGTCCGGTGTCCCTGATCGGCGGGGTGATGCCGGAGCGCGCGGGCTCCCAAATCCGGCCTGCGATGACTGCTGCGGTGAGCAGGGCGGCGACAAAGCCAACGGGGAAGTGGATCGACATGTAGCCATAAATACCGAGGTGGGCCAGCACGAGGATGAGGACCTCGCGAAGAGCAAAGCCGCGATCCAGCATGTGGCGGATGAGGAAGGCATGGGCAATCGTGAGCAGCGGCAGGTCATAGACGAACAGGTAAGGGCTCGTCATGACGGTGGCCGTGGCAAGTGCGGCTGCCTTCAGGTCATAGGCGACGTCGCGTCGCCACAGCAGGTAGATGACTGCCACCATAGCGATGCCCCAGGCATACTGGGCCTTGATTGCAAGGGAGGCATCCAGGCCGAGGGTACGCAGAGCACCGAACAATGATTGCAGGCGCCATACATTGCCGTACTTGTCAGACAGCACGAAGCTTCCGAATTCGCTGATGGCGCCGGCAAATGCGTACCAAGGGGCGGTGCCGAACATCACCACAGAGAGCAGGACGGTTGCTACGGCGGTGACGGCGGCGGTGCCAAACGCACGCCAGTAGCCCGCGGCGGCCAGCGCAAAGGGCAGCAGGAGCCCGAGATGGGGCTTGTAGGACAGGACGCCGATAAAGACCCCTGCCAGGAGGGGACGTGTCGGCAGCAGGAGCAGGGCGGAGCCAAGTACGGCTGCGTTCAAGAACCCGTTCTGAGCTGCGCAGATGTTCCATAAGATCGGCGGCGTCGCTAGCATCCAGACTGCGCCATCCCAGCGGCCGAAAATGCCTGCGTTGACGACGCTGAACAGAATGAGAGTGAGGAGCGGAAAGACGATCAGGGCTGCGCTGTACGGCATGGCGGCGAAGGTTGCTGCAATGGGGAAATATGTGGGCGGATAGGCGTAGGGAAAATTGGCGTCAGAATCGCGTCCGACCGTTGCATCCTGTGCGGCGCGGTGCTGGGCGCGATCATAGGCGGCGGCGGGCTTGCCTTCGAGTGCCAACTTGCCGGCTGCGTGCAGCGAGATGTAGTCGGCTACGCTCGTGCGGCCCTTGTCATCGATAAGCCAGCCCTCGTGTTGACCGAAGGATTTGCCCAGCAGAAAGACGTACATCGCCAGAACGATGCAGGCGTACAAGGTGATCTTCTGGCGGGTCATCCGTCGGTCTCCGTCGATTGCTGTTGGCTGCGGGCCGTTCACAGTCAGGGGATCATCCCGCGCGGCCCTGACTGGACTGCGCGTTCCATTGGTTCGTCAGTCGTGCAAGCCATCGGCTCCAGCGCGGCGCATCGGCGCCATTGCCGGCGGTGGCATGTGCGGCAACGGCGGCGGCGAGAAGGAGGGCAGCGAACGGTCCGGTCGGGAATGCCGCGAACGGAAAGATCGCTATGAGGACGTTGGCGCCGAGGATTGCAGCGCTGTCCAGCGGGGAGAAGCCGTGCTGCAGGCCGTGCCGGATCAGGAAGGCCGTGGCAACGGTCAGCATGGTCAGGTCGTAAGTGAAAAGGTATGGCGAGGACAGGGTTGCGGCGATGATCAGGCCAGCGCATTTGAGGTCGTAGGCCGCAGGGCTGCGCCAAAAGAGGAACACGACGCAAGCTGTTGCCAGTGTGAAGGCATATTGGACATTGAGGGCTGCTGCCGGCGCGAGCCCAAGTACGCTTGCCACGCCATAAGGAGACTGCAGCTTGAACGCCATCGGGTAAGCGTCGGACATGACCAGGCCACCGAAACTGGTGATTGCGCTGAAGAACGCTTTGAACGGCTCGATCCCCATGCCGAGAAAGGCGGCCAGCGACATTGCCGCGATGGTGGCCCCGGCGGTCATGATCATGCGCCAATTGCCGGTTGCGAGAAGGGCGATTGGAACCAGCAGGCCGAGTTGGGGCTTGAATGCGAGCAGGCCGATCAAGACGCCGGCGAGCAATGGTCGCGTCGGGCCGAGAAGCAAGCCGGCGCCCATCAAGGCGGCGCTCAGGAAGCCATTCTGCCCAACCCCTAGATTGTAGAAGGTGGCTGCGGTCGCGAGCATCCAGACCGCGCCTTCTGGCTTGCCGATGATCCTTGCGTTGACATAGGCATAGCCGGCCAGAAGTCAGCGCGATGAAGAGCAGCATCGATGGAATGTACGGCAGCAGAGCCAACGCCGCGACCATCGCGATGTAGGGTGGAGGGTAGGCCCAGGGGTAGTCTTTGTTCGGCGGGTGGCCGAGCGCCAATGCCTGTGCCTGGCGGGCCATTTCGATGTCGTAAGCATCCGAAGGGGCGCCTGACAGAGCGGCATGTCCGGCTGCCCACATGCTGATATAATCAAAGCTGATCGGTTGGCCCTGCGCATCATAAAGCCAATGCCCCTGCGCCGCCGCGTTGGCCAGCAGAGCGGCATAGATCGCTAAGAGGACCGTGCAAAGGAGCGTGATGGAAGGGGTTTTCATTTCAATCACCCGCAAAGGAACGCGCAGGGCGAGGTGTCGCGCTGTCCGGATACTGCGGACCAGGTTAGCAGTGTTGCCTTATCGTCCGATTAAGCATGGACGACGGGTTACGGCGGCTGCGGGGGTGTGGTCGTGAGTGGTCCAGGCCAACTCGGCGTCTCGGTGGTGCAGGGCGAGCCGGTTGTTGCGGGCACAAGTCTGGTCCTGGCGCAACTGGTTCATGCCTGCCACGAGACCTCGATCGACGAGGCACTGGGGCAAGCCGGGGTGAGGGGGCTCGATCGCGAGGCGCTGGAGCCGTTGCTGGTGTATTGCGCAGAGCTCAAATGCGAGGCGGACGGCGTTGCATGCGTTGGCTGTCATCGCCAGGCCCAGTTGAAGGGCTTGGCCGGGCTCGATGATTTCGTTGCCCTGCATCAGCATATCGCGGTTGGCGACGGCGCGGTGCGGATCGAGGGCCCGGGCAGGGACAAGCTTGCGGTTCCCTCGCTCGAGGAACTTGTTCGGAACTGGGCCGGGCAGGAGTATTGGTTCTGGGCGCGCCGGGTTCTGCGCAAGTTGCGGCATGGCATTCGCAGGGCTCACATACAAGGCGAAGCTGTCGCCGGGGCAGGGGAGACGCCATCGGTGATCCTCATGGAGCCACAGTTGCCCGATAATATCGGCATGGTGGCGCGGGCATGCGCCAACTTCGGGCTGGATGACCTTCGTCTGGTGGCGCCGCGCGACGGGTGGCCGCAGGAGAGGGCAAGGGTAGCGGCGTCCGGGGCAAATTATGTGATCGACGATGCTCGCGCCTTTTCGTCACTCGGTGAAGCGATGGCGGATTTGACCTGGGTAGCCGCCACCACGGCGCGGCAAAGAGACTTGCGCAAGCCAGTGTTGACGCCTGAACAGGCCGTTGCCGAGGCTGCTCTACGGATTGCGAGGGGGGAGCGGTGCGGTTTGCTGTTCGGGCGGGAAAGGAACGGTCTGGAGACGTCCGAGGTCGCCAATGCCGACGCGATCGTGATGATTCCCGTGAACAGCCGGTTTGCCTCGCTCAATCTTGCTCAGGCCGTTCTGATCCTGGGCTACGAGTGGTCGAACGCGTCAGGGCGGGCCAGTCTCGGGCGGGTGACCACATATGAAGCGCCTGTTGCACCAGGGCTTCGGCTGGGATCGGATCGAGCGGCCAACAAGGCTGAGCTGGAAGGCTTGTTCGAGCACCTGGAAATGGAGCTTGATCGGCTTGGTTTTTTCAATCCACCGCACAAGCGTCCGGCCGTCGTTCAGAACCTTCGGACGATGCTTTTGCGGATGGGGGCGACCGAACAAGAGGTGCGCACCTTACGTGGCATTGTGGCAACGCTGGCCAATGGCAAGGGACGAGGGCGCAAAGTGCCTTGATTACGCCGCTTTTGAAGCCGAACCAGCCGGCGGCCAGCGAGGATGGAACCGCATGTGAGCCGTGCACGGCCACGCCTGCACGAACAGCTAAAAAAGGTGAACAGGGGCTCGATGAGATGCGCAGGTTGATGACAGCGGGGATTGTGGCGGCAGCGGTGTCGGTCAGCGCAGCTCTAGGCGTAGTGCCGGCGGCGGCGCAGGGCCTAAGTGAAAAGTCCGTGCTGACGCTGATGGACTACGCCTGGGCGATAACGCCGGAGCGGTTCACGAAACCGGATGGCGTGACCATTGTGGTCGATCGCAACAAGCGCAAGGAAATCGAGGTGCCTATCGAGACTGCGCGTGAGGTGATCAGGGTGGGCCGGCTGTCGTCGCACGCGCAGATGTGCGACATGCCGGAAGAGCAGGCCCGCAACTATCGCTCACTGATGCTCCGAGAGGTGCAGAAGAAGAAGTGGTCGGAGCAGCAGATGCTCTACATGAACCAGTTGCATCTGGTTACGGTAATGCTGCTGACCGGCAAGCTGAAGCTGATCGAGCGCGAGGAAGGCAAGGACCTCAAGGTGGTCCAGGATCCGCCGGAAAAGAAAAAGGATGCCAAGACGGACGCCAAGAGTTGCTCGCCAGAACAGAAAGCCAAGGTCTTGGAGACGATCACAGCTTATGTGAAGTCCGGACCGACGGTGGTGCCGAAGGCAGCCGCCGGTGGGCCTGTCTCGCCGCCCGCAACGCCAGCGGCAGCCAAAAAGTAGGGCCGGGCGCCGAACAGGGCAGGACATGATTGACCTGTCCACCAGAGGCGGGTAAGAGAAAGCGCGCGGGCCCGGGTGGCCCGCGTTTCCATTTGCGCACCCGCGGTCCTGGCATTGTTATGTCATGACCTGTCGGTCCCGCCGGTCAGCCGATCACCGGTCAGCCGGACACTGGTTCACCGGTATCTGGGACAAAGGAGGGGGCGCTCCAGTCGCGCATGCCAACTGGCATGCGCAAGTCTTTTTCATTGGAGTGCCAGAATGACCAAGCGCATGAGCGCCAAGCATAAGATCGATCGCCGCCTGGGTGAGAACATCTGGGGGCGGCCGAAGAGCCCGATAAACAAGCGCGAAAGCCGGCCAGGGCAACACGGCGAGCGCAGGGGCGGCAAGCTGTCGGACTATGGGCAACAGCTGCGTGCCAAGCAGAAGCTCAAGGGCTATTACGGCAATATCGGCGAGCGCCAGTTCAACCGCATCTATCAGGAAGCGCGGCGGTTCAAGGGCTCGACGTCGGAGCATATGATCGGGCTGCTCGAGCGGCGACTGGACGCTATCGTCTATCGCTCGAAATTCGTGCCTACTGTGTTTGCTGCGCGCCAATTCGTCAGCCACGGCCACATCCGGGTGAACGGACGACGGGTCAACATTCCCAGTTATCGCTGCAAGGCCGGCGATGTCATCGAGGTTCGGGACAAGTCAAAGCAACTGCCTCTGGTACTCGAAGCTGGCAAGAGCCCCGAACGCGATGTGCCAGACTATCTCGAGGTTGATCACAGCGCGATGAAAGCGACCTTCGTCAGGGTGCCAACGCTTTCGGACGTGCCATTCCCGGTGATCATGGAGCCCAACCTGGTGGTCGAGTTCTACTCACGCTGATTGAGCGCGGGGTTCACCTGCATCGGTGAAGATTGCCAACGGCCGCCTCCCCAACGGGAGGCGGCCTTTTGCGTGAATTGCTGGCGCGGCAGTCGGCTAACCCGATTTTATATGTGCGACTGGAGGATTACGCCTTGGGGGACTACGTTCTTTCGTGCGGGCGTTTGGGATGGTAGCGTTGTCAGATACGCCGGGAACAACGGGGCCTCGGTGACGTTGTGTCAATGAGGCCCACGAGCTACCAGGAGGAGGAGATGAAGCGGTTTCTTGCAGGAACGCTATCGCTGCTCGTAATGGCAGGCATTTTCACGACGATGCAGACACGCGAGGCTGAAGCGCGGCGCGGCGGAGCATTGGCAGCGGGACTTGCGCTGGGGATTATCGGCGGCGTGGTCGTGCATCACGCGTTGCGCAACAATCGGCGCCATCACTATCGCAGCTATTATTACCGGCCGCGAGTTCGGACCTACTACCACCGGCCGCGTTATCGCTATCGGGTATACCATCGCCAGCCGCGCCGGTGCATATGGCGGCATGGGCATCGCTACTGTCGCTATTGACGACCCGCCAAGTGTTGGTCGATGAGCAAGCGACGCCGCCGTTCAGGCGGCGTTTCTGCTGGTGCCAATGTCGTCGGTTGCACTGCGATCATGCGGGGCGGACTGCGGCGCTGTCGTGTTGGCCCATCCGTAGGCGAGCATCGTTATGACGGCGCTGGCGGCAAAAAAGTAGGCGCCGGGCAGGACGCTGGCCTCGGTATAGCCACTCGAGTTCACATAGAAAATCATCAGGGCCAGCACCATGACATCCGTCATCGAGTAGCGGCCCAGCCATTCCATCGTCGATATCGAGCGCGAGCGAAATTCCGGGGAGAGGTCAGGCGAGGTCACGAGGTTGAGCAGGTAGAACAGCTTCAGGAATGGAAACAGGAACGAGAAGGTGAAGAGGACGGCGCACAAAAAGAATTCCTCGTTGGTGTAAAGCGCCCAGATGATCGTGAAAATCGAGTGCTCGTTCGACCAAACATAGACAGTGGTAAAGCGTATCACCGGCAGGATCACGCCCAGCGCAAAGAAAACTGTGGCGAGAATGATGAAAAAGCTCAGCACAAAATTGCGGAAGGGCCAGCGTCTGGTTCGGGCCGGTTTGGTTTGAGGCGCGGGCCGGGCGTCGGGGCGGTCCAGCGCTGATGATTTCGACATAGTGTCCGACGCGGGGATGGAGATGGGTTGAGGCTTGCGACTACCGACCAGCTCCGCGCGATCCGAGCGCATCCAGGCATATGACAGGATCATGAGAACGACGCCCGCAGTGAAGAAATACACACCGGACAGGCTGGCGGCATCATAGACGCCCTGGCTCTTGATGAAAAAGATGGTGAGCGCGAGCACCAGCACGTCGTGCATGGACCATTTGCCGAGCCACTCGAGGGCACGCAGTTGGCGGTCACGCAGCATGAGCTCGGTGCGGGGCAAGGTGGACACGAGCAACAGGTAGAGCAGCTTCAGCGTCGGAAAGACGATGGAGAACAAGAGCACAGTCAGGCCGAGAAAAAGCTGACCGTCCTTGATCAGGACGAATACGGTTGAGATCAGGGAATGCTCTGTCGTCCAGAAAACGTATTTGGTCAGCTTGATGATGGGCAACGTCATGCCGAGCGCCAGACAAACGCTGGCGCCGATGATGGCAAGTGTGAGCAGGAAGCGCCGGCCACCGAGCCGCATGGGCATGTCGCCTTCACCCCTCATGCGTCGGCTGTGGAGCCGCCTGACTTCAATCTGATCCCGTGCGACCTAGGTTCATTGATCGTATCGGGTTTGTCGATCCCGGCCGAAAGACGGCGCGCTGAGGCGCCGCCGTGCCGGGTTTGCCGCAAATTGATATAAGGCCGCAGGCGGGGCAAAACTGTGGCGCGACCGACAGCCTGATGGGCGGGTCGGGATGCGCGTCCGCCGGCGGATGGCTCAGGCGACGCTGGCGCCGATGCCTTTGTCCGAAAGCATCTCCTGCAGTTCTCCGGCCTCGTACATCTCGCGCACGATGTCGCAGCCGCCGACGAATTCGCCCTTGATGTAGAGCTGCGGGATGGTCGGCCAGTTGGAGTATGCCTTGATGCCGTCGCGGACACCCGCGTCCTCGAGGACATTGATATCAACGTAATCGACGCCGAGAAGGGTGAGGATCTGGTCGACCTGCATCGAGAAGCCGCACTGGGGCATGCCCTTGCGGCCTTTCATGAACAACACGACGTCGTGGTTGGTGATGGTCTTGGAAATCCAGTCGTTTACGTCCTGGGCCGGGTTCATCTCGCTGGTCCTTTCGGTGCCTTCGTAAGTCTTGGTTGCGCCTGCTATAGCATCAGCGTGGCGCGTTCGCCTCACCATGTGGTTGCGCCTGGCTGAAAGTCAATTGGATGAGATCCGGTGCGGTCGTATTCGTTGAGGTTCGTTGGCCGGTTGGCGACGGTGTGCCGGTTTCAAGGAGCGCTGCCGGCGGTCGGGGTATCGGATTCCCTTTCATACCAGTCTTCGTGGAGCGACCAGATCCCGCACGACAGGCAGGACGTGTAGAGCCACTGGTACCTGCAGGTGGGGCAGCGGCCGCGGGTATCGAACGTGTTCCAGGCGTGGCCGCAGCCGCCGGAGAAGTATTCGGGGTGGCCGGCGCTGACGCAGCACCAGGTGCTGTTGCGACCTGGCTGCCAGTTGCAGGCAGGGCAGCGGATGCGGGGACGCCTGCTGTGCGCGGCCAGCCGCGGGTCGAGGCGAAATGAGCCCCGGTCGAGGGCGAGCGGCAAGCCGTGCGTCAGCAACTCGAGGTTGGGTGGCGTGAGGCGGTGGGCTATGGCCGGACGGTGGAACATGCGCATGGCAGGCCGAGCTGAGATATGAGGCTCAATCCTTGGCGGCGGTCGTCAGCGCCAAGGCATGCAGCTGGCCGCCCATCCGGTCACCAAGGGCCTCGTAGACGAGCTTGTGCTGTTGAACGCGCGTCTTGCCCTTGAATTCGCTCGAAACTACGTGAGCGGCGTAGTGGTCGCCGTCGCCGGCCAGATCGCGGATCGAGATATCGGCGTCCGGAAAACGTGCCTTGATGAGCTGCTCTATCTCGTGGGCGTCCATGGCCATGGCTGTCGGGGCTCCGTCAAACTGGTGGGGTCGTGCGCTTTTGTAGCGCGGGTCCCTTGGCATATAGGGTCGCGGGTCGCCGGGGACGATACACGGGCCGTCGTCAGAGGCAAACCCGGGACGTGCACCGCAATGCCGCTATTGGCAACACCTCATTGGCTTGCACCGCTAACGCTGTCGCGGCATGGTGCGCTTCAAGCCTGTCTCCCATTGGTGTCGCCGGAGGATCACTGTCATGGCCCAGCTTGTGCTCGCCATCGGCTCATCTCACAGCCCGCTGCTGGCCAGCCCGCCCGAAGATTATCCCAAGCACGCCGAGATCGATGCCAAAGGGCGAAAGCTGATCGACAAGCGCGGCAGGGCTTGCACCTATGGGGACTTGCTGGAGGCAGCCGATCCGGGGCTTGCGAACGAGATCACGGTGCCAGTGCTGGAGAGCAAGGCGCAGCGCTGCAACGCGGCGATCGCACGGGTAGCGGATACGATCGCGGCGGCCAAGCTGGATGCACTGATCGTGATCGGCGACGATCAGAATGAGCAGTTCTTCGACGACAATATGCCGGCGATCCTGGTCTACTGGGGCGACACCGTCGTCAATCGCGAGCTCGACATGCCGGCCGACGCACCCGCGTTCTGGCGCAAGGCGCGATCGCAATATCACGAGCAGAGCGGCAGCGGCGAGCGGGAGTATCCCGTCGATGCCAAGCTGGGACTGCATCTCATCCAGCAGCTGATGGATGCGGAGTTCGACGTCAGTCATTCGCGGCGGTTTTCGCGGCCGCATGGCGAGGGGCATGCGTTCGGGTTCGTGCACAGGCGATTGATGCATGAGAAGATCGTGCCGATCGTGCCGGTGGCGCTGAACACCTATTTCCCGCCGAACCAACCCAGGCCGAAGCGCTGCTACAGGATGGGGCAGGAGATCCGCAAGGCGGTGGAGCGGTTCCCGTCGGAAGCGCGGGTTGGGATCCTTGCCTCAGGCGGACTCAGTCATTTCACGGTGGACGAGGAGCTGGATCGAGGTTTCCTCGATGCCTGCGAGCGCAAAGATGCCGCCTGGCTCGCAGCGGTGCCGGTTGAGCAACTGAACTCGGGGAATTCGGAGATCCGCAACTGGATCGTCACGGCGGGTGCGGCGGAAGGACTTGAATTGGCCTGGCGCGAGTATGTGCCTTGCTATCGCTCGCTCGCGGGCACGGGCTGCGGCATGGGGTTCGCTGTCTGGCAATAGCTGGCAGGCGACGAGGCGTCAGCCGCTGCGTGCGGCATCGCGGGCTTTGGCCTTTACTTCCTCTATCAGCCGAGCGGCCTCGCTGCCCTGGATGCGGGCGATGTCGTCCTGATATTTCAAGAGCGTGCCGAGCGTTGAGTCCACACGCTCAGGATCGAGGGAGACAGCGTCCAGCGAGGCCAGTGCCTGCGCCCAATTGATGCTCTCTGCGATGCCCGGGGTTTTGTAGAGGTCCATGCGACGCAGGGCCTGCACGAATTCAACCACCTGGCGGGTGAGCTCGACGGCGGCCTCCGGCACCTTCAGGGCGAGGATCTCGCGCTCGCGCTGGGCGGCTGGGAAGTCGATCCAGTGGTAGAAGCAGCGCCGGCGCACGGCGTCATGCACTTCGCGAGTGCGGTTGGATGTCAGGATGGTGATGGGCGGGGACTTTGCGCGGATCGGTCCCAGCTCCGGGATCGTCAATTGGTAGTCGGCCAGCAGCTCGAGCAGGAACGCTTCGAACGGCTCGTCCGCGCGGTCGAGCTCATCGATCAACAACACTGGCGCGCGGCCTTCTTTCGACAGCTCGAGTGCTTGCAGCAACGGTCGCTTCAAGAGGTATTGAGGCCCGTAGATGTCGCGTTCGATGGCGGTGGCATCGATGTGGGTGCGGTCGGCTTCGGCGGCTGCTTCGGCGGCGCGGATGTGCAGGAGCTGGCGCGAATAGTTCCACTCGTAGGCGGCCTCGGACAAGCCCAGACCCTCGTAGCATTGGAGACGTACCAAAGGTCTGTCGAGCGAGCGCGACAGCACGTTCGCCAGCTCGGTCTTGCCAGTGCCTGGCTCTCCCTCCAGCAGGAGGGGGCGCTGCAACTTGAGTGCCAGGAAAACGGAGGTCGACAAGGCATCGCCGGGCAGATAGCCGCCGGTTTCGAGCAGGGCGCGGGTTTCGGAGACGGAGGTGGGCAGGGAGGTCATGGAGTTCCGTTGGCTGGGTTGGCGCGGAGGCGCGTCACCCTGGGTGGTGGCTAGGGGCGGCGGTATGTGATGCTGATCTACGTCCTAACCTAAGCTACGGCGTAACGCCATTCGCCATCGCCACCGCACGCTCGGCCATGACCGGGATCAGCGCGGCGCGGTAGGCGGCGGGGCCGTGCAGGTCGGACAGCAATCCGTCGGCCGGAACGGTGAGGCCGGCCAGCGCCGAAACGTCGAAGTTGGCCGTCAGCGCCTGCTCCAGGGCAGTGGCGCGGAACACGCCGGCTTCTCCTGCGCCGGTCACGGCGACCCGGACACCGCTGGCGGTCTTGGCCACGAATACGCCGACCAGCGCAAAACGCGAGGCTGGTTGCTCGAACTTGGCGTAGCCGGCCTTCTCCGGCACCTGGAAGCCAACGCCGGTGATGATCTCGCCGGGCTCCAGCGCAGTGGTGAAGAGGCCTTGGAAGTAATCGTCGGCGGGAATATTGCGCTGATTTGTCGTGATGGCGGCGCCAAGGCCCAGCACGGCGGCAGGGTAGTCCGCTGCCGGATCGTTATTGGCGAGGGAGCCCCCTATCGTGCCGCGGGCGCGTACGGCTGGGTCAGCGATCTGGCCGGCGAGGAAGGTCAGCGCCGGGCAGGCCGCGGCGATTTCCGCGTGGGCGGCAACCTCGGCATGCGTGGCCATAGCGCCGATGCCGAAAGCGTTGCCCTGCTTGTGGATGCCCCTGAGGTCGGCAATGCGGGCGAGGTCGACGAGGCGACCTGGTTTGGCAAGGCGCTGCTTCAGGGTCGGGATCAGCGTCTGGCCACCCGCCAGAAATCTGGCATCGGAGTCCTGGGAGGCGGCAGCAGCCGCTTCGCCGATCGAGTCTGCCCGAACGTAGTCGAAGGCGTACATCTGATATTCTCCCGCTAGGGTTATTCGGCTGCCTGCCGGACGCCGCCGTTGATCGCAGCCCACACCTTTGCGGGTGTCGCCGGCATGTCGATATGGTCGATGCCAATCGCATTGCAGATGGCGTTGATGACGGCCGGTGGCGAACCGATCGCACCTGCCTCGCCGCAGCCTTTCACGCCCAATGGATTGTGGGTGCAGGCGGTCACCGTGGTGGTGACCTGGAAGAACGGGACGTCGTCGGCGCGCGGCATGGTATAGTCCATGTACGAACCGGTCTGGAGTTGGCCGGCTTTATCGTAGACGGCGTGCTCAAGCAGAGCCTGGCCGATGCCCTGGACGAGGCCGCCGTGCACCTGGCCTTCGACGATCATCGGGTTGATGACATTGCCGAAGTCGTCGGCCGCGGTGAACGAGGTGATTTCGACCTCACCGGTGCGTGGATCGATCTCGAGCTCGCAGATGTAGGTGCCGGCCGGGAACGTGAAGTTCTTCGGGTCGTAGAATGCCGTCTCCTCCAGTCCGGGCTCCAGGCTCTCGATCGGGTACTGGTGCGGGACGTAGGCGGCCAACGCGATTTCTCCGAATGCTTTCTGCTTGTCGGTGCCCTTCACCTTGAAGGCGCCGTCGGCAAACTCGATGTCGGTCTCCGAGGCCTCGAGCAGGTGCGCGGCTATCTTTCTTGCCTTGTCGACGACCTTGTCGATCGCGTTGACGATCGCCGTGCCGCCGACCGCGATCGAGCGCGATCCGTATGTGCCCATGCCGAATGGAACACGGGCGGTGTCGCCGTGAACGATCTCTACTTGCTGATATGGGATGCCCAGTTTGTCGGCGACGACTTGCGCGAACGTGGTCTCGTGGCCTTGGCCGTGGCTGTGGGAGCCGGTCAGCACTGTGACACTGCCCGTCGGATTGACGCGTATCGTTGCGGCTTCGTAGAGGCCGGCGCGGGCGCCGAGCGCGCCGACGAGGCTGGATGGGGCGATGCCGCAGGCTTCGATGTAGCTGGCCACGCCGATGCCACGCAGCTTGCCCTGGGCTTTCGATTGCGCCTTGCGGGTCTCGAAACCTGCGTAGTCTGCAAGTTTCATGGCCGCATCCAGGCTGGCTTCATAGTTGCCGGTGTCGTACACGACGGCGACAGGCGTCTGGTAGGGGAACTGATGGGGCTGGATGAAGTTCCGACGCCTGATCTCCGCCTGGTCGATCCCGAGCTCGGCTGCGGCCTTGGAGATGATGCGTTCAAGGAGGTATGTCGCCTCGGGTCGGCCTGCGCCGCGATAGGCGTCGACCGGCACGGTGTTGGTGAACACTGCCTTGACATTGCAGTGGACGGCCGGAGTGGTGTACTGGCCGGCCAGCAGCGTGCCGTGCAGCCAGGTCGGCACGCACGGCGCAAAGGTCGAAAGATAGCCGCCCATGTTGGCGAGCGTGTCGGCCTTGAGGGCAAGTATCCTGCCGTCCTTGTCGAAGGCCATCTCGGCGTGGGTGACATGATCGCGGCCATGAGCGTCCGAGACGAAGGATTCGGAACGGTCCGCAGTCCAGCGCACCGGCCGGGTGATCTGTCTGGACGCCCAGATAACCAGCGCCTCCTCAGCATAATGATAGATTTTCGAACCGAACCCGCCACCGACGTCCGGTGCGTAAACACGTAGCTTGTGCTCGGGGATCTGCAAGACGAACGCGCCCATCAGCAGTCGGATGACGTGCGGGTTCTGGCTGGTCGTGTAGAGGGTGTAGTCGCCGGTTGCCAGATCGTAGTGGCCGATCGCGGCGCGGGGCTCCATTGCGTTGGGTATGAGGCGGTTGTTGACGAGATCCAGCCTGGTGATGTGGGAAGCCGTGGCGAATGCGGCATCGACGGCGGCCTTGTCTCCCAGCTCCCAGTCAAAGCACATGTTGTCGGGGGCTTCGTCATGCACGGCTGGCGCGCCTGTGAGCGCCTGCTTCATGTCAATGACTGCCGGCAACTCCGTGAGATCGAGCGTGACAAGCTCGGCTGCGGCGCGCGCCTCCTCCAGGCTTTCCGCAATGACGGCGACTATGGGGTCGCCGACGTGGCGGACTTTTCCGCTGGCCAGGATCGGATGCTTGGGCTCCTTCATGGGCTGGCCGTCCTTGCCGGTCACGAGCCAGCCGCAGGGCAAGCCACCAACGGGTCCCGAAGCGTCAATGTCGGCCTGCGTGAACACAGCTATCACGCCTGGAGCAGCCTTTGCCGCGGTCGTGTCGATACGGTCTATTGTGGCGTGCGCGACGGTCGATCGCACAATCTGCATGAACGTCTGGCGCGGCAACTCGATATCGTCCGTGTAGCGGCCGAGGCCTTTCAGGAAGCGGAAGTCTTCCCGCCGCTTGACCGCGGCTCCGATTCCGGTGGGGGTCATGAGCTGTATCCTTGTGGTCTCGGTCGGGTGCCGGTGGCGGTGGCTAGTGTGGCAGTTGTCGGTCGTCGCGGTGTTCAGATCAAATGTATGACTGCAAGGGCGTCAGGCTTGACCGCTGGCAATCTGAACGGCTTTTACGATGTTGTGGTAGCCGGTACAGCGGCACAGGTTGCCCTTCAGCCAGTTGCGGATTTCCGGTTCGCTGGGCTTGTGGTTTTTTGCGAGCAGATCGGCTGCGGCCATCACCATGCCGGGCGTGCAGAAGCCGCATTGCAGGGCGTGAGCTTCACGGAAAGCAGCCTGAACGGGATTCAGAGTTTCGCCGGACGAGAGACCTTCGATGGTCGTTATTCTCGATCCGTCGGCTTGGACTGCCAGCATATTGCAGGCCTTGGCGGCGTTGCCGTCGACATGAATCGTGCAGGCTCCACACTGGGCTGTGTCGCAGCCTACGTGGGTTCCAGTCAGCCCCAGGCCTTGCCGCAGCAGATCGACAAGCAGTGTATTTGGCTCGACTTCGCGCCTGATTCTGCGGCCATTCACCTCGATCTCGATACTGGGCATGATGTCCTCCCGGAGCAGGATTTAGTCCTGACTGGATATAAGATTATCGGTTTGGACGCCAATATGGCCGTACTCGCACCGCTAGTTTGGGCTATGCAGTCGGAGTCAGACTGCCTCATGGTGGCGAGGAGGGCAATGGTTGCGATCCAATCGTGGCTTGATCAGCGACAAGCGGTTCACTTGTAAGATCGCAGTAGGTATGCATTGGTGGATTGATCTTATCACGGATCGTTGTGGCGGCGGTTCTTGATCCATACCAACGTGGTTCCAGCGGATGCCGGAACAGTCGTCGAAGTGTGATACCGATTAATGCCCCGCAAGCATAAGCCGAACCTTGCAAACTGTATCCTGAGGCAGGTCGATGATCTTGCCAGGATATCAGCCCATCCAGAATTCGTCGTGCGGGATTTTCTTAGTGCGGAGCACAGAGCGGCCGCAGATCTCATAACCCAATGGATGCGTGAAGCCGGTATGGGGGTTCGCATCGATGCGGCCGGTACAGTGATCGGCCGTATCGAGGGGCGACAGCGGGATGCGAAAAAGCTGCTGGTGGGCTCCAACATCGGAAGTTTCAACAATTCCGGGCGATTTGCCGGGGTGCTTGGCGTTCTGACTTCGATGGCCGCGCTACAGCGGTGCAAGGATGAAGGCGTGGATCTTCCCTACGCTGTGGAGGTCGTTTGTTTCGGCGATCTTGATGGCCGCCGGTTCGGGCAGGCGATGACGGGTTCCCGGGTGATGGCCGGGCTGTTCGTTCAATCGTCAATGACGGCGGTGGACAGTGACGGCGTAACGCTGCCTGAAGCGCTTCGGGCGTTTGGTGGAGACCCGGATGGGCTGAAAAGCGCGGTCGCGGATACTGGACAAATTCTGGGATATATCGAGGTATCGATCGAGCAGGGCCCGGTTCTGGCGTACGAAAAGTTGCCAGTGGGAGTTGTCACGGCGATCAGTGGCGCCAGCAGCTACAACGTGGTGGTCAGCGGTGAGGTGGGGCATGCTGGAACGGTGCCGATGAACAAGCGCCGCGATGCCCTGGCGGCGGCAGCGGAAATGATCAATGTGGTGGAGGGGCTGGCGCTTGGCACGGCGGGGTTGACTGCCACGGTTGGTCGGATCGACGTTGTGCCAGGGCTGCCCAATGTCGTGCCGGGTCGGGTTGAATTCTCCATCGATGCGAGGAGCCCGATAGATCGTATGCGGCGCGCGGCGGTGCGTGAGATTGAAAGGGCACTCAAAGGGATTGCGCGGAAACGTCGTGTGGGTGTCGCATTTGGTGATGTACGCGACGTCAAGGCTGTCGCGTGTGATCATCGTTTCATCAGGCACTTTTCGGAGGCCATCGAGCGGGCAGGACTTGCAGCATTCGGTATGCCCAGCGGGGCAGGACACGATGGGTTGGCAATGGCGCATCTTTGTCCTGTTGGAATGTTGTTCGTGCGAAGTCGGGTGGAGGATGTTGGGAACGGCGTGGAGACAGTCTCCGCCGAGGATATCGAGTGTGCGGTGAGCGTGCTTGCCGATTTTCTGAAGCACGCTTCGATCTCGGGCAGGACAATTGCCTGACACGTCTGGCGCTGCGGCGCGGAGCGGCTTGAAGCTGCGGTTTCATCTTACTAATGGTAGATCAAATGCCTCTTGCGAGAGCCGTAGTGCCATGAGTAGCTGGTTACTGTCTTTGGGTTTCGGCACGTCGACGCGCATTGCTTGCGCGGTGGCGCCAATATGAGCATGTGGCTGGAGCGGGTGTGCGCGTTGGCGCGGGAAAACGGCGTCGCGGCGCGCGCGGTCATTATCGAGGCAGAGGGGCCAACACCGCGGGAGGTCGGATCGGCCTTGCTTGTGGCCGGCGGGCGGGTGGAAGGGCGCATCGGTCGGGGCCAACTCGAGACCGATGTCGTGGAAGAGGCCAGGCGACTGTGCCAGATGCGGGTGGGGGCGGGTGGACAACGTTGGACCCGCGTGGTGAGCCGATTTGAAACTGGGGCAGTTCTGGGTGAACCTACCGGCGGCGTCATTTCCGTGCTGATCGAGGTTTTGACTGCCGAAGAAGGGGAATGGCTCAGCACTGGTGCCACGATTGTTGCGCGTCCACTCCAATCGGGTCGTGCTCCGGTGCTGTTTGATCACGATGGCGTGGATAGCGGTGGGGTCTGCGTGGAGGTTGGCGCGTGCGTTCAGCGAATGCAGGGCCATCGCGGGACCCGGCTCGAGCTGGTTGATGCGCGTACGGACGGTATGTGGCTGGTGGAGCGGACGGGGTCTGTCCGTCTGCCTTTCAACGTCTACGGCACTGGTCTTATCGCGCGCGCTTTGGTTGGTGTGCTGGCGGGGCTGCCTTTCGACGTCACTTGGATCGATGGCGAGCCGGCACATTTTCCGGATATGCCGTTGGGCGATCAGGTCCGGCGGGTTGCCGATAGGGATCCTGCGCGGCTGGCAGGCGAGGCTGCGGCGGGGACCTATCACGCGGTTATGACGCAGTCGCATGAGGTGGACTACGCCATTTGTCATCGCGTGCTGGAGCGCAACGCGTTCGGTTATCTGGGCGTGATCGGAGCAAACGTGAAGCGGCAGCGGATGGAACAGCGGCTCATTGCTGAGGGCATCGATGCCGAGGCCATCGCGCGGATGGCCTGCCCCATCGGTCTGTCGGGTATACGGAGCAAGGTGCCGGCGGTGATTGCTGTTTCGATTGCGGCGCAGGTGCTGCAGACGGCTCAAGTTGAGGGTGCGCCGATCGGTTCGAAGCGGTAAGCGGTTCCGTGACGGCGGATGTAGCCGATACCCGTCGCGGGAAGGTGATGGCCTGCGACGAGTGTGCCAGCGGCGGCGACCTCGGCGAGGATGCGCTGTCTGGAGGCGACGGCACCGTCGGGG
Organism: uncultured Alphaproteobacteria bacterium; assembly: GCA_963825625.1. Taxonomy (GTDB): domain Bacteria; phylum Pseudomonadota; class Alphaproteobacteria; order Rhizobiales; family Hyphomicrobiaceae; genus CAMDPA01. Next base: position 267,189 of record CAWGUF010000029.1, on the reverse strand, counting down.
TCGATGTCGTAGATCATGGCGCTGTCGGGGCGTGGCAGCTGGACGGCGGCGAGGTGGATGGTGTCGCCAAGAATGAGGATGGTGCTGTTGGCGGAGGTGACGCGCCAGCAGGAATGTCCGGGGGTGTGACCTGCAGCCAGCTCGGCCCTGACGTGCGGTAGGCCGTGGCCGTCAGGCACGCGGCGCACGCGCGAGCCATAGGCCGAGAGTGCCGCGCGCTGGTAGGGAACATGGCGCTGAGCCCGGTCTTTCATCTGCTCGATGGGCGTGTCCATCCAGAATGCGGCTTCGGCTTCGGGGACGAGGATGTCGGCGTTGGGGAATGCCGGTGCTCGCGCCGCATCCAGCAAGCCTCCCAGATGATCCATGTGCATGTGGGTCAGCACGACGGTGTCGATGTCGGCGGGGCTTAGTCCCAAGGCGGCGAGGCTGGCGGGCAGATGGCCCATGGTGGGCCCCTTGGTCGTGCCGGACCCGGTATCGACGAGGATGCGGCTGTTGCCGGTTCGCAAGAGGAATGCCCGCACGGGGAGAATGACCGGGTTGACGCCAGTGGCCTCGGCCTCGGCGGCGACCAGACGCTTTGCCTCCTCGGGCTCGAGGCGGAGGATCCCGTTCATGCCGGCGTCAAGCGTGCCGTCCCAGACCATCGTGACGTCGATATCGCCGACAGTGACGGCTGGTGCTGGCTGCATGGCGGGTCTCCGAGCGTCGATCTTCAACGCAATCTTATCGGACAGTGCAGCAGCGATCCAGCAATCGATCGTGGAGGGGGGCAGGAGGGCGCTGGTGGCCAGCAGGCAGGAGAGCGCTGCCGGTGGGGGGCAAGAAAAGGCGATGACGGATAAACCGTTCGTTGCTGTGGCGCACGTCGTTGGTGGGACTGATGGATCAGATCTTCTGATTGTAGGGTCCAACCTCGGGGAATTTCTCGCTCAACAAGCCATCGATGTCCGCGAAAATTGCCCGCATGTTCGCTTCTGAGGTGGGGCTTTCGACGACGATGACGAGCTCGGGTTTGTTGGATGAGGCGCGCACCAGTCCCCAGGTGCCGTCCTCGAGCATGACGCGGATGCCGTTGACGTCGATCAAGTCGCGGACTTTCTGGCCCGCGATGAGTTCGCCTTTCGCGGCTCTCTGCTTGTAGATCGCGACGATCTGGTCGACGATGCCGTATTTCACCTCGTCGGCGCAGTGGGGTGACATGGTGGGTGACTGCCAGGTCTTGGGTAGTGCCTTCAGCAGATCAGCCATGCTCTTGTCGGCGGCGCGCTCCAGCATGTCGCAAACTGCGATGGCGGTGACCAGACCGTCGTCATAGCCCCTGCCAAGCGGGGGCCTGAAGAAGAAGTGTCCGGATTTTTCGAAGCCGGCCAGCGCTTTCTTCTCGTTCGTATAGCGCTTCATGTAGGAATGGCCGGTTTTGTAGTAGTGGGTCTTTGCGCCATTCGCGATGAGAACGGGATCGGTTGTGAAGAGGCCGGTCGATTTCACGTCGGCGACGAAAACGGCGTCCTTGTGAATCGCGGACAGATCGCGGGCGAGCATGACGCCGACCTTGTCGGCAAAGATCTCGTTGCCTTCGTTGTCGACGACACCGCAGCGATCACCGTCGCCGTCGAACCCGAGACCGACATCGGCTTTGTGCTCGCGCACCGCGTGGGCAATCGCGTGCAGCATCTCCATGTCTTCCGGGTTCGGATTATAGCGGGGAAAGGAGTGGTCGAGGTCGCAGTCGAGGCGGACGACATCACAGCCGATTGCCTCCAGCACCTGCGGCGCGAACGCGCCTGCCGTACCGTTGCCGCAGGCGCACACGACTTTCAGCTTGCGCTTGAGCTTGGGTCGGTCGGTCAGGTCGGCGATGTAGCGTTGGGCCATGTCGGGGACGTAGGTGTAGGAGCCGCCCGGACAGGGTGCATAGTTGCCGGCAAGTACGATGTCCTTCAGCGCGCTCATGTCGTCGGGGCCAAACGTCAATGGGCGGGTCAAGCCCATTTTGATGCCCGTCCAGCCGTTGTCGTTGTGGCTGGCAGTCACCATCGCGACGCCTTCGACATCAAGGGCGAACTGGGCGTAATAGGCCATGGGCGACAGCGCCAGGCCGATGTCGTAGACGTGGCCGCCGCCGGCCATCAGGCCGTTGATCAGGGCCTGCTTGATGGAGGCGGAATACCAGCGGTAGTCGTGACCGACGATGAAGCGTTTCGGCACGCCGCGGTCGTCGAACAGCCTGGTGAGACCCAGTCCGACGGCATTGAGGCCCATCAGATTGATCTCTTCCGGGTACAGCCAGCGTGCATCGTACTCGCGGAAACCGGTTGGCTTCACGAGGGGGTTGCGTTCGAAGTCCGCTGTGTTCGGCTTCAGATCTGCTCGGGGCTTGGGCAGCATGGTGCTGTTTCGCTTTCGTTCATGTCGCAGACAAGGCACTGCCTTGTAGCCGAGACTGCAGCTTGCGCCAATGAATGTCGACGGTACGGTTTCCGCGGAAGCACCTGGGAAATCGTTTCGGGATACGCCGGGGGAAACGCCTGGCCGTTCTACGGGGATATAGCGGGATTATTGCTCCAGGACGAGGGTTCCGGAGCGCATCTCAGCGCGCTTCAGGCGACCGAGGAAACTCATGCCCAAAAGTGTGGTGTTCATGCGGCCGGGCTCGGAGACGAGGCCATCGACGTCCCTCAGGGTTATGTCGCCAAGTGAGATATGGTCGATGCGGATAGGGGCGACGCGAGCAGTGCCGTTGGCGGTGTTGACGCGATGGGTGAAGTCGGCTGGTTGCACGTAGATCCCGGCGCGTTCAGCATCCTCGTAGGTCAATGCAACACGTGTTGCGCCGGTGTCGACCATGACGTCGATGTCACGACCGTTGACCGAGACACTGGTGTGGTAGTGTCCGTTGGACGAAGCTCTCAGCTCGACGGTTCCGTGCTCGCGTCGGGCCGGTTTGGGTTGGGCTTGTGGCTCGGGCTCGGATCGTCTGCTCGTTTCGATGCTGGCAGCGATTTCCTGCGGCGAGGTGCCCAGCATCCAGTAGCCGAGCCGCTTCAGCTCTGCGGGATACATCAAGATAAGAAACCCGCAGGCCCCGAGGAACAGCCAGCTGCAAACCGTCGTGAGAAGGTTTTTCGTCGTAGAACTCGCCATACGCGCAGTACCCCACCCTAGCTCCAGCCAGGCGGGCGGACCGGTGAGGCCTGCCTTCATCCTCGCATGGTGAGAAAATCTCCGGAGAACTCATAAGACCGTAAACGCCTTAAAAAACTCATACCCAGGAGACTTTCGCGCAGGGTTCCGGGCTTGGCGACCAGCGCTTCGATGGCTGGCATCGTGAGGGGACCGATGCTGACGGCCGGCAGGCGGACTGCTGCCGCATAGGTCATGCCGTTGGCTGTTTGTACCGGCACGGAATAGTGGAGGCGGTCCAGGTCCAGGCCTATCCTGCGCGCGTCCGAGGCGCTCAGCACGACGGTGGAAGCGCCGGTGTCCACCATCATGTTGACAGTGGCGTCATTGATGTGTGTGCGCACAGCGAAATGGCCATCGGAACGGCGCCGGATTCGGACGGAGCGCTCGCCAGCTTGCCGCGGCTCTAGGACCACGGGATCGCCGGGCGGCATCAGCTCGCTGGTTATGCGGTTGGCAATATCTGCGAACTCGGACTGGTAGGTGTAGCCGGTCACCAGTGCGAACGCGATCAAGGCCCAGATCGCGATGTCCTTGATCGCCTTGCCGATGCGGCCGCCATATCCAGCGATCGCCGACCCGCCGATGAACAAGAGCAGGGTGGCTGCAACGAGCAGGCTGGCAAAGGATGAGTGGTCGAGGCCGGCAATGGTCTCGCTCTCATTGCTCAACACGAGCACGCCTCCGCCAACGAGGAGGGCGATCAGGAGCAACCATTTCATTGGGTGCTTCGCATCTGTTGGTAATCCGGCAAGGGGTCTGGCCCCATGTCTCAACATAATAGACCGCGTAGTGCCTCGCAATGCGCGGGGGGTCGGCGCGGGGGTGGGTGTGAGGATGGCAGAACGGGGGAGCGTTGTGCCAAGCTTCTGCTTGCGGGGTGCTACTTGCGTGGGATTGCGGTGATCGCCAGCCCTTCGAGGGCGAGGCCGTATGGCAACAGATCGTTCATCTGGCGGCGGATCTGCTCGGTCAGCAGGATGCGCGTATAGCGTCGGTTCAGCTCGGGTTGGCGCATAATCATTCTAGCCAGCTCCCAGGCGCGCGGCAGCAACGTCTCGGCCGGTAGGACCTCATTGACGAGGCCGATCTCTTTTGCTTCGCGGGCCTCGATGATCTGGCCGGTCAGAAGGAAATAGCGCGCGCGGTTGAGCCCCATCGCGGCAGGGAAGGCGACGTGAACGCCGTCGCCGGGAACCAGACCGCCGATGAAGTGAGCGGAATCCTGGAATGCGGCGGTCTCGGCTGCCAGGACGATGTCGCACAGAATTGGCAGCTCTGCATGGCGCCAGGCCGGGCCATTGACGGCTGCGATCATCGGCACGTCGATCAACAGGAGGTTGGTCAGCAGGTGCTTGGCCTCCCAGCCGAGCACGCCCCAGTCTTGCGGGCCCATGCTGTGGTAGGTCTTGTTTGCCTCGAGATCCGGCTGGGGACCGGAGAACTCGGCTCCGGTGCCTGTCATGATGATGACGTGGTTGTCGCGGTCGCGTCCGATGTCGAGGAACGCATCGACCAGCTCGCCGTGCGGTTCGCGGCCCCAGCGAAGCGGCCCGCCGCCGGTATGGAGGGTCATCAACAGGATGCCGTCGGTGCGGCTGAAGGTGATGTGTTTGTATTTGTCCTGGTAGTTGGCGAGCTGGACGGTCATTGCGGGCGTGGCCTCGAGCGGAAGTGGGCGGTCGCCATATCTGGGATCGCCATATCTGGGATAGATTGCGATATGCCGCCGCCTACCGTTGCAGGCGGCGAGGTGGTGCCTGCGGCTGCGGCGTCGTCAGGCTTTCTTCGGCAATGCCACGATCATGTCGAGCTCGACGCGCGCGCCAGGGGATGACAGCTGATTTATGCAGATCGTCGTCGAGGCTGGTTGCCATTTGCCGAAGTAGGGCGCCATGGCGCGGTGGATGCCATCGAAGTCGCGGATGTCGGTCATGTACTTGGTGACCTTGACGACGTCGGTCCAGGTGGCGCCGGCATCGTCGAGCACCATCTTGATGTTCTCCATCGCCCGGCGGGTCTGCTCTTCGATATCGCAGGGATGGTCGTGCTGGCTCGCGACGTGGGGGTGATCATGGTAGAGCGGCGATGGTGTCGCGCCGGATACGAACATCAGATCGCAGGCGCCGACAATCCGGACTGCCGGGGCATAGGGCATGCGGTGGGCATCCTCCGGACGGGGCTGCACCAGCTCCAACTTGTGATCGGCCGCCATTGTCATTTCCTCCTGTCGATCATCTGTTTCAAGCGCATGGGGGTGATTGGTAGCTCGGTTACTGCGCCGGGCAGCTGCAACGCATCGTCCACACCGGATGCAATCAGCGCTCCGACCGGAGAGATGCCGCTCTCGCCTGCCCCCTTGATACCGAGTGGATTCTGCGTCGACGGTGCGTCCTCGCACAGGAGGATCTCGACCTTCGGCGTCTCCATGGAGGTGGGCATCAGATAATCGGCCAGGGACATCGCCAGCGGCTGGCCGCGGCTGTCGTAGATGAACTCCTCGAACATCGCGCCGCCCAGGCCTTGCGCAAAGCCACCCTGAATCTGTCCGGCGACCATGGCAGGGTTGATCGCGCGGCCGATGTCGTAGGCTGCGAGGACGCGCTCGATGGTGAGGCCAAAGGTGTCGGGGTCTACCTTTATCTGCGCGATCTGCACGCCGTAGGGATAGGTCTGATGCTCGACATCGAACCAGCCGTCAGCGGACAGACCGGGGTCTCGGCCTGAGCGATGACGCGATGTCGGCTTCAGGCGAGCTGCGATCTCGGCCAAGGTTACCGAGGGGCCACCGGCTCGGCCAGCGACGACAACGACGCCGTCGACGATATCGAGCTCTGCAGGCTGCACCTGCATCATCTCCGCGGCGACCTCGAGCGCCTTGGCGCGGACTTTGCCTGCAGCAACGGCGGTGGCATTGCCTGTCATCACGGTTGCGCGAGAGGCGTGCGCGCCGATGCCGAACGGGATGCGGTCCGTGCGGCCATGGACGACGCGGACCTTGCGATAGTCGACGCCAAGCACCTCGGCGCAGACCTGAGCCATCGCGGTCTCGAATCCCTGACCGACCGATGCGCCGCCTGTAATGAGCTCAACTCTGCCCATATGATCGACCGATACGTGAGCGCCATCGGTCGGACCAAGGCCGCTTTTTTCCACGAACATGGCAAGACCCAGGCCCACCATCTCGCCGGCAGCGCGCCGCTTTGCGACAGCCGCCTCGGCCTCATCCCAGCCGAATTTCTGCAAGGCCTTGTCGAGGAGCAGGGCGTAATCGCCTGAATCGTAGCACACCTCATCGCCCAGGATCGCCAGCGGCCGCTCATACGGCATTTGCTCCTTGGCGATTAGATTTCGGCGGCGAACCTCGATGCGCGAAATGCCGAGCCTGGATGCGATTGCGTCCATCATCCGCTCGCGCACGAAATTGGTCTCGAAGCGTCCCGGCGCACGATACGTGGCGCAGGGTGTCTTATTGGTGAGGCGGAAGTGCCCGGCGGCGCGATAGGCAGGCAACACATAGGGGCCGGGAAGGATGCCGCAGGTCATGTCGCAGACGCGGGTGGCATGCGTGCGGATGTAGGCGCCCTGGTCGTGAAAGAACTCGTCGTCGACGGCGATGAAGCGGCCATCGCTATCGACGCCGGCTCTTATCTTATGACGCTGCTGGCGCGAGTGGTTGGCGGTGATGAGGTGCTCGCGGCGATCCTCGATCCATTTGACGGGGCGGCCAAAGCGGCGGGCTGCCAACAAAACCAGCACATCCTCGGGATAGATTTCGCCGCGGATGCCAAAGCCGCCACCGGTGTGTCCCTCGAAGCAGTGCATCTGCGACATGGACAGACCGAACATTTCGGCGAGGGACTCGCGGTTCTTGTGAGGGACCTTGGCAGCACCATGCAATTCCAGCACGTCCCGCGCCTGGTCGTAGCGGCCGATAGCGCCGCGTGTCTCGATCGGAACGCCCGAATGGCGGCCAACGAGAAGGTCCAGCTCGACGATCGCGGCTGCGCTCTTCATCGCCGCGTCGATGTCGCCATACCCTTGGCGGGAGACGGTTGGCTCGGTGCTGCGGCCCGGCGTGAATTCCCCCACCGGGGCGTCGGCATGCATTATTGGCGATAGCGGCTCGATCTCCGTCAGCACCAGTTGGGCCGCGTCCTCGGCGACATAGGGGTCATCGGCGAAGATTGCCGCGATCGGCTCGCCGACGTAGCGGACCCGGTCTTTCGCGAACACGCGCTGACGCCAGGGTGCCAGCGCCTCGATCGGGCCTTCGCGGAATTCTATCGGCGGCAGATCGCTGACGTCGGCGGCGGTCCAGATGGCGTAGATGCCCGGCAATTCGCGGGCAGCGGAGGCGTCCACAGAGATCAGTTTTCCGTGTGCCTCGGCAGATCGTACCACGCGCATGTGGAGTTGGCCGGGAAACGCGATATCGTCGGCATAAGCGCCGCGACCGGTCAGCAACGGTGGATCCTCCAATCGCGGCAGGGCTTTTCCAATTACGGGTTCGGCTGCCGTCGACATCGAGCTTGATCTCCTGCTTTGATCTCATCCAAGGCGCGCAGTTGCGTGCGCCCTTTGCGAGGGTAGGTGGTGGGGAGAGATCACACGGTTTTGCAGGTAGCGTAAAGCCTCTGGATGCCTCAGCGCCGAGGACACCGGGGAGGGCGGAGTGCTGCTGCGCAAGGGCGAGGTGAGGGCGGGCGGGACGTGCTGGGTTCGCTGGGCGAGGATTCCCGTTTCTAATCAGCTGCTTGTCTTTGGTTTCAATTGACCGGTGCCTGGCTTGTCGCTAGTGTCCGTCTGCCCAAGGTGATCTGCGTTTACCAACTTGGCGCGTAACGGTTCGGATGCTCAGGGTTACATGCAATTCCTTCCCGGTTGTCGGATTTGCTTGCCGGCCATTGATCGAGGGACCGTACGGAATGGGGTAAGTCACCGGCCGTATTGCGGTCGGGGGTTTGAGATGCTGGCAGCTGGGCTGGGAGGGCGGCCATGAAGGGCAAGACACTTACGCGGGCCGATCTGGCGGAAGCGCTCGTTAACAAGGTCGGGCTTCCGCGGAACGAGTTGCAAGAGATCGTGGAACTCGTATTGCGTGAGATATCCAACACGTTGGCCCGGGGCGAAGGCGTGAAGCTGTCGTCATTCGGCTCGTTCGGTATCCGGCAAAAAGGGCAGCGAATTGGCCGTAATCCGAAGACGGGGGAGGAGGTTCCGATCACACCACGGCGTGTGCTCGTGTTTCGCCCTAGCAACATCATGAAAGAGCGCATCAACGCCGGCCAGAAGCGGAAGCGCCCCAAGGCGGCGGAGTAGGGCGGCCGGGTAGCGGCCTGTTGCTAAACTGTTGCAGGTTTGACGACTTTTTGTCTTGGGTGGATTGCGTGACATCGGTTGAGATGGGCGTTATTGGGCTCTGCCGGGTTGGGGCGACAACTCGGTCTGCATTGCGATATTCGTACGTTCGCGCAGGGGAGCTGGTTCGGACGATTTCGATTGCGCAATGATACGTGGGGCGGGGAAGGAAGCGAGGTATGCGATGAGCAAGGCCGCTGATGCTTTCCGTACAATAAGCGAGGTCGCGGAAGATCTCGATGTTCCCAAGCACGTGCTTCGCTTCTGGGAAAACAGATTTCCTCAGATCAAGCCGATGAAACGTGGCGGAGGCCGCAGGTACTACCGTCCTGCCGACCTCGAGTTGCTGCGCGGCATCCGGCACTTGCTGCATACTGAAGGCTATACCATCAAGGGTGTGCAGAAGATCCTGCGGGAGCAGGGCGTCGAGATCGTCAAGGCGTGCTGGCTGCCCGGTCGCGGGTTGCGCGATACGGCGGGCCGCAAGGGGACCGCCGGGCGGGAAGCAGAGGTGGTCGTCAGCGCGTCGGGAAAACCACGCGCAGGGGCAGAAAAAAAAGTCACCGTTCGGGGGCGGAGCCAGGAACGTCCATCGACAATTGCTGCTATCGTGCAGCAATTGGAGGCGTGTCGTGCTCTGCTCACCGGCTCAGAAGTAGCTGGCAGGGCCAGTGGGACGCGGAAGGCGGCCGGCGGCAAGACCCGTCGGGCTTGAGCGGTAGACCAGGGACGCATCTGGCATAGGTTATGTCATAGGTCGCTCGTCGAGGGCGACAGACTTTATCAATGCGTACACGTGATCACCTTCGCCTAGTCCGAGGTCGTGGACGGCCTTGCGGGTTATAGTCGCCAACAACCGACCATGTCCGGTCAGCGAGATCTCGAGGCGTGCCACCGGGCCTACGCCTTGATGGACGGCGGTGATGGTTCCGGTCAGAACATTGCGGATGGAAAGGCTGCGCGGGCGCTGCGTCGCCAATGCGACGTCGGTTGCGCGTACGATCACGCGAACGAACTGGCCTGGCTCGCCGATGCGCCCGGTTAGGAAGACGCGGCCGGCGGGGTGCTCGAGAGGGCAGAGCGCGAAAGTCTCGTCATACTGGCCGAGTTGGCCAGAGATTACCGAGACGAGGCCAAACCGGTCATCGTCCTGGGCCATGGCGGCGGCAGCGAAGACGTCTTCTGGCGGACCCTGCGCAATGACCTTACCGGCATCCAAGAGGACCACTTTGGCCGCAAGGCGCGTGACTTCCTCGATTGCGTGCGAGACGTAGACGACGGGTACGGTCAGCTCGCGCGCGAGCCGCTCTATCAAAGGCAAGATCTCGAGTTTGCGCTGGCGGTCGAGTGAGGCCAATGGCTCGTCGAACAGGGCCAGCCGTGGCGAGGCCAACAGGGCGCGTCCGATGGCGACGCGCTGTTTCTCACCGCCAGACAGACCGGCTGGCCGGCGGTCGAGCAGGTGTGCAATGCCGAGGGTTTCCACCACCGCATCGAAAGTGACGTCGGCTTTGACATCAGGGTTGAACCAGCGGCCGAACTCGAGGTTGTGGCGGACGCTCATGTGGGGGAACAGCTGCGCGTCCTGGAAAACGAGGCCGATCCGACGGCGGTGGGCTGGTTTGTTGATGCGCCGGGCGGTGTCGAGCAGGACCTCGCCGTCAACGACGATGCGGCCGCGATCGGGGGCGACCAGGCCTGCAATGATTGCAAGCACGGTGGACTTTCCGGCGCCTGAGCGTCCGAACAGCGCAGTGACGCCGCCGGACCCCGCAAAGGCTACGTCGAGGTCGAATTCGGGACGCTGCAGGCGGGCGTGGACCTCTATCATGGGCTGCCCGTCACCTTGCGGCCGACGTAGCGGCTGAGGAATTCGGAGCCTGCGAGGGCGGCAAGGGCGACGGCGATAGCGATCAGGGTCAAGCGCCATGCGCCGGCATCGCCGCCAGGGACCTGGGTCAGGGTGTAGATTGCCGCCGACAGGGTCTGCGTCTCGCCAGGTATGTTGGAGACGAAGGTTATGGTCGCGCCGAATTCGCCCAGCGCGCGCGCAAACGAGAGAACGGCACCGGCAAGGATGCCGGGCAGGGCGAGCGGCAGGGTTATGAGAGCAAACCTGGCGAGTGGACCTGCGCCAAGGGTGCCTGCTGCCGCCTCCAGGCGGGGGTCTATCGCCTCCAGCGACAGCCTGATCGCACGCACCATCAGGGGGAAGCCCATCACTGCGGCAGCCAGTGCAGCGCCGGTCCATCGAAACGAAAGCACGATGCCGAATTGCTCGGCAAGGAAGGCTCCGATCGGGCCTTGGCGTCCGAACAGAACCAGGAGCATGTATCCGGTCACGACAGGTGGAAGAACGAGCGGCATGTGCAGTGCGGCGTCGAGCAAGGTCCGGCCCGGGAAGCGGCAACGCGCCAGCACATAGGCGGCAAGGATGCCAAGCGGCAGGCTGACAAGCGTCGCGGTCAGGGCAACCTTCAGGGACAGGGACAGCGCTGTCCATTCCTCGGCAGTCAGCGTCACCTGGGCACCATGAAGCCGTGCTGTTGAAATTCACGTGCGGCGGCATCGGACAGCAGGTGCTGGTAGAAGTCGCGGGCCGACGCGGTGTTTGAGCTGCGGGCTATGGCGATCGAATAGACGATCGGCGGATGACTGGCAGCGGGGAACTCGGCGATCACCCGGACACGCGGCTCGGCCCGAGCGTCAGTGGCGTAGACGATGCCGAGTGGCGTTTCAGCACGAGCGACCAGGGCGAGCGCCTGGCGGACGTTTTCGCTTTGCGCCAGTCTGTTGGAGAGCCGTTCCCATTGCGAGAGGTGCTGCAATGCCAGCTTGGCGTATCTGCCGGCCGGTACGCTGGCGACGTTGCCGACTGCCAGTCTTCCGGTGCCTAGCGCGCGTGCAATGCTGCCGGGCTGGGAGATGTCTAGGTTCAGCCTGGCGGCAGCGGGAGCGATCAGCACGAGACGATTGCCGACGAGATCGCGGCGGCTCGTGGGGTCGACGAGCATGCGCTTGCCGGCGTAGTCCATCCATGCTGCATCCGCTGAAATCAGCACGTCGGCTGGTGCACCGTGCTCAAGCTGACGGACGAGGGCACCGGTGCCGGCGTAGGCGATGCGCGGGCGCTGGGTTGCGGGCACGGGTAGTTTCGAGACGATGGCATCGAGCACGGTTTTGAGGCTCGCGGCGGCGAAGATCAAAGGTGGCTGCGGGGCGGCGCGTGCACCTGCCGGCGCGATTGTCAGCAGCGCAGCAGCGATGAGCAGGCAGGCGTGGGAGGCTCGTGTTCTCGGCATCGCTATATTCATTCGTATATAACGCTTTGGAAGTCAATTGCCTTGAATTCCGACACACGCTTGCAGTTTGGGGAGAAATCGGAGCTTGTGTGTGATTAGGGTGAGGGGGCTCAGTTCGACAGGGGTGGTCACGGTGGATGGGGTGGATACTGTAGCATCCAACGCTCGGGCAGGTCGATGGGGCCGCCGCTGGTGGGTGGTCGTCGTCGGGCTTGCGCTCGCTGCAGGTTTGGCGGGCGGGCTCTATCAGTGGCAGCGGGTGCAGCAGGGGGAAGCGCAGCGCCTGCGTGCAATCGAGCAGGTTGCGAAACTGGTTCGGCTCTATGCGTCCAACCCTCCTCGTGATGCGTTGCCCGGTGCTGGGTTCGACCTGAAGCCCGTGTTTGTTGCCATCGTTGGGGCAGCGCAGACCGATCCGGGTCACGCACAAGCGCTGGCTTTGCTCAGCGAGGGAAAGGCCCAGGCTGCCGCAGCGCGCTTGAAGCAGTCGGCGGACAGGCTTGCGGGGGAAGGCGCAGATGGTGCTCGCCGGGCCGCGGAGGTCTATCGCTGGCTGGGGTATGTGACGCTGTTGGGGTCGCCGCGGGATGCGGCTGCAGCGTTCGCGCGGGCCGCTGAACTGGAGCCGGAGCATGAGCAGATCCGGTTCTGGCTGGGGTGGAGCAATCTGGTTGCTGGCCGCCATAGTGCTGCGGCCGATGCCTATCGCATGGTGCTGGCGCGGCCAGCAGGAGCAGTGGCTGGCGGGCAAATCGTCTGGTCGCGTATCGGCCTAGGCGATATTGCGCGCGGGGCCGGCAAACTGGGCGTTGCGGTCGGGGAATACAGGCAGGCCGAGGCTGCGATTTCGGCCATGTCGCCGGGCGCAGTGGGGGACGTGGAGACAGGCCGCCTCAAGGCGGCTGTCGGGGGGCGGCTCGGGCATGCGCTGCTGGCTGGTGGCAATGTGGCCGGAGCGCTCGAGGGGTTCGACAAGGCGCGCGATGGCATTGCGATGCTAGCCAAGGCAGATGCGGAGAACGCGGCAGTCATGCGCGATCTCGGCCTGGTAGAGGCGGACCGCGCCACAGGGTTGATCGCGGCCGGCCGGCTGGGCGAGGCGATGGTCTCGTTGCGCGCCAGCCTTGAAGCCTTCAAGGGACTGGCAGCAGCGAAACCCGACGACGGCGGGCGACAGCGGGATTTGGCCGTGGCGCTGGTCAGGCTGGGGGATGCCCAGCGCAATACCGGTAAACTCGATATTGCTTTTGCTTCATACAGTGCGGCGCACGAGATCACCGTCGTGCAGGCAACCGGGCGCAATCGATCAAAAGGCGGCGTCGATTGGCAGCGGGATCTGGCAATCAGTTACGAACGGCTGGGCGATGTGGAGATGGCCCGGGCCAATCCCGCAAATGCGCTCAGCCATTACGAGGCCTTGGGAAATCTTGCCGATGCGCTGGCGCGGGCGGCGCCCGACAGGCCGGCGCTGATGCGTCTTCGGTTCTTGGCCAAGATCAAGATCGGCAATGCGAAGTCGGTGCTGCGAGATCTGGCTGGGGCGGCGCAGAGCTTCGAGGCAGCTCGCACCTTCGCGATGCAACTCGCTGAGCAGGATCCGGCCAATGCGCAATGGCAAAGGGATATGCTTCTGGCGCAATCGAAGCTTGGTGACGGCTATGAGATGGCTGGTCGCCGGGCCGAAGCGATCCGGGCCTACCATGCGGGTTATCAGACAGCGAAGCGGCTCAGCGAGAAGGACACTGCCAACGTCGAGCTCAAGCGCGATCTGTCGGTGCTTACGTCGAAAGCCGGCAGCATCATGCTCGGGCTTGGCAATGCGGCGGTTGCGGCTCGGTTGTTCGGTGAGAGCCTGCAGATCCGAGAAGGGCTGGCGGCGCTGGATCCGGGAAACGTCACATGGCAACGCGATCTTGCGAACGCCTATGGCCGTCTCGGGGAGGTGATGCTGGCAGTCAACGAGGTGGCGCAGGCGGTCCAGCTTGTGGGAAAGAACCATGACATCGTGAGGCGATTGGCGAGTTCAGATCCGAGCAATGGCTCGCTGCAACTTGATCTCGCACTGGTGTACGAACGTCAGGCCAATGTGCTGCGCGCAGGTCGGGATCGTGACGGGGCGCTGGCGGCTTATGAGCGGTGCGCGGCCATCTACACGGCGCTGCTCAAGGCCAATCCCGGAAATACGTCCGTGCTCGTGGCATCGACGGTGCCGATGATCTGGATCGGTGAGCTCGACGAAGCGCGACGGAAAGCCAACTTCGAGAAGGCGCTCGCCATTCTGAAAGCGCTGGATGCTCAAGGGCGGCTCGAAACCCGGCGACGCGGCAACATCGGTTATCTGCAGCGGCGATTAGCGGCGCAATAGCGCGGGGATTGCGCGCAGGTGTTCAGCGCAGCCGCTGCTTGAGGTAGCCCGCAATGCGTGGCCGGGTCTCGCGATAGGCCGTGCGCAGGACGCGGCCCATATTCAAGAAGCCGTGGATGGTGCCTTGCGCACAAACGTGCTCGACATCGATGCCGGCGGTTGCCAGCATCTCGGCATACTCGATAGCCTCGTCGCGCAACGGATCGTGGCCGGCGGTGACGATCAGGGCCGGGGGCAGACCCGAATAGTCCGGATAAAGAGCGGGATGTGCTCGAGGATCGGTGCGCGGCCATGACCGATTGCCGAAATAGTGTCCGTGGAACCAGTCGAGTAGGGGCTGAGGGACGGGGAAGACCTCCGCGAATTGGCGCCGGGACGGCAGCCGCGCCTTGAGGTCGAGGGCCGGATAGAGCAGGACCTGAGCGCGCAGTGGTGCACTGAGGCGGCCCTTGGTCTCGTGGGCCGTTACGGCGGCGATGCCGCCACCTGCACTGTCACCGGCGATTGCGATGCGGCCGCGGTCGGCGCCCAGCCTGTCGGCATTATGCGACAGCCAGATCAGCGCGGCGACGCCATCCTCGACTGCCGCGGGGAAGGGGTGCTCGGGCGCCAGCCGATAGTCTACCGCCATGACGAGAGCCGAGGCATCCTGGCATAGGGTGCGGCAGAGCACATCGTGGGTTTCGAGGTCGCCGAGGACGCAGCCGCCGCCGTGCAGGAACAGGATCGCCGGGGCAGTCTGTGCCGTGGTCTGTGGATGATAGACGCGAGCCGCGATGTTGCGCCCGGCGGTGGGAATGCTCAGGTCCTCGACCTTGCGTACGGGCGGCGGGGGCAGCTCGGTACGCGCAAGGGTGCGCCGGTACTCCGCCCGGGCCGCATCGACACGGAGTTCCGAAAGGGCTGCGGGCTTGCCTGAGGCAACCCAATGCAAAAGGGCCTCGGTTTCACGGTCTAGCTTCATGCCGGCGTGGGGGGACGATTAGAGCTGCATCTGACACAGATGGCCAAGCGTAACCGAGCCTTGCCGGCCGATTAAGTGGAGGGGCTTGGAATTCGATCGTCTTGGTTAGCGCTACCAGGCGATGCCAACCATGGATGCGACTGGCTGGGCCGGTGCGTCGGCAAGCAGCCGTGTCAGTGCGGCCGCGTCGATGCCATGGTCAGTCAGGATCTCGTCGCGATGAATGCCCTGGGCAATGAAGATGCAATCGAGGCCGAAGCGGGCGGCGCCGGCAAGATCGGTGCGGATCGCGTCGCCGACGGCGAGGATGCGTGAGGGCTGTGGGGCGATGCCGCGCAATCTGGCGAGGGTATCGAGCGCGCGGTGGTAGGCGGGAGGATGGGGTTTTCCGGCCCAGTAGACGTTGCCCCCCATCGCTTCGTAAAGCTCGGCGATGACGCCGGCGCAGGGTAGCAGCTCACCGCCGACGTCGACGATCAAATCGGGATTGGCGCATACGAGCGGCAGGTTTCGGTGCAGCGCGGACTGGAGCAGGGCGCGATAGCTTTCGGCGGTCTCGCTGCGGTCGTCGACGAGCCCGGTGCAGACGATGGCCTGGGCCTCGTCCAAATCAACCCTCTGCGCGGCCATGGTCTTGAATAGCGGCAGGTCGCGTTCGGTGCCGATGTGGTGCACGCGTTCGTAGCCGTGCTCGGCGATGTGGGTGAGGGTGATGTCGCCGGACGAGACGATGGCGTCCCAGGCGTCGCGCCTGACGCCTTTTTCATCCAGGACCTCGGCAACCCACGCCGATGGCATGGGGGCATTCGACAGCAGCAGGACGGTTCCGCCAGCAGCGCGAAAACGGGCGAAGGCATCTCCAGCAGGCTGGTACGCGCGGGCACCGTCGTGAACCACACCCCAGATATCGGAGATGATTACGTCGTACCCGGACAACAATTCGCCGGCGCGGTCGAGAATGGGTGGCGACACCTTTGCCTCACGTTGGGCCGGCGAGAGGGACCTCAGGACTGATGCCCGCGCCCGCCAAATACGCCGAACCTATATCCCGTATACGAGAAGAACATGGCAACGAGACAGGCAATGATCAATGCCACAATCGGATCGGTGGATGGGACGAGGATCAGGACAAGCGCGAAAATCAGGTAGTTGATACCTTGCGCGCTCCAGGCAACTGCCGCAAAGCGCAGAAACTCCACGGTGGATGGCTTGCTGGTCAGGTGGAACGTAATGGTTCGGTTGACCAACCAGGAAACGACCATCGCCACGCAAATTCCTACGATGCGGGCAAGGAATGGCGAGGCGCCGAAGGCTTTGGTCAAGACCAACAGGATGGTGGCGTCGGTCAGGAAGGCGAGGGCGCCGGCCAGCACGAAGCCGCCGTAATGGCGCAGCCAGCCGTTGGTCCTGGCGAGTCGGACGAGCTTCAGCGGTTCAATCATGGCGCGGTTGCCTCCCGCGGCCAAGCCACGCCAGCGGCGCCGGGCGAGCGGTCCGGATGCCAAATTTTCTCAGGCAGCCCGGGCAGGGAGCTGAGCGTTTCCAGCTCGTGGTGGCGGCGTTCCAGGACGGGGTCGAGGGCGGCAAGCTCGGCATCAGGGTAGCCGGGATGACACATGACGATGTGACACGCACCGGCTGCGCGCATGAATGCGGCGAGCTCTGTTGCGAATTTTCCGCGCGTGCTGAATGAGGTTACGCCTGCGAAAGTGTCGTTGGTCGCGAAGCCGGCGCCACGTACGAGATCGCGAAACCCGGTTGCCAGCGCATTGATACTCGCGGCCTTGGTCACGGCCACGCGGCGCTGGAAGATGGTGCTGAGACTGTCGCAGGGATCGCGGACGAGAGGGCGCACGGGGGGGGGCTCCGTCGGGTGCTCGGTCGGGTGCTCGGGGGCCGTGTCATAGCGCTCGATCAGAGCCCTGACCAACCCGGCGCGAACGGCGGGGAGGGCGTGGGCGTGCTGGTGGCCGTCGATGAAATCGGGCTCATGGCCGGTGTCGGCGGCGAAGCGGGCAAGCTGGCGGCCGACCTCGGCCGCGATCTCGCTCCTGTCTATCTTTCCCGAGAGGCTCCATGCCGTAAGGCGTCGCATGGACGGCAGCCGGTTGTCGGGGGCGAGGCGAGGCATCGAGCCGGTCGGGGCACCGAGGGTAAGGTTGAGGTGCAAGCCGATCGCCAGGCGCGGGCGCAGGGCTGACAGGTGGGGTGCGTGGTGCTGCCAGGTCGGCAAGGTGACGATTGCGCTTGTTGCTGACAGCCGGTTCAATGCGGCCAACTCTTCGATGCCGCGGCTCACGCCGTCAGAGATGGCGAAGTCGTCGGCGCAGAGTATGACACGGCGCTGAGGTGACTGCTCGCTGTCCGGTGCCGCGGCGTCGATCACACCGAGCCGCCTTTCCGCAGAACCGGATCGCTGAGGTTTGAGTTGGAGTTGGAGTTTGCTGGGCGGGATCCCGGGGTGGTTCGTACGCTGTCCACACCGATCTCCTCCTCGACCAGGAACAGTGGCCGGGCTTTGACTTCCTCGTAAACGCGGCCGAGATACTCGCCGATGATGCCGAGAAAGATCAGCTGCACGCCGGCAAAGAACATGACGGATATCATGATTGAGGGAAAGCCGGGTACGGCCACGCCGTAGATCATCGTCTCCAGGATAATCATGAGGGCGTAGATGAAGGCGATGGCCGACACGGCCAAACCCAGCAGCGTCGAGATACGCAGCGGCAAGGTCGAGAATGATGTGAGGCCATCGAGTGCGAAATGCGCGAGCCTGCGCACGTTCCAGCGGGAACCACCGCCGCCTTCCCGTTCCGCGACGGTGTAGGGTACGCCGATCGATTTGAAGCCGATCCATGAATAGAGGCCCTTGTTGAACCGGGAGGTTTCCTTCATCCGGTTCATGGCATTCACCGCCTTGCGATCGAGCAGACGGAAGTCTCCGGCGCCTGCGGGTATGTCGGTTTTTACGAGGGCGTTGAAGATCCTGTAAAAGGCGATGGAGACCATGCGGCGAAGCAGGCTGTCGGTCTTGCGGTCGAGGCGCTGGCCGTAGACGACGTGGTAGCCGTCGCGCCAGCGCTCCACAAAGCGGGGAAGAACCTCGGGGGGATGCTGGAGGTCGGCGTCCATCAGGATGACGGCATCGCCGGCGGCGTATCTCAGGCCAGCAGCGAGCGCGATTTCCTTGCCGAAATTCCGGCTGAGCGCGATCGCTTTGATGCGCGAGTCTTTTTCGTTGAGGTTGCGCAACGTCGCGAGACTGTCGTCGATAGAGCCGTCATCGACGAAAACGAGCTCCCAATTCATATTGCCGGCGTCGTTGCTGCCGAGGCCATCGAGTACTGGACGCAGCCGGTTCACAAGCTGCTCCAGATTGGCAGCTTCGTTGAGGACCGGAATGACGATGGAAACGAGGTGCTGGGTCATGGCTGTGGTCGGCAACGTGGGACTTGGATGGGGGCGGCCAACTGCTCTGCGACTTTCAGCAACCATAGGGGCGCCGTTGGACTATTTGCGCCCTTAGCTCCAATCCGGAGATATGCACAGCGCTTACGCACTTGATGTCCGACAATTCCGGCAATTGCAAGGTCATCCTGGTCGTTCAATAAAGATGGAAAACCGCGCGATGCAGGGCATCGCGCGGCAAGGTTAAACCGTTCTGGTCGTGGGACGATGCACGCCCCGGGATCAGCCGCGCTTGTTGCGGGCGTCTGCGCACTTACCGGACTTCTTGTCCCGGTACATGAATTCGCCGCGGCACTTGGAGGCGGCCGAGCGCTTGACCGAGCGCACTTTCTTGGCCTTGGGTGCGCTGGCTTTCTTGGCTTTCGACTTCGCGGCCTTCGCGGGCGCCTTCTTGGTTGCGGCCTTCTTGGCTGCTCCGTCCTGCGCCATGGTGGCGGGAACCGTTACTGCCGAGACGGCAAACAAGCTCAGAATGGCGACGATTGCCGCCTTGATCAATTTCATGCCTCTCTCCTGCGATAGATTATTGCCCCAACGTCATGGCTCGCGGCGATTCGGTTCGCGAGTCGGGCCAATCGCTACGTCTTTTCGCAGTTACAATGCAAGTGAAATTACGTATCATGTCAGCGCTCAAGGCGTAATAAATCGCCGGTTCAGGAGCCCCAGAGTTGGCGGCTGGCCAGTCGGGCCCCCTCGGCAAGCGCCTCGAACTTCGCCCACATCACCGAGGGGTGCACGCGGCGATAGAACGGGCTCTGTGCGAAACCACAATCGGTGCCGGCGATGACGTTCTCGCGGCCGACCAGATTGGCGAGCCGGACGATGCGATCGGCCACCAGCTCGGGGTGCTCGACGACGTTGGTGGCGTGGCTGATGACGCCCGGGATCAGGATCTTGCCGTCCGGTAGCTTGACGTCCTTCCAGACTTTCCACTCGTGGTCGTGGCGGGGATTGGCGCCTTCGATGACATAAGCGCCTGCCTTCACGGAAAGAACGATGTCGGCGATGTCCTTGAGCGGGACGTCGGTCGTGTGCGGTCCGGGCCAGCTGCCCCAGCACACGTGGTAGCGGATCTTGTCCTCCGGGATGCCTTCAACCGCGTGGTTGAGCACGGCGGCAAGTTTGCCCGCCCACTTGCTGTAGTCCTCGAATGTCGCAGGCGGAACCATGCGATCGTAGGTCACGGCGGTGCGGGCGTCGTCGAGCTGAACAACAAATCCAGCATCTGTGATCGCCTTGTACTCCTGGCGCATAGCGAGGCCGATGGCGTCGAGCAGCTCGTCTTCGGTCTTGTAATACTCGTTCTCACGGTCCGGGATGACGGAGGCGGGTGCGGCGACCGGCAGGAAGCCTTCGGTGGCGGGGCTCTTGGCGATCGCAGCCTTGAGATTGGTGATGTCGCGCGTCACGTCGGCACTGCCGGTGTAGGTGACGGGGCCGACGCAGACGGCGCGCGTTTGCGTGGCGGGTGCATCCCGGGCGTCGAGCTCGGCATAGAATTCCGCGAAACGGGTGCGGTCGGCGCCGCGCGCCCAGGGGTTGCCGGTCGTATCAAATGGCCTGCGCTCGAAGCCGGAGAAGCGGTCGAGCACGTACTGCGACCACGATATGAACTTGCCGAATTCACCGTCGCTCACGATGTCGATGCCGGCCGCGGCCTGAGCGGCGACGACGTCCGCGACGCATTTGCTCAAGGTGCGGTCGAATGTCTGCTCGTCGTAGCCCGTGCCGGTCTGTCTGGCGCGGATCTGCTCTTGCAGCTCGAGGGGCCGGATCAGGCTGCCGACGTGGGTAGTCAGTATGCGATCGGTGCTGCGCTTCACTGGAGGCTCTCCTGGCGAACAGGGTGTGTGGGCTGATGGCGCGCAGGTATGACGGTGATTGGGGCGATATGCAAGTTGGCGAGTGCATCGGCGTAACGGCAGGTTGCTGGCGCCAGCACTGGGAAGTGTCGGCGGAAGGATTGTGGCGATCGCCCGGGTCTCAGGCCTAGTTCTGGCGCTTCGGGACCTGGGCCGAGCGCAGTTTGCCCAGAAAGGCTGCGAAGCCCGGTTCCAGGCCGCGGGGGCCGGCGCGGGTCAGCACGTCGCTGGCAAGGCGGGAGATTTCCCGATCGCGAAATACGCCGTCCGGGAAAACCTCGGCAGGATCGAGAAAGCTGTCGGGCTTGGAAGCGTAGGTGGGATAGTCGAACCCGAACTTGAGGTTCGACCAGTCTCCGATCAGGCGGACGGCGAGGCGGCGGAACCAAGAGGAGAGTTTGACCTGGGCGCGATAATCGAGCTCCTGCTCGGCAAGCTTGATGGTGCCGTTGCCGTCGGCATCGATGGAGCGCCCGGTCAGTTGCAGGCGGCTGTCGCTGGTGACGCCTTTGTCGAGCACCATGCTGGCGGTCATCTTATCGAAGGGGGTGCGGCGGGATGGATTATATTCGCTGTTGTTGATGAGGCCGATGAGGCTCAGAAAGCTGGTCAGGTCGTAGCCGACGATATTGCCGCGATCGATACGCGCGGTGAGCGTGCCGGTGGCGGCCTGAGCGAGTTGGCGCTGGCTGGCGCCGCGGCTGGTGAGGTCGGCCTCGACAGTGGATGCGCCGGCCAGGACGGGATCTACGCCCAGCGCGGTCAGCATGGCGAAAACGTCGAGGTTTTCTGCCTTGAAGCGGGTGGTCGCGGTCGGTATCGGCTGGCTTGCGTCGAATGTCAGCGAGCCGGTGAAGCGGGCGTTGTCGGTTGCGATGTCCTGGCCGTCGAGCTGCAGGGCGCCGGCGGCGATGCGCGTTCTGAGCATCGGCACCTTGAGGGTCATGCCGCGCATGTTGAGGGTGGCGACAGACAGCTCCAGATCGAGGTCCATGGCGTTGAGGGCGGCGAGTTGGAAGGGCGTGCTATCCCATTCATGGCCGGCGCTGGGCCTGGCGATTGCCCGGGTTGTCGCGGCGGGAGTGGCCTCGACATTCGTATTCAGCCGGCCGCGCGTGACGGGTTGGGCGAGAACGGCGCGCAGATATGACTTGAGCTGCTCCTTGATGACGTCCTCGGCGGCGGCTTCGAGCGCGGCTTCGGGCTGTCGGGTTTGGCGGGGGGCCGAGCGCGTCGCTGCTCGTTTGGGAGGGGCGGCAAGCTCGAGATATCGATCGGCGTCGAGCTTATCGGCGGTGAGCCGGCCGTTGAGGCGGGGGCGGGCGGCGGCTGTGTCGAGGTTGATCGTACCGCGAACGGACTGGCCGTTGTGCTCGATGCGGGCCTCCGACAACGAGACTGTTCCAGTGCGCGCCTCGAGTTTGCCTTCTAGTCTGGCTTGCCCGTCAGCGCCAGGCGCCAGTGGATAGCCGAGCCAATTGGCGACTGATCTCAGGGAGCTGGCAGAACCCGCGATGGTGCCCGCGATAAACGGTATGTTGGCTCTCGCCGGGTCGGCTGCGGCTGTAATGCGTCCATCGAACGACAGGTTGGCCAGGCGGGAGGAGGCTTGCAGGGTTGCGGGCAGTCCTGTCGCAAGTGCGATGGCTTCGGGTGGCGGGAGTTTTGCGCGGGCTTTGACCGGCTCTCCTTTCCAGACGAAGTCGATTTCGGGTTCGATCGGCTTGCCGAGAGCGATGACGGGGGCTTTGGCCGATACGGCGGTAAAGGCAGGCGACGTGGCACGAGATGGCTCGCCAAGGTCGAGGGCGGCGGATTTGAAACTGGCGTCGCGCAATTCCTGGTCGGGGATGGAGGCGCGCGGAATGTCGAGCCTGGCGTCGCGCGCGGCCAGAATGAGGGCGCCGGCGGCATCGCTGATCGTCATGCTGGTGCCGGCCAGGGATACATTGTGAGCGCCTTCGAGGGTGAGGCGGGAGAGTTGCGATGAGGCGCCGGCAACTCTGATGCGGGGAGCCTGGGGGGAGGGCTGGAGGTTCAGGTTGGTGGCGTCGAAGGTCAGGCCAGCAATCGAATCTGCGGAGATCCCTGTGGCACTGGCAGAAAGACCTGTGAGCTCAGTGCTGGCGCCGCGTGTTTCCTGCAGCGCGCTCGCTTTACTGCTCCTGACGATCAGCTCGCCGATGCCGCTCGCGGCCACCCGCGTTGCCTGGCCGGTCACGTTCTCCAGTTTCGCCTCGAGGCTGTTGGTGGCATCGCGAACGGATAGCCGTTCAGCAGAAAACGTCGCGCTTGCCAGGCTATCGGTTGTTATGGCTGTGGCAGAGCCGGCTGCGGTGGTGAGATTGGCCGAGATCTTGTCGCGCGCATCGCTGAACGTCGACTGTTCCGCTTTGAACGATGCTTGTGCGATGCGGCCATCAAGACCTATGCCGGTTCCTGTCGCCTCGGCGTTGCTGGCGTTGAATGTGACTTGTCGATCGGCCTGAGCCACCGCAATCCGGTTCGCGCGCAAGGCGGCGGTTTTTGCGCCTTCGGCAGCGAGACCCGATGCCGTCGCATCGAAATTCTCGAGGCCAGCCGTCAGACGGGTACGATCGTCCTTGAATGTGAGCGTTCCATCGGTGATCGACAGGTTGGTGATGCTGAAATTGCCAGTGACGGGCGTCGAAGCACCAGTGGCAGGCTGCCCGGCGACCTGGGCGCGGGTGATGATCGGTGTGGCCTGGCGCGAGCGAGGGTCGGATTGGCCGGATTGCGCTCGGCGATCCTGCCTTATCTGCCAATTGGCACGCCCTGCAGCATCGATGCTGGCTTCGATCCGTGGCTGTTCGAGATGGACATGGTCGATGGTGCGGCGGCCGCGGATGAAGGGCAGGATATCGGTCGTGATCTCAATGGCGCGTGCGGACAGGACGGGGCGGCCGCCCGATTCCTGCCGTTGAGCAAGCACGGCGTTCTCGGCGCGGATCTTCAGGTTCGGCAACAGCCGCAATGTGAATTGGCCATTGATTGTCAGATCTAGGCCGGTCGTCTCTTCTACTTTCTCGACAAGCAGGCGCTTGGCGAAACCGGTCGGAGGGATGAGCAGCACCGCATTGACGGTGGCCAACAGGAACAGCAGGAAGATGACGATGAACCAGAAGGTCTTCCGCATAATCAGATCCCTTAGTCCAGCCTGCACGATTTGAACGCCCTTGTTGCGGGTGAGCGTCGGGTAGCGCTAGTGCCGGTCGTGCTGTCCGGCGGTGTTCGGCTGTCAGCCTGAAACTAATGATTGAGGAAAACGGATACAACGGGCCTTGATGCGGGTCAGCAGCCGGGGCATCGCGTTGGTGGTTGGCAGCGGCTCGCTGCGAGCATAAGGTGCGAGAACGGATCATCGGTTGCGCGAGGGTGGCATGGCGCGGTGGCGGCGGGGTGTCGGGGTGCCCATCGTATCGGTGGTCGGATGCGCGCTCTTGCTGTGGGGTTGCGCTCAGACGACACGGATCAACGAGGATCTCACCAGCGATCGCCTGCAGCGGGCTGGCAAATCCGTGGCCGTGATGCGGATTGGCTCAGCCAGTCCGGCTTGCGAGCATGTGGCCGTGCTGTTGGGCGTTCGTGACGGGGCTGGGTTTCGACCGTCGACGTGGCTCAAGGTCTACAATGTGAAATCGTTGTCGGAACCGGCGGTTACGGAAGCTGTGCTGGCGCCGGGCGAATACCATGTGGTGGCCTACCAATGTGCGTCCGGCAAGCGCGTCAAGGGCGTGGATGCCAAGGCCGATGCCAACAGCTATGCCAGGAGCTACGCGCATTTCGCGCTCGGGCCGGGCGAGGTGATCAACGTCGGGTTTCTGCATATCCATGCGGTGCGCACAGGGCGAAATGCGTTTGGTCGCCCTGTGAAGGTGAATGTTGCGGTGACCGACTGGCCGTTGGCGGAGTTGGAACGCTACAGGGTGAAGCGTCCGAAAATATACCAGCAGATGCGAACGCGACTGATGACCGTCTCTGCGAGCGAAAGTGGCGGGGGTACGCTCGACTGCCGGCGGTTGATGGAGCTCAAGGCGGCGGGGAAGGTGCAAAGCGTTCCGGCAGAATGCAAAACGGGCAGGATGCCGACCGGAAAAAGCGGGAGCGCGGCAAGGGGTGGCTGAGAGGCGTGACTTACAGGCGTGGCTGAATTGTCGTCGCGGATGAGTGCGAAGGGCGCACACTGCAGTTTGTTTGCGTGTGTGTGACGCGTGGAACAGAGATTGTCGTGGGAATTCAGCGATTGTCGTTGCAGGCGCCAGGGCCGGATCGAAATCGCTTGATGGGCGTATCGACGGCCAGGTCCGGGTGCCATCTGTTCACTGTCCTCTCACCCAGTCCTCTCACCCAAGTCTCTCTGGCGCGATGGAGCCCGGTCATGATGATGATCACACGCACCGAAAGCCATATCGAGTTCGGTCTTGGAGGTAGCAGGAGCGTCTCGATCGATGTCGGCAGCATAACGGGTGCCATGCTTGCGGCGGAGCGGCTGCCGAGTGGGCGCGTTCATCATGCTCTGTTGCTGATGACGGGGGTGGGTTCGGATCCAATCCGGATCGAAGGCGAGTTGCTGGAATTGGCGGAGGTGCACTGCTACCTGGTCGAGACGATGATCGACGCGGGCGAGGCCGAAACCGCTTTTGCCTCGGTGCACTGAGGTGTCCGGCGTCCAAAAGATGCTCTGATCCGGAATTGGCAAGGTCAGAATGCTGCAGGTTCGAGGATTTTCCTCGAACCGGAACCAACGCGCGTAGGGTTGGTGTAGCGGCTGCGCGGAAACAAGATGGTGCCGCAGAAGGGACTCGAACCCCCGACCCACGCATTACGAATGCGTTGCTCTACCACCTGAGCTACTGCGGCATGCTCATCGTCCGTGCAGCTTGCACTGCGTGTCGGGCGAGATTTCTGCGGCGAACTCCGACGACGCAGGCCTCGACCCTTAATACCGCGCCTCTTACCTGATGGGCGGTCGGGACGCAAGCCGATGTCTATCCAATCGATGCCTGGCGCGTGAGAGTGCGGGTGGCCGGCCGGCGCGGGGGATCTTTGCGGAACGTTTTGTCGCGCCGGTGGCCGCGCCGCGTGATCCCGCTCGTCCTGGTAGAGAGGACGCGCCCGGGTTATGCGTTGGTCCGGTTGCTCTGCCTAGTCATATGGGGTCGGATGTCGGTTCTGCTGAGGCCGGTCACAGCGCTGCTGATTGCGGCGGGCGTTCTCCTGATGGGGAACGGGCTGTTCGGCGTGCTGGTGCCGATCCGGGCAGATATGGAGAATTTCCAGGCCGTCGAGATCGGTGTGCTGGGATCGGCCTACTTTACCGGCCTGATGGCAGGATGCTTCGTGGGGCCGCGCATTATCGGTCGTGTCGGGCACATCAGGGCGTTCGTCGCGTTCACGGCCGTCGTGACCGTCACGCCGTTATTGCAGGCGATGTGGATCGAGCCGTTCGCCTGGTATGGGTTGAGGGTTCTCAACGGCATTTGTTTCGCCGGACTTTTCATGGGGATCGAGAGCTGGCTGACGAGCACGGCGGAGCAGCACACGCGGGCGCGCATCCTGGCTGTCTATACCCTCATCAACCTGACCGTCGTGACCGCGGGGATGCAACTGGTGAACGTAGCGCCGGTTGCAGGCTTCGAGCTGTTTGCGGTGGTCGCGATTCTGTACTCTCTGGCCGCGGTTCCGGTCGCGCTGACGGGCGTCATGGCGCCTACGCCGCCGGTGCAAGCGGAATTGCGGTTGCGATGGCTGTTCGAGATATCGCCCGCGGCGGTGCTGGGCTGCCTGTTTGCCGGTTTCGCCAATGCGGCGTTCTGGTCGCTGACACCGCTTTACGGCAAGAGCGCGGGGCTCGACATCCCGCAGACGGCCATGATGCTTACGATCGGCGTGCTGGCCGGTGCGGTGGCGCAATGGCCGGCGGGTGTGTTGTCCGACCGTTTCGGCAGGCGAGGCCTGTTGTTGATCAGCGCGCTTGGCTCAGCTGTGGCAGGCGCTGGCTTGTATGTGTTCGCCGCCTCGAGCGCGACTGTCTTATTCGTGTTGGTGGCGGCCTACGGTGCGTGCGCATTTCCGATCTATACGCTGTGTGTGGCGCACGCCAACGATCTCATTCCGCGGGAGCGGGCGGTGGAGGTGTCGGGCGGATTGTTGCTGACGTTCTCGGGGGCGGCGATGGCGGGGCCGGTGGTGGCTGCCGGAGTGATGGAGTTAATGGGGCCGGCAGCGCTGTTTCTCAACACGGCGGCAGCGCATGTGCTGATCGTCGTGGTGCTGCTGGTGCGGCTGGGGTTGCGGCCGCAGCTGCCGGTTGAGGAAGGCGAGGCGTTCGTGGCGGTGCCGCGCACGACACCTGCTGTGTTCGGTCTCGATCCGCGGACGGATGCGAGCGCTGACGAAACCTCGAAAGAGGACGGCCCGACCGCAAGCTAACCACCTGTTGCCGACCCGGAGACCGGGCCGGCACGGCGACGCTCCGATTAGCGGCGGGCGATCAGCTGCTGCTGTTCGTTCTGGTTCCGAACAAGGTGTATGCCGGGCACCAGCCGATCAGGCCAGTGACGAGGGGGATCACCCCGATCCAACCCCAGATCGTCTGGTACTGCGGCCCGAACAGCCCCAGCGCCACGGCGATCAGCAACGCGCCGACGACGATGCGGGCGATGCGATCAGCTGTGCCAACATTGATTGTCATGATGTCGTCCTCCGGCTACTCCCGCCATACAAGTACGGGGATTTTGGCATGGGTCAGGACTTTTACGGTCTCGCTGCCGAGCAACAGGCGGGTAAGACCACTGCGACCGTGCGAGCCAACGACGATCAGGTCACACTTTCCTTCTTCGGCTTCCTTCAGCATCGCTTGATAGGGGTTAAGGTCGGATACGTGCTTGGTCGTGCAGGCAACGCCTTTGCTTTTTGCTTCCGTTGTCGCGGTGGCGAGGGTGCGCTCGGCGGCTTCGGTGGTCGAGCGGTCATAGTCGTCGGGTGGGACGGCGACGGCCATGTCGCCATAGGCGACGGCGCTCCATGGCAGGGTGACGGTAAGGATCGTGACGCGAGCACCGACGGCCTTGGCCAGGGCCAAGCCGTGATTGACGGCGTGGCGCGCGAGCTCGGAGCCGTCAGTAGCGAGCAGAATGTGCTTGTACATGGGAGCCGTTTCCCCTTTGACGTTGATGGCGGGCGACAAGAGCCCTCGCGCGGCTCGGTTGTCGCCCCGCAGACTGATGAAACCGCCGTCGCCGAGGAAATGCCTTGCGCTCCGTCAAATCCGGCTCGGCTGGATAGGGGGAAATGCAACCTGAAGTCCGTTGCGGGAGGTCGCAGGCGCATTAGCAGCACCGGGCGGCAATGCTTGACACGGCGGGGCGGCGAGGTGATCGTCCGCGCCAGTTCAGCGCCCGCTGGCCGGTAGCCAGCCGCGGGTGCTTGGGCCACGGCCCCATTGGAAGGAAGGCAGGCACGCGGTGCGTACCTATATCGACTACTTCGAGAAGCCGATCGCGGAGATCGAGAATCGGATTGCGGAACTCAAGGCGGTCAACCAAGAGGACAGCTCCGAGGCGTTGACGCAAGAGATCGCGAAGCTCCAGGAAAAGGCAGCAGCGCAACTGGCGGAGACCTACGCCAAGCTCACGCCGTGGGAAAAGACGCTGGTCGCGCGGCATACCAGTCGCCCTCATGCAGTGGACTTCATTGGAGCGCTGATCGAGGATTTTACGCCGCTCGCCGGTGACCGCTATTTCGCTGAGGATGCCGCCATCGTCGGGGGCATGGGGACGTTTCGCGGGCGCTCGGTCGTCGTGATGGGGCACGAGAAGGGCTCGGACACGCAAAGCCGTATCGCGCACAATTTCGGAATGGCAAAGCCGGAAGGTTACCGCAAGGCTGTGCGGTTGATGGAGATGGCGGACAAGTTCGACATGCCTGTGATAACGTTGATCGACACGGCCGGGGCCTATCCCGGGATCGATGCGGAAGAACGCGGCCAGGCAGAGGCTATCGCGCGGTCCACGGATTGCTGCTTATCGCTCGGAGTTCCACTGATCGCGGTGGTGATCGGTGAAGGGGGCTCGGGTGGTGCAGTGGCCATAGCCACGGCTAACCGCATCCTGATGCTCGAGCATGCGATCTACACCGTTGCCTCGCCAGAGGCAGCGGCATCGATCCTGTGGAAGGACGCGTCGCGGAACAAGGATGCGGCCACCAATATGCGGATCACCGCGCAGGATCTGCTGCAGTTGAAGGTGATCGATAGCATCGTGCCCGAGCCGCTTGGCGGTGCGCACCGGGATCCCGCTCAAGCCGCGGAGGCTGTCGGGGAAGCGGTGTGGGAGGCGTTGGCTGGTTTCGCGTCGATGTCGCCGGATGAGATTCGCAGGCAGCGGCACCAGCGGTTTCTGGATATCGGCCGCAATCTTTAGAGCTGGGTACACCACCTTGGATTGAGCCCCGTCTTCTGGCGCAAAGTCTGTCCCGGCGCCGTGTATTCTCTCGGATTACTGGGTTGAGATGCTGATGTGATGGCTCCGCCGGGCGCGCAGCGGTCGCGTCCTGTTGCGCTGAAATGCAACCTATGGTTTAGTTTGTTATTGTTGGTGGGTCAGGGACACGGGTCTGGCCTGGACAGGTGATGTGGGAGAGGGGCAGTTGCTGGGAGATGGCAGGCGGGGAGATGGCGAGCCGCGGTTCATCGATGCGGGCGAATGCGCGCTGGTGGTCGAATTCGGGAATGCGATCGAGCCGGACATCAATGATCGCGTGTTGGCGCTGGATGCGGCGCTCTGCGGGGTGGCGCTGGACGGGATCGAGGAGGTGGTGCCGACCTATCGATCCGTCCTTATCCATTTCGATCCGCTGGTCGCCACGCGGGACGCCTTGGCCGCACGCGTGCGCGATTTGCTGGTCGATCCTCCTCGCCGGAGACTGGGCCGGCGCATCATTTTTCCCGCCTGCTACGACGCTGAATTCGGCGTTGATCTGGCGGAGGTCGCGTTTGCGCTGTCACTGAGTGAGGCAGAAGTGGTGCGGCTTCATGCGGCCGGGCGATACCGCGTCTACATGCATGGCTTCGCGCCGGGGATGCCTTATCTCGGCGGGCTGCCGGAGGCGTTGCGGCTGGCGCGGCGGTTGACACCGCGGGCGGCGGTGCCGGCAGACAGTCTGCTGATCGCGGCGGGGCAGGCGACGATTGCAAGTCTGGAAATGCCGTCCGGCTGGCACATTATTGGGCGCACCCCGGAGCACATCTTCGTGCCGGAGCGAGAGCAGCCGTTTCTGCTTCGGACAGGTGACGAGGTCGGTTTCGAACCGGTCGACGCTGTTGCGTTCGCAGCTTTGGCTGCGCGGGCGACCGCGGGTGAACCAGTGGCGCGCGTGGAAGCGATGGCATGACACCGGTCTTGCGGGTGATCGAGGCGGGCGCCTGCTGCTCGGTTCAGGATGCGGGCCGCAAGGGTTGGCTGCGGCAGGGTGTAGCGAGTGCCGGGCCGATGGACTGGATCGCGTTCGAGCAGGCGCGGCGGTTGGCCGAAGTCGGTCCAGCACGGGGATCGAGTGAGTTGGCCGGGATCGAGGTCAGCGTGGGCGGGCTGGTGCTGGAGGCTTCGGGTGGCCCGGTTCGTCTCGGATTGGCAGGGGGCCAATTCAGCGTGCACGTGGAGGGACGGCTTGTCCGGCATCCGGCGTCGGTGCTGCTGGAGGCGGGCAGCCGGCTGTCGATCAGGGCTGGCGGCGCGGGTGCGTGGTTCTACGCAGTGCCGTATCCGGGCATTGCGTTGCCGGCGGTCATGGGGAGTTATTCGACGCATGTGCGGTATGGCTTGGGCGGCAATGGTGGGCGGATGCTGCAGGCGGGGACGTGCCTTCCGCTCGGGCGGGGCTCGCCATTCGGTGGTGCGGATATCATCGCGCTGCCTGTGTCCACACAGCGGGATCGAATACGGGTGATGCTCGGGCCGCAACAGGCCTACTTCGACAGCGATGCGCTGCATGAGTTCCTGGCTTCCGATTTCCGTGTGTCGCTGCGTGCGGACCGGATGGCGTACTTCCTCCAGGGGCCGCGCATCTTTCCGCAGTCGACATACGATATCGTGTCCGATGCGACGGTGCTGGGATCGGTGCAGGTGGCGGGCGACGGGGCGCCGTGCGTGCTGCTGGCGGATCGGCCGCCGACAGGAGGATATCCGAAGATCGCCACCATCATCCGCGCCGACGTGGGACGTCTGGCGCAGAGGCGCGCCGGTGAATGCGTGCGCTTCGAGGCGGTCGGGATTGGCGAGGCGATTGCCGCGCTGAGCAATGTGCGGGAACGATTGCGGCAAGTTTCCCTGTCACCGCGACCATTTGCAATCAATCTGGAAGCGCTCGCGCGCGGGGACGACGCGACCGGTGTGTGGGCCGGTTTCGGTGCCGAAGGAGCACTGTAGAGCTAGGTGGAGAGACATAGACGGCGTGCGGCCCAAGGGCCGCCGATCCCGGTGCACGTACGGCGCATTTAGCAGGTTGGGACGGCTCCGGGATCGGGCCACCTGAGTGCAGACTAACCCGATGATGCTGTACGTTTTCTGAACGCTGGGCATGCCGCAGCGTTCAAATGCCCTTTCGAGGCCGTAATTTTGCAGTTTAACGAGCTTGACAGGGCATGGCGGCGCAGAGAAGGATGCGTCGGGCCGAGAGGGTTAACCGGTTCTTAATGCTTTCGAATCAACGTCCGGCGCCAGGTGGCGTCGCGCGTGGGATGGGTGGGTCGGAAGAACATGGTGAAGCGTGGAGCAGCACTGCTTGGTAGCGGCGTGGCTGTTGCCGTGGCGTTGGCCGGATGTGCCAAGGTCGAGATCCCGCCCTATCTGCGGCCGTTGTCCAAGGACACGATGATGCTCCTTGGCAAGAAGGGCATGGAGCTGGGCAGCCCGATCTATATTCGCGTGTTCAAAGAGGAGTCGGAGCTCGAGCTGTGGAAGCAGCGGGCCGATGGACGGTTTTATCACTTCAAGACGTACCCGATCTGCAATTGGTCAGGAGATCTGGGCCCGAAATTCAAGCAGGGCGACAAGCAGGCGCCGGAGGGTTTTTATACCGTCGCCAAGCATCAGATGAACCCGAATTCCAGTTTTCATCTGGCTTTCAATCTCGGTTACCCCAATGCCTTTGACAAGGCCAATGGGCGGACCGGAAATTTCCTCATGATCCATGGCAAGTGCAGGTCGGCGGGGTGCTATGCCATGACCGATGCGCTGGTCGAGGAAATCTATGCGATTGCGCGCGAGACTTTCATAGGCGGACGCGATGCCTTCGATGTGCATGCCTATCCGTTCCGGATGACTGAAGCCAATATGGCGCGGCACAGGGCGAGCCCGCATTACAAGTTCTGGCGGACCCTCAAAGAAAGCTATGACCATTTCGAACTGACGCGCGTTCCGGCCGAAGTGGTTGTGTGCGAGCGGCGTTATGTCGTGAATGCCACTCTCAACGGCCGGGGTAAGCCGAGGCCAGACGGCTATTGCCCACCGATGTCTCGCCCAACAGTAGAGCCCTTCGTGCCATTGGATGGCGAGCAGGTGGCAAAGCCAGTCGTGGTACAGGGGCCGAAGATGCGGGTTGCCGGGCAGTCGACGGTCATCGATACGTCGCCGCCAGCGAAATCGACCGGATCAGCCGGTGTTGGTTTCGGCGTGGGTGGGCTGAGCATCCCAGGCGCCAGTTTGCTGGGGTTTAACCGCTAGAGCATCATCCGACCAGACGGAACCGCCGCCTCGGTTCCCTGGTCGGATAAAGATGCCCTGGAATCAAAGTGCTAGAGCAGTTTCATCCGATCGCTCTATCGTTGAAGCGGTGGCGTCCGATGGGATACTGCACTCGTGTAGTGCACTGCTGCTACACAAGCGTTCCGGACGAGCGAGAGGTCAGCCATAAGCGGGAGATGGTCTGCGTGCGAAGGAGTGATCGCAATCGACCCTCATTGCTGACACTGCTGCTGCTGGTATCGATTGCAGGCGCTGGCGTGTTTTATCTCGTCGGTCGCGGCCTGCTGGGCAGCGAGGAAGCGGCAATCGCTGCGGAGCGCATGCGCCGACTGATTGCGGTGCGCAGCGGCCAGGTTCTTTCAGGGACACCAGATCTTCGCGATCTCGATAGCCGGCTGAAGGAGCGGGGCGTGAGTGTCGGCGCGCCCGTCTTCATCCGTGTCTTCAAGCGGGAATTCGAGCTGGAGTTGTGGATGCGCAAGGCCGGTCGCTATGTGCATCTGGCGACGTACCCAATCTGTCGCTGGTCGGGCAAGTTGGGGCCTAAGCTCGAGGAGGGGGACAAGCAATCCCCCGAAGGGTTCTATACGGTCGATCGACGGGCGCTCAATCCCAACAGCCGCTGGCACCGCTCATTCAATCTCGGTTTTCCCAATGTTTTCGATCGCGCTCACGCGCGGACCGGGTCCTACCTTATGGTGCACGGCGGCTGCTCGTCGGTGGGGTGCTATGCAATGACCAACGCGGTCGTCGATGAGATCTGGCGGCTGGTGACGGCTGCGCTGGGAAACGGCCAGCGCAAGATCCACGTGCATGCCTTTCCGTTCAGAATGACGGAAGCAAACTTCAAGCAACGCGACACGCACCGGTGGGCGGGGTTTTGGTCCACGCTGAAAGAGGGGTATGACGCGTTCGAGGCCACGCATGTGCCGCCGCGGGTCACGGTGTGCAAGGGGCAGTATCATGTCGCGGCGAAGATGCGTGAGTATGGGGCAGGGCATGGCGTCATTGAGGACTGCTCGGTAGCGGCGGTGTTGCAGGAGAGCAACCCGAGGGCTGGCGGTCAAGGCAAGGACGGATTGTAAATCAAGATGTTATGCTAAGGCGAGACACCTGATTGCGCTCCGGGGCCGGGTGATGGATTATGGGGCGGCTTGGCTGGCGGGGCCGAGCGGGCTACTGCCGATGCGGGGTGGTGCCATTGCAATTGTAGCAGGTATCGGCAGTTGGGGTTGTCAGTGCGAATAGGCAACTGGATCAGCGTAGTGCAGAGAGGGATTGCTGCACTGGCGCTCGTGGCGCTTTGCGGCGCCGCTACCGGGGTCAGCCTAAGTGGGCGGGCGTACGCGATCACGATCGTGATGGAGGACGTTGCGCCGGATCGGGTCGAGCGGCAACGCGCGTTCGCCGAGGGAGCGCTGCCGCTGGCGAATACGCCCAATCTTGCGCGTTTCACTGAACGCCTCGCGGAAAAGGGGCTGAAGGTCGGAGATCCGGTATTCCTGCGCATCTTCAAGGCCGAATCCAAGGCCGAGGTATGGATGCGCAAGGGTGAGACCTATGTGCACTTCGATACCTATCCCATTTGCAGCTGGTCGGGCACGCTGGGTCCGAAGTTGCAGGAGGGGGACAAGCAGAATCCGGAGGGGTTCTATTCCATCAGCCGGCGGCAGTTGCATTGGGTCGGTCGCTGGCCGCGGTCGCTCGATCTGGGTTTTCCCAATACGTTCGATCGCATGCATGGGCGCACTGGGTCCTATCTGCTGGTTCATGGTGGCTGCTCGTCGGTCGGTTGCTATGCGATGACGAATGCGGTGATGGCGGAGATTTTCGGGCTCGTGGAGGAGGCGCTCAAGAAGGGGCAGCCGCAGGTCGAGGTGCATGTCTTTCCGTTCCGGATGACGGATGAGAATATGGACCGCTATTCCTCCAGCAAGTGGGCCGATTTCTGGGGCAGCCTGCGTGCGGGGCATGATGCGTTCGAGCGCACGCGGGTGCCGCCGCGCATCGGTATTTGCGACAAGCAGTACGTGGTCGAGCCGGTACAGGCGGGCGAAGCGGAGGCGGTGCTTGCATCACGGGTCGTCAAGCGGGTCTCCCGGCGCAGCCGGCGTGCGGAGTTGCCGACGATCTGCAAGGCTGTGAACGATGTAGCCGTGGCGTCGGTGCCGGCCAAGGCGGAGGCGGGCCACGGTTCTGACGGGCCGGCTGAGGCCGCGGTGACGGACGCTTCGGCGAAGGCCGTTGCGGCGTCTTTGCCTAAAGGGATGGCTGCCGGTGAGACCATGGCGAGCCCTGGCGATAGCGTGGTTTCGCAGGATGGGAGCACAGATGTTCAAGCTCACGGTGCTGCGGCCGATGTGGGACAAAAGGTGCTCGCTGCATCGGGGACGGTAGCAGTGGTGGTGGGTTCTACCAAGTTGACGCGGCCCCTTGCATCACGCGCAGCACGGCGCTTGCGGCAGGCTGCGGCTCGTGCCGCGGCGGTGGCGAAGGCAAAAGCGCGGGCTGCTGCCAAGCAGGACTATCGCAGCCGGCAGGCCCGGAGTAGCAAGACTCGCAGGCGCACGGCGGCCAGAAGTAGCACGGTCGGGCCAGCGTCGGTCGATCCGCGCACGGTGTTCGGGGACGCGATCACGCGTTGAGGATAGGGCATTCATAACTGCTCCCAGCTCAGCCGTTGTTGTTCGGCGGCTGAGCTGATGCGCATTCCGTGCTTCTGGCGGCGGCTGGTCGATTAATGGCCCTGGGGCTTGTTCTTCTCGAAGGCTGCCAGCTTGTCCGGTGAGGCGTCCTTCTGGTGCTTGGCGCGCCACTCGGCGAAGGGCTCGCCGTAGATGATCTCGCGTGCCTCGTCTTTGGAGAGCTGATTGCCATTTGCCTCGGCGGCTTCCTGGTACCAGTTCGACAGGCAATTGCGGCAGAACCCGGCGAGATTCATCATGTCGATGTTCTGGACGTCGGTCCGGGCGCGCAAGTGCTCGACCAGCTTGCGGAAGGCGGCGGCCTCCAGCTCAGTGCGTGTTGCTTCATCGATTTTGCGCATGGTGGTCTCCTGCATCTGATTTGCTAAGTGGGTTGGGTGGCAGCGGCCGATATCAGCGAATATGGTGTGTGGTGGCGGGCTCGTCATCCGGCTTCGGCCACGGAGAGCGGAATGCCGCCTGGAGCTCGGGTCGCGCGAGGAGGTCTTTGAGAATCCGGGAGAGCAAATCCCCCCAGCGCTTTTGGCCTGCGGGGTCGCGGATCAGGTCCTGGCGAATTTCGATGATGGCGTGGGGGAGGCCGCGGCAGGTGCCGTGGCGCCACATGCTGTCGCCCTCGTACTGGCCGGGATAGGGCTCGTTCTCTCCGATCACCAAGTCGCCCTCGGCATGCAAGGCGTGCAACAGCGGCTTTGCAAGACGCGGATCGCGGTGCCAGAGAATGCTTGCGGCCCAGGGACGCGGCTTGCCTTTCCAGCTTTCGGTGAAGCTGTGGATCGCGAGAATGGCGGGGGGATGATGGGCAGCGATACAGGCGTCGATCTGCCGATTGGCGGCAGCATGATAGGGTTGGTGAAAACGATTGAGGCGATGCTCGCGCTCGGCGGCGTCGAGGTGGCGATTGCCGGGGACGACGGCGCCATCGGACAAGCGCATGATGAGAGTGGGATCGTCCTCGCCCCGATTGGGATCGATCAATAGGCGCGAGTAGCATGTCAGCACTGCCGGAATGCCCAGCGCCTCGTTGATGTGACGTGTCACCGCTTCGGCGCCGATGTCGTAGGCGATGTGGCGCCGCAGTTGATCCGGCGGAAGGCCCAGGGTGCCATATTCCGGCGGCAGAGCGTTCGAGGCGTGATCGCACAGCAAGAGCATTCCGGCATCGTGGCGACCGGGCAAGACCTCATAAGCCTCTGTGCGTTCCATGCTGCAATGGACGTGTTCGGGTTGGTGCAGGGAATTGGGGGACGGCATTGGCCCAATATAGGGTCAGTGGGCCGGACTGGCTACCGGTGTCGGGTATATGAGGCGGGGCAGACGGTGGTTCAGCCCGAGCCACCCCAGATTTCGCGCAGGCGCTGATCCCGGCCGCAGCCCCAGCGGTAGTAGTTGTATTTCAGCGGGTTGGTCTGGTGATAATTCTGGTGGTAGGCCTCGGCGGCAGTGAATGGGGCGGCCGCCTCGATACGGACCTTTATTGTGTCTTTGAAGCGCTTGGCCAAGAGCGCGGCGATCTCAGTTTTGCTGGTCTCCGCGGCGCGGCGCTGTTCGGGGGTATGGGTGAAGATGACAGGTCTGTAAGCATTGCCCTTGTCGCAAAACTGGCCGCTGGCGTCGAATGGGTCGACGTTCTTCCAGTAGACGGCGAGAAGGTCGGCGTAGCTGACCTTTGCGGGATCGTAGGTGACCTGCACGACCTCGGCATGGCCGGTGCCGCCTGAGACGACCTGGCGGTAGGTCGGATTCGGGGTCTTGCCGCCCATGAAGCCGCTGATGGTTTCGAGCACGCCGGGGACTTTGTCGAAGTCGGCTTCGGTGCACCAGAAGCAGCCTGAGCCGAAAGTCGCGACAGCCTTGGTCTGGGCGAGGGATGGGCCGGCGGCACAGAGTGTGATGCCAAGCAGGACTGCGGCGATGAGTGTCTTCATCGATAGATCAGCCTCGATCGTCTTCGGGGGTGGCCGTGGCGATGGCCTTCGCGAGAGGATGGTAGCCGTGCGTCGGGGCTCACGTCCATTCACGTCAGATCAAACGCGCGTTAGCCGGCGATACGAATGCTCTTCTCGACGACAATATCTTGCGTAGACATGCGGCAGCGGACAGCGATGGCCTCCACGCCGCGGGCAATGGCGGCATCGAAGGCGGCGCCGTATGTGCGGTCGATGTCGCGGGCCAGATGCATCGTTCGGGCGTCGCTGCGCTGGATCAGGAACACCATGACGGCCCGGTGGCCCAACTCGACCATGTCCGCCAGCTCACCCAGGTGCTTGGCGCCGCGCTCGGTAACTGAATCGGGGAATTCCGCTCGTCCAGGCTTGCGCATCAGGTGGACGTTCTTGATCTCGACGTAGCAGATGCCGCGCTTGTCGTCCTGGAGCAGGATGTCGATGCGGCTATTGCGACCGTACTTCTGCTCGCGCTTGAGGCTGGCATAGCCCTGCAGCGCCTTGAGTGTGCCAGTCTCGATAGCCTCGGTGACAAGCTTGTTGGGGTGGCCCGTATTGATGCCAACCAGCGTCGGGCCGGCACCGAGGTCGTTCTCGATCATTTCCCAGGTGTGGCGGTACTTTCGCGTCGGGCTGTCTGAGGTCGACAGCCAGACGATGCTGCCCGGCTCCTTGAGACCGAGCATGGAGCCGGTGTTGGGACAGGTCGCGGTGACCGTCTCGCCGCTGTCGAGACGGACGTCGGCCAGGAAGCGCTTGTAGCGCTGAATCAATGTGCCGCGTAAGAGAGGGGATGGAAACTGCATGTGCGGCAGGCTAGGGGTATCGGCTGGTGTGTGCAACCCAATCGCGCTATGCCGGCTTGGATATCCAGGGAGATCTCGATGGCAGCAGGGTCAGTGGATGTGGACAATGGTGCGGGCTCGGACGTCGTGACCGCCGCCGTTCTCGTCATTGGCGACGAGATATTGTCCGGGCGCACCAAGGACAAGAATATCGGCTGGATCGCCGATCACTGCACGGCCATCGGCATTCAGTTGCGGGAGGTGCGGATCGTACCCGACATCGAGGACGAGATCGTGAGCGCAGTCAATGCGTTGCGGGCCCGCTACACCTATGTGTTCACGACGGGCGGGATCGGGCCGACACATGACGACATTACAGCGGATTGCATTGCGAAGGCATTCGGGGTCGGTATCGATGTAGACCAGCGGGCGCTGGATATCCTGCTTCCCTATTACAAAGCCTCTGGGCGGGAGGTCACGCCGGGGCGGTTGCGGATGGCACGAATTCCGTTCGGAGCCGATCTGGTGGAGAACACCGTTTCCAAGGCGCCGGGTTTCATGATCGGCAACGTGATCACCATGGCGGGTGTGCCGAGCATCATGCAGGCGATGCTGGATGCGGTGACGCCACGGCTCAGGACGGGAAAGCGGATGCTGTCCCAGGCGATAGACCTGGATCATCCGGAAGGCGCTGTCGCCGAATTGTTCGGGGAGCATCAGAAGGTCTATCCGGACGTCATGATGGGGAGCTATCCGTCTCAGCGGGACGGCAAACCGGTGACCCAGCTTGTACTCAGGTGTACGGATAAACTGCGACTAGACGAAGCAGTCAGTCTGCTTCGGAACAAACTTGAGTCTGCCGGTTATCTATGATCTTTCAGCAGCTTTCCTGGTTTTTGTTATTTTTTATGTGCATTGTCGATCGCGCAGCGCGTTAACCTTGTTAGGCGGTGTCGGCTCGCATCCTGAAATTCTCCAGGGCTCCACTCCCGGCCGGCCGAGCGCCTGCCCCTCCGGCAGGTTGCACGCGGCCTTGAGGCTGGACGGAACGAGGGAGCCTTCCATGAACTATTCGACAGCTGGCCGGGAGACTGCGCGTGCGACTGTGCAGCGGGTGTCCGTCAGGGCTGCCATCGCTGCAGCGGTGCCTTGGCTGGTGGCAATTGCTGCTGGTGGCGCGGGGCTGGGACTTGGCACATCCACGGCCGAGGCGAAGACACCCGGCAAGACGTATTGCTTCGTGGGCCGGTGTCATCGGGTGCGGACCATCGAGGAGACGCGACGGGCGATCGGCAAGCGCATGGTGGTGCGGGCGTCGTTCTATGGTGATGCCGGGAAGGACCGCTTCAACCCGAGCAACATCACCTCGTCGGGCGAGTACTATCGCTCCGATCTGCCGGACAACGCGGCCAGTCCGATCTGGCCGGACGGGACGCTGCTGCTGGTGTGGAACCCCGCCAACAAGCGGACGGTGGTGGTGCGGATCAACAACGCCGGGCCGTACTGGGGGCAGCGCACGCTGGATTTGTCACGTGCAGCTGCGCTGAGGCTCGGCTTCGCGCATGTCGGTGTTGCGACGCTTCAAACCAAGGTTCTGGCGGCGCCGACGCGATCTGAGGCAACCTATCGCCGCGGGCGGACGTATCCGCCCGCACCTGGGTTCCTGGGCATCTTCCAATCGATCGATACCGCGCTGGTCGAGGCCGGACGGGCGCTGGGCAAGGCGTTGTCGCCGCCTGCGCAGGCGCAGAGCAGCACGCAAGTGGCGGCTGCCGAGCAAGCTGGCGCGGGGCAGGCCAAGATCGCGAAGACGGCTGCGAAAAAGGTGGCGAAGCCAAGAGCGGAGCGGGCAAAGGTCAAGACTGCGGCCAGGCGCGCGGTCGCGTCCGCTGAGGCGGGAGCGGCAAAAAAACGGCGCGCGACCCGCGTCGCTCGGGCGGAGACGCCGGTGACCAGCGGGAAGGCTCAGGCTCGGACAGCTGCCACACGTACGGCGCAGCCTGTATCGAGGCGTGCGAAGAGAGCAAACAGAGGCGGCGATCAGCCGGCGCAGCGGCGGTCGCAGGCGGTGGCTGAGGTCAAGCAGGTGGACGAGGCGGAGTTTGCATCGCGGAACGCGCGCCGCCGGGCACCGGCAGCCAGGGCCGTTGCAGCTGTGCGACGCAATGCGAAACCTGCCGCTGCGCCAAGCTCGGTAGTGGCCAACAGCGAAAGCGACGCGCTGAAGTACCAGTACCGGCCGTCGCGTTGCTACGGTTGGCCGAGCTTCTGCGGTCGTGAGGAAGGCTGATCGGCGGCGTGATGCGGGTTGGCCGCTGCTGAGGCTTCGGCGCTGTCGTCATATAGTCCGTAGGCAGCGTCGAGGAGGTCCAGGGCGCGGCCGGCCATATCCAGGAGCGGCCCGAGCGGCACGCGGCGCGCGACCAGGAAGGTGTCATCGATCGCGAAGTGGCAGGTCGATGACGGCGCACCTGCGTCGGGCGGGATGACGCCGCGGCTGCGCAGATAGGCGACAGGATCTGCGCCGGCATCGAAGTGTTCGCCGGTCGTGTCGGCGAGCTCGGTCACGGCATCGACCAGCGTCGTGGTGCTGGCGGCAAACATTCTGAGCGCTGCATCGATATCTGCGCTCTGGCAGGCCAGCTCAGCAGCGCGCGTACGGGCTTGTAATGTCCGGGTCGTGAGCGTGATTTCCAGGGCCCGCAATCGGCTGACCAGGTGCGGCAGTAGATCGTAGGCCTGCTCGAGGTCGGCGTTGCGCAGCTCAGTATCGAGGGACAGCATGTCCTCGCCAGCTGCCAGCACCGCGTCGAGATGATCGGCGAGCAGATAGAGCACGGAGGTCGTCCTCAGCTGTCGGGCGGTCATCACCAGGCTGATCCTGTCCGAGCGTCACGGCGTCTGGTCAATGCGTCTGCGCAAACCAGACACCGATTTGTGGATGGGGCCTAGTGGGATGGCTGGATTGCTAAACGTTTCATTTCGTTATGTCGGCGGGAGCAGGTGCGATCTCGCTTCGGATCGCCTCGATCTCCGGTGAGGTTGCCCATTCGCGCAGCACGCGCATTGCTTCGGAGTTTGCGAAGTCGTGCACGGCGCGCGTCGCGGGCTCGGTGGGGATCGCGTCGGGTGATTCGTCAGGTTTCTTGTTTGCTGTGGTGGCATTTCTCAAGGCTTCGCTCCTGCGAGAGAATGGATACGGGGCAGCCCGCTAAGGCTGCCCCTCCGTGTGCGCTGGATGTTCAGCTGCAGCCGCTGGTCGAACCGCAGGTATCGCACTTGAGGCAGGTGCCGTT
This sequence comes from uncultured Alphaproteobacteria bacterium, assembly GCA_963825625.1. Classification (GTDB taxonomy): domain Bacteria; phylum Pseudomonadota; class Alphaproteobacteria; order Rhizobiales; family Hyphomicrobiaceae; genus CAMDPA01. The sequence continues at coordinate 226,181 of CAWGUF010000029.1, read as the reverse complement.
GCGAACGAGCGTGAAGTTGCCGCATTCGCCGCAGTTTTCGCCTTCGTAGCCGCGAATGCGTGCCTCCGCTCGCCGGTCCGCCTCGGTCTGGGGCTTCAGCGCCAGGTTGCCGCTGGTTGCCATGACCGTCGTCGTCTCGACCGTGGTGTGCTCCGTGTAGAGCGCAGTCGGGCCGGCGACATCGAAAGCGGTGGCAACGTCGTGCTGCATGGCTGCTACCGCCGGCATCGCGCTGTCGCCGCCGCCGCGCGGTACGACGCGGCCGACGAAACCGCGCACCAGTCCGGTCGACACGAACTTCTGCACGACGGGTGCGGCGGGGGCCTCGACGTCCGCCAGATCGTCGTCGCCGGAGCCCAGACCGGTGCCGCCGACGATCTCCATGGGATCGACGTGGGCGAGGTCGTTGCGGCTGAGGTAGGAGACGGCGAGCTCACGGAAGATGTAGTCGAGGATCGACGTTGCATTCTTGATCGTCTCGTTGCCCTGCACGAGGCCGGCTGGCTCGAACCGGGTGAACGTGAATGCATCCACGTACTCGTCGAGGGGCACGCCGTACTGCAGGCCGAGCGAGACGGCGATGGCGAAGTTGTTCATCAGCGAGCGGAAGGCGGCGCCCTCCTTGTGCATGTCGATGAAGATCTCGCCGATGCGGCCGTCATCATATTCGCCGGTGCGCAGGTAGACCTTGTGTCCGCCCACCGTCGCTTTCTGTGTGTAGCCCTTGCGGCGACCCGGCAGCTTCTCGCGCTCGCGCTCAGCGAGGCGGTCGGTTTCCAGCTCGGCGATGCGCTTCTTGAGCTGCTCGACCATCCGCTCGGCGGCAACGGCAGCGCGCTGGGCGGCAGGTTTGTCGGAGGCGAGCGCGTCGGCGATCTCCTCTGCCTCATCTGCATCGTCCGACAGCAGTTGCGAGTTGAGCGGCTGAGAGAGCTTGGAGCCATCGCGATAAAGAGCATTTGCCTTCAGCGCGAGGCGCCATGACGTCATGTACGCGCGCTTGCAGTCGTCGACGGTCGCCTCGTTCGGCATGTTGATGGTCTTGGAGATGGCGCCGGAGATGAACGGCTGGGCGGCGGCCAACATCAGGATGTGGCTGTCGGCGGACAGGAAACGCTTGCCTTTTCGGCCGCAGGGGTTGGCGCAGTCGAACACGGGGAGGTGCTCGTTTTTGAGATGCGGGGCGCCTTCCAATGTCATCGAACCGCAGACGTGCTCATTGGCCGCCTCCACATCCGCCTTGGTGAAGCCGAGGTGGGAGAGGAGATCGAAGGTCGGGTCGACCAGTTTGTCGGCGGGAATGCCCAAGGTGCTGGTGAGGAAGGCCTCACCGAGGGTCCACTTGTTGAAAACGAATTTGATGTCGAAGGCGGTTGCAAGAGCCGAACTCGAGGCTGGTCAGGGCTTCGTCTGTGAAGCCTTTTGCCTGCAGCGCCGCGAGGTTGACGCCCGGCGCGCCTTTCAGCGTGCCGTGGCCTACGGCGTAATTCTCGATCTCGGCGATCTGGGCATCGGTGTAGCCGAGCTGGCGCAAGGCAACGGGAACGGCCCGGTTGATGATCTTGAAGTAGCCGCCGCCGGCCAGCTTCTTGAACTTGACGATCGCGAAGTCGGGCTCGATGCCGGTGGTATCGCAATCCATGACGAGGCCGATGGTGCCGGTGGGCGCCACGACGCTGGCTTGGGCGTTGCGGAAGCCATGGCGCTGTCCGAGATCAATCGCCTGGTCCCAGGCCCGCATGGCGGCGGAAATCACCGCCTTGTCGGGGCAGGAGGCGTGATCGAGCGGGACAGGTGCAATCGACAGCCGCTCGTAGCCTGTCGTTTCCCCGTATGAGGCGCGGCGGTGGTTGCGGATGACGCGCAGCATGTCAGCGGCGTTGGGCTCGTAACCGGGGAACGGACCCAGCTCGGAGGCCATCTCGGCGCTGGTGGCGTACGCGACGCCGGTCATCTGGGCGGTGATAGCGCCGCACAGAGCGCGTCCGGCAGCGGAGTCGTAGGGGATGCCGGACGCCATCAGCAGTCCGCCGATGTTGGCATAGCCAAGGCCCAACGTACGATAGCGGTAGCTCAGCTCGGCGATCTGGCGGGAGGGAAACTGCGCCATCAACACCGCGATTTCCAGCGTTACCGTGTAAAGACGGCAGGCGTGGGCAAAAGCAGCGGTGTCGAAATTCCCATCCGGACGGCGGAACGCAAGCAGGTTCAGCGACGCCAGGTTGCAAGCCGTGTCGTCGAGGAACATGTATTCCGAACACGGATTGGATGCGTTGATCGGACCGGATTTCGGGCACGTATGCCAGTCGTTGATCGTGGTGTGGAACTGAATGCCGGGATCGGCAGAAGCCCAGGCGGCGTGGCCGATCGCCTCCCAGAGATCGCGGGCCTTGATGGTCTTGGTCACCTTGCCGGTGGTGCGGGCGGTCAGGTTCCAGTCGTCGTCAGCCTCTACGGAACGCAGGAAGTCGTCGGTGACGCGTACTGAATTGTTGGAGTTCTGGCCGGAGACCGTCAGGTAGGCTTCAGAATCCCAGTCCGTGTCGTAGACCGAGAACTCGATACTCTTATAGCCCTGGCGCGCGAACTGGATCACGCGGCGTACATAGTTGTCGGACACATGATCGCGGCGCGCGTCCTTGATTGCGCGCTTGAGGGCAGGGTTGCGTGCGGGGTCGAAACAGGCCTCGCCTTCGGCCTCGCAGTTGACGCAAGCCTTCATGATGGCCTTCAGCCGCGCCTGGCAGATCCGCGAACCGGTGACAAGGGCAGCGACCTTCTGCTCCTCCTTGACCTTCCAGCTGACGTATTCCTCGACGTCGGGATGATCGACGTCGACGACGACCATCTTGGCGGCACGGCGTGTGGTCCCACCCGACTTGATCGCGCCCGCGGCCCGGTCGCCGATCTTCAGGAAGCTCATGAGGCCGGATGACTTTCCACCGCCAGAGAGCTTCTCGTTCTCTCCGCGCAGCCGGGAGAAATTGGAGCCGGTGCCGGAGCCGTACTTGAACAAGCGCGCCTCGCGGACCCACAGGTCCATGATGCCGTTCTCGTTGACGAGATCGTCCTCGACGGACTGGATGAAGCAGGCGTGCGGCTGAGGATGCTCATAGGCGCTGTGGGAGCGTGTCAGCTCGCCGGTCTGGAAGTCGACATAGTAGTGGCCCTGGCCGGGGCCGTCGATGCCATATGCCCAGTGCAGGCCGGTATTGAACCATTGCGGACTGTTGGGTGCACCCATCTGCATGGCGAGCATGTAGCGGTGCTCGTCGAAGAAGGCACGGGCGTCCTCCTCGGTCGTGAAATAGCCGCCTTTCCAGCCCCAATAGGTCCAGGTGCCGGCCAGCCGGTCGAACACCTGGCGGGCGTCGCTCTCACCGCCCGAGCGTTCGGCAGAAGGCAGCTCCGCCAGTGCGTTCTCATCGGCAACCGATCGCCATAGCCATGACGGGACCTGCGTCTCCTCGACCCGCTTCAAGCGCGCCGGAACGCCGGCCTTGCGGAAATATTTCTGGGCGAGGACGTCGGCTGCGACCTGGCTGAAATGACAGGGGACCATGAAGCCGTCGAGGCGGAACACGACCGAGCCGTCGGGGTTCTTGATTTCCGATGTCGCGCGCCTGAACTCGATTTTCTCGTAGGGCGATTTTCCGGTCTCGGTGAATTGGCGCGTAATTTTCATTCGTTCCCCCGCGTGTGGTCGCGTGCTGCTGAATAGATGACAACGGCCGAAAGGGCCGTGGACTGAAACGGTGCGGCTCGACGGCGCACACCGCTACACACCCGCGAGCGGCGTTGCGCTCGCGTTACACCTGACTTCGGACGCTTGAACATGGAGGTGGGGCGGGCTTGCCTGACCGATGTCACACCTGCCGATCGCAAATGGCCTGCGGCCTCGCGATCACCCTCCGGTACTGATGCAGAACAAATGCAGCGGCGATTGTTCCCCTCGGGAGGCGCCGTGATTTGGTCCCGAACTGGGCTGTTCTATGACGCGATTCTCTGGGGCCGTCACGAGGGCAAGTAGGTCGCGCCTGCAACCGTATACTAGATGTTGTGGTAAGCCCGCCCGGTGGACAATCTGCGCAGATGTTGTGGCAAAGGCTATCGACGGGGCGGAGGAGGTGCCCAAAGTTGGGCGGGATGCGCGGCTGTCAAGGGGGGATGTAAGCGGCCTGGAGCGCAGGTGGGAAAACCTGCGGTCGGTGTCTGCTAGACCTAGTGGGTCCTAATTGTCGCGTGTGTGTGTGACAAGAATGCTGCAGTTTTTGCCGTCTGGACTTGGACCGTGGGCCTGGGGTATTCGGGACGCTGCATTCGAGAACGAGGAGCCCGGGACCGGGATGAGCATCCTGTCGGAAATTTTCGCCTGGTGGGGCGGAAACACGTGGGGCACGCGGTGGACGATCTGGCGTCACGGTCGGTTCGTGGGGAAGGATGGCTCTGGCAATCGATATTATGTGCAGAAGCGGGGTGTGGGCCCGCTCGGCGTGCCGCGGCGCTGGGTGGTCTATGAGCGCATGGCCGAGCCGTCGCAGGTGCCGGCGGAATGGCACGGATGGTTGCACTACACAGTGGATCAGCCACCGCATGAAAGCGATCAGCCGCCGCGGCCCTGGCAGCTGGGTCATCGCATGAACATGACCGGCACGGCCGAGGCCTATCGACCGCCAGGAAGTATTCTTGGGCAGGCTGAGCGACCGAAGGCAACCGGAGATTACTCAGCGTGGCGCCCGGATTGATGGTGGCATTGCCATGCAGTCGGTCCGAGCAGCTGTAGAGCGGGCGCCATCGTGCAGTCGCATTGTTGAGAAGACTGTGACGTCGGGCTGCAAGGGGCTGAGAAACCGGAGCCGCGTTGCTACTTCAGCGCCGCGGAATCGCGTAGAGCATTAGTCAGAATCGGACATCGGTCGGTTCGTGGACACGCATCGGATAACGGACTGATTGCTGGAAGGGATTGATGGCGGGCCTTCGATACGGACGGCGGCTTAAGCTTGGCGCAGCGATGTGGGCCGGCGCGGCGGCTGTGTTTTCGGTCGCTGGTGCAGAGGGCGCGCATGCCCAGCGCCTCGACAATAGAATTGCCGTATTCGCGGCTCTCGACAAAGTGACGGCCCGAATCTCCCAGCGCAAGGTGCCGCTCAATTCCACCGACGAGTTCGGTTCCCTGAAAATCACGCCGCGCGTCTGCCACTCGCGGCCGCCAGACGAGCAGCCGAAGACAACGACGTTTGTTGAAGTGGATGAGATGCTGCTCAATGGACAGCAAAAGCGACTGTTCACCGGCTGGATGTTCGCCGAGAGCCCAGGGCTGCATGCCGTCGAGCACCCGGTGTTCGATGTGTGGCTGATTGGCTGCGAGGGTTCCTCCGAGGCGGTTGCAGGCCGTGCGACGAAGGCGGGCAAGGGCGCGGCGGGGGAGCGCAGCCCCGAGCGCGGTGTGGAGAGGTCGCGTAGACGCGTGCGCCGCTGAGGGCAGCGAAACGACGTGGTCTCGTGTGCCGTCGGATCACTCAGACACGACTGGCGCCGGCAATGATCTCGAGAACAGTTTGTGGATTGGCATCGTGCGGCAGGCGGCCGAAGTCGGCGCTGAGCTCGATGGCTTGATCGAGCATGTCCTGGAAAATGTCCTTCTCGACCTCGATCGTCCCGAACTGACGCAGATGCTCGGTCACGAACTGGGTGTCGAGCATGCTGAAGCCGCCGTGGATCAGGCGGGCGCACAGATAGACCAAGGCAATCTTGGACGCGTCCCGCATCGTCGAAAACATACTTTCGCCGAAGAAAGCGCCGCCCAGCGCAACGCCATAGAGACCGCCGACCAATTGGCCTTGATAGCGGACCTCGACCGTATGGCAGTGCCCCTGGCGGAACAGATCGCGGTAGAGGGATCGGATCTGGTCGTTGATCCAGGTCGAGGGGCGTTCCGGCCTGAATGCTGCACAGCCTTCGATGATGCCTTCGAAGTCGCGATCGAAAGCGACCTCGAAGGGCTGCTGGCGAATGGTTCGCGCCAGCCGCTTCGGCACGATTACGCTGTCGAGCGGCAGAACGCCGCGCGCCTGAGGCTCGATCCAATACAGTTGCGGATCGTCGGCGCTTTCGGCCATCGGGAATATCCCGCAGGCGTAGGCCCGCAGCAGCATCTGTGGCGTGATTTCGAACAGTGGCTTGTCGCGAGTAGCCATTTGCGCACCGCAGTTGATCCAGTGAACGCGAGCTTCACAATCACATATAATAAATCACGTGCGCGTGGATTGCGAGGCAGGCGTTGTGTGGGACCGGTGCTGGCCGGATCAGAACGGGTTATCGTTTGTGTTGGTTGCCGGTGGTGATCGATCTTTGCCGATATCGCTGCCGGTGCCATTGTCCGGCTGGGGATAGCTTGCAGGCCCTTGACTTGTTGGCCCATGAATTGCTGCGGTGGAGATCAAGCCGAGCTTGTCGAGTTGGCTTTCGATCGCGTATTCGCTGCGATTGTGAGCGCGCGCAAGTTGCGGAATGGTTCGGCCCGTACGATAACCGTCAGCCAACTCCGCGGTCTCGCCATCGTACCAGCGGGCGCCGGTCCGGGCAGGAAACTGGCTGGTGCTCTTTGCCTTGGTCTTGCGATTTCCGGCCAGCACATCGAGCAAGCCCTCCCAGACGATCATCGGCAACGTGATGGTGCGGCCGCCGGGCGCACTGAGGGTGCCGAACATGCCGCCACGCTCGATGTCGAACCGATAGTGGTCCTCGCCCCGCCTCCAAGTGACACTTTCCCAGGAAAGCCCCGCAGTCATGTCGTCGCTCCGTCAATTTGATCGCGTGGGGAGAGACTGTGCCATGCAACTCGATGAGTCAAGAATAAAACGGGAACAAAAATAGACGGACAGGTGTTTCGAGGGCGAGACGGGGCCTCGGTTATGGAATGCACCACCGCACAAAAAGATTGCCCAAGGGCGGCGCTGCCGTTGTCCCGCAGGCCATGCGCATGCCACTGTCGGATGCCGGCACGATGCGATTGCGTCAGTCATGACCGGCGGATCAATCCTCTGCCGGAGTGCCATGGCAATGACCGACACCGTCCCTCCACAACGCAACCGCCCGATTCAGGATCTGCGCGAATGGCTGGAGCGCATCGAGAGCATTGGTGAACTGGTCGAGGTCGATCAGCCGGTCGAGCGGGACGAGGAAATGAGTGCGATTTCCTATCTCGTCGCCAAACAGAAGCCGTCACCTGCAGTGCTGTTCAACAAGACGGCAGGCTTCGAGACCGGCGGCATCGGCATGCGGCATCTGTGGAATGTGCTGGGGCCATCGGTCCGGCGGATTGCGGTGACGCTGGAGGAGCATCCGGATACGCCGACGGTGGAGCTTATCCGGCGGACCAAGAACAAGTTGAAGGCGCGGACCCCGCCGCGTGAGGTGACGCGGAAGGAAGCGCAGTTCTTCGACAACACGCTGACGGGCGATGACATCGATCTGACGTTGCTGCCGATACCGCGGCATTGGCCACGCGATGGCGGTCGCTATGCCGGCACCGCCGATTGCGTCATCACGCGCGATCCGGAGACCGGCTATCTCAACGTCGGCACCTATCGCATGATGGTGCAGGGCAAGGATAAGGTTGGGCTTTACCTGTCGCCGGGCAAGGACGCCCGGCTGCAGATTGCCAAGGCGTGGGCGGAGGGCAAGCCGTTGGAGGTGGCAGCGTGCTGGGGCATCGATCCCCTGTTCATGCTGGTGGGCTCGCAGTCGTTCCCCAAAAATGTTTCGGAATTCGAATACGCCGGCGGCATCAAGGGAGAGCCGATTCCGGTCGTTAAAGGGATGATGACGGATCTCCTGATCCCGGCGAGTGCGGAAATCGTCATCGAGGGCGTGATCAATCCCAACGCGATGATGCCGGAGGGGCCGTTCGGAGAGTTCACTGGCTACTACGGCAAGCCGGAGGACAAGTGCCCGCTGGTTGAGGTGAAGGCGCTGCACTACCGGACCAATCCGGTGCTGACGAATGCGCTGATGGCGGACTATCCCTCCTGCGAGCAGAGCGGGTTCTTCTCCATCATCCGATCCGCGAAAATCTGGGACGATTTCGACAAGCTGGGTGTGCCGGGCATACATGGTGTCTATTCGCATCCCGCGGCCGCGGGCGGGTTCGGCATGGTGGTCGTCTCGCTGGAACAGAAATACGCCGGGCACATTTCCCAGGCGCTCGCGCTGGCTGCCAATGTTCCTGGTGCGGCCTACTTCACCAAGTTCGTGGTTGCGGTCGATCACGACGTGGACCCGACCGATACGGATCAGGTGATCTGGGCGATGTCGACGCGGTGCTCCCCGATCGATGACATCGACATTCAGCGCAACAGCTGGTCGACGCCGCTCGATCCCTCGAAGAACCCGCCGGAAGCGCGACCGTACGGCTCCAGGGTGCTGATCAATGCGTGCATGGATCACCGCTACCTTCCGACGTTCGCAGCTCGCACGACGCTGCGACAAGGGATCTACGACAAGGTGCAAGGCAGATGGTCGGAGCTGGGACTGCCGGGTCAGGTTCCGCTCGTGCGAGCCTATGAGGCCGATGATTCCGCCTACGTCTATCGTGAGGAGGGACAGCAGAAAAAGGATTGATGAAGCGGTGCGGAATCTGCAGCTTTGAGAAAAAATCAAGGCATGCGGTCGAATTATCCCCACAGTTCGCTCGCGAATCAGTATGAAGTATAGTGATTCTGCATCGAGCGAAGGGGATCGCTATGCGCCAAATGAACCTCACCAGAACAGCGTTGGCGGGGTTGGCGTTGGCAGTTGTCGGATCGATCGGGCAACTTTCGCTCGATACCGTTCGAACCGCTCACGCACACGCAGCGAGTGGTTCGCAATATTTGCTGGTGTTCAGTCACGGACCGCAAGTCGGCATCGTATCTGAAGTGCAGGCGGGGTCAGAAGATGCTGCAAAATCACGACATGGATCAGTGATTGTCTGCTCAACGATCATGCGGTTGGGTGACTTGGCGCTTGGTGTCGCTTGCGCGAAGCGCAACAGCTGACAAGGGTGCGGCGGGTGTTGGTGTGCGTTTGAAGCCGCCTGCTGAATGATCGTCTCGGCCGGCCGCTCAGCTTCTTCGGATCTGCTCGTAGGCAGCAAGCGCACGCGTCCTCGAGTCGGCATGGTCGACGATGGGCAACGGATAGGTATGTCCGAGCTTGATGTCGGCGTGCTCCAGCTCTGTGGGCGGGGCCAGCCAAGGCGCGTGGATGAATTTGTTGCTCATGGCTGACAATTCAGGAACCCAGCGCCGCACGTAGTTGCCGTCGGTGTCGTATCGCTGGCCTTGGACAATTGGATTGAAGATGCGGAAATAGGGAGCGGCATCTGCACCGCACCCAGCTACCCACTGCCAGCTTGCTGAATTGCTGGCGAGATCGGCATCAACCAGGCAATCCCAGAACCATTCCTGGCCTCGCTGCCAAGGGATCAACAGATGCTTGACCAGGAATGAGGCTGCGATCATCCGCACGCGGTTATGCATCGTGCCGGTCGCCCATAACTCGCGCATGCCGGCGTCTACGATAGGGTAGCCGGTTTGGCCCGCCGTCCAGGCTTTGTAGGCAAGGCGGTCATCGCGCCAGGGGAAGGCAGTGAACTCCGCGCGGAACGGTTTGGTTGGGAGGTCCGGCTGGTGAAAGAGCAGATGATACGAGAATTCCCGCCAACCGATCTCCTTGAGGAACGTATCACGGCCACGGACTTCCTCACCATCACCCGGGAGTGCCGCCAGCGCCGCGTGCCAGAGGGTGGCCGGGCTGATCTCGCCGAAATGCAGATGCGCAGAGAGCCGGGAGGTGCCTTTGGAGTTTGCAGGAGTGTCTCGGCGCTGGTGGTAGGCGGTAATGGGACCTGACAGGAAGGTGTCCAACAGGGCGTTGGCACCCTCTTCGCCGGGTTGCCAGGAGGCGCGGAGCCCTGCGGCCCAGTCGGGCTGGCGCGGCTGCAAATGCCATTCGTGCAGATTTTCGCTGGGAGGTGGTTCGGTCAGGCTGCTGAGTGATGTGGGAGCGGGCGTCGGTTTGCGGACGTCGATGCGGCTGACTGCGCGCCAGTATGGCGAAAAGACGCGATACGGCCCGCCGGTTGACGTCTGCACGCGGTCGGGTTCGAACAGGACTGGTCCGGCGAAGCGTTGCAGGCCACCACCACGCGCAACGAGCTCGTCGTGAATCGTTCGTTCGAGTTTGCGAGCCCATGGCTCGTATGACCGCGAGCACATGATCGTACTCGTCTGCAGCTCGTCTGCGAGTGCGAGCAACTGCTGGGAATATGCCCCGCGCCGGAACACGAGTGGCGCGCCCAGTCGGCTCAGGTCGGTCGACAGGCGCAGCAGGCTGTCGTGCAGCCACCATCGGCTCGCGCCGCCCATGCGCCAACGCCCTGGGGTGGTGTCGTCAAGGATGTAGACGGGTTGGACCGGTCGGCCGGACGCCGCGGCGGCCGCGAGTGCAGGCTGGTCCGCGGTTCGCAGGTCCTGCCTGTACCAGACAATGATCGGCGTATTCGACATTATCCTGCAGGGTCCCAAGCCGTGTTGACTGGAAGGTCTTGGGGAATGAAACGTGTACTGGCTGCTAATAGTTCACTGGTTGCGGCGATGCACCGCTGACAGGCCAGACTTCGGCGCAGCGTTGCCTGCTGTATCGGGTGTCAGTTGCCGAAGATCAGATCGAACAGTGTCTTTGGTTTCTGCCGGCGGGAGGAGGTACGGCGGCTGCTGCGCGGGGGTGGCCCGGTGTCCCAGGGTATCCAGCCTGGCTGGTTGAAGCCATTGTCGTTCGCGCGCCGCCGGCGCGCGGTCGCGGCCGCAGCTGCCGCGGCGGCGGCGGCGGCGGTTGCGGCCGAGCGGTTGGTTTGCTTGGTGTCTGCGAGCGCGAATTCGTCCGTCAGGCCATCGACGCTGGCAACCACGAGCTTGCCGTCGCCCCAGCTCCATTTCGCGGTCTTGGCTCCCTTACGGTGAGGAACAACGCCGAGAAGGCGATTTTCGCGGATGTTGAGGAGCGCGATGTGCTCGGTGTCGGCTGGTCCGGCGGGGGTCGGTACGCGGCCGGTCGAAAACCTCAATAGGCCGATGTCCTCGAAAGGCTTCTCCTTCACCTCCCAGGCCAGCAGACGCGGGGCACCGTCGCCAATTGGCTCGATTGGAACTTCGAGGCGCGGCAGATCATCAGTCATGGCTATGAAGCGACCCCCGCGCCTGCCCAGCCGCCAGGACCCAACGCCCAATTCGGCGAGGGGAACCTCCGGCGCGGCAGAGCGGCTGGCGCCGAGACGATCGAGCGCCAGCGCTGCCGCGCGCATGTCGGGCCGGGCGCTCACTGCTGCGCGATAGCTGGCGATCGCGGCCTGCAGCTTGCCTGCGGCTTCCTCGATTGCACCTCGTGTCCAGAGCACATCGGCGTGCTTCGGGCTGAGAGTTTGGGCGCGGGCAATCTCGCGCTGGGCGAGTTGGGCCTGGCCGGTGCGAAGATACAAAAGCGCACGTGCGGCGTGGGCCGGTCCGGAGCGCGGGTCTAGTTCAAGGACATGAATAATGTCGGCTTCGGCCTCGGCGAATGCTTCGAGTTGGATGTGGGCGAAGGCGCGGGCCAGGATGGCGGCTGGGTTGCGTGGGGCCAGCTCCAGCGCCTTGGAGAAATCCTTGATCGCGGCCGCGATGTCTTGGGCGGCCAAATAGGCGTTGCCGCGCTCCAGATACAGTGCCGGGTCGGATGGGTTGAAGGCGATGCCGCGGGAAAGATCCTCCACGGCATCGGGGTATTGCTCGGCTAAAACTTTTGCCTTGGCGCGATTGAGATAGGCTGTTGCGGATCTCGCATCGATCTCGACGGCGCGCGTGAAGTCCCGAAGCGCGGACTGTGGCCGATCATTCGCCAGGTGGACCTTGCCGCGGCCGGAGAGTGCGGCGGGGGTGTTTGGCGAAAGCTCAATGGCGCGCGTGAAATCGTGAATGGCTTGGGGGTAGCGCTTGAGCAGCAGATTGGCGCTGGCCCTGTTGTTGTAGGCAGCGACATAACCGGGCGCGAGGAGGATGGCGCGGTCAAAATCTTTGATCGCTTCCAAAGGCAAGCCAATGGTCAGCAGCGTCGATCCCCGATTGTTATAGACGGCGGGGTTTTCGGGATACAGCTGGACGGAGCGATTGAAGTCATCAAGTGCAGCTTTCGGCTGGTTGAGCCGAGCCAATACAGCGCCGCGATCGTTGTGAATTGTCGCGCGATGGTCGTTGGGCAGCGAGGTGTCGCGCAAGGCATCGGTGAACTGGGCCAAGGCTTGATCGAGTTTGCCCTGGGCATGGTTCTTGGCTGCCTCGAGTGACAGCCGCCGTCCGTCCTGTGCCATTGCAGGCGCAGCAGCGAGGAGTGCTGCGAAGGCTGCGGCAAGGGCCAGCAGGATGGTGGTGGTTCGACGCATCTGCATTCATCGGTCCCCGATGGAGAGAACGCGGGCTGATCCTGTGGCAGTCAGGTTTGTTCGATGGGCCTCGATGCGTCAACAGATAGGCGCGAGATTTGACGGCAAAACGGCGGCGACAGTGGGAATTGAAGCGGACAAGTGCGATGCTCAAGGTGCCTGGGACAGGTCAACTGCTCTTGGGCAGGTAACGGTGGAGCACTTTGGGAAGGATCTCGGGCAGATCCTCCGCGATCAGGCCGGGGCCGAACAGGCTGGCACATTCGCCATGCAGCCAGACCGCTGCGGCGGCTGCCTGCAAAGCAGGTATGCCCTGTGCGAGCAGACCGGTTATGAAACCAGCGAGGACATCTCCTGAGCCGGCTGTGGCAAGCCAGGGCGGAGCGTTGTCATTGATGACTGCGCGGCCGTCCGGAGCGGCGACGACAGTGTCGGGTCCCTTGAGGACTACGATCGCACCGGACTGGCGCGCCGCGGTGCGTGCTCGGTCGAGCTTGGAGCCAGGCAGGATGCCGAACAGTCGCTCGAATTCGCCTTCGTGAGGGGTGAGGACGACATCGGCGCCTCCGCGTCTGGCAGCGATGGCAGCGAATAGCTGTGCGGTTCCGGCGGCGGTTGGCGTGGCGGAGCGCGGAAGAAATCCCATGCCACCAGCCTGCACCTGCACGTGCGCCGTGCTGCCGGCGAACGAGGTCAGAGCGTCGGCATCGAGGACGGCTTGTACGTTGGCTCGCAATGCAATCTCGACCATGCGCCGGGTGGGCTCGCCGACGCCACAACCGGGGCCGATCAGTATGGCGTTGCGACGTGGGTCGGCCAGCACGTTCTCGAGCCCGTCCGGTAGTGTGAACGGTTCGATCATCACTGCTGTGAGGTGAGCGGCATTGACGGGGAAGGCGGCGCGCGGACTTGCCAGGGTGACGAGGCCTGCGCCGGCGCGCAGGGCTGCACGGGCACCGAGGCGTGCAGCACCGGTTTTCTCGGCGGGTCCGGACACGACGATGGCGTGGCCCCTGGTGTACTTGTGGGCCGCCGGGTCCAGCCGGAGCAGCCTGGAGGCTGTCTCTGACGATAAATTATTGGCTTCGGTGCGGCAGTCGATTCGGCGAAGAACCGCGGTCGGGATACCGATGTCGGCAACACTGACCGGACCGCAGAGCGTGCGTCCCGGGTAGAGGAGATGGCCGGGTTTGCGACGGAAGAACGTGATGGTTGCCGTCGCTCGAACGACTGGGCCGGCAGCGCTACCTGTCGTGCCATCCAGACCGCTGGGGACGTCGACTGCCAGCACCCGTCTCGCGTGCTCGTTGAGGGCGGCGACGGCCGTGGCGGCAGCGCCCTCGAGGGGGCGTGTCAGGCCGGCTCCGAACATGGCATCTATGACAAGCGCTGATCCGGCGATGATCTCAGGCGGCGCGGCGGTCTGCATTGCTTCCACCGGGCCGGTCCAGCGCCCGGCCATCACGGCGGCGTCGCCCTTGAGGTGGGTGAGGGAATTGGCCAGACATGCCAGACGGACATCGAAGCCGCGTAATGCCAGCAGCCGGGCCGCTACGAATCCGTCGCCGCCGTTGTTGCCCGGACCGCAGAGCACAGCAATGCACGACCCAGGGGCAACCATGCGCTGGGCCTGGTCAGCTACCGCGCGTCCAGCATTCTCCATGAGCGTCAGGCTAGGGACGCCGGCTGCAACGGCATAGCTGTCTGCCCGTGCCATCTCTTCGGTCGTCAATAGTTCGAGGGCTTCGGTTGCGTGCTCGCTCATTGACCACCTTGGTGATTATATTTTGGGCATGTTGCCTTGTTAAATGGCATGCTGCGGCTGGATGTTTGGTGCGACAGGTTGGTCGTTGCGTCTTAAGTATTTGACATATCATCCGTTAGTGGGCGAGTGCCAGTTTGGCACGCTGCGTGCTATTTCACAGTGCCGTGGATAGAAGATCCGACGGAGTGGGCTCGTGGAGGTTCGAGACATCGCATGAAGAAAATCGAGGCGATCATCAAGCCGTTCAAGCTCGACGAAGTAAAAGAAGCGCTGCAGGAGGTCGGTCTTCAAGGCATCACTGTGCTCGAGGCCAAGGGCTTCGGGCGCCAGAAGGGGCACACCGAGCTCTACCGGGGCGCCGAATACGTCGTTGATTTCCTGCCTAAAGTGAAAATCGAGGTGGTTCTTGCCGATGATATGCTGGACAAGGCGGTAGAGGCGATCCAGAAGGCAGCTAAGACGGGCCGCATCGGTGACGGGAAAATCTTCATCTCCAATGTCGAGGAGGCTATCCGCATTCGCACCGGCGAGACAGGTCCCGACGCGATCTGAGCCAAGCTGCAGGCCTTTGTCGCCGGCGCCACTTGATGGCGGCTGGCGATTTGCCTCGTGATGCCCAGATACGACTTCAAGCTGTCTACGGTTCGGTGCCAGCCTTTTAATGCCTATGCCGCTCATCAGATAAACCAAGCAACCAGCAACCCAATCCCAGGAGGGGGTCAGACCATGAATCCTTCGGAAGTCCTCAAGATGATCAGGGACAAGGACGTCAAGTTCGTCGATCTGAGGTTCACAGACACCAAGGGCAAGATGCAGCACGTGACTGCCGATTCGAGCTGCGTTGACGACGGCACGTTCGCCGATGGCTACGCTTTCGACGGCTCATCGATCGCGGGCTGGAAGGGTATCGAGGCCTCCGACATGCTGCTGATGCCGGATCCGGCATCGGCGCACATGGATCCGTTCTTTGCGCAAACGACGCTGGCAATTTTCTGCGACGTGTTGGAGCCGTCGACGGGCGAGCTGTACGAGCGCGACCCGCGCGCCATCGCAAAGCGCGCCGAAGCCTACATGAAGTCGACGGGCGTCGGCGACACGGTGTTCTTCGGTCCGGAAGCGGAGTTCTTCATTTTCGATGACGTGAAGTTCACGGCCGACCCCTACAGCACGGGGTTCCGTGTGGATTTGTCGGAGCTGCCGTCCAACTCGGGCACCGATTACGAGATGGGCAACCTGGGTCACCGGCCGCGCACCAAGGGCGGGTATTTCCCGGTGCCGCCCGTCGATTCCTGCCAGGATATCCGCTCGGAGATGCTGTCGGTGATGGCCGAGATGGGCGTCAGCGTCGAAAAGCATCACCACGAGGTGGCTTCAGCTCAGCACGAGCTCGGCATCAAGTTCGCACCGATGGTGACGATCGCCGATCACATGCAGATCTACAAGTATGTCGTCCATAACGTCGCGCAGGCGTACGGCAAGACGGCGACGTTCATGCCCAAGCCGGTGTTCGGCGACAACGGCTCCGGCATGCACTGCCACCAGTCGATCTGGAAGGGCGATACGCCGACGTTCGCAGGCAACAAGTACGCTGATCTGTCCGACACCTGCCTGCACTATATCGGCGGCATCCTGAAGCATGCCAAGGCGATTAACGCCTTCTCCAATCCGTCGACGAACTCCTACAAGCGGCTGGTGCCGGGGTATGAGGCGCCGGTGCTGCTGGCGTATTCGGCGCGCAATCGGTCGGCCTCGTGCCGTATTCCGTATACGACGAGCCCGAAGGCAAAGCGGGTCGAGGTGCGGTTCCCGGATCCGACGGCCAATCCATATCTTGCGTTCGCGGCGATGCTGATGGCGGGCCTCGACGGGATCCAGAACAAGATCAATCCCGGCGATCCGATGGACAAGAACCTGTACGATCTGCCGCCGGCGGAGCTGGCCGAGATCCCGACCGTGTGCGGCTCGCTGCGGGAAGCCTTGACGACGCTGGACAAGGACCGCGCCTTCCTGAAGATGGGCGGCGTGTTCACCGACGACATGATCGACGCCTACATCGAGCTGAAGATGGAGGAGAACGCGCGTTACGAGATGACGCCGCATCCAGTCGAGTTCGATATGTACTACTCGGCGTAAGCCGACGGCTCTGGAGCCACTGCAATCGCGAAGGGGTCGGCCCGAAAGGTCCGGCCTCTTGGCTTTGGCGGGGTGCACTCTGCCCTATTTCCGTCGTCCCGCCCCGGATAATCTGGCAGCATCATGTCGAATCGTGAGGGTGGGATGGACGACAGTTTTCCAATGCAGCCGCAGATGGACGAGGCGCGCCGGCGAATCGCCGCGGCGATCGCGGCCGGCGGCGAGGAGCTGGACCTCGGTGGGCTCGGCCTCGACGATGCGGCGCTGGCGGCGCTGTTGCCCCAGATGCGGCCGATGGCGGGTCTGAAAGAGCTTTGGCTTGGCTATGAGAAGGAGGTCAGCGAAAAGCCGGATTTCCAGCGTACCGAAACCGACAAAAACAAATGCAATGCGCTGCGTGCGCTGCCCGCGCATCTTTTCGCTGCACACAAGCAACTCGAGCTGCTGGCCCTGGAGGCCAACCAGCTCACGGCGCTGCCCGACGCGATCGGCGGCCTCACCGCGCTGCAGCGGCTGTCCCTCTCCGACAACCAGCTGACGGCGCTGCCCGAGGCGATCGGCAGCCTCACCGCGCTGCAGTGGCTGGTCCTCGACGACAACCGGCTGACGGCGCTGCCGGAGGCGATCGGCAGCCTCACCGCGCTGCAGTGGCTGGTCCTCGACGACAACCGGCTGACGGCGCTGCCGGAGGCGATCGGCGGCCTCACCGCGCTGCAGGAGCTGTCCCTCTCCGACAACCAGCTGACGGCGCTGCCCGACGCGATCGGCGGCCTCACCGCGCTGCAGCGGCTGTCCCTCTCCAACAACCGGCTGACGGCGCTGCCGGAGGCGATCGGCAGCCTCGCCGCGCTGCAGCGGCTGGTCCTCAGCAACAACCGGCTGACGGCGCTGCCGGAGGCGATCGGCAGCCTCACCGCGCTGCTGTGGCTGTCCCTCGCCGGTAACCGGCTGACGGCGCTGCCGGAGGTGATCGGGAATTTGACTCAGCTTGCGGCCCGAGCTTGGCGTCACAAGAAAATCGGCATCTACGGACTTCGGTATGCAGGCAACCCGATCGCCGGCGAGGCGCCTTTCGACGGCTTCATCAGGTACGGACATCCCGCGACGACCGTTGAGACGATCAACTATCTGCGCCGCCAGCAGGGGCTGCCCTCGTTCATTCCGGATGGCTATGTGCCGCCCGATGCCGACGGGGCAGATGGGACGCCACCGGCCGAAAGCCAGCCGGAGCTGCCCGACCCGAAAGCGATTCCAGAGCAGGCGCCCAACGCACTGGTATTCGGCGGGGCTGAGGATGGCCCCATTCAGCTCGCTGCCCGGCCGGACGACGCGCCGCTGGATAGCTCTGCACAGCGTGAGCTTTACGACGAGATCAAGGAGAAGGCGCAGCAGTTGATCGACGCCTGCGGCAACAGCAACCGGCTGGGTCGTACCCGCGAGACTGCCTCGCGGCTGCTGCAGGCGATTGGTGGGGAGCTTCCGGAGCTGAGGGAGCGCATCTTCTGGTCACGGATGAACTCGCTGCGACGCGCAGGGGAGGCCGACCGGCGGGCGCGTGAGGCGCGCGATCCGGAAACGCCGCCGATGCCGGAGGAGGTTGCCGGCTGCCTGGATGATCTGATCGACACCCTCAACGTGTTCGCATCCGGCGACCCGCGCCTCGTGGAATTCGACAGCCAGTCGATTGATCCGGCGCTGCGGATAGCGACCGAGGAACTAACGAAGGCCGCCCGCGAGATCGCCGAGGCCGCCCGTCTCGCGCCAGAGGCCATCGCGCCCGAAGCTGCTGAGATCATGCAGGACATCGCTGCTGATGCTGAAGGTCAATCGCCTTCTGCCGACAGGGCGAAGGAGTTTTCTAGCCGGTCCAGTCGCAATCTGGCGCTGGAGCTGCTGAGACGGGCTTACCGCATCGTGCGCGAGAGGGCGCAAGGAGCGGCTGGCTGGGCTGCCAAAGCGACTGCTGCGACTTTGGTCGGTGGGATCAGTGGTGCGGCATTCGTAAATTTCGTTTCCACAAACGAGCTTGTTATTCGCGCAATCATCAGCGAATTGCCAGCTTCACCAACTCTACACAAAATCATCGATCTTATCATGATGTTGGCCTGAAGCCGGGCCCATTGGTCGGCCCGAAAGGTCCCGCCTCTTTGCTTTTGGAGGGTCAATCGCGGCGAGCCATCGCGGTGTCGATCTGGCTGGTGCGGCGCGCCAGCATCAGCCACGCAACAACGCAGATGACGGCCGACAGCGTGAACGACAGGCGGAGGCCGACGAGCTCGGCGGCGGCGCCGATCAACACCGCGCCCAGCGCCGGCACGCCACGATAGAGCATAGCGACCAGGATCATCACCCGGCCCCGCATGGCATCGGAGACGGCGATCTGCGTCATGGTCTGGATCGCGACGCCCATCATCGTCAGCGCGAACGCCCAGGCGATGGCGATGATGATCGCCACCCATAATGTCGTCGTGGAGACGAACAGGAAGGTGGTGATGCCCAGCATGCCGCTGGACAGGATCGCCATCCTGGTCAAGCCGCGGACATGGCCACGCGTGGCCAGGACCAGCGAGGCCAGCAGGGAGCCGACGCCCATCGATGAGGTGAGCCAGGCGAGGCCGGAAGGACCGGCCATAAAGACGGCGCCGGCGAAACCCGGAAGCAGGTCCTGGAGCGGGCGCGCGACCACTGAGGCGACGAACAGCAGCCAGAACAGCGACCACATACCGGTGTGATTGCGTACGTAGAGGAAGCCTGCCTTGATGTCGGAAATAACGCTCTCCTGGGAGCGGTTGGAGCGGTCGATCTTCAGGTCCAGGCGACAGACCTGGATGTAGAACATCAGGCAGCCGGCGACATGGACCAGGAAGGCCATACCGACGCTGCCCCAGGCGATGATGATGGCAGCCAGCATCGGGCCGATGAAGCGCGATCCGTGGAACAGGGTGCTGTCGAGGGATACTGCACTGGGGAAATCCTGGCGGGGTACGCTGGAGGGTACGATGGTCTGCCGGCCGGCGGTGTAGAGCGGCTGGATGGCTCCGGTAATCAGCGCCAGCACGAACAGCAATTCGACTGTCATCAGGCCGGTGAGGGTGACGATCGCCATGATCAGGGCTTCGATCGTCATGATCAGCTGGGCCCAGCGCATCATGCGCATCGGGTCGGTGCGATCGACGATGGCCCCGGCGAATGGGCCGAGGAACATCATCGGCGCCAGGTCCGCCGCCGCGATTGCGCCGACCCACGCGTAGGAGTACGACAGCTCCCAGGCCAGCCAGCCTACGGCGACCCGCTGGATCCAGCCGGTGATGTAGTATGGCGCAAGCCCCGACATGAATATCGCGAAGTTGCGATGGCGCCATACGCGCACAGCCGGACTTTGTGACAGAGCGGCGAGATCGAGCCAGGGAAGCTTCATGTGCCCTTGGGGTACGGAATGAGGTGAGACAGCATACAACGTGCAACGCATCGTTCCTGAGCGCAATACATCAGGGCGGGATGCTGGATGGGATCAATCGCATACCACAACCGCGCCGGGCGCCTGGGTGGCGTGATGTGATCCAGATCATGTTTGTTTGCGGCCCGGTATGGCCGGTGGCGGATGTGTGGGTGTGGAGGGGCAAGTGCAATGGCCGATGTCGCAGCAGGCAAGCCAGTGACTCGACTGGCGCTCGTGATCGGAAACGCCAACTACATTGGCTCGGATTCGCTGCGAAACCCGGCAAACGATGCAAGGGCGATGGCCGATGCCTTGCGCAGGCTGGGCTTTCAGGTGAACGCGGCCATCGATCTGGCCAGCGGCGAGATGTTGTCTGCCGTCGGGACGTTCTGCCGAGAGCTCGCGGAGGCGTCAGCGGGCGGCAGCACAGTCAGTGCCATCCTGTTCTATGCCGGTCACGGCATCCAGGTGGATTCAGAGAACTACCTGCTGCCGGTGGACGCGGACATCCGCAACAAACTGGAGTTGAGGAGCCGGTGCGTCGAGCTCAATGTCGTCATGGAAGCGATGGGCAGTGCAGCTGCCACAAGTGTCATCCTGCTCGACTGCTGCCGGAACAATCCGCTGCCGCGGACGCTGGACGGACGGGGCTATCGCGGTCTGGCAAGCGAGCACGGGTTGGCGAATGTGCGAGCGCCAAAGGGCGTGTATGTCGCGTTCGCAACGCAGCCGCATTTCGTCGCGCTTGACGGGGAGGGCGACAACAGTCCGTTCACGAAGGCGCTGCTGGCGCACGTCGATGCGCCGCTGCTGCAGATTTCCGAAGTGATGATGCGTGTGCGTATCGATGTCTACAATGACACCAAAGGCACTCAGATTCCGTGGGATCACTCGGCATTGTTCGAGCCATTCGTATTCGCGGAGGTCGACCCACACGCGCCGCCCGAGGGTCTGCCGCCGGAAGCGGTGGAGCGTCTGCGACGCGAGCGAGAGGGGGCGCGCGAGCAGAGTTACTGGCAGGCAGTCAGGGCGACGCGCAATGTTGCCTACCTGCAGAGCTTCATCGTGCAGTTTCCCAACAGCGAGCATCGGGAGGCAGCATTGGCGCGGATCGATGCGTTGCGCCGGCGTTCGGTGTTTCGCAGTGTGGCCACGCTTGCCATCGGCGCGCTGGTTGGCCTTTACGTGCTCTATGTCGGGGTCAATTGGGCGCGGTTCACGCGGATCGATCAGGCCAGGATCGTGGGCGGTGAGATTGAAGCAGACAACTGGCGCGAAAAGTCATCCTATCTCTGGTGCAAGGCTCGTTGCGTGGGGCTTACGGAATGCAAGGCCTTCACCTACGATCCGGTCCGTGAGCGCTGTCAACTCAAACGCGATGCTGCCTTCTACGAGCCGGCCCGCGTGCGGGAAGGCGAGGCAACGGAGTACTCCGAATACACCTACGGCATCACGCCGCCACGGCGCACGCGCTTCCGCCTGCACTGGGCGAAGTTCGTGCAGGGGACCGCGATCCCGCGTGCGGCTCTCGAGCAAGTCAGCGGGCTGAAAAGCAAGATCAAGTCGGACCGTCGCAGCGGGGAGGAATATCTGCAACTGAGCGCGCTGGAATGCCAGCAGACGTGTGAGGAGATGGGCGAGGCCTGCAAGGGCTTCAGTCACACGCGTTGGGGCGGCGGCTGCGAGTTGTTCTCCTCCGTGAAAGGGTTCTACATGGATCCGCGCAACAATCGCAGGCCGCTGTTCTCGCCAGCGACAATCAGCGGCTGCCTGGAGCCAACGATCGAGGATTGCAGTCCGCGGGTGGCGAGCGCGCCGGCGCCGGTCGGGAGTGGGGCTAAGGCGAAGGCCGGCGAAAAAGGTGCGAAAGACGCGAAAGGCGCGAAAGAGGGGGACAAGGGCGGCGGCGGGTGATGGCCATGCTCAGCTGCGTTCCTATATGTTAGCGGCCAGACCAACCAATCGTCGCCATTCACCCCAGGGGTCAGCCATGCCGGACGAACCGCAGCTCAATCCGCTGTTAGCTCAGTGGACGGGCCCATACGAGATCCCGCCGTTCGGGGAGGTCAAGGCAGAGCATTTCCGCCCAGCGTTTGATGTCGCCCTGTCGAGGCATGAGGCGGAAATCGCAGCGATTGCGGATGCGCCGGCGGCGCCGACATTCGCCAACACTATCGATGCGCTGGAAAAGGCCGGCCGGCTGCTGCGGCGCGTCGGCGCGGTGTTCTGGAACCTTGCCGGCTCGCATAGCAGTACGGCTTTGCAGGAGATCGAGCGGGAGATGGCGCCGCGACTGGCGGCGCACCGGAACCGCATCACCTCCAATGCCGCGTTGTTCGAACGCATCGACCAGCTTCACGCGCGGCGGGAGGAGCTGGGGCTTGCTGGCGAGCAAAAGCGCGTGCTGGAGCGCACGCATCTGGGATTTGTGCGGGCCGGGGCCAAGCTGTCGGGGGCGGAGAAAAAGCGGGTCGGTGAGATCACCGAAAGGCTGGCGGCGCTGGGGACGCGCTTCAGCCAGAATGTGCTCGCCGATGAGAAGGCGTTCGAATTGCCGCTGGCAGCGGAGGCTGATCGGGCGGGGCTGCCGGGTTTCCTCACCGCGGCGGCGGCGAGTGCTGCGCGGGAGCGCGGCTCACAGGCCAGCCATGTGATCACGCTCTCGCGCTCACTGATCGAGCCGTTTCTCACGTTCTCGCCGCGCCGGGACTTGCGGGAACAGGCCTTCAAGGCGTGGATCAGCCGCGGCAGGAACGGTGGCGATACCGACAATCTGGCAATCGTGGCCGAGACGTTGAAGCTGCGCGAGGAACGGGCGCAATTACTGGGCTACACGTCGTTTGCTGATTACAAGCTCGACGATACGATGGCGAAGACGCCCCAAGCTGTGCGCGAGCTGCTGGAGACCGTTTGGGAGCCGGCGCGCATGAAGGCTAGCGACGAATGCCAGAAGCTGCAGGCAGTGGCGGCGGCGGAGGGTGCGAACATCAGCATCGAGCCGTGGGACTGGCGGTATTACGCCGAGAAGGTACGCGCGAGCGAATATGCGCTGGATGAGACGGAGATCAAGGCACATCTCCCGCTCGATAACATGATTGCGGCCGCGTTCTCGACGGCCGAGCGGCTGTTCGGGCTGAGGTTCGTCGAGGTGCACGGGTTGCCGCTCTATCATCCGGACGTGCGGGCCTTCGAGGTGATGGATGCGGGCGGGCATCACATCGGTTTATTCCTGGGAGATTATTTCGCGCGGCCGTCGAAGCGGTCGGGGGCATGGATGAGCGGCTTTCGCGGGCAGGAAAAGCTTGCCGGTGACATCCGGCCGATCATCGTCAATGTCTGCAATTTCGCCAAGGCGCCCGATGGGGAACCGACCCTGTTGTCGATGGACGATGCGCATACGCTGTTCCATGAGTTCGGACATGCGCTGCATGGACTGTTGTCGGACGTAACCTATCCGTCCCTGGCGGGTACGGCGGTTGCGCGCGATTTCGTCGAGCTGCCGTCACAGCTTTACGAGCACTGGCTGATGACACCGGACATCCTGGGCGCGTTCGCACGTCACTACGACACGGGCAATCCGATGCCGGATGAGCTCGTCGCGAAGCTGTTGGCCGCGCGAACGTTCAATCAGGGCTTTGCAACCGTCGAGTTCCTGGCGTCGGCGATCGTGGATATCGATTTCCACGCAGGGCCGGCGGAGGGCGACCCGCTGGCGCGGGAGGCGGAGACACTGCAACGTATCGGTATGCCGCGCGAGATCGTGATGCGGCACGCAACGCCCCACTTCGCACACGTTTTCTCCGGCGATGGATACTCGTCGGGCTACTACAGCTACATGTGGTCGGAGGTGCTGGACGCCGACGCTTTCTCCGCCTTCGAGGAGACGGGGAATGTCTTCGATAGCGACACTGCTGCCCGGCTGCGCGAATTCGTTTACGGGGCTGGCGGCCGTCGGGAGGAGCAGGAGGCATATACCGGCTTCCGAGGCAAGTTGCCAGGTGTGGACGGTCTTCTCAGGAAGCGCGGGCTGGCGGCCTGAAAAGCAGAGGTTATCTGCAACCCGTCAGGCCGTTGAACGTGACATCGACGATGTTGCCGCCGCCGAATTGCTGGCACAAGGGTCTGCCGCTGGCATTGATGTTGCCGACACCGGTGAGACGATTGGCATCGCGCATGCGCAGAACGTGATCCGCGATGCCGCTCCGGAAGTGGTTGTTTGTCAGTATGCCGACATTGGCGCGGGACATGTGAATCGCATCCCCGCTTGTCAGGGTGATCCCTGAGAAACTGGAATTGGAGATCGTGAAGCCCTTGTTCTCATTTTCTATGCTGATGCCTGCGCCGCCGGTGATGTCGCGTAAGCGGACATTGTCGATGAGATAGTTGCTGGCGTAGCTGTGCACGACGATGCCGCTACCGCCGGTCCGTGATATATCGACGTCCGTGATGCTGAAGCCGCTGGTATGCTTGCCTGCTGTCATGATCGCGGCGTTGGTGGCGCCGGCCTCCTGGCCAGCTCCGACTATGTCGATGCCAGAGACCTTGCTGTCACTGGAGACGACGAGCACGGGGGCCTTGCCTGTCCCGTGCAGGGTGGGGCGAAGGCCCGGGGCGGAAAATTGGAACAACCGGCCCGAGCGCGCGCTCTTCAGCGAGATTATCGACCCTCCTCCGATCAGGGTTTGTCCCGGCAGAAGAGATATGCCTGTCGCGTTGAATGCTCCTGCGCTGCCGCTCGCGATGACAATGCCGTTCGGGCCAGCGGACTTTATCGCCGAGCCGAGGTCTGTTTTACTGTCGACCACCGAGATGCGGCCGAATGGACGGCCGGTGTGGGCGTCGACTACGCGTTCGCGGGACGTGGTGACGGCGTTCGTCGTGACCGCGGACGTGCTCGCGCGAGCCTGATGCACGATGTCGGTATCACGTTCCAACCCCGCCATCATGCGGCGCGATTGCAGGGTTTGACGCTTGTGTCGCGGCGAATGGGTTGAACCGCCGAGCGGAATGCGCAGGCGCAGGCCCGCCTCGAATTGATTGTCGCGGATGCGGTCGTATTGATATTCGGCTTCGGCGGTCAGGGCCGAGCCGGGCATTGATGGCACGATGTCCTCAAGGCGCATCTCGAGGCGCAGGCGCGGACCGGCGAGCGGCGTATCGATGTCCTTGCTGTCGAAATAGAACCCACCTGCATAAAGGCGCATGTCGAGCCCTGCGAGCAGGCCCGCGTCCAGGCCGAAGGCGGGCAATGCAGTCTGCAGTGGAAGCCTGACGCCAACCTCTGCGTCGATGCCGAACAGAGCGTGCTCGCGCATGATGCGGGTGGTCGTGCGGGTCGTGGTGGTCACGGTGTCGAGCACGGAGGCGCTGGTCTCGTCGAATTGGATCTGGCTGGAGGCCAGCGACGTCACGTCTGTTTGCGTGTGACGGCCGATCTCCTCCGTTCGATTGATTGGAATGTAGTAGTTCAAGCGGAAGTCGAAGTCGTCGGACAACGCTTCAAATCCGCCAGCAATCTGGTTAAATCGGTTCTGGTACTCGCTGTGGCGCGTGTCGTAGCCCGCCCAGCCACCGAAATTGAATGGTCCATGCATGGTTCGCATGCCGAGAGCGAAGTTGCCTTCCTGGGCACCGGCTTCGAATAGTTTTCCTCTGAGATCAGCGAAGACGACCGACTGCTGCGATTGCCAGAACGGCAGCCAAAGCGCGGTTTCGCCGCGCGTTCGCGCGTTGCCGTAATAGCCGCCGGCTTCAAGCCACGGCAGCCACTGTTGTGCGACGGCACTTGTCTCCGCGCGGACCGGCCGGATCACCGGATGCAGGGGCAGCGACAGCATCAGGACGGCGACGGTCGCTGTGCGCAGGTGCGAGGCTCGAGGCGGTGTAATCATTGCCGAACTCTTAACGTGACAGCACGTTCGTTCGGTATGCCAACAGAGTAAACTTTCAGTTAATGAGGGAGACTCGCGCGGGGCGAATGGGGCGGCGCTCAGGGCTGTGCGCGGGATGAATGTTCGGGTTCAGATGAAATACAGCACGCAGCCGATCACGGCGGCGATGGCGCCATAGCGGGCGGTAACCTTGGCAAAAACGTAGATCGTGAACAGCAGCCATTCGAGGGTGCGCCAGGCAAGTCGCAGCAGCTCGCCGGCAGCCAGGCCGATCAGAACACCGATCGAAAGCTGGGCCGGGGGCAGATTGGTATTGATCCATTGGGTGAAGGCTTGGGCCGACCACGCCTCTTTGACAGCGGCGGGTTCAAACGCTGCAAGCACGGGCGTGGCTGCCAGCGTCACCAGGAGCACCAGCAGCAATGTCAGTCGTTGACCCGAGCCGGGCATGATGGGCTATCCGTACTCCTGATACGCCTCCGGTTCACCTTGCCTAATGCCTGATGAAGCGTCTTTCGAAGTTTAGATCGGAGGCGTCAACGGCGGGTTAACCGTGCTGCTTGCGCCAAGGTCTTGCCGTTTCGTGCGCGTAGAATGCCGCGAATGACTGGGCTTGGCGGGCTGTGGCAGACTTGGCGGTGGCGCGTTCAACAGGGGCGTGGGCATGAACCTGAGACTGGGATTTATCGGGATTGCTGCTGCCGGAGGTGTTTTAGGCGCCGCGACTGTGGCGGTGGGGGACGAGCGCTATCGCTGGTCTGCGCCTGGTACGACTGCGGCGCGGCTGTCTGATGCCGTTGCGCCGCCGCACGGATTCCAGCGCATCGCGGTCGAGCCTGGAAGTTTCGGCGCGTGGCTGCGTGGGCTGCCGATGAAGAAGGCAGGCAGCCCGGTGCGATTGTACACGGGCGCAATAAAGCCGCGGCAGGATGTGCATGTAGCCGTGATCGATATCGATGTGGGCCGTCGGGATCTTCAGCAATGCGCAGATGCCATCATGAGGCTGCGCGCGGAGTGGTTGTTCGCGGCCGGGCGGGCGAACGAGATAGCATTCGATTATACGGGCGGCGGCCGGGTTCCGTTTGCGCGTTGGGCGCGTGGCGAGCGGCCAAGCGAGACGGGCAAGCGGTGGTCGAAGCGGGGCAGCGCAGACGCCAGCTACAACTCGCTGCGCAAATACCTGACGCAGGTTTTCATCTATGCGGGCTCCTATTCGCTGGCACGCGAGCTGGAGCCGGTGCGGTCATCCACCGTTGAGATCGGCGACGTGTTCATCAAGGGCGGCTTCCCCGGTCATGCGGTGTTGGTGGTCGATGTGGTCCAGCGCCCGAGCACGGGGGAACGGCGGTTTATTCTGGTTCAAAGCTATATGCCGGCGCAGGACATCCACGTGCTGAAGAATCCGGCGTCATCGGATGGCTCGCCTTGGTACGACGCCCGCTTCGGTTGGCCGCTGGCGACACCGGAATGGACTTTTCCGATGGGTAGCCACAAGCGTTGGCCGAAGCGGGCGGGTTAGGCGGCGCGGTCGCTACTCAGCGGCCAACGATTGCTTCGTGGCCATGCCGTTCAGGCTTGTAACGACCTCGTCGACCTTCATGACGTCGACGTACTTGTGGTGAAGATCGAACAGGTTGACCTTGTGTACGAGTGCGGAGCGATCGTACGTGCACTCCTCCACCAGCGCGACATGATAGCCGTTCGAATAGGCATCGACGCAGCTGGCGCGGACGCAGCCTGAGGTGGATTCACCGCAGACGATGAGGCTGCGGACGCCGAGGAAGTTCAGATGCGAGACGATCGGCGTTCCCTGGAAGATGGAGGCGCGCTGCTTCTTGATGACGACATCTTCCGGTTGCGGCGTGAACTCGTGGTAGATCTCGAACATCTCTTCGGGGATCGGGCGGACGATGCGGGTGGAGTTGACGCCCCAGGGCCGGTTTTGCGGCCGGGTCTCCTGGGTGCAGTAGAAGATCGGCAGCTTCGCGCGCCGGGCGGCCGCCAGAAGACGTTTGGTCGGCTCGATGGCGTCATAGGCGAATTTTCCGCAGGTATTGTAGTGTTGAGCCGTGGTCTCCACGGGCAGGCGGGGACCGCCTTCATACACGAGCCGATACAAGTCGATGACGATCAATGCGGGGCGGTCGCCGACCTTCGTCTCGCGCCGATAGTTCGAGTACACGCTGATGGTGTCAGCGTCGATCACGTCGGCCCAGCAATGATCCTCGAAGTCCTCGATGCGTGCCATGTCGGTGGCTCCCTTGGTTGTTGGGTGTTTGGCGGTTGGACGCATTAGAGCACCGCAACGGTTGTCGCACCAGTGGGTGTGATGCATCCTGCATGACCGGCTGATGGCGCGCCATATCGGCGATGCAGACCCAGGAGGGCAACATGGTCACGACAAGCGAGGATGATCTGCGGCGGCATCTTGCGGACTGCCACCGGATGATGGTGATGGCCGAGCTTTTGGATTACAGCGGTCACGTCAGTGCGCGCGTTCCAGGCTCCAGCCGTGTGCTGATCCTTCCGCGCGATGCAAGCCGGGCTGCGGTCAGGCCGGAAGAGATGGTGGTGGTGGATCTTGATGGAAATCTGCTGGAGGGCAATGGTCCCGCCCCGACGGAGACAGCGATCCATCTCGGGGTCTATCGGGCGCGGGAGGATGTCAGCGCGGTGGGGCATGGGCATCCGCCCAATTCCACCCTGTTCACAATGGTCGACAGGCCGATGTTCGCGATGCGCAACTTCGGGTTCCGGTTCATCGGCATGCCGGTGCACCCCGATCCCACGCACATCCGAACTCTCGATCAGGGTGCGGACGTGGCGGCGACGCTGGGTGCGGGGAAGTATTGCCTGCTGCGCGGTCACGGCAGCGTCGTTGCTGTCGACACTGTGGCGGAAGTGTTCCTCGATAGCCTGGAGATGGAGGAAAACGCCAGGAGCGCGCTACAGGCCGCCGCACTTGGCGGCTTGAAGCCGATCACTCCGGAGGAGGTCGAACTGCTGAAGCCCAGTTTCTCCCGCAACACCTATCGGGTGGCCAAAACCTGGGAGCACTATCGAGAGAAGGCGCGGCGGGCTGGGTATCTGTAGGCAGGCGAGTGCGGGTACAAAGAGTGGGAACAACAAAGAGTGGGGACAGGCACCGAACCATAGAGGAGGTCGGCGGCTGTCCCCATTTCCGGCGGTTCCGGCGGTATCAGTACCAGACCTCGCCCTTCTTGATGCCCTTGCCGGACGGCAGGTCGTACATGCCCTGCGGCAGGGTGCGCGAGGTACTCCAGCACCTCGTCTGACGGCATAACGTTGGCGTACTTGGCGTTCATGTCGCACAGGTTGATGGCGTGGCTGGCCTGGCTGCGATCGAAGCAGCCATCCTCCACGACGGTGGTGCGGAAATTGAGTGAGAAGGCGTCGATCACAGTGGCGCGCACGCAGCCCGACGTAGTGGTGCCGGTGACGATGACGCTGTCGCAGCCCAGGTTCTGCAGATAGCTCTGCAGAGGCGAGCCGAAGAAGCCCGACGGCTTCTCCTTGCGGACCACGAGGTCGCGGGGTCCGGGCTCGATCTCCTTGACGATGACGTTGCCGTCCATTCCGTCATAGGCGCGTGCTCTCGATCTTGCGATCCAGATCCTCGCCGTTGCGCGAATTCTTCCAGGCCCAAGAGCCGGCGTTCCAGTCGTCCGGGCCGCGGCGTGCCCGTTGTGTAGATGACCGGAATGCCCTTGGCCGCGGCACATCTCGATCAGCTTCTGCAGCACGGGGATCGCGGTCCCAGCCTTCCTCGCCGCAGGAATTGCGCCACTTCTTGATCGAACTCCAGGATCGGCAGCGAGCTTCTCGCCGGTGAAGGCATAGTTGACGTCGATGACGAGCAGCGCCGGGCGCTTGCCCCACTCGCCGGGCGCCGTAGCCGGCGGCCTCGAAGACCGCCTTGTCGCGCTCGGTCAGAAACTTGTCCCAGATCCGCTCTTGCTTGGCAGCCATCGTGGTTCTTCTTCGCCTGCTCCATCCTTGTCGTCGGGATCTCATCCTGCGGGCGCCGTCACCGCACCCGAACGCTTCAGTTTCGGGTCGAGATTGTCGCGCAGGGCATCGCCGAGCATGTTGATGGCGAGCACGGTGGCAAAGATCCACAGTCCAGGGAACAGCGACATCCACCACGACGTCGAGACGTAGGCGCGGCCGTCCGCCAGCATCGAGCCCCAGGTCGGGATCGACGGCGGCACGCCGAGGCCGAGGAAGCTCAGTGCGGCTTCCGCGATAATGGAGGCGGCCATTGCAAAGGTTCCGATCACCAGTGCCGATTGGATAAGGTTGGGCAGCAGATGGGTCGTCAGTATCCGCGTATGGCTGGCGCCGATCGATCGCGCGGCGACCACGAACTCGCGTTCCTTGAGGATCATCGCTTCGGCGCGGACGACCCGCGCATATGGGATCCAGCGCTGCAGCGTCAGCGCGAGGATCAGGTTACCGAATCCCTGGCCGAGGAAGGCCAGAATAGCGATGGCGATGAGCAGTGGCGGGAACGCCCAGACGACTTCGACGAGCTTCTGGATCGCGAAGTCCAGCCTGCCGCCGAAATAGCCGGAGACGATGCCGAGTGCGATGCCGACGGCGCCGGAAATGATGACGACGGCGGCTGCAATCGAGAGCGAGATGCGCGCGCCGTAGATCAGCCGGGACAGCAGGTCGCGGCCGACGTGATCGGTGCCGAAGAAATGTGGACCGAAGATGTACTGCGGCGGCAGCATCGCCTGCATCAGGTTCTGCTTGTTGGGATCGAATGGGGCTATGAGGGGCGCGAACAAGGCGCACAGGATCAACGCGAGCAGAATCACGCCGCCGGTGATGGCCTTGAACGAGAGCCACGGGGCCAGGGCCCGGTACAGACGAGCGGCAATGGGTGGCTCCTCGGGCTTTGCAGCCTCAGGTGCCGAGCCGGATTCTTGGGTCCGCTGCAGCATAAAGGAAGTCCACGATGAGGTTCACGATGATGAAGAGTGCGGTGTAGACCAGCACCAGGCCGGTGATCAGTGGATAGTCCCGGGCGGTAATGCCTTGCAGGAGGAGCTGGCCGATCCCGGGCCACGAGAATACCGTCTCCACGATGATCGAGCCGGAGATAAGTGCACCGAACTCCAGTCCGACCACGGTGATGACCGTGATGCGGGCATTTTTCAGTGCGTGCTCCCATACCACGGTGTGCTCGGAGAGCCCCTTGGCACGGGCCGTCATGATGTAATCTTCCGACAGCACCTCGAGCATCGAGGAGCGTGTCATGCGCATCAACAGGCCCATCATGTTCACGCTCAGCACCAGTGCTGGCAGGATCATGTATTTGGCCGCATCCTGCAGGGCCACCCAGTCGGCTTGCAGAAAGGAGTCGATAAACAGGAAGCCGGTGATGGGATCGCCGGGTACGTCGAACGTGTTGCGTCCGCCAGAGGGAAGCAGATTGAAGTAGCCGGACACCAGCAGGATCAGCATGATCGCCAGCCAGAAATTCGGCATGCTGACGCCGAAAAAGCCGGTCAGAGACGAGGCATTGTCGAACCAGGAGTTCGGGCGTGAACTGGCCAGAATGCCCAGCGGCACGCCGACGGCGATGGCCAGGATCGTGGCGAAGAATGCCAGCTCGAGGGTTGCTGGGAACCGGGACAGGATCACGCTCAGTACCGGCTCGTTGTATTTGAAGCTGGTGCCGAAATCGCCGCTGGCGGCAGCGACGAGGAAGCGCCAGTACTGGACCAGCACCGGATCATCCAGGCCCCAGCGCTTGCGCACCTCGGCGATATCGGCAGCAGTTGCCTCGTCGGGGATCAGCATGTCTGCCGGATCGCCGGGGGCTGCATGCAGAAGCAGGAAGACGAACAGCGAGATCAGCACCATCACGGGGATGGTGCCGATCAGCCGCCGGATCAGGTAATTGAGCATAGCCTGCCCATATTGCTACTTCTTGCGGCGCGGCTTGAACGTCACGTCCAGGGCCCGCACGTCCTGGTTCGGGATCGGTTTGAAGTCGACCCGGTTGGATACGCCCGTCGCCAGCTTATGGCGCCACATGAAGTGAGCCGGGGCCTCTTCCGTGATCTTCGCCATCGCCTGGTTCATCAGCTTCTTGCGCTTGGGCCAGTCGAACTCCTGACGTTCGGCTTGGAGCAACTTGTCGACTTCCGGATTGGAGAAGCCGATGCGTGGCGAGCCGCCAGTCTCGAAATACTGGGTCAGGGCGGCGGAGGGGTCGAGCACGGAGCCGCGTCCCATGTAATAGAAGGGAACCCGTCCCTTCTGGACGTTGGACCACAGGGTGCCCCATTCCGGCGTCTTCAGGGTGACCTTGAAGCCAGCCGCCTGCAGCATCGGGACGATGGCTTCCGAGATCTGCTTGTCGGCAGTGTAGCGGCCGACCGGCGTGGAGTATTCGATCTCGACACCGTTGGGGTAGCCAGCCTTGGCAAGCAACTCCTTGGCCTTCTTGGGATTGTAGTCGTATTTCACCGGGAAGGCCGGGTCATATCCGATCTGGCCTGGTCCGATCGGGCCGTTCAGCTTGGAGGCTTGGCCCTGCAAGAGCACGCGAATCAGCGCGTCGCGATCGATGGCATGGGCGACGGCCTGGCGCGCCTCTTTCTTGTCGAACGGCTTATGCTTCGGGCTCATCGCCAGGAACATGATCTCGATGGAGTCGGCCCACTCGACGCGCACGGCCGTGTTGCTCTTTACACGCGGAACGAGCTGGGGCGGGATGAACTGCGCCACCTGGACCTCACCATTGAGCAGGGCGGTGACCCGGCTCTCCGGCTCCTTCATGATCTTGTAGATGATCTCGTCGGGGTGGTCCGGCTTGACGTCGGGGTGGTTGGGATCCTTCTCCATGGCGAAGAAGTTGTCCACCGCGACCTGTTTGATCTTGTAGGGGCCGTAGCCGAATGGCGCTTCCTTGTCGGCATTGGGACCGAGCTTGTCGTACTGCGCCTTGGACGTGACGATGACGCGCGAGAAGAATTCCAGCATCGGCGCCACAGGCTGGGTGGTCTTGACGATCGCCGTCTGCGGATCGGGCGTCAGAACCTCCTTGATGAATTTGACGTTGTGCTTCTGCTTGGAGTTCGGATCGGTCTTGGCCCGCTTGACCGAATGCGCGATGTCGGCCGACACCACGGGCTCGCCGTTGTGGCGCTTCAAGCCCTTCTTGATCTTGAGCTCCCACGTCAGGGGATCAACTGACTTCCAGCTCTCCAACAGGTGAGAGATATACTTCTCCTGCTTGTAATCGTAGTCGACGATGTTGCCGATCGTGTCGGCGTAGATGGCATACATCAGCGAGACGCTGTCGGCGTAGGGGCTGGTCGAGGCGATGGTTTCCGTCACGGCGACGTTCAGGCGGGTCTTGTTCTGGGCCACGGCCGCAGAAGGTAGTGCGACCGCGGCAATAGCGATCATGCTGGCAGAGGTGAGGCAGATCCTCCAACGGTCGGACTGGCGCATTGACGCGACTCCCTTCGAACGGTTGCAAGCGGCGAGACGGACTCCGGGTTGCGGCAATTCCCGTCAGCACCCGGCGAGACGGCAAGCGCCATGTGAGGTCGCTCATTCGTCCCGAGAAAGGAGATAGTGGCTGCGCGCCCAACGCTTGGCAAGCACGTTTTGTGCTCAAATTTTGCGAACGCGTTGCTCAAATCCCGTTCAATGGAGAATGTTGTCTCATGAAACGCCCCGCAATCAGCATTATCGGCTCTGGAAATGTGGGAGGATACTTAGCTGTCGTGCCTGTTCTTTGTGCTATGCGGTTTTCTGCATCCGTGACGCGAATTGATGGCTTGCCAATCGTCCCCGTGGACTGACATGCTGGCGTCGTGGGTGCGAGCCCAAGACCATGAGACAACGTGGCTGGCAAAAGTTATGGATGGTTCAGGTACTCCCGGCCCGGGTGCACGCCCGGCGCCGTCAGGCGGTAACGCAGCAAGTGTGTTGTCGATCCGTGGTTTGCGGACAGTATTTCCGACCATCGACGGCGATGTCGTCGCGATCGATGACGTCTCGTTCGATATCAGGCCGGGCGAAACAGTGGCGGTAGTCGGAGAATCGGGCTCCGGCAAATCGGTCACGGCCAAATCGATCCTGCGGCTTACTGATTATCAGGGTGGAGAGGTCCGCTCGGGCGCGATGATCTATACGCCGAAGGAGGGGCCAACAATCGATCTGGCGGCGATGCAGCCCAACGATTTGCGGCAGATTCGCGGCAACGAGATCTCGATGATCTTCCAGGAGCCGCTGACTTCACTCAATCCTGTCCTCAGGATCGGCGACCAGATCGCGGAAGCTGTCAGGTTGCATCAAGGTAAGTCGAAAGCGGAAGCTCTCGCAGCTTCCTTGGAAGCGCTCAAGCTGGTGCGAATCCCTGATGCGGAACGGCGCTTGATGCAGTATCCGCACGAGATGTCAGGCGGCATGCGCCAGCGGGCGATGATCGCGATGGCGCTCGCCTGCAGGCCCGCACTGCTGATTGCCGACGAGCCCACGACGGCGCTCGATGTCACTATTCAGGCCCAGATCCTCAACCTCATCCGCCACCTCCAGGACGAAATCGGAATGGCGGTGATGTTCATCACGCATGACATGGGGGTGGTGGCGGAGGTGGCCGACCGGGTGGTTGTGCTCTACCGAGGCGCAAAGGTCGAAGATGCCCCGGTGGAGGAGATCTTCGCGCGTCCGCAACATCCGTATACGCGCATGTTGTTGGCTGCGGTGCCGCGGCTGGGGAGCATGACGGGGAAGCCGGATCCGGAACCGTTCGAGTTCAGCACCAGTATCGAGGACTTCGAGGAGGGCGGGGCGCAGATACTGGCCGGTGGGGCGTCCGAGAACCAGCCGAGGGCTGCTACGGTGGGCAACCGCGCCTCGGATACCGTGGTTCTGGAGACGCGGGGTCTGACGACCCGTTTTCCCATTCGCAAAGGTTTGCTGCAGAGGATCACGGGCAACGTGCATGCGCTGGAGAACGTTTCACTCACGCTGCATGCCAATGAGACCTTGGGGTTGGTGGGCGAGTCCGGTTGCGGCAAGTCGACGTTTGGGCGGACAGTGATGCGGCTGGTCGATCCGGTTGCGGGCGAAGTGTTCGTTCACGGTGAGGATGTGACCGAGCACTCGCACAAGGCGATGCAGCAGACCCGGCGGCACATCCAGATGGTGTTCCAGGATCCGTTCGCCTCGCTCAATCCGCGCATGACCATTGCGGATCTTATCGGCGAGCCGCTGTTGATCCACGATAACATGCCGCGCGAGGAGAGGCGGGAAAGGGCGGTAGCACTGCTGGAACGCGTCGGCTTGGGGCGCCAGCATCTGGACCGCTATCCGCACGAGTTCTCTGGTGGTCAGCGGCAGCGCATCTGCATCGCCCGGGCGCTCGCGCTCAATCCATCGATCATCATCGCGGACGAAGCCGTCTCGGCGCTCGACGTCTCGATCCGGGCACAGGTGGTGAACCTGCTGCTGGAGTTGCAGCGGGAGTTCGGGATCGCGTACGTCTTCATC
The DNA here is from genome assembly GCA_963825625.1 of uncultured Alphaproteobacteria bacterium. Taxonomy (GTDB): domain Bacteria; phylum Pseudomonadota; class Alphaproteobacteria; order Rhizobiales; family Hyphomicrobiaceae; genus CAMDPA01. Next base: position 190,953 of record CAWGUF010000029.1, on the reverse strand, counting down.
TCGCATGACATGGCGGTGGTGGAGCGCATCTGTCATCGCGTGGCGGTGATGTATCTGGGAGAGGTTGTGGAGTACGGACCGCGCGATGCCGTTATTTCAAGGCCGCAACATCCGTATACGCGGCGGCTGATAGAGTCGGTGCCGGTGGCCGATCCGACGCAACGCCGCAAGAGAGCGCTGCTGACCGACGAGATTCCGAGCCCGATCAAGCCGGTCGGCTATGAGCCTCCGGCGCGGCGGATTGTCGAGGTCGGGCCGGGCCATTACATCCAGGCGGATTGAAGGGGAGGCTCCGACTGGGGGCGCCGCACGGGCTGATGGTGCTGGCTCATGGTGCTGGCGGCAGCGGGGTCCACTGAACCTGCTCGATGCGCTGGGCACCGGTGGCCAACATGACGAGCCTGTCAAATCCGAGCGCGCACCCCGAAGCGGCCGGCATCGCGCCCAATGCCGCGATGAAGTCGGGGTCGATTGGATAGCGGTCGCCGTAGATGCTCGCGCGCACTTCCATCTGCAACTCAAGGCGCCGCTGCTGCTCCTGCGGATCGGCCAACTCGCCGAAGCCGTTGGCGAGTTCGACGCCGCAACAGTAAAGCTCGAAGCGCTCGGCACGGTGGGGGATCGCGGGATCGGGGCGGGCCAGTGCGGCTTCGTGGATCGGATAGCCGTATAGGACGGTGGGGACTGGATGACCGAGGTTCGGTTCCAGCTTCTCGACCACCACGCGGCTGAAGATATCTGACCAGCTGTCGTCTTGCGCGGTGCGGATGCCGCAGCTGGCGGCTTGCACAGCGAGAGCGTCGCGACGTGTGTCTGCTGCGTCGTAGGTTGCGGCAAGGTCGATGCTGGCCAGATCTCGAAAAGCCCGGTCTACGGTAAGGATTTGCGGCGGGGACGCGGGCGTGCAGTGGCGCTCGCGAAAAGACCATTGCGGCGAGCTTGCCACGTCTGCAGCGATCTGCAGCAGGGCGTGGCAGTCTTGCCAGAGCTGGGTGTAGTCGGCACCGGCCCTGTACCACTCGAGCATCGAGAATTCGGGTGCGTGAAGGGAGCTGCGCTCTCGATTTCTGAACACCGGGGCGAAGGTGAAGATCTTCGGTTCGCCCGCCGCCAGGAGCTTCTTCATGGCAAATTCGGGGCTGGTATGCAGATACAGCGGCGACCGGGTCAGGTCGGTGTTGATCAACTCGGTGGCAAAAGCGTGCAGGTGGGTTTCATTACCGGGGGACACCTGGAGACAAGAGGGCTCGACCTCGAGAAATCCTTGCGCATCGAACCAGGCTCTGATTGCGGTGCGAATGCGGGCGCGGGCGACCAGTAGCGGGCGGTTGTCGGCATAGACATCGGGGTGCCACCACGGTCTTGGCGCGGGTTCAGCTGGCATTTTGCAGACATCTCAACGCGGCAATGGCCGTCTGTCTCGGGCGGTTGCGGGCGGTAGTGCTTCCCTGCCGGCGCGGTTCGGGTTATGTAGCGCCGGCATGGCTCATACGCGGGGTCAGCCGTGAAAACGGCTCCGGCTGCTCGCGCATCACCAATCGACGGAGAAGCATCCCGTGCCAAAGGTTATCGCAAGCTCGGTCCGCAAAGGCAATGTCCTGGATCTCGACGGCAAGCTGGCCGTCGTCATGAGCGCGGAGAACATTCATCCCGGCAAAGGTACGCCGGTGACGCATCTGGTGATGCGGCGCATCGCCGACGGCGTGAAGGTCGAGGAACGATACAAGACGACGGACAGTGTGGAGCGGGCCTACCTCGAAGAGAACGAGTACAACTATCTCTACGAGGACGAAATGGGCTACAATTTCATGCAGCCGGAGAGCTACGACCAGATCACGCTGACCAAGGATCTGGTCGGCGATCAGGCGCAGTGGTTGCAGGACGGGATGACCTGCACGATCAGCCTGCATGACGGCAATCCGATCGCCATCGAGCTGCCGCCGCGCGTCACCTTCGAAATCACGGAAGCGGACCCGGTGGTGAAGGGGCAGACCGCATCCTCGTCCTACAAGCCGGCGCGGCTGGAGAACGGGGCGCGCGTCATGGTGCCGCCTTACATCGAGGCGGGGACACGTGTCGTTGTCTCGACGGTTGACGGTTCATTCGTGGAACGCGCCAAGGACTGAAGGATTTCGCCGCCCGGTCAACGCTGCGGGGACGATGCGACTGAGGCGACGCCGCGCCAGACGGGCTGGCGATCGTTGGTCGTCAGCGTCTGCCGAGCAAACGGTTGGCTTGCCGTGCTGTTGGCAGGGACTGCTGAGCCGCCGATCGGCTGGCTCTGCACCGGGGCCGGCGCTAGTTGTGGCGCTGATTGTCTGGCCGGAAATTGCTGCGCGAGCTGCTGGCGGATCAGATTGGCCGCCAACTCCATGCCGAATTCGGCCTTGTTTACGAACAGCGTCCACATCTCCGAGCCAGCCTGACAGGTGGCCGGGTTGCGCTCACAAAACGTCATCGTGCGCTCCATGGTGCTCGATGCCGTGGTGTGCAACTCACTCTGCTTCTGCTTGTCGGTCGGTAGCAGCATGATGGCTACGACCACGACAAAACCCGTTCTGAAAAGCGACATGGCGTTGGTCCGATCCTGTCCCCTGGATACGGATGGATCATAGCTGAATAGATTTAAGGCGGTCGGGATACGGGTATCCAAGGTTGAACGATTCCCTTCATTTTCTGGCAATGGTTGCAGGATCATTTTTTGTAGGCATGCGAGTGCCTGCATTTAACGGGGCATTAAGGTTTACGTTTCGATATTCAGCCCAGATGGCATCCGTTGGTCGCCTTCGATGGGGTTGGGATGACGCCGCAACGTGCAAGAAGCTATGTCTGGTTGATGGCGGCGCTCAGCCTGGGCGTCGGAATCAATCTGTTTGCGTTCCAGTCCAGGCATGCCGGTGATCTGCGCTCGGAGCATCCGGCCAAGCTTGCGGCAGGGGGACCTGAGGATAAGAGCGACCGCAAATCCGAGCGCAGCCCGTCGCGGTCAGGGGCGTTGTTGCAGCGTTCCGATGCGGCGACGGTGCAAGCCTTGCAGCGGGAACTGAAGCTTGCAGGCTTCTATCCTGGTCAGATCGACGGACGGGCGAGCTATCTGACGCATGCAGCCATATTCGCCTACGAAGACAGATACGGGTTACCGCTGTCAGCGGAGCCAACGCAAGCCATACTCAAAACCTTGATTGTGGGAACATCGGCGCCGGCGACCCGAGGCAACCGCGCGCCGGGTATCGTGGCTGGCAGCGCGGCAGAACGGTTGGTGCGGGATATCAAGATCAAACTGAATGATCTGGGATATGCAACGGGGGCTGCTGATAGCCGCCTCACACCACAGTTGATCAGGGCGATCAGAGCTTTCGAGGCTGATAGCGGCCTGCGGCCCACCGGTCAGATTTCGGCCGGGCTGCTCATGCATATTTACCGCAGCACGGCTGCGTTTCGCCCGCGACGCGGATGAGGCGGGTGCCCGAGCCGTGGCTGCCGATGACGGCTCAAGGCCGTGATGAGGGTGGCGTTGCATCTGGTGGTGAAAGAGCGTACGGGCAAACGCATGCGCGTTTCTTCAGAGCTTTGGGTGAAAGCACTTCTGCGGCGCGCAGTTGCTGCCGGAGCGATGTGCGTTGTGGTGCGGCATGGCGATGACACGGCGGGCTCTATTTTTGTGAAGGTCAACAGGCTCGACGGCAGTGCGTTGTTGTTCGGGCCGGCACCGGCGGGCCTGTCTGGAATGGAGGAGACGCGTCGGTTGATTGCGATGCTCAATCCGGACGGCAATCCCGAGGTCGATATCGACGCATATCTGAGCAAGCAACTGTCGTTCGATCCCGATCTTTGGGTGGTAGAGATCGAGGACCGGGCCGGGCGAGCGTTCCTGGAAGATTGACCGGATTGTGGTCCGCTGGGTGATGCGCCAGGAAGCATATTGATCAGGTCTCGCAGCTCTGGTCTCGCAGTTCGGGTCGCTGCTCTGTTTCGCTGCTCGGGCCTCGAGGTCGTGTCTTGGGGGAGCGGCGTGTCCGCGGGGCGGCGTGGCCGTTGAACCACGTTGCAGAGTAACGTTTTGTCGTTCGCGCGGCTGGTTGTTGCATTCAGGCAGCGTTGTGCAATTGATGAACACAAGGCAACCGTCACGTTAACGCTTCATTAAGGGCGGCTCGCTTCAACTCGTTCGTGCGTGCTCGGATCACGTTCACGCGCTGGCAATGAAGGAGTGCCAGCTGCAAGAGGACAGCTGCCCGAAGGGAGCTTGAAATGGCAAGCATCATCAGTCTCAACGCACATAGGGGTACGACTCATGGTCGCGGGGAGCACAGTGTCTCCGCATCAGGCGAATGTGAGATCGTTATATTTCCAGGCGTTCGCTACGAGCGCTGGGAAGAGCCAGATCCAAAGCCTACGGCTCGCGGCAATCGCAAGACCAAACGGGCCAATCGGCAAAACTAGATTGCTAGTTGCGCGCACGTGAACTGCGCCGTGGTCCTCGAGATGGAGCATCAGGTTCGAAGTCCACGCTGGACCAATGATGCTGCAGGTGTCGCTCGTGGCTCTGACATTCGCTCGGAACCGGCTTACACGGGCAATGAGTTGCCAGAAACGGAATGCTAGAAACTTTGCTGCGTGCATTGTGCGAGGGCGAGGTCTTTTTCTATCTGTGTAGAATAGGTGCGGCCGTGGATGGGCGCGCGGATGACGGCGATGCCGGCTCGTGTCGGTGAGACGATCGTCGATGTCTCGATGGTTTGGCTTCTGGAGGCGGGGATTGTTGCCAGAAAACGATCACCCGACGGAAGCACCGTGACGTTCAGCGTGAAGCGCTGCCGGCCATTGGCTGGAAAAGCGTAGAAGCCTCTGCCATCGTCTGCATATAGCGATAGAGACCAACCGGGCTCCGGCAGGACGGCCATCAGTTTCAAAGGGCCTTTGGCAACGTCGAACCGGCAGATTGCGATTCTTGAATCGGGCAGCTGGTAGGGAAGCACCTGCGCGCGCGGACGTGCCTGCGGCAGGATGACGAAAGTGTTCAGGGGCAGGGTTCGAACATGGCGCCAGTACCCGCCGCGCTGATAAATGTAGGCCAACAGCAACGTGACCGTCAGGTGCACGATGCCAATCAGCAGGATCGCGGCGACGCCAATACGCCAATGCTGCAGAAGACCACCCAGGTACTTCATCGGCAGCTGATCCTCCGGATCGTCGGCAACTGGTAGATGCTGTCGGCTACGGTTGGCTTCGGCTCGACAATTGTCATGATCAGGGTCAGTCGGCCGGCGCCCCCCACAGGCAGCCAATTGCCGGGCCTGGCGTCGCGAGCCAGAGAGATGAAAAAGCTGCCGTCAGGGTTGGTCGCCAGCGTCTGCTCGGTAAATGAGTATCGGTCGGCTGGATTGGGGATGAGCAGGCCTTTGTCATCGTAGACCGCGATGCTGAACCAGGTGGCATCGATGGATTCGAATTCGACCACATACTCGCAACTGGAATGCAGGCGGCGACCGGAGCCATCGGACCTTGCCTCCCAGGTCGCGGCGACGGCCGCAGTCATCGGCAGGCTGCCTACGCGTGCGTAACGCGCCTTGGTGTATGGGTCGATGTCTAGGCGGGCGGCCTGGTGCCACATGGTCCAGGGACCGCTTTGCCAGGTGGTGAAGCGGGTGCCGTTGTCAATCAGGTAGAGGCTGGTACCGATGCCGCAGATGAGAACGACTGCCGAGAACAGCAATGCGTTTGCGGAATGAGTGAGCCACGTCACTACGACGCGTCGCAAACGCTCGAAGCGATAGAGCAGCGTGATGCTTGGCGACAGAAAAGCCATGTCAGCGTTTATTGCGTAGTGAGGTGAGGGGATCCGTCGCCGCCGGAGTGGCAGCAGCGCGGCGATCGGGCTGTTTCGGCGCGGGTTGCAGCGGCTGGCGCTGGCGACCTGACGGAGGCGTGCGGCCTTCACCCGGTGCTGGCTGGGTGCCAGCCTGCCGCATGGCATCGACCAGCTTTTTCAGAGCATTTCGGGTTGCGACCGGCATGACGCGTTGATGCTTGCGGGTGGTGTCTTGTGTGACGGGCTGGTTGCGGCGCTGTTCAGCCAGCCGCTGCTGTTCCGCCAATTGCACCGGGTGCGCTGGAAGACCCGGTAGCGTCGGCAGGTTTTCTGTGCCGTGGGCCGCTGCCATCAGCTCGTGCCAAACGGGTGCTGCCACGCCTCCGCCCGTGGTGCCACTGCGCATGGCGCTGTTGTCGTCGTTGCCGAGCCAGACGCTCGCAACATATTTGCTCGTGTAGCCCATGAACCAGACATCTTTCGGACCGGTGCTGGTTCCGGTCTTACCGGCGACGTGTGTGAAGTCCAGTTGCGCGCGCTTGGCGGTGCCGTCGGTGGTCACCTTGGTGAGCATCCAGTTCATCTGTTCGGCGACTTGGCGCGGGACGATCTGGGGCGGGGGAGGCTCGTCGCGTTCGCGGCTGTAGACGACTTCGCCTCTCGAGTTCGTAATTTCGAGGATTCCATAGGGCAGGGCCTGTTTGCCGCCGTTGGCGAATGTGGCCACCGCGGCCGTGTGCGACAGCGGCGTGATCCCGGTGTCGCCGAGGGCCATTGAGCAGGACCGTATAATACCCTTGATTCCGAGGCGCTTGGTGAATTCGACCACGTTGTCGCGGCCGACGCGGAATGAAAGCTCGGCTGCGGTGGTATTGAGTGATTTCGCCAGCGCCATCCACATCGGCATTCGCGCGCCGGAGCCATGACTGCCGTTGTAGTTCTGAGGATGCCAGCGCCCGCATGATCGCGAGCTGTCGCTGACGGTGCTGGTTGGCTTCATTCCGGTCTGCAGCGCCAAGGCATAGACATAGATCTTGAACGAGGATCCGGGTTGGCGGCGGGCATTGGTGGAGCGGTTGAACTGACTTTCACCATAATCCGGGCCGCCGGCGATTGCCCGTACCATGCCGTCGGTTTCCAGCACGGTGATCGCGCCAGAGTCGAAGCGGTGCTGCCGACCCTTCTGGCGCACGGCCGAGGTGAGGATTTCCTCGGCCTGGCGCTGAAGATTGAGATCCACTGTCGTGCGTGCCGTAAGCGTATACTGGTTTTTCCCGGCCATCAGCCGCTGGATCTCCTCGAACGCCCAGTCGAGGAACCAATCCGCGGTCGCAGTCTGGTGCTGCTCAATGATGCGGGCGGGATTGAGCCTGGCGTCGTGAACCTGCCCTTCGGTGTAGAAACCGGCCTCCACCATATTCGACAGCACCTCGTTGGTGCGGGCGCGGGATGCCGGCAGATTGACGTGCGGTGCAAACTTCGTCGGTGCCTTGAACAATCCGGCCAGCACGGCGGCCTCTGCCAGCGTGATCTCGCGAACTGATTTGCCGAAATAGAATTGCGAGGCCGCTTCGACGCCGAATGCGCCGCCGCCCATATAGGCGCGATCGAGATACAACTTGAGAATCTCGCGCTTTGTCAGTCGTGTCTCGAGCCAGAACGCGAGGAAGACCTCCTTGATCTTGCGCGTAATCGAGCGCTCCGGTGACAGGAACAGGTTCTTGGCCAACTGCTGTGTCAGCGTCGAGCCACCCTGCACGGTCTCGCCTGCCCGAATGTTCTCTACCAAGGCGCGGGCGGTTCCGAGAAAATCGACGCCGAAGTGGTCATAGAACCGGCGGTCCTCGGTCGCCATTGTCGCCTTTATCAGGTGATCGGGGATCTCATTGAGTGGCACGGCATCATTGAGATTGATGCCGCGTTTGCCGAGCTCGTTGCCATCGATGTCGAGGAACTTGACGCTGTATTGGCCGGTCTTCAGCCAGCGGCCGTCCTCGATCTCCATAAACGCGGGAATGGCCAGCATATAGAGTACGACGAGGCCGCCGGCCCCGAGCGTCAGGCACTCGGACACGCCCTCATTGAGCAGCCGCCGCCAGCCGGTCAGGCGGAAACGAGCAAAGAAGCTCGACAGCGCGGCGAACGTGTCGCGCGTCCTGTCCCAGACGGCGGCGAGCGTCGAATCGAACCAGGCATCGAAGCCCAGCAGATTGATGATGCGGTTGCGACCGCCCTGTCTGAAGAACCAGTCGTTCACAGATCGAGGTCCCTGTCACATGACGCAACAGCCATCCGCTCCCGGCGCGGGAGGTTTGAAGATCGGCCACACAATGCTGGCGTTGCCGCGTTATCGCAAGCGCTTCCGACCGCCAATGACGGCTTTGCGCAACTCTTGTTATCGTTTTAACTCACAAGATGCCGGAATTGTGGTTATCTGGCAGCGACAAAGGTGTGGACGAGGACGTGTCACGGACCACGGACCGATCAATTCGGGTCGATGGGGCTTGCTGGCCGTCATGTGCGGGGCCGTGTTGAGCTACGAGAGGAAGCGTGCGGGCCGATGAACCAGCGGGAACGCGAGGCTCGATCTGCGATGCGAGACAGAGACGTCGCGATGCGTGACGGTGAAAACGCGGATGAAGCGTTGGTGGATACGCCGTTCTGGAAGACCAAGTCGCTCGAGGACATGAGTGCGCAGGAGTGGGAATCGCTGTGCGACGGGTGCGCGCGGTGCTGTCTCGTCAAGCTCGAGGACGAAGACAGTGGCGAGGTGCATCTGACGCGGCTGGCGTGCCGCTTGCTCGACCATTCGACCTGCCGCTGTCAGGACTATCCCAATCGGTTCGCGCAAATGCCTGATTGCATCCAGATCGATGCGCAGAAAGTCAGGGAGATCGATTGGTTGCCCGTGACGTGTGCCTACAGGCTCGTGGCGGAGGGCAAAGACCTGTACTGGTGGCATCCGCTGATTTCAGGCCGCGCGGAGACCGTTCATGAAGCCGGCATTTCGGTGCGTGGCTGGGCGACATGTGAAACAAAGGCACGGCCGGGAAACATGCACCGGTTCATCATCGCTGAGCTGGGCGATTGAGATTGCCGCAGCATTGGCGGCTGGCAGGCGGTGTGGCCGCATCGGCTACTGCAGGAATGGATTGCTTTGTCGCTCCTGACCGAACGTGCTGGCAGGTCCGTGGCCGCATACGAAGGTGACGTCGTCCCCCAGCGGCAACAGCTTGGTCTTGATGGCGCTTATGAGTTGGTCGTGGTTGCCGTATGGGAAGTCCGTCCGGCCGATCGAGCCGGCGAACAGCACGTCCCCCACCAGGGCGAAGCGCTGTTCAGGATTGTGGAACACGACCGATCCGGGTGAATGGCCCGGGCAGTGAAAGATCTGGAACGCCTGGTCGGCAATCTCTATCTGATCGCCTTCGCTCAGCCACCGGTCAGGTGCGGCGACACGGGCTGTCATGCCGAAGCGCTGGGCGTTTTCCGGCAGTGTATCCAATAGGAATTTGTCGGCCTGATGCGGTCCGACCAGAGGCACACGCAAGGCGTCCTTGAGGTCGGCGGCTCCGCCGGCATGGTCGATGTGGCCATGGGTGAGAAGGATCTGCTCGATCGTGAGGCCAAGCTCTCGCACAGCCTCGGTAATGCGCTCGATGTCGCCACCGGGGTCAACCACGACGCCGCGATTGCTGGTCTCGCCCCACACGAGTGTGCAGTTCTGCTGCAGCGGCGTGACGGGCACGATAGCGGCCTTTAGGCGCTCTGCTGACATGTGGCTCTCCGGTCCAATGGGCGTTGCTTCGTGAGTTGATTGCAGAAAACGGATTCCTGGGCCAGTGCTGCAGGCGTCACGGCGTGGCGTCAACCGTTGTTGGTCATCGACTGGAAGGTGGCGGCAAGATGAGCGAACTCCGTCACGGTGAGCTGCTCGGCGCGTCTGTCGGCTGCGATGCCGGCGGCGTCGAGCAGGCGCTCAGGTGTTGGCGTGAGTGTTCGCAGCGATGACCGCAGCATCTTGCGGCGTTGGCCGAACGCGGCGGCCGTGACGCGTCCCAGCAGGGAAACGGCACAGGCTGGCTCCGGTTGCGGGCGCGGCACCAGATCGACGACGGCAGATGCAACTTTTGGGGGCGGGGTGAAGGCCTCTCTTTTCAGGGTCATAGCTATTCGTGCGGTGCATCGCCACTGCGCAATGACTGCAAGCCGGCCGTAGGCCTTCGTGGCCGGCGCAGCGACAATGCGCTCGGCAACCTCGCGCTGGAACATGAGGGTCAAACGGGAGTACCACGGCGGCCACGGCTCGGTTTCGAGCCAGTCGACGAGTAAGCGCGTTGCAATACCGTATGGCAGGTTCGCTATCACGCGGACGTCGCCGGGATCAGGGCCGAGCAGCGCTGGCCAATCCGTCTTCAGCGCGTCGCCGGCGTGGGCCTCGAGCCGTCCCGGATAATGGGCTGAGATCTCGTGCAGTGCAGGCAGGCAGCGATCGTCGCGCTCGACTGCAATGACGCGGGCAGCGCCTTCCATCAACAGTGCGCGTGTCAGTCCGCCGGGGCCTGGACCTACCTCTACGACGGTGGCGCCGGTGACGGGGCCGCCGGCGCGTGCGATGCGGCGGGTCAGGTTCAAATCGAGTATGAAATTTTGCCCCAAGCTCTTGCGCGCATCGATGCCAAGACGGGCAATCACATCGCGCAGGGGCGGGAGGCCGTCAGCGGCCAGGCCGGTTTGCGCGGACTGAACGCTGGGACGGGTGCTCTGATCGTCAGCGCTCATGCGGCCCGGCGCGTCTCAAGACGCCGGGCAGCGAGGCGATGGGCAAGGCGCAGTGCCTCGATGAGACTGATGGCGGACGCGCGTCCGGTGCCGGCGATGTCGAATGCGGTGCCGTGGTCGGGCGAGGTGCGAACGAAGGGCAGGCCCAAAGTCACGTTGACCCCGCGATCGAATGCGAGCGTCTTGATGGGGATCAGTGCCTGATCGTGGTACATCGCGAGCGCGGCGTCGTAACGGCGGCGCGCGGCGTCGTGGAACAAGGTATCTGCCGAATGAGGGCCGGTGACGGCGAGGCCTTCGGCCTGCAGCGCGGCAATGGCCGGCGATATCACGTCGCGGTCTTCGGTGCCCATGGTGCCGTCCTCTCCGGCGTGGGGATTGAGGCCGGCAACCGCGATACGCGGCGTGGCGATGCCGAAATCCGACACCAGTGCGCGATGCATGATGCGGCACGTCTCTATGATGCTGCTTGCCGTTATCATCGCGGGGACCGAGGCCAGGGCGACATGGATCGTGAGCGGCACCACGCGCAGCTCTTCGGCGGCGAGCATCATCACGGGCTTGTAATCTGGTCCGGGATTATGACGGGCGGCGAGCTCGGCCAGAAACTCGGTATGGCCAGGATGACGAAAGCCGGCCTCATACAGCACGCTCTTGGCGATGGGGCCAGTGACGAGCGCTGCCGCAGCGCCGCGGGCGACATCCGACGTCGCCCGTTCGATGCTGGTAATTACTGCACGACCGTTAGCGCTGTCCGGCCGCCCGACCTGGGTCGGACGCGCCAGCGCTATGTCGATCACCGGCAGTGCCCGGTCGAACACCGCGGGCGCGTGTGCGGCTTGGCCAATCACCTCAATTGCTGCATCCAGGCCCAGGAGACGGGCCCGATCGGCAAGTGCGGACGCATCACCGTAGGCAGCGAACGCGGGCAACTGGTGGCGGGTGCGGTCATGCCAGGCCATGAGCGCGATATCGGGACCTATGCCGGCGGGCTCACCGAGCGTCAGTGCCAGGGGTAATTGGCCCCCGGATCCGGTAACAGGTGTGAAATGCAACTCATCTGTCATGGCGGACTACGGTGTTCTCGACGGGCTTGCTCAACGCTTCTCGATCACGGCATCGGCCATCAGATCGCGGAGATACTTGCGCGAGAGACGCTCGAACTCCTCCTGGCGCAATTCGGCTGCCTTCTCGGCCCGCTTGCTCTTGGCGGCATCCACGATGTTGCGCTCGCAGACCGCCAGCAGTTCGATGCCACCGGAGGTGACGCTCGGCGGCAGCATCTCGTTGTCCTTGGCATTCTGAATGAATGTGCAAGTCGGCTCGGAGAATGTCGCCGCCTTGCGCGTGCCCAAGTCCTCGAAGCGGGCACCCTTCACCTTGCTTGCGAGGACTGACGTGCTGCGGCAGTTGCGAAACTGGCGCTGTAAATTCTCGGCTTCCGCAACCCGGCTTGCCATCACGCGCTGGTCCATCTTTGCTGGAACCGGAATCAGAATGCGGTGCACCTTGACGTCGAGCTGGCTCTCGCCTGCCGCCTCCTTCTGCAACAGCTTATCGATGTCGCGATTGTTGGGATTGGCGAGGTAGCCGTATTTCTTTCGCACGACCTCGACCCAGGCATGCTGGGTTCGAAAGCGCGACTTGAAGCTCGCGAAATCGACCCCGAGATTGCCGAAATGCGTCGCGAACTGCTGCGGCGTCATCTTGTTGCGGGCGGCAAGCTGCTGGATGATGTTGTTGACCGCCGCTTCATCGACGTTGACGTTCTCGCGGCGGGCCGCTTGGCGTTTGACCGCTTCCTCGATCAACTCCTGGCGGGCTTTCGACTTGAGGCCGCCGATGACGCTGGCCCGCGCACTCCCTACGGCCTGAGCTTGCAGCGACTTGGCGAACTCTCGCTGCTTTTGCTGGATGATGGCGATAATCTGCTCGCGCGTCTTGGTGGCCTGATGCGCCTGGATCGTGGCTTGCACGATCTGCTTCCATTTTTCGGTGACCTCTTTCGTTTTCACGAGGCGCTTGAAATTCTCCTGGGCGCGCTGACCGATACCTGCCTGCAGGCCCATCAAATGGGCGCGCTGGTTGATGTCATAGCCGGTGATCGGCTCGCCGTTGACGACCAGCGCGATGCCGCCACCAGACCCTTGGGAAGCTCCAGCAGCGCCCAGCGCCGCAGCGCTCGCTGCCTTGGTACCCGTTGCAGCCTTAGGTTTGGCTTGGCGCCTGGTCTTGCGCGTCTTTCGCGGCTTTGATGCGACTGGTGGCTTTGCGGTCTGGGGTGGCACCGCAGCAGGCGGAGGCGGTGCCTGAGGAGGCGGGGCTTGAGGCGCGGCCATGCCCGGCAGCGGTGGCGGGGCCGTGACCACGAGGCCCGGCAATGATTGTTGCGCGTGGGCCGCAAATGGCAACGTGGCTGCCGCAAGGGCCACGCATGCACCGGCGACAGCGGCGTGGGCGACAGTGGCGTGGAACCGGCGGCTGCGTTGGCGGTTGCGGTGCGGTTTCATCGTCTCGCTCTCATCGTCTACTGAGCGCTTCTATCCTGGGGAAGCCCCTGGCGCTGTCCGTTCCTGACTGATTGGTGCGACAGCCGAACCGGGCGCGGCCGGAACAGGCAAGCGCGTGGCCATCATTCGCGCGTGCCGGGGGCTGGTGCTGTTCGGTCACGTCCGGCGATTGTCCCTGGCCCAATTGTAGTCGCGGTTGCCGGTAGCTGCGGCACGACAAGTCGCAGGTGGCACGATAGCCCGACTGGGTCGGAGCCGATAGCCGTTATCCACACCGACAGTGGCATGGGAAAGGCAGGCCCGTTTGCAACTCCGGGATGCTGGGAGAAAAACGGCGGGAAATCAAGCGTATCGGTGGGGGGAGCTTCGATCAAAAAAGAAATTGCGCGGCAAGGCTATCAACGCGGAACGATCTGATTGGCGCTCAGCACGTTGTCGAGCGTGGTCGTGCGGTAGCGGAATTCGCCCAAGTGCTTGAGCTCGAAGCGGAACATTACCGTGCGGTTGGGCTCCAGATTGCGCGATGGATCGATGATGTGGTCCTCGATATAGGATGCCGTCAGCACAAAGCATTCATCGGCATACCGCACTTGCAGAACGTCCTGAATGGTCCGGTTCTCGTTGAGAGAGAAGCGCGTGAAGCCGTAGACACTCCACCGGTCCGTTACTCTGAGGCCAAGCAGACCCTGGATCTCTTCCTGGTCGTGCAGCAGGTTCAAGAGGGGGCTGGCCGCTGTATAGGCGTAGTTTGCGCTGACGACAGCCGGTCCCCAGCTGGCGGTGGCGTTAACGTCGGCACGACGCATTTCCAGCGTCTGATCGTCGACTCGCAGCTGTGCCATGGCCCGGAAGGCCGGAATGGGCGAGAGGTAAAGCCCGGCGACAATATCGGATGAGTTGCGTTCCAGACCGCTGAGCGGCGAGAACAGGAATTTGCCGTCCGAGTCGACCCCAGGCGAGCTGAAAATGTTCGTTCCGCTCATATGGTAGCTTTGCCCAACCAGTACGCGCGCCGAGCCGCCGGAGTGCGCCTGATAGGTGTACTGCATGCCATAATTGGCCCGGATGCCCGTATCGATCCGGTCGTAGCCCGTCGTCTTCTCCTCGAACAGGTTGGCATCGTCAAAGACGGCTGAACGGGCGTCGATGTTGGGCAGGCGAGACTGCTCAACGGAATTCTGGCGGGCGACGATTTGAGCAATCGGCTCGACCACGTGTGTGGCGTTCTGCGTCGAGGCGACGAAGGGATAGGCGTAGTTGATGCCGGCAGTGGCGACACCTCGCGCCACGTTCTGCTCATCAACCACAAGCCTGGTGGTAGGATCGACCGAGTCCTCGGTGGTGATCACGTCGCCGCGAAGGGCGAAGAACGGCGTGAATGTCTGGCCGATGCCATCGATCAGCTTGCGCCGCCAGCTGACCGCGGCGGTTGCACGATTGAGCTTCGTATTGGCGCGGCGGGCAACACCATTGCCGTCCGTGAAGTTGAGATCCTGATAATAGCTGATGGCGTTGGCCGCGAGCTTCATCTCCCCGCCGACAATCGGGCTGCCCAGATAATATTCATAATCCAGGACCGGAGCCTGGCTCGTTGCAGCTTGCGACGGATTTACGAATGGAGAGGTGCCGGGCGGCAGGGTGTTGATGTCATCATTCAGGACGAGGCCGCCGGTGTGGTAATAGTTGAGCGCTAGATAATTGCGCTCGCTCATGCCGGTGAGGTAGGCGCTGCTCACGCGGTCTTTCTGCAGGACATTGTCGAGCTTGTAGAAGCTGCGGAAGGCGCGATCGCTTTCCACGGTCACATTCCAGCCCGCGCTCCACCACGAGGAGAGCGAGAAGCGGCCATTGCTCTCCAGGCTCCCGCGCCAGCGCTCATGCAGGTCGGAGCTGACGGACTGCGAACTGTTCTGGTCTATTCCGGCCAGCTTGGCATTGTATTCGCCAGTTACGCCGCCGCCCAGGTTCAACTTGTGGCGCCAGTCACCCTTCCACAGCACGCCGTACTTGGCGGTGTACATGGGGTGGAACAGGAAGTCGTAGTTGGGGGCCAAGGCAAAGTGGTAGGGCACCTCGGTGATAAAGCCGAGGCGGCTGTCCGATGAGATCTCCGGGATCAGGAAACCCGACTTGTTCTTCACGGACGGGTCTGCATGCTGGAAATACGGCATGTAGAGGACGGGCACGCCGAACAGTTCGAACTGGGCGTCCTGGTACGTGATGGTTGCGGCCTGCTTGTCGTGCACGACGCGTTGCGCGGCGATGCACCAAAGAGGCGGTTTGCCGGGATCGTTACGGCAAGGGGTGAACTTGCCCTGCTCGAAAGTCGTCACGTTGCCATCCCGCCGCACGGCGCGTCGGGCTACGATGCGGGTGTCGTCCTTGCCAACGACGCTCATCGACTGCACGAAGGCTTCGGCAAAGTCGGTCGTCGTGACAATGCGATCGCTGGAGACGATTGCGCCGTCAGGCTGTTTCAGTCGGACGTTGCCGAAGGCTGTCAGCGTGTTCGCCGACTGGTCGTAGACCACCTGATCAGCTGTGAGAGCATTCTCGTTGTAGTAGATTTCCACGTTGCCGCGCGCGATCACCCGATTGTTCTTGGTGTCGTACTCGAGCTCGTCCGCGTTGAGGTAGAGCGGGGCCGCTTTGTCTCCGGGGCGGATGGGACCCGTAATGCTGTTGCCAGTGCCCCTGGCGCCAAACGACTCCGCCTTCGAGACCTCTGGCGCAACGTAGCGCAAGGGCGAAGGTGCGCTTGTCTGCGCGTGTGCCGGCACATGGAATGCTATCAGCCCGAACAGCGGCAGCAGCGTCAGGCCAGCGACAACGACGAGCGCACGTCTGCGGCTTCCCACTGCCGATCCCGGCCGTCGGAGCGTAGCGAAGGCATTCGCCACGGTCTGCCATGTGTCAGGGCAGCGACGCATCACTCGCCCGTTCTCCTGCACGCCTGAGTAATTTTTCCCTCAAGACTCATAGAGTTGTTCCGCGCGCGCTGGTGAATTCGACAGCGCGATTGCGCGCCGCCTCGTAGCCAGCTGTCACCCGAGCGAACAGCATCTGTCGACTCTACCCCCACGAGATGCCCCCTACGTCATCGCTGGCACCATAGCCGCTCGTCCCGGTATCCGAAATGACCTTTGCGTCACACCTGTCGTCAAATTAAGTCCGCCTTAACCGATTGCGATGCGCTGGCTCGCCCGGATCGGTTGACAGGCTCTAGCCGTCCTCCTGGTGCAGCAGGATCGTGACGCACGTCAACACCGCGACGGCGACCGGTACCCACACGGCCACAGTCGGCGAAACCAAGCCGGAAACGCCGACCTGGCGGGAGACTTCCGCAAGCAGGAGGAAGGCAAATGCGCCGAGCATGCCGTAGATGACCATCGTCTGGATCTTGCCTGATCGAAACGACCGCAAGGATACCGTCGCACCCATCAGCACCATCGCCACCAGCAACAACGGGCGCGACAGCAAGAGCTCGTACTGGATCCGGAAGTGATTGGTCGGAAGGCCCGCTTTTTCGGTGGCCTCGATCAAGCCGGGAAGCTCCCAAAAGGATACCGAGATGGCGGTGCCAAGCGCGTCCTGGACGCGTTCCGGGCTCAAGTGGGTGCTGACCTGATAGGTCTGGTAGCGCTCTGGCTGCTCACCGATGCGGGAGATGAGCGCCTGCTCCACTTCCCAGTACCCGTCCCGCAGGTGGGCGCGATCAGCATCGACCCGTTCGACGAAGGCTCCGGCCTTGTCGTATTGCAGGATCATCACCTGGTCGAGTTGAAGGCCGCGCTTGGTCACCGCCTGGGCAGAGACGACCGACGAGCCATCCTCACCCTCCTGTCGCAGCCAGCCGCCTCGGCTCTGGGTCTGGAGAAAGTTCGATTCACGACCAAAAACCTCCGCGAACAAGCGTTCGGCCTGGGCGCGGGCGGAGGACGCAACGGGGTTGTAGACGGTGATCGCGAGGACACCGAGAAGGAAGGCAATGATCAGGGCTGGTGAGAGGAAGCCCCAGACCGAGATACCGGCTGCGCGCATGACCGCCAGCTCGCTCTTGCGATTGAGGGCGAGCAGAGCGGCGATCGCTCCCACTTGAACGGCGAATGCGAGTAGCAGTTCGGTGTAGGCGGGTAGCCGCAGCAATGTCAGCCAGATCAAGGTCGTCGCCGGAACTGCGCCATACTTTCCGGATTGGCGCAGGATCTCGACGAAATCGATCATGAAGATGAGGACGCAACAGAACAGGAAGGTGCCGAGGATGGCGCGGAGGTACTGTTGCGCAAGATAGACACCGAGGATGCCACGTCCCATCATCTCTGCACCGTCATCGTCGTTGCGGGTGCGGATGGAGGGGGCGAACGTCGCCAGCCTGGCAACCTGGCTGCTGCGGCTTCGAGCGCGCCGTTCAATCGGGCGCGCAGCTTGCTCTGGCGGCGTGGCGCAGCACCGAATTGCATGATGACGATTGCCAGTACGATCAATGCCAGCGGGATGGCATAGAGCACGAACGTCCACTTCGCGCTGATCACCACCAGATTGTTGGCAGCAAGGCCGCCAACACGCGCGCCAATCGAAAGCAGCACGGCTGTGGTGATCGCTTCCCAACGGTTCTGTCTGGTCGATTGGGCGCGGCCGATAAATGCGACCGCGATCAGCACAAAGCCCAGGGAGTATAAGGGGTTCGCAAATCGCTCATGCAACTCAGCGCGGAGCTGACCTGCGAGGCGCTTTGCATCCGGGTCGTCCTTGGAGGGGGATACGAGCTCCGCGTAGTACCGCTGCCGGGGCTTCAGCTCGTGGTGCGTGGTCTGGCCTTCGAACCGGTCGAGATCGACGACGTAGCTTTGAAAGGCGATGATCTGCGCCTCAGCCTTGGGGTCGGGCCGCCGCAGCACGTGGCCGGTGCGCATCAAGAGGTAGGTCTGGTTGTCCTGCTTGATGAGAGATCCGTGCTCAGCCAGGTAAGTCGTGGGAACCTTGTTGTCCCTCGTGTCGTGCATCAGGAGGCCTTTGAGGTCCCCGTTCAGCGCGCGGTCGCGGATGTGGAAGGTGATCCCGCTCTCCGGGCTGGAGAAGCGGCCCGGCTGAATGACCTGGGATATCAGATCGCTACGGACCTGAATGACGTAGTCACGGAGCAGCCTGAGGCTCCAGGGCATGCCGAAGTGATTGACTGCGGACACGGCGATCGCAACGATCACGCCCAAGAGCAACAGCGGACGGGCAATCGCCCAGATGCTGGCTCCGGCGGCCGACAGAACGATCAGCTCGCTATCGCCGGACATCCGGCTCAATGTGTGCATCACAGCGACGAGAAGGGCGATGGGCGCTATCAGTGCCATCAGGTTGGGCAGCGCCAGCGTCGTCATGGTGAGAAAGGTCAGTGCGTCCTGGCCCTGCGTGGTCACCAGATTGAGCTGCTTGAGGGCAAGCGCGATCCAGACGACGCCCGAAAGCGACATCAGGATAAGCACAAGGGCTCCGGCGGCCTGCCGGAACACATATCGTCCAAAAATGCTCATGCGCGCCCAGTATAGCCCGGCAGAGGTGGTTGCCGACTGTCCAAGTCCGCCGGTCCCACAGCAGCGTGGCGGAAATTCGACGCTCGCAGGCCTGGGTCGCCGGAGCAAGCGAAGTTCGGTGCGGCGGGCTGTGGATTGTGGCGGATATGCCGTCCCAGCGAAGGCTCAGCGATGGCTTTGCATAGGTTGGCTGGCCGAAGTAAGCTGGTCGCCACCCCTCTCCCGCGTGCAAGCGATGCCAAGGGAGGCATTCCGGTCGGATCGTAGACCTGGATCGAGCCTCGCAAAGCGACCGCGCGCTTTCACTGGACCCAACTTGAGGATTGCCTGCGATGTCCGACCGGCCTGAGATCGTGTTCGTGCCCCTGGAGCAAGCGCTCGAGCAGGTGGCGGGCTTACTCACAGGCGAGGACCTGGTGTTCGGCAAGGTCGGGTCGCAGATCAACGACAAGGCCGGCGGCGCGCTGTCACGGGCCGCGGGGGCGGCGGATTTCAAGGGCAAAGCCAAGACCTCGATCGAGCTGTTGGGACACGAAGGCATCGGGCCAGCCAGGCTCGTGCTGGTAGGTGCAGGGCGGGCAGTGGATGCGTCCGACAAGGACTGGCTGGCACTGGGCGGGTACGCATTTGCCCAATTGGGCGGGAGGAAGGCTCAAAGCGCGAGCCTGGTGGCGGACTTGACGGAGGCTGGGGCACCAGAGCCTGCGGAATTGGCAGCCCAACTGGCGCTGGGTGCCATGCTGAGAAGCTACAAGTTCGATAAGTACCGCACCAAGAAACAGGCCAAGGATGGCGGCGATGACAACGGCAATGGCAGGGAGGAGAACGGCGCCGGCAAAGACGGCCTGAGCCGTCTTGTCATCCACACGGCTGACCCTGAGGGCGCGCGAGCGCAATTCGAGCGGGCCGCGGCGCTGGGTGAAGGTGTGATGCTGGCGCGAGATCTCGTCAACGAGCCCGCCAACGTGCTCGGACCGGTGGAGTTCGCCGAGCGCTGCCAAGAGCTGACCGCAGTGGGCGTGCAGGTCGAGGTCCTCGATAAGGCGGCAATCGAAGCGCTTGGCATGGGCGCGCTGATGGGTGTGGCGCAGGGCAGCGTGCGCGAGCCACGCGTGGTCGTGATGCAGTGGAACGGAGCGAAGTCGAAACGGGCCAAGCCGCTGGCGTTCATCGGCAAGGGCGTGACCTTCGACACCGGTGGCATTTCGATCAAGCCAGCGGGCGGCATGGAGGACATGAAGGGCGACATGGCTGGCGCGGCATGCGTCGTTGGCTTGATGCGGGCGCTGGCTGGGCGCAAGGCGGCTGTGAACGTCGTCGGTCTGATCGGCCTGGTGGAGAACATGGTGTCGGGCACGGCGCAGCGGCCGGGAGATATCGTCACGTCGATGTCGGGGCAGACGGTCGAGGTGTTGAACACCGATGCCGAGGGGCGGCTCGTTCTGGCGGATGTGATGTGGTACGCGCAAGATCGCTTCAAGCCGAAGCTGATGATCGACCTTGCGACGCTGACCGGTGCCATCATCGTCGCGTTGGGGAAGGAGTATGCGGGGCTGTTTGCCAACGACGACAAGCTGACTGCGGATCTCAGCGCGGCTGGCGAGGCAACCGGCGAGCGCGTCTGGCGGATGCCGCTGGACCGTGCGTACGACAAGATGATCGACAGCCGCAACGCGGACATGAAGAACATCGGCGGCAGGTCTGCCGGCTCAATCACGGCGGCGCAGTTCCTGGGCAGGTTCGTCAAGGGTACGCCTTGGGCGCACATCGACGTGGCTGGGGTCGCTATGGATTCGGCCCGCAACGACACCAACCAGAGCTGGGGATCGGGCTGGGGTGTTCGTCTCCTCGACCGCCTTGTTGCCGATCATCACGAGCGGTCGGAAAAGGAGAAGTAGGACGAGTGGTCCCTTCCCAATCCGGATGACCGAGCAAGATCTTGATATGGCATGTTCAACTTGTTCTATTTTCCATAATATGCCTTATGCGAATCGGCTCTCTCCAGCCGAACCGGAGTGTAACGGACGGCATTTGAGCGGGGACAAAGCTCAAATCGCGTGGTGCGTTGAGATCAGAGCTCACAGACTCATCAGAGACTTGGTCAGCGGGAACATCGTGTACCCGATGATGGCGACGTTGAAGATGATGCCAAGCCAGATCAAGTAGCGGATGAGCGGGCGGCTGATCCACGCGTTCTGATTTTTGTCGGTGGTTCCGGGGCCATTGGCAGCCAAATCGGTTGTCGACGACGGTCGAATGTCGGGTCTGGCGTCCATGGCACCTGCTGGATCGGTTGTTGAGTTGCGGGGTTGCGGCGGCGTTGAGCCCTCGCAGTGGCAACTGGGTGATGATCAGAGCGTCCCGAGGCGATATGGGGACGACTGTGGTATTGCACAATCGGACATCATCCCGCAGCGGTTTCCAGCCGCTGGACGATATCTGCGATGGCAACGGCGAAGACCGCGATGGCAAAGCCGGTCAGCATGTTGACGCTCACCAGGATGCCGGCGATCTCGGCCCAGTCAGGCGGCACGGCAATGCTGATGACCCTGACGACGATCTCGTCGAATTTCTGCTTGAGCAGGAACAGCAGCTCGCTTGCTCGGTCCAGGGTCAGGCGCTCAGGCGTATCGAGGATGAGGCGGCCGGCGATCTCGGCGTAGGTCGGCTTCTGCAATTGGCCGAAGTAGGTCGCCAGATAGATGGCGCCTGAATACAAGAGCCCGAGAGGGGCGGCGAGACGGAAATAGCCCCACCGGCTGGGGTTTGCGCCAAGATTGATCGACAGACGCCGTAGCAGGCTCGATCCTGCGAAGATGCACACACCAAATATGATCGACACCACAAAGAGCCTGGCTGGGTCGGTGCCTGAGAACGTGATCAGAGCGACGACACCGGCCAGTAGCGCCTTGATCACAGCCTCCATCAGGGCAAGCCCCGATCCGGCGACCGACAAGACCGGGAATTTGCGGCCGAGATAGAACTCCAGCTCCATCTTCAATCGCGCTCGCTCCAGCAGCAATCCCATGACGAGTGCGAGGACGGCTGCGGCGGCGGCCAGCATATACGGATGGTGAAGGCCGAGCCACGCCACGCCTGCAATCGCGGTCAGCTCCAGGCAGATAATCACCAGGTTAGACAGAATTCGTACCAGATACATCGCTTCGTCCCCCCGCACCGCTTCGGCTATTCCCCATCTTGGCGCACACGCCTGGTGGCTTTGACCTGGCCCCGCTTCTTCTTCTCGTCGACACGGCGCAACTTGGATGCGTATGACGGTTTGGTCGGCTTGCGCGGCTTTGGTGCGACTGCAGCCAAGCGGATAAGCTCGGCGAGCCGGTCGCGGGCGTCGGCGCGGTTGAGCGCCTGCGTACGGTGCCTGTTCGCCATGATGACGATCACGCCTTCCGATGTCAGGCGTTTGCCGGCCAGACGCTCCAGGCGCGCGGCCACGGCAGCGGGTAGGTTGGGGGAGTTGCGCACATCGAAGCGCAATTCGACCGCCGTCGAGACCTTGTTGACGTTTTGACCGCCTGGGCCTGATGCCCGCACGAAGCTTTCTTTCAGCTCGTCGTCGTCGATCTCGATACTGTCTGTAATTCGCATGATGCGGCTTGAC
Source organism: uncultured Alphaproteobacteria bacterium (assembly GCA_963825625.1). Taxonomy (GTDB): domain Bacteria; phylum Pseudomonadota; class Alphaproteobacteria; order Rhizobiales; family Hyphomicrobiaceae; genus CAMDPA01. The sequence continues at coordinate 168,705 of CAWGUF010000029.1, read as the reverse complement.
GTCCTGCTGCGCTGAGTTTCGTGCTATCAGGTCGCGGCGTCATTGACCACAACCGAGACAGAGATCACGGGAGGCCACCGATGAGTGAGGGCGAGCGAAAATCGATTGCCGATCTTCTGGGCGTCATGGCCGCTTTGCGGACACCGATTAGCGGTTGCCCGTGGGATCTGGCGCAGGACTACCAATCGATCGCCCCGTATACGCTGGAAGAGGCCTACGAGGTCGCGGATGCGATCCAGAGAGGCGACCTGGTCGATCTGCAGGAAGAGTTGGGCGACCTTCTGTTTCAGGTCGTGTTTCATGCGCGAATGGCCGAAGAGCAGGGTGCTTTCGACTTTGGCGACGTCGTCGACGGAATCACGAGCAAAATGCTGCGACGGCATCCGCACGTATTCGGCGACAAGGATGGCCGCACGATCGACCTCGCCGCCGGCTGGTGGGAGAGGATAAAGGCTGAGGAGAAGGCGGCAAAGGCTGCTGCACGATCGCGAGGCGGCGATGGGGAGCCCAATCAGGAGCGGCAAGCGAGCAGCATTTTAGATGATGTGCCGATCGTTATGCCGGCACTGACGCGGGCCGTTAAGTTGCAGGACAAGGCGGCCAAAGTCGGATTCGACTGGCCATCGCTGGGCCCTGTTCTGGACAAGATGAAAGAGGAATTGGCGGAGCTTGAGGAGAAGTTCTTGCTGGTCGCCCGCGACACGCCTCCGGCGCGCCGGCCGCGGGCGACGGTCCGGCTGGTCGCCCGCGACACGCCTCCGGCGCGCCGGCCGCGGGCGATAGCGCGCCCGGCGGCCGGCTCCCGGAACGGGAGTCGCCGGGCGCAATCGAAGAAGAATTCGGAGATCTGATGTTCGTGATGGCCAACGTCGCGCGACACCTGAAGATCGATCCGGAAGCCGCGATGCGCAAGGCCAACGACAAGTTCACGCGCCGGTTTCGCTACGTCGAGGCAAGGCTGGCGGAACGTGGCACGTCGCCGGCGGCGTCATCGCTGGAAGAGATGGATGCGCTTTGGGACGAGGTGCGGGCCAAGGACAAAGCGTAGCCGAGACTGGGTGTGCGCAGAGTTTCGGCTACAGCTCGCGCAAGCGCGCCTCTAATCTGGCCTTTCGAGTTGCATCGACGCGAATCGTGTAGTGCGTGCTGCCATCGTCCTGCTGATCGCGCGAGAGGACCTCGGCGTTCTCATGCAGCCAATGGGCCAGCCTGCCGGCGGTGGCTGGCAGGGTCACTTCGAGGATCTCGTCGGCGTGGCCTAGACGGGTCTCGATGTCGGCCAGGAGGTCTGGGATTCCCTCGCCAGTGATTGCGGAGACGAGGGCTGGCTTGCTTCCCAACCGCTGCGCCGCATTTTCCAGCGTTTCACGCTGATCCGGTTCGAGGCGGTCGATCTTGTTCCAGACTTCAAGAACGCGACTGCCGGCGGTATCCGTGGCGATGCCGAGATCCTTCAGCACGGCCTCGACATCGCTCCTTGGGCGGCGGTCTCGGCGTGCGAGATGTCGCGCACATGGACAATGAGATCGGCCGTTACGACTTCCTCCAGCGTTGCGCGAAAAGCAGCAACGAGGGAGGTCGGCAAATCCGAGATGAAGCCGACAGTATCGGACAGGATGATGCGCTTGCCCGTTGGCAGCCTGAGCTCGCGCATGGTCGGATCGAGGGTGGCGAACACCTGGTCCTGCGCCATGACGCCGGCACCGGTGAGCGCGTTGAAGAGGGTGGATTTGCCCGCATTGGTGTAGCCGACCAACGCGCACACGGGATAGGGCACGCGGGCACGGCCTTTGCGGTGCAGGTCCCGCGTCCGGACGACTTGGGCCAGCTCCTTTTCCAAGGCGTCGATGCGGTCCTGAATGATGCGGCGGTCGAGTTCGAGCTGGCTTTCGCCGGGGCCGCCGAGAAAGCCGGCGCCGCCACGCTGGCGCTCCAGATGCGTCCACGAGCGGACCAGGCGGCTCTTCTGGTAGGTGAGATGGGCGAGTTCGACCTGCAGCGTACCTTCCCGGGTGGCTGCGCGGCGACCAAATATCTCGAGAATGAGGCCGGTGCGATCAATCACCTTGGTGCCCCATGCCTTCTCCAGATTGCGTTGCTGGATCGGGGACAGTGCCCGGTCGACGATGACGAGACCCGCGCCAAGCTCCTCGGCCAGGACGTGGATCTCTTCAACCTTGCCCTTCCCGAGAAGCGTCGATGGCCTGGGTGCGTTGAGCGGCACAAGCATGCTCGTGGCGACGTCGAGGTCTATCGCGTTTGCAAGACCAACGGCTTCCTCCAATCGGTCCTGGGGGGCGTGGATGGGCGGCAAGCCGGCATGGGCTTGTTGCGTTCTTCGGTTGGGCACAGGCACGATCACGAGCGCGCGCATGGTATCGCGCTCGGGCTTGTCGGCCGGCGCGTGCGCGGTGGCGAGCCCGTGTTCCAGTGCCACGCTATCGCGGCCTTTGCCGTGTCTCTTGCTCAGCTTTTGCGTCCTATCCCTGGTCGGTGGGATCCGGCTCCATCAGGTTGACTGGCTGGCTCGGCATAATCGTGGATATGGCATGCTTATAGACGAGCTGGGAGTGGCCGTCGCGCCGGAGCAAGACGCAGAAATTGTCGAACCAAGTGACGATGCCCTGGAGCTTGACGCCATTGATCAGAAATATCGTGAGCGGGATCTTGTTCTTGCGCACGTTGTTGAGAAACGCATCCTGTAGGCTCGGCGTACGTTCGGCCATTGTCTGTGCCCGTTTTTGTCGTTGTTGTTTCGCTTGAGTGATCTTGGGTGTCACCCGTGTTGTGACGTTGCCTCACTCTAGCCGAGATCTAGGCAAAAATCAGCCATTTTAGAAACACACCTATTCAGAATAGGACTGTTTACGGTTGAATCGAGTTTAACGGTCCGGCGGTCGTCCTGCCCCTTCAGGTTCAACGCTAGCATGCCAGCTTGGCGAACGTATACACCCTCAACTCTGGTCTGGGCACAGCTGCCCGCCCGCAACACGCCGAGACACGATCCGATTTCCGGTCGCCATTCGCTTGCGGTTGTGGCTGTCAGCTAGTGAGGCGTTGCGCCTTATTTGACCGATGGGTGCGGCAAGGTTGGTGTCAATTAGGGCGCGATAAACGCCTCACCAAGCCATTGATGTCGCGCCTCAATCGTCAACGGTTGCCGCTAGTGTAGCGATTTAGGCGCGACAGGCCGCTAGCGCCTTCAGCCACATCGTAAAATACATCGCGAAGCCGGCGGGTTATTGGCCCCGGCCTGCCTTCGCCGATCGATTTGCCGTCAATCCGGACGACAGGCATGACCGTATTCGAGGCCGAGGTCACGAACGCTTCGCGCGCAGCCAAGGCTTCCGAGACACTGAACAGGCGCTCGTCGACCGACAGGCCCTCGCGCGCGATGGCATCAAGCAAAGTCGTGCGTGTCACCCCGCGCAGGATGGCGGTGTCGGTCGGGCGCGTCACGAGGCGCCCGTCGTCGCCGATAATCCAGGCGTTGCTCGATGCGCCTTCGGTGATGTAGCCATCTGTGTCGACGAACCAGGCCTCGCGCGCGCCGGCTGCGCGGGCTTGTTCCTTGGCCAACGAGGCGGGCAGCAGCATGACCGTCTTGATGTCGCAGCGGGCCCAGCGCGGATCGGGCATGGTTATGACGGCGATGCCTTCGCTGGCGCGTGCATTCGAAGCGGCAGGATCGCCGGCCCGCGCCACACACACGACCGTCTGGCGGACAGTGCCGGGCGGAAACAAAAAGTCACGGGGGCGGGCGCCGCGGCTGACCTGGAGATATACAGTGCCGTTGACGACGCGATTGCGACGAACGGTCTCACGTAGAACGCGCGACAATGCCGGTCGTGACATCGGCTCTGGCATCAATAGCTCGCTCAGTGAGCGCACGAGCCGCTCGAGATGGCGCGTCTCGTCGATCAAGCGACCGCCACGCACCTCGATGACTTCATAGACAGCATCCCCGAACTGGAAGCCGCGATCCTCCGCGTGCACAAGCGCCTGAGCATAGCGGCGGTATTGGCCGTCAACGTAGACCCATCTGCTCATCCGCGCGCCACCGTCAGCCGATACCGCCAGCGCGGTGCTCGGAGCCAACGCCAAGTGCCCTGAGCTTGCGATGGAGCGCGGAACGCTCCATGCCTACGAATTCGGCGGTGCGCGAAATGTTGCCGCCGAAACGGTTGATCTGAGCCAGCAGATAGTCGCGTTCGAAGATCTCGCGTGCTTCGCGCAACGGAAGCGACATCAGGTGCTCGGAGCGGCCGCTGACACGGGTAGCGCAACGTTCGATCCGATTTCCTCGGGCAGCATTTCGGCGGTGATCATGGCATCGCCGTCGCCGCCGGACAGGATCATCAGCCGCTCGACGTTGTTGCGCAGTTCGCGGACGTTGCCCGGCCAGTCGTGGGCCTGCAGGACAGCAATCGCGTCCTCGCCGATGCGACGGGGCGCGAGGCCTGAGGTCTGGGCGATCTGCTGGACGAAATAGCTGATCAGGTCAGGAACGTCCTCGCGGCGTTCGGCCAGGCCCGGGACTCTGAGTGGCACCACATTGAGGCGGTGGTAGAGGTCCTCACGGAAACGGCCCTCCCCCATCTCGCGTTCAAGATCGCGGCTGGTGGAGGAGATGACGCGGACGTCGACGGCGACCTTCTGGCTACCGCCAAGGCGCACGAATTTCTGCTCGACGAGCACGCGCAGAACCTTGCCCTGGGTCTCCAGCGGCATGTCACCGACTTCGTCGATATAGAGCGTTCCGCCGTGCGACTCTTCCAACGCACCGACCTTGCGCGGGCCGCCGGTCTGATCCTCCGTCCCGAACAATTCCTCCTCGACGCGATCGGGCGCCATCGCAGCGGCATTGAGAACGACGAACGGTCCTTCGGCCCGGTGTGATTTTGCGTGCAGTACGCGCGCCGCCAGCTCCTTGCCGGAACCTGAGGCCCCTCTGATCAAGATGCGGCTGTTGGTGGGGGCCACTTTGTCGATGTGGTTGCGCAGCTGATTGACGGCGACCGACTTGCCGATCATCTCGGAGCTTTGGGTCGAACGCTCCTTCAGCTGTTTGACCTCGCGCTTCAGGTTGTATGTCTCCAGCGCACGCATCGAGACGAGGATCAGGCGGTCGGCCGAGAACGGCTTTTCGATGTAGTCATAGGCGCCGCGCTTGATCGCGGTGACCGCGGTCTCGATATTACCGTGGCCGGAGATGATGACGACGGGGAGATCCGGGTGCGCGCGCTTGATTGCAGTGAGCACCTCCAGTCCGTCCAGGCGCGAGCCCTGCAACCAGATGTCGAGGATGACGAGGTGCGGACGGCGCTCCTCGATGGCGCGCAAAGCCTCGTCGCTGTCGCGGGCAAGACGGCAGGCGTGGCCCTCGTCCTCCAGAATTCCCGCAACCTGCTCTCGAATGTCGGTCTCGTCGTCAACAACCAGGATGTCGGCAGCCATCTGTCACTCCTCAGGCGCTGGCAAAAGGCTCAGGTAGTTGGATAAAGGTGGGTCTAAAGACGTTGTTGCTCATGCGGCCGCCTCCGAGGTGGATTTGGTGGCCGCTGTTAACTGCTGCCGCATGGGCAGTGAAATGCGCACGAGCGCACCATGTCGCCGGTCCGGAGCAGCGGGCGCGTCCTCCAGCGACAGCGCGCCGCCGTGCTGCTCGACAATCTTCTGGACGATAGCAAGGCCGAGTCCGGTACCTTTCGTGCCCTTGTTGGTAACGTAGGGCTCCAGCAAGCGCGAACGATTTTGCTTCGGCAGACCGGGGCCGTTGTCGATGACCTCGATGTCGAAACGATCGGAGTGTGCGTGCAGCACGGCAACGATGCGACCTTTCCAGCCGGGCTCCGCAGCCTCGGCAAAAGTCTCAACGGCCTCGGTGGCGTTCTTGATGAGATTGGTCAGCGCCTGCGAGATCAGCCGGCGATCGACGCGCGCCATCACGGGGTGGTCGGGAAGATGCAATTCATAGGCGACGGCGGGGTTGCTCTCGCGGAACAGGATCACAGGGTCCTGCACAACGTCGCGCACATCCTGCATCTCCATTACGGGCTTGGGCACGCGGGCGAAGCTAGCGAACTCGTCGACCATCGTCTTGATGTCCCCGGCCTGACGTTCGATCGTCGCGGTCAGCTTGTCGAAGGTCTCACGGTCCTCGGTTATCACGCGCCCATATTTGCGACGGATACGCTCGGCGGACAGGATGATGGGGGTCAGGGGATTCTTGATCTCGTGCGCGAGGCGGCGTGCGACCTCGCCCCAGGCGCTGGTTCGCTGGGCGGAGACAAGCTCGGTAATATCATCGAAGGTGACCACGACGCGCTGCTCGGCATCGGGGGCGGCGCCTTCGCCCTGGCGCGTCACGCGCACTGAGAAAGTGCGCTCCTCGCCGTTGATCTCCAGATTGGTCTCGACTTGCGCTCGCGGCTTCAGGTCTTCGGTGCTATCGGTCGCGAGGGCGGCGAATGCGGGTATAGCCTCGCCCAGCCTGCGGCCTTTGAGGGCGTCCTCGGTAACGCCGAGAAGACGCTGCGCGGCACTCGAGACAATGGTGATGCGGCCGTCACGATCCAGTCCAATGACACCGGCGCTGACGCCGGACAGCACGGCCTCCATGAACTGGCGGCGTTCCAGCAACTGATCATTGGCCGAGATCAGCGCGTCGCGTTGGGAGCCTAGCTCGGTCGTCATCGTGTTGAAGGTCTGCGACAGGCGCCGGAGGTCGCCCTCACCGCGGATCACGGGGAGGTGAACGGTGAGGTCGCCGCGGCTCACCTGCTGGGCTGCGCCGATGATACGGCCAATCGGATCGACGAAGCGGCGCGCGAACCAGAAACCGGCCCAAATCGATGCAAGCATCGCTGTCAGCGCCGTCATGAAATACATAATGCCATGCACGACGGTGAGGGGGCCGCGGGTCTTGCGGATCTGCTCGTATTCGGCAAGCCGGGCGCGGGTGGCATTCAGGTAGTTGACCACCTGCGGGTTCACCCCGCGCGCAACGTAGAGATAGAAACCCGGATAGCTCGTCAGGCGGGAGACCGCGGCCACGCGGTTGGTGGCGCCTGGTAGGAGGATCGGCACCTGGCCCGCCGCAGCCTGGCCGATGGTGGTCGGCGATGGCGGAGCAAACTTGATGGCGTCGTCCTCGAGCCCCTTGATGGCGATCTTGCCTTCGACGTCGATGATGTTGACGACCGACAAGTCGCGCAGACCGGCCTGACCTATCAGTTGGGCACGCAGCCGCTTGGGATCGGTGCGCAGCTCATAAGGCGCATTGTCCAGATCCTTGGCCATGTTGACGATATCGGTGCGGATGACTTTGCCGTGCTCATCGAGGTATGCCCTGGCGACGCCGACAGATTGCTGGATGATCTGGCGCGGCCGGCTGGCGAACCAGGCGTCCAGGCTGCGGGCAAAGCTCGTTGTTGCCGCCAAGGCGAGCAGCAGTGCTGGGAGAGCGGATATGATGCTGAACAGGCCGACGATGCGAATCTGCAATCGGATGCCAGCGACCTTATCGCGCCAGCCACGCATCAATTCCCAGACATGCCAGGCGATGATGCCGATCATCGCCAGGATGAGGACGATGTTGACGGTGAGGACGACGAAAACCACCTCGCCGCGGGGCACGATCGGCGTCAGGTTGGTGAGGATGAGATAGGTGGCCAGCCCCGAGACCAGCGACAACACCATGACGACCAGGCCGATCCAGAACGCGCGGCTGTGTCCGGGTTGTACTTGCTTCGCAAGCCCCGTGTCCGTCGCCGTGGATGGTCGCTGATCGAGCGCGCTCATGCGCCCCCATCTCCTCGTTCGTTTCACCTTGGGCGCCGGCCATCCTGGCTCGACCCGGCGTGTACTACCAAGTTTCTTTGGCGCAACAGCGTGACCGAAAAAAGACGGTCGCCGAAGAAGTCCTGCGCAAAAGTGTGACAATTTCGCGACAAAGTGCCACCCATCTTCACACTCAGCCAAACGAAGTGTGCTCATTCTGCGCAAAAGGTGTGGCGATAGAGCGACTTGTTCTGCCTGGCTCGCCCGCGGCTTCCGCTGTCCGCGTGGGATGGGTGGCGGCGATCGTTCAAGGGCTGGGGGAGCGAACGACTTGAATGTCGAGATCCCGGATGCGCGCCCTCAAGGTGTTGCGATTGAGGCCCAGCAATTCCGCCGCTTTGATCTGATTGCCGCGCGTCGCAGCCAGCGCCGCCGAAATCAGCGGGACCTCGACCTGGCGGATGATGCGGTCATAGAGGCCGGGAGGGGGAAGGTCGCGGCCAAAACCAGCCATATACTCGGCGAGATGGCGCTCGACCAGCTCTGACAGGGTATCGGAGCTTGGATCCGACGGCTCCAAACGCAAGGGCGTGACCTCGCTGAGCTCGGCATCGACAATGTCGCGGGCAATCGTGTCCTGGTTGTAAAGTGCAGCGAGGCGCCGCACGAGGTTTTCCAGCTCGCGCACATTGCCCGGCCAATTGTGCTGCTTCATGCGCTCCAGCGCGGCATGATCGATGGTCTTCTCGCCCAGGCCTTCGCGTGCCGCCTGGCGCAGAAAGTGGCGCACCAGATCACCGGTATCCTCCAGCCGTTCGCGAAGGGCAGGCAGCCGCAAGGGGACCACGTTCAGCCGGTAGAACAAATCCTCGCGGAACAGGCCCTGCTGGATCTGGCTGCGCAGGTCACGGTGGGTGGCGGCGACGATGCGGACGTTGGTCTTGATTGGCGTGCGCCCGCCGACTGTCGTGTATTCGCCCTGTTGCAGAACCCGCAGCAATCTCGTCTGCGCCTCGAGCGGCATGTCACCTATTTCATCGAGAAAAAGCGTGCCGCCCTCGGCCTGTTCGAAGCGCCCGGCCGTGCGGTTCTGGGCGCCGGTGAAGGCACCTTTCTCATGCCCGAACAACTCGCTTTCAATCAACTCGCGAGGGATCGCGGCCATATTCACGGCAACGAACGGACCGGCTTTGCGTCGGCCGAAGTCATGCAGCACGCGAGCCACGAGCTCCTTGCCGGTTCCTGATTCGCCGGAAATCATGACTGTCAGGTCGGTTTGCGTCAGCCGGGCGAGGATCCGGTAGATCTCCTGCATCGCGGGGGAGCGACCGATCAGCGGAAGCTCGTCTGCGTCGGAGTCCTGGCGCGTTTTTGCAGGTTTGCGATTGGGCTCGGCCAGCGCCCTGCCGACGACAGCCACGAGTTCGCTCAGATCGAACGGCTTGGGCAAATATTCGAACGCGCCTTTTTCCGTCGCGGTCAATGCCGTCATCAGCGTGTTCTGGGCGCTCATGACGATGATTGGCAGATCGGGGCGAATTTTCTTGATGCGGGGGATGAGATCGAAAGCGTTTTCGTCGGGCATCACGACATCGGTGATCACGACCTCACCTTCACCCTGGGCAACCCAACGCCACAGGGTCGCGGCGTTGCCAGTCGCTCGTGGCAGGTATCCGGCACGGGCCAGAGCCTGGTTCAGCACCGTGCGGATCGCTGTGTCGTCATCGGCAATCAGGACTGTACCCTTAGCCATCGCCGGTCTCCCGTCTCAACTGTCTCGCTTCGGGGGCATGCAACGGCAGCAGCACCCGGAATACGGTGCGGCGCCGCTCGGTCTCGCATTCGATGATGCCGCCGTGGTCGCGGATGATCTTGGCGACGAGGGCAAGACCGAGACCTGCGCCGTTGGCCTTTGTGGTCACGAAGGGATCGAACAGGTGCGCGCGCAACTGCTCGGCAACGCCGGAGCCGTTATCCTCGACCTCGATCATCATCGGCAGAGAGACACGGGCGGGCGATCCGGGAACGGACAGACGAACACCGGGACGGAACGCGGTCTTGAAGACGATGCGCGCGCTGTCGTCGTGGCGCTCCAATGCCTCGGCCGCGTTCTTCGCGAGATTGAGGAAGGCCTGAACGAGCTTGTCGCGATTTGCAGACACCGGTGGAAGGGAGGGATCGTAGTCGGCCATGATCTTGACCCCTTTGGCGAAACCCGCTCCCGCCAGCGTCCGGACATGATCCAGCACGGCATGGATGTTGACCGGCTCCAACGCCAAGGGGCGCTCGTCTCCAAAGACCTCCATGCGGTCGACCAGATTACGAATACGGTCGGTCTCGGCACAGATGAGTTGCGTCAGGACGCGGTCTTCATCCGACATTCCCGGCTCGAGCAACTGGGCGGCGCCGCGGATGCCCGACAGCGGGTTCTTGATCTCGTGGGCGAGCACGGCGGCCATACCCGATACCGAGCGCGCGGCGGCGCGATGCGTCAGGTGGCGCTCGATCATCTGTGCCATGGTGCGCTGTTGCAGGAGCAGCAGGATCAGGCCTGGCTGGTCAGGCAGGGTGCCACAATAGATGTCCGAAAGCCTGGGACCGTCCGCCCGCGGGAGCGTGATCTCGATGCCATACTCGTTGACGCCTGCTCCGGTGGAGCGGACCTGCTCGACCAGACTTAGCAGAGGACAGCCGAAGCCGACCACGTCGCTCAGGCGCTGGCGTCTCAGAAGCGCCAGGCTGGCTGAGAAGAATGCCTCCGCAGCCGGGTTGGCGTAGACAATATCGTCGTCCTCCGCCAGCACGAGGATCGGATTGGGAAGCGCTGCGACGAGCAGGTCGTGGGCCACGGGGCGGCGGGCTGATGGGGATGTCTGGCCTGGTGGCGGAGCGCTGCCCGGGCGTGTGGTCTTGCTCATGCGGCCAACTCCGCCGACTCTCGATAGAACGCAGCTAGGCCTTTGAGGACTTGCGAGGGCTGCTCCTCGCGGCACAGGACGGAGCGCCATCGCTTCACCTCGGCCGGCGCGCGACCGCTCGATTCCAGGTACCAGCCGATGTGTTTGCGGGCGTTGCGAGCGCCAAGCTCGCTGCCGTAGGCGTGGAGCATCTCCTCATAGTGCGAGCCGGCAATTTCGGCTTGCCTGGTGAGTGGCGGGTCGCCGGGATCGCGCCCGCTGGTCAAGGCTTGGGCGATACGGCCCGGCAACCACGGCGCGCCATAGGCTCCGCGGCCGATCATTACCCCGTCGGCACCGGATGCGGCGAGCGCGGCCTCGGCATCGGCCAGTGTGCGAATATCGCCATTGACGATGACAGGTATGCGGACGGCTTCTTTCACCTGGCGGACGGCGCTCCAATCGGCCTCGCCCTTGAAGAAGTCGCAGCGGGTTCGGCCGTGCACGGTGAGCAATTGGATTCCGGCGGCTTCCGCGCGTCGGGCCAATTGAGGAGCATTCATCGATTTGCGGTCCCACCCGAGGCGCATCTTCAGCGTGACAGGAACATCGACCGCGTTGACCGTCGCCTCGATCAATCCGAGGGCGTGATCGAGGTCTCGCATCAGCGCTGAACCGGATAACTTTCCTGTCACCTCGCGGGCCGGACACCCCATGTTGATATCGATGATCTGGGCACCGAGGCCGACCGAGGCGCGTGCGCCTTCGGCCATCCAATGCGCTTCGCGGCCTGCAAGTTGTATGACGAATGGTGCGCGGCCGTGGCCCACGGCCTTGCGCATTTCGCTGCGTCGGGATCTGAGCAACTCGTGGCTGGCTACCATCTCGGAGACGACTATGCCGGCGCCCAGGTCATGGGCCAAGCGCCTGAACGGCGGGTCCGTTACCCCCGACATAGGGGCAAGAAACACGCCGTTTTGAACCTCCACACTGCCGATTTCGGAAGGCCGATCTGAGTACCGCCATGCTCATGCTCAATTATTGTGCAGACAGTTGTACTGCATGTCATTTGAGCAGAATACGCGCGAGCGCGTTCGAGAGCAAGCCTCTTGCTGCACTGCAGCGCGGGTTTCGTTTGGAGAGCCAAGCAGGACGCGATTGCGTGCTGATCATGCGTTGTGGAGCCGCTCAGCCGGCAGCGACGGTCTCGCTGGCCACGCCACGGCAATCCATCTCGTATTCGAGGTCGACAACAGGCGGGCGGCAATAGTGCCATGCCAGACCATGTTGCAGGGCGCCGCGAGCGGCGATCTCATCGGCTAGGAAGGGATGCAGATCGTGCACCGTGTAGGCCTGCACCGCGGTGGTCTCGGCCCAGCCGAAGCCGAGCAGGCCCATGCGGCGCTCCATCTCGCCGAGAACCCAGCGGGCTTTCTCGCGCAGGCCGGCAGGGCTGACGTCGCCGAGGCGGATAATATTATCGCGATAGTTGCCCTTGCCCTCCGGGGCCTCGCCGCTGCCGGCGATCGCGAAGGTTGGCGGGTTGTCGGCTTGCGCTTTGACGGTGAAGCAAAACGCATGCATCGATGGCTCAGGCGGTGGAGCGACAGCGGGGCACACGTTGGAGCGCGCAACAGGATTTCTTTGGCCGTCGAATATTCCCCACCGCGTCAGCGTGCCGACGTAGATCTCGTTGAAGGCACGAAAGCCGTCTTCTGTGAACGGGGCAGGGGAGCGCAGCTCGCACGAGCAGAATGAGGTGGCTGGCCTGCCGGCTGCAGCCATGATGCGCTCGGCGGCAGCAAAACCGGCGGCCAGTGGCAGCGGGTTGCGAAACATCACGCGCGTGACGGCGAAGCCGGGTTCGGCGGCGACACCGCCGGAGTATTGGAACACGCCCTCGACATATCGGTAGCCGCCGGGCTCAAACCGCAGGACATTGGACATTCCGGTTCTCCAAACTCCGGGGCAGGCCTCAAACGGCGAGCCCCATGTAGGCTTCGCGAATGGCGGGGTCGGCGGCCAGATCCGCTGCCGCGCCGGATAGTGTAACCCGGCCGCGATCGACGATGAAGGCGCGACTGGCCAGCTCCAGTCCGGCCATGACGTCCTGCTCGACAAGCAGGAGGGCAACGCCGGTACGATTGATCTCGCGCAGCCGGCCGGAGAGCTCGTCGACGATGCGCGGCGCCAAGCCGAGCGACAACTCGTCGATGAGCAGGAGGCTGGGGCGGGACATCAATCCTCGGCCGATGGCGCACATCTGCTGCTCGCCTCCCGACATGGTTCCGGCATCCTGCCATCGGCGTTCGGCCAGGATCGGAAACATCTCGTAGACGCGCTCCAGGTCGGTGGCGATCTCGGCCTTGTCGGTGCGCAGATAAGCGCCCATCATGAGATTGTCGCGCACGCTCATAGCCGAGAACAAGCGGCGCCCCTCGGGAACATGCGCGATGCCGGCACGGACGAAATCGGCCGGCATGGAGGAGGTCATTGGCTTGCCATCAAGGCTGATCTCGCCAGCGGTGGCGGGTAGAAGTCCCGATATGCATCGCATTATCGTGGTCTTGCCGACGCCATTGGAGCCGATGATGCAGACGATCTCGCCGGCGGCGACATCCAGGGTAACGTCCCATAGCACCTGCACGTCGCCATAGCCGGCCTGCAGGCCCTTCAGATCCAGCTTCGCAGGCGTGCTCATCCACCGCTCCTTGCCATCTGCGCGGCGTAGCGCGAGCCGAGATAGGCTTCCACGACGAGGGGATCGGCAATCACTTTGCGCGGTTCGCCCTGGGCGATGAGCTGGCCGTGATGCAGCACCACGATGCGATGGGAGATCGAAAGCACGACCTTCATCAGGTGCTCTACGACGAGGATGGTGACGCCGGACGCACTGATGGTCTTGATGATATTCAGCGCGTCGTCGATCTCGGCTGTGTTGAGGCCGGCATTGACCTCGTCAAGCATCAGCAGGCGCGGGCGCATGGCGAGGCTCTTGGCCAGCTCGAGGCGCTTGCGCTGCGCCAGGGTCAGGGTCGAGGCGCGCTGGTTGGCGACGCGGGCCAGTCCCGTGAACTCGAGCTGCTCGAGCGCGGCCTTGCGCGCCTGCGACAGCGTCGCCGCGTGGCCGGCGAACAACGCGCCGGCGGCCACGTTCTCCTCTACCGTCATCTCAGGGAATGGCTGCACGATCTGGAAGGTGCGGGCCAGACCGATGCGCGCGTTGCGGTGCGGCCGATTGCGGGTGACATCGCGGCCCTCGAACAGGATGCGTCCGCCGGTTGCGGGATGCACACCGGTAATGGTGTTGATGAGCGTCGTCTTGCCAGCGCCGTTGGGGCCGATCAAGCCGATGATCTCGCCCTGCTCGATCGACAGTGTGACATCGTCGACGGCGCGCAGACCGCCGAAATGGCGTGACAGCCCCTGCAATTCCAGGATCGCCGTCATGTGGCGGTCTCCGATTTTGCGGGCGTGGCCTGGCTGCCTGCCGGACGGACAAGCCAGCGGCGCAGGACCGGCAACAGGCCGTTGGGAAGGAACAGCACCAGCACGACAATGACAGCGCCCAGAACGGCGGCGTGCACGGTCAGGAAGTTGCGCCAGACAAGCTCCTCGAACGCCAGCAGGATAACGGCGCCGAAGACGGGTCCCAGCAGCGTGCCTACGCCGCCCAGCAACACCATCACAAGCGGCTTGACCGACAGCAGGACGTCAAACACATCGGTCGGATCGATATAATGCGTCCACGACGCATAGATCGCGCCGGCAGCGCCGACGAACAACGCCGACAACATGAAAGCGATCGACTTGTAGGCGTAGGCATTGACGCCGATGATCGAGGCCGCGTCCTCGTTCTGCTTGATGCAGCGCAGGGCGAAGCCGAGTTTGGAATTGTGGATCAGCATGGCTGCCGCGAAGGTGATGACTGCCAGGCCCAGCATGGCCCAGAGGAAGAAGTGGGCCTGAGCCGTGGCAGAGCCGCCGGGAACGGGAAGATTAAGCCCCATACCGCCGCCCGTAATGTCGGGCGTGGTGTTGACGATCTCGCGGAGAACCTCGGCCACCACCAGGCTGGCGATGGCGAAGTAATGCCCGCGCAGATGGAGAATGGCACCTCCGATGAACAGGGCGAAAAGGGCTGTCGCTAGGCCGGCAGCGACCCATGTGACAATCATCGGCAGTCCCTTGGCCTGGAGCATTGCCGATACATAGGCGCCGAGGCCAAAGAATGCGGCTGTAGCAAATGAGGGATAGCCGGCCAGGCCGCCGATGAAATTCCAAGACTGCGCGAGGATCGTGTACATCGCCATGATGGTGGCGATCCGCAGCATGTAGTTGCCCGCCACCAGCGGCAGCATGGCGAGTAGAATGG
This sequence comes from uncultured Alphaproteobacteria bacterium, assembly GCA_963825625.1. Taxonomy (GTDB): domain Bacteria; phylum Pseudomonadota; class Alphaproteobacteria; order Rhizobiales; family Hyphomicrobiaceae; genus CAMDPA01. The sequence goes on along the minus strand of CAWGUF010000029.1, from coordinate 153,651 downwards.
CGACGGCCGCCAGGATGGCCCAGTGCCGCCAGTCCGTATCGGTCATCATTCGTAACCCCGCCTGCCGAGTAGTCCGCTTGGGCGCACGAAGAGCAACAACAGCAATAGGCCAAACGAGATGGTCACCGCATGCTCTGGTCCCAGCGCGTAGCCGCCGAAGCTCTCGATCACGCCCAGCACCAGGCCGCCGACCAGTGCGCCCGGCACGCTACCCAGCCCGCCGAGTACGCAGACGACGAACGCCTTGCCGAGGAACAGGCTCGAGTTCAAGGGCGAGATCGGGTAGATGATGGCCAGGAGCGCACCGGCCGCACCTGCCATCAGCGCACCGATGCCGAACGTGATGGCATTGATGCGCGCCACGTCCACGCCCATGAGAGATGCAGCCTCCCGGTCCATCCGCACCGCAACGATGGCGCGGCCGATGTTGCTGTCGCGCAACACGCGGTAGAGGCCGTAGGTGAGGAGAATGGCGAGCACCATCGCGGCCAGCCGATCACCGGGTATGAACAGCGAGCCCCACTCGACGGAGGGCAGCGGGTTCGCCAGATTTATTTTGCGATAGTCGGCCGAGAATGCCACCAGCATCGCATTGTTGAGGATCAGGTCGAGGCCGAACGTCAGGGTCAGGGTAATCAGCACAGGGGCGGCTATGACGCGGTTGATGAAGCCGGCCTGGACCAGATAGCCGACGCCGAACAACACCCCGCCGGCGATGACCACCGAAGCGAACGGATGAATGCCGGCATGGGCGTAGGCGAAATAGGCGATGTAGGAGCCCAAGACAATGAATGTGCCGTGCAGGATGTTGATGACGTTCAGCACGCCCCACACCAGCGAGAAGCCGACGGCAATGGAAGCATACAGGCCACCCAGCACAATGCCGTTGGCCAAGAGTTGCAGATAGATCATCGCCGTGTTTTCAGCGTGGTCCCGCGAGGGGAGTTTGTGACGGATTGCCAGTGCTGCCGCGTGGCCGGTCCGTAGAGGCGGACCGGCTATCGGTGCGGCGGACTAGTTCATGAACTTCAGGTCGCCCTGCTTGATCGCTGGCGGATGGATCACGATGTGCTTGCCACCCTGGATCTGGAATACGGGCGGTTGCAGCGAGGTGATCTGTCCGTTGGCGCCGAATTTGACCTTGCCATAGAAGGTCTCGACGTCGAGGCCGGCGAGTGCGTCACGCACTTTCTTGGGGTCGACCGATTTTGCGGCTTCGATCGCCAACTGCAGAACAACGCCACAGGCGGCGGATGAGGCCTCGATGTAGTCGGCCTGTGTGCCGTTGTACTTCTTTGCCCAGGCGGCGTTGAACGTCTCGGTGGTTCCGAATACGTCCTTGCCATTGTAGCGCACCGAGTGGTGGAACCAGGCCGTGCTCGACACATTCTCGGCCAACGGACCGGCTGCGTCGATGAACTCCTTGTAGGCTGGTCCGGCAATCATGCTGACAACCTTCGGTTTGACGCCGAGGTCGTTCATCTGCTTGCGAATGGCAACGAGATCGTTGATGTAGCCGGTCGCCATGACCCAATCAGGCTTGGCTGCGCGCATCTGCGTGATGGCAGAGGCATGATCCATGGTGCCGATCGCGTAGCGCTCGAACATTGCGACCTCGATGTTGCGCTTCTTGGCCGAGACTTCCGTCACCTTGGCGATGGCGAGCGGGAAGAGGTCGTTGCGGGCCAGAATGGCGAGACGCTTGATGCTCTTATTGGCAGCTACGGCCGTGGCCAACGGCTCAACCACGGACTCATTCGGGTCAGCGTGCCGAACAGATACTTGTAATTCTGGTCGTAGACGGCGACCGTGGACGCGCTGGGCGCAAGCATCGGAATCGAATACTTCTCCGCGACACCGCTCGCTGCCTTGGTCGCGCCGGAGCCGAACGGCGAGAACAGGAAGCTCACCTTGTCCTGCGTAATCAGCGTTCCGCCGTCTGCACGGCGCGCGGCGTGTTGGAGGCGTAGTCGACGTAGACGAGCTCGACCTTGTAGGTCTTGCCGCCGACCTTGATGCCGCCCTTGGCGTTGACCGTGTCCGCCCAGATGTCATAGCCGCGCTGCTGCTTCTTACCTTCCGGGGACAGGGCCCCGTCAACGGCAACGGTGCGCCGACCTTCAAAGTCTCCTGAGCCAGTGCGCTGGCACTGCAGGCGAGCGTGGCCGTAGGCAGCCGCCAGCATCGCTTCGCGAATGTTCACTCTCGTCGGTGCTCGCTGCATCGCGTCAACTCCTTTGTCTCGAATGTCTCGGCGGAGTTGTTGTGCCCCGCGAGTACAGCCGCTGGCAAGGCCGAGTTCGAGGCAGGGTGCTGCCTTTCCAGGCAACGAGCTGGAGCCAGTCCGCGCTTCTACGGTCGTTTTTCGCGCCCGCGCGATTGCGTCCAGGACGCGCTCCGGCGTGAAAGGCTGATGCAGGATTCTGGCGCCAAGCGGTTTCAGGGCGTCGTTGACGGCCACCCAGACAGCACCCATGGCGCCGATCAGGCCCGCCTCGCCGATCCCCTTCGCGCCAAGCATGGTGGAGGTTTCCGGCGTCTCGACATGCTCGACCACGATATCGGGGAGGCCGCTGGCCATGGGCGCCAGGTAATCGGCCATCGAGCCATTCGGCAGGTTGCCGGCCTCGTCTTAGATGCATTCCTCGTACAGCACCGCGCCGATGCCCTGCACAGTGCCGCCGCGGACCTGCTCGTCGACCAGCAGCGGGTTGATGATGCGGCCACAGTCATCGACTGCCCACTGGCCGAGCACGCGGTAATGAAGCCGGTTTCGGCGTCGACCTCGACGTAGCTGGCCTGCACGCCGTTGGCGAGATAGCAGATCTTGTCGTTGGCGACGTGGCTGGCCGACACTGAAAGTTGCACATCGAAGTCAACCGGCAGGGTATCCTGGCGGAAGTAGCCGATGCGGCCGACCTCCGCGAGGCTGACGACGGTCTGACCGTCTGGCGGCTGACGACCTGACCGTCGCTGATGTCGAGGTCGGGCCGGTGCTGTCTGGGTTATGGTTCCGGCGAGAGCGAGGATGTTATGCCTTCAGCATGCGGCCCGGCCTTGAGCGCTGCCTCTCCGCCGATCGCAGTGCCGCGCGACGCCCAGGCACCGCCGCCGTAAGGAGAGATGGCGCTGTCGCCAGCAATAATCCCGACGTCGTCGTGCGCCGACGCCGACCGTGTCGGCCACGATCTGGGCGATTGCGGTCAGTGTGCCCTGGCCCTGATCGGTCAGGCTGGTGACGCAGCGGATGACGCCGGAGGGCTCGAGGCGCAGATTGCAGCCGTCCTGGGTCGTGATCGGTGCGCCTGATGGTCCGTAGTAGGGCGGACCGTAGGCCGTCTGCTCGAGGAAGGTGCCGATGCCGATGCCGCGATACACGCCGCTGGCGCGCAAGTCTTTCTGCTCGGCGCGCAACCGGTCGTAGTCCATCAACTCCACGAGCTTGTCGAGGCAGGCGTGGAACGAGACGGTTTCCAGATACTGGCCGCCCGGCGTCATGCAGGGCAACGACGATTTGGGGCGGTACGTGCGGCGCTTGAACTCGACCGTATCGATGCCCAGGGCATCGGCTGCGAGGTCGGTCATAAGCTCGGTAGCGACGCATGCGAGTGGCATGCCGACGCCTCGATACATGCCGACGAGCGGCTTGTTGACGTAGACGCTGCGGGTGCGTGCCTTGTAGCTCTCGAACGCATACGGCGCACCGGCGACGGTGATGCACATCATGCCTTCGGCAACGTTGAAACGCATGGGCATGCCATAGGCGCCGACCGCGCCGATGTCGTCGATCTCCATCGCGGTGATTTCACCCGATGTCTTCACGGCGATTCGCGCCTTGACGATATGATCGCGGGCCTGGGCATCGGAGACGAACGATTCCAGACGGTCGCAGATGAACTTCACCGGTCGCTTCAGAAGCATGCTCGCGGCGACAGTGGCGACCTCGTCCACGTACAGGTTCAGCTTCATGCCGAAGCCACCGCCGACGTCGGGCGCGCTGACCCGGACCTTGTGCTCAGCCAGCTTCAGGTGACGGCTGAAGACGTCCTGCATCTGAAAAGGCGACTGGTGGCAATGGATCACCGTCAGGCTGTCCTCGGTGCCATCGTAGTCGGCTATCAGGCCGCGCGGCTCCAGCGTCAGGGCCATCTGCCGCTCGAAGCGAAGCTCCTCCTCCAGTACGATATCGGCCTCGGCAAACGCGCGAGCGGGATCGCCCTTTTCGATCTTGAACTCGAATGCGAGGTTGTCGCCAAGCTCAGCGTGGATGGTCGTGGCATCATCGGCCACGGCCGACAGGTGGGTGGGAACCGCGGCCAACTCCTCCCACTCGATCTCGACAAGCTCGGCTGCGTCCTCGGCGATTGCTCTGGTCTGGGCCACGACGGCGGCGACGGGCTGGCCCTGCCAGACGGCGCGCTCAGCGGCCAGAAGATGCTGGGGCGGGGACCTGTGCCCGGGCCGATGCAGCGCGATCCCGACAAAGGGCTCGCACAGGTGATTGAGATCAGCCGCCGTCAGTACGCGTACGACACCGGGCGCGGCTGCGGCGGCTGATGTGTCGATCGATAGGATGCGGGCGTGGGGATAGATGCTGCGAACGAAATGGATGTGGAGCATCCGGGGCAGGGTGATATCGTCGACATAGCGGCCGCGGCCCCCGGCCAGCCGTTTCAGCTCCAGCCTCGGGATCCGAGCACCAATTCCTGTCGTCGTTCCCTGCGTGGCCATGGCCGCTCCCGTATCGCGATGATGACCAGCATAGCACCCCTGACAGGCCATCGATCAAGGGTGGCTGGCGGGCGGTGGCTGGCGGGTGCAATTGCGGCTGGGGAGCGGTCGCGCTAATGAGTGTCGACTTTCTGGACAGACCACAATGCCAACCGGGACCAGTGCAACGTGACGACAGCAGCACTCATCGTTGCCGCAGGCCGCGGGACACGGGCAGCAGGCGCGGGCTCGGTGCCGAAGCAATATGCAGTCCTGAAGTCCAAGCCGGTGCTGCGCTGGAGCCTCGATCTGTTTGCCAGCCACCAGGCTATCGCCGCGGTGCAGGTGGTCATCCAGCCCGACGACCGAGCGCTTTACGATGCGGCAGTTGCGGGCGTGGGCAAAGTTCTGGCGCCGGTTGCAGGAGGCGCGACGCGGCAGGCATCAGTGCTCGCCGGGCTCAGGGCGCTGGCGGATGCCGCCAAGCCAGAGCGTGTCCTGATCCATGACGCGGCCCGTCCGTTCGCGACGTCCGGTACGATAGACCGGCTGCTGTCAGCGCTCGATCGTGGCCAAGGGGCGATTGCGGCGCAGCCGCTGGCCGACACGCTCAAGCGGACCTCGCCAGACGGCCTCGTCGAAGCAACCATCGCGCGGGAAGGATTATGGCGGGCACAGACGCCGCAGGCTTTCGACTTCGACGCCATCCTGGCGGCGCACGAGCGGGCTGCAGCCCAGGGACTGACGTCATTCACGGACGATGCCGCCGTGGCCGAATGGGCGGGGCTCGAGGTTGCGGTCGTGGATGGCGGTGCGCGCAACGTTAAAATAACGACGGCGGAGGATCTCGCCATGGCCGAGACAGTGATGGCGGGGAAGACTGCGATGGCGGCTGAATTCCGAACCGGAAACGGGTTCGATGTCCACAAGTTCGCGGCCGGCGACGGGGTCTGGCTGTGCGGCATCAAGCTGCCACACTCCGCGCGGCTGGAAGGTCATTCCGATGCCGACGTCGCCTGGCATGCGCTGACCGACGCGCTTCTCGGTGCAATCGGCGCCGGTGACATCGGCCAGCACTTCCCACCCAGCGATGCCAAGTGGAAAGACGCCAGCTCGGAGATTTTCCTCGCACATGCCGTCGCACTGGTGGCGGCGCGGGGTGGACGGATCATCAATACAGACGTGACTATACTTGCCGAGGCGCCGAAGGTAGGCCCCTATCGCGAGCAGATGAGGCAGCGGACCGCAGCAGTGCTCGGGATCGAAGTCGAGCGTGTCGGCGTGAAGGCAACGACGACGGAAGGCCTTGGCTTCACGGGGCGCCGCGAAGGGATTGCGGCAATGGCGACAGCAAGCGTTGCATTGACGCCACCCGCCTGACCCTGCGTTAACGGCTCGTTTACGTGTTGCGCTTGAAACCGCCTGCCGAATCGGCGCATGAGCGCTTCAGCGGTTGTATGCTCACAGGCGCGCAGGGGATTCTCCGATGAACATTATGACGCCCACGGCCGAGGTCAAAACCACCGATCTCGAACGCATCGCCGAAACCACGGCAACATCATGCATTGCAACCCGCGTACGGCAATTGTCGCGCATCGTCACTCGTGTGTACGATGACGCTATGCGCCCGCTGGGGATTACCGGTAGTCAGTTCACGCTGCTGACCCAGCTTGCATCGCGTGATGGGATCACGGCAGTCGAGATCGGCTACGAGCTCGATATTGAGAAGTCGACACTGTCCCGCAACCTGAAACGCATGCTGGCTCTGGGTCTGATCATCATGGATCCGCCTGCTGGTCGGCGGGGACGCGGATTGCACCTGACACCGAAAGGCTCAGGCGTGATCCAGGCGGCTTACCCGGTGTGGCTCGCGGCCCAGCAAAAGTCGGTCGCCGTTATGGGACCGGAGTGCCGGCAGACGCTTGACGGCCTGCTGGTGCATGCGGAGAAGTTGACCAGCGATTGACGTGCCGCGCTTTCCGGGCACGCCTCCTGATCTCTGTTATGTTCGCCCTGCCGTGCCTCCACTGATTGTGGAAGCGCAGCAGGGTTGTTGTGTTCCAGGCCGGCAACTGTCCGGCAGCCCGCCCTGATCCGCGATTGCCATCACGGGGTTCTCATTCTGCACGCATCGCGGCTAGAAGACGCGGGATCGAGGAACCGGCGGCGGAGCAATGTCTGTCCTGCGCGGCGTGCGGCGGGCAGGGATAGCGCACAAGATGTATACCGATCAAATCGCCGGTGGCGGCGTCGAAGATCGGCGAGCCGCCGCCGCCCGGCAAGGTCCCGTGCGTATAGATGATGTCAGGCTGCGTGCGTTCTGACACAGGCTGGGGATCGAGACTTCTGCCAAGTCCTGGTGGTAGGGGCGCTATGTTTGCGGTGGCGCCGGGCAGCACGGTTGCAGCTGGGGGGCGCCTGCCGAGCAGGTGACTGATCGATATTGCCACCTCGGCGCGGCCTTCCAGATTGCCGACGAAAACGATCGCGCGCAATTGTCGCTGCACCTTCAACATCGCATTCTCATCAAAGCTGAGGGCCAGGTCGGCAACGGAGATTTCAGGCAAATCCTTCAAAGCCAGCGGCGCAGTCGGGAGTGCGGTCAAAGGGGTCGCATCGGCTGGCAGGGGGTCGGGCACGCTGGATACTGAAATGCCGAGCGTCTCCGACTGCCAAAGCACCTCGCCGAGCCGGAGCGGGCGGCGCTCGTTCCTCGGGTCCAGGAGAACTATTTGAGTCGCGCCGGGCGCTAGCGACCCCTGGAACCCGTTGCGCGACACGACATAGATCGCCGTCACGAAGACAGGGGCGTCGGTCCAGCCCGGTCGCAATGCGCTGCCCTTGATCAGCACACCGGATGCCCAAAGCCTGCCTGGCTCGGACCGCTTCTCCACGAAAGCCACCGCTCCGGCGTAACGGGTGGCAACCTGGAACCAACCAGCGGGCACGTCGTAGGGCAGGTAGCCGCGCGGCGCGGCCCGCAATGCCAGCTTGCGCTCCAGTCGGGTATTGCTCTGGGCCAGAAGGGTCTTGGTCTCCTCTGCCCGCAACCACTGCACCAGGGCAAAGCCAGCCAATGCCGCCAGCAGCAGCGTTGCGAGGAGCAGTCCGGCCTGCACGCGCCAGCGCAATTTGAGCCTGGCTGCCAACTCGTCCTCGGCTGCCTTGCTGCTGGCGGCGACATAGGCGTGTTGCGTGGCGGAGATTTCGGGAGCGTTGGACGGGCGCCGCACGGCCCACCGCTTGGCCTCCTCCAGATCGCTGCCGCGCAGAAGGATGTCAGCGGGCTGGCCGCGCTCGGCCCAGCGCTGGGCAAGCTCGCCATACCGGGTGTGCTCACGGATCCACGTCGCATCGACGCGCAGAGCGCTGGCAAGCTCCCCGAGGGCCTTGGCGAACGAGCGGCCTTGACTGAAATAGACGTAGTTCAGCTTGCGCAGGCGATCGGGGATACTTTCGTTGGGCACCTCTGCCTGAATGACGGGTACCAGTCGCTTGCCGGAGTTGCCCGTCTGCTCGACCTCCCAGGCGCAATGCCCGGACGCGAGGGAATTGGGAGAGATGACGAAGACGACGGTGTCGGCCTGGCGGATCAGATTGGCGAGGCGCTCCTCCCATGGCTCTCCGGGGGCTATGTCGTCCTTGTCGAGATAGGCGTCGAAGCCGAGCAACTCCAGAGAGGTCAACAACTCCTGCGCGAAGGCGGCGTCCTTGCGCGAATAGGACAAGAAGACCTTGAGCTTGCTGGCTGCGGGTTCTGGGCCTGACAAATCCTGCATGTCGATGCTCGCTCACTCGGGTCATCACGCTTGGTTCACCGAAGGATACCCGTTCCCGCGTGCCGCAGCTATTGTACCGGATCAATGCACGTGCAGAGATGGACTGGCATGCGGAATCGGCATGTCAAAGAGCACGGCAGAGGGCAGGAGGCAGCACGATGTCGATGTATCCGACCGACTTGATGACGCGAGCGAAACTGCTGCTGGATGCGGCGCGCGCGCGGGGCATCATGCTGGCGACGGCCGAGAGCTGCACAGGCGGGCTGATTGCCGGCCTCCTGACCGAAATACCGGGGTCGTCGGACGTGGTCGACAGGGGCTTCGTGACGTATACGAATGAAGCGAAGACCGACATGCTGGGCGTGTCGGTGGAGACGCTGCAGCGCGTGGGTGCGGTGAGCCGGGAGACAGCCCTCGCCATGGCCGAGGGCGCTGTCCGCAATTCTCGGGCTGCAATCGCGGTCGCTGTAACTGGGATCGCGGGGCCCGGCGGCGGCAGCGCAGAGAAGCCCGTTGGTCTGGTGCATCTGGCCGTGCACACGCGCGCAGGCAAGACCCTCCATCGCGAAATGCGCTATGGAAACCCCGGGCGAGGCGAGGTGCGCCTTGCGACCATTGTCACAGCCATCGAGATGCTGGAGGAGGCGGTGGGCGGCGGGGAGGGCTAGAGGTCAGGCCAGGCGAGCGGTTGTGCTGGGCTGGCGCCCGTAGACCTGGCGCGCGCGGTTCTCGAATGCCTCGGCGAAGCGCCGGAAGGCGGTGTCGAACAGGCCACCGACCAGAACACCCAGCATGCGCGATTTGAATTCGTACTCGATGTAGAAATCGACGTCGCAGCCGCCCTGCGCGGAGCGGAACAGCCAGCGGTTCTCGAGATGGCGGAACGGGCCGTCGAGATATTCGACCAGCACCTTTTTCTCGCCGGGAAACAGCGCGACCCGGGTGGTGAAGTTCTCGCGGATCGCCTTGTAGCCGGCGGTCATGGTGGCGATCAGAACCGTGCGGTCGGCCTCCTCCTTGCGCGATTTCAGCGCCAGGTCCTCGCACAGGGGCAGGAATTGGGGGTATTGCTCGACGTCCGCGACCAGATCGAACATCTGCATCGGCGTATATTGCACGCGGCGGACGGTTTGAAATGACGGCATCGGGGCGTGTCTCGTGACGGATCCTTTTGCCAAATATGGCGCATCCGCCGTCGCTTGGCATCGTGGCGAAAGATCACGTCTTTGCGACGGCACCCGAATTTGCGCGGGCCGCCTGGAGGCGCTTGAAATCGGTATCCGCATGATAGGACGAACGCGTCAAAGGGCTGGCGGAGACGATCAGGAAGCCCTTGGCCAATGCGGTCCTCTCATAGGCTTTGAATTCGTCCGGCGGCACGAAGCTCTTGACTTCGGCATGCTTGCGCGTGGGTTGCAGATACTGGCCGATAGTCAGGAAATCGACGCCGGCGGAACGCATATCGTCCATCACCTGCAAGACCTCTTCGCGGCTCTCGCCCAACCCCACCATGATGCCGGACTTGGTGAACATGGTCCGGTCAAGCTCCTTGACCCGCTGCAATAGCCGCAGCGAATGGAAATACCGGGCACCGGGACGGACGCGCAGATAGAGCGAAGGGACGGTTTCCAGGTTGTGGTTGAAGACATCCGGCCGCGCCTCGACGACGGTTTCCAATGCGCCGTCCTTGCGCAGGAAATCGGGGGTCAGAACCTCGATGGTCGTCTCGGGTCGACGGTTGCGGATTGCTCTAATGACATCGGCGAAATGGCGCGCCCCCCCATCTGCGAGGTCATCGCGGTCGACAGACGTGATGACGACGTGGGCGAGCCCCAGCTTGGCCACGGCCTCAGCTACGTTGGCCGGCTCGTGCGGATCGAGCGCCTCAGGTAGGCCGGTGGCGACGTTGCAGAAGGCACAGGCGCGCGTACAGATGGCGCCCATGATCATCATGGTGGCGTGGCGTTGCTGCCAGCACTCGCCGATATTCGGGCAACCAGCCTCCTCGCAGACCGTCTTCAGCCCGTGCTCGCGCACGATCTGGCGTGTCCGGGCGTATTCCGGCGACGTCGGCGCCTTGACCCGGATCCATTCCGGCTTGCGAAGCACCGGCGTATCGGCCCGGTTGGCTTTCTCCGGGTGGCGGGGGCGGTTATTGTCGAGGAGCGTGACCATGGTATCTATTTAGGCATGACGAGGCGAAACGTCACCCTGCTTTGCCGGCGCTGGGTGAATTGGCGTCCTGCCCCTGTTGCGGCTAATTGATCGAAAGCTGCGGCGCTGCGGCGTCAACTGCGGCCGAGAAACCGCGCAACCAGGATGACGATTGCCGCCCCGATCGTTGAGATGAGGATCTGGGTGCCGTAGGGTATCGCATCGGTGATGCTGGTCACGCTGGCGGGCAGGGCAAGCAGGTTGTATTTGACGAGGGCGCCGCCGACGAAAGCGCCGATCACGCCTACAACCAGGTTGCGGATCAGGCCACCGCCGCCCAGCAACTGACCGGCGAGCCAACCGGCAACCAGGCCGTTGATGAGCATGATGACGAGTGCACGATCCAGCTGGGACAGATAGGTCCAAACCTGGGTCATCGTATCAGTCGATTGCTGCAGCATAGTTCTACTCCCCGTGCCTAGAACGGCGACCAATCCGACATTACGGCAGCAACTGTGCCGCGGCTATGGCAACACGGGCACGACAATGGTTATCTCTTACATGCTTGCCGCTTTGCACCACCGCAAACCTCGCCGCCCGTTGAGGCATGCAGGTGGAGCCTTCGGCGGCGCTCGTTAGTGGGGTGTGCCGCGACGCCCGAACAGGCTTTCGATATCCTCGTCGATCTTGCTGACCGCCTGGCGCCAGTCGCCCGCCACGGCTTCCTGCTCGGCGTCGAGCGCGGCATAGCCATTGACATGGCCGGGCTTCGCATCCTCGAGCGCAGTCAGCGGCTCGTCCGATGCAGGGAACGCGCCCATTCTCGATGCCAGCGACTGGAGCTCGGTCAGAACGGCCACGCGCCGCGCCTCGTGCTCGGTTGTCAGGTCACGAACGTCTGCAAGCAGGCGCTGATCGAGCCGGCACAGGGCATCGTCCAGTTCACGGATCAGCGTGCGCTCGGTCTCTGAAACCTCCGTCAGGCGCGCTCGCATCTCCTCCACGTAGTGCTGAAGCTTGGTCATGGTCGTCCGGGTTCCTCTTATCTTGCTGCCGATTCACGCACGGCACGACTTACTCACCGCAAGCATTTCCGCACGCCAATCCGATAGAATTGTGTTGGCAGTTGCTCACGCACCCCACTGGCGGGCGTGACGACAGACGACTTCCGCCGTGGCGCCTGCCATGCAAAATTCAGCCGACGATCACGCAGCGGACAACGACGAGATGACCCCAAAAGAGCCCGCTTTCACATTCGGCATCGAAGAAGAGTACCATCTGGTGGACCGCACCACGGGCGAGCTGGTGTCGGCCCCACCAGAGCTGATGTCAGCGTGCGAGGACGCGCTGGGCGGGCAGGTCAGCCCGGAATTTCTGCGCTCCCAGATCGAGGTCGGCACGCGGCCGTGCACGACACTCGCGGAGGCGCGCGAGGAGATCCACCGTCTGCGATCCACGATCGGTCGCGTGGCGGCAGAGTACGGGTTGGCGCCGGTGGCGGCTTCGACACATCCATTCGGCAAAGTCGCAGCCCTGACCCATACCGACAAGCAGCGCTATCGCGAGCTTGCGCATGATCTCGGTGCGGTCGCACGACGGATGTCGATCTGCGGCATGCATGTGCACGTGGGGATCGAAGATCGCGACCTTCGCATCGATCTGATGAACCAGCTTCGGTATTTCCTGCCGCATCTGCTGGTGCTGTCGACATCGTCCCCGTTCTGGGAGGGTGAGGATACCGGGCTCAAGAGCTATCGGCTGTCGGTGGTGCAGGAACTGCCGCGCACGGGGCTGCCGGGAAGATTGTCGAGTTGGGGTGAATACAGTCACGTGGTCGACGTGCTGGTGCGAGCCAAAGTGATCGAGGATGCCAGCAAGATCTGGTGGGACATCCGGCCGTCCGCCCGCTTCCCGACGCTGGAGAGCCGGATCACGGACGTCTGCACGCTTGCCGCCGACGCGTTATCCATCGCAGCGTTGTTGCTGTCGATCAGCCGCATGTTGTACCGGCTGCGGCGGGCGAACCTCAGTTGGCGCAACTATCCCGTCTTCCTGCTCGAGGAGAACCGCTGGCGCGCCCAGCGCTACGGGGTCAATGGTTCTCTGTTCGATCTGGGCAAGGGCGAGCTCGTTGCTTTTTCCGACCTGCTGGAAGAACTGCTGACGCTGGTCATGGAGGATGCCGAAGCGCTCGGGTGCGTTCGGGAACTCCTGCATGCACGCACGATCCTGACGCGAGGCACCAGCGCTGACAGGCAGCTTGCGACGTGCAAACAGGCGCTGGAGGCTGGGGCAGACCTGCCGGAGGCTCTGCGCGAGGTTGTATACGGGCTCATCGAGGAAACCCAGCTGCTGGACTAAAGCGTCTCGATGGCGGGGCGTGAGGTGGCCAATTCGGCTGTCACATGCGGGTCAGGTTCGCTGCTGCTGGCTTTGCTTGATCAACCTCTCCAGCGCGGTGGCGACGGCGGGGGAGAGGCCGGCGGCGGCGAGCGTTGCGGATGTCGGAGGTGGCACATCGGCAGGGGCGTGCGGCGGTGCGACGTGGTCTTCGAGGCGCGGCGAACCACCGGTGCCGCCGGGTAAATCTGCTCCCGCTGATGGCGCTACTGGCGGCGCAACTTCGGAGCTTTGGGATGGCTCTGGTTGCGGTGATGCCAAGGTGACATTGCCTGCCTCGATGAGGGCATGCAGGGTCGCGACGGCGCCGCACTGGCCGGATACGGCCTCTGGGTCATATGTGCCGTCGCGCACATATTTGCCGGATTCGTAGTGGTTGCAGAAGCTCCACAAATACGGAGACGCGGTACCGAAGCGTTGCCGGTAACCGAAGCCGTTGTAGCGCTCGAGCCGGTACAGTGTGATCGCAAGGCCCCAGTCGGATTGGCCGGCAAATCCCTCGTGTGCGAGGGCATCGACGGCACTTTCGGAGAAGCTGAATGGTGGCTCGCCGTGCTCCGGCCGGCCAGCGGGAATTTGCGTCGTGCGTGCGCCGAGCGGATCACCGTTGTGCAGGTGTTTGCGGGTCGAGAACGAGCACTCCATGCCATGTATCAGTCCGGTGAACCACCAGGGCACCTCGGTCCTGTCCTCTATGCGCTCGTAGAGATCCCGGCTGGCTACGATCTTGTTGACGTACCAGGCAACCGTGTCGCGTTTGTCCGACCGGATGCGCGCTGTCTGGAACAGCCTGACATACTCGTCGGCAATATCGCTGAACGCGGTGGAGCGGATGACCTTGGCGTTGCGGCTTGCAGCGCGGCCTGGCGCCACCACGTCCACGCCGCCGTCAAGGTGCTGGCGTGCAGAGCCGAGGCGAAAACCAGTGTGTACTTTATCTTCCAAAGCCTCCAGGCACTGCAGAGCAGAGGAGCGTGTGCCGCCACGGTTGCTGGGACCATGCGCCGTTTGCAACTCGCCTTGCAGGCGCTGCAGAATCTCGATGGCCGTCCGGGCGTCATCTCGCTCAATCGCAAACCTCGTCCTGTCGAGGGCGATAGAGACACTGAATGGATCGGACCTGGCGCTGTCGCGGCGGACTGGCGCTGAGAGCTCGTCCTCCAGCACGTCATAAATGCGGTCCCAGTCTTGCTGGTTCATACGTCGGCTCTCAGGCGGATGAAAAGTCTGCGTGGCGCCGGCAACGCTGACAACGAAACCTTATCACTCTGTGACCATAGATGGCGGCAAAGGCATGGCAGATCGAGCAATTCAGGGCAACTTGTCGCTGCGCTCCGCGACCCTCAGGAATTCGACCTCGATCGAAAGCTCGATGTCGTCGGAAAGCAACGGGATGCCGCGCTGCATGCCCCACTGCGAGCGCTGTATGACACCGCTCGCAGAGAAACCCGACACCCACTTGCCGATGTAGGCCGGGTTGATCGAGGACAGGGGGTATTCTCCGGTGTAGTTCCAGCGGACGGTCAAGGTGATCGGCTGCGTCACGCCGAGCAGCGTCAGGTCACCGCGTAATTCGCCCGTGCGCTCGCCGGTCTTGGAAACACCTGTGCTCTTGAACGTGATAAGGGGCTGGCGGCCGACGTCGAAGAAGTCCGGCGATTTCAGCAAGCGGTCGAGAGGCTCGCTGCCCGTGGTCAATGCCGTTGCCTTGACCGTCACTTCGACTTCGCCGCGCTCGGGATCGGTGGGGGAGAATTGGAGGGTGCCCGTGATGTCGCGGAACTGGCCGGATTGCCGGGAAAGGCCGAAGTGGTCGTACGTGAAGCGCACAACAGAAACGGATGAGTCCAGCTCCCAGACATCAGCCGATGCCCGAATAGGCCACACAGAGAGCAGAGCCACCGACAGGATGAGCATTCCAAGACGTCGCATTCGGACCGTCCATAGGCTCGAGGAGCCGGATTGCGTCGCGAATTTCAGCATGGTCGAACCAACCAACGTAAGCGGATTGCGCCTCAGCCGGTGCGTGTCATAGCCCCGCGGACATCCCGCCGTCCACTGCCAGCTCGGCGCCGGTGACATAAGAGGCCTCATCGCTGGCGAAGAAGAGTGCGGCACGCGCAACTTCCTCACCGGTGCCCAGTCGCTTCATGAGCGTACGATCGACAAGTGCCTGCTTTAGGGCAGGCATGCGTAGCACCCGTTCGGTAAGGGCGGTCTCGATAAAGCCGGGCGCGATCGCGTTGACCCGGATCGAGAACGGCGCATACTCGACCGCGAGCGCCCGGGTAAGTGCACTCACAGCGCCCTTCGTGGCGGAATATCCGGCCAGCTGGCGCAGGCCGCGCTGGCCCATGATGGATGATATATTGATGAGCGAGCCGCGCCCCGATCGCCGCAGCAGCTCGAAACCATCGCGGGCCACTCGTACGACTCCGTCCAGGTTGACCTCGCGGATGCGCACCCAGTCGGCATCGCTCAGATGGCGAAAATCGCTACGCACGTTGAGGCCAGCATTATTGACGAGAATGTCGAGCTTGCCGGTGGCGGCCTCGACCTCCCGAAACATCCTGGTGACGTCCTGGCCACGGGAGACATCGGCGACAATCGCGTGTGCCGTGGCGCCGGTCGCCGTGATGGAAGCCGCGGTGGCTGCGGCGCCCTCTTCGTTGAGGTCGGCG
Source organism: uncultured Alphaproteobacteria bacterium (assembly GCA_963825625.1). GTDB lineage: Bacteria > Pseudomonadota > Alphaproteobacteria > Rhizobiales > Hyphomicrobiaceae > CAMDPA01. The sequence continues at coordinate 137,927 of CAWGUF010000029.1, read as the reverse complement.
ATATAGACAACGGCCCCTTCGTCCGCAAACAGCCGGGCAATGCATTGACCAATGCCGGCGGCCGCCCCGGTCACCAACGCCGTCTTGTCATGCAATCGGGGCATCGAAACCTCAATACTCGTACTTTGCCAGAGGGAATGGGACGCTCGTTCCGCCGGCAGCCATAAAACGCCGATCATCGGCGTGCAACCGGTTGGGTTGCTGAAATGGCGGCTTCATTAACCGGAGGGCGGGAGGCGGGAACCGCCGAACTTGCACCTGCATACATGCAAAGCGCCGACGGGATTTCTCCCGCCGGCGCCCGGTCCCGCGCTTCAGGCGCGTTTCATTTCATGGGCGTGTGGCCGCCGTATCCGCGCCCGTATCCGCCGTGCGCATGATCGTGACCGATCTTGAACTTCAGGCCGGCTCTGATGACATCGCTGCTGGCATCGTACTTCAGGTCGCTGCCATTGAATCCGGCGAAGGTCCAGGCGTCGTAATCAGTATGAAGGTATTCGACAAACCAGATCGCCCACTGAGCATCGTATTCAATGCCGCCGCCGAATACGACACCTTCGAGCGTGGCATGCTTCTTGTTGCTGGCAGTGTTCACGTTGACTGCGCCTGGCGCGTTGCCAAATTTGTACTCAGATCCCAGCAAGGCCAAGCCGGCCGTTGCATAGATGAGCATGTCGCTGCTGACCTGGTAGCCCAATCTGGCGCGGGCGGTGGCGAAATAGTCGACGCCAAACTCATGACCGCGGGTGTTGGTCTTATCGGATCCGTGATCGAACGAGGCGTCGATCTCCGCACCCAGGATAACGTTACCCATTCGCAAGTCGTAGCCGAAGGTCAAACCTACGCCAAATGCGCTCGGCGATATGGATTGCTGAATGACGCTGCCTGCGGTCGGGGTTTCCCTGACCGTTCCATCTACGAACGAGCCTTGGATGAATGTGCCGAACCTTAAAAGGCCTGCGCCATCCCAGTTTTGTGCGAATGCACTTTGCGCTGTCCCGGTGGTTACGAGAAACATGATGCCAGCCAGGGCGCGAACCACGTGGCGTAGTGCCATAGTTCGACCTCCGGTCTGTGGCACCGACGATCACTTGCCGATGCCGAATCTTTTGTCCACAGACGGGCTATCAGCTTCGCGTGCGGATGCCAAGACGCATACGTTTGGTCCACGCAGCCGTCTGTGGAACCGTTGCCGTTCTGCCGCTGATGGCCGGTTGATCGCGATCCCGGTTCAGCCGGTCGGCGGCGTCCATTTCGTGCGCATGGTGACAAGCTCCTCCGCAGCCGAGGGATGCAGGGCCATCGTGCGATCGAAATCCGATTTGGTCGCGCCCATGCGCATGGCGATTGCCGCGACCTGCACGATTTCACCGGCATCCGGCCCAAGGATATGGCAGCCGAGAACGCGATCGGTTCGGCGGTCGACGATGAGTTTCATGAGCATGCGCTCGGAGCGGCCGGACAGCGTGCCCTTCATCGGCCGGAACCGCGCCTTGTAAAGGTCGATCTCGCCGCCCAGGCCTGCCAGGCTGGGGCAGGTGCGCTCTACGAGACCCGGATCGCGGGCCTCCGCCTCAGTCAAACCGACCGTGCCGATCTCGGGCGTTGAGAACACCGCGGTCGGGATCATATCATAGTCCGTAGACCACGGCTGGCCGCCGAATACCGTATCGGCGAAGGCGTGCCCTTCGCGGATGGCCACCGGCGTGAGCTGAACCCGGTTGGTGACGTCACCAACCGCATAGATGCCAGGCACGGACGTCTCGCCCTGTGGGTTGACGCGGATGCCGCCGTTGCCGCCGAGCTCGACGCCGACGGTCTCCAGGCCGAGGCCAGCGACATTCGGCGTGCGGCCTGTCGCCAGCATGACGGCGTCGGTCTCCATCGCACTGCCGTCCTGCATGTGCACGCACAGGCCGGATCCGGTTTTCTCTATGCGGGCGAACTCCGTATTGGTCAGGATATTGATGCCGCGCGCGGTCAGCTCCTCCGTGAGCCCATCGCGCAAGTCCTCGTCGAAGCCACGCAGGATTTTGTCGCGCCGATAGACGATTGTCGTGTCGGCGCCGAGGCCGTGAAAGATGCCGGCGAACTCGACCGCGATATAGCCGCCGCCGTTGATAACGACCCGCCTGAGCATCTGCTCCAGATGGAAGGCCTCGTTCGACGTGATGGCATGCTCGATGCCGGGCACTCCGTCGATCAGCTGCGGCCAACCGCCTGTGGCGATCAAGATCCGGGCGGCGGTGATCTGCCTGCCGTCTCGCTCCAATATTACAGCATTGTGACCTGCCAGCGTTGCCCGGGTTTCGAACAGCTCAACGCCGGCACGCTGCAGATTGCTGCGGTAGGCCGCCTCCAGCCGCGCAATCTCCTTGTCCTTGGCTGCAATCAGCGACGGCCAGTCGAATGACCGATCAGCAACGCTCCAGCCGAATCCGCTAGCGTCCTCGAACTCGTCGGCGAACCGGCTGGCATAAACCAGCAGCTTCTTGGGGACGCAGCCGCGGATGACGCACGTCCCGCCGACGCGAAACTCCTCCGCGATGCCGACGCGAGCGCCATGACCGGCGGCGATCCGCGCCGCCCGGACACCGCCCGAGCCGGCTCCGATTACAAAAAGGTCGTAGTCAAACGTCCGGTTCTGCGCTGCCACGATCATCCCGTTTCCGAAGCTCGCTGTGTTGTTTCTGCGCCCTATTGTGCGAACTTCGGTAACAAAAGGGTCCGCGGACTGATTGCTGGGCGCGCGCGATCCTGCCTGCTGCGGCGACGCCGGCGCACTCAGTCATCGTCATCATCGTCGACAGCCGCCAGCAGTTCGATCCCATCGGGACCTGCAACGACAGCAGCATCCGCCAGCCCGAGAAACAATCCGTGCTCGACGACGCCGGGAATTACCTCCAGCGCATCGGCGAGAAGCTCGGGCTCGTCGATCCTGCCGAAAGCGCAATCGAGGATCACATTTCCCGTATCGGTCAGGTAGGGATTGCCGTTGCTCAGCGTGCGCAGGCGGATCTCACCGATGCAGCCGACGTCCTCAGCCTGAGCCGTGATATGCATGATGGTCGAGGCCATGCCAAATCTGACGACCTCCACCGGCAGCGGAAAACGCCCGAGGGTCGTGACCTGCTTCGACCGGTCCGCTATCACCAGCATGCGGGAGGAGGCAGAGGCGACGATCTTCTCGCGCAGCAATGCGCCACCGCCGCCCTTGATGAGGCGAAGCTCATCGTCGATCTCGTCGGCGCCGTCGATGGTCAGATCCAAGCGCGGGTGGTCGTCGAGCGTGGTTAATGGGATACCCAGCCGGCCGGCATGCGCCCTGGTGTCCTCGGACGTGGGTACGCAGATGACAGCCAGCCCACTTGCGACCCGGGCGCCGAGCAACTCGATGAACGCCGCGGCCGTCGAGCCCGTGCCGAGGCCAAGCTTCATGCCGTCCTCGACAAAATCCAATGCGCGCTGGGCGGCCTGGAGCTTCAGCAACTGATCCGTCATTGCGCGACTCCTTGGCGCCGTCGTTTGAAGCGTCGTTCCCGGGCCAACCGATTTACGGCTGCCGACAGCGGGCATGCGAAGACAGGTTGCATGTCGACCGGAATTCGACAGTTGCAATACGCTGCCTGGAGAAACAAGACAATGTCGCGATGGATAGGCATCCACGGCTGCTCTGGTTACAAGGGGTCGCAGCCCTTCCGAAGCCGCTGCCCAGGGAGTTGGCCGCTATGGACGATTTGACACTCGTTTTCGATCTCGACGGGACCCTGGTTGATACCGCTCCGGACCTCGTGTGCGCGACCAACCATGTGCTCGCGGACCTGGGCGAGGCCCCATTGGGCGCCGACACGCTGCGGCCGCTCGTCAGCTTCGGCGCCCGGCGGATGATCGAGCATGCTCTCAATGCGCGCGGCATCATCCGCACCGTCGCCGACGTCGACCGCATGCTGGAACGCTTTCTCGCCTTTTACGCTGCGAATATCGCAGTCGAGAGCCGGCCATTCGACGGTATCGTGCACACACTGGATTTACTGGCATCAGGCGGGGTGAAGCTTGCGGTCTGCACCAACAAGCGCGAGGACATGTCGCGCCTGCTGTTATCCCATCTGGGTCTGGCGGACCGGTTCGCGACCATCTGCGGGCGCGACACGTTCCCCGTGTGCAAACCGCATCCGGATCATCTGCTGGGCACCATTGCGCGGGCTGGCGGCAGGCACCAGCGGGCGGTGATGGTTGGCGACAGCGATACGGACGTGCGCACCGCGCGGGCGGCGGGCGTTGCCATCATCGGGGTAAGCTTCGGGTACACCGACGTGCACATGCGCGAATTGGGACCGGATGCGCTCATCGACCATTACGACGAGTTCCAGGACGCACTGGCAGGGCTGTTGAGCAAGCGGGCGTGACCGCTGGCGGCCTACCGGCCCACTGAAGGTTCGACTGTTTCTGGGCGGCGGTGGGCCGGTATCATTTTTTTGGCGCGCTGCCGCCACACCAACCCTGCGCGCGGATACCTGCAAACCTCAGGTTCGACCGCAGGTCAAACCTGAGGGTTTTCCGTTATCAGTCCCGGCCTCGCAGTTTGTCGAAAAACTCGCGGCTGGGGTAGGAGTTGGCCGGCAATCCGAGCTTGATCTGGACTTGGCGAACCGCGGCGCGGGTTTTGGCGCCCAACATGCCATCGATCGGACCGACGTCCATCCCTCGACGCGTCAGCAGCGTCTGCACAGTCTTCATCTCCGACGGCTCGAGCACCTCGACCGGCGCCCTGCCGGGCTTGAGGCGAGGGGCGCCGGTGATCAAGGTTGCGAGATAGGCTGCCGTGGTCGCGTAGTTGAGCGACTTGTTCCACTCCGTATAGACGGCAAAATTGGGGTAGGCCAGGAATGCGGGCCCGTTGCGCCCCATGAGCAACAATAGGGAGGCAGGCATCTCGTCGGCCGGCAGCGGCTTGCCGCCGGGGCGGCGCACTCCCCATTCAGCCCAGCGCTTGCGGGGAAGGCGTATCTCGAGCGTGGCCTGCGACCAATCCAGGCGGGCTGGGACCTCGACCTCTTCGAGCCAAGGCTGGCCTGCCGTCCAGCCCTTGGCCTTGATGTAGTTGGCGGAGGAACCGATGATGTCCGGGATCGAGCGGAACAGATTGCGGTGACCGTCGCCGTCGTAATCGATGGCGAATTTCTCGTAGTAGGTCGGAAGAAACTGCGTCTGTCCCAACTCGCCCGCCCACGAGCCGATCATCTCCGAAGGTACGAGGTCGCCGCGCTGGATGATGCGCAAGGCGGCCATCAGTTGCTCGCGGAACATCTCGCCACGGCGGCAGTCGTAGGCCAGGGTCGCCAACGAACGCAGCACGCTGAGCTTGCCCATCCCCTTGCCGAAATCGCTCTCCAGTGCCCAGAAGCCCGTGATCACTTCCGGCGGCACGCCGAACTGCTTGCGGGCGCGCTCGAAAACATCCTTGTGCTGCTTGATCATCGTCCTGGCATTGGCGACCCGATACTGTTTGGCCAGCTTCTCCTGGAAGGACCAGAAACTCTGCGAGAAGAAGCCCTGGCCGCGATCCCGCCGGATAATGCCCGGGTCCAGCGTCACACCGCCCAGCGCAGCGTTCAAGGTTGCGCGCGAGATGCCTTTCTGGCCGGCCTCCTTGCGGAAGTCGGCGAGCCAGCTGTCAAAGTTGCCGGAGTTGCGGCAGGCGGGCTGGGCGATTGCCGTCACGGGGACCAGGGCGGTGGCAAGCGTGATGACGATGGCCGCCGCGCGCCGGACCAGGGGATGTGGCATGTGGGGAACTCTCCGTCGGCGAGCGTAAGTGCTCGTTTCAGGAGAGTTCTGCCGACTTCCGTGGCACCGTCAAGGCACGCGTGCTCAGGCGAGGCTCTGCTGGGGCAAGGCTGGGCCGCGCCTGGGGCGGACACGGGAGGTCCGCGGTGGATCTGTTCTGATGACGAAGGGATCCAATGGCTGACCGTCGCAAAGCATGCGGGTCGCTGCCTGATAGTTGGGAAGGCCGACCAACTGGGTCGGCGTCACCGCTTCCCCAAACCACGGTGCGAGGCACAGCGCGTCCTGATGACCGATGCGGAACGCCAGGAGATTGGCACAGTTGCCCAGGATTTCATGCAGCACCGACGGCCGCCAGGCAGCGCCGGCAACCTGGGCGAGGTTCTGGTTGGCGAGCGTGTAGGTGACGCCGAACTTGCGCATCTGCGCCATGCTCTGCGCCAGGCGCTCATCCGCATACGTCTGAACCTCGTCGAGATAGACGCGCAGCGGCAGCTCGCCTTCGCGCCTGCCGGTTGCGATCGACTTCAGCTGGCGCGTCAAGTGGCCGAACAGGAGGCCGCCGAGAATGCGGGCATCCTCGTCGCCGATCTCGTTGAGAGCCAGGTTGACAAGACAAATGCCCCGCCGGTCCGCCACGCGGCCGAAATCGATCGTCGTGCGGGGATTGCCGACGATGCGCTGGATCAGCGGATTGCCGGACAACTGCGACAGCTTGGCGTCGATGTAGGGGGCTACGTTCTCGATCTGGACAAAGTCGCTGGCGCGGCCGCTTTCGCCGGCAATGCGCTGCCAGAACTGACGGACATCGCTATCAGGGCACTTGTCGCGCAAGTCTTTTCGGAAGGCGCTATCGAGGAACACGCGCCGGATGTCGGCAAGTGTTGCCTGCTTCTCGCGGCCAGCCAGCACGAGGAAGACCGCATTGCGGTAGTAATTCTCGAACATCGGCCCAAAGGCCTCGCGGGGCTCGGGATAGATCATCTTCATGAATGCGAGGAGATCGTTGGCTGCCCGATTGCGCTCGAGGGCCAGGTCGGGGCCCAGAGGCGCCAGGACATTGAGCGTGAACGCCCCAGCCGGATCGGTAGGGTGCAGCAATTGCACATCGCGTCTGCGACGAGGCGGGACGAGTTTTGCGACCTCTTCGACAAGGCGTCCGTGCGGATCGATCACTACCACGCTATCGCCGCGCTCCATATCCTGAGCGATCATGTTGGCCATCAGAGTGCTCTTGCCGGTGCCGGTACCACCGATCAGGTAGACATGCTGACTGCGGGCGGGCGTCTCCAGGATGGCGGGGACGTTATCGGTGACGGCGGTGCCGAGACGGATGCCGCATCTGGCCGCGGCCGCGTGGCGGCGCAGGCGTCTCGATCGCTCCGCCTTGGCCGCTGCAATCGCCGGCAAGTCACGCAGGAAGCGCAGGCTTGTGCCTGGCCAGCAGTCGGCGAGGTAGGTCCCGGCCCGGGGGCCCTCGGCGCAATGGGGCGAGCCGTAAAGGACATTCGAGACCAGATCGAGCACGGTTGGCGAGAGTGGTCTGGGCGAGGTGATGCGACAGACCAATCGTGTGTACTGGTCGGTGTCGTACCAGGGAGCAAGGGCAGCGAGGCGGGAGTCGATCCAGGCAGCCTGGATCGGATCGGGGCCACAATTCTCGCGGGCATCGCGCAAGGCACGATAGGTGCTCGAGATGGTGCGCATTTGCGGTGCGGTGCGCAAAACCCGCTGCAGCGCAAGATCGAAGCTCGCGCCGTCCAGCCCTGGCTGCGTCATGATCGCTGCCAGCTGGGCGAGATCGGGACCCCAGCTATCGACCATGCGTCCCACGACGCTGCTGTCATCGTCGATGCGCATCCATTCCGTGCGACGCTCGGCGCGCTGAGGAACCTGAACGCAGCTGTCATCGGGGGGCGTGTCGGGCCCGCTTCTGGTAGGTTGCAGGCGAGGCAGATCCGCGAGGCCGATCAGCAATCCGCTAGGCTTGATATCGTAGAACTGGGTGGACATCAGCGCGTCCTCTCTATGAGCAGCGAGGCGGCAAGATCGAGATCGGCGGCCTGGGAGGCGATATCCGTTTCAGCCGGACAACCGCATATTCCAAGCCTCGTCTCGCTGTCCGCCTCCAGCGAAATCTCCAATACCAGGCTCTGGCCGGCCGGCAGTCGTTCAAGCACGATCTCGAGCGTGCGCAGGCCCAGCGTCGAGACGCGTACCTCCGGATCGAGCGGCAACACGCGATCAATGCGCAGGTGCTTTTTCGCCGGCGCGGACGCACGGCCGACATCGATCTTCGCTGGCTTCGCAGCAGGCTGCCTGGTGCGGCGCTCTTGACGGATTTGCATCTGGCGGCGGTTGTCGGTTTCGCCGTCATACCCTGTCGTATCGCTCATGCGATTCTCTCCCGTGCATAGCGGTCCGTTCAGTCCGAACCGATCAAGCTAGCTGCGGAGTATGGCGATTTCCGAGAGCGCAGCTGCTGATTCTCATGGCAATTACAGGGCTAAGCCGCCGCAGCGCATCTGCTGGCAGCCAATGGCAGGACAACATTGTCCATGGATTGGCCGAAATATCCGTGCGCCGGACAAAATCACTTGGACAGACATGTCGCGTTGGGAACATAATCCACGCTTTGAGCATGCCACGGAGCCCCATTGGAATGCCGACTGAGTTCGATGACGCCCTCGATCACTTCAAACAGCTTTACGAGGAGATGACGCTGGATCAGATTCATTCGAGTTTTTTCGATAGCAACGTGACGCGCAGCACGCTCAAGGCCTATCTCAACGGCAATGTGCCCAAGCGGGGACCGCGACAGGAAACATCATCCGCATTCGTGCGCGCCTTCAAAGCGTCGCAGGCACGCCAGCACGATCAGTTCCGGCTCTATCATGCGCTGTGCGTCTCGGTGGGGCGCAGCCCGGAGAAGACCCCCGAGTTCGACAACTATCTAGGCAACTACTGGTTCTGGCGCATTCCGCGCGACGGCCCGATGATCAAGGGCGAGCTCAAATTGTTCATCCACCCGCAAGCCGGCATTCCGTTTCACAGTCAGGAGCACCATCAGGATGTCAGCGGCAATCGGATGACGTTCCGGTATTCGGGCCCTGTCGTCTTCATGGCGCAGAATTTCTACCTTCTGGCCTATGCGCGTTCAGGGGTGCGGCAGACCATCCTGGAGCGGGTCAATGTGCCGGAAGACGAGTTCCTGAGTGGCATGTTCATTTCCGAGGAACACGATTCCAAGAAGCCGTTCGCGGCCAAGATCGTCGCCCTCCGGCAACGCGCGGGGCGCCAGGAACCGACACAGACCTATCTGCAGAACATGCTGCGCACGGGGCGGACAACCCGGTTTTCGCTGCGCATGTAGACGGCGCATGAAGACGGCGCATGAAGACGGGGCACGCTCAGCGAGGCGTTGAGCGCGGGCGTGGATTGCTCTACCACAACGCCATGACAACGATTTCACCCGTACATGTGATCGGCGGTGGGCTGGCGGGCTCGGAGGCGGCGTGGCAGCTGGCCCGGGCCGGCGTGCCGGTCATTCTCCACGAGATGCGGCCGGCGGTGACGACCGCGGCCCACAAAAGCGCTGATCTGGCCGAACTCGTGTGCTCCAACTCGTTCCGGTCCGACGACTGGGCGGCGAATGCGGTCGGCCTGCTGCACGAGGAGATGCGACGGGCAGGGTCGCTGATCATGGCGGCGGCTGACCTGCACAAGCTGCCGGCCGGCGGGGCACTGGCTGTCGACCGTGACGGTTTCGCGGGCAAGGTGACCGCGCAACTGGTTGCCGAACCGCTCGTCACTATCGAGCGCGGGGAAGTTGCTGGTCTGCCGCCGCTCGAGTGGGACAGCGTGATCGTGGCAACGGGTCCGCTGACCTCCTCGGCGCTGGCGGACGCGATCAGGCAGAAGACGGGAGCGGATTCGCTGGCGTTTTTCGACGCGATTGCGCCGGTGGTGCATCGGGAGTCGATCAACCTGGAGAAAGCGTGGTTCCAATCGCGCTATGACAAGGCGGGACCGGGGGGCACCGGGGCCGACTATTTGAATTGCGCGATGAGCCGGGAGCAGTACGAAGCCTTCGTGGATGCACTGCTGGGCGGCGACAAGACACAGTTCAAGGACTGGGAGGCCACGACGCCCTATTTCGATGGATGCTTGCCGATCGAGGTGATGGCAGAGCGGGGACGGGATACCCTGAGATTCGGGCCGATGAAGCCGGTCGGCTTGTCGAATCCGCACGAGGGAGGGCGGCGCCCATACGCGGTGGTGCAATTACGTCAGGACAATCGCCTCGGCACATTGTGGAACATGGTCGGTTTTCAGACCAAGCTGAAGCATGGCGAGCAGACGCGCATTTTTCGCACTATTCCAGGGTTGGAGGCGGCAGAGTTCGCGCGGCTGGGCGGGCTGCATCGCAATACCTTCATCGATAGTCCGCGGCTGCTGTCGGCGGATCTCAGGTTGAAAGCCGATCCACGGCTGAGATTTGCCGGGCAGATCACCGGCGTCGAGGGCTATGTCGAGAGCGCGGCCGTAGGGCTGCTGGCGGGACGGTTCGCGGCCGCCGAGCGCACAGGTGTCGCCTTTTCGGTGCCGCCGCCGACGACGGCGCTGGGCGCCCTCATCTCGCACATCACCGGCGGACATATTGCGGGCAGCGAAGATACCGGCACGCGCTCGTTCCAGCCCATGAACATCAATTTCGGGCTGCTGCCGCCGGTCGAAGCGCCGACCCAAGGTCCGGATGGCCGTCGGCTGAAGGGCAAGGAGAGGGGGGCGGCTCGCAAGCGCGCCATGGCCGAGCGCGCGCTCGCTGATCTGGACAGCTATCTCGCTCAAGTGACGTCCGTGCCGTGACTCGATCAGCGGGTGAGTGGTAAACTAGTCAAGCTGATTCGGCGCCCAATTCAGGATCGAACCAGGTCACCAGAACCGGACGCATGGCTATTCGGCTATTCCTCGTTGCTGCTTTTGCGCTCATTGCGGCGACCGTGATGTTCGTATTCAGCGCAATGCTCGACCCTCGGCCGCCTCAGAAGTCCGCTGCAGTGGCGAGCAAGGTTGACAGCTCCCCGGCCAACCCAGCGGCCCCGCGCGATGAGAAGGCGCCGCGGCGTCCATTCGCCGATGGCGGCCAAACCAAGCCGAAAACCCCGGCCGATGCTCCCAAGCAGGTCGCGAGCGTGGCGCCTGCCGCGGCGACCAAGCCGCCGGCCGCACCTGCTGAACCTGCTTCGGCACCGGCCCCGTCTGCGCCACCAGCGGAAGCGGACAATGCAGAGCTCGTGAAGCGGCTGGCAGCGAGCGTTTCGACTGCGGTTGCCAAGCTCAAGCGGCGCGATGGCAGGCCGAGCAACTATCTGCGCGCGAAAGGGCCACGTGTGCTGGCCATGTGCATCGATTGGGCTGAATTCGACGCTATCCAAGATTTCCATCCGTGCATTCGGCAGCAACGTTCGGCTGGGGTTGTCGCAGGACAATCGCGAGCGGGGCGCGCTTTTGAGGTGCCAGAACTCCAAGCCGGCAGGGGCAAAGTGCGAGTGCGCAGTCAGTCATGTCGACGATGAGAGCCTCGTCAAAGCGCCGGACGACTGGATGCGCCGACAGGTGCGGTGATAGTGACGGTCTCGGGACGCTGCCGCCATGCCGGGCGACTATGGGCCTCTACTGGTTGCACTCGTGCCGCCATCGACTTTACGCTGGTGCCCTAGATCGGTTGCGCCTCAGGCGGAATTGATCTGTTCTTCTCGCTCACGTACCGTTCCGGCCTAAAGGCCTGGCACTCCGCGGGGGCGGCGCACCGGCGCGGGGCCGCAGTCGCGGCCTGGAGCACTTCCATATAAGTCGGAAGCGCTCTAAGGCGCGCGATCCAATTCAGTGCACGGGTTTTGCCGTGCCCGCGTAGAGAGGGCAACCGATGACGCTGCTCATTCCCAACGACGTTACCGGCCGGGTGCTGAAAGATTCCGGAGGCCGTCGAGGCGATGGAGACCGTGCTAGGTCAGTATGCCCGCGGCTATGCCGCATTTCAGCCGCGTACGGATGTGTGGTCGCCGACCGCCAGGGGTGGCGATTACTACAGGTACGGCCATCTGCTGGGGGCGATGGCGGATCCGCCGACGCTGGCACTCAGGTTCAAATCGGACATCCTGACGTGGACGGACTACAACGGCGTCAAGACGGAGGAATGGCACTGCATCGAGCCGGGCACCTACTGCGGCTTCATCATCCTCATCGACACCTCGACGGGCGCAGTGATCGCGCTCATCAACGACGGCATCCTGCAGCATGTTCGCGTCGGGGCAACAGCGGGAGTTGGGGCGAAATATCTCGCGCGCAAGGATGCCTCAGTGCTGGGCGTGCTGGGCTCTGGCGGGATGGCGCGCACGTATACGGAGGCCATACATGCGGTGCGGCCGCTGCAGTTGCTGAAGGTCTATAGTCCGACCCCGGCCAACCGTGACGCATTCGCGGCAGAGATGGCCGATACGCTGGGGGTGGAGGTGAAGGTCTGCGACAGCGTGCATTCGGCACTCACCGATGTCGACATGATCGCAACCTGCACCGACAGCCGGGTGCCGGTCTACACCTCGGACATGCTCAAGTTGCATCGGCCGGGCGCATTCCTGGTGCGTTGCCGCTATGACGAGATGGACGATGCCACGTTCGAGACGGTCGACAGGATTTTCGTCAACGCGCAGGAGGGGTACACGGACCTGGTCATCGGCTCAGAGGCGGACCGGGCGCGACGGCCGCTCGACAAGGCCTATCGCCGCAGATATGCGAAGACCGACTATCCCTTCCTCGCCGATGTGATCATTGGCAAGACGCCGGGCCGCCAATCCGAGGCGGAGACCATCTTCTATCACAACACGTCATCGGGTCTGCAGTTCGCGGCGATCGGCCGGTTGGTCTACGAACGCGCAAAGGCGGCAAAGTTGGGCACGCCGATCCCGACCGACTGGTTCCTGCAGGATATCCGGAACTGACGGGGCGCCCCCGCGCTGCAGTCCTACAGTCCGGCCATCTTGATCCCGATGTTGCGGAACGATGTCTTTACACGGCGAACCGTCCCGGTCTTGGAGCGCATCACCACCGTTTCCGTCTCCGCGAAATCGCCGCGGAAATGCACGCCGTCGAGCAGCGAACCGTCGGTCACACCGGTCGCTGAGAAGATGACATCCTCCGACACCATGTCCGCCATCGTGAACTTGCGATTGATGTCGGTGATGCCCATCGTTGCCGCGCGCTTGCGCTCCTCGTCGTTTGACGGCAGCAGGCGGCCCTGCATCTGGCCGCCGATGCAACGCAGCGCGGCGGCTGCGAGCACGCCCTCCGGTGCGCCGCCCGAGCCGAGATAGATGTCGACGCCGGTCTGTGCCGCGTCGGTGGTCCAGATGACGCCAGCGATATCGCCATCCGGGATGAGCCGCACACCTGCGCCGATCTTGCGCAGCTCCTCGATCAGCTTGTCGTGGCGCGGCCGGTCGAGGACGCACGCCGTGATCTCGGATACGGGCACGCCCTTGGCCTTTGCCAGCCGCTCGACGTTTTCCGCCGGGCCATCGTCGAGATCGATGATGCCATCGGGATAGCCCGGGCCGATCGCGATCTTGTCCATGTACATGTCAGGGGCATGCAGCATGCCGCCGCGCTCAGAGATCGCAAGCACGGCCAGCGCGTTGGGCATGTCCTTGGCGCAGATGGTGGTGCCTTCCAGCGGATCGACGGCGATATCGACCTCCGGGCCGCCGGCGCCGACCTTCTCGCCGATGTAGAGCATCGGCGCCTCGTCCATCTCGCCTTCGCCGATGACGACGGTACCGGAGATGTGCAGTCGTCCAAGCTCCTGACGCATGGCATCGACTGCAGCCTTGTCGGCGGCCTTGTTCTGGCCCTTGCCCCGCCAGCGCGCGGCCGCGATGGCTGCAACCTCGGTGACACGGCCGACCTCGAGCACCAGCACCCGATCGAGAGCGGTCTTGGCAGCGCCTGTCGTCATTGCGTTTCCTCGCGCGTAGGTTTGGACCGAAAAAAGGGAGGGGCGGACTATATAAGGATCGCCCCGCAATGCCGCAGAGATCCAGCTTTTACCTTACTGGCGGCATCGGCGCATTCGTGCATCACAGTCTCTCGATACGGATCATTTGTGCTGGCGCGGCGATCTTGCCGTCTTTCTCGATAAGCTTCAGGGCCTTGCGGATCGAGGCCTCGACCGTATCGTGGGTAATGAGGATGAGCGGCATGATCTCGCGCGCGGCCGCAGGCTCTCCCGGCGGTGCTTGTGGAGCATTGGGGCGGCGCTGCACGATGCTTTCCAGCGACACGGCCTCGTCCGCCATGCGCCGTGCAATCGAGGCGAGAGCGCCGGGCTCGTCGTACACGGTGAGGCGGACATAGTAGGCGCCGCGGTGGGCGCCCAGCGTCGCCCGCTTGTGCGGCTTCAGCTCTTTTGCGGGCAATATGAACGGACGCAGACAATCGCCACGGGCAACGTCGACGATATCGGCGATCACGGAGGAGGCGGTCGGCTTGGCGCCCGCACCGGGCCCGACCAGCAGCAGGTCACCGACGAAATCGCATTCGATCTCGATCGCATTGGTGACCCCGGAGACTTCGGCGATCGCCGAGTGCTTGGGCACCATCGCCGGATTGACGCGAGCCTCGATGCCGCTGTCGGTCTTCAGGGCCACGCCCAGCAGCTTGATGCGATAGCCGAGCTCGTCTGCGGCCTGGATGTCGGCCTGGGTGATGTGCTCGATGCCTTCGCAGTGGATCTGGTCGAGCGCGACGCGCGTTCCGAAAGCGAGGCTGGTCAGGATGGCCAGCTTGTGGGCGGCATCCATGCCGCCGATGTCGAACGTCGGATCGGCTTCGGCGTAGCCCAGCCGTTGCGCCTCGGCGAGCACGTCGTCGAATGCCCGGCCCTCGTTCTGCATCTTGGTGAGGATGAAGTTGCAGGTGCCATTGAGGATGCCGTAGACGCGCTTGATCTCGTTGCCGATCAACGATTCGCGCATCGTCTTGATAACCGGTATGCCGCCGGCGACAGACGCCTCGAATGCCAGCGCCGCGCCGCTCTTTTCGGCGAGCTTTGCGATCTCGAAGCCGTGGTGGGCGAGCAGAGCCTTGTTGGCGGTCACGACACTGCGGCCAGCGGCGAGCGCCGTCATGACGGACTCCCGGGCTGGCCCTTCGGCGCCGCCGATCAGCTCGACGAATGCACTCACGCCGGGTGCGGCGGCCAATTCCACGGGATTGTCGTACCAGGGTATGCCGTCGAGCGGCACGCCCCTGTCTTTGTCGCGGGAGCGCGCGGAAACGCCGACGACCTCGATGCGGCGGCCCATCGCCATGGCCAGCCGGTCGCCGTGCAGGCGCAGGTTCTGCAGCACCCCGGCGCCGACCGTTCCGAGGCCGGCAATGCCGATGCGCAAGGGCTCGGTGGGAACGCTCATGCCGACGACCGTGATGCCACGCCGGTTGTGGTGTTGGAGGCTGGGCCCATGACGTTATGCATGGCGTCCGGCGGCTGGGACAGGAAGCGCTTGAGATTGCGGGCCGCCTGCCGGATGCGATGCTCGTTCTCGACCAGCGCGATGCGCACATAGCCTTCGCCATACTCGCCGAAGCCGGTGCCGGGCGAGACGGCGAGGTCGGCCTTCTCGATCAGGAGCTTGGAAAATTCCACCCTGCCGACCGCGCGGAAGCTCTCCGGCAGCGGCGCCCACGCAAACATCGTCGCCGGCGGCGGCGGGATGTCCCAGCCGGCCTGGGCGAAGCTTTTCACCAGCACGTCGCGGCGGCGCTTGTAGACCCGGCGCATCTCCTCGACGCAGTCCTGCGGGCCGTTGAGCGCTGCGGCGGCCGCCACCTGGATCGGCGTGAAGGCACCGTAGTCGAGATACGATTTCACCCGCGCCAGCGCCGCGATCAGCCGTTCGTTGCCGACCGCGAAGCCCATCCGCCAACCCGGCATCGAGTAGGTCTTGCTGAGCGATGTGAACTCCACCGTGATGTCCATGGCTCCCGGCACCTGCAGTACGGAGGGCGGCGGGTTGTCGTCGAAGTAAAGCTCCGCATAGGCGATGTCGGACAGGATGATGAGGTCGAGCTTCTTGGCGAGCTGCACCGCCTCCTTGTAGAAGTCGAGGTCGACCGTGAGTGCGGTCGGGTTGGAGGGATAGCTCAGCACCACCGCGATCGGCTTGGGGATCGAGTGCTTGACGGCCCGTTCGAGGCCGCGCAGGAACGCCTCGCCGTTGTTGGCCTCGATGTGGCGGATGGCGGCGCCGGAGATCAGGAAGCCAAACTCGTGGATCGGATAGGTCGGGTTCGGCACCAGAATGACGTCGCCGGGCGCGGTGATGGCCTGCGCCATGTTGGCGAAGCCTTCCTTGGAGCCCAGCGTCGCGACGATCTGGGTTTCGGGATTGAGCTTCACGCCAAAGCGGCGGGCGTAATAGGTCGCCTGTGCCTTGCGCAGGCCGGGGATGCCCTTGGACGCCGAGTAGCGGTGGGTGCGCGGCTTCTTCACGGTCTCGATCAGCTTGTCGATGATGTGGCTGGGGGTGTCCATATCCGGATTGCCCATGCCGAGATCGATGATGTCGGCGCCGCGGGCCCGCGCCTCGGCCTTGAGGCGGTTGACCTCTGCAAACACGTAGGGCGGCAGGCGCTTGATGCGATGGAATTCGTCGATCACGGGTCGTCTCGCTGAAAAAGACGCGGTTGAGCCGGCGCTCGCGTGCCACGCTGGTCATACGGCCTTGGCCGGTTGGCAAGGGCCGGATGGCAAGCTCGCCTCCGAATCGCGCCAATTCGAGGGCTCGATGGTTGCATACACCGGCCGCGCGCGCCAGTCAGCCGTGTTTACGCCGGGGCGGTTTCGGCAGCAAGCGGGGTTCCGTTGCGGCATTGGATGAAACGACGTCGTGATCGTGATAGGGTGCGACCATGAGTAAGACCTTGGAAGAGATCCTGGAGCGCGTGAAGTCCTGGCCGAAACAGCGGCAGGACGATGCTGCGCGCGTGATTGACATAAGCACCGGCGGAGTGCCGGTAGGTCTAGATCCATGATATCATTGCTAGCTGGCGCTTGCTGGGGGCAGTCGGTTTCGCGGCCGTCCGGTGCTATGGTCCGGCCATGATCAAGGTTCTGGAAAATCTCGTGGATCGCATGGCCAAGCTGCCGAAAGCAGCGCAGGACGAGATCGTGCGCAAGGTTGCCGAGGTCGAGCAGCGCCACACCGGCGTCTACCAACTCGATGACGAGGAGCGTGCCGACATCCTCGACGCGCTCGAGGAGGTTCGCCGCGGCGAGGTCGCCAGCGACGACGAGGTTGCCGCCGTGTTTGCCAGGCTGACCGCGTGAGGATCACCTACAGCCGGCGCGCTCTGCGTCAGCTCTAGGAAATCCACGCCTACATCGACGAGCGCAACCCGCAGGCCGCACGCGAGATCATAGCTCGCGTTGGCGCGCTGTGCGAGCAGCTTGGCGCGTTCCCGGGCATCGGCACGCAGACCGATCAAGCCGGCGTGCGCGTCCTCCCGGTCGTGCGGTATCCGTACAACATCTTCTACATGCTCATTCCCGGGCAGGACGAGGTGCGTATCCTGCGCATCCGGCATAGTGCGCGCCGGCCCGAGCCATTGAGCGACGACGAACTGAAGTGCAATTGAGCGGAACCGATGGGGCGCCGACCTTGGATTGCGTGATACTCGACGCGCCAGGGATGGACGTCCGCAGGGCCGAGACGGGCGACGCAGCGACGGGCTCGGTTCACGACAGCCCGGCCGCCGGGAGCGAGGCGAGCGACGGGGCGCCCAAACATCGGCAATGGATGATTCAATCCGCTGGTCATGATATGGTGCGGCCATGACCAAGACCCTTGAAGAGATCCTGGAGCGCGTGAAGTCCTGGCCGAAACAGCGGCAGGAGGATGCAGCGCGCGTGCTCGAAGCGCTGGACAAAATTCGGGACAGCTCCATTTGTTTGCCTTGGCGCTTACGGTGACGACGCGATCAATGAATAAATCGAACTGTCCCAAATTCTATTTCTAAAATTTTATTTTAGCCGGTTTGTTTGCGCATGACGCGCGCGACTAGGCGTCCCAATCCAAAGGCGACGAGAGCCCAAACGATCCTCGGCAAAAACACGCGAAGCAGGCGGCTGGCGTCTATCGCAAGTCCGGAAGACTGCCACCATGACCAATTCATAAAAACCACGAGCCCCCCTGCCAGCAAGCCGATGCCAATTGCAACGAGTACGCTTTGGCGAGATAGCCCCGCCATTAGACAGAATAGCAGCATGCCCCAAACACTTGGGTCATACAATGTCCCAACCATTACTCCAGCTGAAACGGCTAGCCAAGCCTCTACGGAATTCACGGCGACCTCTACTTGGCAATGTTATTTGGGAGCTACTTTCGCGCGTTCACCGTATCAGTTGGCGGAGCCTTCGCAAGTTCCATGGGAGTGCGGTCGTAGTCCTTCGCATCGCTATTAGACCCTTGCTCGCGAGCCGTCTTTTAAAAATTTTTTTGGCTATGAGGTCAGCCACCAATTGGTCCCTGCTGCAGATGAACCCTGGCCGCAGGTTGGGGCAAGCGGAACGCGACCCAACTTTTCCGCGAGGGTTGGTGTGATGGGTCGGGGCCACAAACGGCGGCTGTTGACCCACCCTACCCCTTCGCCCCCTTGATCGCCCGCCACACGACCTCAGGCGTCGCGGGCATCTCGATGTGCTTGACGCCCAGCGCGCCCAGCGCGTCGTGGATGGCGTTGGAGATCGCCGGCAGGGCGCCGGAGACGCCGGCCTCGCCGCAGCCCTTGACGCCGAGCGGGTTGGTTTGCGTCGGCACCGGCAGCGAGCCGAACGCCAATTCCGGCACGTCGGCGGCGCGCGGCATGGCGTAGTCCATGAAGCTGCCGGTCACCAGCTGGCCGTCATCGGTGTAGACCGCCTGCTCCATCAGCGCCTGGCCGAGGCCCTGCACGACGCCGCCGCGCAACTGGCCTTCGACGATCATCGGGTTGAGCAGCGTGCCGAAGTCGCCGACCATGGTGTACTTCACGACCTCGACGATGCCGGTGTCGGGGTCGACCTCGACCTCCGCGATGTGGCAGCCGTTGGGATAGGTCGGTGGTGCCTCGTCCTGCACGTGATCGACGTTGATGTCCTTCGGGCAATCGGCTGGCAGGTTGGTGCTGGTGACGAGGCGCTGGGCAAGCTCGCTCAGCGGTATTTGGCGATCAGTGCCGACGATACGCAGGCGGCCGCCCTTGAACTCGATGTCGCCGACGGCGGCCTCCATCAGATGCGAGGCGGCCTGCTTCGCCTTCTCGATCACCTGCTGGCTGGCGTTATAGAGCGCGGTGCCGCTCGCCATCGCGGATTTCGAGCCGCCGGAGCCGCCGCCGGCGATGAGGTAGTCGGTGTCGGCCTGCCGCACGCGGATCTTCTCGAACGGCACGCCGAGCTCGGTGGCCACGACTTGCGCAAACGACGTGCGATGGCCCTGGCCGTGGTCATGGGTGCCGGTGGTGACGGTGATGGTGCCGTCCGTCTCGAAATGGATCGAGCCCTGCTCGCCACGGACCGGCGCCGTGACCTCCAGGAACTGGCCGATGCCGCGGCCACGCAGTTTTCCGCGCGCGGCGCTGTCTTTGGCGCGCGCTGCGAAGCCGTTCCAGTCTGCCTGCGCCAGGGCCTTCTCCAGCATGGCGGGGAAGTCGCCGCAGTCATAGGTCGAGGCGGACGCCGCCTTGAACGGCATCTGGTCGGGCTTGATGTGATTGCGGCGGCGGATTTCGGCCTGGTCGATCCCCATCTCGCGCGCGGCGGCATCGAGCAGCCGCTCCATGTAGTAGTTGCCCTCCGGCCGGCCGGCGCCGCGATAGGCGGTGATCGGGACGGTGTTGGTGAACACGCATTTCGTCTTCACCAGCATCAATGGGGTGCGGTAGACGCTGGCCGTGTGCTTGGTCACGTTGAGGGAGGCGAACTGCGGGCCCAGCCCCGTCAGGTAGGCGCCCATGTCACCCCAGCCCTCAAGCTTCAGGGCGAGGATGTGGCCGTCCTTGTCGAGAGCGATGGCGGCCTCGAACTCCTGGGCGCGGCCATGGTGGTCTGACAGGTAGGAGTTCGGAGCGGCGGTCGTTCCACTTCACCGGCCGGCCGAGCGCGCGGGCGGCATGCAGCTGGCACAGGTACTCGGGAAAGATCGCGCCTTTCATGCCGAACGAGCCGCCGACGTTCTCGGCCACAAAACGGACCTTGTCGGCGGGAACCTTCAGCATGCCGGCGGCGGCAGCTCGGGAACCGAATACACCCTGGGTGGGGGCATAAAGGGTGAAGCGCTCGCTCGCCTTGTCATAGTCGGCAACCGCTGCGCGCGGCTCCATCGCGTTGACGACGAGACGAACCTGCTTCAAAGGCAATGTCGTGACATGCGCGGCCTTGGCGAATGCCTCGTCGACCTTGGCGACATCGCCGAACACGAAGTCGAACGCTACGTTGTCGGGCACACTATCCCACACCGGCGGCGCCTTGGAGGACGCAGCCTTGGTGAAATCGACGATGGCCTGCAATGGCTCGATATCGAGCACCACCGCCTCGGCTGCATCCTGGGCCTGGATCTCCGTCTCGGCGACGACGCAGGCGATGGGGTCACCGACGTAGCGCACCTTGTCAGTCGGCAGAGCCGGCCGCTCCGGGGCCCGGAGCGGCGAGCCGTCGGCGTTCTTCAACGGCAGCTTGCAGGCGATGCCGCCATAGCCGGCGCTGGCCAGATCGGCGCCCGTGTAGATCGCCAGCACGCCCGGCATGTTCGCCGCCGCCGCGGTGTCGATGCGCTTGATTACGCCGTGCGGCAGTTGGGAGCGCACGAACGCGGCATAGGCCTGGCCATCGATATTGACATCGTCGGTATAGCGGCCCTGGCCGCGGACCAGCGTCTCGTCCTCCACGCGGCGCACGGGCTGACCGACGGAGAATTTGGTCGCGACAAGCTGGTCATCAGCGGTGGTCATGGGCGGGGTCCTTCCAGGCACGCGGTTTCGACGTCCCGCCCTGTTTAGCCAACTCTGGGCTCTAGGCAAAGGCGGTCGCGATCCGGCTCCGCTGGTCAGGCCGTTAAAGGCGGGGTCGGCTACTCGCCTTTCCGTTCCAGACGTCCTATCATCGCGAACCTGACCTCAGTGCGAGCACCAACCCCACATGCGACAAAACCGGCCGCTGCTTGGCATCCTGTTCATGATGGCGGCGGTGACGATGTTCCCGTTCATGGGCAAGCTGGTGCAGCTGTTATCGGAACGCTACGAGTCCGATCAGATCGTATGGGCGCGCGTCACGATGCAAACGGTGCTCATGCTGGTGATGTTCATGCCGCGGCGCGGGCTGTCGATCTTCTTCACCAACCAGCCCATCGCTCAATTGGGCCGGGGGCTCGCCCAATTCGGCGCCACCACGATGTATTTCGTGGCGGTGAAATTCATGCCGCTGGCGCAATCGACCGCGATTAGCTTCACAACGCCGTTCTTCGTGACGGCACTGGCGTGGCCGATGCTGGGCGAGCGGTTCGGGTTGCAGCGGCTATTTACGTTGATTGTCGGCTTCATGGGCGTTCTGATCATCATCCGGCCCGGCAGCGATGTGTTCCATTGGGCTTCGCTGTTCGTCATCGGCAGCGCATTCTGGTACGGCTTCTATCAGGTGCTGACGCGCAAAGTGTCGTCGAACGACTCGCCGGAGACATCGGCGGTCTACAGTGCGCTGCCGGCAACGCTGATCCTCTCCGTCGTCATGCTGTTCAGATGGAAGACGCCGGACACCTGGGTCGATGTCGCCATGTTGATGGGGCCGGGCGTGTTCGGTGGGCTCGGTCACTATTTCATCGCCAAGGCGATGAGCTATGCGCCGGCCGGCATCGTATCACCATTCATGTACTGGCAGCTGGTCGGGGCCAGCATGCTCGACTTCTTCGTTTCGGCCCGGCTGCCGGACACCTACACCTACGTCGGCGCGGCGGTGCTGATCGCGGCGGGCATCTACATGGGCTGGCGCGAGACGCGAAAGAAGGCTGATGCCAAGCCTGACGGCAGCGGCTAGGTTGCATTGGAATACCGGATCTCAGGAGCACAGACCATGAACTACACCCGCGCGACAGCGAAAGAGCACGCGCTCGCGACCTGGAAAGGCGCTTGCAACGTCATCCTGCCGAGCTTCACGTCCGACCTCAAAGGACTGAACGAGGCCGGGATCAGACACGACGTGCGCAAGAACATCGAGCACGGATTCTGGGGCACGCTGCTCGTCTCCGAATGCGCGACGACGCGGGACGAATACATCCGCTTCATGGAAATCGCGGTCGACGAGGCCAAGGGCAAGCACAACTTCCTGATGCACGGCACATTCGACACGCCTGACGACATCGTCGAGATGGCGAAGGCGGCCGAGAGTGTCGGCGTCGAAGGCCTGCTGCTCGGCCACCCCAACTCGTTCTATCCATCCAGCGAGGACCAGGTCTACGACTACCTCGCCTACGTGTGCGACCGCACCAAGCTGGCCGACCTGCCTGTTTGCAGCCAGCCACTGGAACTTCGGCCGGCTACATACTTCGGGCTATCCGCCGAAGGTGCTGGCGCGTGCTGCAGACCTGGAGAACGTGGTGGCGTGCAAGTACGAGGTGGGGCGGCCGGGTATCGCGGGCGACTACGAGTTCTGGAAAATGATCAAGGGCAAGCGCGTCCTGTTCTCAGACCCGCTGGAGGCGCACGCTCCGCTCACGGTCGAGATGTTCGGCATGCAGTGGATGGGCACGTCGAACTACGAGTGGTGGGGGCCGTCGATCCCGCAAATGCTCGGGCTGCTGCTCGACGGCAAGTACGAGGCCGCGATGGAGCTCTACTGGAAGATCAACCCGGCGCGGCAGGCGCGCGTCGCCGTACAGGCGACGTTCGGCGGCGCCAACTTCATCCACCGCTACCTGTGGAAGTATCAGGCCTGGCTGCAGGGCTACAACGGCGGACCGATGCGCCAGCCGGTGATGAAGCTCAACGACAACCAGATGCGCACGCTGCGCGAGGCGCTTGTGCGGGCCGGCTACGAGCTGGGTCCTGAGACGGCGACGCCAGCCAAGTTCTTCGAGAGCCGCAATCCGGCATGATCCCTTCAGCGATGGCACGCACGTGAGCCAGCCAGCGACCGCCGCCAGTTTCTCCGATCGCTGGCTTGCCCTGTCGGGGAACCTGCGCGGCATCATCTGGATCTCGGCGGGCACGCTGATGCTGGCGCTGACCGACGGCGTGGTGAAGATGCTCGGCAGCCGGATACATCCGTTCGAGCTGAGCTTCTTCCGCTATGTCATCGGTTTCATCGTGCTCGCGCCGGTGTTCTTGCACATGGGGCTGCCGGCGCTGCGGACGCGGCGGCCGGGCGTGCATCTTGCGCGGCTGTTCCTCGCCACGGTCGGGCAGACCGGCGTCTTCATGTCGCTGATCCACCTGAAGCTCGCCGATGCGACCGCGTTCTGGTTCTCCAAGCCGCTGTTCACGACGGTGATTGCGGTGGTGCTGTTGTCGGAGCTGGTGTCCGCCAAGCGGTGGGTGGCGACGGCGGTCGGATTTGCCGGCGTGGTGGTGATGATGCGGCCAGGCTCCGGCTCGATCGATCCTTATGCGCTGGTGGCGATCGGCGCGGCACTATCGATGGCGATGGCCAACATCCTGATCCGCATCATGGCGCCGACCGAGCCGCCCAACCGCATTCTGTTCTACTACCATATCGGCGGTATTCTGCTGCTGCTGGGGCCGGCAATCTGGGTGTGGACGACGCCGGTGGGAATCGAGTGGGTGCTGCTGCTCATCATCGGGTTGGGGCAGACGCTGGGCATGATCTGCTTCGTGCGCGCGTTCTCCGCGGGCGAAGCGAACGCGGTGGGCCCGTTCGAGTACGTGCGCCTGATCTATGCGGGCCTGATCGGCTATTTCCTGTTCAGCGAGATCGTCGATCCGTGGACCATCGCCGGCGGCGCCATCATCGTTGCGAGCACGCTCTACATCGCGCGCGAGGAGGCGAAGCGGGGCAAGGGCGGGGGGTGACACATCTCGTCCAGCAACCAGTTCGAACGTCTGAGTCGAATTCGCGGATCAGTGTACGCGCCAAGCCTGCGGGCGCAGGCGGCCCTTGGCGAAGCCGAGCCGAAACATGGTACCGTCGGCCACATCGTGACCACGCACTTCCCTACGTCTCAAAAGTCACTGTGGCAGTTGCGAGTTCCGGCCCTGGGGCCAGGCATCGGGGCTCAAGCGCTACATGTGCAAGGCCTGCGACCGCACGTTCAATGCGCTGACCGGCACGCCGCTCAGCGGTCTACGCCTGCGTGAGAAGTGGCTCGGCTATGCTCGATCGCTGGTCGATGGCGTGAGCCTCCGGAAAGCGGCAGCACAGAACGACATCCATCTCGAGACATCGTTCCGCTGGCGGCACCGCTTTCTCGCGTCAGCGCAGTCGAAGAAGGCGAGCGCAGTCGCGGGCATCGTCGAAGCAGACGAGACCTTCATCCTGAAGTCGGCCAAGGGTTCGCGTCGCATCGTCGGCCGCGCTCCCCGCAAACGCGGTGGAAAGGCCAAGAAGCCGGGGCTTTCGACCGACGAGCACGATGCCATCCTGATCGTGCGCGACCGCCACGGCGCGACCTCCGACCAGATGCTCCTCGACCTTTCGGCGGCGAGCATCGGCGCGCATCTGAGCCGATCTCCACCACCATGCCATCATACGCGGGCTCGACGTGGGGCGGCAGCTCGCGCTTGAGCTTGTCGTAATCGAGATCGATGTGCAGGTGGGTGAGGATGGCGCGCTTGGGCTTCAGGCGCTCGATCCATTCCAGCGCCTGGCCGACGGACCAATGACTGGGATGTGGCGTGTAGCGCAGCGCGTCGACGATCCACACGTCAAGGCCCTCCAGCAGCGGAACAGAGGCATCGGGAAGCCCGCTGATGTCCGGTGAATAGGCGACGGCGCCGACGCGAAAGCCAAGCGAATCGATATCGCCGTGCTGCTGCAGGACGGGCAGTGTCTCGATCACACCGCCTTCGCCATGAATCTGGATCGGCGTTCCGGGCTCGATGTCGTGTGCGGTCAGGATCGGCGGATAGTTGCGGCCCTCCGGCATGCGGAAGCAGTACTCGAAGCGCGAGACGACGCTGGCCTTGGTCGGGGCATCGAGCCAGACGTCGACGCGCCGCTTCATTGCGTAGGCAATCATGCGCAGGTCATCGATGCCATGCGTGTGGTCGGCGTGATCGTGGGTATAGACGACGCCGTCGATATGCTCTGTGCCGGCTGACAACAGCTGCTCGCGCAGATCCGGTCCGGTATCGATGAGAAGGTTGGTCGCGCGGCCACCGCCACGCCGGCGCTCGATCAGGGCGGAGGACCGCCGCCGCCGATTTTTCGGGTTGTTCGGGTTGCATTTACCCCAGTCGTTCCCCACACGCGGAACGCCGGTCGATGAGCCACAGCCCAGGATGGTCAGCCGGTAGCTCATCAGGCGGCAGCCTCCGGTGCGAGGTGGCGAGGAACCTTTTTGAACAGCCGGAAGAAATTGGCGGTCGTGGCGGCCGCGATCTGTTCGGCGCTGATGCCGCGGGCGCGAGCGACCGAGGCCGCGGTGTGGACGACAAGCGCCGGCTCGTTGGTCTTACCGCGCATCGGCTCGGGCGCTAGGAACGGCGCGTCGGTCTCGACCAGAATGCGGTCGAGCGGCAGCTCAGCGGCGATGGCGCGTAGGGCGTCGGATTTCTTGAACGACACGACACCGGAGAACGAGACATAGAAGTCCAAGCTCGACTGCCCGCCGCGCCAGCTCGGCACCACCGGTGAAGCAGTGCAGGATTGCCGGGAACGGGCCGCCGGCGGCGTGCTCCTCCGCCAGGATGCGGGCGGTGTCTGCGTCCGCATCGCGGGTGTGGATCTCCAGTGGCAATCCGGTCTCGCGCGCGGCCCGGATGTGGCGGCGGAAGCCTTCGGCTTGCGCCTGCGGGGAGCTCTTCTTGTAGAAGTAGTCGAGCCCCGCTTCGCCGATCGCAACGATCTTGGGATGCGCAGCGAGCTGCACGATCTCGTCGGTGGTAACGTCAGGCTCCTGGTCAGCGTTGTGCGGGTGGGTGCCGACCGAGCAGAACAGGGCGGGGTCGCTGTCGGCGATCTGGAGCAGCGTGGGCAACTGGCTGACGCGGGTCGAGATGGTGACCATGACGCCGACGCCGGCAGCCTTGGCGCGGGCGATCACGCCGGCACGATCCTCGGCGAATTGCGGGAAATCCAGGTGGCAGTGATGGTCGACGAGCATACCGGGCAAGGTGTCGGGTCTCTCAGGTTGCACACATGCGCCTAACCCAACACGATGCCCAGGACAACCGTCGTGTGCTCACGAACCACAACGACGGCGGCCGTCGGCTACGCCTTGGGCTCCACGTAGCGCGGAAATACGCCCTGCGGCGCAGGCAATGTCAGGCCCGGCTGCAGCCGGCCGGCCTCGCCCAGCGCAGCGAACGTGCGCTTGTCATCGGGCTGCGCCAGAAGATCCAGCAGCCGACCGCACGAGGCCGGCATCACCGGCAGGGCGAGCAGCGCCAATTGCCGCACGACCTCGGCTGTCACATACAGGATCGTGCCGCGCCGCTCCTGCGTGTGCGCCTTGTCGAACGGCTTCTGGGCCGCGAAATAGCGGTCGCCTTCCGAGACCACTGCCCACACCGCATCCAGCCAGGTC
This sequence comes from uncultured Alphaproteobacteria bacterium, assembly GCA_963825625.1. Taxonomy (GTDB): domain Bacteria; phylum Pseudomonadota; class Alphaproteobacteria; order Rhizobiales; family Hyphomicrobiaceae; genus CAMDPA01. The sequence goes on along the minus strand of CAWGUF010000029.1, from coordinate 111,351 downwards.
TTGATGGCCTGCCGGTTCATCGCCTCGCGGGCCGTGCCGTAGATGGCGTCCGCGGCAGCCAGCATCGCCGTGTCGGCGTCAGTCAGCGGACCGGGCGCGGGCACCACGCCTTCGAAGTTTCGGGCAATCATCGATAGCGAGCGCTGGGCGAGATTGCCCAGCCCATTGGCCAGATCGGCGTTGATGCGATTCTTGATCTGCTCGGGATCATAGCTGCCGTCCTGGCCGAACACGACCTCGCGCAGGAAGAAATAGCGCACCTGGTCGACCCCATAGGCGGTCACGAGATCGAACGGGTCGATCACGTTGCCGACCGACTTCGACATCTTCTCGCCCTTGTTGAACAGGAAGCCATGGGCGAACACGCGCTTAGGCACCGGAAGGCCGGCTGCCATCAGGAACGCCTGCCAGTAGACGCAATGAAAGCGCGTGATGTCCTTGCCGACGACGTGGACATCCGCCGGCCAGTAGTGCCAGTTCGGGTCGTTCTCGTCGGGGAAGCCGACGCCGGTCGTGTAGTTGTTCAGGGCGTCGATCCAAACGTACATGACGTGGCCGTCGGCGCCAGGCACCGGAATGCCCCAATCCAGCGTGGTTCGGGACACGGACAGATCCTGCAGCCCGCCTTTCACGAAGCTGACGACCTCGTTACGCCGCTCCGTCGGCAGAATGTAGTCGGGGTCGCTGTCATAAAGCGCGAGCAGCTTGTCCTGATAGGCCGACAACCGAAAGAAGTAGGTTTGCTCCTCGGTCCATTCGACCGGCGTGCCTTGGGGACCGAGGCGCACGCCGTCGGCGCCAACGGTGGTCTCGCTTTCGGCGTAATAGGCCTCGTCGCGGACCGAGTACCAGCCCTTGTAGCCGTCCAGGTAGATATCGCCATTGGCCTCGATGCGGCGCCACAACTCCTGCGAGGATCGGTAGTGCTGCTCCTCGGTCGTGCGGATGAAGCGATCGTGGCTGAGGTTCAGTACCTGCGCCATCTCGCGAAACCGGGCGGAGTTGCGATCGGCGAGCTGGCGCGGGGTCAACCCTTCGCGCTCAGCCGTCTGTTTCATCTTGAGGCCGTGCTCGTCGGTGCCCGTGAGGAAGAACACGTCCTTGCCGTCGAGCCGCTCGAAGCGGGCAATGGCGTCGGTGGCGATCGCCTCATAGGCGTGGCCGATATGGGGAACGCCGTTGGGATAGGAGATCGCCGTGGTGATGTAGAATTTCTGTCGTGTGCTCATGGAAACCGCCGTCTCGAGCGCCGTTCGACCGGCTGCGTGGCTTTCGTTTTCAGCTTACCAGCAAGGCGGAAATTGCCCGTGCGGGAAGCGCGGAGGTGACGGCGCGTCACATTCGGGCGCAATCTGAGGCCACGATGAAGCTGGAGATCGGAAGCATGACCTGCCTGTTGCCAGCGCATGCCTGTTGCCTGCGCCCAAGGGATTGAAACCACACGTCTGCCGGCCGAGCCAATGCGCGAGACTTATCGCCGAGACTGGTCTCTATTGGCGCGACGCGGCCTGCATGCGGGCGACGAGTTCCAGGATCAGAGTCTTGCGGTCAAGATTGAGGGCAAGCGTCTCTGCCTTCCTGGTTTGCGCTGTTTCCCACAGCTCGGCCCAGGTGGCAAGTGCATGATCGGGGATCAGGCGCCGGGCTGCAGTGTCGTCGTCCGCCCCGGCTGCGGTCGTCGCACGGGCCCTGATGAGTACAGCGAGGCGGTCCATCAGGAGATCGAAAAACTGCTCGAAGCGCTGCTCGCTGCCGCTGCCTGATACCTCGTCGCCAATGGCGTGCACGGCCGGCCAGTCGACCTTCGGCAGCAGCGACAAAAGCGTGGCCACTTTCTCGTGCAGTCCCAGGCCCTCCGAGCCGGTGAGGGCAAGCAGGCGACGGACACTGCCCCGGGCCAGGCCTGCCAGCTGCGGCCACGCCTCGTTGGTGATCGGGGAGCGGTCGGCAGCCGCAAGCGCCTGATCGGCGGCTTTGCGAAGGTCAGGCTCGGACAGCGGCGCCAGATCGAAGCGGCGGCAGCGGGACCGGATGGTGGTCAGCAACCGGCCGGGCTCGGACGAGAGCAGGATGAAAATGGTGCGAGCCGGCGGCTCCTCGAGCGATTTCAGCACGGCATTGGCCGCATTGACGTTGAGCTCGTCGGCCTGATCGACGATGACGACCCGCCAGGCGCCGGGGCCGGCGGCATGGGCGAGAAACCCCTTCAGTCGCCGGACGTCATCGACCGATATGGAGGACAGGAACCGCTTGGTCTTGGGCTCCCAGGCCCGCCGAATGACCATCAAACCGGGATGCGACAGCGCCCGGACCTGGCGCGCGGCGACTGACTTAGGGGGTACCGACAGGGCCCCGTGCTCGCCCACTCCGCGCTGATCCGGGTCGGCGAGAAGGAAGCGCGCCATGCGGTAGGCCAGCGTCGCCTTGCCGATGCCTTCCCGCCCGCTGACCAGCCAGGCATGATGCACTCTGTCGTGAGAGAAAGTCTCAGCAATGCGCGCCTCTGCCGCATCGTGTCCGAACAGCCGGGCGGTATCGCGTGGATGCGGAAAATCGTCCAGCCGATCGGCTTCGGGGGACGCTTCCATTTCCTGCAGGATGGGCGCGCGCGCCATCACTTTCTTCTCCCGCCTAGGCGCGCGTCGACGTGCCCGGTGATCTCGGTTGCGATCTCGTCGGTCGAGCGGAAGGCATCGATGACGATGCAGCGGGCCGGCTCGGCTCGCGCAATCTGGAGGAAAGCGCTCCTCAGCCGCTCGTGGAACGCCACCTTGCGGCCCTCATAGCGGTCCGCATGGCCAAAGGGATCGCCGACATCGGCGTTCCGGCGTTGTTCCGCCCGCGCCAGGCCGATGACCGGATCAAGGTCCAGAAGGAAGGTCAAATTCGGCGTCGTCGGCGCCACAACCAGGCGCTCCAGATCATCAATCACGGCGGGCTCGAGACCGCCGACGGCGCCCTGATAGACGCGCGTGGAATCGGAAAACCGATCACAAATTACCCATTGTCCGCGCTCCAGGGCCGGTCGGATCACCTTCTCCAGGTGATCGGCGCGGGACGCGTAGAAGAGCAGCGCTTCGGACAGGGGCGCGTGCTCAGGCGTAGCTGGATCCAGGATGAGATTGCGGACGGCCTCCGCAAATGGCGATCCGCCGGGCTCCCTCGTCAGCAGCACCTCGCGGCCAGCAGCGATCAGATAATCCGCAAGACGGCGCGCCTGGGTGGACTTGCCGGTTCCTTCGCCGCCCTCGAAACTGATGAATTTGCCGCGTGTCATGGGCCGATCATTGTTGATGCTGTCGGGCGTTTCCCGCTGTCGCAAGGAAACCGCCAGGCTCTCCCACCTGAGCGGGGCGATGGTGCGGCAGCCGCGACCGGCGCACCGTTTCGCGGCGGCTCAGCGATCCTTGACCACCGGCAACTCAGGCAGCAAGCGGAACGCCATGTGGGCCAGGGAGTCAAGGCCGCGCCACGCCATCCCGCCCGAACCTACGTCCTCCGCCGCGTACAGCGGCACCTCCTGCACCGCGCTCGCCGAGCTGGTTACGCGCAGCCGGGCAATCTGGTCGCCTTTCTTGATCGGCGCCTTCAACGGGCTGGCATAAACGATCTCTCCGCGCAGGCGCTGGGAGGCGGGAAAGCGGGGGAGCCATACACTGACATCCTCCTGGCCGACGAGCGGTACATAGAATGCGCTGCCGCCCCACACCCGCGCCATGCCGACGACCTCGTGCCCGTCGAACAGCTTGAACGCGGCGACGTTCTTGTATCCCCATTCGATGATCCGGGTGACCTCGGACTTGCGCTCGGCCGCACTGTCTGCGCCGTGCACGACCGCGATCAGCCTGCGACCACCGCGCAGGACAGTAGCGACCAGGCCGTATTTCGGTCCTTTCGGGTTGCGTGCCAGGTCGCTGGTAATCATGCCGTCCACGGTCGGATCGGAAAACAGCATCGGATTGCGGTTGATCAGCTTCTGGCGATAATTGAAGTCCCGTACCGCAAATGATTTGAACTGCTCCGGATAGGTGGAGATGATGTGGCGGGCCAGCAGCGCCACTTCCTTCACCGACATCTGATGGCCGGCGACTGGATATCCTGTGGGGTTGCGGAATTGCGATGTCTGCAAGCCTATGCTGCGGGCCTCCGCCGTCATCAGGGTTGCGAACTTCGCCTCGCTGCCTGCGATGCCCTCCGCAATACAGATGGCGGCATCATTGCCATTGAACACCGCGATGCCGAGGATCAGCTCGGACAGACTGACTTTGCGACGCAATGGCACCATCATCGCCTGCATGCCGGAGCCCCAGCCCCCCGTGCGCCAGCCGTGCTCGCTCATCAGGAACTCGTCTGTCGGCTTGAGCTTGCCCTCCTTGATCAGTCTGAAAACGACAGCCAGGGTCATCAGCTTCGTCATGCTGTCGGGCGGGACCAAATCGTCGGCGTTGTGCTGATACAGGATGGCGCCGCTGTCGGCTTCCATGAGAATAGCTTGCCCGGCCTTCGTCTCGAAACCGCCAGAGCGCTTCTGCGCCTGCACGGCTGTTGCAACAAATGCGTGCAGAAGCAGCAGACCGGCGAGCGTGAGAAACCAACGCCCTGGCACCGACCGGCGTTGCAGCGACGGAGTGGCGGCGGGGCGGGGCCGTGTTTGCATGTGAACCGGATCAATCATGGTGGTCACTATCGCCAGCAACACAAAATAACGTCAACTCGTCCTCACTCCCGATGCGTCCATAAATCCCCAAAAAGTCCACCAGCAACTGATGCGCCAGAGCCACCGCACCTGACGATGCGCGTTCGTCCCCACTGCCGTAATTAGGCTACATTGACCCCATAGCGCTGCATTCGCATACTTGGCAGTGTTGTCGGCAGCGAATCACTACAGCGACTCATTACTGGGGCCGGCAACTGCGATTGTCAGCGGGAAGCGGACGGGCAGGCAACACATATGCCACGAATCGACGACAAATGCTGGCGCTTTGCTGCCCTGCTTGCCGTCGCCGGCTGCCTTGCGACGGCCGTGCAACCTGCACTGGGCCAAAGCTGGTGGCCGTTCGGAGGCGCCGACCGCCCGCCGGCGCCGCCTGAGCCGGTCTACAGGGAGCCGCCTCGCCGGGCCCCGCCGCCGCGCACGCAGGATTTCGGCCAGTCCTGGACCACCTCGCGGCCGCCAATCTGCCTGCAGCTGGAGCAGCGCCTGGCGATGGAGGCTAACCGCGGCAGCAACACGCGAGAACAACTGCCGCGAATCGAAAACGAGATGCGAGCGCTGGAGCGGACGCTGCAGGGCAGCCAGGACCGGCTGGAGCGCAGCGACTGCTATGATTTCTTCCTGTTCGCCAAATCCCTGAAACGAACCCGGGCCTGTGTAAATCTCTCCAATCGGGTGGACGATGCCAAGCGGCGGATGGCGGAGCTCGATGCTCAACGCCAACAACTGCTCCAGTCGACCGGACGGTCGATGCAGGAGGAGCTGGTCTACGAGCTGGCCCGCAACAACTGCGGACCCGGCTACCAGCAGCAGGCGCGCAGCTCCAACCCGTTCTCGTCCACGTTCTGGCAGGATCAGGAAGGCATCGGGCAGGGCGGCAACCGCTTCGGCACGCTGCCATTTGCGACCTATCGCACGATCTGCGTACGGCTGTGCGACGGCTACTATTTTCCGGTCAGCTTCTCGACGCTGCCCAATCACTTCGATCGCGATGCCGATGTCTGCCAGCAGAAGTGCGCGGCGCCGGCCGAGCTCTATTTCCATCAGAACCCCGGCGGAGCAGTCGATCAGGCCTTGTCGCACAAGTCGCAACAGCCCTACACCAGTCTCAAATCTGCGTTTCGCTACCGCAAGGAGTTCGTTGCGGGCTGCTCGTGTAAACAAGCCGAGTATGTGCCGCAAGGCACCAGCCCAGCAGGCGCTTCTGGTAAGCGGGCGGACGCGGGCGGGTGGCGCCGCACAACCGTGCAGCCGGAGCGTTGAAGCGACGCTGGCATGGCGCGCTCGGACCATTGTCACGCGGCCGTCGGGCACATGCCATAATATATTCTTAGATCACATTGCGCGTTTTGCCCTGGCGCGACGGGGGCATTGGTTTATGGTCCGGGGTGTAGTTGGAGGTGGGACCCAGGCATCGGGCGGGTCCGCACCGAGCGAGTCAGGTAGCGTTGATGTCCGGGATGTCCGAAGGCTCTAGTGGTCCGCCGCCGGCGAGCTCGCTGTCGCAGGCGGCGCGCGTCCGCCAGGTGTCGATCGACGAGCTTTCAAGCGTGCGCTATCTGCACGCCTCATCAGTGCGGAGCATCGCGGCACCGTTCTTGTCGGAGAGCGAGGCGGAGGCGTTCGCCGCATACGTCTATTCAGACGCGTATGTGGCAAGACTTGGCGAAGATGCGCGGGCAGGGCGGCTGCTGGCGGCGTGTCTGCCCGACAACAAGGAATTGCTGGCAACTGCGGGGTGGGTGCCGGCGAACAATTCTGGCGCGCTGGTCAGAATGACAGGCATCTTTACCGCTCCCTTGTTCACCGGGATGGGCCTTGGACGGCTGGTGATGGAGGCCGCTGAACGGCAAGCGACGGAAGCTGGTTATTCTGGGTTTTCGGTGCGCTGTCCGGTGGCGGCCGCAGGCTTCTTTGCGCGGCTGGGGTTCGAGGTCGCATCGCATGGCGTGTGGCCGCTGACCAGGGACGACGCGCTGCAAGTGGCGTTCTTGCGCAAGCTCACGGGGCCCGTCCTCAAAGGTTGAGCGGCGGCCCGGCAAGGCGGAGTTGCGCGTCCACATCAAATCACATCAGGATTTACTATCCGCAGCCAGCCGTTTTCTGGCATACTGTGTTCGATCCATGCAAATCGCGCTTTGCGGAGCGGTGTCTTTCCGCGGCGCGCGGTATTTCAGATATCAGGAGCTTGCCATGCCGGCGCAGTGGTCGCCCTCGAGTTGGAGGTCGAAGCCGATTATCCAGGTCCCCGAATACCCGGATGAGACCAGACTTAATGAAGTCGAAGCCAGGCTCGCGACGTTTCCGCCACTGGTGTTCGCCGGCGAGGCGCGCGACCTCAAGCGTGCGCTGGGCGATGTGGCGCGCGGCAATGCCTTCCTGCTGCAGGGAGGAGATTGCGCGGAAAGCTTCGCGGAACACCGGGCCGATAATATCCGCGACTTCTTGCGCGTCTTCCTGCAGATGGCGGTGGTGCTCACCTATGCGGCTTCGATGCCGGTGGTGAAGGTCGGGCGCATCGCGGGCCAATTCGCCAAACCGCGCTCGTCGGACGTGGAGAAGAAGGGCGACGTGACGTTGCCCAGCTATCGTGGCGACATCATCAATGGGCCGGAGTTCACGGCTGAGGCGCGCGTGCCCGATCCGCAGCGTCAGCTCGAGGCCTATCGCCAGTCAGCCGCCACGCTGAACCTGCTGCGCGCCTTCGCTGTGGGCGGATATGCGGACCTGGAGCGGGTGCACCAGTGGAACCTGGGGTTCGTGAAAGACAGCCCGCAGGGGCACCGCTACCAGGAGCTGGCCGACCGCATCAACGAGACGATTGCTTTCATGCGGGCCTGCGGCATCACGTCTGAGACGACGCCACAACTGAAGACGACGAACATCTATACCAGTCACGAAGCACTGCTGCTGGGCTACGAGGAGGCGTTCACGCGCCTCGATTCGACGTCGGGCGAGCACTACGCGACCTCCGGGCACATGGTGTGGATCGGAGACCGGACGCGGCAGCCGGATCACGCGCACGTCGAATTCTGCCGGGGCATCCGCAATCCAATCGGCATCAAGTGCGGGCCATCGCTGGAGCCGGACACACTCATCCGGCTGATCGACATTCTCAATCCCAAGGACGAGCCGGGCCGGCTCACCCTGATTTGCCGTTACGGCTCCGACAAGATCGAGACTGCGCTGCCGAAGCTGATCCGGGCGATCGAAAAGGAGGGGCGTGCGGTCGTTTGGTCATGTGATCCGATGCACGGCAATACGATCACGTCGGCCAGCGGATTCAAGACGCGCCCATTCGACCGCGTGCTGCGTGAGGTCGATACGTTCTTCGCCGTGCATCGCGGCGAGGGGACCCATGCGGGTGGCGTGCATGTGGAGATGACCGGTCAGCCGGTGACGGAATGCACGGGCGGCGCCGGCGCGATCTCCGATGCGGATCTCTCGGATCGCTATCACACGCACTGCGACCCCCGCCTCAACGCCGACCAGTCGCTGGAGCTGGCTTTCCTGATGGCTGAGCGCCTGAAGCAGGAGCGCGCCGCACGGAGATCGTCGGAACAGGTCGCGGCCCGGGCTTGATCGGTGGAGGGCGCGCTTGCCGCGGGTAGCGGTTCCCCTTTTAGCGCTCCGCGCCGTTCAGCTTAGAGTCTGATCCGGCCTTTGCGACAAGCTCCGAAGCGTTTGGCTGAGCCGTTTCGAGTTCCATCGCGACTGACAACCAATTGTTTTCGAGGAACGGAAGCACAATCGTCGCCAATTGTCGTGCTCGAACTCGCATAAGTAAGCTAGCATCGGTGTCGAACCGACGCTGCTTTGGCTTCGCCTTGATCCTTAACGTCGTTTTGCGTATCAGCCCTGCCGAGGTCCGGTGGTGACGAAGACGCAAAGACCACGATTGTTTCGCAGGCACATTGCCGGAGCCATAGTAGCCGCAGCGCTGCTGGCTATGCTGGCTTTTGCGCCAGCCGAGGCTCGCGGACCGGGCGTGCGAGCCAACATCGCCGATTCTACAGTGTATGATGCCGATCATCTGCTGGCCTTTGCCTATCATCATATCGGCTCCAACGAACAGCAGGTGACCCCGTCGCGGCTCGCGGCAGCGGTTGAACTCATTTATCGCGAGGACGGCTTCCTTCTGGCCGAGGTGCAAGTGGTGCCGTCCGCGGATGGCCGGTCCTTTGAACTGCGGGTGCATGAGGGGCAGATCGAACACATTTCGATTGAAGGCGTCGATGACCGGATGCATCGGCGCATTCGTGAGACTGTCGAGCCCCTCCTTCATCTGAGACCACTCACGCGCAAACAGTTCGAACGCGCACTTGCGCTTGTCGACGATATCGCGGGCCTACGTGTCACATCGGAGATCGATTATCCGCGTCCGGGCGGCGGCGCACGTTTGCGGATCATTGCGACAACGATCCGTGGGGCCGGCAGCGCGACGATTGACAATCCTCCACGCCAGCTCGGCCGTTCGCTCTCGGCTCACGTCGAGCAGAGTTTCTTCTCGGTCATCTCTACAGGCGATGTGCTGCGCCTATATGCGGGTGGAACGCTGCACTTCAACAACGATGCCGGGGGTAAGGAGTTCTATGGCCTGGCATCTTATCGCACGCGCATTACACGTGAAGGAACTTACCTCGAAGCGATCGCGGGCAACGTCGAGGCCAAGCGCGATGCATCCGGCAAGTTCGTCTCGACCGATCTCGAAGGGAAGATTTTCGGAGCGAGCCTAGGACATCCCTTCTTGCGCGATTTCCATCGCTACGGATACGGACTACTGGAGTTTCGGCACTCGGGCGCTCAAACACGTGGGGGCGGCTTCTCTTTCGAGAGTGCGGCAAACGTGGGGGCTGTCGCGCTTCTCTACGGTCACGTCTTCAACGGCGGCGGCCGACTGGAGGGCGGCTTGACCGTCTCCGGCGGCCAGCGTGACGGCACCGCGCCTGCGGGTACGGACGATGGCGACAACTCGTTCTGGCACGTGAGAGGCGGTTGTGGGTTTGTCGCACCGATAACAATAGCCGGACAGGCATTCGCGGTGCGCGGCGAAGCGCTGGCCAGCTAAGTCCTGATCGCCTTCCGGCTGTGGAAGAGTTGCATCTTGGCGATCGTCATATGTTGCGAGGCTACGCGCTGGCCGAGGTCCATGGCGATTCGGGGTTCGCCGGCAAGCTGGAGCTGTCGCGTCAGATCGATTTGCATGGCGGGATCTTCCATTCGCTTCGGCCGTTCGCATTTTTCGACGTCGGGCATGTTCGCAATCATGCGGCCGGGCGCTTCGAGGTGACGTCGAAGACGATTGCGTCTGCGGGCGTTGGGTTCGACGCGGTGCTTGCGCGAAGTTTATCCGTACGCAGCTGGGTTGGCGTGCCACTCGAGGATGGGCCTCACACCCGGAGCGGGTCAACGGCCGGGTATATTGCCTTGTCGAAATCGTGGTGATCGCGCAATGAAACGCTTATCTGAAACAACGCAAGCACTTGTGACTGTCTTGGCTGCCGCTTTAGCGGCGCAGTTCTGCATGACGCCCGCAACCGCTCAAGGCCTACATCTTGGCTGGTGCATCGGTGTTGGCAATCCGCACAAGAGTGCCAATTGCGGCAACGGCGGCGGTAGTGGTGGTCAGCCCGGTCCGGGTGGGACGGGCTTGCCACCCGTCACGACCGAGCTTCCGGCGTCACAGACGCTGCAACCGACTGGATCCGGCGTGACAGTCGCCCCGGTTCTTGCGCCTTATGCGATTCCGACGCCAACGCCGTATCAGGTGCCGACGCCCGTTCCCTACCAGCAGCCCGTCGCAGAGCCACATCTGGTGCCGCAGGTCGGCCCTCAGAAGCCGTATCAGGTACCAACTGCCATTCCCTACCAGCAGCCCGTCGCGGTGCCACATCAGGTGCCGCAGGTCGGGCCCCCGAAGCCGTATCAGGTGCCGGCGCCCGTTCCCTACCAGCAGCCCGTCGCAGTGCCACACACGAGGTGCCGCAGGTCGGCCCCCCGAAGCCGTATCAAGTGCCGACGCCTATTCCCTACAAGCGGCCCGTCGTAACGCCACCAAAGCACCCCCAATTCGGTGCAAGTCAGCGCGTGATCCCCCGTCCTATTCCAGGCACAGGGACGGCCACCGCAGGTAATCCGTGGGCGCGGCCGGGAAGAAGCTCAATCAGTCATGCACCGAACGTTGCAAGTCCGCCGCGCGGTCGGCAGCATGTTGCGCGAACGTCAGGCCGGCATGATGCGCATCAACTTCCCCGATTTCGCGACCATACGAGCGGGGGCATCTGGGAATGCTATGCGAGCGGTCATGGACGGCGCCGCCATGTTGGCGCAGGGGCAGGAGATCCAGAGGTCGGTACGCTGGCGTTCAATGACAATCTCGACATATTTTCGCGTGACGTGCCTGCGCGGCACGCACGAGAGCCGCACTGTCTTGTTTCGATAAAGCGTCGGCATCCGCGCGAATGAGACGTTGACCAAAGCGTCGTTGATTGGCCGAGCGTTCCCTTAACTCAGGGGCACCGAAATTCATCAGGTGCTCGTCCCGAAGCGGCGGGCCTACGTGTACGCGTCCAGGCCTTTTTTCAGGGCTTGCCACTGAGTTCATGTCGTGGCCGCAGATCACGGTGGCGCCGCCAGCTTCGATCCGGCGCACCTCTGCGTACGTCTTAGACAGCACCTCCCCGTTCCACGTGTTGCGCGGGATGATATCGCGGTCGAGGCATTCCTTCAGCGTGATTGTGTCCGACGCCAGCAGGAACTGGCCGGACTCGTCGAGGCCGACGAGCGCACCGATCGTTCCCGGCGTGTGGCCCGGCAACTCCAGCAGCACGATGCGGCCATCGCCCATCAGATCGCGCTCGGCGGCGATCGGGTCGAACGGCATCGGGGTCTCGAACTCGGCCGCGAGGAAGCCCTGCCCGGCCGCACCTTCCGCCCGGGCCGCCGCCAACTCCTTCTCGTGCGCCACGAACGTGGCTTTGGTGAAGAAAGCATTGCAACCGCAGTGGTCGGGATGCAGGTGCGAATTGACGACGATGTCGATGTCCTCTGGCTGCAACCCGACCTCCTTCAGGCCGGTCAGCACGTGGTCTCCCGGCTGCATGATCGGCGTCATCAGCCGCGCCAGCCCGCCCCATCGCGCCTCCGGATCATCCGGCACGCTGGGATGACAGCCGGTATCGAACAGCACGTTGGCCTGGCCGTGGCGCAGCAGCACGGAGATGACCGGCATCTCGATGGTCTCGGCTTTGTTCTGGACGGGCATGAACACGCTTTTGCGCATCCGCACACGGCCACCGGACAGCATGTGCATTTTCATAATCATTCTCCCTTGAACAGCGGCGGGCGCTTTTCGGCGTAGGCGCGGCGGCCTTCTGCGTAGTCTTTGCTGTCAGCAGCGGCATCGACGATGGCCTGGGCTGCCTCGGATGACATCGCGCCGGGGCCTAGTGCGAAGCCATCGAGGATGGCTTTGGCGCCGGCGATCGACAAGGGCGCATTCGCCGCCATCTCGTTCAGCATGGCGCGCGCTGCTGCGAGCGGTTCCTCAGACACCTGATCGATGACGCCCATCGCTTTGGCGGCGGCGGCGTCATAGCGTGCGGCCGTATAGAGCATGCGTTTGGCGTTGGCGATGCCGGCCAGCGCAAGCAGCCGTTGCGTGGTGCGTACTCCGTAGACAATCGACAGCCGGGCAGATGGTATGCCGATCGCTGATCGCGGACTGGCAAAGCGGAAATCGCAGGCGAGCGCCAGATGACAGCCGCCGCCCAGACAAAATCCGTCGATGACAGCAACTGTTGGCTTCGGGCAGGCCGCGATTGCGTCGGCGCAGGCGTCGACCTCCTCCTCATAGGCCTTGGCGGCGGCCGCGTCGGCGCGAACTCGGTCGAACTCCTCGATGTCGGCGCCGGCGCTGAATGAACCGCCCGTGCCGGTCAGCAAGACGCCGCGTACGGACTTGTCGGTGGCCAACTCGCCGAACAGGCGGCCGACCTCCTGCCACATCGCCAGCGTCATGGCGTTGCGCTTTGCGGGACGGTCGATGGTGACGGTGGCGAGTGGGCCGTCGGTGTGTCGGTAAATGGGGACAGCCACCATTTTTCTGCTCCTGTGCGGATGTGATGAGCCAGCCATCGTAAAATTGGTGGCTGTCCCCATTTACACTGCGATCCGCTCCAGCGCGGCGCGCAGCTTGGCGGGCAATTGCGCGGGCTTGTTGGTCGCGCGGTCGACGTAGACGTGCACGAAGTGTCCCTGGGCGGCGGCCGTGTCGGCGTCGTCGCGGAACAGCCCGACCTCGTAACGCACCGACGAGTTGCCGATGTGGGCGACGCGCAAGCCGGCGTTGACCATCGACGGAAAAGCGATCGGCGAGAAATAGCGGCACTGGGTTTCCACCACCAGGCCGATCACCTCGCTGGTCTCGATGTCGAGTGCGCCCTGGCGGATCAGGTACTCGTTCACGACCGTATCGAACCAGGAATAGTAGACCACGTTGTTGACGTGCCGGTAGGCGTCGTTGTCCATCCAGCGGGTGGTGATGGACAGAAAATGCTTATAGGCGGCGCGCGTATCGGGCGCGGGTCGGGTGCTCATGGGGGGCCTCTTGGAGGGCGATTGAGGGTTGCCAGAGATTAGCCTCAACAGGCGCTGCCGTCATCCCGGACCACTGAAGGTTGCGATGTGGAGATTTTTCATGCAGGCGCAGATGTCGCCCCACTTTCAATCCAGGCGTCATGGCCGCGCCGGTCCGAGGCGAGAATTGTTAGTTTGTCGCTGGCGACTCCCCTTCGGGGAGCCGGCCGCCAGCGACGTGTAACACGCGCCGGATCGCTGCAACGGTCGCGCAAAACCTCTGATCGGCCATGACGGTGATTATTCACAAGCGGACGTCGACAAGATTTTTACATCGACCGTCATGGCCGCGCCGGGCCGAGGTGCAGCCGAGATCCGGGACCAGGCGGCCATCCACGTCAACGCTCTGCATGCAGACCGGCGGGGGTGACGCTCGAACGCCGAGAATTCCCGCTGCGATCGCACATGCCGAGCACCGCGTGGATGGCCGACTTTTCCCCTCGGGCTCGTTTCACGAGACCTCGGATCGGCCATGACGTCCAGGCCGCCCGCAACGCCCGGTCAACGTCCGCTCCCTCCGCCCAGGCGCCGTGCTCGGATTGTCGGTTTGCCGCCTCACGGCACCAGGATCTGCCTGACACTCACGCCGTCTGCGAGGCGGTCGAAGCCCTCGTTGATGTCGTCGAGGCCGATCTTCTCGCTCATCAGGCGGTCGACCGGCAGGAGCCCCTGCTGATAAAGCGCGATGAAACGGGGGATGTCGCGCTGGGGGACGCAACTGCCGACGTATGAGCCCTTCAGGGTACGTTCCTCCGCCACCAGATTGGTCACGGGAATGGCGGCGGTGTGGGTGGGGTGCGGCAGGCTCGCGGTCACCGTGGTGCCGCCGCGCCGGGTGATTTGGTAGGCGAGCTCCAGGGCCTTGGCCGAGCCCGCCATCTCGAAGGCAAACTCGACGCCGCCGCCGGACAGATCCTTGACCGCCTGCACCGCGTCGTCTTTCGAGGCATCGACCGCGTGCGTGGCGCCGAGCTGGCGCGCGAGCTCCAGTTTGGAGGCCATGCGATCGACCGCGATCACCTGCCGGCAGCCGGCGGCGCGGGCCGCAAGCAGCGACATCAGACCGACGCCGCCGAGGCCGATCACCGCCACGCTGGCCCCCATCGGCACCTTGGCTGTGTTGATGACGGCCCCGGCGCCCGTGATGACGGCACATCCGAACAGCGCCGCCTCCTCGAACGGCAGCGTGGAATCGATCCTGATAACGGACCGGCGCGAGACGACGGCATATTCAGCGAAAGCGGAGACGCCCAGGTGATGCAGCACCGGCTCGCCGTTGCGGCTGAGGCGGATGGCACCGGTCAGCAGCTTGCCGCTGCCGTTCGCCGCGGCGCCCGGCTCGCACAAGGCGGGGCGGCCTTCCATGCACGGGTTGCAGTGGCCGCAGCTCGGCACGAACACAAGCGCGACGTGATCGCCGACTTTCATGTCCGTGACGCCAGCGCCGAGCTCCACGACCTCCGCTGCGGCCTCATGGCCGAGCAGCATCGGCATCTGGCGCGGCCGGTCGCCATTGATGGTGGACAGGTCGGAGTGACACAGGCCGGCGGCGCGGATGCGCACGAGCAGTTCGCCCGCGCCGGGCGGGGCAAGCTCAACCTCTGTCACGACAAGCGGTTTCGACTGCGCGTAGGGCCGCGGTTTTTCCCTCTGCTCGATCACGGCAGCGCGGATTTTCATGACGGGTGGTCCTCGATACGGTCAGGCCTGTGCGGATGACTGCGCCGCCCTCGAGCGGGGTGCTGGCAGCATACACGCAAATTCGCGCTGTCTCGATTTTCTGCTTCGCTTTTCTAGCGTCTCGGTACGGCTGGATGACGGGCGAGGCGGGCTTGCGCGGCGAGCCGGACCGGAGCGTTGGGTGCGCCGAAGCCGGTGTAGCCATTGCGCTCGACGAACTCGAAGAAGAACAGGTCCTCGAACGGCACCGTATACGCCTGCAGGTATTCGCCTGCATCGTCGCGGTCGTAGAGAATGTTGAGGTTGCGGAAGGTATCAAGGCGGTCGGCAGGCAAATCGAGCCGCGCCTCGAGGTCGTCGTAATAGGTTTCCGGGATCGGCAGCATCTTGACGCCTGCGGCGACGAGGCGGCCGACCGTTGCCACGAGATCGGATGACGCGAACGCGACATGCTGAACGCCGGAGCCAAAAAACTCGGACAGAAAGCGCGACGACTGGGTGCGCGGGCTCTGGGAGCCATTGAGGACGATGCGCAGGTTGGCGTCCGGCGCCTGGATGACCTGGCTGCGGACAAGGCCGCCGGGATCGGCGATATCGAGCTCCTTGGTTTTCTCAACCTGCAGCAGCGAGGAGTAGAACAGCAGCCAGGACAGCATCTCCTCGTATTGCATCGATTGGGAGATATGATCGATCTCGACCAGCCCTGTGGGTTGCACGCTGCCGGCATCGGATGGCGCCTTGAACTCGATGTCCCAGACCCGGCCCAAATCGGTGGCGGGGTCGAGGAAGTAGAGCAGGCTGCCGCCGACACCGCGCACCGCCGGGATCTCCAATTCTCCCGGTCCGACCGGCTGGCGGAACGGACGGTCGAGCAGCTTTTCTGCACGATCCAGCGTGGCGGCGGCGTCCTCGACCTTCAAGCCGATGGCGCAAACCGAGGTGCCGTGTGCGATCTGGTAGGAGTGTGCAAATCCGTCCTTCTCGGCATTGATCACGAGGTTGATGTTGCCCTGCGTCCAACGCGTCACCGCTTTCGAAACGTGCTGGCCAGCTTTGCGAAAGCCCATGCCGGCGAACAACCGCGCGAGGTCGCCGGCTTCCTTCTCGGAGACGGTGAACTCGATGAACTCCACGCCGAGGCAACGTGATTGGCTGGGCAGCTGCACCACGGCGGCGGCCGGCAGACGGCTGCCCGAGCGGGCCAACTGATCGAGCAGATAGATGAGCGAGCGCCGGCCATCCGTCGCCACCGCGCGAGCGGATCCGGCGCGGAACTGATCGTTGAAAATCTCAAGCGACAGCGGACCGTCATACCCGGTCTCGGCCAGCGCCTGCATGAACTCGAAGACCGGAAGATCACCCTGACCAGGCATGCAGCGGAAATGGCGGCTCCATTGCATCACGTCCATGTCGAGGCGGGGCGCGTCGGCGATCTGGACGAGAAAGATGCGCTCTTTGGGAATTGAGCGGATCGGGCGCAGGTCGGTGTTTCTGGCGCAGATGTGGAAGCTATCGAGGACGAGGCCAATATTGGGATGGTCGGCCCGGCGGACAACCTCCCAGGCATCGCGGTAATCGTTCACGTGGCGACCCCACGCGAGCGCTTCAAAGCCGACGCGGATACCACGCCTGGCCGCGCGCTCGCCCAACTCGCGGAAGTCGGCAGCGGCGCGATCCAACCCGCCATGGGAGTCCGACGGATACGTTGGAGCAGACCATCAGCAGGTCACAGCCCAGCTCCGCCATCGTGTCGAACTTGCGCTCGGCCCTCGCAAAGGCCCGCGAGCGCTGTGGCTCGTCCCAACCTTCGAAATCGCGAAACGGCTGGAAGGCGATGAGCTCAAGGCCCAGATCAGCGATCAGTTTCCTGGCGTCCGCATTGCTGCCATTGAACGACAAAAGGTCGTTCTCGAAGATCTCCAGCCCCTTGAACCCGGCCGCTGCGATCGCCTCGAGTTTCTCGGTGAAATCTCCGGACAACGAGACGGTGGCGATAGCAGTCTGCATGGGCCAGCTCCTGGCTGCGATCCTCAGCGCTGAATGTAGTGAGGTGTAGCGGCCTACTCCATGCCGGCGCCAGCTTTTTGATCGCACAGCCGGTCAAGATCGAGAGGCATTGACGCCGGCCGCCCTTATCGACACCCTGGCAGCGTTTCAAGTCCGCTCGGTCACAGGGACCACGCCCGCCGTGATTCGCATCCTCGTTCTATCCGATGGTCGGCCGGGCCATTTCAATCTGTCATATGGCATCGCAGCAGCCATCGGCCGGCTACAGCCGACCACTGTCAACGAGCAATCGGTCCGGCGCGGGCGGTGGCCGGGCGGCGTGCTGGCTGGTCTTGCCGCGAGCCGGGTGCCCGCGGCAGCGCTGTTGAAGTTCGTCTATGGCATCGAGGAGCGCGAGATCCCCGGCTGCGATGTGATCGTCTCGGCGGGCGCGGAAACGTTGGCGGCAAACGTCTGGCTCGCGCGGGCTCGCAGGGTTCCGAATATTTTTTACGGGTCGCTGCGCCTGTTCCGGCCGCAAGACTTCAGCTTGGTCCTGACATCCTACGAAGATCAGGCGCGCCGCCCCAGACACGCTTTGGCGCTCAAGCCGTCCCGGCTCGATCCCGACACGCTGCCGGCTGGCACAGGTCGCCGGCATGGACGGGGCGCTGCATCGCCCGCCACAGCAGGACTGATTCTGGGGGGCAATTCGGGGACTTTCGTCTATTCGCCTGCAGATTGGGACAGCCTGCTGGCGTTGGCCGAGGGTCTAACGAGAGCTTATGGCACGCGCTGGATCGTCTCCAATTCGAGACGGACGCCTGATTTGGTGAGCGAGCGCATCTCGCGGGCTATGGCTTCGGGTACGCCGGCGTATGGCCGCTTCATAGATGTGCGGCAAGCGGGGGCTGGCGGGCTCGTGGAGATGTTCGCGGCCGTCGATGCCGTGATCTGCACCGACGATTCGAGCAGCATGATCTCCGAGTGCATCTGGGCCCGGCTGCCCGTTCTGGGCGTTCGTCCGGTCAAGGCGGGCTTCGACGCCTACGAGCAGCGCTACCGTGACTGGCTGCAGGCCAAGGGCGTCTACCGCTGCATGCAGCTCGCAGGTTTGACACCGGAGCAGTCTATGCGAGCGTTTTCTGATTTAGCGCCACTAACCGGCAATCCTCTCGACGATCTCGCCAGTTTGCTGGCAGAGCGGATTCCCCGTCTATTGCCGGGTTAGAGAGTGAAAAGAAAAACCCCGCCGCACCAGGCGACGGGGCCACCGCATCTCATCTTGGTCCTGGCGACGGCACCGAACCGTCGCCCAGGTCATCAAATCAGGGAGACTTCAGCGGGACGCGAACCCGGCCCATCACGCCGCTGGCTTCTGAATCACGGTCAATCGACAGTGGCGGCTTGGGTTGGTTGGCGCCATAGAGCAACTCCAGCCCAAAATCCATCTTCGGTATTTCGCCGATGATGCCCAGTCCGGGCACGCGGATCTTGGTGCCGCTGTCCTTCTTGGACGACAGCTCGGGGGTCGTGATACCCAAGCTCGTGCTACCGGCCGCTGGCGCAGCCTGTGTGGGCTGTGCAGCACCGCGCTGCATCTTCTGTTCTTCGAAAGCCATGGACGCACTGCTTATGCCCAGCAGCACCAACCCCATCGCCAATGTCTTCAGCAAGTTCATTCTTGCGACCTCGTCGGAATGGCACTCGCACGCGTCGCCATCACTCTCAATCTGCAACATACGTACCCGCAGTCATGTTTCAACTAACTTTCCAGGCTTTGAAAAATTCGGTCAGCGCATGTGTTCCTAAAGCCATGTGGCAATGCAGCAACGTCAAAACCCGGAAACAGCCAATGACGGAAGAACTCCAAGTTATCAACATCTTTGCCTGCAGAAACGACAGAGAGCCGCCACGAATGGCGGCTCTCCAAGGTTGTGTGGCAAGTTGCGACTATCAGAACTTGATGGTCGCGCCTGCGAAGAACACGCTGTAGTCGTCGAAGGCATTCGCCTTGCGCGTGTTCGCCGCGTTGGTGACACCTGTAAAGTCATGTCAGCCGAGAAGTTGTAGTAGCCGACGTACAGCGCCATGGCTGCAGCGTCGACGTTCTGGGTGATACCACCGCCCCAAATCGTGGCCTCGGAACTGGCAGATATAGGCGGTGGTGCCGAGCGAGTTCAGCACGTCGCCACCAGCCAGCGTCCGAGCAACCGGTCCGGACGGTGCCGCTGGGGAGCCACCATTGAGCCGCATGCCACCGTTCTTCTCCAGGTACTGGCCCCAGAAGATGGTGTTGCCAAGCGCGTTCAGCTTGGTCTGCCAGCCGGCCTGGATGTACCAGAAGTCATCCGTCTTATCGACGTTGAACCCGGCAAGAGCAGCAGGCTTGTTGCGGTTCTCATCAGTCCACTGGGCCCAGCCGCCCGATACGTACAGGCCGGTCGGCACGTGCAGGATGCTGCCGCTGATCTGTAGAGCGTTACAGTCGGTGTGAGAGACCGCGTTGGTGGCACCGGCGAGATTGGTGCACTGACCGCGATCGTTTGCAGTGTGCTCGCCGTAGCCGATGGCAGCAGCGACGCGGATGTCGCGGAACTGCTCTGCATAGCGCAGCGCGACGCCCCAGGTATCGTCATGGCCCCAACCGGTCGTGAACTGGAAGCCCGACCGCTTGGTCTGGCCGAGGAAGAACGGCGAGGTGTATTTCACGCCATTCCAGGCCGGGCCGTAGTCCATCGACACGATGGTGGCACCGTTGGAGCCGAACGGACCGACGAACCATGACAGGCTGCTGAGGCCGCCATTGCCGGTCGTGCCAGAGCGGCGGAGGCGGAAGTTCTGCCCCGCATAGCCGGCGCCGGTCGGACCGGCGTAGCCATCGGCATTCACCAGGTTGACACTGGAGGTGCCGATCGTGACGTCGGTGGTGCGCCCCACGGTCAGGCGACCGTAATGGTTGGAGTTCAGGTACCAGTTGGCGAATCGCAACGAGACGCTCTGGGTGTTGAACGCCGTGATGGTCGCGCCCTGGGTGGTGGCCAGCGGGAACTGGTTGGCCGACGATGAGCGGCCGGACCGGATCTGCAGCTCGATCTGGTAGCCGGCGGACCAGTCGGACGTGATCTTGGCCGAGCCGCGGACGCCGAGACGGTTCTTCGTGTTGTTGTTCTCGAGCACATAGACGTTGCGCTCGGCACCGTCGTCCCAGAACAGCACCGATTGGCTGACCTGGCCGTAGAGCTGCAGTGAGACCTTGCGATTGCCCTTGCGGACCGTCGTGGCCTCGAGCTCTGCGATCCGCTCTTCGAGATCAGTACAGCAGTTGCCGCCGAGATCGGCAGCTTGGGCCGAGGTCGCCAGCATTCCCGCCGCAGCGGCAATCGCCAGTCCACTCGCCGTTTTCAGAGATATGTTCATTCAGGTTCTCCACCGTGTCTTGCTTGGGTGCAGAAGGCAGCACGCGCTGCCCGCACAAGCTCACGTTCCGTCAGAGCAGCACGCACGCGCGTGAGCGCACGCAGCTCGGACCGAACGCGGGAACGCAAAGCGACAGAACTGAACGCGGAAAACTGAGGTGCGGCTCGCCTGATGCTTGTCGGGCTTGCCTTCTGCTGGGGCTGACCGCCTACGCGGGAAACTTTTCCCGAAGGGTTTTCCCAGGAAACATCCCGAGATTGGGGTCAACGCCCGGTACCGCACAACTCGTTACAGTGGAGACTGGGTAATGGAGATTGGACAGCACGAAAACCCCGGAATCGCATTTTGCGATATCCAGGCCCTATAAACGGGCATGCTTGTTGCGTCAATGGCAACTTGTGCATCTCCGCCACAGCTCTCGCCGTGAGCCGGGCTATGTTTAAGGTTTTTAAGGATTCTGAACGTTTAAGTCACAGTGATACGCAGCAACTCTTGGATTAATTATACTGTGTGATTCCACGTTCGGCAATCATCTAGTCTGGCGTACTTTTACTTTGAGTTGGGAGAGCCAACCATTCCTGTGGATGGCTCTCCCGATTGTTTCAATCTCAGCCTTCATCAGAACTTGATCGTCGCGCCAGCGATAGAAGACGCTGAAGTCATCGACAGCGTTCGACTTCGCTCTGTTGGTGGCGTTGTCAGAATCGC
This sequence comes from uncultured Alphaproteobacteria bacterium, assembly GCA_963825625.1. Lineage (GTDB taxonomy): Bacteria > Pseudomonadota > Alphaproteobacteria > Rhizobiales > Hyphomicrobiaceae > CAMDPA01. Next base: position 90,206 of record CAWGUF010000029.1, on the reverse strand, counting down.
CTGAGCGTGATGTCGGTCGAGAAATTGTAGTAGCCGACATACAGCGCCATCGCCGCTGCATCGACGTTCTGGGTGATACCACCGCCCCAGATGTCTGACTGTCGGTGCCGGTAATGAAGGCGGTTGTGCCGAGCGAGTTCAGAGCATCGCCTGAGGTGATCGTCCGGGCCTGGCCGTCCGCCTTCATGTTGAGACCGCTGTCCTTCTCGAGGTACTGGCCCCAGAAGATGGTGTTACCCAGCGGATTCAGCTTGGTCTGCCAGCCGGCCTGGATGTACCAGAACTCATCCGTCTTATCGACGTTGAACGCGGTGAGCGCGGCAGGCTTGTTCGGTTGTCGTCAGTCACACTCGCGCCCAGCCGGCAGCCACGTAAAGGCCGGTCGGCACGTGCAGGATGCTGCCGCTGGTCTGGAGCGCGTGACAGTCAGACCGGCGAGACTGGTGTTGGTCTGCGTCCGGCGAGATTGGTGCAGGACCCGCGATCATCGGCGCCGTGTGCTCGCCGTAGCCGATCGCGGCCGCTACGCGGACATCGCGGAACTGCTCTGCATAGCGCAGCGCGACGCCCCACGTATCGTCATGACCCCAACCGGTCGAGAACTGGAAGCCCGAACGCTTGGTCTGGCCGAGGAAGAAGGGCGAGGTGTACTTCACGCCGTTCCACGCCGGACCGTAGTCGAACGACACGATGGTGGCGCCGTTCGCATCCAAAAGCGCCCGTAAACCAGGTCAGGCCGCTGAGCCCGCCGTTGCCGGTGGTGCCAGCGCGACGGAGGCGGAAGCCTCTGGCCCGCGTAGCCGGCACCGATCGGACCAGCGAAGCCGTCGGCATTGACCAGATTAACCGTCGAGGTGCCGATCGTGACATCGGTCTGGCGACCGACGGTCAGGCGACCGTAATGATCGGAGTTCGATGTACCAGTTGGCGAACCGCAACGAGACGCTCTGGGTATTGAACGCGGTGATGGTCGCGCCCTGGGTCGTCGCCAGCGGGAACTGGTTGGCCGAGGACGAGCGGCCGGAGCGGATCTGCAGCTCGATGTGGTAGCCGGCAGACCAGTCAGACGTGATCTTGGCCGAGCCGCGCACGCCGAGCCGGTTCTTGATGTTGTTGTTCTCGAGCACGTAGACGTTGCGCTCGGCGCCATCGTCCCAGAACATCACTGCCTGGCTGACCTGACCGTAGAGCTGCAGGGACACCTTGCGATTGCCCTTGCGGACGGTCGTGGCCTCGAGCTCTGCGATCCGTCTCTTCCAGATCGGTACAGCAGTTGCCACCGAGGTCGGCGGCTTGGACGGAGGTCGCAAGCATTCCCGCCGCAGCGGCAATCGCCAGTGAGCTCACCGTTCTCATGATATAGGTCATTTAGTCTTCTCCACGATTTTCTGCTGGGATGCAGAAGGCAGCACGCGCCGCCCGGCTTGAGCTCGTGTCCTGTCCGAGCGGCGCGCACGCGCGTGTGCACATGCCGCTCCGACTGGACGCGGTAACGCCAAAGCAACCAAACTGAACGCGGAGACAAAGTGTGCGGCTTGCCAGTATCTGCCGGGCTTGCCTTCTGCTCGACGGGGACAGTGGTGGTTTGCCAAAACCGACCAGGCTGCCGAACCGTCAGCGGACTCGAACCGCACAACTCTTACTCGGCCTAGGTAGTATGGATTACGCTCCATTTGAACTCAGAACTGTATACGCTCGGTATTTCGAAGTCTTATCCCTGGGGATAGTCACTTGTTTGCAACGGCTTTTGGTGTGCGTTGCGCATTTATCACGTCTCGATCCGAACCCTCTAAAACCTGGGAAAACAACAAAGAGCCGCCTTTCGGCGGCTCTTTGCATTGGATGTCTTCGTCTGCAGCGCCAGTGGCTTAGAACTTGATCGTTGCACCCGTGAAGAAGACGCTGAAGTCGTCGATCGGGTTCGATTTGGCCTTGTTGGCAGCGTTGTTGGTCGCCTGCAGTGTGATGTCGGTGGAGAAGTTGTAGTATCCGACATACAGAGCCATCGCCGCAGCGTCGACGTTCTGGGTGATGCCGCCGCCCCAAATCGTCGACTCAGCATTTGAGAGCAGTGCCGCCGTCCCCAGGGAGTTGATCACGTCGCCTGCCGCCAGCGTGCGCGCCACCGGTCCGGTCGGCGCTCCCGGCGTGCCGCTGTCCATGCCCATTCCGATATTGGCATTCATGTACTGGCCCCAGAAGATGGTGTTGCCAAGCGGATTGAGCTTGGCTTGCCAGCCGGCCTGGATGTACCAGAAATCGTCCGTCTTATCGACGTTGAAGCCGGCGAGCGCTGCAGGCTTGTTGCGATTGTGGTCTGTCCATTCCGCCCAGCCAGCCGAGACATAAAGACCGGTGGGTACATGCAGGATGCTACCGCTTATCTGCAGCGAGTTGCAGTCCGTTTGCGAGACAGCGTTGGTGGCTCCGGCGAGATTTGTGCAAGCGCCACGGTCGTTGTCCGTGTAGCCGCCATAGCCGATCGCCGCGGCCAAACGGATATCCTGGAACTGCTCGGCGTAACGCAACGCAACGCCCCAGGCATCGTCATGACCCCAGCCTGCAGAGAACTGGAAGCCCGACCGCTTGCTCTGGCCCAGGAAAAAGGGCGAGGTGTACTTCACGCCGTTCCAAGCCGGACCATAATCATACGATACAACTGTCGCGCCATTTGCAGCAAACGCGCCGGTGAACCAGTTCAACGAGCTCAGGCCGCCGTTTCCGGTGGTGCCGGCACGACGCATGCGGAACCCCTGACCTGCATAGCCCGCGCCCACGGGACCAGCGAAGCCATCGGCGTCAACGAGGCTGACTGTGGAAGTACCAATCGTGACATCGGTCATGCGGCCGACGTCGATCTTGCCGTAGCGTTCCGACTGCAGGGTCCAGTATGCAAAGCGCAGCGACACGCTCTGCGTGTTGAATGCCGTGATGGATGCGCCCTGGGTGGTGGCCAGTGGGAATTGATTGGCCGAGGACGACCGACCGGAACGGATCTGCAGCTCGATTTGATAACCGGCTGACCAATCCGCCGCAATCTTGGCCGAGCCGCGCACGCCAAGGCGGTTCTTGGTATTGTCGTTCTCGAGCACGTAGACGTTGCGCTCGGCACCGTCGTCCCAGAACATCACCGCCTGGCTGACCTGACCGTACAGCTGCAGCGAAACCCTGCGATTGCCCTTGCGGACTGTCGTTGCCTCGAGCTCTGCTATTCTCTCCTCGAGGTCGGTACAGCAGTTGCCGCCAAGGTCGGCTGCCTGGGCGGAGGTCGCCAGCAGGCCCGCCGCAACGGCCAATGCCAGTGAGCTCGTCACCGTCGTTCTCAATAGTGTCATGCTTTGCTTCTCCAGCGTTTTCTGAGCTGACACGCAAACACCAGCACGCGCTGCCCATCACCGGCACCATCGAGGACCAACCCTTCGCGAGCTGCGAAGTCACGTGAGGTTGGAACCGAGAACGCGTTAAACTCGGCAAGACTGGCCTGGCATCTCCAGTCTGCTAACAGTGCGATGACGGACCTGCCATCTGCATGTCCGAAAGCCATCCGCCTGCCTCTGCCCGAAACCCTTCACATTGTCGAACTTGGCAAAGTCTCGTGTTGGCGCTGCGGAACGGTCGTCGAAAGCGAACCGTTGCGTGACCACTGGTAGTGTGATTTGCCTTGATATTAGTTACTTTCGCTTTTTACGTAGTTTTGCCGCTTTGTGGCGTTGCTTACAGGCCACATTCGGTCAAGCTAGCTGATGCGGATGCGCCTGTTGCAGCAAAAGGAAAGGGCCGCCCGATGGGCGGCCCTCGATTGCTTCGGCGTAGATGTCTCGCGGTTGATCAGAACTTGATCGTCGCGCCGGTGAACACGACGCTGAAGTCGTCGACCGCATTCGACTTCTGCTTCACGCCAGCAGCGTTCATCAGGGTCAGGTCGGTCGAGAAGTTGTAGTAACCGACATAGAGCGCCATGGCTGCCGCATCAATGTTCTGGGTGATGCCGCCGCCCCAGATCTCCGACTTGCCGCCTGCGATGAACGCGGTGGCGCCGAACGAATTGAGCGGAGTCAGTCGATGTCAGCGTATTTGCCTGACCACCTGTCACACTGCTGGGCGCTCCACCGTTGACGTTCAACCCATCGTTCTTCTCCATGTACTGGCCCCAGAAGATGGTGTTGCCGAGCGAGTTCAGCTTGGCTTGCCAGCCCACCTGGACGTACCAGAAGTCATCGGTGTCATCGACGTTGTAGGTCGACAGACCGGTGATCTTGCGGCGATTGTTGTCGGTCCACTCTGCCCAGCCACCAGCGACGTAAAGGCCGGTCGGCACGTGCATGATGCTGCCAGAGGCTTGCAGACTGTTGCAGTCGGACTGGGAGACGGTCGAGTCGCCCAGGTTGGTGCACGCGCCGCGATCGTTATCGGTATAGCCGCCGTAGCCGACGGCTGCAGCGACGCGGAACGTTCCGAAGTCCTCGACGTAGCGCAGGGCGACACCCCAGGCATCGTCATGGCCCCAGCCTGCCGACAGCAGGAAGCCGGAGTTCTTGCGTCTGTCCGAGGAAGAAGGGCGAGGTGTACTTCACGCCGTTCCAGGCCGGGCCGTAGTCCATCGAGATGATGGTATCGCCGTTGCCGGAGAATGCACCACCAAGCCAGCTCTTGGCGCTGAGCCCGCCATTACCGACCGAGCCGGCGCGGCGGAGACGGAAGGCCTGGCCGGCATAACCGGCCCCAACTGGGCCTGCGTAGCCGTCGGCATCGACAAGATTGACTGTCGAGGTGCCGATAGTGACATCAGTCTGGCGGCCTACAGTAAGAGTGCCATAGGCGTTGGACTTCAGGTACCAGTTGGCGTAGCGCAGCGAAACGCTCTGGGTGTTGAAGGCGGTTATGCTTGCGCCCTGCGTCGTGGCCAGCGGGTACTGGTTGGCCGAAGACGAGCGCCCCGAGCGAACCTGCAACTCGATGTTGTAGCCGGCCGACCAATCCGAGTTGATCTTGGCGGAGCCGCGAACACCCAACTTGTTCTTGATGTTGTTGTTTTCGAGCATATAGACGTTCTGCTCGTCGCCATCGTTCCACCACAGGACCGACTGGCTGACAGAGCCATAGACCTGCAGCGACACCTTTCGGTTGCCCTTGCGCGCCGTTGTTGCTTCCAACTCCGCGACGCGCTCCTCCAGATCCGCGCAGCAATTGCCGCCCAGATCCGCGGCACGGGCAGATACGCCGCCCACCATAAGGCCAGCTGCGGCGATAAGAGCCAAGCAACTGCTAGACTTGAGGAATCCCCCGATCATACGAACAACTCCGTTGACCTAACCCAATCCAGCCCCCATTGGCTGGACTACTGGATGTGCCGCATAGCCGAACCGCCAAACCGTCTCGCCGGAAGCCCCTCGACCGTGCTTTACAGGGCCATCCATAGACCCGCAACTTTACTAGGTAAATATCCTACGGCATATCTCTAAGCGTTTGTTCTCTAGTCTGTAACCGTTCAGCAACATCGCGATTCGCCTGCATCAGTCGGCCGGGAGGACCGGCAGCCGTTACCGAGATGGGCGACGCCAGGTGGTGCAATTCTTCTATCTGGTCCCTTAGGTCGTTGTGCTGAAATACAAAAAAGAGCCGCCTTTCGGCGGCTCTTCTCGTTGGTCTACGGTTGAACCGGTCGCGAGATCAGAACTTGATCGTGGCACCGGCGAACACGACGCTGAAGTCGTCGACCGCATTCGATTTCTGTTTCACGCCAGCGGCGTTCATCAGGGTCAGGTCTGTCGAGAAATTGTAGTAGCCGACATAGAGCGCCATAGCTGCTGCATCGATCTTCTGGGTGATACCGCCGCCCCAGATGTCTCGACTTGCCGCCTGCGATGAACGCGGTGCCGGCGAACGAATTGAGCAAGTCAGTCGACGTCAGCGTGTTTGCCTGACCGCCTGTCAGCACTGCTGGGCGCTCCACCGTTGACGTTCAACCCATCGTTCTTCTCCATGTACTGGCCCCAGAAGATGGTGTTGCCAAGCGAGCTCAGCTTGGCTTGCCAGCCGGCCTGTACGTACCAGAAGCTATCCGTGTCATCCACGTTGTAGGTCGCAACCGCAGTGATCTTCTTGCGGTTGTTGTCGGTCCACTCTGCCCAACCACCAGCGACGTAAAGGCCGGTCGGCACGTGCATGATGCTGCCAGAGGCTTGCAGACTGTTGCAATCGGTCTGGGAGACGGTCGATTCACCGAGATTGGTGCACGCGCCGCGATCGTTATCGGTGTAGCCGCCGTAGCCGACTGCTGCAGCGAGGCGGAACGTTCCGAAGTCCTCGACGTAGCGCAGGGCGACACCCCAGGCATCGTCATGGCCCCAGCCTGCCGACAGCAGGAAGCCGGAGTTCTTGCTCTGTCCGAGGAAGAAGGGCGAGGTGTACTTCACGCCGTTCCAGGCCGGGCCGTAGTCCATCGAGATGATGGTATCGCCGTTGCCGGAGAATGCACCACCAAGCCAGCTCATGGCGCTGAGCCCGCCATTACCGACCGAGCCGGCGCGGCGGAGACGGAAGGCCTGGCCGGCATAACCGGCGCCAACTGGGCCTGCGTAGCCGTCGGCATCGACCAAGATTGACTGTCGAGGTGCCGATAGTGACGTCAGTCTGACGACCTACCGTAAGAGTGCCGTAGGCGTTGGACTTCAGGTACCAGTTGGCGTAGCGCAGCGAAACGCTCTGCGTGTTGAAGGCGGTTATGCTTGCGCCCTGCGTCGTAGCCAGCGGGTACTGGTTGGCCGAAGACGAGCGCCCCGAGCGAACCTGCAACTCGATGTTGTAGCCGGCCGACCAATCGGAGTTGATCTTGGCGGAGCCGCGAACACCCAACTGGTTCTTGATGTTGTTGTTCTCGAGCATGTAGACGTTCTGCTCGTCGCCGTCGTTCCAGAACATCACTGATTGGCTGACCTGACCGTACAGCTGCAAGGAAACCTTTCGATTGCCCTTGCGGACAGTCGTGGCCTCCAACTCTGCAACCCGCTCTTCCAGATCAGCGCAGCAATTGCCGCCCAGATCCGCAGCACGAGCCGACACGCCACCGAACATGAGACCAGCTGAGGCGATGAGCGCCAGGCAGCTGGTAGACTTGAGGAATCCCCCGATCATACGAACAACTCCGTTGACCTAACCCAATCCAGCCCCCATTGGCTGGACCACTGATTTGCCGCAAAGCCGAACCGCTAGACCGTTTGCCGGAGCCCCTCGACTGTGCCGTGCAAGTAGAGGATTAACGCAAGTGATTCCCGGCCGTAAACCTACTACGGCACAATAACAAGCATTTGTGACTGTGGAAGTGACGAATTGGACACTATAAGTAATATTCCTGCGTAGTATTCGAAGTGGAAACACTAAGTGTTAACTCTAGGTACAAATACTTATTTATTAGAGCCTCGTCGGGCCAATCTGCACTTTTATCCCGCATTTTCAAATGGCGGCGAAGTCCCAAGAGAGAATATAAGAAGTTATACGTAGTAATAATATCTCAGTAACAACTTGTAGCCGCTCGGTGGTGGTTTCGGTGCCCTGCTGACAGCGGCGCTGTGTACGTGACAGGTAAATCAGATTCTGGCCGGGTCTGCGCGCGCGACTACCGGTCACGTGCGTTGAATTCCGGGCCATGGTAGGGCCTTGTGTGTCTTTGTCGTATCACTGCAGTTCACCGGCTCATGCGCTCCTCCACTTCTGCCAACCGCGAGATGGTCCAATGCCTCGTGGTCGGTGCTGGCCCGGCAGGGATGGCGGCGGCAATCGCCTTAGCCAAGGCAGGTTCCGAGGTAGCGCTCGCAGGGCTCGTGGTCCCGGGCGAAACGGGGCGGAACGAGACTACGGTCAACGAACGCGGGTCTACTCCGGCTGATACGCGAACGGCTGCTCTGTTTCCGGGCTCCATTCAGCTTCTGGAGCAACTCGGCGCTGGGCCTTCTTCCGGGCTTGAATGTGCGCCGCTGCTGGGTATCAGGCTGGTCGACCAGACCGGCGGCTTGCTGCGGGCGCCAGAAATCCTTTTCCAACCCGCCGAGATCGGCGAGGCGTCGTTCGGCTGCAATGTTTCCCAGCCGGAAATTGCGCGGGCGCTGCGCGATGCCGTCGAGGCGCATGGCGTTCGCGTCCTGGGCGGCGGGCACCTTGCCCGGCTCGACACGAGCGCTTCGGGTGTCGGCGCGACGCTGGCAGATGGCACGACGATCGATGCTCAGTTGATCGTCGCGGCAGATGGGCGGAACTCGCTATGCAGGGCAGCGGCGGGGATCACCGTGCGCCGCTGGTCCTATGCACAAACCGCTGTCGCGACGCGGTTTTCTCATCAGCGCCCGCACCATGGAATTTCCACCGAGCTGCACAGGCCGGCCGGTCCGTGCACCACCGTTCCGCTCAAGGGGCAGGCATCGAGCCTGGTATGGGTGGAAACGCCGGAGGAAGCGGATCGGCTGTGCAAAGCATCCGAAACCGAGTTCATCGCGAGGCTGGAGGCGCTGTTTGGGGGGCTGCTCGGCACGATTTCCAATCTCGGGGCGCGGCGGGCCTTCCCGCTCGAAGGCTTGCGGACATCGGTGCTCGCCGGCAACCGCGTGGTGCTGATCGGCGAAGCCGGCCATGTCATTCCGCCGATCGGTGCTCAGGGGCTGAACCTTGGCCTGCTTGATGTCGCCGTTCTCGCAGACTGCGTCGAGGACCGCATCCGCTCCGGTGGTGACCTTGGCGGGGCTGCCGTGCTCGACGCTTATGCCGCTCGACGTTCGGGCGACATCGATCGGCGCAGCACGGCTGTGGACCTGATGAACCGCTCGCTAACGGCGGGACTGCTGCCGCTCAGTCTGGCGCGCGGGATGGGCTTGCATGCGATCGCCGCGGTTCCGGCGTTGCGGCGTCGTGTGATGCGGGAAGGACTGGGGCCGACGACGGATATCCCGCGGCTGATGCAGCGTCAGTCTTGAGGCTTCTGGCAGCACCCGTTGGAGTGCCTGCGGCAGCCCGCGGAACGGTTGGCGCGGGCCGACTGCTTTATGTCGCCTTGACCTGCTGGCGAGCGCCTGCGATCTGGCCGGACTGTTCCATTCGATTGCCTGCCCCACTCCTGATGGCGCCATGCTCGATTTCCGCGATCTACAATTCAGAGCCGAATATCTCGCATTGCGGGCCGTTGTGGGGCTCGTGCGGGCTCTGCCTTTGTCTTTTGCCGTCGGCCTGTCCGCCAAGGCCTGGCGGACCCTGGCTCCGTACGTCAATCCGAAACGGCACCGGCGCGCGCTCGAAAACCTCGCAATCGCGTTTCCGGACATGGCGGAAGCGGAGAGGCGGCGCATCGCGATGGCGCATTGGGAGAATCTCGGTCGCGTGATGGCCGAGACGATGCAGATCGACCGGATCCTGGCTGAGCCGTCGAGGATCCGGCTGCGCGACGCTCATGTCTTCCAGCGCTACGCGGAGAAGATCGGGCCGATCGTCGGTGTTTCTCTGCACATGGGCAACTGGGAGCTGGCGATCTGGCCGCTTGCCGCCGTCGGCAAGAAACCGGGTGCGGTCTACCGCTCAGTGAACAATCCCTACGTCGACGCCTATCTGAGGGCGCAGCGGAAGGATCTCTATCCCGGCGGCTTGTTCGGACGCGGAAAGGTGGAGGGCGAGCATGGCGACACACAGCGCACCGCTCGCTTGATAACGGACTTCGTGCGGCGCAACGGGCAACTCGGCATCGTCTGCGATCTCTATGATCGGACCGGGATCGAGGTCCCCTTCTTCGGCAGGCCGGCCCGGACGCAGGCTATCGGGGCGATGATCGCCCGTCGCACCGGCGCGCGGATCTGGATGTCGCGGGTCATCAGGATCGGCAAAGGAAGCAACTTCGAGATCGAGCTCAAGGAGCTGCGTGTGCCGCGCTCGAGCAACCAGGGCGAGGACGTGCGGCAGACCATGGCGGCCATGCAGCTGCAGTTCGAGGACTGGGTGCGGGAAGAGCCCGAGCAGTGGATGTGGTCCAACCGCCGCTGGAGCTGAGTTCGCGGCTAGAGCAGTTTTATCCGACCAGTGAACCGCGAGGGAAGCAAATGTCAGAACCGGAACACCAGGCGTGATTTGGTTTGTCACCCGGCGACCGCGCTTGTTGACGGCCACGGTGCCGGGGCTATGACTTGCGGCAGCGCACCACGGATCGGAGGTCGCCGTCATGCCGGCCACTCGCACGCCTGCCCGTTTCTTCGCACCGCTGGCGATCGGTGCGCCCGAGCCCTATCGCGCATTGCCCATCAGGCTGGAGCGCATGATCCATTTCGTGCCGCCGCACAACGACAAGATCGTCGGCAAAATCGCGTCGGTCGCGGCAGACGTAGATGTCGTGCTCGGCAACCTGGAAGATGCGATCCCGGCTGACAAGAAACAGGATGCGCGGGCGGGCTTCATCCGCATGGCCCGGGACCACGACTTCGGCGACACCGGATTATGGACGCGAATCAATTGCCTGAACTCGCCGTGGGCGCTCGACGACGTGATCGAGATCGTGGGCGCGGTAGGGGCAAAGCTCGATGTCATCATGCTGCCGAAAGTCGAAGGTCCGTGGGACATCCATTATCTGGATCAGTTGCTGGCGCAGCTGGAAGCGCGTCGTGGCTTGTCGAAACCGATCCTGATCCACGCCATTCTCGAGACGGCCGAGGGCGTTTCCAACATCGAGGAGATCGCGGCCGCATCACCGCGCATGCACGGGATGAGCCTGGGACCGGCCGATCTGGCGGCATCGCGCGGCATGAAGACAACGCGCGTCGGCGGCGGACATCCGGGTTACGGCGTGCTCGCCGATCAGGCTTCGTCCGCGCCTGGCGGCTCACAGACAGCGGGCCAGTCGCCGGGAGCACGCGCGTTCCACCAGCAGGACCTGTGGCATTACACCATCGCCAGGATGGTCGATGCCTGCCGCCGCAACGGCATTGCACCGTTCTATGGGCCGTTCGGCGACTTTTCGGACAGCGGGGGTTGCGAAGCCCAGTTCCGCAATGCCTTCCTGATGGGGTGTGTCGGCGCCTGGTCGCTGCATCCCAGCCAGGTCGAGATCGCCAAACGGGTGTTCAGTCCCGATCCGGAGGAGGTCGCGTTCGCGAACGAATCATCGCCGCGATGCCGGATGGCACTGGCGCGGTCATGATCGACGGTAAAATGCAGGACGATGCGACCTGGAAACAAGCAAACGTGATTGTTGGGCTGGCGCGCCTGGTGGCGACCAAGGATCGCGACCGGGCGTCGCTCTACGCCCTGTGACATGCGCTAAAGGCAGCGCGGAGCTATAGAAAACCACCGGCGTGTGGTTATTCCCGCTACGTGCGGATAAACGTCACATGTGGCCTTGGGGCCACTGCTCAAACTGACACTTTCCCCAACCCGATTGCACTCCAGCCCGCTCATTTTTTGTCATGGGCCCTGGGTAGGGTACTGGGATGGGCATGGACATGGGTGGGATCAAGCAAGCGAAATTCACGATCGGGCAGGTGGTGCAGCATCGGGTGCATCCGTTCCGCGGCATCATTTTCGATATCGACCCGGTGTTCGCAAACACCGAGGAATGGTGGTTGTCCATTCCGGAAGAGAAACGGCCGCGCAAGGACCAGCCGTTCTATCACCTGCTGGCCGAGAACGAAGAGACCGAGTACGTCGCCTATGTGTCCGAGCAGAACCTTCTGCCGGACAACAGCGGGGAACCGCTGCGGCATCCGCAGGTGAAGGAGCTGTTCTCGCGTTCACGGCGCAGGAAGGGACGCTACGAGGCGTTATTCCTGCAACGCCACTGAGCCGGGTCAGCCCGAATTGATGCCGGCCGTGCAACTCGATCTGCCGGGCAGCGCTGCGGGCTGAGCTCTCGCACAACACCCTTCTCATCCCGTGCGGGCCGGAAGCGATCCTGCGGTCAGGCCGCCGCGCTGCTGGCGGCGGGGCGAAATGCCTGCAAGGTCAGAGTGGATCGCAGTACAAGAGCCCCCGGCCCATATGTTGGACCGGGGGCTTTTGTGATAGCCGGGGGCGTTGCCGGCGCCGGGCGCGCAACGGCTGCCCTGGCGGTGATGCCTCCTACTTTTTCTGCGCTGGTGCCGGGCCGCCGGCCGAGCCGCCGCCCTTCTCGAGCAACTCTTGATATTTCTTGATCTGGGCCAGCTGGTTGGCGCGGATCTGGCCCCATACCTTCTTGCGCGCCTCGTTGTAGAGCTTGTTGTCTACGGGCTTACCGGCATTGGTCGAGGAGAAACCGGTGAGCGGGATTGAAAAGGCGACGATACGACCGGTCGGGTGGCGCGCCTCCGCGACCATGGCCACGCCCTTCTTCATGCCATCGATAAGGGCTGGGGTCGCCTCATTCTCAGCCGTGCACCCGTTCTGGTGACACATCGTGAAGACAAGGTTCTGGGTCGGGATGGTCTTTTCGTCGACCTTCTCCTTCTTCGTGACCTTCTCCCACTGCTCCTTATTGTAGACGCGGACGCGGATGCCGACCGGCAGCACCAAGCCGACAGCGGGCGGCACCATGACCATCATGCCCTTGCGCTCTACACCCTCCAGCTCCTGGATCGCGGCCGAGATCAGCGTCACGCCAGCCGGTGTCATCTGCTCATGGTGCGTCAGACAGAGCTGCTTGTCCTCCAGAACCGGCTGCCGGTCCTGCCCCATGATCGGCTTGCCGTCGGCGCCGGCCTTTGGATATTTCGCCTTTTCGCACAGCTTCACCCATGCGCTCTGCTTCTCGCCGCCTTTCGCGCCCTTTGCGGCGTCCTTTTTCTGGGCCAATACCGGATTTGCCGTCGCGGCAACCACGAACCCAGCCATCAGTGCGACCGCAAGCTTCGCCCCGATGGCGCTAGCCTTCACATTCGCCATGTTCATCCAGACCTTTCGTTTGTTTCGGCGAGCCCCGCTCGCAATCCCCTGATGTTTGCACCCCATACGCGGTCCCGCGTGCCCAATGTGGCCGCGCCCAGTGGTTCGACCTGCAGCGATTTCCTTGCAGTCTCTGTACGGCTCGGACTAAAGGCTTGAATAAGGCAATCCCGTGGCCGCGGCGGGCGCCCGGCAACCATGTCCTGTGATCGTAGACCGGCGTTGCGCTGTGGCAACGCGCAGGCCGGGGATTGGCGGCCCGAGGTGAAATCGCCGCATTTCTGGTGCGTGATGGATTGATGGGTACGTGTAAAATATCGCTTGGCCTCGCTGTTGCCGCTCGGCTGCGCCGGACAGCTCCGGCGTTGCTCAGCTTGATTCTCGCGGGCGCGATACCGGTAGGTCAGTATTCGGCGGCTGCCCGATCACCGGCGCTGGGCGACGGGACTGGTGGGACTGCGCCGGCGCCATCAACGGGCTCAAGCGCAACGGCAGGTGCGGAGGCGGAGAAAAGTCGTTCGATGCACGGCATTGCCATGCACGGCGAGCCTGAACTGCCGGCCGGACTTTCACACTTCCCCTACGCCAATCCCAATGCCCCCAAGGCGGGCTGATGCGATTCGGCAGCACCGGGACGTTCGACAGCCTCAACCCCTTCATCATCAAAGGCCAGACACCGGCACCGCTGCGCGAATACGTCTACGAGAGCCTGCTGGCGCGATCCGCCGACGAGGCGTTCACGCTCTACGGCCTGCATTGCCGGCAGGATCGAGATGCCGGACGACCGCTCGAGCATTACATTTCATCTCAGGCCCGAGGCTCGGTTCTCCGACGGCAAGGCGATCACCAGCGCTGATGTGGTTTTCTCCCATCGCATGCTGTCGGAAAAGGGGTGGCCGTATCATCGCTCGCACTATCGCAAGGTGGCGCGCGTCGATGTGCTGGGACCACGCACCGTACGCTTCGCGTTCGGGCCTGGCGGGGATCGCGAGTTACCGCTGATCCTCGGCCTGATGCCTGTGCTGCCGGCGCACCGAATGAGCGCGGAGACGTTCGAGCGCACCACGCTGGAGCCGCCCGTCGGCAGTGGACCGTACATCGTCGGCGAGATCGACACTGGCCGCTCCATCCAGTTCCGGCGCAACAAGGACTACTGGGGCCGCAATCTGCCGGTGCGGCGCGGGCATTACAATTTCGACGAGATCCGGGTCGAATACTTTCGCGACGCGACGACGCTGTTCGAGGCGTTCAAGGCCGGCGACCTCGATGTGCGGCTGGAGGAGGATCCGACGCGGTGGGCCGAGGGCTACGGATTTCCAGCGATGCGGGCGGGCCGCATGCACAAGCGGGAATTCAGCACCGGGCTTCCGGCGGGAATGACCGGACTGACCATGAACTCGCGGCGCGCACCATTCGACGACCGCCGCGTGCGCGAGGCCTTTATTCTGCTGTTCGATGCCGAATGGATCAACCGTACACTGTATCACGGGCTGATGAAGCGCACCGACAGTTTCTTTGCGCGCTCGCGGCTGGCCTCCACGGGACGCCCAGCCGATGCCAACGAACGCCATATGCTGGTGGCGTTTCCAGGCGCGGTAAAACCGGAGATCATGGCCGGTACGTGGCGGCTGCCTGCATCCGACGGCTCGGGTATCGATCGCGCCGGCCTCAAGCGGGCACACAAGCTATTTGCTGAAGCCGGCTACCGCTTGAACGGCCGCACCATGCAGCGCAGCGCCGATGGACGGCCGCTCGCACTGGAGTTCCTGGCGGCGAGCCGTAGCCAGGAACGGCTGATGCTGGCGTACGGCGAGGCGCTGAAGCAGCTCGGCATCACCATCCGCATCCGCCAGGTCGACAGCGCGCAATACTGGGCGCGGATGAAATCGTTCGATTACGACATGGCGCAATGGACCTGGCCGGCCTCGCTTTCGCCGGGCAACGAGCAGATCAATCGATGGTCGATGCGCGCCGCCGATACGCAAGGCACGCTGAACTATCCAGGGGTCAAGAGCCCGGCGGTGGATGCCCTGATCAACGCATTGCTGTCAGCGCGCGACAACGACCCCTTCACCTCGGCCGTGCGCGCGCTCGACCGGGTGCTGCTGTCAGGCGACTACGTGATCCCGCTGTTCCACACGGCCGGCCAGTGGGTCGCCTACAGCGACCGGCTGGCGTTTCCGCAAACGCTTCCGCTCTCGGGCGTCAATCTCGCCACCTGGTGGATGAGAGCCGAGAGCGGTGTACGGCTGCGGTAAATCCTCCTCAGCCGTTCGCTCACGCGCGTGCCGGGTTGGCAGGCGATGCCGTCACGGTGTGGCTGCCGGGGCGCGGCGGTGCTTGGTCGCCTGCTCGTATGCGTAGGCGAGCCGGATCATCCTGGCATCGTCGTAGGGCCGTCCCAGGAACGTGATGCCGGCCGGTAGATTGTCGGTTGTGAAGCCGGCCGGAACCACGATCGAGGGTACGAAGATCAGGAACGTGTTGATGTGCGGTGCGCCCTTCTGGTCGACATAGGGCGGATTGACACCGTCCTTGATGAGGGTCGGCTGGTGCTCGACAGCCTTGTGCACGATGGCATCGAGCCGGTGCCTAGGCCATGACATCGAGCATACGCGTCATCAGGGTGTCGCGGGCTTTGTAATAGGTGTGGTGCCTTTCGGGCGACTGTCCACGCTTCCAGCGTTCGTGAACACCGCGCATTGACCTGCTGGAACAAGCGGCGAGGCCAGCACCTCCTCGCGCGTCTTGAACGGTGAGCCTGGCGCTGCCCGGGCAGTATTCGATGAACGAGGCCTCCTCCTCATCCGCGTTGGAGGCGCGGGTTGCGAGCAAGGCTTTCAGATCGGCGATCTCGATTGGGTCGACCACGTGGTCGCGCCGGCCGCCTTGCAAATCCGCGACAGCCCGATCGAAGACCGCATCGACCTTGGCGTAATCGTCGGAGCCAGGCTCGGTGGTGAAGCCCATCGGCTCGCGCAGGATGCCGATCCGCGCGCCCTCCAGCGCGGTGGGATTGAGCAACCCGGCATAGCTGGCGCCCTGGTCATGGGGTGTGCGTCCCATGCCGCGGGCGGTGACCGGGTCGGCCGGGTCGTAGCCGACCATGCAGTCCAGCACGCGGGCGAGATCGGTCACTGTACGTGCCATCGGGCCCAGCGAACCATTGATCATCGGCCATCCGGCATAGACGCCGCCGCGGCTGACCAGACCCGCCGTCGGGCGCATGCCTGCCACGCCATTCCAGATCGAGGGACGACGGATCGACGCGAAGCCTTCCTGGCCGATCGCCACAGCACAGAAATTGGCGGACGCGGCCGCGCCCGAGCCGCCGGAGGAGCCGCCGGCCGTGCGCTCCAGATCGTAGACATTGCGCGTCGAACCGAACAGCGAACCGTGCGTGTCGCCTGCGCCCATCTCGCCAAGCGTCGCCTTGGCGATGAAGATCGCACCGGCCTCCTTCAGCTTCTTGACCACGAAGGAATCACGGCGCGGCATATGATCCTTGAACAGAACAGACCCCATCGTGGTCGGCATCTCTGCGACGTCGCCCTGGTCCTTCATGATCAGCGGAATGCCGTGCAGCGGTCCCACGAAGCCCTTCGACTTCATGGCTGCGTCCAACTCATCCGCCGTCTCCAGGGCCTTCGGATTGGTCGAGATGATCGCATTGATCTTCGGGCCGGCCTGATCGTAGGCCGCGATGCGGTCGAGGTAGGCCTGAACGAGCTGGCGGGCAGTCAGGCGGCCGGATCGGTAGGCGGCGTGGATGTCGCCAATGGTGGCCTCGACAAGGTTGAAGTCGGACTTGGACATCGTGATGCTCCAGGCGAAGTGTGCGTAGAAAGAGGTGGGTATCTGGGGTCCGGTATTCCGTGGCCGGATGGCGTGGCGCCAAGCCCGGCGCTATTCCTCCGGAGCCTCTGGCGCGCTCATGAAGGTATGGATGAGGCTCCAGATGCGGTGCCGCTGGTGGCCGACCATGGCGCCGCCGTGCGGCAGGCCGCGCAGCAGGTTGAACTGCTTCTCCCGTGTGGCGAGATTGGCGAAGAAGTCATAGAGCTCCTGCTCGGTCGAGTTGCCGTCGTGATCGGGACGGGTGACAGCCACAGGGCAGGTGAGCTTTGCCGGGTCGACCATCGGCATGTGCAGCGCCATGTCGACGTAGGTTCCGGCCGGCACGCTATCGCCGAACTTCAGCTCGAACTCCTCGATCGTCTTGATGATCGCCGGATCGGTCTGACCCGATTTGTCGCGGTTGAAGACGTTGTCGATCTGCGCCTTGCCAAACGGGCGACGCGGACTGGCCGTCAACTGCTCGGCCATGCGGCGGCGGCGGTCCATTTCGGGAGCATCCTTGCCGGTATAGGTCAGAGCGTGAAGGATCAGGCGCTCGATCTTGTCAGGCTCGGCGTTGGCGTAGGCGCCTGCCTTGATGGCACCGGACAATTCTCCGAACATCCGTACGCGTTTCTGTCCGGACTTCTCGAGCACCAGCGGCATCGCCGCCTTGAGATCCTCGACGCCGACCATGATGCCGGAGCTACTGTCGGTATGGTCAGAAAAGCCGTAGCCCTCGTGGTCCATGGTCCACACGTCGTAGCCCAGGCGCGCGAAGTACTCCATGGCGGAGTAGTCGGGCTTGCCCTCGACCATCAGGTCGTAGGTGCCGCGGCTGGAAAACGTCGAGCCATGCACGAGGAACAGGACGGGCTTGGGGGACGGGATGTCAGTGTCATGTTTGCGGTAGACGTAGAGTTTGACTGGTCCCTTGTTGACCCAGTGCTCCTCGGCAACGATCTTCATCGGCTTTCCCCGTGTTGGCTCAGATGCAGTGAAGCCGAAGCCGCTCGCAAGCGCAATGCTTCCGACACAATTGCGCGGTGGCGGCGCCCACATGGACAGGCTTTCTAGCCGGCACCGTCCCGCACGGCGCCTGCCAGGCCCGCCAGCTTCTCGGCCAGCGCCCTGACGCCCTTCAGCCGGTCCTCCGGCTTCTCCCAGTCGGCACGGAACACCAGCTTATGATCCGGCTGCAGCTTGAACGGCGAGTTCTTGGCGGTGATGAGCTTAGCCAGCTCCTGCGGATTGGCGAACAGGTTCTTGCGGAATTGCAGCACCGCGCCTTTTGGACCGGCATCGATCTGCTGAATGCCGGCCTGGCGGCACAGCCCCTTGATCTCCATCACGTCGAGCAGATGCGCCACCTCCGCCGGATAAGGCCCGAAGCGGTCGACCAGCTCGGCGCCGAAGCCGTCGATATCCTCACGCGTGACCAGGTTCGACAGGCGCCGGTACAGGCCGAGCCTGAGTTGCAGATCGGCGACGTATTCCTCCGGGATCAGGACGGAGGTCCCGAGTGCGATCTGCGGGCTCCACTGGTCTGCGTGGCCATCCGAGGTCGCCGCCCTTCAGCGCGGCGATCGTCTCCTCCAGCATCGACTGGTAGAGCTCGAAACCGACCTCCTTGATATGGCCGGACTGCTCCTCACCGAGAAGATTGCCGGCGCCGCGGATATCGAGGTCGTGCGAGGCGAGCGAGAAGCCTGCGCCGAGCGTATCGAGCGATTGCAGCACCTTGAGGCGCTTTTCCGCGCCCTCGGTCAGCTTCTGGTTGGGCGGTGTCGTGAAGTAGGCGTAGGCGCGCGTCTTCGAGCGACCGACCCGGCCGCGCAGCTGATAGAGCTGGGCGAGGCCGAACATGTCGGCGCGATGCACGATCATGGTGTTGGCGTTGGGCACGTCGAGACCGGACTCCACGATCGCGGTCGACAGCAGCACATCGTACTTGCCTTCATAGAAGGCGGTCATGATGTCCTCCAGCTCGCCGGCGGCAAGCTGGCCATGGGCACGGGCGACGCGCAATTCCGGCACCGCCTCGCGCAGGAACTCGGCAACGTCTTCCAGATCGGCAATGCGCGGCACGACATAGAACGTCTGGCCGCCACGATGTCGCTCGCGCCGCAGCGCCTCGCGGATGATGACCGGATCGAACGGCGAGATGTAGGTGCGCACGGCCAGCCGATCGACAGGCGGCGTGGTGATGAGCGACAGCTCGCGCACACCGGACAGCGCCAGCTGCAGCGTGCGCGGAATCGGTGTCGCCGACAGCGTCAGGACGTGCACATCCTCGCGCAGCTGCTTCAGCCGCTCCTTGTGGCCGACGCCGAAGTGCTGCTCCTCGTCGATGATCACCAGTCCGAGCCGCGCGAACTCGATGCCGCTTGCTCAAGCAACGCGTGCGTGCCGATGACGATGTCGATCTGGCCGATTCTTCAGACCCTGCTTGACGTCGGCCAGGTCCTTGGCGCCGACCAGGCGCGAAGCCTGGGCGATCTTGATCGGCAAGCCGGTGAATCGCGTCGGCAAACGTCCGGTAGTGCTGGCGCGCCAGCAGTGTCGTCGGCACGACGACGGCGACCTGCACGCCGGCCATGGCCGCCACGAATGCCGCCCGCAGCGCCACCTCGGTCTTGCCGAAGCCGACATCGCCGCACACCAGCCGGTCCATCGGCCGGCCGCTGTCGAGATCCTCGATCACGGCATCGATGCTCGCTGCCTGGTCGTCGGTCTCCTCGTACGGGAACCGCGCGACGAACTCGTCGAAGGCGCCGGCCGGCGGCGTCGAGATGCGGGGCCTCCTTCAATTGGCGCAGTGCCGCGACCTTGATCAGCTCGGCTGCGATCTCGCGCAGCCGCTGCTTGAGGCGGGCCTTGCGCGACTGCCAGGCGCGCCGCCGAGCCGGTCGAGCTGGGTGTGCTCCGCTTCCGAGCCGTAGCGGGTCAGCAGCTCGATATTCTCGACCGGCAGATAGAGCTTGTCGCCGCCGTGATACTCCAGCTCGAGACAGTCGTGCGGCGCGCCCAGCGCGGTGATCGTCTTCAGGCCGACGAAGCGGCCGATGCCGTGGTCGGCATGCACGACGAGATCGCCCACCGACAGGCTGGTCGCCTCGGTGATGACGTCGGCGGCGCGGCGCGGCTTGCGGCGCGGGCGCACGAGGCGGTCGCCGAGAACGTCCTGCTCGCCGATAACGCGAGGTCGGTGGTCTCGAAGCCGTGCTCGAGCCCGAGCACAGCCAGCGCCGGCACGTCGCCGGGGAGCGCCAGGGCCTCGGTATAGCTCGCGACCCTGCGGGTGTCTTTCAAGCCGTTGTCGGACAACAGGCTCGCCAGGCGCTCGCGTGCGCCTGGCGTCCAGGCGGCGACGATCACGCGCTTCTTCTTGTCGATCAGAGTGCGGATGTGGCCGACGACGGCGTGGAACAAACTGCCCTGCTCGGCCTGGCGCTCGGGCTGCGAAGTTGCGGCCGGCAGTGGCGCCGATCATGGTGACGCCAGGCCTGTCCTCGGCGAACGGCGAGAAGCGACGCACTGGCAGGCCGGAAATCGAGGCGCCCCAATCCTTGCCGGTGAGGAACATCATGTCGGGCGGCACGGGCTTATAGGGCGGGGCGCCGAACTTGGAGACCTCGCGCGATTCCACCCGCGCCTCGTAATGCTCCTTGATGGCATCGAAGCGCTGGCGGATGGCCTCGTCGGCCATGTGCTCGAAGCTGACGGCGGCGGGCTGGACGTAATCGAATAGCGTCTCCAGCTGGTGATGGAACAACGGCAGCCAGTGCTCCTGGCCGGGGTAGTGCTGGCCTTCGATCACGGCCTGATAGAGCGGATCGTCGGCGGTGTTGCCGCCGAACAGCTCGATATACCGGGTGCGGAACGTCGAGGCGCCGCCCTCACCGATGGTGGCCTCGCTGATCGGCATCAGGACAAGCTTCTGCACGACCTTGGAGGTGCGCTGGGTCTCGGCGTCGAACGACTTGATGCTTTCCAGCGTGTCGCCGAAGAAGTCGAGACGAACGGGGTTGAGGCGGCCGGGCGGGAAGATGTCGACGATGCCGCCGCGCACCGCGAACTCGCCGGGCTCCATCACCGTCTCGGTGCGCACGAAGCCGGCCGCGGCCAGGCGCTCGATGAGATGGGCGCGGTCCACCCGCTGGCCTGCCGCGAGCGGGCGCAGATGGCGGCGCAAGGTTTCGCGTGGCGGCAGGCGCTGCAGGATGGCGTTGACGGTGGTCAGGACAATCGCCGGCTCTTTGCGGGCGCCGATGACGAGGCGGGCGAGCGAGGTGATGCGGCGGGCCACGATCTCGGCATTGGGTCCGACGCGGTCATAGGGCACCGTGTCCCAGGCCGGAAAGGGAATGACTTTGAGGTCGGGGGCGAAAAACTCCAGGCCGGCCTCCAGCGCCTCCAGGCGGCGGTCGTCACGGGCCACGTGCAGGATGACGGCGCCGGGGTCGTCGGCGGCCGCGCGCCTTGCAATCTGGCCGAGCAACAGCGGCTCCAGACCCTCCGGCACGCCGGCCAGGATCTCGTCTTGCGTCTTCAGTCCGACATCGTTCATATCGCTGATCCGGGGCCGCTCACTTCGGCGGTGCGAGGTCGTGGAAGGTGCGCAGGCGGGCAATGAGGCCGGCGAACCGATCGTCGGGCACGGTGCGGACATCCATGATCCAGCGCTGCAATTCCGGATCGGGGGCGGTGAGCAGGTCCTCGAACTCGGTAATCGCCGCCTCGTCCATGGCGGCGAGCTCCGCCTCGGCGAAGCGGCCGAGCAGCAAGTCCATCTCCTTGGTGCCGCGATGCGCTGCCCTGTAGGCCGCACGGCGCCTGCGTGTGTCGAGATCGGCGGTCATGGTCCCCGTCATCAATAGCACCGCTCGGCGGACCCTATCGCAGGCCCTCCGCACGGCAGCGTCAAGAGCGCCTGATATAACGCCGGCGGCGCCGAACGCAAAGGTCCGTGGCTGTGGCGCGGTGGGGATTGAAGGGGACGGGCGTTTAGGGGAAGGTAGGGCATTGCAGTCTGGGGTCATTGCAGTCAGGGGGCGGACATGGGCGAGCCCGTGGATTTCAAATACCGCGCGTTCATCTCCTATTCCCACGCCGACACGCGGTGGGCGACGTGGTTGCATGGGCGGCTGGAAAACTACCCGATCGATAAGGACCTGGTGGGGCGGCAAACGGCGCTCGGCCCGGTGCCGCGGACGTTGCGTCCGGTGTTCCGCGACCGGGAGGATTTTTCAGGCGGGCATACGCTGACGGAGGCGACGATTGCCGCGCTCGATGCGAGCGCCGCGCTGGTTGTGATCTGCTCGCCGCGCTCTGCTGCCAGCCACTACGTCAACGAGGAGATCCGGCTGTTCCGCTGGCGGCATCCGGGGCGGCCCGTGGTGCCGGTGATCGTGGACGGCACGCCCCCCGACAACTTCCCGCCGGCGCTGCGGTTCGAGATCGACGCTGACGGCAGCGTGTCCGACCGGCCGGGCCCGACGCTGCTGGCCCCGGATGCGCGCGAAAGGGCGGACGGCCGCGAGCTGGCGCTGGCGAAGGTGGTTGCGGGGCTGATCGGCGTGCCGGTCGAGGACGTTCGCAAGCGGCAGGTGATTGCCGACAAGCGTCGGATCATCACCCTGGCCAGCATCACGGCATTGGTTGCGGTTCTCGCCGTGGTCGCTGGATTTCTTTATTGGCAGCACGAGCATCGGCAGGCGCAGATTGCCCGGCGCGACAGCGAGATGACGCGACAGCTTGAAGACCAACGCAAGCAATTGGCTTTGCTCGTCCAACAGCTCACGCTGATCAGCCCGGCGCGGGCGGGAGGCACTGAAAAAGCGATTGCGCATGCGGTGGAGGATGCTGCGGCTGGCGCCGAACGCGGCGATCCGAAGTTGCAGCGTGCGCTGGCGCTGTTGAAGCAGCGCAAGACCAGGGAGGCAGCGGAGCTGTTCCGCGCCGTCGCGGAGGAAAAGGAGGCGCGCCTTCAGCAGAACAAGCGGGACGCGGCCGCCGCCTACCGCAATCTTGGCGCGATTGCCGGGCTGGGCGATCCCAAGGCGGCGCGCGCGGCTTATGCGAAGGCCCTGTCATTCGACCCCGCCGACATGGAATCGCTCTATTGGCATGGGTATTTGAGCTATTGGGCGCAAGACTTGGCCGGTGCGGAGGCATCGCTGCGGCGGTTGAGCAGTATTGCCGCCACAAATAGCGATGCGCGGTTCATCCACCGGGCGGACGTGTGGCTCGGCAAGGTGATGAAAGACAGAGGCAATCTCGCGGAAGCGCAGCGGCTCGAAGAGCGCGCCATCACGTTGGCTGAGAAGGAAATAGGGGCTCATCCGTCGGATCTCGATTGGCAGCGGGATTTGTCCGAAGCCCAGATTCGACTTGCCGAGGTGCTGGTGGACCGCGGCAATCTCGGGGGGGCCTTGGAAAACAACCGCGCCTCACTGACTATCAGAGAGCGCCTTGCCAAGGCTGATCCCGCCAACGCCGAATGGCAGCGCGACCTCTCCGTCAGCCACAACAAGATCGGCGACGTGCTGGTCGCCCAGGGAAATCTCGCCGAGGCGCTGGCCGCCTTCAATGCCTCACTCGCCATTGCAGAACGCCTCGCCGCCGCCGATCCCGGCAACGCCGGATGGCAATATGATCTGGGCATCAGCAACGAGCGCGTTGGCGACGTTCAGATGGCCCAAGGAGACCTCGCCACCGCACTGAGGTCCTATCAAGCCAAGCGAGACATCATTTCACGCCTCGCCGCCGCCGATCCCGCCAACGCCGGTTGGCAGCGCGACCTCTCCGTCAGCCATGACCGCATCGGCGACGTGCTCTCCGCCCAGGGAAAGCTCGCCGAGGCGCTGGCCGCCTTCAAAGCCTCACATGCGATATTCGAGCTCCTCGCCGCCGCCGATCCCGGCAATGCCGGATGGCAGCGCGACCTCTCCGTCAGCCACAACAAGATCGGCGACGTACTCTCCGCCCAGGGAAATCTCGTCGAGGCGCTGGCCGCCTTCAAAGCCTCACTCGCCATTGCAGAGCGCCTCGCCGCCGCCGATCCCGGCAACGCCGGATGGCAATATGATCTGGGCATCAGCAACGAGCGCGTTGGCGACGTTCAGATGGCCCAAGGAGACCTCGCCACCGCACTGAGGTCCTATCAAGCCAAGCGAGACATCATTTCGCGACTCGCCAAGGCCGACCCCAACAATGCCGGATGGCAGCGCGATCTCTCCGTCAGCCAGGAAAAGATCGGCGACGTGCTCTCAGCCCAGGGAAATCTCACCGAGGCCCTGGCCGCCTTCAAAGCCTCCCTCGCCATAAGAGAGCGCCTCGCCGCCGCCGATCCCGCCAACGCCGGTTGGCAGCGCGACCTCTCCGTCAGCCATGACCGCATCGGCGACGTGCTCAGAGCCCAGGGCAATCTCGCCGAGGCGCTGGCTGCCTTCAAAGCCTCCCTCGCCATTGCAGAGCGCCTCGCCGCCGCCGATCCCGGCAACGCCGGATGGCAACGCGACCTTTCCGTCAGCCATGACCGCATCGGCCAGCTTCTGTTGAAGAATGACAAACCACGCGATGCCCTAACGCATTTCGAGGCGAGCCTCACGATCACGGAAAAGCTTTCAAAAAAAGATCCCAGCAATGCTGAATGGCAAAGAGATGTTGCCATTGATCGTCGCAATGTCGCGCGTGCGAAGGCAATGCTTGAAAGGCAATGAACCAACGTGGATGGCCGCCTCGTCCCGCCGCTCGGCTCTCGCCTCGCGACGGCGCGGCCTGACAATGATGTCACGGGCGAGGAACGCTGGGTTACCATCGGCGGCGCCCAGGGCTCGAGGCTGCTGCTGGTCGTGCACACCTTTGTGGAACAGGATGACGACAACGCCTATATTCGAATCATTTCGGCCCGAAAGCCGACCAGACGCGAAAGACGGCAATATGAGCAAGCGCCCCCGCAAGACTGACGACGACATGAAGAGCGAATATGATTTTTCCGACGCCACGCGCGGACGCTTCTACCGGGGGGCGGCCGAGCTCGTTCCACCCGTTCACCTGGAGCCGGAGGTGCTGCGTTTCCTGAAGGCGCGGGCGGACGCGCGCGGCACGTCATTGAACCAACTCGTCAACGATCTTTTAAAAAAAGACATCGAGCTGATCGAAGCGGCGGGGTGACGGCCAGAGCGCGTTGGTCGCGGGTTGTTGGGGTCGATCGTCGCACTGTCGTGCGTGTCCGCGGCATGATTGACAAGCAATGAACCAACGTGGATGGCCGCCTGGTCCGGCCCTCGGCTTTGGTTTGTCGCTGGCGACTTCCCTGCGGGGAGCCGGCCGCCAGCGACGTGGGGCTTTGGTTGGTCGCTGGCGACTTCCCTGCGGGGAGCCGGCCGCCAGCGACGTGGGGCACGCGCGAGGATGACGGGGTTTTCGTGGATTCCCTCAGCCGTCGGCTTGGCGCGCGCGCCCGCAAGCCGCTAGATAGCGGACATGCGACCCGACGCGCTCCATCCGCTGTATGCCTCCGCCGAATCGATTTCCGGCGTCGGGCCGCGCGTGCTTGCTTTCCTGCGCAAAGCGCTGCGATTGCCGCCGGGCGTCACCGAGCCGCGGGTCGTCGATCTCATCTGGCATACGCCCACCGGGGTGGTCGACCGGCGGGCCGAACCGACCATCGCCGACGCCGTGCCGGGCACCATCGCGACGTTCAAGGTGCGAGTGCTGAAGCACCGGCCCTCGCCGCGCGGCAACACCAAAGCCCCCTACAAGGTCGCCTGCGAGGACGAGACCGGGCGGCTCGACCTGATTTTCTTCCATGCCGAGCGCAAATTCATCGAGCGGCAGTTGCCGGAAGGCGCCGAGCGCTACGTGTCGGGGCGGGTGGAACGCTACGGCGAAACGGTGCAGATGGTGCACCCCGATTATATCGTGGCGCCGGAAGCGCGAGGCGAGCTGCCGCTGCTGGAGCCGGTCTATCCGCTGACCGCCGGACTGTCGGCAAAGGTGCTCGGCAAGATCGTTCGGGCAGCGGTGGAGAAAACGCCCGATCTTGCGGAATGGCAGGAGCCGACCTGGCTGGCCCAGAAAGGCTGGCCGGGCTTTCTCGATGCGGTGATGATGCTGCACCGGCCGGTCGATCCGGGCGATATCTCGGCGGCGGGGCCGGCCTGGCAGCGGCTCGCCTATGACGAATTGCTGGCCGGACAACTCGCGCTGGGGCTGGTGCGGCTCAGGTCAAAGCAACAGAAGGGCCGGGCGATCAGTGGCGATGGGCATATCCGGGAACGCATCAGGGCCGCGCTGCCGTTCTCGATGACGGGCTCGCAGGTGACCGCGCTGGCCGAGATCGAAGCCGATATGGCCGGGCCGCACCGTATGCTGCGGCTGCTGCAGGGCGACGTCGGCTCCGGCAAGACTGTGGTGGCGCTGATGTCGATGGCGATTGCCGTGGAAACCGGCGCGCAGGCCGTGCTGATGGCGCCGACGGAGGTGCTGGCGCGGCAGCACGCGGAGACCATCGAGCCGTTGGCAACGAAGGCCGGGCTCACCATCGGGCTGTTGACCGGTCGCGAGAAGGGCAAGCCGAGGCGGGAGGTGCTGGAGCGGCTGGCGGCCGGCGAGATCGATATCCTGATCGGCACGCATGCCGTGTTCCAGCCGGACGTGGTGTTCAAGGACCTCGCGTTCGCGGTGATCGACGAGCAGCACAGGTTCGGGGTGCATCAGCGGCTGGCGTTGCAGGCCAAGGGCCGGGACGGCGGCGCCAATGTGCTGGTGATGACGGCGACGCCGATCCCGCGCACGCTGCTGATGACGCATTACGGCGATCTCGACGTGTCCCGGTTGACCGAGAAGCCCGCAGGCCGCAAACCGGTGAAAACGACGATGCCGGCGCAGTCGCGGCTGGAGGACGTGATCGACGGGCTGCGCCGGATGCTGGGGCAGGGCGCGCAGATCTATTGGGTGTGCCCGCTGATCGAATCCTCCGACGTCTCCGAGCTCGCAGCGGCGGAGGAGCGGGCTGCGCACCTTTCGCAACTATTCGGGGCGGATCAGGTCGGCCTGTTGCACGGTGCGATGAAGGCTGCGGACAAGGATGCCGTGATGGCAGCGTTCTCCGAGGACCGGCTGAAGGTGCTGGTGTCGACGACGGTGATCGAGGTCGGCGTCAACGTGCCCAACGCCTCGATCATGGTGATCGAGCAGGCGGAGCGGTTCGGGCTGGCGCAGCTGCACCAGTTGCGGGGGCGGGTGGGGCGCGGCGAGCGGCAGTCCTACTGTCTGCTTTTGCATTCCGAGCCGCTGGGGCCGGTCGCACGGCAACGGCTGGAAATGATGTGCCGCACGGAGGACGGCTTCGAGATCGCGGAGAAAGATCTGGAGTTGCGCGGCGGCGGCGAGCTGATGGGAGCACGGCAATCGGGCGTGCCGGAGTTCCGTGTCGCCGGCGTGCCGGGCTTCGAGGACCTGCTGGCGGCGGCGCGCGACGACGCGCAGCTGGCGCTGCAGCGGGACCCTATGTTGACGAGCCCACGCGGCGAGGCGCTCAGGATGCTGCTTTATCTGTTCGAATGCGATGAGGCGGTGCGGCTGTTCCGGGCCGCGTGAAAATGGGGACAGCTCCATTTTCCGTTTGGTCCGCCATCCGAATTGTCCGCGAGCAGAGAAAATGGAGCTGTCCCCATTTTCGCTTCGTGCGCATAGAAAACCCCGGCCGCCAGGGCCGGGGTTCTCGATGCGATAACTCGCTTGGGAGCGAGCAGACGTCAGGCCGCCTTCTCCAGGCTCTTGTCCCACTTGCCCAGCGCGGCCAGGCCGGTGAGCTTGGCGCGGTGGGAGAAGGCGCGCTGGCCGGCTGCGACATTCTCGGCCTTGCCGCCCCAGGTCTTGAGCGCGGCGGACTGCAGCGCGCGGCCGTACGAGAACGTTACGGCCCACGGATGCGGTCCCATCTGGTTCATCAGCGACAGATGCTCCGTCGCCGCCTCGTCGGACTGGCCGCCGGACAGGAAGGCGATGCCCGGCACCAACGACGGCACGCAGGCCTTCAGGCAGGCGATCGTCTTCTCCGCGACCTCCTGCGGCGAGGCCTGCTTCGGCGACTTCTGGCCGGGCACGATCATGTTCGGCTTCAGCACCATGCCTTCCAGCTTGACGCCAGCGTCATAGAGCTCGTTGAACACGGCGTTGAGCACCCAGCGGGTGACCTCGTCGCACTTGTCGATATCGTGCTTGGAGTGCTCACCGTCCATCAGCACCTCCGGCTCGACGATCGGAACGATGCCGGCCTCCTGGCACAACGCGGCGTAACGGGCGAGCCCGTGCGCGTTGGCCTTGACCGCATTCCAGCTCGGGCAACCGTCGGCGATGGCGATGACGCCGCGCCACTTCGCGAACCGCGCGCCGATCTTGTGGTACTCGGCGAGCCGCTCGCGCAGGCCGTCGAGACCCTCGGTGACGGTCTCGATCTTGGCGGTGCGGCCGGCCAGCGGCTTGGCGCCGGTATCGACCTTGATGCCGGGGATCGAACCCGCAGCCTTGATCACGTCGACCAGCGGCGTGCCGTCCTTGGCCTTCTGACGGAGCGTCTCGTCATAGAGGATGACGCCTGAGATGTGGTTCTGCATCGCCTCGGAGGCGCGGAACAGCATCTCGCGATAGTCACGCCTGGTATCTGCGGTCGACTTCGACATTGATGGAGTCGAGCCGCTTCTTGATGGTTCCGGTGCTCTCATCGGCGGCCAGTATGCCCTTTCCAGGGGCAACCATGGCCCGCGCGATGTCCTCTATCCTCTCTGCCATCTTGCGATCTCCTGCGATTTGGGGCGCTGCCCGGTAGCTTATTCCGTGCGCGTTCTCTACAGCCGATCCGGCCACGACGGCAACGTTCACCATATCGTTTCTACAACTAGCGTTTACAGAAATCAGCGTCGAGGGAAAGAGGCCATAAAGTGTATCTGCGAGGCAGGTGTGGATGAGGCCCAAGTGTTCAATCTGCGCCAGGCACTCACGGGCCGTTAATCATGACGCTTTATCAATGAGTTCTGATGGCTCTCGTCAAGCAATGCGGAGGTGCGCCTCTGGATTGCCGCATGGATATGCTCGGATTGTTCCCGTTCACGGGCTGCGCCCCTTGGCAAGGTGGAGGAAATGGTTCGATTTTTGAAGCGAGCCGCGCTTGGGCTGGCACGTCGGTTCTTGAGCCTTCATTACAAGGTTGAGACGATCAACCCCGAGGCGCTCAAAGGCCTGAACGGCGGCATCATCTGCCCCGATCACATCGCGCTGGTTGATCCGCCCCTGGTTTATACGGCCATCGGCCATATCCTCATGCCGCGGCCAGTCGCCTATTCGGGCATGTATAATGCGCCGCTGCTGAATCCGATCATGCGCCTGGCCGGCGCCATGCCCATCGACAGCACATGGGACGGGATCAGCGACTGGAAGCGGTTCAAGATCCGCCGCCAGATGGACGCCATTCGCGCCGCGGTCGAGCGCGGCGACACGCTGATGGTCTATCCGTCCGGTCAGTTGCGCGGCGGCGACACCGAGCAGCTCGGCGGCAAGTCCAGCGTCTACGAGCTGATAACGGCATTCCCCGACCAGCCGATCGTGCTTGCCCGCATTCGCGGGCTCCACGGCAGCGTGTGGTCGCGATATTTCACCGGCGGCATCAGGACGCCGTCGTTGGCGCACGTGCTGGCCATCCTTCGCCGAAAGCCGAGCATTATCTGGCGGCGGGTGCGCGTACGCATCGAATTCGAACGCTTCGATCGGGTGCCGACGTTCACCACTGCGCGCCAGTTCAATCAGTGGCTGGAGGACTGGTACAACGAGGTGCCGGATCCCGTTATCCCTGGGCGGGCGGAAGCGCAGGTCGCAGGCTTTCACTACGCTGATCGCATCACTCAGCACGACGACGTGGCGCTCGACCCTGCGATCTCCCGCAAGGTCATAGCCTATCTCGCCCACGAGGCTCAGATGGACCCGGCCACCATCACGCCCGAGATGGATCTGATCCGCGATCTTGGGCTCGATTCGCTGGTCACCTCCACGCTTCCCCTTTGGGTGGAAGAGCAGTTCGGCACCCACATCGACCAGAACGCGATGGTGCTGCAGGTGCGCGATGTCATCCTCGGCGCCCAGGGCCTCTTGGGCGAGGTCGGCCCGGCCCGCGACGTCACGACGCCGAAAGGCTGGGTGGAGAGCACACGCAAAGCTCCGGCGTTTCCTGCCAGCGCGCGCTCCATCCCGCATGGCATCCTGCTGCAGCGAGAGCGTCTTGGCGGCAAGGCCGTCGCCATGGGCGACGACCGCTCCGGCGTCTTCAGCTATGACCAGGTTGTCCAGCGCGGCATCATGCTGGCGCGCGAGGTGGCCAAGCTGCCAGAGGATCGCATCGGCATGATGCTACCGGCCTCGGTTGGTGCCGCTGTCGTCTCGTTCGCGGTGATGCTGACCGGCAAGACGCTGGTGCCGCTCAACTGGACGAACGGCAGGGCGGCCCTCGACACCTCGATCGATCTGGCTGGCATCCGCACGGTATTCACGTCCGACCTGTTTCTGGACAAGGCCAATGTCGAGCTGTCCGACGAGACCATGTCCAAGATCGTGCCGCTGGAAAGCCTGCGCAAGCACATCGGCCTGAAAGGCCTGGTTGCCGGCAAATGGCATGCCCGCAAGGGTCCCGATCGCCTGCTTGCTCTGTTCGGAAACGACAAAGGCCCGGCCGATACCGCGGTTATTCTGTTTACGTCCGGTTCGGAATCGCTGCCGAAGGGCGTTCCGCTCACCCATCACAATATTCTCGCCAACATCGACGGCGCGCTGGAGGCCATCACCGGCTATCCCGATGACGTCATGTATGGCTTCCTGCCGCCGTTCCACTCGTTCGGCATGACCGTCATCTCGGCGCTGTCGATGGTCGGCGGCGTCAAGGTTGCCTTCGATGCCGATCCCAAGAAATATCGTCACCTCGCCCTGGGTGCCAAGAAGTGGCGCGCGACGCTGGTGCCGGGTACGCCCGACTTCCTGACCGGCATCCTGAATGCAGGTGAGCCGCAGCACTTCGAGACGGTACGCGCCTTCCTGTCGGGTGCTCAGAAGGCTCCGGCATCGTTGCGCGAGCGCGTCGAGGCCGGCGGCGCGCAGCTGCTTGAAGGCTACGGCATTACCGAGACCGCGCCGCTCGTCTCCGTCAATCGCCCGGATGCGGCGCCGGTCGGCGTCGGCAAGCCGATCAAGGATACCGAGATCATCATCGTCGACCCCGAGACGTTGCTTCCACGGACAGAAGGCGGGGAAGGCCTCATCCTGGTGCACGGTCCCTGCGTGTTCGCCGGCTACCTCGGCAATGTGAAATCCCCGTTCGTGGAGTTCGCCGGGAGAACCTACTACAATACCGGCGACCTCGGTCACCTCGTTGACGGCAATCTCGTGATTTCCGGTCGCCTGAAGCGGTTCCTCAAATATGCCGGCGAGATGATCAGCCTGCCGGCCGTGGAGGATGCACTGGTGGTGCGCTGGCCGGCGCGGGAGGAGGGGCCGGTCGTTACTGTCGACGGCGAGGAGCGCGAGGGCCAGGCGCCGCTGATCTGCCTCTATACGACCGACCGGTCGATCGGCATGGAGGATGCCAACAGGGTGCTGAAGGCGGCCGGCATTCCGCCCATGGCCTATATTCGCCACGTGCATGTCGTCGATGAGATCCCGTTGCTTGGAACCGGCAAGACCAATTATCGCGCTCTGCCGCGTCCATCCGATCTGGCGGCGGCGTGAGGGTATTGTAGGGTAGTTTGGCGAGCATCCTCTCGCAGGCGACCTGAATAACCCTCACAGGAGCACCGCGACATGGCGACCGTTCTGCGTACGTCCGCCCTGCAAAGCATCTATGTACTCGTTTGTCTGTGCCTTTTCGGTCTGGCTCCCGCGCACGCGCAGACGAAAACCGAAGTCGATGTCGAACTGGTGCTGCTCGCCGATGCGTCGGGCTCCATCGACATGGGCGAGATCCGGCTGCAACGCCAGGGCTATGCCGATGCGATGGTTCATCGCGACGTGCTCTCGGCCATCGCCAAAGGACTGCGCGGGCGCATCGCAGTGACCTTCATCGAATGGGGCGACGACAGCTCGCAGGATATTGTCGTGCCCTGGATGGTGATCGACGGGCTGGCCTCCGCGCAAGCGTTCGGACAGAAACTGCTCGCGCCGCCGCGCCGGGCCTATGGCCGCAACGCGATCGGCGAGGCGATCGCCAAGGCGCAGCGGGAAATCGAAGGCAACGACATAGAAGGCTTGCGCAAGGTGATCGATCTTTCCGCCGACAGCGCCAACAGCTGGACGGGCATATCCATCGCGGAAGCACGGGCGAAAGCATTGGCTGCCGGCATCGTCATCAACGGTCTTGCCGTTTTGTGCCGCGCCGACGACTGCGGCGGCCGGCCGGTTGCCTATAATCTGGAGGCGACGTTCGCCAAGGAAATCATCGGCGGCCCTGGCAGCTTCGTCGTCACGGTCGACAGCCCGTCGAGCTTTGCCGACGCGGTGCGCCGCAAGCTGGTGCTGGAGCTGGCGGACGCGCGCTGAAAGTTGCCCCGCCGGTATTGTGCGGCCAAGCGCGGCGTGTCAGGCTACAGCGATAGCGTGCAAGAGAGGATCAAGCGTATGCCTGATGAGCCGATCGTCCTGGAGATGTTCACCGACTACGTCTGACCCTGGTGCTACCTCACTACCGTGCGTATTGAAAAACTGCGCCAGACCTATGACGTCGATCTTAAGATCGTGCATTTCCCGCTGCATCCCGAAACGCCTGCGGAGGGCAAGCCGCTGGCCGCCATGTTCGGCGGCGAGGCGGTTGTCGATCAGCGCAACGCTCAGATGAAGGAGCGGATGGACGCCGAGGGCCTGCCCTATGGCCAGCGCACGCACTCATACAACAGCCGGCTGGCGCAGGAGCTGGGCGCCTGGGCCGATACGCAGGACGGCGGCGAGGCGCTGCACGAGGCTCTCTACAAGGCCTACTTCGTTGACGCCCGCAACATCGGCGATCCGGCCGTGCTGCTGGAGTTGGTCGCGGCCGTTGGTCTCGACGTTGATGCCGCCAGGACGGTACTGGATAGCCGTAGCTTCAAGGACGCCGTCGACGCCGACTGGATGAAATCCCGCCAGTATGGTGTCACCGGCGTACCCACCTTCGTTGCCGGGCGGCACGGTGTCGTGGGCGCCCAGCCCTACGAGGCATTGGAGCAGCTGGTCGTTGAGGCGGGCGCGAAGAAACGGGGTTGAGCAGAGGGGCATCGGCCTGCCCGTCCCCCGCATCGTCCGTGTTGCTCTAGATCGTTTCCGCCTTAGGCGGAAACGATCTATCCTTTTCGCTCACGTGCCGCACCGGCCTTCGGCCTGGCCCTCCGCGGGGCGGCGCTGTTGTTGATGGCCCATGTTGATGGCGCAGCGACTGCACCGCTTTCTTGGGGCGCTCCGGGCAATAGCCCGACGCTGCGCGGCGGATCGCTGCTGGGCCCGCCGGGCCGCAGTCGCGGCCTGAAGCGCTTCCATATAAGTCGGAAGCGCTCTAGTGTTCCGGTTCTGACATTTGCTTCCCTGTGCCGCCGGGTTCCGAGCAAATGTCAGAACCATGAGGAACACTAGCAAGCCCATGAGTTTAGTGTAGCTTTTGCACCTGACGTTTGGTCTCGAATCCAGCCGCGAGTGGGTACCAAACGTCAGGTGCGCTACACTAGCTGCTGCACGGCGGGACCCTCTTTGTGCGCCGTCCTGGCTCACGTCCGCATCAGGGCCGAAATAGACGAGCGCGGCTGAGACGTGCGCGGCTGCACAATGACGGGCTTACCAAGCGGCCGTCGGTCAGTACGCTTGCTGACATTCCTCATTGCGGCGGAAATTTGTTGCCGTGGCCGAATTTAATGGAGATGTCTCCAGTTTCAGCTTGGTATTTCTTGGCCTGATTCGGCATGAACATCATTTTTTTTAAGCATCAGCAGAAAACTCATTCGCAAACAGCTAGGAGCTTCGCCAACTCAACATTACCGACCGCGAGAGCTATGTCTCCCGGATAACGCTGATCTTGATCACGAAGTTTGGGATCAGCACCGTGCAACAAGAGGAACTTGACAATGTCGGGGTGCGCAGCACTGTCTTCTGCGATGAGGTGAAGCGCAGTCTGACCCTGACTATTCTGGGCATTCACGTTGGCGCTGTGGTCCAGAAACAGCTTCAAGAACTCGAACACGAAGCGGTATCTCAGGTCCACCGCGCGTACCGCATAGTGCATGGCCGTGTCGCCTGCTCGGTCACGAGCATTCGGGTCCACCCCAAGCTTCAGGAGATATATAAGCACATCATCATTTTGCCATGCCGTCGCATGGTGCAAAACCGTTTCGCTGCGAAGATCGACAGCGTTCGGATCCAATCCCATGCCTACAAAAAACTTCAACGTATCAATGTTTTCCGCTGCATAGCGAAGGACCGACGCTCCATGACGGTCTAGCGCCGTATAGTTTGCGCCGGCTTGTAAAATCAAAGATACTATTTCCAGGCTTTGACGAGCTGCGCGATGGATTGGCCTTGCGCCGTGCAAGTCGCCAGCTTCCACATCAGCTCCAGACTCCAACAGACGACGTATCATTTGGCTCTCTCGCCGATCGACCGCCGAATGAAGCAGAGTATTCTTGAACCTGTCCGTGACTTCTATCGAAGCCCCCCTTGAAAGCAGCAGACTTAGAGCCTCAGCTTTTCCATGTTCAATGGCGCAGTGTGCTGGCGTGCGCCGGCCCGGCCCGAGCCTTGAGTTTACGTCATAGTTTTGAGCAAGCAGACGCTTGATTAAGTCCAGATCACCACTAGCCGCTGCCTCGTGAAGAGCCGTTGCATTATGCATTGTACTGATCACACTCCACTACGTCGCTACGCGTGCTGCGAACAGGCTGAGCTGTTGTGCGTCAAATCCAACAGCCATTATCGGTCATGCTCACCGGAATTGCACAACTAATCGATCGGGCAGCGCCATTTTCTGCGGCTTGATGCTCGGCTGTAGTCTGGTCTGGGTGCACAATCGAACAGCTGGCTGAGCACAGACCAGGCATCTACTCAGGACCGCTTCGGCACTCCCGCAAAGACTCACCGCCTTGGACGATTGGCAGAAGCTGGCTGAGGTGCGGACGTGGTCATGGCACGGAGCAACGGATGCGTGCCGCACCCCTCACCACCACTGATCCGCCTTGAACGTGCCGGCGGCATCCTCGATAACCTGACCGGCGCGGAACAATGTCGGCTCGTCGAATGGCTTGGCGATGAGTTGCAGGCCGAGCGGCGTTCCCTGTGCGGACAATCCGGCCGGCACGGAGATGCCCGGCAGACCGGCCATGTTGACCGTCACCGTGAAGATGTCCTCCAGGTACATCGCCAGCGGGTCACCGGACTTCTCGCCGGCAGCGAAGGCGGGCGTCGGCGTCGTCGGTGTCAGAACCACGTCGACCTTGTCCCAGTTGTCGTCGAAGTCCTTCTTGATGAGGGTACGGACCTTCTGCGCCTTCAGGTAATAGGCATCGTAGTAGCCGGCGGAAAGCACGTAGGTGCCGATCAGGACGCGCCGCTTGACCTCCTTGCCGAAGCCGGCGGCGCGCGTGTTCTCATAGGTGTCGGTGAGGTCCTTGCCCGGCTCGCGCAGGCCATAGCGGACGCCGTCGTAGCGGGCGAGGTTGGATGAGGCCTCGGCTGGGGCAACGATGTAATAGGCCGGCAGGGCATATTTCGTATGCGGCAGGGAGATGTCGTGCACCGTGGCGCCGGCCGCCTTCAGCCAGTCGATACCCCGCTGCCAGAGCTGGTCGATCTCGGCTGACATGCCTTCGACGCGGTATTCCTTCGGCACCCCGATACGCAGGCCCTTGACCCCCTCGACCAGCGCCGCCTCGTAGTCGGGCACAGGTCGGTCTACTGAGGTGGAATCCTTCGGGTCATGGCTCGCCATGTGGCGCAGCATGATGGCTGAATCGCGCACGGTTCTGGCGATCGGTCCCGCCTGATCGAGCGAGGAAGCGAACGCCACGGTGCCCCAGCGCGAGCAGCGGCCGTAGGTCGGCTTGATGCCGACGGTGCCGGTCAGCGCAGCCGGCTGGCGGATCGAGCCGCCGGTGTCGGTCGCGGTGGCGGCCAGGCATAGATCGGCGGCGACTGCTGCGGAGGAGCCGCCGGAAGAGCCGCCCGGTACCAGCTTATCGGCGCTGGGTCTGCCATCGGGGCCATGACGTCGCCACGGGTTCACGACGGGTCCGAAGCAACTGGTCTCGTTCGATGAGCCCATCGCGAACTCGTCATTGTTGAGCTTGCCCAGCATCACGGCGCCGGCGTCCCACAGGTTCTGGGTGACGGTCGACTCGTAGGTCGGCGTGAAGTCATCGAGGATTTTCGAGCAGGCCGTGGTGCGCACCCCCTTGGTGCAGAACAGGTCCTTGATGCCGAGCGGCAAGCCTTCCAGGGGGCGCGCGTCACCGCTGGCCAGACGGACGTCGGAGGCCTTTGCCTGCGCGCGCGCGTGCTCCGGCGTCGGCAGGACGTAGGCGTTGAGGGCACCGTTGCCGGCCTCGATGGCGGCGATGAAGGCGTCGGCCAGCTCGAGGGCGGTGAACTCCTTGTTGCGCAGGCTGTCACGGGCTTGCGCAAGGGTCAGTGACGTCAGCGACATTGCGCCCGGTCTCCTTCGTGATTGTCAGGCGCGGCGAGCGTCCTTGCGGTCCCGCTCCGTCAGGTAGCGCTTGCGGGAATAGTAGAGACTGATGCCGCCGAACATGATCGATATCGGCGCGTTGTAGCGCTCGGCCAGCGCGATGACCTGCTCGACGATGCCGACCGGCTGGGGCGGCGCTGACCGGCGCATCGCTTCGCGCTTGGCTTGCATGTCAACGGGCATGGCGAACAGGGCAACGCCGAGCAGGATCAACAGCACGCCGACGACCAGAAAGACCTTGTACATCCCCTACCTCCGCCGCTTTCGAACTGATCTGATGGCTATTCGACGACTTTCGGCACGACGAAGTAGTGATTTTCCGCAAGCGGGGCGTTCCTCATCACATCATCAGCGATCTCGCCGTCCGTCACCGCGTCCTGGCGCTGCTTCAGCTCGGTGGCGACGACGCGGGTCATCGGCTCCACGCCCTCGGTATCGACCTCGCCGAGTTGCTCCACCCACTGGAGAATGCCGGAAAGCTCCGCTTCCAGGCCCTTCGCCTCCTCATCGGTGATCTTGATGCGCGCAAGCCGCGCGATGCGCTTCACGGTCGCGGTATCGACCTGCATGGGTTGATTGTCCGTCAGATGGTTGTTGACCCTCGTGCGCTGTCTTATCGCGTCGGCAGGCTACGGCGCAACCCGGCCGGCGCGGCCGGGAGATCCGGGGCTGCCGCGATGCGAGAAGGAGCGGGGGGAAATTCAGTCCGTTTTGGAGGCGTTGGAGGTGTTGGCGCGCATCTTGGCGAAGAACGGAGCGAGGATGTCGGAGAAATCGTCGGTCCAGCCCCGCATGGCCGTCAGGGGCAGATCCTCCGCCATGTCGAGGGCCCGAAACGGCGCAAGCACCTCATCGCTGCGCGAGAAAATGCCGACCGTGGATGAGGTAGAGGCGTAGCTGCCATCGGCTTCGTTGTCCTCCAGGATCAGCCCCTTGAGGCCCGGCACCAGGGGAAGCGTCGCCGACAGCACCGAGTCGAGGTCGAGATAGCGATTGGAGATGTGCAGGAGCACGACACCTTTCGGCGTCAACCGGTCAGCGTACAGCCGGATCGCCTCCGCCGTCAGCAGATGCACGGGGACCGCATCGGAGGAGAACGCGTCGATGATGATCAGATCGTAGCTGCCTTTCGGCTCCTTGCCGATCGTCAGCCGGGCGTCGCCGAGCACGACGTCGAGGTTCGGCTGGCATTTCGAGATGAAGTTGAATCGCTCCGGATCGCGCGCGATCTCTACGATGACCGGATCGATCTCGAAGAAGCGCCAGCTCTCGCCAGGCTTGGCAAAACAGGCCAGCGACCCGGTGCCTAGGCCAACGACGCCAAAGCGCCCTTTTGCGCCGTCTTCGGTCAACCGCGCGCGCACCAGATCGACCGTGCGCGCCATCGGGCTCTTGGGGTGATAGTAGGTGGCCGGCAGCGGCTCGGCGACCGGATCGCCGCCGGGGGTGCGAATTCGCTCGGCGCCATGCAGCGTCGTGCCGTGCATGAGGACGCGGTAATCGCCCGCAGCGGTTTCAGAAACACGATAGACGCCGAAATAGCTGCGCTCGGCAGCGCCCTGACGCACGGAAGACGGCAACGCTACGACGGCGAGGCACATCAAGGCTGCGGCGAGCATCTGGCGCACCGGCTGGGCGTTCCAGACCAGCAGGAGAGCTGCGAAGATCACTGCCAGCACAACGGCGAAACCGTGCTCGGCAAGCCACAGGATCAACAGGTGGAGAGCATGGCCGACGCCGAGCAGCGCGAGGTTCTCCTCCAGGAATGTGCCGACCTCGTGGACATGCCGCCAGATCTGCGACAGGTTCAGCCACCAGACGGCAAGCAGGCCGAATGCGCCGATGACCCACAACCGCAACGCCTCGTCGCGATCGCGCCAGGGAAGCTCGAGGGCGCCGGGGCGGCACGCCATGGTCAGCGCCAGCAGGATCGGATACTCCAGCACCTCGGAGAACAGCTTCGGGGCGATCAACGCCGCGAACAGTCCGCCGAGCACGCCGCCCAACGACATCAGCAGGTAGAACTCTGTCAGATGCCGGGCAGCCGGACGCGCCTCGTACAGCGTGCGGTGCGCCACCAGCGCGGAAAAGAAGAACGCCGCCACGCCGGCGGCCGCTGACACCATCCACGTATCGTGCTCGGTGCGCGCCAGTTGCACCAGGGCGATGACGACGGCGCCAAGATGGAACATCAGCAACCACCGGAAGGGCGAGATGCCGCTCTTCAGGTAGGCGTAGACGAAAGCGCCGCCGGCTGCGATCGCCAGCAGCAGAAGCGTAGAGGTCGGCAGCGTGATGTCGAATTGCGACCCCAGCCAGCGCGCGAAAACCCAGGCGGCGACTGCCGCGGCCACAGCGCAGGGGAGAAGCGCCAGCGGGGTTGCCCTGAACACCAGCACGTAGGTCAGCAGATAGAGCGACAGCGGGATCACCCAGATCAGCGGGGCAGAGGCGACGTCGGTGGCAACGTGCGTGGTGAAGGCGGTCAACAGCGCGGACGGCACCATCGCCAGTCCGATCCAGCCGAGCCGCTGCGACCAGCCCGGCGGCGCCTCGTCAGTGGGCTCGCCACCTGCTGCACCCGGCAGCGTCGACGGCACGGATACGGTGACAGGCACGGGCTGGCTCTGACGCATCAGCCAGAAGCAGATGGCGATCGCCAGGCCCAACACGACAAAGCCGATGGTCCACTGTCGGGACAACGACGACAGCCCAAAAGCCGGCTCCAACAGCAAAGGGTAAGCGAGGAGCGCGGCGA
Organism: uncultured Alphaproteobacteria bacterium; assembly: GCA_963825625.1. Classification (GTDB taxonomy): domain Bacteria; phylum Pseudomonadota; class Alphaproteobacteria; order Rhizobiales; family Hyphomicrobiaceae; genus CAMDPA01. The sequence continues at coordinate 50,985 of CAWGUF010000029.1, read as the reverse complement.
AGCTGCCGAGATTGCTGGCGCCGTAGAGAAAGTAGGGGTCGCGGCCGTCCGGATGACCGGTGCGGGCGAACCAGGCCTGCAGCAGTGGGGCGTTGGCGGCGACCGCAACGAACGGCAGGCCGATCGCCACGGTAAACAAGCCAATCTGCCATAGCGCGGGGTCACCCGGGGGCGGCTCGGTCCAGCCCGACGGCACGGCGATCGGCAATGCGACCAAAGCCAGGATGAACAAGCCCAGATGGACGAAGCCGCCATATTCCGGGGCGACGCGCCGCATCAAGATGTGGGCGTAGCAGTAGCCGGCCAGCAACGCGCCCTGGAAGAAGCACAACGCCACCGCCCAAACCGACGGCGAGCCGCCCAGCAAGGGCAATACCATCTTGGCGAACAGCGGCTGGATGGAGAACAGCAGCAAGGCCGACAGGAACGTCGTCAGCGTGAACGCGGCGACGAGGCCAAGGCCGGAGGGCAGGCGCTGCAGCATGCCAGCGCCAGTCCAGCCCGAGGGACGCGGCGGCTCGGGACGTTTCCCGTCGTCGATCGGGGACATATCGTTCATCCAGGCAGCTCCATGCCAGATCCGCAGCGCGACCATCCCGACAGCGGCTTCAGACGTCTTGTGCCGTCATGCGGCAACGATAGGTGTTGTTCCTTAGGCTTGCGAGCGTGTCAATCGCGCGAGGCTCCCATGCGCGGAACCTGCCCAAGGATCAAATCAAAAATGCGTCGGCGGGAAACGGGGATAGCTGTATGTTGGCCCATCGACTGCGCCGCTTTGCGGCGGATCGCTGCTGGGCCTGCCGGGCTGGATGGGCGATGTCAGGAGCTGATCTTGGGTTCGACTTTCGCTGATATTGCCGAATTTCATGGGTGTTTGCCGCCGCGCGGGCGGCTGATGGGGCTCGACCTCGGCACACGTACGATCGGGCTTGCATTGTCTGATCTGGACAGAATGATCGCTTCCAGCCTGGAAACAATCCGGCGCACCAAATTCAAGGCCGACGCGGCGCGGCTGCTGACGCTGGCGAGCGAGCACGCGGCTGCCGGGCTGGTGCTGGGCCTGCCGATCAACATGGACGGCAGCGAGGGGCCGCGGGCGCAATCGACGCGCGCCTTCGCCCGCAACGTGAATGCCATCTCGGAGCTGCCGATCCTGCTGTGGGACGAAAGGCTGTCGACAGCGGAGGCGGAGCGCATGCTGATCGAGGCCGACACCAGCCGGCGGCGGCGATCCGAGGTGATCGACAAGCTGGCCGCCACCCTCATCCTGCAGGGGGCGCTGGACCGGATGACGGGGATGGGGTGAGGGAGCCGCGTGCGATGTCGTGATTGCGCGCCCTATCGCTGCTATGATGCCGACTTAAGACGGGGGCCGATGATCCGGGTCAGTTATTGGACCTATCATCGGCCTAAGTGTTGGGGCAGTCATATTGCGTGCAGATTGCGGGTGGGGTGGGGATGAGCGTTCTCGACGAGGTGCTTGAGGCGGCAGCGGCCAATCCGGAGCGCGCCGTATTCATCTCGCGGCGGGGCGAGCCGACGCAGATCGAGCTGGCGAAATGGATCGCGGAGCGGCTGGCGGCGCACGGCTATGTCACGATCCTGCAGGACCTGCATTTCCAGCACACCAACTTCATGCTGGCGATGGACGGGGCGCTAGCGTCGGGCGCCCGCGTGCTCGGGCTGTTGTCGCGCGAATACCTCGGCAGCCAGGATTGCATGCTGGAGGCAACGACGGCGATGCGCAAAGGCCGGCTGATCCTGCTCAACATCGACGGCTGCGATCCCTCCGGCGTGCTGCAGAACCAGGTGCATGTGCCGTTCCTGCCGGTCTGGCAGACGGGTGATGCCGGCGAGATGGAGCGGGTGATCCTCGCGACATTGGCAGACCCCGCAAAGCGCAGCGGCGAGCAGCCGGCGCCGGTGGCGGTGGGGCGGGCGCAGACCATCCACAGCCAAATCCTGATGCACGACGAGGCTGCGTTCGCCGGACGCGACACGGAGCTTGCCCGGCTGAAGGAGCTGCTGTGGGCGGGCGGCAGCGCGGCGCTGACGCGGGCCGGCGCCAGGGGGCTCGTCGACGAGGCGGCGCTGGCCGGTATGGGCGGGGTCGGCAAGACGACGCTGGCGCGGGCCTATGCGTTCCGCCATCGCGGCGACTATCACGGCGTGTGGTGGGTGCGGGCGGAGACGGCCGAGACGCTCATCGACGACCTGATCGAGCTGGGCGCGCGCGACATGCCGGGGCTGGAGCGATGGGAGGATCCCGAGGCGGCGGCGCGCGAGACGCTGCGGCTGATCGCGACGCGGGCCACCGGCAAACCGTGGCTTATCGTCTACGACAACGCGCCGGGTGAGGGCGCCGTTAAACCGTGGCGGCCGCAATCGAACGCGCATGTGATCGTCACCAGCCGCAACCCGAACTGGACGGCGGCGGTGGAGCTCGACGTGTTCACGCCGGAGGCCGCCGTCGATTTCCTTTGCGAGACGGCCGGGCGGGGGCAGCCCAGCGACCGGGAGGATGCGGCGGCGCTGGCGGCGCAGCTCGGCTATCTGCCGCTAGCGCTGGCGCACGCGGGCAGCCATTGCCAGATCAGGCTCAACCCGCGCATCACGTTTGCCGCCTACAGCCGCCGCCTGACGGAGTTCTGGGACGAAAAGCCGGACGCGGCGGACAGCGTGCACGGGCGCTATGCCACCAGCGTGCTCGCCACCTTCTCGCTGGCGCTGGACGACATCGTGGCGGGCCGGCCGGACGGCGATCCCGCGCCGTGCCCGGAGGCGGAGACGGTGATGGGCGTGCTGGCGCATCTGGCGCCGGAGCAGGTGCCGGAATTCCTGCTGCGGCCGTTGTTTGCGGGCGCGCACGCGGTGATGCCGGAGGCCGCGTTCGACCGCGCGCTGAAGGCGCTGGCGGCGGGCGCGCTGGCGACCTGGGGCGCGTTCGAGGACGGTGCGCCGCACCTCTCCGTGCACCGGCTGGTGCAGGAGATCATGCGGGCGCGACTGGCGGCGGCCGGTCGTGCGGCGGCGTGTGCCGAGCTGGCGGTGACGAGCATCAACCGCACATTCGACGCCTCCGGCGCGATGTCCAGCATCGCGACCAACGCGCGCTGGCTGCCGCACGCCAAGGCCGTGCTGGCGCATGCGCCGCGGGACGGCGGCGCGGCGTATCACACGCTGTGGACGCAGTTGCTAATCGGCGATCTCGAGGTGGCGCGCGGATCGCTGGCGGCGGCGCTGGCGGCGTACGAGGATGCCCGCGGGCTCGCTGAGCGCCTTGCCAAGCCTGATCCAACCAACCAGATTTGGCAACGGGAGCTTGCTGTCACGCACAGCTTCGTCGGCAACGTTCAAGTTGCACGCGGAAATTTAAGCGATGCGCTGGCGGCGTATCGTACGAGCAATGAGATAGTTGAACGCCTCGCCGCCGCCGATCCCGGCAACGCCGGATGGCAGCGCGACCTCTCCGTCAGCCACAACAAGATCGGCGACGTGCCTCAGAACCCAGGGAAATCTCGCCGAGGCGCTGGCCGCCTTCAATGCCTCACTCGCCATACGAGAGCGCCTCGCCGCCGCCGATCCCGGCAACGCCGGATGGCAGCGCGATCTCTCCGTCAGCCAGGAAAAGATCGGCGACGTGCTCTCAGCCCAGGGAAATCTCACCGAGGCCCTGGCCGCCTTCAAAGCCTCCCTCGACATAAGAGAACGCCTCGCCGCAGCCGATCCCGGCAATGCCGGATGGCAGCGCGACCTCTCCGTCTCAGCAACGAAGCGTCGGCGACGTGCTGAGTGGCTCAGGGCAACCTCGCCGCCGGCGCTCGAGGCCTATCAAGCCTCCCTTGCCATCAGAGAACGCCTCGCCGCAGGCCGATCCCGGCAACGCCGGATGGCAGCGCGATCTCTTCGTCAGCCACAACAAGATCGGCGACGTGCTCTCCGCCCAGGGAAATCTCGCCGAGGCGCTGGCCGCCTTCAAGGCCTCACTCGCCATTAGCAGAACGCCTCGCCGCCGCCGATCCCGGCAACGCCGGTTGGCAGCGCGACCTCTCCGTCAGCCAGGAAAAGATCGGCGACGTGCTGGTCGCCCAGGGAAATCTCACCGAGGCCCTGGCCGCCTTCAAAGCCTCCCTCGCCATAAGAGAACGCCTCGCCAAGGCCGATCCCGGCAACGCCGGATGGCAGCTGGACATCGCGGCTTCGCTCCAGCGTGTGGGCGACATGGCGCAGAAGAACGGCGATACGGGCGGGGCGCTGGGCGCCTTCCGGCGTGGGCTGGAGATCATGAGCCGACTGACAAGCCTTGCGCCGGACCATGCCGGGTTCCGCCACGCATTGGGGGTGCTCGAGCGACGGATCGCGGCGCTGGAGGGCGATACGCCTGAAGGCAAGGCCGGCGACACCGCCCCGAAACGGGGCTGGCTGTCGCGGTTGTTCGGTGGCTGAAGCGCACCGCCCCCACCCCGTCATCCTCGACCGAAGCGAGGCGTAGCCGAGTGAGCGTCGGGGACCCAGCACAAGGCTTGTGCGAAGCACACATGATTTCGACGTCCTGGCGGACGAGTCTTATGCTGGGTCCCCGGCCGTCGACGCAGCTTCGCTGCGCTCGGCCGAGGATGACGGGTGGGGCGCTCGGCTAGGATGACGCATTTAGCGGCCGAGCTACACGTCGCGGTCGAGGAGCTCGATCAGTACGCCCTCGGGTGTCTCGAGGAAGGCGATCTTCAGGTCGGGGCGGATCAGGTAGGGCTCGACGGTGAACTTCACGCCCTTGGTCTTGAGGTCGGCGACCACGGCGTCGATGCCCTGCACGCGCAGGCCGAAGTGATCGAGACCCTGATGCGGATGATCCGGCGCCGCCCCCGACTTGGCATCGGTCGGCGCAATGAAGATGTTGACGCCGTCGATCTTCACATCCACGCGCGGCTTGCCCTGCTGCATGGTGCGGATCACCTCCGCGCCGAACATTTTCTCCATCCAGACCGCGGTGGCGTCGGGATCGGGCGAGCGCAGGTGCATGTGGTCGAAGGCGAAATGGGTCATGGCGGCGGTCTCCGGTGAGGCTGTCGGGGGAGCGTAGAGAGGATGACCGGGCAAGGTCAATCGAGGATCCGGGCTCAGCTTTCGCCGACGAACAGCTGGTCCAGCGGGATCGGCTTCTCGATATAGTGTTGGGCGACCATGGCCTCGATCAGCGCCTCCAGCGTCGGGCGGTTGGCTTCCACGCCATAGGGCCAGGGGTCGGGGCCGAAGACCTGATCCATGATCTCCATGTCATGCTGCAGCCAAGGCATCAGATAGCGCGGCGCGCCCTCGATGCGCAAAAGCTCCAAGGCGTGATCCTTGGCGGCGACGAAGGCCTTGAACATGGCATTGGCCGCCCAGGGGTTGGCCTCGTAGACGTCGCGGCGCATGGCGACGAGGTGCATGATGGGATGGATGCGGGTGCGCCGGTAGTAGTCGGACTCGACGTCGATCACATCCGGGAACAGGCGGACGATGTCGCGGTTCTGGCGGTAGCAGGCCGGCGTGCGGGTGCCGATGATAGCGTCGATCTCGCCGGCATCGAGCAGGTCGTTGAGCGATTTATCGTCCGGGGCCGGAACGATGCGCGGCTGCTTCAGCAGCGGCGGCGGGCTGGGGTTGCCGTGCTTGCCGGCATGCTCGACGGCGCCCTGCACCCAGGTGACGCCGGACAAATCGACGCCGTGATCGACCATCAGCGCCTGACGGATCCACAGCGCGGCGGTCTGGGTGTAGAGCGCGCTGCCGATGCGCTTGCCTTCCAGGTCCTTGGGCTCGGCGATGCGGTTGCAGTTGACGAAGATGAAGCTGTGGCGGAACACGCGGCTGGGAAACACCGGCAGGGCGACGAAGGTGCGGTCGCCGCGGCCGATGCGGCCGATGTACTCGGTGGAGGAGAATTCGGACAGATCGAACTCGGCGGTAGCGGCCATGCGGTCGAAAATGTGGCGCACGTGCTCGATCGGCACGACCTCCAGGTCGATGCCTTCGGGGACGACATCGCCGGTGCGCAGGGCAATCGTGCGGTCGTAGGTGGCGCCGGCGTACTTCAGCTTCAGATTTGCCACGGTGTGTCTCCCTCACTGCTCGACATGGAATGGGTTGAAGTCGGTATCCCGATCATAATGATCGACGTTCTCCGCCGCCTTCAGGAATGCGACAATACGGTACGTGATCGGCAGGAAAGCAATCTCGACGCCGGTCTTGACCACGAACTGGCTGACCATCAGCGTCAGGACGAGCTCGTTCGGCATCAGGCCGGAGCCCCAGAACGCCAGCGGGTAGAAGATGGCGGAGTCGACGGCCTCGCCGGCAACGGTGGAGGCCACGAAGCGGCCGCCCATCCATTTGCCCTCGGTCGCCACCTTCATCTTGGCCAGCACATAGGAATTGACGAACTCGCCGCAGAAGTAGGCGACCATGGAGGCGCCGGCGATGCGCCAGGTATTGCCAAAAGCGATCTCGTAGGCGGTCTGATTGGGCCAGCCCGGCGCCGGCGGCAGCGCGACGACGATGGCGGCCATAATGGAGGCGAAGAACAACGCGCAGAAGCCCGACCAGATCACCCGGCGGGAGCGGGAATAGCCGTATACCTCCGTCAGGATGTCGCCGAAAACGTAGGAGATCGGAAAGAACAGAACGCCGGCGCCGAACGTTACCGCACCAATCAGCGGCAGGTCGAACTGGGCGGCCTTGGCCGGACCGATCAGGTTCGAGCACACGAGCACGACGACGAACGCCACCATGACGAAGTCGTAATAACGGTATCTGCGCGTATCGCGGGCCATGGCCGTCTATCCCCTCTCGACGCGGCGGAACAGACCGCGTCCCCGTCACTATGCCGGTCCGGCCGAATACCGGTGGCGCGCTACCTTAGGGCCTCGACGGCAGCTACTCCAGCATTGGTGGTGGCAAAAGCCTGCAAGCTGGCATAGAGGGAGGGTGGGCATCCTCGCCCGGCGCGCCGTCTCGTTGCGCCAGACAAATCGGAGACCTCGCCATGACCGACAGTAAGCCGCCGACGCTGCTGGGCCAGCATGTCGCGCTACCGACCTCGCCGGATGCAGCCGTGCTGGAGCGCGTACCCAATCCGCATCCCGACACCTCGTATGCCGCACGCTTCACCTGCCCGGAGTTCACCTCGCTGTGCCCGGTGACGGGACAGCCGGATTTCGCGCATCTGGTGATCGACTATGTGCCGGGCGGCTGGCTGGTGGAATCGAAGTCGCTCAAGTTGTATCTGGCATCTTTCCGCAATCATGGCGCCTTCCACGAGGATTGCACGGTTGCGATCGGCAAGCGGCTCGCGGCGCTGCTGGAGCCGCACTTCCTGCGGATCGGTGGCTACTGGTATCCGCGCGGCGGCATGCCGATCGACGTGTTCTGGCAAACGGGAACGTGCCCGGCAGAAGTATGGCTGCCGGACCAGGGCGTGCCGCCTTATCGCGGCCGTGGCTGATCCAGCAGCTCGCACGCGGCAGAGCGCACTCGCGAGCCCGCACACGCGAGCCCGGCCGCAATCCCTGCGCGAACTCAACGCTGGCGGATTAATCCGTGCTTAACCGCAGTCCCATTATAAGACGCTGGCGTCAGGTATGCGTTGTGCGGTTGCGATACGGATCTGTCCCCGATGCATAACACGTCACGTCCTCTGCAAATTACAGCCGCCCTGGTCGTCTCGACCGTACTTCTTCCAGGGTGCGGCGGTGGAGCCCTCAGCAACAAGACCGGCCTTGGTCTGAACGGTGGTTCCAGCACGGCGGCGTCGACGTCGACCGCGTCTTCGACCGCGTCTTCGACCACGTCCTCTTCGACATCGACAACGTCGACTTCCTCGTCGACCTCGTCAGCAACAAGCGCCGCATCCTCAACGACCAACGCGATTTTCATAGCAGATGTCACGAACATCGATGTCGGCACCCAATTCGAAAAGGGCGACCGCACGCCAATTCTCGGCGACACCATCATCGTCACGAAAAATGGGTCCGACTTGGCCATTCAGCCGGACCCGTCGGATACGATGCTGTTCGGCAAGAGCTATGGGTCGGGCACCGGCCTGATGAGCCAAACCTCGCCAAACGAATTCCAGCGCGCAGGCACGAACTCCTGGGCGCGATATTTCACGACCGTCACGACGCCGGCCGGTACGCAGAACCTGACCAACGCAGCTTACGGCGTATACACCTACGATCACACTGGCGGGCTCGTCGCCGGCGGCTTCCATCACGGCACACCAACCTCGAATGCCGCGATGCCGACGACCGGATCGGCGTCGTACAGGGGCAGTTTCACCGGGGTAAGCTTCGCGGAGGGAGGCAGCGTGGCGGCATCGCGCACGCCACTCAGCGGTGATGTGACAATGACGTACAATTTCGGCGTCGGATCTGTTGCTGCGACCATCGACAATCTTCAACGTGCACCTACCGGCGTGGCACCGACCCCGACCGGGGTGAAAATTGAGCTCTCAGGCAGTCAGTTTGGAACAAACCGCTACATCTTCAACGACACTGTCGTCAGATCGACCGCCACCGGTACTTCAGCCACCACCGTGACGCTGACCCGCGGCACGGGAACGTTCTACGGCGACAATGCTGCGGAGACCGCGGCAACTGTTACGGTCAAAACCTCCTCAAATCCCGGTCTGAATTCGGCCGGTGCCACGGCGCCATCCATGGTGGTCGGCGGGTTTGGCGCCAAGAAGCAGTAATCCGTGTGCGAACAGTATAAGGGCTTACGAAATAGTGCGGACCAACCAAAGTGAGCTGCGCCGCAGGTCAGCACAGCGTTGCTGGCTCCTTGGCGGTTTGGCTCGCCGGCAGCGGGCTTGATGTCGGCTTCGAGCGAAAGTGAGCGTGTTGCAAATCAGGAAGGCGATGCGCACACCGACTTGCCAAGTCCAACCGAACTCGCGGCGCCAACCGATGCTTTGGCTGCGTGCCTTGTCGGGCGCGCTGGTGGCTCTCCTGCTGAGCCTCGGCTCACCGGTGCACGCGCAGTGGCTCACAGAGGTTCGCAAGGACGGCGGGACGTGGATCTCGGCGGAAGAAACCGAGCGGAAGTGGCCGTCTCTCATCATTCAGCAGAAGCTTGCCGTGCTCGATCAACTGATCGGCGCGGGCAGAGCCGATGTCGCGCTGACGCTCGCGCGGCGGGCAGCCTTTCCGGAGCCTGCGTCGGAGATCGTACGGCGTTATTACGAGGCCGTCGCGCTGAAACTGTTGGGGAGGACGCAGGAGGCGATCGGGCTGTTCCGCTCGATTCTTGCAGATCATCCGGAGTTCGTCAGGGTTCGCATGGAGCTTGCGCACGCGCTGTTCATCGCGCAGCAGGACGATAGCGCGCGGCATCATTTCGAGTTGCTGCTTGGCGCCAGCGGTACCAATCCAGGGCTTGAAAAAACCGTGCGCGGCTTCATCGCGACACTTGATTCACGGCGGCGCTGGCAGTTCTCATCCTACGTTTCATTCGCTCCGTCCACGAACCTGAACCAAGGCGGCACCAAACGAGAGGTTGTCCTCAACGGCCTGCAATTCGTGCTCAACGACGAGAGCCTGAAGCGTTCCGGTCTTGGGATCGTGGCCGGCTTCCAGGGCGGTTACAGACATCCGCTTACGGATACGCTCGACCTGATGGCCAGTGCCGGCGCGCACGTCAAACGCTACAAGGAGAGCGATTTCAACGATACGCTGTTATCAGCGTCATTAGGGCCACGGCTGCGATTCGGGCGCGGGTTCATCGGCGTCTACGGACTAGCGGAGAAGCGGCTGATCGCGGACCACGACTATTTCAAATCGTGGGGCGCGATGGTGAGCGCGGGGATCAATCTCACCCCTCAAGATGGTCTCTACGTCGACGTTTCATGCTCTCGAAATGACTATGACGAGAATTGGCGCGGGTCGAGCATGGACTATCGCGATGGGCATACGTGTGGCGCAAACGGGCGCTACGAGCATCACTTCGACTCTCATACATACCTGCGCGTACTGGCCGGGGCGGGGCGGGAGAATACCGCTATCGACCATCTGGACAACCGACACGTTTCCTATGGGGCGGGCCTCTACAGGGAGCTGCCTTATGGTGTTTCCGTCTACATTCAGGCGCTACACACGAAAAAGACATTCAAGGGACTTTATCCATTCTTCGACGAGGTGCGGCAGGATCGGCGTACGGACTTCAGCGGGCACGTCGTAAAACGCGATTTCGAAGTGTTCGGGTTCGCGCCGATGCTGCAATATACGTACACGATCAATCATAGCAACATCTTGCTGCACGACTACGACGCACACGGGGCGAGCCTCACCCTGACAAAAAGCTTCTGATCCTGCAGACCGCTGCGCCTCAGCTCACCTTTCGTTACCGGTGAGATAGTCGGGCAGCAGCTCGGAAAGTGCGCGCGTCTCCTCGGCTGGGAAACCGCTCATGGCGTGCACGCGGGCGTGAAGCTCACGTGTCAGCTCAGCCCGGTTCTTCATGGCATCCAGCTCGTCCGCGCCGATCAGCGGACCGACGTGGGCGGTCAACGTGGTGCCGACCATGCGGCGCAGCTCCCGGATCATCAAGGATAGCCGCAAGGTGAGACTGAGCCTGCTCACGACATGAAAGACGGGGCTGCACTGACCTTCGAAATAGAGCGGCAGGACCTGGGCCCGAGCGGCCTGAATGAGGCGCGCGGTCGACGTCTTCCACGGCAGGTCGACGGCGCGGCCGAAGGCGGACGGGGCGGTGGCCACACCACCGGCCGGAAACACGACAATGGTCACACCCTGCCTTAGCAGGTCCAGCGCCTGGGCGCGCATCCTGAGGTTTGCGGTTTGCGCCTGACGCGTCTCGCTGAAGTCGACAGGCAGTGAATACGGACGGATCTCCGGAACCTTCATCAAGTCCTTGTTGATCAGCACGCGACAGGGCCTGCCAAGACGCTCCGCCAACGACAAGGCGGCTATGCCGTCAGCAATACCGTAGGGGTGATTGGCGATGATGACCAAAGGCGCATTGGGGTCGAGGCTGGGCGGCCAGTGGCCCTTCACCTCCAGGCGCATACGCATCAATTCCAGCATCGGCGCGATGACCGGGCCATCACCAGCAACGTGCTCGCGCCGCCAGCGATCATACAGCGGCACGAAATAATTGCGGCCGGCCCACCGCTCCATGCCCTGGATCAGGACACGGCGGAGCCAGGGGTCGCCGGGATTGGCATAGGAGAGCTCGGGGAAGTCCATGCGTCCAAGCTATCCACGAATAGAGGAAGTGGTAGTTGGTTTCTTGCCAGTACTGCTCACATCGGACGGGTGTCGCCTGCGACGGTCGTTCGCCACATCAGGCGACGTTGGTCGGCAGGAAAGTCGCGCCGGGCATGGATCGACGAGCGGTTGTCCCACATCACCACATCGCCGACACGCCAGTTGTGGACGTACAGGAAATCGTCGCGCTCGATGTGCTCGAATGTGCGCTCCAGTATGCTGTCGCTTTCCGCAGTCGGTACATCCTCGAGATATTGCGTCATGAGGCGGTCGACATAGATGGCCTTGCGGCCGTTCTCCTCATGGGTCCGCACCGCTGGATGGGTCGCATGACTGGAGGCCTTGACCGCTTTCGGGTCGCCCTTCTTGTTACTGCCGTAGGTGAATGCGTTGACCGCTGTTCTGCCGTCCAGTCCAGCCCTGAGATCGGCGGGCAGTGTGTCGTAGGCCGCGAACAGGTTGGAGAACACTGTTTCCCCGCCATATGTCGGCACTTCAACCGAATAGAGCAGCGTCGCCTTGGTCGGAATGTCGCGGTGGATGGTATCGTGATGGAACCACATCTCCCCGTCCGGATGAGCGCCAATCGGCTCGCCGTTCTCGCGGATGTTGGAGATGAGAAGGATTTCCGGCAGCATCTTCTTCTGGCCCACCGCATGGTAGTTCTTGGGCCGCGAATAAGGTGCACACTCGCCGAACTGCGCGGTCGCGCGCACGAGCTCGTCCTGAGAGAGGGTCTGGCCGCGCACAACAACGACGCAATGCTCGACCATTGCTTTCCAGATCGCATCCACGACCGGCTGCTCTAGCGGCTGCGACATGTCCGCGCCGATGATCTCGGCCCCGGTGTGCTTCGAAAGCGGCTTGACCTGTACCATCTTCGCTCCAACCTATGTCTCAGTAGGATTGCGGACCCCATGGTAGTTGGCCGCAACGACGGGTCAAGTCGGGTATGCACGTTATCGGTTGTGCAAGGGTTGCGATCGGGGCCTGTTGAAGCGCCCTGCCGATGGGCTTGGAGCACAAACGGAGCAAGACACGATGCGGCGCAATAGCCTCGGGGGCGTGCAATGCGTGCTGGCCGTAGCGGTTCTCGTGCTGGCAGCGACAGCGCTGGCGGCAAGCGCTCAGCGGTCGCGTGCCGGCCAGGTCCGGGTCGAATATGTCGCGCCGGATAATGCGGTTTATCGGCCACTCTACGATAAGCTTCGTTCGGAGCGCTGGCTGGAGCAGATGCAAACGCTGCTCCAGGGGTTCCGGCTGCCGCGGCCTGTCACGTTGACGCTCAAGGGCTGCGGCGAGGTCGATGCCTGGTACCAGTCCGGCACGGTTGGACTGTGCTACGAATATCTGTTCGTCGTGGAGCGGCGCGCGCAAGCCCGCGAGCTGCCGGCCTGGGTGACGCGGGAGGAAGCGCTGGCCGGAGCCTTCGTGGACGCTTTCCTGCACGAGTTCGGCCATGCGTTGTTCGAATATCACGCCATTCCGGTGCTCGGGCGCGAGGAGGACGCGGCCGACCAGCTGTCGGCCATCATGATGCTGAAACTGGGCGGTGAGCGGTCCGACAGTCTGATCCGCGGTACTGCGACCGTCTATCTGGCGTGGATCGATTATTTTCAGGGACGGCGCCGATCCTTCGGCGACCAGCGCCTGGCAAGCGGGGCGAAACGCCGGGACGCCCGGCAGCATTCCAGCGCGGCCCAACGCCTCTATAATCTCGTTTGCCTGGCCTACGGATCCGACAAACGCAGGTACGCAGCGCTTGCAAAGGCCGTCGAGCTTCCTGAATCTCGGGCAGAGGACTGCACTGACGAGTACGCCCAGGTATCGCGCGCCTACACCCGCCTCATCGCCCCGCTGTGGGACCGGAAGCGGCTGCCAGCGTCGCAGCGCGCGTTCCGGTTTTTCGTGGAGCGGCCGTAGGTATAGGCGCAGCGTCCGGTTTCCGCTGGCGCTGCGAACCGCACGGGGCTAGCGCAAATCCGGCGCTACCACCTCCGCCTTGAGATCGGCGATGACCGCATCGAGCGATTTCACCTCGCTGTTGGGGCTGCCGAGACGGCGGATCGACAGCGTCCGCTCCTCCGCCTCGCGCTTGCCCGCAACGAGCAGCACCGGCACCTTGGTCAGCGAATGCTCGCGAACCTTGTAGTTGATCTTCTCGTTGCGCAGATCGACATCGGCGCGAATGCCGGCCTTGCGCAACGCCGCCAGCACCTCGGCTGCATAACCATCGGCGTCCGACACGATGGTGCAAACCATGGCCTGCACGGGAGCAAGCCAGAGCGGGAAATGACCGGCCGTGTTCTCGATCAGGATGCCGGTGAACCGCTCCAGTGAACCGAACATGGCGCGATGGATCATCACCGGGGTCTTCTTCTGGCTGTCGGCATCGATGAAGAACGCGCCAAAGCGCGCGGGCAGGTTGAAGTCGACCTGCGTGGTGCCGCACTGCCATGTCCGCCCGATCGCATCGCGCAGGTGGTACTCGAACTTCGGGCCGTAGAAGGCGCCGTCGCCTTCGGCGATCGACGTCTTGATATCCTTGTTGGATCCGGCCATGCCGTCGAGCACGTCGCGCATCGCGGCTTCCGCTTTGTCCCACAGCTCGTCGGCGCCGACGCGCTTCTCGGGCCGCGTGGCCAGCTTGATGTGGATGTCCTCGAAGCCGAAGTGCTCGTAGATCGAAAGCATGAAGCGGTTGATCTCCAGGCACTGCTCCTTGATCTGATCCTCGGTGCAGAAGATGTGGGCGTCGTCCTGGGTGAATGCGCGCACGCGCATCAGTCCGTGCAGGGCGCCGGAGGGCTCGTAGCGATGCACGATGCCGAACTCGGCCATCTTCAGCGGCAGCTCACGGTAGGAGCGCAGGCCGTGCTTGAAGATCTGCACGTGGCCGGGGCAGTTCATAGGCTTGATGGCGAAGGTGCGCTCGTCCTCGGTCTCGGTGACGAACATGTGCTCGTGATAGGCCTCCCAGTGGCCCGAGGTTTCCCACAGCGACCGGTCCAGCAGCTGGGGCGAGTTGACCTCGACATAGCCTTCCGCATCGCAGCGCCGGCGCATGTAGCCGATCAGCGACTGGAACAGGCGCCAGCCCTTCGGATGCCAGAACACCGTGCCGGGTGCATCCTCCTGGAAATGGAACAGGTCCATCTCGCGGCCCAGCTTGCGATGGTCGCGCTTTTCCGCCTCCTCCAGATTGTGGAGATGCGTCTTGAGGTCGTCCTCGCTGGCCCAGGCTGTGCCGTATATCCGCTGCAGTTGCGGGCCTTGAGCATTGCCCCGCCAGTAAGCGCCGGAGATGCGCTGCAGCTTGAAGGCCTTGCCGATCTGGCCGGTCGAGGTCATATGCGGGCCGCGGCACAGGTCGAACCAGTCGCCTTGCGCGTAGATCTTGACGTCCTCACCCTCGGGAATGGCGTCCACAAGCTCGATCTTGAACAGCTCGCCCTTGTCGCGAAACACCTGCCTGGCTTTGTCGCGCGACCACACCTGCTTGGTGAAGGGTGCGTTCTTCTGAATGATCTCGTGCATCTTTTTCTCGATGCGGGCGAGATCATCGGGATGGAACGGCTCCTCCTTCGAGAAGTCGTAGAAGAAGCCGTTCTCGATCACCGGCCCGATGGTGACCTGGGTGCCGGGGAACAGCTGCTGCACGGCCTCGGCCATGACGTGGGCGCAATCGTGCCGGATCAACTCAAGCGCTTCGGGGTCGGTGCGGGAGATGAACTTGATCGTCGCGTTGCGCTCGATTGGGTCGGCTGCGTCGGCCAGATGCCCGTCCAGCATCATGGCGACGGTGCGCTTGGCGAGCGAAGGTGCGATGGACCTGGCAACGTCGAGACCGGTGGTGCCGGACTTGACCTTGCGCTGATTGCCGTCGGGGAATGTCAGGATGATGTCGGTCACGAGTTGTGTCTCCTCTCACTCGCTGCCTACCAAGCAGGTAAGGGGTTGGGCGCAGGGAATGCGCCCGATCCGAACCAGGCGGGGACCCGAACAGGAATTCGGGCTCGACTGATCCGCATCATCCGCCTACCCGTTCATGCGGACAGAAACAAGAGTGATGACACGGTCCAGGCTTCAACCGCGGCCGGCGCACCGACGAAATGAGACTCGCATGCTACCCAGGATTTACCTCGCAACGGCTGCTGTGGCTTTGTTTGGCCTGACCACTCCGGCCCACAGCGAACGGCCAGCGCATGACCTCGTTACGATCTCCGCCCCCTGGGGCACGGTCCGCATCGACCGGCACGAGGTGACGGTGAGGCAGTTCCGCGCTTTCGTCGCTGCCACGGGGATGCGGACCAAGGCGGAAACAGAGGGCGGCGGTCGGCAATATCTCGGCGGCTGGCAGAAGATGGCCGGCTGGGTGTGGTCGGCACCCTTCGGCAAGCCGGCGCGGGACGATGAGCCAGCCGTGCATGTGACGTTCCCCGAGGCTGCCGCTTACTGCAAATGGGCTGGTTTGCGGCTTCCTACCGATCGCGAGTGGGTGGAAGCGGCCTATACCGAGCGGCGCAACGATCCGCCATCGGGTTTTGTGCATGGGCGCAGCTACCCCTACCCGACCGGTGACAGCCCGGAGGGCGCGAACCAGACATCGGCGCGCGGCTTGCAAGGCTTCGTCGCGCCGGCCGCCCCGCTCGGCCAAGGCCGCGGTCATTTGCCTGTCAAATCGACAAAGGCTGGCGCCAACGGCCTCTACGACATGGGCGGCAACGTGTGGGAGTGGGTCGACCACGATACGGGCGGCCAGAAGCGCACGCGCGGCGGCTCATGGTGGTACGGTCCGGCGCAGATGCGCGCCGATGCCATCTACGACAAGCCTGCCGACTTCCCCGCCGTCTACATTGGCTTCAGGTGCGCGGGCTAAACACGCCGCGCGGAAAACGTCATCCGCGCCTGGTTGTGGCCGAAGTTGGGATGTACGCGCTCGGCGGCCAACCCATGGCGGGCCAACAATTCTACAAACTCTTCCTCGCGGTACATTGCGAAACCGAGTTGCTGGCGGATGCGGCCGTAATCGGACATGGCGGTCTTCACGAGCCCGCCGACTGCCGGCAGCAGAAATCCGCCGCGCGCTGCAAACCGGAGCAGGGCGGAGGCGTCCGTGAACCGGCTCACCCCTGGCGGTATGACATCAGCCACGATCAGCCGGCCATTCGGCTTCAGCTTGGCACGCCACGTGTCGAGTAGGGTTTCCAGCTCCGCCAGCGAGAGATATTGCAGCAGCGAATTCGCCACGACGAGATCGAGGCAGGCGGCTGGTAATGCTTCGACGCCTGCCGGGTCAACAACCTCGGCATTGGGGTGTCCGCTCAGGCGTGCGGTCAGGGCGTCCCGCACCCGTGATGCGGCTTCGCACAGGATCAGTCGGGCGCACTGTCCGGCCAGCACCTCAGCATACAGTGCCTCGCCGCAGCCGTGATCGAGGACCACGGCGCCGGGTCCGGGAATGTGGCGCAATATGTCGGTCGTAATGGCGTCCGCATGCAACGCCTTATGCCTAGCATTCACATAGATGGCATGGTCTGCGTTCCAGAAATCAATCCAGTTGCGCATGTGGGTGGTCCGAATGTCAAAGTTGCATCAACATGATATAAGGTCGTCCAGTGCGATTGGTGTTGGCTGGTTCTGCAAAGTCAATCGCCGTGTCCGCTTGTCGTGGGTGCATTGCAATACGCGAATACCTCGTTGAAAAACAGCCAGAACTCAAGCCCGATACAGGCCCGCGCTGCACTATTTCGATTTCATGTGCCGGCGCATTTGCTCGCATGGGTCAGGACGCACGGCACGTAAAGTCAGGACGATGTAGTCGACCGCGGGGTTGCCCGCCGGATCGCGTGGAACGTAAGCCGAGGGGTCGGCGACGCCGTCGCGGACCTCGATCAGGGCGACGGCGATGATCGAGGTGCCGGGGGCGCGGCGCTGCACGTGCCAGGGGACGCCGCGGTCTCGGCGGATATGGCCATTGCCTGCGAACAGCATGGCGCTGCCATGGTGGCGGGCGGCCTCGATCATCGCGGCCGCCATGTGAGCGTCCCGATAAATCTGCGCTGCCGCCATATTCGGCACGACGCGATCGGGGAGGACGCCGCAATGGCTGTCCTTCAACTCGCCAGCCAGGGATGCCGCAAGCGCCTTGGGTAGCAGCGTCGCCAGCTGCAGCCGCTCGCGTTCTGGATCGGTCAGTACGGAGAGGCCCTGGCGCGCGACTGCCCGCACCTGGGCGCGCGGCGCATTGCCCGCGACGATCGGCAGCCGGGATGCCAGGATCTGGGAGAAGAGTGGGAGGTAGATGCTGGCCGCGGGCCAGCCAGAGCGCGCCCAGCCCACCTGTTCCAGGAAGTTGCGCGTGATGTCGGAGAGCGCTGCCCCACTTGGGAGCGGTGCCGCGGTCCCGTTGGCCGTTCCGCGATCAGCCAGCAGCCGTGTGATGACTGGCTGCCGGTTCGGTTCGAACTGCTCGAATACGGCGGCAGGCCGGCGCATTGCTTCCTTTGCGCGTTCGGCCGCCCAAAGGCCGCGCAGCCAATGGTGGACGGGGTTGTCGTGCACCTCGCCCAGCAGCACGAAGTCAGCCATGGGCGGGGTCCAAGGGGGATATGTGGGTTGCTTGCCCGTCTCACGCCTTTGCGATGCGAGCACGTCCGCGGCTGTGTCACGCCCTTCGATGCGAAACATTCCGCAAATGGGCGATCCGGGGTCATGTGTCTGGCGGAAGGCGGTGCAGATAGGGTGTGCGTGGCCCGCCAGGCCCGCGAATTCGGGCGCCTCCCCCGCGGCTGAGGCAGGGGCTGAGGCAACCGCTGTCATGCCGACTACGAGGGCGTATGCGGGGGCCCATATGCGAATAGATGTGAGGGCGCGGCGCATTTTCTCAACCGCCGAGTGCAACACGCTGCCAAGTTCGGTCACAATATCTTCCTCGATCCAGCATAAGACCTTCGGCTATCACCAATGCAGCAGCGTAGCGCGGCCATCGCCATGACAAAATCGTGAACACTATGAACCGAAGCCACATCGACCTGTTCACGCGAGGGTCAGAATGCGCCGAGTAATCTTGTGCGGTCTCGTGCTCCTGTTGGGCGCCGGCGCCTACATGGCCTCGCCGATGCGAGCAGCCTGGGTGATCCGGGACGCCATCAAGACTGGTAATGCGTCGGCGATCGAGCACAAGGTTCTGTGGCGCCAGGTGCGGATGAGTCTGCGGGAGTCGATCTCGAAAAACGCCCTGGTATTGCCCGAGGTCACGCGCGCGGGAGCAGATGTCAAACCGTCGCTGTGGCAGCGTGTGAAGTGGGCGTTTGGCTCAAGCATGCTCGATCGCTTCCTGGAAACCTATGTGACGCCGGAAGGGCTGCCGAAGCTCTACGCGTACAGGAAAACCTGGAAATCCAACGTAAAAGGCGAAGCGAACGAGGACAAGTTGCCGCTGGGTGAGCGTATCAGGCGCTTCTATGCGCGGGTGATGCGGGCCGAATTCAAGTCGCCGACAGTGTTCGAGATCGAGCTTCGCGACAAGACCGTGCACAACCGCTCCTACGTCGGCGTGCTGGAGCTGCATGGGTTCGAGTGGAAGCTTGCCGGGCTGCGTGTGATGACGACAAATGCCGGCGGGTCCGACGCACGGGTCGCTCGGGCGGCGACCGGACATCGTGTGCCGCCGCAGTTCATGACCGGTACCATGGCTATTCAATAAGCCTATCGGATAAGCAAACCCTGCTGCACACGCTTGGCTATCGCCAACTGGGTTGCCAGATTGGGTTGAGGCCGATCACGACACTACGACCACGCAACTCGGTAGCCGAGGCATTGAGGTGGGTGAGACCGAACTTCACCTGCAGCTTCTGCGTGACCCTCGCCTGAATGGCCAGGTTGGCGGCCTGAGGATTGCTTCGGTTGAACTCCACCTTGTAGACGATGTCGCCGATTGCAAACCGCTGGTTCTGGAACAAGCCAGCGGGCGCGCCGTTGAAGCTTTCACGAAAACGATAGCGCGGGTTTCTAAGTGCGGCGGCACAGCCGGGGCGTCGCAGCAGCCGGGCGCGGATCTCGGCGAGGTCCTCGGCGGAATACTCGTAGATCGTCACATCCGAGACATTGAGCGTGACCGTATTGACGAGATTTGATCCTAGCTCGGCGTTCAGAACCTCTGCGACTTTTGCACCGGCGGAGAACTGATAGCCCTGCTCGTTGAAGAACCCGGCGCTGATCGCGCGGTCCTTGAGGAGGCGCTCGTCGCGCTCCAGGTCGACGCGGTTCTGGCACACCATCTCGACCTTGAGCACGCCCTGGTAGTTGTAACCGAGGATGATGGAGCCAGGCGTGAAATAGCGTGCGGTGGGCGATATGCGATGGACCGAATACTGGTTGAACACGAAGTCCTGCGCGACAGCGGAAGCCGGCAGCGCGCAGGCCCACAGGACCAGACAAACCAATGCACGACGCAACACGTGGCCCTCGTTCTGCTGCTGATACCGCCCATCTCCCGCCACGCTAAATCCTGCATCGGCGGTGGGTCAATGAAGGCTTGGTCGTTTGCAGGCCGATGCGCTGCAATTACCACACCGACGATAGCGCCGCGCGCGGCCAGACTGCTCGAAGCGCCAGCCGCAGATGGTCAGACGAGCCAATGCTTGCCCGCGCCTATGATCACGGCTGTCAGGCACACCCCCTGCCACGTCTTGCCGGTCAACATATAGAGACCAACGCCGGCAGCCACCGCCCCCAGTCTTACCTCCATGGCAACAGTGCCGAGCGCACCGGAGGAAAACAGCAACAGGCGGGCTACGAGGGCAGCGACGAGTGCGGTGGAGACAAACTTGACCCACTTGAAGAACTCGCCGTCAGGATTGAGGCCGCGGCCGAGCGCGTAGCCAGCCCAGCGCCACGGCTCGTGGACGAGGACGGCGAACACAAGCAGCGCCAACCAACCCCACGGTCCCTCGACAAATAGCGTTTCCATGGGGACTTACCGCCGCCGAGAAACGGCATACGCGATGCTGCCGCCGACGAGGCCTGCGACCAGCAGGTCCAATTCCGGCCACAGCATGAACACCGCGGGCCCTATCGTTACACCGAGCAGAATGGCGAGCCGGTCTGCGATTTGGCGGGCAGAGGCAATCATCGACAGCAGGAAATAGATCGGCGTGAATGACATCAGAGCCGCAGAGACCGCGACGGGCACCGATCCTGCCAGCAGATAGCCAGCCCCGGCGCCAACCACGGTGCAGATCATGAAGCTCAGGCCGAAACCGAAGAAGTGCGGCAGACGCAAATGCAGCGGCAGAGGATGCAATCTGCGGTGTCCCTCCAGCCAAGCGGTCACCGCGATGAAATGCACCGCGAGCACCTCCAGCCAGCGTCGCCGCTTCACGTCCCTGAGGAGGGGGACAAGGGTTATCGTCATCGGCGTCATCCGCACGCCGGTCAGTGAGACGGCAAATGCCGCCGCCAGCAACGAGGCCCCGCGTCCGATCTGATCGGCAAGCAGCAGCTGGGCGGGCAGAGCATAGAAGATGACCGAGGACATCACGGCAAAGTCGAAGCTCAAGCCAAGCTCGCGGACCAGGGCTCCGAAGCCGAGTGCGCTGGCAAGCAGCACATATCCGGGCGTGGTGGCCAACGAGCCGAGGCCGCGCACGAATGCCTCCAACGGCGATGCGGTCGCGGCCCATGCCGGCGCTTCGGGAGATGTCGCGTGCGTGGAGTTCAAGTCTGATGCTCTTTTTGCGGATCGGAGCGGACCCTAATCCAGTTTGGTGGAGGCAGTGGGCGCAAATTGACGCGCTGCAATGTTCAAACCTCGACCACCAGGGACGGCTCGAATGCCGGATTCTCATGGCCGTAGCCGCGCGGGTTGCACAGCACGCGCGTATTGGCGACTACATAGTCGAAGTTGTTGTGTACGTGGCCATGCACCCATAACGCGGGCCGAAAGCGGTCGATCAGCGCCGACTGGTCGGACACATAGGCCGGATTGACGCTGGCTCGTTCGAAACGGGTATGGATGCTGCCTTGGTGTGGCGCGTGATGTGTCACCACCACAGTCGGCCCGGGGTGATGGGTCTCCATCGCAGACCAGATGAAGGCCCGGGAGGTGCGGTGTATCTCGAGTACCTGCTGCGGGGTGAGCTGGTCCCAGAGCCGGCCGCGCATCCGGATTTGGCGGTAGTCGTTCATCCGTTGCTGGGCGGTGGCCATGTTCGAGGCCTGCAATGCCTCGCCCCCCAGGCAAAAGTCGGTCCAGAGCGTGGCACCGACGAAGCGGACGTTGCCCAAGTGCACAACCGAATCGTCCAGCAATCGTATGTCATGCTCCACCGCCGCCTCGACAGCTGCGCGGCGTTCCTTGATGATCGAGCGGCCATAATATTCGTGGTTGCCGGGCACGAACAGGATCGGGGTCGGCAGCGGGATGTGCCGGCGCAGGAAGCCCATCGCCTCGACGGCGCCCTCGCAGACGTCGCCGGCCATCACAACTGCATCGACCCCTGCTGCAAGGCGTGGCTCGAAGCCACCTACGACGTCGACATGAATGTCGGAGAATACCTGAAGGCGCATGACTTGGGCTCCAACCTCCTCAATCAGGGCTCGTCCGAACTGCCGGCCGCTTGACGGCGTCATGCCCAGCTTCGACTATCCAAACCGGTTCCGATCACGCCCGCGAGGTCCCCATAGCATGGCAGCCAGTATTGCAGACAAGAACGAGGCGCGTCGCAACGGCATCGGCAAGCCTGTGCCGCGCAAGGAGGACCAGCGGCTGCTGACCGGCCGGGGCCGGTACAGCGACGACGTAAGCATCGACGGGCAGGTCTTCGGGCACGTCGTGCGGTCGCTCCACCCCCATGCGCGCATTACTCGAATGTACACCGCGGCTGCGCGCGCGATGCCGGGCGTGCTGGCGGTTTTGACCGGAGCGGACGTTGTCGAGGACGGTCTGGGACCGATGCCGCTCGACCACCTTGCGATGCCGGCTCCCCCTGCCGGTGCTTCGCCGGGTCCCGAACCGGTGCTCGCCAACCGCGACGGTTCGCCGATACCCGATACGCCGATGGCCGTGATGCCGCACGATGTCGTACGGTTCGCCGGCCAGGCCGTGGTTTTCGTCGTCGCCGAAACCCTATCTGCGGCAAAGGATGCCGCCGAGCTCATCGAGATCGACTATGAGGAGCTGCCGGCTGTGATCGAGACGTGCGCGGCGGCGGCGCGGGATGCTCCGCGCCTCTACGACCATCTGCCGTCCAACATCATCGTGGAGGCGGAAATGGGCGAGGCGGCAGCAACCAGTGATGCATTCGCCGCGGCCGCGCATGTCGTCGAATTCGAGACCTCGATCCAGCGCGTCACCGGCGTACCGATGGAAGCACGCTCGTGTGTGGCGCACTACGAGGAAAACGGCGGGCGCTACATCGTGCATGCGGGCTCCGGCGGCATCGTGCGCCAGAAGCGCGAGATCGCGGGCATCCTCGGCGTCGCGGCGGACAAGGTGCGGATTACGGCTGATGACATCGGGGGAAACTTCGGGACGAAGAACTCGCTGTTTCCAGAGTTTGCACTTTGTGCGTGGGCAGCCAGGAAAATCGGGCGGCCGGTAAAATGGACGGCTGAACGCACCGACGCCTTCCTCTCCGATCATCAGGGGCGAGACCTTCATTCCAAGGCACGCATGGCGCTTGATGCGGACGGGCGCATTCTGGCGCTGGAGCTCGACAACCTGTCCAACATCGGCGCCTATGCCGCCTCGATGGTGCCGCTGCGCAAGGGCATGACGATCATCTCCGGGCTCTATCGCGTTCCAGTGGGATATGTGCGAGGGCGAACAGTGGTCTCCAACACGCCGCCGACCATTCCCTACCGCAGCGCCGGGCGGCCCGAGGCGATGTTCATTATCGAGCGGCTGATGGACCTTGCCGCGCGCCAGCTCGGCATCGACCGCATCGAGCTGCGCCGGCGCAATCTCATCACGCCGGCCGAGTTGCCGTACCGAAACCCCGTCGGGTGCGTCTACGACTGCGGCGAATACGAACGCGCCATGAACGAGGCGATGCGGCTGGCCGACTGGTCCGGCTTCGCCGCGCGCAAGGCGGCGGCGGGGGCACGAGGCAAGCTGCGCGGCATCGGGCTTGCCAACTATATCGAGATCACCATGGGCTCGCCGCGCGAGTGGTCGGAAGTCGTCGTGGAGCCGGCGCAGCGGCGCATCGATGTCAACGTCGGCACATTGTCCTCAGGGCAAGGCCACGAGACCAGCTATGCGCAATGCGTGTCCGAATGGCTCGGCGTACCGTTCGAGGATGTGCGGGTGTTCGAGAACGATACCGACGTCATCCCGGTCGGCGGCGGCTCGCATTCGGGCCGCTCCATGCGGATGGCCGGGTACGTGATGGGCCGCTGCGCCGATGCCGTGATCGAGAAGGGCAAACGGATTGCCGCTCACGTGCTGGAGGCCGGCGCCGATGAGATTACGTACGCTGACGGCCTGTTCAGCGTCGGCAACACTAACCGCTCGATCGATCTGTTCGAAGCCGCGGAGGCCGCCGAGACCCGCGCGGACCTGCCCGACGACCTCAAGGGCAAGCTGAAAGCGCAGCATGAGGAATTGTTCAAACATGCCGGCTTTCCCTACGGCACTGCCGTTGCCGAGGTGGAAATCGACCCGGAGACGGGCTGGCTGGAACTTGTCCGCTATGCGGCTGTGGATGACGTGGGCCGCGCCATCAACCCGCTGATCCTGCACGGCCAGACGCACGGCGGCATCGCGCAGGGCGTGGGACAGGCGTTGTGGGAGAATTGTGCCTACGACCATGAGACAGGGCAGCTGCTGTCGGCCTCGTTCATGGACTACACGATGCCGCGTGCCGATATGCTGCCATCGTTCGTGACAGGATTATCGGAGGTGCCCGCGCCATCGAACCCGCTCGGCGTGCGCGCGGGTGGCGAGGGCGGCACGACGCCGGCACTGGGGGCGGCGATCAACGCGGTGGTCGATGCGCTATCGGACCATGGCATCGTGCACCTTGACATGCCGGCAACACCGCTTCGCATCTGGCAGGCCATTCAAGACAGCGAACGATAATCAGCAACTGCCGCAATCGGGCGGCTACGGAGGAAACCATGATCGAGCTCTACACCTGGATGACGGACAACGGATACAAGGCGCGGCAGGCGGCGGAGGAAAGCGGCCTGCCCTACGAGCTGAAGCCGGTGAACATCCGCAAGCGGGAGCAATTCGATCCCGCCTATCTGAAGATCAGTCCCGGCCACAAGATCCCGGCGCTGATCGACACGGACGGGCCGGGCGGCAACCGCATAACGCTGTGCGAATCCGGCGCCATCCTGAAGTATCTGGGCGAAAAGGCCGATAACGGACTTTATCCGAAGGACCCCGTGCAGCGGCTGAAGGTCGACCAGTGGCTGTTCTATGGCTCGGCCACGTTCACCACCCTGGCGCAGCAGTTCGGCCATTTCGTCGTGCGCTGGGACCAGGACGTGCCGAAGGCCAAGGAATGGTACACCGGCGTGCTGAAAGACATGCTCGGCACGCTCGACCGGCACCTGGGTGAGAACGCCTACGTCGCAGGCGACGCCTACACGATCGCCGACATCTCGATCTATCCGGACACGCACCTGCACGGCGTCAACGACATCGGGCTCGGCGATTATCCCAACGTCAAACGCTGGCACGATGCGATCGAGAAGCGGCCGGCGGTACAGAAGGCCTGGGTTCCGTTCGCCTGATCCGTCATCCTCGACGGGACGAGCGCCGCTTCAGGCGCGAGCCCGTCGGGGACCCAGCAAAAAACGAGTGCGAAGCACTCAAGATTTCGTCGTCCTGCGAACGAGCCTTATGTTGGGTCCCCGCGCATCGACACGGCCTGAAACGGCCGTGCTCGCGCGAGGATGACGGTGACGTGCGCAAAGGAGCTGCGCCATAGACACTTTCCTGCATCTCGCCGCCGAGCAGCTGACCCTGCAATCCGCTTTCCTCGTCGGTCTCGGCGTCATCGGCGGCGTCATTGCGTCATTGCTGGGCGGCGCCGCACTCATCACGTTTCCGGCGCTGCTCTGGATCGGGCTCAGTCCGATCTCGGCGGCGATCGTCAACACGGTGGCGCTGATCCCGGTCAGCTTCTCGGCGGCGTATTACGAGCGCAAGCTGCTGCCGCCATTCGACGGCGCGATGGCCAAGCTCGTGGGGGCGATGCTGGTGGGCTCGTGCATCGGCGCTTTCCTGCTGGTGTGGACGCCGCTCGATGTGTTCCAAGTGCTGATCCCGCTGCTGCTGGCGCTGGCAACGCTGTTGTTCGCACGCGGCGCGCAGGTCGCGCGGTGGATCGAAGGGACGGCGAAGGCCGCTGGCGGCGGCTCCGGTCCGCAATGGGGAAACACGGCGGTGGCGCTCGTTCCGTGTGCGATGTATGGCGCCTATTTCGGTGCGGGCGCCGCGGTGCTGACGCTGGCGGTGCTGTCGGTGGGTGCGCGCGGCGACTATCGCATCGCCAACGCCATCAAGAATTTCATCACCGGGCTCTCCATCACGATGTCGACGGTGGTCTATCAACTGAACGGCGCCATCGAGTGGCGCCCCGTTCTGCTGATGATGCTGGGTGGATTGCTCGGCGCGCGCATCGGCACGCTGATCTCCCGCGTAGTGCCGAAGGAGGCGATGCGCACGGCCATCATCGGCATGGGGCTGACGCTGACGGTCGCTTATGCGTGGCGGTATTGGTTTTGAGCCACACCCTCTTTGCGCTGACGGCAGACCGCCGCTAAGCTGCCGACGTTTGCAGTTGCGTAATTGACAGGGCCAGCGATGGACGCCTCGGGGGATATTCGGACAGCCGATTTTTTCATCTCGCGCGCCGGGCCCGATGCCGGCTGGGCGAAGCGCATCGCTGCAATCCTGATCGATGCGGGCCTGAAGGTCGTCATCCAGGACCAGGACATCGTCAACACCAGCTTCATGGCCGCGATGCAGGACGCGCTGACGTCGGGCGCGCGCACCATCGCGCTGTTGTCGCGGGAGTACCTGCAGCGCGATCATTGCAGCGCGGAATGGCTGGCGACGCTGGCGCCCGATCCGCTGAACCGGCAGCGGCGGCTGATCGTGCTGCGGATCGAGGATCTCGCGCCGCCCGGCCTGCTCGGCTATCTCGCCTATTGGGATCTGGTGCCGCTGGCGGGTAACGACAGCCTGCTGGAGAAGGTGGTGCTCAGCGCCACGCGGCCGGCGGCGGAGGGCGGCTCGCTCGCCATCGACGGCGAGGACTGGAAGCCGGCGCGGGCCATCCTGCATCACGAGGTCAGGCCGACGGCGAGCTTCACGGGACGCGAGGGCGAGCTCGACGACATCGACGCTGCGGTGTGGGGCGGCGAGACGGCGGCGATCACGCAGCCGGTCGCCGTGCATGGGCTGGGCGGCGTCGGCAAGTCCGCCCTGGCCCGCGAGTATGCCTGGCGCGCGTCGCAGCCGGATGTCGATGCCTATGGCGGCATCTGGTGGCTCAATGCCTCGCGCGAGGCTGGCGGCGCGGCGGGCATCATGGGCAGCCTGATCGAATTGCACCGCACGCTGTACCCCCGGCTGGAGGAGCCGCAGGATCGTTCGCAAGCCGCGCGCGAGATGCTGGCGTTCATCGCCGAGGCGGCGAAGCGCAAGCCGTGGCTGATGATCTACGACAACGTCGACGACCTGGACGTGTTGAGGACGTGGGGCCCGCCGCCCGGCGCGCAGGCGCTGATCACCACACGGCTGACGACATTCCGGGCCGGGGCGGTGACAGAGGTGGAGATTGCCGAATGGGCGCCGCCGGATGCGATTGCGTATCTGCGGCGCGAGAGCGGTCGGGCGCTGTCGGAGGACGAGGCCACGGCACTGGCCGAGGCGCTGGGGCGGCTGCCGCTGGCCTTGTCGCACGCGGCGGCCTATCTGCGCGAGATCCCGTCGGCGACGCCGGCGAGCTATCTGAAGGCCATCGAGCGGCATATGGCCAAGGCGCCGCCCGGCATGGCGGACGACAAGCCGGTCTATGCGACGTTCCAGGAGGCGATTGCGCAGGCGGAAGCGTTTGCGGCGGGCGCGGCGGCGGTGATGTCGCTGGCCGCATTCTATGCGCCGGACAACATCCCGCTGGAATTGTTCGAGCAGGCGGCGGAGCATTATCCCGCGCCGCTGGCGGCGGTGGTGGCGGACGAGGTGGCGCGCGAGCAGGCGCTGGGCGCGCTGGCGCGGCTGTCGCTGATCGACCTCGACATGGATGCCCGCGTGCTCTCCACGCACCGGCTGGTGCAGGCTGCCGTCAGGGCGGAGCTTGCGTCCCCCTCTCCCCACGCCCCTTCTGCGGGGGGAGAGGGTCGGGGTGAGGGGCAGCCACAAGCACCGTCCTCTGACGTTGCCCCTCACCCTAGCCCTCTCCCCGTAAAGGACGGGGAGAGGGAACAAGAGTGGCTGACGGCCGCGGTGGTGGTGTGCGGGGAGGCGTATCCGGGGGGAGATTTTCGCCACTGGCCGGCCTACGAGCGGCTGCTGCCGCACGCCCGCCATCTTGCCGGGATCGCAGGCGACGACATCGGCGCGCCGCTGGCGCTGGTGCTCAGCCAGGCCGGGTATTATCTCAACGCCCGCGCCGCCTATGAAGAGGCCGAGCCGTTCTACAAACGATCCCTCGACATCCGCGAAAAAGCGCTGGGCCCGGACCACGCGCAAGTCGGCACGGCGCTCAACAATCTCGCTGGCCTCTATCGCGCCCAAGGCAAATACGACCTCGCCGAGCCGCTCTACAAGCGCGCCCTCGGCATCCGCGAAAAAGCGCTGGGCCCGGACCACCCGCAAGTCGGCACGTCGCTCAACAATCTCGCTGGGCTCTACTACGCCCAAGGCAAGTACGACCTCGCCGAGCCGATCTACAAACGAGCCCTCGACATCAGCGAAAAAGCGCTGGGCCCGGACCACCCGGACGTCGGCACGTCGCTCAACAATCTCGCAGCCCTCTATAAGTCCCAAGGCAAGTACGACCTCGCCGAGCCGCTCTACATGCGCGCCCTCGGCATCCGAGAAAAAGCGCTGGGCCCGGACCACCCCAACGTCGGTCAATCGCTCAACAATCTCGCGGTCCTGTATTATCACTTGAAGCGGCTCGACGATGCAGCCGGCATGGCGCGGCGCGCGCATGCGATCATGCTGGCGGCGCTGGGCGCGGAGCATCCGGAAACGAAGAACGCAGCCAACACCCTCGCCGGCATCGAGGCTGCGAAGCAATAATCGTCATCCTCGACGGGACGAGCGCCGTTTCAGGCGCGAGCCCGTCGGGGACCCAGCATGAGGCCAGTGCGCAGCACACGATATTTCGACGTCCTGACGGACGAGCCTTATGCTGGGTCCCCGGCTTGTTCGAGCTTGCTCTCTCACCGCGCCGAGGATGACGGGAGAATGAAAACGTCATCCTCGACCGAAACGAGGCGCAGCCGAGTGAGCGTCGGGGACCCAGGTGAAAGCCAGTGCGAAGCACACACTATTTCGACGTCCTGACGGACGAGTCTTATGCTGGTTCCCCGGCTTGTTCGAGCTTGCGCTCTCACCGCGCCGAGGATGACGGGAGAAGTGAAACGTCATCCTCGACCGAAGTGAGCCGTAGGCGAACGAGCGTCGGGGACCCAGGGGAAAGCTCGTGCGAAGCACGCAATATTTCGACGTCCTGACGGACGAACCTTATGCTGGGTCCCCGGCCGTCGACGCAGCTTCGCTGCGCTCGGCCGAGGATGACGGTGCGTAGTTGCGCGCGAGGATGATGGAAGGGGAAAACATTGGATAAACAGCCCGCCATCTACATTCTCGCAAGTCAACGCAATGGGACGCTTTATATTGGCGTAACCAGCGATCTCATCGGGCGCATTTCCGAGCACAAGCAGGGCCTGCTCGGCGGCTTCACCGAACGCTATGGCGTGAAGCTTCTTGTGCATTTCGAGCTGTTCGACACCATGGACACCGCGATCCGACGCGAGAAGCAACTCAAGAAGTGGCTACGGCGGCAGAAGCTCGAGCTTATCGAAAAACATAATCCCGGTTGGCGCGATCTTTACACCGAGGTCTCCGGCCTGACGCCGCCTGGAGAGCCGTGGTTAGAGAATTGAACCAACATTTCACCACCCGCACCGTCATCCTCGACCGAAGTGCGCCTCGGCGCGCGAGCGTCGGGGACCCAGCAAGAGGCTTGTGCGAAGCACACACTATTTCGACGTCCTGGCGGACGAGCCTTATGCTGGGTCCCCGGCTTGTTCGAGCTTGCGCTCTCACCGCGCCGAGGATGACGGGAGAATGAAAACGTCATCCTCGACCGAAGCGCGCCTCGGCGCGCGAGCGTCGGGGACCCAGCAAGAGGCTTGTGCGAAGCACACGTGATTTCGTCGTCCTGACGGACGAGTCTTATGCTGGGTCCCCGGCCGTCGACGCAGCTAACTTTGCTTGCCCGGCGACTGCGGCGCTCACGCGCCGGATCGCTGCCGGGCGCCGCACTCGCGCGAGGATGACGAGCCATTACCGCCGGCGGCCTCTTGCTTCGCGGTCCTCGCGGGCCTCGTATTTGGCCAGCACGGCGCGCGCCTTCTCCACAACCGCATCGGCAATGGCGGCGTGGCCCTCGGCGGTGGGGTGGAAGGCGCCAGAGTAAGTGGCGGCCAGCAGAAGCTGGAACCAGGACAGGCTGTCGAACTTCAGCACGCTGCGCACCAGCGACGTGGAGACGTGGAAGTTGCCGGTCATGAAGGCGTCGTTCGGCGTCCGGAACCAGCGCTGGCGCGAGGCATAGGGCTGGAAGTCACCCGGGTTGAACGGCACCCACTTGCCATCGACCCTGCGGGGAATGCGCAGGTCGTCGACGCTGGACAGCGCGTTCTCGCTCCAGCCAGCGCAGATGCCGCGGCCGAGAAACTGGTTGCGGTGCTTGTCGACGAAGGTCCAGCCATGCGTGCGGGCGGCGGTTCGCATCACGCGGTTGAGCCGCTCGGCGACGTTCTGGCCCTCGCGCGCCTTGCGTGCGGACAGTTTCAACTCCGGCACCACCTCCATACCCGCCGAGCCGTCCGGACACACCGAGCGGCCATCATCAAGCAGGGCCATCGCGGGATAGGCGGTGAGGATGACGCGGTCGTTCTCGTTCCACGGCACATGCAGGATGTTGTGCAGCACGCGGTTCAGCGACTTGTAACGCTCGTCGAGCGTCTTCAGCGCCTCCAGCGACTGCTCGGCGCCGTGCACCTGGCCGATCCAACCGCCAAGCCGCTTCAGGTTGGAGCGATCCGACAGCACCGCGTTGGCGACAAGGCGGGCGAAGCCCACGTCATTGCCGCCCACCGACACCAGCAGAAGGTCGATTTTGCGGGCATACTCGTGGTCGCACTTGCGCAATACGAGGCCGCCCTGCAGATCGGGAATGGCGCCGTTCATATGGTAGGCCTCGGGCAGGTCCTGCATCGGTGCCTCGCGGGAGCCGCATTGCGCTTCGGCAAGGGCGGAGACCTGCGAGAACTCCGGCGGGTTGGGCACCCATTCGTTCCCCTTGTAGCGCAGGAACACGCCCATCGGGATCTCGGCGCCAGAGCAGGCGACGCCGAGGAAGGTGACGGCCCGGCGCGGGTTCTCGACCGCAAGCTGCAGCGCGGCACGCAACTGATGCGAATACAGCGAGCGATGGCAGGCCTGGTCGAGCCAGAGCGCGTTCTCCTTCAGGAAGGCGGGGTCGCCGATCTGGCGCCAGCCGCCAACGCGGGCCGGATAGCCGATCAGGCTGGCCGCATAGGCCGCGGCCTTGGCATTGCGCTTCTTGGCGATATCGACGTAATCGGCCGCACGGTCTCGCGCGAAGCGGACAGGGCGGTCGGGGTTGCCCTCGCCGGACGCGAAGCTGTCGCCGAGCCCGACGATGAGCAGGTCGCGGACGCGGATATCGGTGACGGCAACGTCGCGGCCGCC
Source organism: uncultured Alphaproteobacteria bacterium (assembly GCA_963825625.1). GTDB lineage: Bacteria > Pseudomonadota > Alphaproteobacteria > Rhizobiales > Hyphomicrobiaceae > CAMDPA01. The sequence goes on along the minus strand of CAWGUF010000029.1, from coordinate 19,743 downwards.
GATCTCGACACTCACCTTGGCGCCGGCCGGATAGGGAATCTCGAGCTCCACCTTGCGGTCGCAGCGCTCGGTCACGGCCTGGCCGCGCTGCACCTTGCCGCCGTGGCGATGCGGCGCCGTCAGCCACGTGCAGCGCACCGTCTGCGCATCCGGCACGTCCGGCAGCCAGACCTGTACGCGATGGCTGTCAGGGAACACGAAAGGCCGGGCGTCGGCGCAGACGAAGCGGTTGCGCGACGCATCCCAGCACGGCTTGCCGGCGAGGTGAGCCGCCCAGCCGTCGGGTTTCGTGGCGGCCAGCTTGCGCTCGATGCTCAGCACCGGCGTCTTGCGCTCGTCCTCGGTCAACGCGCTGTATACGGCACGGTGGAGCGCGGTATCGGCCGGGCTGTTGAAGAACCGGAACGGGTTCAGCAATTCCCAGTCGATGACGACCGGTTTGGCCGACATAAGCGGCGCAGCAACGGAGCCTGCGGATGGTTCGCGGCCTGCCGCAGGGGGCGAGGCCGCATCGGGCGGGAGCTGGCCGGGCCGCAGGGGACCGGGCTGCGCCTGGGCCGCCACAGCGGTCAGCACTGCAATCGCGGCCACCAGTGCAGACTTCAAATTCGCCCGCATGGGATACCCCTTAGCTTGCAACGGCTACGTTCGCGCCTGCTTACACCCGGCCGAGGCGCGCGGCCCACCAGATACGCCATACCCGCGTCAGTGGCGAGACATCCACCGCAACGGCCTGTGCAGGATCAGCGCCCTGACAAACGCGCAAATACGGCTCAACGAGGGCAACGGGAGCCAAGGGCACTCGCAATTGCGGGGGTAGAGAGCGCCACTGCGCGCGAATGTCACCCAGGCGCAACGTTGCCCGCTCAGCCAGCGCCGAGACTGCGGCGCGGTGCGCGTCGCCGGGCGGTGCAAGGCTTGCCGGCAGCATGGTGCGGCCCTGGGCCGCAACGGCTGGCAACTCCACGAGCATCCGGCTCAAGCCATAGGCCTCGCCAGCCGCAGCCAGGAGGTCGGCAGGCGGGCTGGTATCGGGTTGCCTCGCCAAGACGCGCCAGGCCATATCGAACTGCGTGGCTTGCGATGTCTGCAGGTGGCTTTGCAGCGCCGGTAGGTCGGAGAACGGCTGGCTTTCCAACAGTGCGTGCTGAGCCTCGATCAGGCCGTGCACGGCTGGGAGAGGGAGCGCGAACCGGTCGATGGTGGCGGCAACCGCGTCGGCGAGGGGATTGCCGGTCCTGTGGTCCGGGTCGGCGGCCCGCGCATCGAGCGCATCATGCCACCATTGCAGGCGGATGGCGCCGATCATGGGCTCGCTGACATAAACGGGAATGCGGGCAAGCTCGCCGGCAAACGCCGCCAGGACGATCAGATCCTGTCGAAGTTCGGCGGGCGCGAGCAGCGCTGCCAGATAGCGATCCCGCTCGAAGGCGCGCGCCGCCGCACGAATGATCTCGGACTGGCTCGTGTCGGGCCGTGGCGTGCCGTTCACGATCTATCGCCTCAGTACAGGTGAGCCGCCGCGACCATGGCGACCGTTACCGGCAGCGTCAGGATCAGGTTCCAGCGTGCGCAGGCAGCAACCTTGGCCCTGGCGGCGGCGATCGTCGCCTCGTCGGCGGGCTCCTGGCCGAGCACGATGCGCAGGCCGGGCCAGATCGCCATGTGCACAAGGCCGTACATCACGAACGAGGCGAGCACGCCGCCCCACAGCATCAGGTTCCGCATCGGCGGGATATAGACAGGGGCGGTGAAAACCAGGCGATCCAGCAGGTAGCCGGTGGTGATCAAAAGCAGCACGCCGCTTGCGATGGTGAGGTGCGAGGCATGGCGGAACGTGGCGGCGACGCGCGGCACGATCAGCTTCATGATCGCCGGTCGCTGGGTCTGGTCGGCCTCGGCCACCGCGACAAGCTGGATGAAGTTCACGAACCAGATCATCCCGATCCAGATCATCGCTGCGACGATGTGCACCCACCGCAGCAGGAACGAGACGAAGCCGATGCGGTCGACGCCTGACGTCGCAATCCAGATGGCCAAGACGGCAATCGCCGCGAGGATGCCCAGCGTCAGCGAGCGGACAGGACTTGCCAGGATGTTCTTCACGCGACTTTCTCCAGACGAGTGTAGCTATTGCACGGCCAACAGCGCCGCGGCGACGCGGCGTTCCTCTGCCAGCAACACATTGTATGTGCGGGCCGCGGAGCCTGTCGACATCGGCTCGACGGCAAAGCCCGCGGTTTCCAGCGCCGCCTTCAGTGCAGGCGGGAGAAATACCTGACGATCGCCGGTGCCGATCAGCAGCACGCCGATGTCACGGGATTCGGCCAAGGCGGGCGCCAGCGCATGTGCGCTGATGTCAGCCGGTGCCATGGCATCCCATGCCATTATTCCGCTCGGCAGGCACAGGATCGAGCCACGATGGCTCATGCCGGCAAACCGGAAGCCGCCATTGCCGTAAGCGTCGATCGGTGCGCGCCCCGGAAAGAACGCGCGGCGACCAGGGGTACCATCCGGCGTGCCAGCGACTGTCATATCGCCCCTGTCGTGCTGGGTGCCACCCCTGGCCTATAGCTGGGCGCCCGCCGGGCGTTTGACACCGACGTCCGACCAGTCGCGCTTGACGCCGATCCACAACAGGAAGGGGGAGGCGATGAAGATCGAAGACCAGGTGCCGATCACGACGCCGAACAGCATTGCGAACGAGAACCCGCGGATGACCTCGGTGCCGAACCAATAGAGCGCGAACACGGCGAGGAATGTGGTTCCGGCCGTCAGAATGGTGCGGGAGAAGGTCTCGTTGATCGACAGGTTCATCAGCTCGATCAGCGGCATGCGCTTGTACTTGCGCAAGTTCTCGCGGATGCGGTCGAACACGACCACGGTATCGTTGATCGAGTAGCCCGCCAGTGTCAGCAGCGCCGCGACTTCAGCCAAACCGAAATCGAAACCGAGCAGCGCGAACACACCTGCCGTGATCACGATATCGTGAACCAATGCCAAGATGGCTGCGATGCCGAACTGCCATTCGAAGCGAAACCAGACATACAGCAGCACACCCAGGATGGCTGTGAAACAGGCGATGGCGCCTGCCTGTTTCAACTCGTTCGATACGGCCGGGCCTACCACCTCCGTCCGGCGCACCTCGAACTTTTCCGACACCGCGGCAATGACCTTGTCGGCCGCGACCTGCTGGGCCCGCTCGCCACCCGGCTGCTGCTCGACGCGAATCAGCGCGTCGGTGGTGCCCGAGCCCTGCACCTGAACGTCGCCCAGCCCCAAGGCATTGACCTTCGACCGCAACTCGCCAATGTCGACGGTGCCTTGCTTGACTTGCACCTCCAACAGCGTCCCGCCCTTGAAGTCGATGCCGAAATTGAGCCCCACAGTCGCGAGCATCACGATGGCTGCGATCACCGCTGACGATCGAAACGGGAATGCAGTAGGCGCGAAGCTCCATAACGGGGAGACTCGTGCCGTGCGGGAAGAAGTCGACGCCCTTGAATGTCATGTCAGTCTCTTCCTGATCGTGGGTGCTGGCGGCAGTTGCGGGCGCGATCCCTTAGCGCCGGCTCCGAGCGAATTTTTTATAATGGCGCCGGCACTTTGCGCTCGTTCTGGCGGGATAGCCAGCCCGCCGCCTGCAAGCGCGTGACAGTGAAGGCGGTAAAGACGGTCGTGAGAATGCCTATCGACAACGTCACTGCGAAGCCGCGGATCGGGCCGGACCCCAGCCAGAACATCACCAGCGCCGCTATCAAGGTTGTCAGGTTGAAGTCGAGGATCGTGGCAAGGGCGCGCTGGAAGCCGGCGTCGATCGCCATGATGGTCGACTTGCCGCTTCGCAACTCTTCGCGTATCCGCTCGTAGATCAGCACGTTTGCATCCACGGCCATGCCTATTGTCAGCACCAGGCCGGCAATGCCGGGCAGCGTCAGCGTGGAGCCCAGCAGAGACATCGCCGCGACGACCATGAGCAGGTTGACCAGCACCGACACCATCGCGAAGATGCCGAACAGACCGTAGGCGAAAATCATGAAACCGGCGACGCCAATGGCGCCGATCATCGCTGCCATCTGACCGGCTTGAATTGAATCCGCGCCCAAGCTGGGCCCGACGGTTCTTTCTTCCACCACCGTCAGTTTGGCCGGTAGTGCGCCAGAGCGCAGCTGGAGCGCCAGCCGGCTGGCGCTATCGACGGTGAAGCTACCTGAAATCTGTCCTGAGCCGCCCAGGATCTCCGTCCGGATTACAGGGGCGGAAATCACGAGATCGTCGAGCACGATGGCAAAACGACGGCCGACGTTCTGCGCGGTGTATCGCCCGAAAGCGCGCGCACCTTTCTGGTTGAAGCGGAAGTTGATGACAGGCTCATTGGTGCGTTGATCGAAGCCCTGCTGCGCATCGACCAGATCCTCGCCAGGGACCTCCGGCGTCTCGCGCAGGAGTTCGACCTCCAGCTTGCCTTCGGCACACTCCTGCTTGAAGTCACGCGGCGGCGCGTTGGGATCGGGCCGCTCCTCGGGGGCAACACAATAGATCTTGTAGCCGGCCGGGACCCGCCCCTGCTGGCGCGCCACCGCGCCGGGCAGGTCGCGATGCACCTCATGGAAGCTCATTTTCGCGGTCTGGCCGACCAGCTGCTTCAAGGTCTTGGTGTCGCTCAAACCGGGGTACTGGATCAGGATGCGGTCGCGGCCCTGTCGGACAACCGTCGCCTCGGCCGTGCCCAGCCCATTTATGCGGCGGTTGATGGTTTCAATGACGGCACTGGCTGCGCTGGCGATGCGGTGTTGCAGGCCTGGGTCGGTCGGCTTGATCTGAATGACACCCGGCGCCGTCTGCTGGAAGTCCAGCATGTTGCCTGCGGTCCCGAGCAGCGCGTTGCCGATCGGCTCGTTGATGCGCCGGAGCTCGGTCAGCGCCGCTTCGGCGTCCTCGGGACGCAGCAATCGCACCACGACATGGTTCGGGGTGACGCCCACGCCGTTGTAGCGAATTTTCTTGGAGAGCAATGCCTTGCGGGCGTCCTCGCGAACATTCTTCAGCCAATCCGCCTTGAGCTCGTCGGCATTCATCTCGAACAGCAAGTGGGCGCCGCCACGCAGGTCAAGACCCAATGGCATTTGCGACTTCGGTATCCAGTTCGGCCAGCTCTTGACCGTATCGGCGGAAAAAAGGTTCGGCATTGCCAGCACTGCGGCAATCAGGCAGGTCAGAATGATCGCGATGACCTTAGAGCGCGAAAAGTGCAGCATGGCTCTTCTCAATCACTGGTTGGGCGCTTGACGGACTTGCGCGCCGACAGGCCCGGAGCGGCCAGTCGACACTGCCCGAAGCACCGTGCTGCCGGCCCGAGCGCCTTGCGGTGGCGACGGTCGGAACAGCGGTTCGGCCCCGCCGTCAAACCGGCTCGTTCTTGCTGCGGACTTCCGCCACCATTCCGCGCACGATGCGGACCTTGGTATCCGGCGAGATCTCGACTTCCAACTCGCCGCGATCCTCGACCACTTTTGTGATCTTGCCGATGATCCCTCCGGACGTGACAACAGTATCGCCCCGCTTCAGGTTGTCGAGCATCTCGCGGTGGGCTTTCATCTTCTGCTGCTGCGGGCGAAGCAGCAGGAAGTAGAAAATCACGAACATCAGCAGGATAGGCAGCAGCTGGATCATGAAATCGCTGCTGCCGCCAGCGCCCTGCGCATAGGCCGGTGTTATGAACATGGAGCTGGGTGTTCCTTGCCTCGATCGTGGTATGGAGCCGAGCGGCTGCAGGTAGGTAGGCTGCGCCTGTCTCAGCATTCAGTGAAGACGTGCCGAAATATAGTCGCGGGCCACTTCAATGCAACAGTTTCCGCTGCCCCCTGTCCAGAGCGTGGCGAGAAGGTGACGGCAACGACCGGCTCCTCTATATCGAGGCTCGAAGAGAGCAATCGGATTTCCCAGACCGGGTCAGGAGCTTCTACACACCCATGAGCGATCAGATTGAGCTGTTGACCAGGATCGCCGCAGCGCTTGAGCGGCTGGCGCCGCCCCTTCCAAGGGCGGTCGATTTCACCGTTGCGGAGGCTTTCGTGTGGTCGAGCGACCCTGACCGGTTCGAGCCTGTCGATGAGGTCAACCGGGTACCGCTGGCACTGCTGATAGGCATCGACCGGGCGGCCGAGCAGCTGATGTCGAATACCGAGCGTTTTGCCCGCGGGCTTGCCCGCCAATAACGCCCTGTTATGGGGCGCACGCGGGATGGGCAAAAGCTCGCTGGTCAAGGCAGCCCATGCCGACACCAACGCCAGGCTCGCGTCATCGAAGAATGCCCGCGACCAAGACCCGCCGCTGAAACTCGTGGAAATCCACCGCGAGGACATCGCCAGTCTGCCCCGCTGCCTGGCCTATATCAAGGCCGCGCCGTTCAGGTTCATCGTGTTCTGCGACGATCTGTCATTCGAGCGCGACGATACGAGCTACAAATCGCTCAAGGCCGTGCTCGAGGGAGGGATCGAGGGGCGGCCGCAGAACGTATTGTTCTACGCGACGTCCAACCGCCGCCACCTGATGCCGCGCGACATGATCGAAAACGAGCGCGCGACAGCAATCAATCCAGGCGGAGGCCGTCGAAGAGAAGGTGTCACTGTCCGACCGGTTCGGATTGTGGCTGGGCTTCCACAACTGCAGCCAGGATGACTACCTGGCGATGGTCCGCTACGTATACAGAGCACTACGGACTGAAGATCGCCGACGACACCCTGCAGGCCGAGGCTTTGGAGTGGGCGATGACGCGCGGCGCGCGGTCCGGCCGGGTCGCCTGGCAGTACGTGCAGGATCTTGCCGGGCGACTGGGCCAGCCGCTGCGACCTGCAGGGTAGCTGGTCCGTTGCGCGGCTCAGCGCGTGAGAACGATGAAGTCGGTGAATTTTCCGGTTTCGTTGCTGATGCCGTGATCGGAAATGATGATCGAGCCGCCGGCCCAGAGGCGGTCTGCGACCTCGCGCATGACTTTCGGTGCAACGATCAACCGATCCAGAACTTCGGCGGCGCTAGCGGGCGAGGCATTGCGCTCCTCAACGCCCGGCTGCCCACGTTTCACGGGACGCCGGGTTGTACGACCAGCCGCCTCGCTCTCCGGCACGGTGACCGACATCCAGCTCAGTTTGCCACTAGCGTCGTCTGCCGCCATCGCCATGAACAGGTGTGTGCCAACCGGCCGATCCGGCGACCTGAAGCCTACGGGCGCCTCATAAGTTGGCGCAAAACCTTGACGAATATATAGTTTTCCCGTCTTTCTGCTGATGAACACCGCCGCATTATTGACAGCGAGCGCAGCTTCTGAAGCTTCTGCCTTGGCGCGCTCGAGCACCTCATCGGCTTTGCGAGAGGCTACAGCCGCCTCGAATGAGGCTGGCCGCAACGCCGCTTCGAAACCCCGTGCCTCCTTGAAAGCCCGCTGCATGTCGGCAAGATGGATGCGGGCAGCCATTCGCTCCTCCGCGGCGGCCGCCTTCGCTTCAGGCTTCGCCGCCGCTTCGGCCGCCACCGCCTGGGCAAAGCGTGTCTGAGCCTCGGCGACGGTGCTGCGGAGCTCGTCAAGGCGCTCACGCTCTTCGTCAGCCATCTCAGCAGTCTCGCGCGCTTCCTGCAAAGCCGCTTTAGCGGCGTCAGCGGCGGCATTGGCTTCCTGTTTCGCCTTCGCCCGCTCGGCCTGGGCGCGTTCGAGCGGATTCATCAGGCGGGTCGCCACCGCCTGCAGCCCAGTCGTACCGGGCTGTAGAGCGTCGGTCGTCGGGCTGTCGGCAGTGGCGACCTGAATAGCGCCTTGCCGGATCGCGCGATGATCAGAGCCATTGACCGGTACGGCGACCATGATTGGAACGGGCAGTGCGGGATGCGAGATCGGGAAGGCGCGGGTGCCGTGGGGCGCGACAACGACGCGCATGCCCATCTTCGACATGCCGAAGAGGCGTGAAGCGAAAGATGGAGGCAGGCGAATGCAGCCATGCGAAGCCGGGTAGCCCGGTACCACGCCGGCATGCAGCGCAATCCCCGACCACGTCAGGCGCTGCATAAAAGGCATCGGTGCATTGCTGTAGAGGTTGCTCTCGTGGTAGCGCCGCTTCTGCAGGATGCTGAAGATGCCCTTGGGGGTGCGATGACCGGCCTTTCCGGTTGAAACGCGCGAACTCATCACCTCGCCACCGCCGTCATAGACCGTTATGCGTTGGCTCGACAGCGAGACGATTGCCAGCAACTCACCCTTTATCTTGGGCGCCCGCTTCTCCGACTTCGCTCTATCGGATTTCGCCGCCTTGCTCCGTGCTCGCGATGCGCTGCGCTGTGCGATCACGCGCGCCGCCGCTTCCTGCTTCCTGACGGGCGTTTGCTGGGAGCGGGTCAGGCTGGAGGGACCCACTTGGCGGCGCATCTCGATCGGCGCGCTGTTGCGGAATTGCTGAGCCCCGGCTGGCGTGGCGGCGAATTGGCCAATGGCCGCGAACGCGACCGAGCAGCCCAGCCCCGCAACGTGCCATCTGGCTTTCGAACGCATCTTCAACACGGACACACTCCCGTCGCTCTGCTGCGCGACCGCCATTTATAAGGACCTTCCTAGCGTCGATGGTGGCGGCTAAGCAACGCTGCTCTGAGGTTGAGGCAAACGGCGGCGTCGGGAATGCGCGAGTGGCTGGCGGCGGTCGGTTGTGTCCGCGCCAGGCAAAAACACCCGATCCGAGGGCGGACCGGGCGTTGCGGGAACACCGCAAAAAGCCGGTGGGCTTCGAGGGTCCGGAGCCTGATCTCAGGTCTTTTCCAGATATTTCAGAGGATCGACCGGCTTGGCGCCGATGCGAAGCTCGAAATGCAACTGCGGCTGGTCCACGGCGCCGCTCTTGCCCGCCTTGGCGATGGGCTGGCCTCGCTTGACGCGATCACCGCGTTGCACGAGCAGCTTTGTCGTTGTAGGCGTAGGCGGTGACCCAACCATTGTCGTGCCGGACCAGAACCAGATTGCCGTAGGTCTTCACTTCGTTGCCGGCATAGGCGACGACACCGTCCTCCGCGGCGAGAACATCGGTACCGAACGGGACTGCGACGTCGACGCCATCATTGTGGGTACCGTCTACCCGCTTTCCGAAGCCGCTGACGACGCGGCCGTTGACGGGCCAACGCAGCTTCATCCGTTTCGCCTGTCGGCGCTGGACGCGGACGGTGCCGAGCGGCCTTCGCATGGTCGGCTATCTGGAGCAACGCGGGCGGCCGGTGCACTTCGTGCGCTGGCGCGGCGGGCGGCTGCCTTGCCGCCTTGATCAGCTTGACGACCTTCCGCCTGCCGTGGCGAGCATTGTGCGACGGTGGGGCTCGGGGCGCGGAGCATCAGGTCGGGCGCGGTCACTGCCGGGGACGATGCCGACGCAGCCGAATGGCGTCGCTGCTTTCGCGACCGTGCAGCCGGCCCCAGGAACCTTCATGACGTGCCGGGGCGCAGGCGACGAGCGTCGGTGATACCGTTCACACGCTGGATATCGACCGACTTGACCCGATAACGGCGGGCGATCGCATAGAGGCTATCGCCTGCCTTGCACGATGTAGGTGCCACTCCAATCCGTCGGCATCGCCGGCGGGACGGCAGGGGCGCGGTGCACGGCGACGGTCATCATCGATCACCGGTGGTCGGGCGCGGCGGGGGGCGGCACCTGGCGGCTCCGTCCTTGACCGGGCAACTGAAGCTTCTGGCCGGGCCGGATGGTCGGGTTGCGCAACTCGTTGACCGACATCAGCTCCGAAATTGTCACGCCATGGCGACGCGAAGACCGTAAAGAGTGTCGCCGCGCTGGACCTCGATGGCTCGCCTCTGGCGATCGACCGCGGCGGGGGGGCCGGCGCGGCAGCTGCCGCGGTCGGCTCGATGCGCGGAGATGGGTGCCGAGCGGGTCGTGCGGCGGGGCACGGTCCGGGAACCAGCGCTGATACGACGACGCCCGGTTCCGCGCGGCGGCGCGCTGGTGGTGCGTCGGATAGGGCGCGGCGGTACCGGCCTCGGCTCCGCGACGACCGGCCGGCCGGCGCTCGAATGCGCAGCCCTGGCGGAGGCCGGCGGGCCCGCCGTCGCTCAGCGCAAAATAGGGAGAATCAAACCGCGTGATATCCGCGCTGCAGCCGGACAGTGCGATGGCGGCGGTGGCAGTCAGAAGGCCCAACCCGCGCAGACGGCGCACCGACAGCTCTGGGCAAGGACGCGAAACGAGCAACATGGAACACCTCTAACCCACGATTTTCCTTAACCACTCACGGTTAAGAGCCGCTTAACGGCGTGGGCTCCCGCACTCACAATAGCCCGATCAACCGGCCGCAGGGCACCGCCCCTTGACAGTGCGTCCTGCCCTGAGACGTGATCGCACGACACAATTCACCGCCGCTACGAGTTCCGGCTCATAGCGAGCGAAATGTGGGCGAGAAGGGCCGGTTTTGGTCGGCGCGGTGGCGCGCGTGTGCGTGATCGAGGTATGATGAACGATTACGGGCAAACGCCGTCAGTCCTAGCTTCGCGGCCAGTGCGGTGCGGTCGCCTCCAGCGAGGCGGCGGTGGGTGAGCTCGAGGAGAGCGGCGTCACCGAGATGTGGCCATTGGCAATCGCCCATAGATCTGTGTTCTCGGGCGCCAGTGAGTGGCTCCGGCGATAGGCGAGCCAGAAGTAGGGATTGCCCCAGGTGTCGTGGCGCTCGTCGAGGCTCAGGAGGCCGGCGTCGCGGCGGCCCTGCACGGTGACGGCGACGCCTGCGACCTGGTCGGGCTCGCGGTCGGGAAAGTTGAGGCTGTAGCAGCGTGCTCGGCGCCCATTCCCTGACGATCAGGGAGCGGATGATGGCGGGCGCATGGGTGATCGGCGTGTGCCAGCGCGGGGCCGACTTGCTCTCAGGACTGATGGCTTGCGACAGGGCGATCGAGCGGATGCCGAGCAGCGTGCCCTCGAAGCAGGCGGCAATGGTGCCGGAGTAGGTGACGTCCTCGGCGACGTTGGAGCCGCGATTGATGCCGGACAGGATGAGATCGGGCGTGCGGCCCTTGAGGACGTGGTGCAGGCCCATGATGACGCTGTCGGTCGGGGTGCCGCGCACGGCATAGGCGCGCTCGGCGATCTGGCGCATGCGGACGGGCTCGTTGAGGGACAGCGAATGTCCGGCGCCGGAATGATTGGTCTCGGGCGCGCAGACCCAGACCTCGTCGCCGAGCGCCTCGCCGATCTCGCGCAGTGCCTGCAAGCCGGGGGCCTCGATGCCGTCGTCGTTGGTAATCAGGATCAAGCATGGGTCGTCCTCTCGCCGGTTCGGGCTTCAGTGTCACCCGGGCTGGAGCCCAGATCCATTGCGTCAGCTTCGAGCGATCGCGTCCCGATTCATCCCGGGATGTCAGGCGGCTTCGATAGCCGCTCCCTGCCACCCATATAGGGCCGCAGCGCCTCGGGGATGACGACGGAGCCGTCCGCCTGTTGATAGTTCTCGAGCACCGCGATCAGCGTGCGACCGACGGCGAGGCCGGAGCCGTTGAGGGTGTGGACGAATCCGGCGCCCTTGCCGTCCGCGGGGCGGAAGCGCGCGCCCATGCGGCGGGCCTGGAAGTCGCCGCACACCGAGCAGATGAGATCTCGCGGTAGGCGTCCTGGCCCGGCAGCCAGACCTCGATGTCGTAGGTCTTCTGGCTGGCGAAGCCCATGTCGCCGGTGCACAGCAGCATGGTGCGGTAGGCGAGGCCGAGCCGCTTCAGGACCTCCTCGGCGCAGGCGGTCATGCGCTCGTGCTCGGCGAGGCTCTCGTCCGGCGTGGTGATGGAGACGAGCTCGACCTTGGAGAACTGGTGCTGGCGGATCATGCCGCGCGTGTCCCGCCCGGCGGCACCGGCCTCGGAGCGGAAGCACGGCGTCCAGGCGGTGAGCGCATCGGCAGCTCGGCCTCGTCGAGGATCTGCTTCGCGCACGAGGTTGGTGAGCGACACCTCGGCGGTCGGGATCAGCCAGAAGCCATCTGCAGTCTGGAACAGATCCTCCGCGAACTTCGGCAGTTGCCCGGTGCCGTAGATGGCGTCGTCGCGCACCAGCAGCGGCGGATTGACCTCGGTGTAGCCGAATTCACTCGGTGTGCAGGTCGAGCATGAAGCTGCGCGAGCGCCCGCTCGAGGCGGGCGAGCACGCCCTTCAGGACGACGAAGCGGGCGCCGGAGACCTTCGCCGCCGTCTCGAAGTCCATCAGGCCCAGCGCCTCGCCGATCTCGAAATGCTGCTTCGGCTTGAAGTCGAACGTCGGCGGCGTGCCGACCTTGCGCACCTCCTTGTTGGCGTGCTCGTCGGCGCCGACGGGCACGTCGTCGAGCGGCAGGTTGGGGATGACCGAGAGCTCGTCGCTCCAGCTCGGCGCGTCGATCGCGCTCCTGCTCGCCTCGCCGCGCTGGATGAGCTTGTCCTTCAGCTCGGCGACCTCGGCCATCAGGGTCGCCGCCGTGCGCCTCGTCCTTGGCCTTCTTGGCCTTGCCGATCTCCTTGGAGGCGGCGTTGCGGCGCGCCTGCAGCGTCCTGCAGCGTGGTGACGTGCCGGCGGCGCTGCGTCGTCGAGCTCGATGAGCCTGGCGGACAGCGGGGCGAGACCACGCTTCTGCCAAGGCCGGCGTCGAACGCCTCGGGGTTGTCGCGGATCCACTTGATGTCGAACATGGGCGGCCTGCCGTTCTGTGCGGTTAGTATCGCGCGGCGGCGGCTGCGTAGCATCTAGTCCGCCCGCGACGCGAGCGCCGCGCTGTCATCACTGCAGCAGCTATAGGCCCGCCTCGCCGATGGGTCCAGCCGGTCGGTCGCTCACGCCGCAGCCATCCGGCGCGCGCGTCGCCGCAGGTGGCGCCGGGCCCAGATCCAGATCCCGGTCACGAGCAGGCCGAGCATCGCGAACGAGGCGATCACGTTGAGCAACGCGGAGTAATGTCCTGCGAAATTTCCTTCGTGCCACAACCGCGGCCAGTTTCTCGGCATGGGAAGCGTTCCCCGGGGGCCGACCTGGTAGACCCGGAACTCTCCCCCCCTTCGACAATGCGCGCCAGCATGCGGCCGCCGCGAGGGCGCAGCCAGACGAGCCCCCGAAAGGTCATGGCTGTTGCCGACGACCCGGATCGCTTCGACCAGCTTTATCGGCGGGCCTTGCGGCCGCGATGGCTGGGGACCCGGAAAAGCTCACGCCAGTGGCAATAAACAACCCAGTCAAAGGGCTCAGCGCAATGAGCGGCAATAAGATCCAGGCCATGCCCTTGTGCCAGCCGGAGAGGCTATGGGTCTTGGCCGTTACGAAACGTCCGATCAGAGTATGGCGGTTGCAGGGGCTCGAATGCGGAGCGCATCTTGCCGGCTTCGGGTGCAGATCGGCATCCATGAAGCTGTGACGGCGATCCAGACGATCTCTTGAGCGCGATCTACCAGATCTGCCGCAAAAACTCCCGCATCGCGTCGATCAGTGGCTTGATGCCGATGATGTTCATCACGCGGGTGAGATTGTAAGCGAGAACGGCAAGTGACATCTCGGTCTTCACATTGTGCAATCTCTTCATCAGGAAGTGGGTCGCGCCCATTCGAGCTTTGATCGTCCCGAATGGATGTTCGACAGTCTCACGGCGGGTACGCATTGCCTCAGGGTTCTCATCGAGACGACGCTGGACCTCTTCAAGCACATGCTCATGTTCCCACCGCGTGACCACGCGTTGTGCCGCTACAGTACAATGTTGCTTGAGCTTGCAGTCCTACATTCCCGGGTCGCATAACGCCGGAGGTTGAGATCATAGTCCCTTTTGCGTGAGACGAACTTCAGTTGTGCGCCCGCCGGGCAGACATAGAGGTCATGCTCAGGGACGTATCGGAAGTCAGCCTTGACGAAGAGCCCCTTCCGCTTGTTGTTCGATGTCTGTGGTTTGGGAAGTGTTACGGCGATGTCGATCCGCGCAGGCGAGGATCTCTTCGCTGGTGTAGTAGCCACGGTCAGCCACGACTTCCAGTTATCAACTTCAAGCGTTGCTTTGGCAAGCTTTGACATCCGTGCAAGCTGATCGCGGTCATTGCCGGTTTGAACGACATCGTGCACGAGAATCAGATGATGTTTGGTATCGACGGCGGCTTGGACATTGTAGCCAACAACGCCTGAGCCTCGACCGCTGGTTGCCATCGATCGCGCGTCAGGATCCGTCATCGAAATCTGCTTGTCTGGTTCGGCACATCGGCGTTCGTTCACACCTTCCAGGCGATCCATTTCATCTTTGAGCTTCCCGATCTTTTCTTTCAGACGTCTGGTACGCATGACGATGGCGTCAGTCTGCTCCTGTCGATCAGCGCTTTCGAGCTGGTGGATGTAACGCGCGACGCTTTCCACGATCTGCGTCATGCGCCGCTTCATCTTGTTTTCCGTAAAATTGCGATCACGGTTGTTGACGGCCTTGAACTTCGAACCGTCGATGGCGACACTCGCGTGTGCAAGGAGCCCGAGCCGTCGACACAGCTCGACGAACTGCGCACAGACTTTTCGAATGGCGGGACCATTGTTCTTGCGAAATTCGGCAACGGTCTTGTGGTCGGGAACAAGGCGGCCAAGCAGCCACATCACTTCAACGTTGCAGCGTGCTTCACGCTCCAGCCGGCGGCTCGACTGCACCGCATTGAGATAGCCGTAGATATAAAGCTTCAGGAGTACAGCGGGATGATACGCGGGCCGGCCGGTTGCCTTCGGATCAATACCCGAAAAGCCAAGCTTGCCGAGATCAAGAGCTTCGACGAACGCGTCGATGGCGCGAACAGGATTGTTTTCGTCAGCCCAGTCTTCCAGGCAATCCGGTAGTAACGTGACCTGATCCCGCGCCTGGCCCTCGATAAACCGCTTCATGCCATGCCCCCGCAAAGTCGTGCGCGAATCATATCAGCATTCGCGTTTCGTAACAGCCAGGGTCAGCCGCGGCCAGCCCTGCAGCAGCCCGAGCACCGCCAAAACGATCATGGCAATGCTTGACGCTGCCACCATCCAGCGCAAGTCGAGGATGAAATGCTCATGCAGCAGGCGGTTCGACAGCATGAACCTTGCGAGCCAACCGGGTTGGCTCTGCGGTTCGCCGGTCGCGAGATCAACTGTCGTGCCGCCACGCCGACCGGCACTGATTGTCAGGGTGTTGTCGTAGGTGCGGTATGTCAGTGCCCTCGCCTGACCTTGTGGATCGTGCTTTGCCAACAGCGCTTCAAGCTTGGGAGCATCGAGCGACTTTGGCTTGATTGAACCGACGACGAGGGAGGGCTCGAACGACAAGACGAGGCCGGTCCCCAACACCACCATCAGCGGCACAGCGAAGACCAGTGCCAACCATCTGTGCAATTTCAAGAACCAAGCCGTCATGAAACCCTCGCCGCTCTAGCCTGAGATCATCGAAACGCTACGACTTCTCATAACGATCGGCATGAAGATTTCCGTCGCGGGTCTATTTCCGGCCCTTCTGGCACCACAATCGAACGCCACACGGTCACCGGCAGGGATGCGGCACATCAACAGGGAGTTGGCGGGACATGACAGGCTCATGGCTCGACCTTGGGGTGTTCCGTCAGGGCATGGTGCGCGCAATCCTGCTCCTGGCGCTTGCGCTCGCAACGATCGGTGTGACCTGGACCGCGGCCCAGGCGCAGTCGTCCCAGAGGGCGCCACCGAAGATCACGGGTGAGCTTCGCCATGCGGGCGGCGTCATCCGCCTGACCTATGAGCCGGAGCAACTGCCCAATGTCGAGGCGGATGCCCTGCTCGATTGGGTGCGCAAGTCCGCAACCGCCATATCGGTGTATTTCGGCAGGTTTCCGGTCGCGCTGGCCGACATCACGATCAAGGCTCGCAGCGGCGAGATCGCGGTCGGCGGCCGGGCGTGGAGCGATACGGTTCCCCGCATCAGCATCACGCTCAATCGCCGAATCGGCAACCGCGAGTTGGCGCGCGACAGCGTGCTGGTGCACGAATTGGCGCATCTGGCGATACCGGATCTCGACGAGCGGCATCTGTGGCTGCACGAAGGGATCGCGACCTATGTCGAGTTCGTAGCCAGGGCGCAGGCGGGATTCACCTCGCCACGGCAGATGTGGGCCGAGTTCGTGCGCGAAATGCCTGCCGGTGTGCCGAACGAGCGCGCTAACCGGGGGCTCGATGGTGTCACGTCGATCGACCGCGTGTATTGGGGTGGCGCCTTGTTC
Source organism: uncultured Alphaproteobacteria bacterium (assembly GCA_963825625.1). Taxonomy (GTDB): domain Bacteria; phylum Pseudomonadota; class Alphaproteobacteria; order Rhizobiales; family Hyphomicrobiaceae; genus CAMDPA01. Next base: position 3,514 of record CAWGUF010000029.1, on the reverse strand, counting down.
TGCTTGCTTGCGGACATCGAGATCCGCCGCGAAACTGACAACCGCTATGGCTTGCAGGACGCGCTACGGGGGTTGCAGGCAGCCGGCGGTGACTTATCCAAGACATGGAGTCTTGCGCGTATTCTCTCCACGGCTGACGCTGCCACCGGAACCCGTGTCATGCGTAACCTTTACCGTCGCCACGGGGCGCGCGCCGCCGAGATCGACCTCGACGACATCTGGCGCGAACTCGGGATCGTCGTGCGAGGGCGACAACTGCGCTTCGACAACGCCGCCCGCCTCGCCAAGATCCGGCTGGCCATCACCGACAAGCCCTCGAGCCCGATCCTCGTCGCCAATCCGGTGCTGATGCGGGCCAATCGCCAGCCGCGTGCCATCGTTCGCAGCGGTGATGCTGGCGCCGCCTATGCCAGCCCGGATACGGCAGGCCCCGGCAGGTTTCCTGTGCGGCGGCGATGATAACTGCCCGACCGGTGAGCCCGTTGGCGCCGCATCGACGCAACCATGACGCCATCGGTACGCCAACGGGCCTTGCGGTAAATGATCGTGGAAATACGAAACGCCATTTTGAAATCTTCACTCGCCCACTCCTGCGGCCGCAGTCTCTGATGACACCATCGAGCCGCAACCGTCGCGGCCGAGCGTTTTGCATGCTGGCGAAATGCATCGAATAGGCACTCGTCAGCTGTAAGGGTGAAGAAAGGACCGCTGGGGTCTGGCTGTGTGCGATCAGTGATCGCTGCCGCAGGATCGCTCAGGCGAGCCAGGGAGGAAATATACATGAAGCTTTTCAGCAAACAGGCAAAACTCATCGTGGGTGCTGCCAGCGGCGCGCTGGCGCTTGCCGCTGTCTGCGGTCCCGTCTCTGCTCAGATGTACAAGGGCAAGACGGTCACGATGATCATCAACTACCCGGCTGGCGGGCCCACCGATATCGAAGGGCGTATCGTCGCCCAGTACCTGCCGAAACACCTACCTGGATCCCCAACCGTCATCGTGAAGAATGTCGGCGGCGGCGGTGGCATGATCGGCACAAACAACCTTGGCGAGATCGCCAAGCCGGACGGGATGACGATCGGTTTCTTCACGTGGAACATCATCTCGGCGATGCTGGGTGATCCGGGGCTGCGCGTGAGCTACGACAAATTCGAGTTCATCGCCGGTGTGCAGAACCCGCTGGTGTTCTACATCCGCTCCGACACGGCCCCTGGGGTCAAGACACCTGCGGATCTGATGAAAACGAACGGCTTCAAGGCGCTGTCGCTGAATGCACGCAACACGAACACCATTCATCAGTTGATGGCCCTCGACCTGCTGGGCGTGAAATACCAGCCGGTGCCCGGCTACAGGGGACTGAAGGACGTCGAAACCGCGATCCTGCAGAACGAAGGGCAATTCGCCAACTCGTCGCTGCCGGGCTGGCGCGCCTCGATCGAGCCCAACATGGCGAAGAAGGGGCTCGTGGTCGGTCTGTTCCAGATTTCTCCGCCGGGCAAGGGCGGCACCTATCCCCGCAGCCCGGTGGTGCCGGAATTGATGACGTTCGAGGAATACTACGCTTCCGTAAAAGGCGGGCAGAAGCCATCGGGGGACGTCTACAAGTCGATGCGCATGATCACCGACGTGCTGACGTCGGTATTCCGTACAGTCTTCGCGCCTCCGAAGACGCCGGAGGCGAATGTCAAGGCGCTGCGCGCTGCATTCGTATCGCTCTGGACCGACAAGGAGTTCCTGGAGGCTTACACCAAGCGCGTGCGCTCCAAGCCGGTGATGGTGACCGGCGATGACGGAGAGGCCATGCTGAAGGGGCTGGCCAATGTCGGCCCTGAAATCAAGAAGACCATCCAGGCGTATTCCGACAAGGCGGCTGGTGCATCCAAGAAGTAGACGCGTCACCGCGCGGCAGCCTTTAGCGAGGCCGCCGCGCGGTATGCTGCCGCTTGCCGCCGCCTTCATCCTCACCGCCCGATACGTCGGACCCCGGCCACATGCTCGAAAGTGCCCTGATCGGTTTGCAGTCGGCGGTGCAGTGGCCGGCAATCGGATTTCTGTTTCTGGGCATCGCGCTCGGCATCTATTTCGGTGCGGTGCCAGGGCTGTCCGGTCTGTCGGGGATGGCGATCCTGCTGCCGTTCACGTTCGGGATGGAGCCGATCTCGGCGTTCTCGTTCCTGCTCGGGATGTATGCGGTGACGACAACCGCCGACAGCCTGACAGCGATCCTGATCGGGGTTCCGGGGACAGCGGCAGCGCAGGCAACCGTGCTCGACGGCTATCCGATGGCCAAGCGCGGCGAGGCGGCGCGTGCATTCGGCGCTGCCTTCACCTGCTCGATGATCGGCGGCGTGATCGGCGCCATCTGCATGGGGTTGTCGATTCCGATCGTGCAACCGATCGTGTTGTCGTTCGCCAAGCCCGAGTTCTTCATGCTGGGGCTGTTGGGCCTGACGATGGTCGGCTCGCTGTCGGGACGCTCGGTGCTGAAGGGTGTAACGGTGGCCGGCCTGGGCCTGCTGCTGTCGCAGATCGGCTATGCCGAGCAGGTCGCCATTCCGCGCTACTGGCTCGGCGCCACCTACCTGCTCGACGGTCTGCCGCTGGTGCCGGTCGTGCTCGGGCTGTTCGCGCTGCCCGAGGTGATCTCGCTGGCCGTTTCGCAAGGCGCGATATCGAATATCCCACGAGAGAACGTTGCCGGCGGCGTGATGATGGGGGTTCGCGACAGCTTCAAGCACTGGTGGCTGTTGCTGAAGAGTTCGATCATCGGTGTCTATGTGGGTCTGTTGCCAGCGCTAGGCTCGACGATCGCCGACTGGATCGCCTACGGCCACGCCATCCAGAGCGCCAAGGACAAGTCACAATTCGGCAATGGCGACGTCCGCGGTGTGATCGCACCGGAGGCTGCCAATAATTCATGCAAGGGCGGCGAGCTGGTGCCGACCGTCGCCTTCGGCATTCCGGGCAGCGCGCCAATGGCGATCCTGCTCGGCGCCTTCCTGATCCAGGGACTGACGCCGGGACCGGAAATGCTCACCACCAAGCTGCACCTGACCTACTCGCTGATGTGGTCGCTGATCATGGCCAACGTCGTCGCGGCCTTGTTGCTGCTGCGTGGGGCAACCAGCTGCAGAAGATCATCTTCATTCCGGCCAATCTCGTGGTGCCCGGCGTCGCGCTCTTCGTGCTGATGGGCGCGTGGACCGCCAACAATGACATCGGCGACTGGATCACGGTGCTGGTGTTCGGTGTCATCGGCGCATGATGAAGCGCGGGCTGGCCGCGCGCGCCGCTGGTGCTGGGCTTCATCCTCGGCCGCATCATGGAGAACTCGCTGCACATCTCGATCCGCGCCTATGGCAACTGGGAGTGGTTGCTGCGGCCGATCTGCATCGTGCTGGCGCTTGCGATCATCGCGACGATCTTCTTTGCGGTGCGCTCGCACATGCGCACAAAGGCGGAGAATGCGCCGGTGGGAGGAGACGATCAGGCTGAGCCCGATACGCGGGTCTCGCTG
>CAWGUF010000028.1:0-71792 GCA_963825625.1 uncultured Alphaproteobacteria bacterium | reverse complement strand
GCATCACGCCTCAGTCCGGCTACGGCATGACCGAGCAACAACTCCCACCAATATAGCCGCCATCCCGACGACGACCCGCGCCTGATCCTGGAGACTTGCGGTCGCGCGACCCAGGGCTACGAGATCCGCATCTTCGATCCCGACGACACGGAGCGGGAGTTGCCGCAAGGCGAAGTCGGTCTGGTGGCTGGCCGCGGCGCCTCGCTGATGCTGGGATATTTCAACAATCAGCAGGCCACGGAAGATGCCTTCAACGAGGCCGGATGGTTCCTGACCGGCGATCTCGGCCGGCTGACGCCGGAAGGCTATTTGCAGCTCACCGGCCGGCGCAAGGAAGTGATCATTCGCGGCGGGCACAACATCAATCCGAGCCGCATCGAGGAGCTGGCGATGGGCCATCCCGCGATCGCGCGGGCAGCCGCGCTGTCGGTGCCGGACGAGCGGCTGGGAGAGCGCATCCTCATCGCCTACGCAAAGAAGCCAGGCGCAAAAATCGGGATCGGAGAGCTGCTCACGCATTTGACCAATGGCGGGCTGTCAAATACGAGATGCCGGAGTTCCATATCGAGATCCCCGACATGCCGCTGATGGCCAACGGCAAGATCGACAAGCCTGTCGTATCGCGCTGGGTGCGGGAAGGGCAGCTGCATGTGGCTGCCTGCGGCGCGGCCGACTGACATCGTTTTCACCGCCCAATCGCCGAATGCTGATACGTAATTCCACTTATTTTCATGTGTCTCACGCCTCGGCAAACTGCGCACCAATGAAGATTTGCGATTGAGCGATATTGATCTTGTCATGGGAGGGCGCCGTGTGGACTGCCCGCTATTTCGTCGCTTCGATCTTGATGTCGGCATTGTCGTCCGTGGCATTGTGGATGCTGGCGGCAGCTTATCCAGCCCAGGCAGCCAACCCGCGCGGCGTCGCGCTGGTGATCGGCAACGCCAAGTACGCGCATGCCGGTGAGCTGGCCAATCCGAAGAACGATGCGGACGACGTCGCTACCGCCTTCGAGGCGATCGGCTATCGCGTCATCAAGGGTATCGATCTCGACAAGCGTGAGATGGAGCGCACGATCGGCGAGTTTGCGCGGGCGCTGCAGAATGCGGATGCGGGCGTGCTGTTCTACGCCGGGCACGGCATCCAGGTCGAAGGCAGGAACTATCTGGTGCCTGTCGATGCCAGGCTGGAGGACGCGACCGGCGTCGATTTCGAGCTGGTGCAACTGGCCACCGTGCAGCGCGTGATGGAGCGCAGCGTCAAGACCAACGTGATCTTCCTCGATGCCTGCCGCAACAATCCGCTGGCACGCAATCTCGCCCGCGCGATGGGCACACGCTCGGCCGGGGCGGTCGGGCGCGGTCTTGCCTCGACGGAGGCCGGCGTCGGCACGCTGATCAGCTTCTCGACGCAGCCGGGCAACGTCGCGCTCGACGGGACGGGGCGCAACTCGCCGTATTCCGGCGCGCTGGCCAAGAATATCGTGGGCGCGCAAAGCGATCTGTCAGACGTGCTCATCAACGTGCGCCGCGACGTGATGGCGGCGACAGAGAGACGGCAGGTGCCGTGGGAGCACTCGGCGCTGACCGACCGGTTCTATTTCAAGCCGCGGCCGGCAGATGCTGTTGCCTCGGCAATTGCGTCCGCGGCAACACCGGACTTCGCGCTGCAGGCCGAGATGGCGTTCTGGACCGCGGTCAGGGACAGCGGCCAGGTGGCGCTTCTGGAGTCGTACCTGAGCCGCTACCCGCAAGGCCGCTTCGCGGCGCATGCGCGCAAGAGCATCGAGGATCTGAAACAGAAAGAGCAGACGGAGAAACAGGCATCGAAGCAGGGCGGGCAGAATGCTGTTCCGGCTTCGCCGACCGTGAGTGGGCCATCATCTCCCCAGGCGACTACGGAATTTCCATTCGACGGCGTCTGGCAGCTCGTGATTACCTACACAGTACCGACCTGCGCCAGAAAGAACGCGCGCTTTCCTGTGAACGTCGCACAAGGTGCGGTCACCGGCGGACCGCTGATGCGTGGCGGCAGCGTCGATAGCACCGGCAATATCAGGTTCGAGAGACAGGCGTTGGCGAATGCCGGCGTCAAATTGCGATTTGTCGGCACACTGACCGGCAACTCCGGCACGGGCCATGTGGAAGCAATCGGCAGGGCTTGTCGTGGAACTGTTACTTTTGTTCGCGTTTCCGGCGCTGCAACTCAAGGCACTGCAGGCACCACAACCGGCTTGTCGGTCAATACCGCCCTACCGCGGCTTCCCACAGGTGCAGTGGAAACGGCGCAGGAACTCCAACGGGAGCTGCAACGCGTCGGCTGTTATACGGGAACGATCGACGGCGACTGGGGCTCGGGCTCCAAGCAGGCCATGACCGATTTCAACACCCACACCAATATGGCGTTCCAGACAGAGGAGCCAACTGGCGCTGCGATCCTGGCAATCAAGAAGGTGTTTGCGCGAATATGCCCGGCGGCCGCTCAGGTGCGCCCTGCGTCGATCACCCCAAGTGCACGGTCGGCGGGAAGTGCGAGACCCAATTGTCGGATGGAAACCAGAGACGAATGCGCGTCCGCGTCGAGCCTACCGGGGACGCAATGCGGACGGCCGGCCGCGGAGCATTCTACTGCTCCTTCAAATCGCCGACGAATTTGCCGTTGAGCGACGCCGCTCAACCCGGCGGCTTGCCGAGGCGCCTGGCGATCTCGTCCGGAGACGGATTTTTCTCCTTGATCCAGGCCTCCAGCTTCTTCAAGTCGGCCGGGCTTGCCGCGGGCGCGAAAGAGCGCAGACGCGTCGGCTTGCCGTTGATGTAGTCCCAGCGCGGGCCCCAACGATACACGGCGGCATACATCACCTTCGAGAGCACCTCGCCGTTGCCCTCGGCCACGGTCGCCTCGTAGAACATGCGATGCACGTCCTTCCACGGCCGCAGCATGGTGTCGCAAAAGTAGTCGTGGACTACAGATGCCTTGCGGTATTTGCCCGGAATATGGCGCACCGACCGCAGTCCATAACACGCGGGGTATGGAGGCGCCGTCCACCTTCGCACCTTGCGGCACGTGCCAGCGCTGTCCTCTGGTATCGACGAACGTGAAGGGCTTCACCAGCTCCATCTGGCGTCCATCCCGTAGCCAAGCGGTGACGACCTCGCCCTGGAATTTCTGGGCGTGGGCCGGCACTTCGTTCGCGATCCAGATGAAGAAGACAGCAACAACCAGCAAAGCCGAGGGTCGTTGAAACCGCATGTGTCCACCCCACAAAGCAGCAAGCCAAGGCTGATGACAACAACGCCGACACGTTAATGGCGGCTCAGTCCTACTCGACGCGCGCATGGCTGCGCAAGTGCGCGCTGTCTGCTGATGAATGGAAGCGACCCGACGCCAAGCTCACGGACAGTTTGGTTCGTGAAACGGGTGCATCTAAGGCGCTGGCGGCGCTGGCTGGCTCGCTGGTCCCGGCCCGGAGGAAAGGGCAGCCCTGAGCTCGTCGACGCGCCGTGCGGAGGCCGACCATTCCGCCAGCCTGACGTAGTGCTCCGTCAGCCAGTTGAGGGCAGCGAGCACGACACCAAAGGCCGTCGCCAACTGCATCACGGCGCCTAGCGAATATTCACCGCTGGCGTATTTGGGTGCGGCAAGGATCAGCGGCAGGATCGGCGAGAAGTTGGCATTGCTGTTGATGAGCCAGGTGACCCGGCCATACTCGATAATGACCCGCTGCCACGATCTGACTGTCCGGTGGAAGGCCGCGCGCACAGTGCCGAAATCATGAACCGGCCCGGGTTTCGAAGCCGGTGTCTGCGGCTCCTTCGTATCGATCGCCTCCCTGGTTTCGATCGCTCTTGTCAACTCGAACAGGAACAGCGCTTCCGCCTCGTTCTTCTCCTGTACGCGGCTGACCAGCGGCCGACCGATTCTCAGCATGCCGCCCGACACGACTACGGCATAAACAATCGCGGCGAGCGCCAGATAAGCGGGCACCGTAATCTGCATGCCGAACAGCACGAAGGAGGCCGAGCCGCCGACCACGACCAGGATCGTTATGAACATGGCGGCCAAGACCAATGCGTTGAGGAAGCCAACACTCAGCTCGACTATAGGCTCGATGGCCAGCCGAACGTCTTCAGCCAGTCGGAATTGAGGGCTGCCCTCGTTCTCCTCCGGCACGCTTGGCATGCCACCGTCGTTCCGGCGCCGCCAATCGCGCAGCAACTGCTTCGTCACCCAGCGCCGCCAGCCAAGCTGCAGCGTCATCTGGCACTTGACCATCACGACGGCAAACGCCGCACCGGTGGCGATCAGAAAAAGCATAGCCGCCAATGCCAGAGCGAGACGGCTGGCGTCGCGCTGCTCGAGCATGTCGAAGAACCACCGGTTCCAGTGATTGAGGCCGAGGTTGACGAGCAGGTTGAGGCCAACCAGTCCGATCGCGATGCCGGCAAGCAGCCAGGCATGCGCGGCGGTGCGTCCGCGCCAATAGCCGGCCACGAAACGCACAAACAGGGCAACCGAGCCATGCTGCTGGGAAGCCAGCTCCGGTTGCGGGCGGGCAGATATGACCGGCGACATTTTTTTCTGCCTCGTAAAGCTGACGGGCGTGCGGCCGGCCAGCGCTCCACTCATTCACGGATTTGCGGTCGGGCCGAATTGATCTGCGACAGATGCATGAAGGCGCATGTTGCCCTCCGGCGAAGGAGCACTTATCCCGTTCGGGTGAGAGTTGAGGGTGGCCGCGGGGCACGGCCGCCACGTGCGGTCCCCGCCGGGTTTACCCGACAGAATCGGGGAGCTGGTGATTGTCCACAATGAGGAACAGGCTATGCGCGCGGTCGTCGTCACCGAGTTCGGACCCATCGAGAATGCGCGCCTTGGCGATGCGCCGGATCCGGTAGCCGGACCAGGCCAAGTTCTGGTCCAGGTGCATGCCACCGCGGCCAACTACGTCGACCTGCTTCTGATCGCCGGCAAGCACCAGTCGAGGCCGCCACTGCCCTACATTCCAGGCAAGGGCGGGGCCGGGATCGTAAAAACCGTCGGTGCCGGCGTGAGCGGCTTTGCGCCCGGCGACCGGGTTCTTGCGATGTGCGAGCCAGGCGGCGCATTCGCGCAATTGCTCGCCCTGCCTGCCACCCAGTGCCACAAGCTGCCCGACAGCCTGTCGTTCGCCGATGCAGCCTCCATGGCGCTGATCTACGATACGGCATGGTTCTCGATCCGGGAGCGCGGCCGCTACGAGCCCGGCGAGTCGATCCTGGTGCTGGGGGCTTCGGGCGGCGTCGGGCTCGCGGCCATCCAACTCGGCAAGGCGCTGGGGGCGCGGGTGCTGGCTGGTGTTTCCAACCCGGACAAATACGATCTCGCCCGCGAGGCTGGCGCGGATGCCATCATTGAGCTCGGCCGCGACGACATCCGGGACAGCCTGCGCGAGCAGGTCCTCGCGGCGACCGACGGCAGGGGTGCCGACATCGTGATCGACCCGCTCGGCGACAGATATTTCGAGGCGGCGCTGCGCGCGCTGGCGTGGTGTGGCAGGCTGGTCGTCATCGGATTTGCCGCGGGCGGCATCGGCACCTTGAAATCCAACTACCTGCTGGTGCGCAATATCGAGGTCTCCGGCCTGCAGATCGGCGACTACCGCAAGCGCGCGCCGCACAAGACCCAACGCTGCTTCGAGGAATTGTTCGCTCTCTACGAGGCCGGAAGCATCCGGCCGCCGCCGACCACAGTGATGCCGCTGGAGCGTGTTCACGATGCCTTGCGCGCCATCGCGGAGCGGTCCGCGCGAGGCCGTATTGTGTTGACGCAATGACGCATGCCGGCGGTTGGCGGCTTCCATCGCATGGAAAAGCACTCCAGATAAATCTGGTGCTCCAAAACACCCACGAGACGACATCACGAATGGGGATCACGTCGAAAATGCAGCCAGCTCCTTCCTTGCCGGCCAGGCGCCGTTACGGGTCCCGCTTGAGCCTTGCGGCGTTCGTCGTTGCGGTGACGCTGCCCGCCCTTCTGCAACTATGGCAGGCCATGCTGCCGCCGGCGGAAGCGCAAAGAAGCTCGACCGTACCTTCGTCGCGCTACGCTCTGCAGCAGTCCTTTGCGCCGGTCGTCAAGCAGGCCGTGCCTGCGGTGGTCAACGTCTATGTGCGCTCCCGCGTCAGGACATTCTCGTCGCCGTTCGCCAACGATCCATTCTTCAGCCAGCTGTTCGGCGACGCTTTCGGAATGCCGCGCGAGCGGGTGCAGAACTCGCTCGGCTCCGGGGTGATCGTCCGCGCGGACGGCATCGTCGTCACAAATGCGCACGTGGTGAAAGGTGGCGGCGCCACGGAGATCCGCGTCGCACTGGCTGACAAGCGCGAATTCGACGCCCGCGTCATCCTGCAGGACGAAAAATCCGACATCGCAATTCTGCGAATCGAGGGCCAGAAGGGGCCGTTTCCGGTGCTCGAGTTCGCCGATTCGGACAGGGTGGAAGTCGGTGACCTCGTGCTTGCGATCGGCAATCCTTTCGGGGTCGGCCAGACCGTGACCAGCGGTATCATCTCGGCGCTTGCCCGCACCGAGGTGACGCGCTCGGACGCGCAGGTGTTTCTGCAAACCGACGCGGCCATCAATCCAGGCAACTCCGGCGGAGCGCTGGTCGACATGAGCGCACGGTTGGTCGGCATCAACACGGCGATCTTCTCGCGGTCTGGCGGCTCGATCGGCATCGGCTTCGCGATTCCGTCCAACCTGGTCAAGGTCTACGTCGACAGCGCGATTGCCGGCCGCAAGGTGGAGCGGCCGTGGCTCGGCGCACGACTGGAGCCGGTGACGCGAGAGCTTGCCGAGCAATTCCGATTGCCGCGCATCACTGGCGCGTTCGTCGCCAGCGTCACGCTGAAGGGGCCGGCCGCGGCTGCCGGTCTGCGGGCCGGCGACGTCATTACGGCGGTCGACGGGTTCGAGGTCGCCGACCATCGTGCTGCGCTGTACCGGCTGACCACCCGAGGCATCGGCAACAGTGCCGCGCTCAGCGTGTTGCGCGGCCAGCGCACATTGACGCTCAACGTCAAGCTGACAGCGCCGCCGCAACCCGGCGCCAATGACTTCCGCAATCTCACCGGTCGCCACCCATTGGACGGCGCGCGCGTCGGCAACATTCTGCCAGGCATCGCGGATCAACTCGGGCTCGATGAGGCAGAGGGCGTGGTGGTGGTGGCAGTTCGTGCAGGAACGGTGGCATCACGGCTGGGCTTCCAGCCGGGCGACGTGATCGTCGAGATCGGCGGCCGCCGTATCACGTCGCTATCCGACCTGGATGCCGAACTGCGCAAGCCGCAGCGCGTCTGGCGCATGGCGATCAAGCGCGGCAATCAGGTGATGCAATTGCAGATCGGAGGATGAACGCCAATCAGCCACAGTTCTACACGCTCTTATTTAGGCCGGGACTGCTCCTGGGCGCAATCGGTCTCGTCGGAACGATCGTGACATTCGGCTTCGGTCGCGCCAACGCTACATGAGGGCGCTGAATTCTGAATTCGGATGCGCTAAAGTCCGCGCATGACCAACCTGTTCCAAGCCGCAGGCCTGGAGACCGGCGCGCCCAGACCGCTGGCCGACCGGCTGCGGCCTTCCAGGCTCGCCGAGGTCGTCGGGCAGGACCATCTCGTCGGGCCAGACGGCACGCTGACACGGATGCTGGCGAGCGGCCGGATCCAGTCGATGATCCTGTGGGGCCCACCGGGATGCGGCAAGACCACGGTGGCCCGCCTGCTGGCGCACGAAACCAGGCTCGAGTTCGAGCAGCTCTCGGCCATCTTCTCCGGCGTGCAGGACCTGCGCAAAGCCTTCGAGCGCGCCAAAGCCCGCCGCGAGCAGGGCAAGGGCACGCTGCTGTTCATCGACGAGATCCACCGGTTCAACCGCTCGCAACAGGACAGCTTCCTGCCGCACATGGAGGACGGCACCATCACGCTGGTGGGCGCGACGACGGAAAATCCATCGTTCGAGCTCAACGCCGCCGTGCTGTCGCGTGCGACGGTGCTGGTATTCAACCGGCTGGATGACGACGCGATAGAGCTGTTGCTGACGCGGGCGGAAGCATCGGATGGCCGTCCGCTGCCGCTCGATGTCGACGCACGCGAGGCGCTGAAGGGCATGGCCGATGGCGACGGCCGCGCCGCAATAAACCTCGCTGAAGAAGTGTATGCCGCGGTTGCGGAGGGCTCGTCGCCAATCGGACGCGAGGCGCTGACCAAGCTGGTGATGCGGCGGGCTCCACTCTACGACAAGGGTCGGGATGGGCACTACAATCTGATCTCGGCGCTTCACAAGGCGGTGCGCGGCTCCGATCCAGATGCGGCGCTCTATTGGCTCGCGCGGATGCTGGACGGTGGCGAGGACCGGCTGTTCCTGGCGCGGCGCATCGTGCGGATGGCGGTGGAGGATATCGGGCTGGCCGATCCGGCTGCGGTGACGCAGGCGTTGGCGGCAAAGGACACCTACGACTTCCTCGGCAGCCCGGAAGGTGAGCTGGCGCTGGCACAAGCGGTCGTCTATCTGGCGACAGCGCCGAAGTCGAATGCCGTCTATGTCGCCTATAAGGCGGCGATGAAAGCCGCAAAAGCACACGGCAGCCTGGCACCCCCGAAACACATCCTCAACGCCCCGACCCGATTGATGGAGGACGAGGGCTACGGCGAAGGCTACGAATACGACCACGACGCCCCCGGCGCGTTCTCCGGCCAGAATTATTTTCCCGATGGCATGACGCGTCAGCAGTTCTATGCTCCGCCCGAGCGCGGCTTCGAGCGCGAGATCAGAAAGAGGCTAGCCTATTGGGACGGGTTGAGGCGCAAGCGCCAGCAGGAATGATGAGGGATCGCACCGCGGCGATCGAAGCCGGACCGGAGGTCAGGATGCGCGATGCCGCCGCACTCGCCTGCCTCTGATACGCCGCTTACACGCCATCGCGCGGCACTTTGTCTGCTGATCGTCTGCCTCGGCACGATCGCCTCGCCAATGGACAGTGCGGTCAATGTCGTCTTTCCCCGCATCATCAGCACTTTCGGGCGTGACTTGTCCGACATACGCTGGGTGGTCATCTCATACGTTCTGACCTATGCCAGCCTGCTGCTGATCTTCGGCAAGCTCGGCGATCTTTTCGGCTATCGCGCGGTGTTCCAGGCCGGGCTGGCGACAAACGCCGCCGGCATTGCGGCATGCGCGTTCGCGACGAGCTTCGAGGTGCTTCTCGCCGGCCGGATGCTGCAGGGACTGGGTGCGGCGCTGGTGCTGAGTTGCGCGCCGGCACTTGCGACATCGTTCTTCGACGAAACGAAGCGAACGCGGGTGCTCGGCATATATGCCGCGATGCTGGCACTCGGAGCAGCGATCGGCCCGCTGGCAGGCGGCGTGCTGGTAAATTCCTTCGACTGGGGTGCAGTGTTCTGGGCACGACTGCCATTCGTATTTGCGGCGCTGGCGCTGTCGTGGTTGATACCGCGGCGCCCCGGCAGCGGTACCCGAGCCGATCTCGATCCCTTGGGCAGCGTGCAATTGGTGATGGCACTTTGCCTCATTCTGCTGGCGGTGAGCGCCCACAACGGCGGCGCATGGACGTGGCTACGTCCGCTCTCTGTCGCGCTGGGGCTCATTATCCTGGTATTATTCATCCGGCGGCAGATGCGCCGTGACAATCCGATCATCAGGCCGGCGCTGTTCAAGGACGCTGTCTTCGCGGTGATGAATATCGCCAGCGTGATCGCCAACCATGCCGCATTCGCCGTCGTGCTGATCGGTCCGTTCTACCTGGTCCGGATCGCCGGCCTGAAGCCCACCGAAGTCGGTTTGGCACTTGCACTTGCCGGCTTCGGCATGGTCGTTGGATCCTCGCTCGCGGCGCGGATCGTGCACCGGGTCGGCAGCGAAGCAGCGGCTCTGGTGGCCATGGCGACGTCGGCTGCAGGGCTGGGCGGAATTGCGGCCTGGAGCGGCGATCAATCGATGCTCGTCATGATGCTGCCGCTCGTCGTGCAAGGCATCGGCATCGGCCTGTTCCAGGTCGCCTACACGGATTTCATAACTGCGGCCCTGCCAATCGGGGATCGCGGCGTTGCAGGCAGCCTTGCCATGTTGACGCGCACGCTGGGGATCATCGCAGGAGCTGCCGGCCATGCCGCACTGCACCACCATTTCGCAGCAGCAGCCACGGCAGGAGGCGGCGATCCCTCGGCAGCTTTCATGGCCGGCTTTCGTGCCGTCTTCATTTGTGCCGCGGCGATACTTGCGCTCGCCATCGCGGTCGGGCTTCTTGCCTTTGTGAGTCGCAAAGCGCGTTCCCGCCACAACGATGCTCACAAGCCATTCCCTGGGCCGCCATCGTGACGTAACCTTGCGCGGCAGTCCTGAAGCCAACTCCCACGATGGAGGAGCGACATGATCGAAGCGCTGGGATATGTCGGCATCGCCTCGAACAAGCTCGAGGACTGGGCCGATTTCGGCGAGCGCTGGCTCGGCATGCAACTGGTGGATCGGACACGGACGCGGCTTGCGTTCAGAATGGACGACCGCAAACAGCGGCTCGTGGTCTCGTCCGAGCCGGAAGCGGATTGCGGACAGGCGTTCGGCTGGGAGGTGGCAGACGCCGGCGCGCTTGACCGGCTGGCGGCACACCTGGAAGCGCATGGGATCGTGGTCACACGACTGGCCAGGGCGCGCGCGGACGAGCGCCGCGTCGCGGAGGCCATCCGCTTTCACGATCCGGCAGGCAATGTGCTGGAGGCGTTTCATGGCGCGGAGGCAGCGGCTGCGCCTTTCGCTCCGGGCCGCTCGATCTCAGGCTTCCGCACGGGGCCCCTCGGGTTGGGCCACATCGTGATGCAGGTGCGCGATCTGGAGCCGGCCCTCTCGTTCTATCGCGACATTCTGGGCTTCCGCCTGAGCGACTGGATCCTGGATCCGTTCGTCGCCTATTTCATGCACGTCAATCCGCGACATCATTCGCTCGCACTGATCAAGAGCCAGCGTGACGGCATCCATCATCTGATGGTGGAATTGTGCAGCCTCGACGATGTCGGACAGACATACGACATGGCATTGGAGGAGGAGGGGCGCATCTCGACGACGCTCGGGCGGCATACCAACGATCTCATGACGTCGTTCTATGCCACCACGCCCTCGGACTTCCTGCTGGAGTACGGCTGGGGTGGCAAGACCGTGGACCCTGCGTCCTGGGAGCCTTTCGAGGTGCACCACGGACCAAGCCTGTGGGGCCATGAGCGCCAGTGGCTCGCCGCTGAAGGCCGCGCGAAGGCCCGCGAGTTTCGCCGCAAGGCAGCGCAAGACGGGCAGCGCGCGCCGGTGCAGGTGATGCCCGGCAACTATGAGATCACCCGAGGCGTCTGCCCCTGGTGGGATGCGGCGAAGCGTCGAGACTAAAGCAGTTTGCTCAACAAGGAGGGAATGTCATGCCGGCTTATCTCATCGCCAACGTGCACGTCAAAGATCAGGGCAAGTACGACGAGTACAAGAAGGCGGTCGCGGCTACATCCGACATCTACGGCGGCAAGTTCCTCGCCCGCGGCGGCGCAGCCAAAACGCTCGAAGGCAACGTGCCGGCTGGCCGGGTCGTCATCATCGAGTTCCCTGACATGGGCAAGCTCGAGGCCTGGTACAATTCCAACGAGTATGCGCCGCTGCTCAACTTGCGCAAAGCGGCCTCCGACGGTCATTTGATCGCGGTGGATGGTGCGTGAAGTCAGCTCTTTCGGCGACGCGCGATAGGCTCCCCGCCGGGCCGCGCGCGTCGCATTCCCGGGGTGGAGAGCTTGCAGGACGCGAGCGTCAAATAATCTCCCTTGCGCAAATTCGAAGCAGCGATTATGTAGGAACATTAAGTGAACACATTCTTCGCCTAACGTGAGCGGCAAAAGCGGTGGACAACCGCGATTTGGGCAAGGAGCGGCTGGGCCGCGGCGTTAGGCTGATGCAACGCGAATCGTGAGGCTGGGTCGTCACCAGGGCGTCCGCCTGCGAGTTCAAGGGTACAATCCAGTCTTATTAAGGAGCAACCGACATGGCCGGTTCCGTCAACAAGGTGATCCTGATCGGCAATCTCGGCCGCGACCCCGAGATCCGCCGCACGCAGGATGGACGCCCAATCGCAAATCTGAACCTGGCGACGACCGATAGTTGGCGCGACAAAGTCTCAGGCGAGCGCAAGGAGCGTACCGAGTGGCATCGCGTGGTCATCTTCAACGAAGGGCTTTGCAAGGTTGCTGAGCAGTATCTGAAGAAGGGCGCGAAAGTATACCTCGAGGGCCAGCTTCAGACGCGGAAATGGCAGGACCAGCAGGGGCAGGAACGCTATACGACCGAGATCGTGCTGCAGGGTTTCAATTCGGTCCTGACGATGCTCGACGGTCGGGCGGGTGGCGGCATGGGAGCCCCCGGCGGGATGGCTGAGGACGGTCCGGGTGACTATGGTAGCTACGGCGGCGGTGGAGATTTTGGCGGCGGCGGTGGTGGTGGCGGCGGCTACGGCGAGGCGAGCAGTGGCGGTGGCGGCCGGGCGCCCGCACGGGGCGGTGGCAATGGCGGCGGCTCCAAGGGCTTCGACAAGCCACTGGATGATGAGATCCCGTTCTAAGCTGGGCCCTTAAAGACGGCAGCATCGGCGGCGTCTTCGATTGGAGGCGCCGCTTTGTTTTTGGCTGCTGCTACGCATTGCTGTCGCGCGCCCACCTTTCAACCGTCACGACAACCACGATACCGCAATTTTAAATTGTAGATTGTCTTGATGCGTGGCTTGAGCGCTATGGACTTCCGGCTATTTCGTGCTAATTAATACAATTATAAGTTGCACGAGAGGTCCGATGAAATTGCACAACAGCCGAGGCCGGTTGGCGATGGCCAAGCCGCTCTACAGCCAGGTCCGCGACATGGTTCTCAATCGCATCCGTAATGGGGAATGGAAGGCGGGCGAGACGCTACCCAACGAATTCGTCCTGGCGTCGCAATGCGGTGTGAGCGTCGGCACGATTCGGCGTGCCGTGGAATGGCTGGAGGAATCAGGTCTGGTGGTCCGCAAGCAAGGGAGGGGCACATATGTCACCGGCTTCGCCACGCGTGCGATCGAGCAGAAATTCTGTCCACTGTTGTCGAGCAATGGAGAGCGCCTGCCCCTCGACTACGAGCTGGATAGCGTAAATCGTCGGCGCGCAACGGCCAGCGACCGCGAGTACCTGCCTGACATGGACGGGAGTGACGTGCTGGAAGTGAGGCAGTTGCTGCGCTCTTCGGGCCAGACCATCGGCGTGGAGACGTCACTGCTGTCAGCGGCTCAGTTCCCTCGCCTGGAGAAGCAAATGACCGCAGGCCAGCATCTCTATACGGTGTTCTCCAGCTACGGTGTCCTGGTGACGAGAGCCGAAGAGAAAGTTGGCCTTGTGCGTGCCGACGGGGAATTGAGCACACGACTTGGCCTCGATCCTGGCGCGCCGATCCTGCACGTCGAACGCTGCGCTGTTGCGTATGATGACCGGCGTGTCGAGCAACGACAGTCGTTCTACCGGCCGACAGTCATGCGCTACGGGGTCACCATTGATTAGAGCCCGGGCGCGCCGCCAACGTAAATCGAACGCGGCAACCTAAAACGAACATGGCAGCCGCATATACGCGCGCCTTGCGTACGCGACACCGGCTGTGCGTTTCATGACGGGCGGCTCGCATTTCAGTCCGCAACGTTTTCGGCCAGCCAGGCAATCGCCGCATCGGTGCCTCCACTGCCATGTGGGACGGCGAGCCGCTTCAGCGCCATGTCCACAACGCCCAGCGTACCCAGCACCATCGGTGCATTGAGATGGCCCATGTGAGCGATGCGGAATGCCCGGCCCGAGATCTCGCCGAGCGCAATGCCGAGCACCACACCGCAGGTCTCCTTGCAGAATGCAAGCAATGGCTCCGGTGAATAGGGCTCTGCCATAACGACCGCGGTAACGGTGTCCGAGCGCTCAGCGGCAGCTTCGATATTGAATGACAGCACGCCCGCCTCGGCCCAGCGCTCCACCGCGCAGCGTACAGCACCGCCAAGCAGACGATGGCGACGGAAGACGTTCTCCAGTCCTTCGGCGAAAAGCATATCGAGAGCGGCGCGCAATCCGAACATCAGATGCTCGGGCGGCGTGCCGGCGTATTTCATGTAATGCCACTCGCCCTCGCGCGCCGTCCAATCCCAGTACGGTGTGCGCAGACCGGCCCGCTTGTGCAGACGGCGCGCCCGGTCGCTGGCGGCAACGAAGCTGAGCCCGGGCGGCGTCATCAGTCCCTTCTGTGAGGCGGCCATCGCGACGTCGACGTGCCAGGCGTCCATCTCGAATGGCATGCAGCCGAGCGAGGCGACGGCATCAACGCAGAACAGCGCCTCGTGGCCGGCGGCCCGGATAGCTTCACCGATGGCCGCTATGTCGTTGACCACGCCCGAGGCTGTGTCGACCTGAACGGTGAGTATTGCCTTGATCTCGCCCGCCGCATCGCGCCGCAACCGGGCCTCAACCTCCTGAGAACTGATGGCGCGCGAGAAAGCGCCCGGCAGCACCTCCACCTCACAGCCGAGCCGGGCGGCATAATCACCCCAGCCACGCGCGAACCGACCACTGTCCAGCACCAACACCTTGTCGCCCTTCGACAGTACATTCGTCAGTGCGCCTTCCCACGCACCGTGCCCGTTGGCGATGTAGATGTAGACGTGCCCCTTGGTGCCGAACAGCAGGCCAAGGTCACTTAGCAGGCTGTCGGTCACCTTGACGAGATCACCGGAATAGATGTCGACGGCGGGCCGGTGCATCGCGCGCAAAACGTCGTCCGGCATCGTCGTCGGTCCGGGTATGGCCAGAAACTCTCGCCCTGCCTTAACCACCATGTTTTGATGCCCCGCTGTCGCGCTGTTCACCGCTGCTCATCAGCTACAGCCTCTTGATTGGTTGGCGCAGAAGTGTCTTGAGCTTCTCAGGCGCGGTCCTGCGCGCATCACTCAGATAGATCTCATGGTGCGGGCCTGCAAATGTCACGCCGCGTGCTGGCATGATCTCGTTGTGCAGCTTGTTGAGTATCGGACCTTCGTCATCGTAGCTGCCGACGTAAAGCGTCTGCAGACAAAGCCCTTCATGCAGGTGTTCCAGTCGCAACGATGCCGGCGGTTCGCCAAGCTTCCCGGCGGCTTTTTCCAGCGCGGCATCGAAGTGAGCGCGATCGACGAAGTCGGGCACCATGATCATCATTGTCCAGCGCCAGAGATGCTTGCGGCGCGCCACGAAATCCTCAGCATCATCGGCCGACCATAGACCTTCCAGGGGAGGCACGACATAGTCCCGTCCCGATGCGGCTCTGACCGCGAATTTCATCGCGTAGCTGGCCGAATAGAGCCATTCGATTGCCCGCCTGTAAGCTGGGTCCGTGTTCGGATCACCCTGCCCGTCGACCTTGACGAACTGCATGTCCGGCACGTCGACGAGGACGAATTCGCCCTTCGGCGCCTTGTAGAGGCTGGCAAGAGTTTTCTTGAAGTCGATCTTTTCCATGCTTGTGCCGACGTCGCCGGATCGAAATAGGTCACAACGAGTATAGCGCATCTGACGTTTGGTAACCGCTTGCGGCGAGACCCCTGACCAAACGTCAGGTACAGAAGCTGCCCTGCAATCATCATGTTGCCAGCGTTCCTCATGGTTCTGACATTTGCTCGGAATCTGGCCGCACAGGGAAGCAAATCAATACCGGAACACGAGTGACCCGATTCCGAAGGTCGTATCCAGTTTGCCGCTTGCTCCCGAACGACTTTCGCGATCACCACGCGAGCACACCGGCAGTCACAAACATTGTCAGGTCCAGGCATGTCGTATATGGGAAGAAGCTTAGTATAATGTCGCAGGTGGGGGCCGGTATTCAAGGCTGCCGCACTTCGCGACAACAACAAGGGAGGACGTTCATGCATTACCGCACACTGATTTCGGCGACCCTGGCCGGTGCCGCCGCCCTGGCAAGCGCGGTGCCCGCCTTTGCCGCCGATACCGTGATCAAGGTGACATCCTGTCAGCAACGGGCCCATGATCACGTGGAGGTGTTTTTGAAGGGCTTCCTGGAGCCCATCAATGCGAAAAAGGCGGGTCTGACGCTCAGCTATCTGGGTGGTCCCGAGGTCACACCGTTCACCAAGCAGGGTTCCGCGGTCAAGCGCGGCCTGATCGACATGATCCATTGCCCGACCGCCTATTATGGCGGCGATTTGCCTGAGGCTCGCCTCCCAGGCGTGCACAACAAGTCGCTCGCGGAGATGCGCAAGAACGGCGCCATGGCAATGCTGGAGGAGGCTTGGAATAAAGGCCTCAATTCCCACATCGTTGCCTGGGCCGGTACCAAGGTTTCCTCCTTCTACGTCTACATGACGACTGAGCCCAAGCTCAGCGAGAACACCGGCCTCGATCTCACCGGCAAGAAAGTGCGCTCCACAGGTCTCTACAATCCGATGTTCAAGGCGATGGGAGCCACGGTGGTTACGATGGCGCCCGGCGATGTTTTCGCCGGACTGGAGCGCGGGGTGGTGGAAGGCATGGCCTGGCCGCGCGGCTCGGTCGCCACCTACGGCTGGGAGCGGTTTCTCAAATACCGCATCGAGCCCACGTTCTACGGCTCCACCTATTTCGTGATCATCAACAAGGCCAAGTACGACAAGCTCAGCAAGGCTCACAAGGACTTGCTGGCCGAGCAGGGCAGGCTCTACGAGGAAAGCAGCAACGATCTGGTTGTGCCCAAGTTCGCTGCCGACGACAAGAAGCAGGAGGCCGCCGGCGTCAAGGTTGTCAACCTCACCGGCAAGGTGCGGCAGGCCTATCTCAAGACGATCTACGATGCGAAGTGGGCACAGAACGACGCCATCAAGAACTATCATGTCGACTACAAGAAGCTGAAGTCGCTGATGTATAGTCTCGACTGATGGTCTGCGCCACTGCATCGCCAATCAATTCGAGCGCCGGCCCGGTCCGGCGCTCTTTTCATTTGCGCACGCCGCCCCTGGCGCTACTCTCGCAGGCTGATGCGCGCGAACTCGGGAGCATACGATGACAGCCAGCCATCACGTCACCACCGAGGCCGACCTCGATCGGCTCTATGGCAAACCGATGCAGGTCGCCGTCATCAAGGAGATCGACCACATCTCCGATCACTATCGGGCCTTCATCGAGAAATCGCCTTTCATGGTCGTCGCAACGGTGGGGCCGGAAGGGCTTGACTGCTCGCCGCGCGGCGACCCGGCCGGCTTCGTGCGCGTCGTCGATGCCAAGACGGTGATGATTCCCGATCGCCGCGGCAACAACCGGATCGATAGTCTGCGCAACATTGTCCGCGATCCGCGCATCTCGCTTTTGTTCTTGATCCCCGGCATCGGCCAGACAATGCGCATCAATGGCCGTGCCGTGATTTCCGCCGACCCGCAATTGTGCAACTCGTTCGAGATGCAGGGCAAGGCGCCGCAGACCGTCATCATCGTTACGGTCGAGCGCATGTACTTCCAGTGCCCAAAGGCCTTGATCCGCTCCCGCCTGTGGGACGCGGCCGGCCATGTGGCGCCCTCGGAGCTACCCTCACCCGGACAGATCGTCGAGGCATTGACCCGCGGGGAGATCGACGCAACAGCTCACGATGCAGCCTACCCGCAGCGGGTCAAGGAAACGATTTATTGAGCTGGTCGCCGGCCGCTGGCTCCGATTGCCGGCCGCGCCCGGACCTCACAGGCCCTTTTGCATCTCGCGTACGAACGCCATCAGCCCGGTCATGCGCGATCGCTTGAGCCGCTCCGCGATGAGGATGGAGCGCAGTCCCGCAACGCTCGCCTCCAGATCGGCATTGACGATGACGTAGTCGTATTCGGCCCAATGGCTGATCTCTGCGGAAGCTGCACGCATCCGGCGGGCAACGACTTCCGCTGTGTCTTGCGCGCGAGCCGCCAACCGTTGTCCAAGCACCTCTGCTGACGGCGGCAGGATGAACACGCGGACGAGGTCCTGCGGCAGCTTTTCCTCCAGCTGTTGCGCACCCTGCCAGTCGATGTCGAACAGCACATCGCGCCCGTCCTCTATCGCAGCCTCTACCGGCGCCAGCGGCGTACCATAGTGATGATCGAATACGCGCGCCCATTCCAGCAGCCCGCCGGCCTCGCGCATCGCCATGAATTCGGGCGTCATCGACGAAATGATAGTCCCGGCCATCGACTTCGCCAGGACGCGGCGGCCGCGTCGTCACCGACACTGATATGCCGATCTCGCTGTCCGCCTCGAGCAACCGACGGGAGAGCGTGGTCTTGCCTGCGCCCGAGGGCGAGGACAGCACCAGCAGCAACCCGCGCCTGTCGATCCTGGGCGGTTTTGTGAGAGGAGTGTCTGTCAAGGTCGCGCCCCGGGTCTCATTCGATGTTTTGCACCTGCTCGCGCAGCTGGTCGATGATTGCCTTCAGCTGTAGCCCCGCGCGCGTGATATCGCCATCGTTGGCTTTCGAGCACAGGGTGTTCGCCTCCCGGTTGAACTCCTGCGCCAGGAAGTCGAATTTGCGGCCCACTGCGCCGCTTGTTGCCAGCAGCTCTTGCGCGGCGGCAATGTGGGCACCCAGCCGCTTGATCTCCTCCTCGATGTCGATGCGGGTGGCAACCAGTACCGCTTCCTGGTGCAGCCGCGTCGGGTCCAGCGCCGCCGAAGCCTCGGTCAGTCTGCGCACCTGCTCGCCAAGCCGGCTCTCGATCGCCTCGATGCTGCGTGATGGCGAGGACGCCGCGATCGCCACCTGTGTCTCGATCGCGCTCAGCTGCTCTTGAATGATCGCGGCCAGACGCTCCCCTTCCGCGCCCCGCGCCCGCACCAATTCGTCGAACGCGCTCTCGGCACTGGCGATCAGAGCCGCGGCGAGCTCAGTGTTGGCGCCTGGTTCCTGCTCGTTGACCTCTAGGACACCCCGTATCTAAATCAGGGCATCCACCCGGGGCGGTTCGCCTCCTGTCAGCTCTCTCACCCGCTCCGCGGCCCGCAGCACCTGCGCAAGTGCCGCCTCGTTGAGCCGTATCACCGCTCCCGCACCGTCTCGCTGCAGATTGAGCGTCATGGTGACGTTGCCGCGCGTGAGCCGCTTCTGCGACGCCTCGCGAAGTTTCGGTTCCAACAAATTGAAGCCCGGGGGCAGCCGGAACCTGACATCCAGCCCGCGGCCGTTGACCGATCGCGCCTCCCAATGCCATCGGGCTGTGCCGCCCCCCAGATCGAGTGTCCCGTCCGTGCGGGCAAAGCCCGTCATGCTTTTGATTGCCATTGGTCTGCCAGTCAGGAGCTGTCATTCGGGCGGCGATGATGGGCAGTCGGCCCGGTTCGCGGGCACTTTATAGCTCGCACTATGCGTCAACAAGGCTCCCGGTCGACCAGTCCACTTGCCTGCAACCGGATGAGCCGCCACACTGACAGCCATACTGGAGCAGAACGCCGGATTGGAGCGCCGAACGATGTCCGATGAATACCAGCACACGCGCAAGGTCTCTCGCCTGCCCCCGCTTCCTGATCAGCTCGACCCAATTCTGGAAGAAAAATTCAAGGCCACCCTGGCGAGCGGCGGCCAGATCATCAACCTGCACCGGATCCAGGGGCACGCCCCGATCCTCGCCAAGGTGCGCGGCGACTATGCCATCACGCTGCGCAACAAATGCCAGCTTTCCCGCAAACTGCTAGAGCTGACGATCCTGCGTACCGCAACCATGATGGACTGCGCCTACGAGCTGGACCATCACGTGCCGCTGGGCAAGCGTGCCGGCCTGAGCGAACAGCAGATCGCGGCTCTGAAGGACTGGCGTCCGCATGCCGCCCTGTTCACACCGCAGGAGCAGGCCCTGCTCGCCTTTGTCGACGGCATCTGCGACGGCGGCAACGTGTCCGATGCAACCTACGCCGACGTCGAGCGGCATTTCCCAACCCAGCAGATCGTCGAGCTTGCCCACTGCGCAACGTCCTACTATGCCAATGCATTGTTTGTGAAAACGTTCCGCCTTCAGATCGACGAGCCGCACGTCAAGGCAGCGCCGGGCAAGTTCTGAGCATGGCGCGCATGAGAGCCATGAAACGCCACTGTGCCTGGGTGCTGGCTTGTGCTCTTGCACCTTGCGCAGCTCCGGCCAGCGATGCTGGGCGCTCGCCGGAGGCGCTGCTCGCAGCCTATCGAGACGTGCTGGCCGGCATAGATAACGGCATGCTCGTCTGGAAGGACGGCACCCGCATGCGCCTCGACGACGGCAAGGGGTCGAAGTCGCTCGAAGCGATGCTCGTTGACCCGGATATCGAGGACATGTTCGCGCAGGCCTATCCGATCGGCAAGGCCGGCACTCCGCCGCGATACCAGCACGACCCCGGTCGCGTCCGCTACCAGCCGCTGTTCGACAAGATGTACGGCAACTGTCAGCAGGGCGGTGTTCGCCCCAACCTTGTTACGGTCGAATGGCTGCCGAAGCATGGCGGCGGAAAGGTGCTGTTCTCTGCAGTCAATGGTGCCGCACGTCAGCTCTCCAAGGTGTCGGCTGAGCTCGACCGGCTGCCGAAGCACCTCATCGCCTACCTCACGCCGAGCGCGGGAACCTACAATTGCCGGGTCATCGCCGGCACCGGACGGCTCAGCATGCACGCCTACGGAATAGCGATAGATATCAATTTGCAGCACGCGAATTACTGGCGCTGGACGAAACCGGATGCGCAGGGGCGCTATCCCTACAAGAACCGGATCCCGCATGAGATCGTGCGCATCTTCGAGCGTCACGGCTTCATCTGGGGCGGTAAGTGGTATCACTACGACACCATGCACTTCGAATATCGGCCGGAGCTATTATGGCGCGGCGGCTGAGGCGCGCGTCGAATTCTCTACCGCGACAAGCCGCCGCCGCCGCCTGCGCCGCTTCACAGCATCGCGCGGGAGGCGATGAAGAATCCAATAGCAACCAGCGAAATGAACATGGTCCGCTTGAAAGTTTCTTCCGAAAGCCGATGACGGATGAGCTGACCAGCCCACATGCCGGCCAGCGCAGGAACGATGCCGGCAGTTGACGCACCAGCGAGCTCGAGCGTGAGCAATTGATGCCCCGACATGGCGATGGCCATTGCCACACTTACAACGGTGAACAGCAGCCCCATGCCTTGCACCAGCGTATTCTTGTCGAAGCCGAGCGCCTGCATATAGGGCACGCCTGGCATCGCGAGTGAACCCGTCATGCCTGAAAGCACGCCGTTGATGACACCAACGGTCGGAGCCATCCATACCTCATGATGGCGGGCGGGCATCGGCAATACGGGGCGCACGAGGCCGAGTGCTCCGTACGCTGCCAGCACGACCCCCATGATCATTGTCATGATCTTCGCATCGGCCGCCGCCAGCACGCTTACGCCCAGCCAGACGCCGGCGGTTGCTGCGACGAGCAACGTCCATGTGCGCTTGAGGATAGCCAACAGTGCCTTGCCCTGAAGCGCTTGCCAGACATTAGTCACGAACGTCGGCACCACCAGCAGCGCCAGGGCCGGCTTCAGCCCGATCACAACCGTCAACAACGCCAGGACGACACTGGGCAGACCCTGCCCTACCACGCCTTTGACGGCCCCGGCGACGAAAAACGCGGCCCCGATGAGGGCCCACGTTTTCGGGTCGAAGGTCGAGAAAAAATCGGGCATCAGGGTGTCCGGAGAGAGTGGGAGCGGGCGCAGACTGCTGCGCCATGTCCGTGGGGACCGGCCAACCCGGTTATGCAAGTGCCGGACGGCGAGCTTTGCTTTTTTAGCTGAAGCGACAATACCTTGCCGCCACTACTTCCACAGCACGGCTGCCGCCACGAGGGCACACCCGGCGAGGATCGTGATCCATGACGCTATTCCCAGCACCTGCGCCAACACATGCCTGACCGCCACGCCGGCCGCCCGTCGGCCAGCCCCGGTGGCTGTACCGTCTGCCGCGATCTCCTTCAGTTTGGCCTCGAACGCGGTCGGTGTTTCGGCCGTCCGCTTGCCGCGCGCCAACTGCCAGGCCGTCTCGGTGGCGATACCCGAAAGGTCCCAGCCTGCGATCATGCGGCGGATGATGATGCCCACCAGCAGCAGCAGGGCGCCTGCGCCGGCAAGCCACGGGTGAATGCCCTGAATCAGAAGTCATTGAACAAGATCCCCCCGGTAATCTGAGCCGCCGGCCTGACGAGGTCGGATATGCTGGCCCCGGCTCATATCGACCATATCGCAAGACTCTGGCACGCGGTATAATGTGTGAATGCAGATCGCCACACGCAATTTTCCGGCCAACGCACGCGCCGCGCTTGCTGACCGACAGCTTCAGCAGGCCCTCGCCGGGCTGCCGAACGGGCTCGTCGCCCAACGCCGTGCCGCCTACGAGCGATTGCCCGAGTTCGAAATCTTTGCGCGACATCGGCCGCGATATCAAGGATCAGACGCTAGCAAACCTCGATCACTATCTGGAGATCTACGAGCAGCGCGCAAAGGAGGCCGGCGCCAGCGTCCACTGGGCTCTCGATGCTGCCGAGGCGCGTGACATCGTGCTGCGCATCTGCCGACAGGCGAACGCCAGTCTCGTCGCCAAAGGCAAGTCGATGATCGCCGAGGAGATCGCTCTCAATCACCACCTCGAGGCCGCCGGATTGAAGGTGGTTGAGACCGACCTCGGCGAATACATCGTTCAACTGCGTGGCGAGGCGCCCAGTCACATCATCACGCCGGCTATTCATCTGACCCAGACCCAGGTCGAGGCCGAGTTTCGCCGCACGCACACATCGCTTCCTGCAGACCGCTCGCTTGGCGAAGCACAACAGCTGGTCGCCGAAGCGCGAGGGGTTCTGCGTGAGACTTTTCTGGCCGCCGACGTCGGCATCACCGGTGCCAACTTTCTGGTCGCCGAGACCGGTTCTTCCGTGATCGTGACAAATGAAGGCAACGGCGACCTCTCGCAGTCGCTGCCTCGCGTCCATATCGTCGTGGCCTCGATCGACAAGGTGGTGCCGACCCTGGAGGACGTCGCGGCCCTGCTTCGGCTTCTGGCTCGCTCGGCCACCGGACAGGAGATCTCGGTCTATACGACGCTGTCGACCGGCCCGCGCCGTCCGGCCGATCCTGACGGGCCACGTGAATACCACGTCGTCCTGCTCGACAATGGCCGCTCCGAATTGTTGGCGTCGGAGATGCGCGAGGTTCTGCGTTGCATCCGGTGCGGCGCTTGCATGAACCATTGCCCGGTTTACGGCGCGATCGGCGGTCACGCCTATGGCTGGGTGTATCCCGGACCAATCGGTGCAGTCGTCTCACCGGCGCTTCTGGGCGTCTCGGCCGCCGCCGATCTGCCCAAGGCATCCACGTTCTGCGGCAAGTGCGCGGACGTCTGCCCAGTCAAGATCCCGCTACCGAAATTGATGCGGCTGCACCGGGAGGCGCATTTCGAAGCCGGCGGCGGAGGTTTTGTCTTCCGGCTGGGATTGAGGACATGGGCGTTCGCGGCCCGCCACCCGCGCCTTTATCACCTGATCGCCAGGTTTGCCGCCGCCGCGCTCGGTGCCCTTGGACGCAGGCGCGGGGCTTTTCGATGGCTTCCCCTGGCCGGCGGCTGGACGAGATATCGCGATTTTCCTGCCCCTGAGGGGCGCACCTTCCAGCAGTTGTGGGCGGAGAGCCGGCGTGGAGTGCCGCGATGAGCTCCAGTCGGGACGTCATCCTGTCCAAGGTGCGCGCAGGCCTCGCCGCAGCAGGTCGCCAAGATGCCGGACGCGCGCATGCCGAGCAGCGGCTGGCGTCTCCCATCCGCCATATCGAAACTTCGCGCGTGGCGGGAAAGCCGACGGACGAGTTGATCGCCATCCTGGGGCACTGGCTGAAGCTTGCCGCCGGCGAGATGATCGTCATCAGCGACAGCCGGCGTTTGCCCGCTGCCGTGGCGGACTATCTTCGATCCTCGAAGCTGCCGCTCGAAATCAGAATCGGCGCGGATGACTGGCTTTCGAGCCTTCCTTGGAGCGGGACCGCCGGTCTGCTTGTGCGCAGCGGTCCAGCAGAGCCCACCGACACGGTCGGCATGACCCGTGCGCTGGCCGCAGTCGCCGAGACCGGTACGGTGATCGTGGCGTCTGGACCGGACAATCCGGTGACGCTGAGCTTCTTGCCGGACACCGCGATCGTCGTCGTCCGCCGCCAGGACGTCGTTGGTGCGCTGGAGGATGCGTTCCCCCGCGTCAGGGCTGCTGCTCTTGCCGCCAGCGGAATGCCCAGGACGCTCAACCTGATATCTGGTCCGTCAAGATCCGCCGACATTGGAGGCATCCCGGTGCTCGGCGCCCATGGCCCGCGCCGGCTCTGCGTCATGATCGCCGATGATAATGGCCATTGATGCCTGAAAACCTGCGGTTTTCAGGCACCCTCGCGCAGGGTTGGTGTGGTGGCTGCGCGCAAAGTAAAACCGCGCGCAGGGTTGGTGTGGCGGCTGCGCGCAAAGTAAAACCGCGCGCAGGGTTGGTGTGGCGGCTGCGCGCAAAGATAAATTCCGGCCCACCGCCGCCCTGAAAGAGTCGAACTTTCGGTGGGCCGGTCCTATCGCTTCTGCCGAGCCGAGCCGCGCAGTCCCCGGATCTGGCGGTCGTCCTGCTTGCTGGCGGCCTGCAGCTCTCGCCGGAACTCATCGCGTTTTTCGTGAATGGAGGCGATCGCCGGACCGGCCGGCACCCGCAACGCAACGAGCGCCGCTTCGGATAATTGAAGGCTCGCCTCTATGGTTTCAGGCACCGCGTCCGTCACGCCGTGCGAATAGAGGTGCCGGGCGTGGCTTGCATCCTTTGCACGCGCGATGATCTGAAGATTGGGGTTGAGCCTTCGCGCTACGTCCACCACCTCGTCGATTTCCGCCTGACCATTGATCGTCACGATCACCGCCTGTGCCGTCTTGATGCCGCAGCGTTCAAGAAAGTCCGCGTTCTTGGCGTCACCGAAATAGGCTGGCATGCCGTCATTTCGAGCATTGACGACCGCTGAGGCGTAATAGTCGGTAATTACGTGATCGACGCCGTGCTCGGTGAGCATCTGCGACACAAGCCTGCCGACGCGCCCGGCGCCCACGACAATTGCTGCCACGCCCTCCGAGTGCAGCGGCGCCGTCTCGAGGTCCGATCCGATGCCTTGTTGCTGGCCGCCGAGCCATGGACCGATTTTCTCGCCGAGCCAGCCCAACACAGGAATTACGGCCATCGTAAGTGCCACCACGACCAGAAGCACGCCGGCGATCTCCGGCGCGATGACGCCGCCGGCGACACCCAGTCCGATCAGGATGAAGGCGAACTCGCCCCCTGGCCCCAGCAACAGGCCCATCTCGACCGCAGCCGGCCAGGTCAGTCCGTACAGTCTGGCGAGAGGAATGACGATTGCCGCCTTGAGCAGCACCAGGCCTGCGGCGTTGAACAGAAGATAAAGCGGCTCCGCCAGCAGCGTTGCGAGATCGACGCGCGCTCCCACTGTGATGAAGAACACGCCGAGCAGCAGCCCCTTGAAGGGCTCGATTACGGCTTCAACCGCCTTGCGGTACTCGGTTTCGGCCAGCAGCAGGCCTGCAACGAATCCGCCGAGTGCCATCGATAGCCCCGCCGCTGCAGTCAGCACCCCGGTGCCGACCGCGACGAGCAGAGCTGCCGCCATGAACAGGTCCGTTCCGCCGGTAGCGGAGACGAGCTTGAACATCGGCCTCAGCAGCATCCGTCCAGCGACGACGATAAGCCCAAGCGTGGCCGCGCCTTGAACGAACGCTATCAGCAGGCCCAGCCCGACCGGGCCTTGGTTGTTGGCGCCGAGTATACCAACCAGGAACAGCATCGGGATGACCGCGAGGTCCTGCAGCAGCAGCACGGCGAAGCTGGTCCGCCCAACCGCGGTTGTGAGCCGCTTTCTCAAGGCAAGATTGTCCAGCACCATCGCAGTGGACGACAGCGCCAGACACAAGCCGATAAGCGTCGAGGCGGCCACCGAATGCCCGAAGATTGGTGCGATGAGGCCAATGGCAATGCCCGAGATGACGACCTGCAGCGTTCCCAGGCCGAACACATAGCGGCGCATCGTGCTCAGCCGCTCGACCGACAATTCCAGACCGATAACGAACAGCAGGAACACGACCCCCAGCTCAGCGAACTGCGCCAGGTCCTTCTCGTTCTCGAACGTGAGGGTCGATAACCACGGGTAGGTTCCCGCCAGCGCGCCCAGACCGAATGGCCCAAGCAACGCACCGGCCGCCAGATACCCGATCACCGGCGTCACCTTGAGCCTGTGCATGACAGGCACGACGACGGCGGCGGTCGCAAGGACGATCAGCGAGTCCTTGTAGAATGCGAGGTCGGCGGTGGCAGCCATGAGACCTTCATGTTGGCGGATGGACGTGGTACGAATGCGGCCGTGAACGCCGATCGTCAACTCGGGCTGCTGTGACAACCCCAATTCCGGACGGCTTTGCTCCCATTCATTTCAGCATACCCGTTCGCACCCTGCTTTGCGGCCGCGCAGGTCCGCGTCGATGTCCCGTTCGCACGGCGCGCGGCGCAGGGTTATTCGCTCGTCACACCAGTGCCGTAACCGGCTGCTCGATGAAGCCCTTGAAGGTCGCAAGCAGTTCCGCCCCGAGCGCACCGTCCACCACACGGTGATCGCACGATACGGTCACCGTCATGCGCGTTACGAAGCGGATGCCTCCCCCCTTCGCTTCGGCCGGTCTGCGCTCCGCCGCGCCAATGGCAAAGATCGTTGCCTGTGGCGGGTTGATGATCGCCGAGAAGTCCCTGACCCCGAACATCCCCAGATTCGAGATCGTGGTGGCGCCGCCCTGGTACTGCTCTGGCGCGAGCTTCCGGGCCTTCGCTTTGGCGGCCAGGTCGCGCATCTCGCTTGCGATCTTGGCAACCGACTTTGTCTCAGCCCCACGGATGACCGGAGTCAGAAGCCCCCCGTCGATGGCGACCGCCACGGCGATATCGGAGCGCTCGAAATACAGAATTCTGTCGTCGGCCCAGGCTGCGTTTGCTGCGGGCACGCGCTGCAGCGAGGCTGCAAGCGCCTTGATCAGGAAGTCGTTGACGGAAAGCCGATAGATCGGCTTGCCGTCCGGGCCCAGCTTGGCCTTGGCATTGACCTGCTCGCGCACCTCCAGCAGGGCATCCAGGTCGAAGTCCGCCGTGAGGTAGAAATGCGGGATTGTTTGCTTGGCTTCCACCAGCCGCGAAGCGATGGTCCGCCGCATCGAATCGAGCGGCACCTCCTCGTACGTACCCGGTTCATAAAGCGCTTTGACTTTTTCCGCCGCGGTCCGGCCTGTCGCCGCGCTCGGTGGCGGTAGCGCCCGATCGGGAATGAGCGCCCGGCCTGCACCGCCTGCTATCGCGGTGCCGATATCACGCGCCATGATACGGCCGTGCGGGCCGGATGGGGAGACGCGGCCGAGGTCGATGCCCGATTCGAAGGCGAGGCGACGGGCCAGCGGCGTGACGGCCGAGCCATTCGCCAGCCGTGCCGGCCCATAATTGCGCTCTGGTGTCCTGACCTCGCGGAAAGGCTCCATCTCGACGGCAGCGTGCGGCGGCGTCTCGACTGCTGCGGTCGCCGTCTGCACAGCCCCCGCAGCTTGCGACCCGAACCCGCGGCTCGGTGCCGATTGCGGTAGCAGGACCCCGGTGTCCAATGCTGCAGGCGCCGCGGATTTTGCCGAGCTGAATGTAGCCGCCATGGGGGGCGGCGCCGGTCTTGGTGCCTTGACCTGCTTGCCTGCCCCGTCTGATATGACTGCGACCACGGCTCCGACGACCGCGGTTTGTCCTGCCGCGACCCGGATTTCTGAGAGCACGCCTGCCGAGATCGCGGGCACCTCCATGGAGGTCTTGTCCGTCTCGATCTCGAATAGGTTGTCGCCCGGCGCAACCCGTTCGCCCGCAGCCTTGAACCAGCGCGTGATCTTGCCCTCGGCGACAGTCTCGCCGAGCTGTGGCATCAGCACATCCATGGGCGGCAGCCTTCGATGGTCATATGATCCGCTCCCAGATGATGTCGTCGCCGCCGCCGATTGGCCGAAGGATGAGACGGTTGTCTGAGACGAACTCGAATGCACGCACCAGATCTGTCGGCGGTCCCGGCTGGACGGTCGCAGCCTGATGGTGCGTCACAGTGCAGGCTGCCTCGTCGATCGTGTACCTGCCGAAATAGGCGACATAGCCAGTTATGGCCTCGAGCGCCTCTGCCGCTGTCGGCGTTGCCCCAGCACGCGGCCGCTCACGCTTGGGCCCGGATTGCACGAGCATGTGACCTGAAGGGTCATAATAGATCATTCCAGTGTCGGTCGGAGAGATCCGCTTCCACGCACCAAGGAAACGTTGGGCGTTCGGCGTGCTGCTGGTTTTCGTCATCGCTTCAACCTTTCCCATATGAGCTCGTTACCGTTGCGCGCGGGATATTGCGGCCTCAGAGCCACGCGGTCATCTCCGAGAAACGCGTACGCGCGGACAAAGTCGGGGTGCCTTCGCCAGCCCGGGTTGACGCTCCCCGTGCGATGGTGGGTCACGGTCTTGGCCTGCTCATCCACGCTGTACGTGCCGAAGTAGGCCCAGTATGTGCTGAGCGCCGCGTGCGATTCTTCTGGCGTCGGCGTCTCGCCCGCAAGCTCGAGCGGCGGATGATCCCCCTGGATGTTGACCGACATCCAGCCCGACACATCATAGAAGATGATGCCTGTCGGGTTGGCGCCGCGCTCTGCATTGACCTTTCCGTCCGTGAATGCTGACACGAGGCGCCAACCGCCGAGCAGACGCTTTGCATCGGGACCGATCGTCATTGCACGGTGTCCTCCGTCTGTCCTACCACGTCACCGACACGTACTGCGTTTCCAGGAATTCCATCAGGCCCTCGTGCGCGCCTTCGCGTCCCAGGCCCGATTGCTTCATGCCGCCGAACGGTGCGGCAGGGTCCGACACGAGGCCACGGTTGAGACCGATCATGCCGAATTCCAGTTGCTCCGATACACGCATGCCGCGCTCCAGGTCCTTCGTGTACAGATAGGCGACAAGGCCGTACTCGGTGTCGTTCGCGCGCTTGATGACCTCGTCCTCGGTCTTGAATGTCTGGATTGCGGCAACCGGACCGAAGATTTCGTCGCTGAGCAGATCAGAACCGTCGGCCACGCCCGTCAGGACGGTTGCGGGATAGAAATAGCCCTTGCCTTCGGGCTGTTTGCCGCCGGTCATAACCTTGGCGCCCTTGCCGACTGCGTCATCGACCAGCTCTTTCACTTTGTCCCGCGTCTCCGCATTGACGAGCGGTCCCAGCGCTATCCCGTCGGCCAGCCCATTGCCCATTTTCAGCGCTGACATCTTGTCGGTCAGCTTCTTGGCAAACGCGTCATGCACCTTCTCGTGCACATAGAAGCGGTTGGCCGCGGTACAGGCCTCGCCCATGTTTCGCATCTTGGCGATCATCGCGCCTTCGATGGCCGCGTCGATATCGGCGTCCTCGAACACGATGAACGGGGCGTTGCCGCCAAGCTCCATCGCCGGTTTCACCACGCAGTCGGCCGCCTCGTGCAGCAGCTTGCGGCCCACCTCGGTGGATCCGGTGAACGAGACGACCCGGACTTTGGGGTCGTGCAGCATCTTGGAGACCACCGGCCCGGAGCGGCGCGAGGGGATGACGTTGACGACGCCGGCCGGCACGCCCGCCTTCTCCAGGATCGGCATCAACGCCAGCATGGTGAGCGGCGTCTCCGATGCCGGTTTCAGCACCACCGGACAGCCGGCGGCGAGCGCGGGGCCAATTTTCCGCGTCGCCATGGCAGCGGGGAAATTCCACGGCGTAACCAGCACGGCGATTCCGGCAGGCTTGTGCTGCACCAGGATACGTGCGCCGGTTGACGGAGCAATCGACATCTGGCCGATGTTGCGAACGCCTTCCTCCGCATACCAGCGGAAAAATTCGGCGGCGTAGGCGACCTCGCCGCGGGCGTCCGACAGCGACTTGCCGTTCTCCAGCGTGATGAGCTTTGCCAACCGCTCCGCATCCGCCATGATCAGCTCATAGGCCTTGCGCAGAATTTCCCCGCGCTCGCGCGGCTTTTTCGCCGCCCAGCCGGCGAATGCGGCGCTCGCGGCATCGACCGCCGCCTGCGCGTCCTCCACGGTCGCCGAGGCCACGTCGCAGATCTTTTCCTCCGTCGCGGGATCGATGATGTCGAAGCGGGTGCCGTCGGAAGCCTGCTTCCACTGGCCGCCGATCCACAGGTCGGTCGGCACGTCAGCGAGAAGGTTGGCGTAGGTGGAGGACGACGTGGGGCTGGATTTGGCCATGTTGGATTACCTTTGCACTATTGCCCGGAAGCAGGCGGTTCGGTTTCGGGCACCCACAGCGCGTCGAGCAGGAACGTGTGCGCTTCGAATGGCGGAGCAGTGACCGGATCGGCGTCTTTGAAGGTTGCTGCGAGTTGCCACTTCCCGCCGGTCAGGGCGAACACCTCGAGCGTGCGAGCGATCGGGTCGACGTACCAGCAATGTCCGACGCCGAATTCGGCGTAGACGGCGAGCTTGTCGGTTCGATCCAGCTTTTGGGTCGATGGCGACAAAACCTCGCACAGCCAATCCGGCGGTGTCTCGACATAGGCTGTGCTCGGAAACGGTGTCAGCCGTTCTTTCTTCCAGCCGGCGATGTCTGGCACGACGATATGGGGCCCTAGATGCAGCTCGGGCTCGACCATGAATATCCATCCTCCAGGACCGCCACGACCTCGACCGAAGGGATTATTGAGCTCGGTTTGAATTTCGACAGTAGCGACACTGTGCCGAGGCGTCGGCCTTGGATGGGAATGCAGCACGCCGAAGATGATCTCGCCCACCATGTTCGATGGCAAGGCCTCTATATCGGCATAAGTTGCGGGGCGTATCTTGTTTTGCAGCATGTCGATAGTATAGCAGACGATTATTGCTGGGGCACGATGCGTCACGCCGCCAGCCCGCGCCGCACGGTCTCTGCGATCCGCTCCACGGTCGGCAGCACCATGTCCTCCAGGATGTCGGCGGCGGGCAGCGGAATATGCGGAGTGGTGATACGCACGGGCGGCCCGTCGAGATCATAGAATGCCTCGTCGGCGATGATCGAGACGATCTCCGCGCCCCAGCCGCATAGCCGCGGGTTTTCCTCCACCGTGAACACGCGATGTGTCCGCGCCACCGAGCCCAGGATCGTCTGCGTATCGAGCGGCACCAGTGAGCGCACATCGATCACTTCGCAGTCGATGCCATGCTGCGCCTTCAACCGCTCCGCCGCCTCCAGCGCGCGCGGCACCATCAGGGCGAGCGCCAGGATCGTCGCGTCGGTGCCCGGGCGCACGATTTTCGCGGTGCCCAGCGTGTCGACGATCTCGCCATCCGGCACCTCGCCTTTCACGGCATAAAGCGACTTGTGCTCGAAGAAGATCACCGGGTCGGGATCGCGCACGGAGGCCGCAAGCAGGCCGATCACGTCGCGCGGGGTGGATGGCGCCACGACTTTCAGTCCCGGGATCATCATGCACCAGTTCTCGACCGACTGCGAATGCTGCGCGCCGAACCGCGAGCCCGCGCCGTTGCCGGTGCGCACCACCAGCGGACACTTGGTCTGCCCGTTCGACATGTAGCGCGACTTCGGAAACTCGTTGGCGATGAAGTCGAAGCAGACCGCCAGGAAGTCGGAGAACATGATCTCGGCGATTGGTTTGAGGCCGGTCATCGCCGCGCCCATCGCCGCCCCCAGGATCGCCTGCTCTGAGATCGGCGTGTCGCGCACGCGTCTTGGCCCGAACTGCTCGTAGAGCCCGACGGTTGCTTTGAACACGCCGCCCGCCTTTGCCACGTCCTCGCCGAAGAAGATGACGTCATCGTCGCGTGCCATCTCCTGGGCGATGCCTCGGGCAACAGCATCACGGTAGGTCAGTTCCGCCATGCCCATCCTCCGTCGGCATAAACGTCTGTAAAAAGAATGTCGGCCGATGGCATTGGCGCCGCCTTGCAGGCTTCTGTCGCCTCGTCGACGACGAGCGCGACATCGGCATCGATCGCATCGATCACCTGCTGCTCCACGCCGAATTGCACAAGGCGTTCCCGGTAGATCTTTATCGGGTCCCGCTTCTTCCACTCCTCCAGCTCGCCCTTGGGGCGGTAGTGGGCGGGATCAGCGCGGGAGTGGCCGCTGTGGCGGTAGGTCTTGCACTCGATGAGGGAAGGTCCGTCGCCGGCGCGCGCCTTGGCGTAGGCAGCCTGGGCGGTGCGATAGACCGCGTCGGCGTCGTTGCCGTCGACGATGATCTTGTCCAGCCCGTAGGCCGATGCCCGGTCTGCTGCCGGATGCTCGACCGCCGTTACCTCTCCGATCGGCGTATATTCCATATACAGATTGTTCTCGCACACGAACACCACCGGCAGCTTCCAGATCGCAGCGAAGTTCAATGCTTCGTGGAAAGCGCCGATGTTGGTGGTCCCGTCTCCGAAGAAGCAGACCGAGACGTCGTCGTGTCCCTTGTACTGGGCCCGCAGCGCTGCGCCACATGCAATCGGCAGATGCGCGCCGATGATGGCGTACGAGCCCATTACGCCATGCTCCTCCGACGTCAGGTGCATCGATCCGCCCTTGCCGCGCATCAGGCCGTTGTCGCGCTGCATCAGCTCGCCCAGCACCTTCTCGATCGACACCCCGCGCGCCAGCGTATGAGCGTGCCCGCGGTAGGTGCAGAACGAAAGATCTCCCGGCCGCATCGCACAGGCGAAGCCTGCGGCAATGGCCTCCTGTCCCAGCGACAAGTGCGACGTCCCCTTGACGAGGTTCTGCAGGAAGAGATCGTAGGCCCGCTGTTCGGCCTGCCGTATCTCGACCTGGCACCTGTACATCTTGAGACGCATAGCCTCGCCGATGTCGTCGTTGATGCCGGGCCCCGCAGCGGTACTCGCCGCCCGGTCCTCGCTTCTGGCCATGCGTCGTCCCCAGTCGGATGGTGGAAGATGATCGAGCGATACGATAAATGCTGTCTCCGGGCCCTGCAACCGATTGCACTGTCCCGCCTGCCGGGTGAGTTACCGTCGAAGCCAGGGAGGCTGCCGCCTCAGGTCCCGCATGATTTCTCGAGCGGCGTTGTGTCCGGGCGCCCCGGTAACGCCGCCGCCAGGATGCGCTCCCGATCCGCAAAGATAAAGCCCCGGCACCGGCATTCTGTAATTGGCATGTCCAAGCACCGGCCTGAGCGCATAGAGCTGGTCCAGCGACAGTTGCCCATGAAAGATATCGCCGTCGATCATGCCAAAGCGCCGCTCCAGGTCCAGCGGCGAGAGCACCTGCGAAGCGATGACGCTGCTGCGGAAGTTGGGTGCATGGGCATTCAGGGTATCGATCACGAGCGCCGCAAAGGCCTGTTTCTCGCCCTCATCCTCCCAACTGCGCGGCGCAGGCAGTCGCGGCGCGACGTGCTGGACGAAAAGGCTCGCGACGTGCTGGCCAGGCGGAGCCAGTGTCTGATCGAGCACCGACGAGATCACCATCTCCACGATCGGCGCTTTCGACCATCCATTCGATCGGGCATCGAGCCAGGCGCGGTCGAGATAGTCGATCGTTGGCCCGATGATGATGCCCGCGCCATGATGGCGTGCCGCGGCTTTGCCCGGCAGGCAGCGAAAGTCCGGAAGCTCCGACAGCGCCACATTCATCCGGAACGTGCCAGATCCCGTTTGCACACCAGTCAGCAATGCCCGCGTCTCCGGGTCTACGGCGCCGTCCGGTATGAGATCGCGGAACAGGAGCTTGGGGCCGACATTGGCAGCCACCACCCTGGTTCGGACGACCTCGCCCGAGCTGAGCCTGATCCCTGCCGCCTTGCCGTCCTCGATCACGACGTCCTGCACGGGCGCGCCGGTGCGGATCACTGCGCCGGCTGCCTTCGCCGAGCGGCGCATGGCCTCGGTTATGGCGCCCATGCCGCCGATGGCATGACCCCACACACCCGTTTTTCCGTTCACCTCGCCAAAGCAGTGATGCAACAGCACGTAGGCCGTGCCGGGCGTATGCGGCGAGGCATAGGCCCCGACGATTCCGTCGAAAGCGAACGCTGCCTTCACGATGTCGCTTTCGAACCATCTGTCGAGGAAGTCGGCGGCGCTCTTCGTGAACAGATCAGCGACCAGCCGCTGCTCCTTGATGTCCAGGCCCAGCATCCGGCGGCCGACCCGGGCGGCGCGCGACCACTCGGCTAGTCCGCCTCCCGCGTTGGGCGGGGTCTCCAGCACGAGATCGCGCAGCAGTTGGGCGGCCCGCTCCAGCGCAGCATCGTAGAGAGGCAGCCGTTCCGCATCACGTTTCGAAAAGCGGGCGATCGCTTGCTGCCGCGCCGCCATGCCATAGGGCATCAGCAGGTAGGTGCGGTCGTCGACCGGCCAGAAGTTGGCGGCCGGACGCTCCACGATCTGCAGGCCGTGACGTTTGAGCTCGAGATCGGTGATGACCTTGGGATTGAGCAGGCTGACGGTATAGGAGGCGACCGAGTTGCTGAAGCCGGGGTGGAATTCCTCGGTGATCGCCGCGCCGCCGACCACCTTGTTCTTTTCCAATACTATGGCACTCACGCCCGCCCGCGCCAGATATGCGGCGCAGACGAGTCCGTTGTGGCCGCCGCCAATTATGGCGACATCGTAGGAGGGCTTAGTCATGGCGCCGACTTATGCCATCGCTGACGATACGTGCAAAGGCCATCCGTTGTCCGATGCGGGAATATCGATGGGCTGCTCGGCATAGCACCTGCGTTTCATCCTCGACTGATGAAGGAACGCATATGGTTGGGCAAAATGGTGGCTTCGTAAAGGTTCACCTCCGGTGGCAGCGAGGCCATCAGAACGGCGACCCGCGCCACGTCCGCCGCCGACATCACGTAATCCTCGGCCGCCTCCCCTGGCCCCGCCTCTGTCCGCCCGCGCCGAGTCGTGAAGCTGGACAGCGTCGCCCCGGGATGGATCACGGAAGCCACCACGCCATACTTGCGGCCGTCCATCGTGAGCTGGTGCGTCATGCCCTGGATCGCGTGCTTCGTGGCCGTGTATGCGAGCGAATCCGGCCGCGGCGTTTTGGCGGAGATGGAGCCCATGTTGATGATGCGGCCGCCCTGAGGCGTCTGCGCCTTCATCGCTCTCACCGCCTCCCTGCTCATCAGGAACTGCGCGGTCAGATTAATGGCCAGCACCTGGTTCCACTGCTCCAGAGTAATGTCTTCGATCGGGGTGTGGGCGGAGACCCCGGCATTGTTCATCACCACGTCTATTCGGCCATACTCGCTCTTGACCCGACGGAACAAGGAAAGCACCTGATCCTCGGCAGTGACATCGGTCGGCACGGCCAGCGCCGTCCCGCCCCCGGCCGAGATTTCAGCGGCAAGGCTCTCCAGAGCATCCGCGCGCCGCGCCACCAGCACCGTCCTGGCTCCCGCCGCCGCGAACGCCTCCGCAATGCCCCGGCCGATTCCATTGCTGGCACCCGTGACGATGGCAACCTTGTCTTGCAGCAGCTTTTCCATAGCAGGCTCCTTCCAACGTCAATGATCGGGTCTCGGCGCCCGGACGCCTACACAGGCTTGGCGTCGATCAAGACGAACGCGACGCGCGCCGGCTTGTCCGTTCGGTTGCTCCAGGCATGGTTGGTGCCGCGCTGGACGAGCACGTCGCCAGCCCTCATCAGCCGCTCCCCCTCATCCATGATCGCATGGATTTCCCCCTCCAGAACGATCGCATAGTCGATGCTGTGCGTCTTGTGGAAGCCCGGATGCCGCCTGTTCGAATAGTCGCGGACATAACCGTCCTTCTTGTCATCGTGCTCGCCGGAGTGCTCGCGCAGGGCGGCCAATCGTATGCTGTCTGGCGGATACTCGACGATCCGGAATACGCTGCCGCCATTTGGCGGCGGTAGACGTTTGTCGTGGTCCGTAACCTCTTGCGAGCCGGTATTATCGGCCGGCGTCTCGTGCGTCTCCCACAGCTCCGTGACCACTGTGCCGCCCGCCCGCATCTCGAACACGGTCGGCGCCGACCCCTCCATGATGAAGCACGATTTGCCGTCCGTCGTGTGCCCCGTCACGAAGCGCTGCACCGGTGTAGCCATGCTTGTTCTCCGTCGTGCGTATGGCCTGCTCACGCTTTTGCGTATTTGCCCGAGATCTGCTTGGCCAGCGCCTCCTCGCCGCGTTCCTGCCGCTGCAGGCGCGTCTCGCGCGGCCAGGTGCGCTTGAGCTCGTCGCGAATCGAGACCGACAGCCGCCCGCAGCCCTCGACCTCCAGCTCGATCCGGTCCCCGTCCTGGAACGCGTGTAGCCCGCGATGGTTGGTACCGCTTGCCAGGATGTCGCCAGGCATCAGCGTGTGGATTGAGCTCACGAACGCGATCGACTTGGCGATATCGTGTGCCATGTCATTTGTATTGAAGCTCTGCTTCAGCTCGCCGTTGTTCCACAGCCGGATCTGCAGGTTCATCGGATTCGCGATCTCGTCGGCGGTGACGAGCCAAGGTCCGATCGGCGCGAACGTTTCGCGCGACTTCATCTGGTAGAACGTGTTGCCGGCAGGCGGTAGGCCGCGGGCCGAGCCGTCGATGAAATTGCAGTAGCCGAAGACGTACGACATGGCATCGGCCGGCCTGACGTTGCGCGCCCGTTTCCCGATGATGACGGCCAGTTCCGCCTCGCCTTCGAATACGCTCGCCGGGGCATCCGGTAGCTCCATCACCTCGTCAGGTCCGATGATCGACATCGGCGACTTGTGAAAGGCGTTGATGGGCGCAGGCTCCGAACGCGTGCCGTCTTCCATGTAGTTGACTGCCATGCAGTCGATATTCACCGGTCGCGGCAGCGGGGCGCGCAGCTTTACGCCTGCCAGCGGCGTTCCAATCGCTTTAGCGACCAGCGCTTCGATCTTTCCACGGTAGGTGTCGAAGTGCTCGATGACACCGTTGATGAGGTCGTGCGGCCCCGTATGCGGAATATCGGACACTGCGTCAGTCACGTCGACCACCGTGTCGCCCTTGATGACCCCCAACCGGTACTCGTTGAAATAGACGATCTTCATGCTTATTCCCTGACTGCTGCGGACGAAGGGCTGACTGCGCCGTATCCCCCATCTGTGGCCGGTTGCGGTCCATCACAGTGCCTCCCCGGCGGCCTTTGGGCAATAACTCCTTCTCGCCGCCGCTATAGCCGGCTCGGATACGCTCCAGAAGTTGCCAAGGCACAGGGCAAGGCGCAGTCGAGAGGAAACTGCACTATCGGGTCGCGGCAGAGCCATTGCCGTTGATATCGACCAGGATAATTCGGTTCGTGCTGGACTGGTGGATCAGGATGTTACCGTCCTTGTTGGCACGCATGTGTCGGATGATCCCGGCATGGAACGAGCCCGAAGGGATCGGCCAGCTCTGGAACGTCTCGGTTCGCGGATCGAACCGGACCAACGGATCAGGTCGCACCCCTGATTCATTGTACCAGACATACCCCCCGGTTATCACGATAGCATATGGGTGTGATTTGGCCCCGCTGGGGGACGCCCATTCCTTGATCTGGCCGGTCTTGGGATCATAACGGCCAAGCCGGCCCTGCGAAGAGTTGACGTACCAGATCATCCCGTCTGGCGCGATGTCCAGCCGCCGCACAGTCGTCGCTGGGATCGGCAGCTTCACCTCGGTCAACTGCATCGTCTTGGGATCGACCTTGATCAGGCAGTTGGCACCGTTGCAGGCCACCCACGGAACACCGGCCGCATCGATCTTGATGCCATAGGGCTTCGAGCCCGCGCGCGGGGATGTCACCAGCTTGATATCGCCGCTCCCGGGATCGAGGCGGCCGATCATGTTGGATTGCTGCAGCGTGAACCACATGATGCCATTGGCGTCGAACACTGCCGTATGCGGGTCGCGAGCCTTCGGATCAGGCATCTTGAAGACGGTGATCTTCCCGGTCTTGGGGTCCAGCTTACCGACCGAGCCGTTCTTGTTGCCCGTGTACCAGACGCTCCCCTCCGCATCGAGCACCACGGTGTGCGGCATCGCCTTGGCGGGAAGCTGGTATTCCTTCATTTCTCCCGTGGCCGGATTGATCCGTCCGATCAGATTGGCCCACTGCCCCGCCCACCAGATCGTTCCGTCCGCCGCCTCGACGGGATCGCGCGAACGCTGCCCCAGCGTTGGCGTCACCCATTCCTTGAACGAGATCTTGGCGGTGCCCGGCATCAGCTTGGCCGGCCTTGGATTGCGCCCCTCGGGAAAGTGTGTCGCCAGATAGCTGACGATCTTCTCCTGCGTGTCGGGGGTCCCGGACAGGTCGATCATCGAGGCGATCAACGCTTTCCAGTTCGCAGCGCTATAGCCCGAGCTGCGCAGTATTTCCCGCGGCGTATGGCAATTGGTGCACACGCCCTGCACAAGATCGCGGCTGTCGCCTGCAGGCAGCGTTGCTGAGCGGCCTGGTCCTGGCGCCTGGGCAAGCGTTGCGTGGGGAACGAGCAGGCCAAGCAGAAGACAAGTCACGACAGAAGCATGCAGTCGGGCCATGATGGATCCCTCGACGGTTTGTCGCAGCAGGAGTCAAAGCCTTCTTTCGCTTTCCGCTAGTTGTCAAGCAGCTCAAACGGCCCCGCCCATGTAGGCTGGCAGCCATTTCTCGTGCGCCGCCCGCAACGCCTCGAGGGTTATCGCCCCCTCTCCGGCAATCTCCAGCGTCGTACCACCGGTTCGTCCGATCACGCGTCCAGCCAATCCCGATGCCTTGGCGCGCGCCAGGATGTCGTCGGCCGCCGATGGAGCAACCTCGATGATATAGCGGCCCTGGTCCTCGCCGAACCAGATCGCATGCGCCGGCAGACGTCCTTCCCACGGATGCAACTCGGCACCGATGTCACCAGCCAGCGCCATCTCCGCGACTGCAACCAATAGTCCCCCGTCGGAGCAGTCGTGCACGGTACGTGTCTTGGCCTCGCGGATGAGGCCCCGCACGAAATCTCCCGCTGCCTTTTCCACGCTCAGGTCCACCGGCGGCGGCGCGCCTTCCGGCTTCTGCGCGATGATGAGCTGATACAGTGACTGCCCCAGCCAGCCCTGCTCCGCCCCGATGAGCAGCAGCAGGTTTCCGGCCTTCTTGATGGCAATGTCAGCGGTATAAGCAGTGTCCGGAATGACGCCGACACCGCCGATCGCCGGCGTTGGTGGGATCGCGGCACCGTTTGTTTCGTTGTAAAGCGAGACGTTGCCGGAAACGACGGGATAGCCGAGCGCGATGCAGGCTTCCTTCATGCCTTCGACGCTTTCGACGAACTGCCCCATGATCTCCGGTCGTTCGGGACTGCCGAAGTTCATGTTGTCCGTGATCGCAAGAGGATCGGCCCCGACCGCGGTGAGGTTGCGCCACGTCTCCACGACTGCCTGCTTCGTTCCCATACCCGGATCAGCCGCCACATAGCGAGGCGTGACATCGCACGCGACGGCAATTCCCTTTCTTGTACCGTGCACCCGGACCACGCCCGCATCGCCACCCGGTCGGCCGATGGTGTCACCCATCACCATGTGGTCGTATTGCTCCCAGATCCAACGCCGCGAGCATAAGGCGGGATGCGCCATCATCGTCTCCAGCGCACCCAGCATGCTCTCCGGCGCCTTGACCCATTGCGGCAGGATCGGCAGCAGCTTGACGCCGGCAGTCCACGGCCGCTCGTACAGCGGAGCCGAGTTGGCCAGCTTGTCGACCGGCAGGTCGGCCTCCACAATCCCTTTGTGCCGGATGATCATCCGGCCGGTATCGGTCGTCCGGCCGATAACCGCAAAATCGAGCCCCCACTTGCGGAAAATGGCCTCCGCTTGCGGTTCAGCGCCAGGCCGCAGGATCATCAGCATGCGCTCTTGGCTTTCTGACAGCATCATTTCGTAGGCTGTCATGCCGGTCTCTCGCTGTGGCACGTGATCCAGATCGAGTTCGATGCCGACGCCGCCCTTGTCGGCCATTTCCGAGGTCGAGGAAGTAAGGCCGGCCGCACCCATATCCTGGATCGCGATGATGCAGTCCGTTGCCATCAATTCCAGGCAGGCCTCGATGAGCAGCTTTTCGGTGAATGGGTCGCCGACCTGGACAGTCGGCCGCTTCTCTTCCGACGCGTCGTCGAATTCCGCCGAAGCCATTGTCGCGCCGTGAATCCCGTCGCGTCCGGTCTTTGACCCGACGTAGACGACGGGCAACCCTACGCCTTTGGCTGCCGAGTAGAAGATCTTGTCGGACTTTGCCAGGCCCACGCACATGGCATTGACCAGAATGTTGCCGTTGTAGCCTGCGTCGAAATTGGTCTCGCCACCGATTGTAGGCACGCCCGTGCAGTTGCCGTAGTGCCCGATGCCGGCAACCACGCCCGAAACCAGATGCCGCGTCTTGGCATGCGACGGGTCGCCGAACCTCAGCGCGTTCAGGTTGGCGATTGGCCTTGCACCCATCGTGAATACATCGCGCATGATGCCGCCGACGCCGGTCGCTGCACCCTGGAAAGGTTCGATGTAGCTCGGGTGGTTATGGCTCTCCATTTTGAAGATCGCGCAATCGCCGTCGCCCAGGTCGACGATGCCGGCGTTCTCGCCCGGTCCCTGGATCACCTGCGGACCGGACGTCGGCAGCTGTCTGAGCCAGAACCGCGACGATTTGTACGAACAGTGCTCCGACCACATGACGGAGAAAATGCCGAGTTCCGTCATCGTCGGCTCGCGGCCGAGGATCTCGAGCAGGCGTTGATATTCATCGCCTTTGAAGCCGTGAGCGGCGACGACGTCTGGCGTGATTGCGGGCGCAGTATTGGCCATGGCAGGTCTTGA
This sequence comes from uncultured Alphaproteobacteria bacterium, assembly GCA_963825625.1. Classification (GTDB taxonomy): domain Bacteria; phylum Pseudomonadota; class Alphaproteobacteria; order Rhizobiales; family Hyphomicrobiaceae; genus CAMDPA01. The sequence continues at coordinate 30,863 of CAWGUF010000028.1, read as the reverse complement.
GCTATCCTCGACTTTATTGGGACGCTTATAGCCCTGCTGCCGCGCACTGTCTCGCTTATGCGGCTGATGGTCCACCGGTAGCTTTTCAATGGCCGCAGGGCTGTAGGGCGAGGTCGCGGCCAGGGCTTCCGGTGGATACCTGCCTGACTGCCAATGGCGAGAAAATTCTCTTGCCGTATCTGGCGGTTACTGCCGTCTCGACATCTCCTCCCGCTTTTTGTGCGGTTCACTCGCTTCCGAACACCGGCTTTCGTTTCTCGGCGAAAGCGCGCTGCGCCTCTTTTGTTTCCTCGCTGGCGGCAAGCGCAACGGTTTGCAGCTGCTCGTAGCGGTACCCGTCCCTGAGCGGCATGGTCTCGGTCACGTTGAACGACCTCTTTGCGGTTCTGACCGCCAGTGGGCTCTTGAGCGCAATCTCCCGCGCGATGCCAAGCGCGGTATCCAGCAGCGCTTCGGGGGAGACGCAAGCCGACACCACCCGCATGCGATAAAGCTCGGGCCCCGGTATGCGCCGCGCCGTGTAGATGAGCAGCCGGGCATCGGACTCCGAGAAAAAGCGCCTGACATGCGCGACACCACCTGCGAGCCCCACATCGACTTCCGTCATCGCCAGGAAGCTGGTCTCGCTGGCGATCAGGATGTCGCAGCACAGCGCCAGCACGCAGCCCGCTCCGATCGCCGGTCCGTTGATCGCCGCGATCACCGGCTTCTCGCATTCCATCACGACATTGAAGCTCTCGCGCACCAGCCTGTTGTGACGCGGATAGGCCCCGATCTCGTCGCTGAGGCCGGGTCGCTCCTTGAGATCGGCTCCGGCCGAGAATGTCTTGCCCTCGCCAGTGAGCACGATGGCGCGCACGTCGCGGCGGTCATTCAGCATATCGAAGATCTTGATGATCTCGTCTCGGAATGCGCGGTTCTGGGCGTTGACCGGCGGCCGCGCAATTGTCACGGTCGCAACATGCTCCGCGATCGTCAGCTTGAAGCACTCGTATGTCTCGGTCATATCGGCATCCTTCGCAGGGCCCACGCGGCTGGCGAAATCACGCTGCCGGATCCGCACGCGTGGCGGGTGGCAACACTGTCAGCCCGCCTTGCGGCGGAAGCTCGAGCGGCGGGCGCGCGCCATCGGGAAGCGGAATCTGGTGCGCATTGAGCGTCATCGAAACCATGGTGTAATAGCCGATCACGCCGGTCAATTCGACGACGCCGCGCTCTCCCCAGCGTCTGGTGACTGCCGCGTGGACACCAGCATCTACGTCGCCATTCTGCAGCAGTGTTCGCGCGAACTCGTAGACCTCGGCCTCCGCCTCGTCCGCGAATGTCGGTGCCTCCGCCCGCCGGATCGTTTCGATGCACGCCGCGTCCAGGCCAGCCGACTTTGCGGCTTCGGCATGAATCAGGAATTCGAGCTGGCTGTTCCATCGCCGCCCGGTGACGATGATCGCCAGCTCATTCAGTTTCTTCGGCAGGCATGTCGAGAAACGCAGGTACTCACCCAGTCGCGACCAGCGCCTTGCCAGATCCGGGCTGTGCAACACGGCTCTGAGTGGACCGACCAGCTTGCCGCGCACGCCGCCCACGATTTCATCGTGCACGTCGCGCTGCGCCGGTGTCATGTCCTTGCTGGAGGGCAGGCGGATGCGGGCCATTTTATTGTCCAGTCTTCAGGTGGCCGGTTCGAGGCCAAGCTCGCGCAGGATTTCTTCAGTGTGCTCGCCCAGCAGGGGCGGCGGTCGATCATAGTGCAACGCTGCATTGGCGAAATTGATCGGGCTTACGACTTGCGGAACCCGCCCCCCTGTGGGGTGGCTGAGTTCGCGCAGCATGTTCCTGTGTTTCACTTGCGGCTCCGCGAACACGTCCGGCACATCGTTGATAGGCGAGCATGGCACGCCGGCAGCCTCGAGCAGCGCGATCAGTTCCGCCCGGCATCGCCCGGCGAATTCGGCACGCAGCAGCGGGTCGAGCAAAGCATGGTTGCGCACCCGCGACGGATTGGTCGCGAAACGCGCCTCATCCGACCATTCCGGATGACCAAGCGCCTCGGCCAGCTTCGCGAATTGTCCGTCGTTGCCGACCGCGAGCGCGACGAAGCCATCCGAGCACGCAAACACATCCTGCGGCTGGATGTTGGGGTGCCGGTTCCCGCCCCGTTTCGGCGGGTTGCCGCTCAGCAGCCAGTTCATTGCCTGATTGGCGAGGAAGGCAGCCTGCACATCGAGCATCGCCAGATCGATGTAGTCGCCCTCGCCCGTTTCGTTGCGTCGTGCCAGCGCCGCCAGAACACCGATCGTCGCGTACATCCCCGTCATTAGATCGACGATTGGTACACCAACTTTCTGCGGCCCGGCTCCGGGCATGCCATCGCGCTCGCCGGTCACGCTCATCAGGCCGCCCATCGCCTGGATCATGAAGTCGTAGGCGGCGGCGTCCTTCTTGGGTCCGGTCTGTCCGAACCCGGTTATCGAGCAATAGATGAGTTTCGGATTGGTTGCCCTGAGGCTGTCGTAGTCGAGATTGTATCGCTCCAGCGTGCCGACCTTGAAATTCTCGACAACGATATCCGACCTCGCGGCGATCGCCCGCACAATCTCCTGCCCGTCAGGCTTGTCGAGATCGAGCGTGATCGACCGCTTGCCGCGATTGACGCAAAGGTAATAGCCGGCCTCCCGCGTCGGCTGGCCACCGGCATCTTTCAGGAATGGAGGGCCCCATGCGCGCGTGTCGTCGCCTGTGCCTGGACGCTCGACCTTGATCACATCGGCGCCGAGGTCCGCCAGGATCTGGGTTGACCACGGCCCGGCCATGATACGGCTGAGATCCAGGACGCGAACGTGCGACAGAGGGCCGGCCATCTTTCTGCTCCTCAACTGTCGTCGGGCTCGGTGGCCAGCATCGAAGGTCGCGCCGCAAAGGCCGCATGCCACTGCGTCAGCTGTGGATAGCCCGGCCGCCATGGTTCATCCGCAAACCGGAAGTCGAGATAGGACAGGGCGCATCCGATGGTGATGTGTCCGATATCCAGGGCGAGCGGACGACAGCGCCTCGACGTCCGTCTCCATCGTGGCCAGGACCGCCGTTGTCTTTTGCGCAAATGCGCTCAGGAGCTCCTGAGAACGCATGGCCGGCGGACGATTGCGCTCGGCTCTGTAAAGGAGTGACAAGTCCATCAGGCCATTGCCGCACGCATGCCGGCGCCATGTCACGAGCTGCCGCGATGGTTCGGTCGGAAACAGTTGATTGCCGCCGTCCAGGCGGTCGAGGTACTGACAGATCGCGCTCGAATCGTAGAGCGGGCTGCCGTCGTCGAGCACCAGCGTCGGTATCTTGCTGAGCGGATTGTCCCGCATCAGCTCCAGGTTTGGCTTGACCGCCGCGACGTGCGGTGCGCACCAGCTCGAGGCGATCCGCAACTCCGAGTTCGTGCGCTGCCACCATGACTTTTCTGACGAACGGCGACCGCGACGACCAATGCAGCTTCATGGCCACCTCTATTTCAGCTTCATGTCCAGGCGAACGACATCGCCGCGATAGCTTCCGTCGGCCAGCAGCACGATGGTTTTGCTCTCGTCCATCGCCACGCGCCGGACATGTGCAACCGGGGCGTTGAGCGCCAGATCGAGCAACGAGGATGTTTCTGGATCCGCCGCCCCGATTGTCAGGATCTGCCGCGCGTCACCGATCCTGCCGCCTCTGCGTATCGGCGATGAGCTTGAGTGCGCTCTTGGTCGTGAACGCCTTGGCGGGTATGCGCTTTGCCCAGCTCTCTTCGACGAAAACGTCAGCCAGCAGGAATGCGACGCCATCGCGCCAGTGCCGGCGGCGAAGGTGGCGATAAGACTGGGCTGCAACCCCTATCGAGGTCTCGACAGGCGGTATGTGTACGCCGGATTCGTCGTGCAGCACCTCGATGGTGGCACCGGGCCGGGCCAGCAACATGCCGGACCAGTCGGTACGAACCTCGCACCACAAGGTCTGATTTCGGGCTGTGTCTGACGAATGTCCCTTTGGCGCGCAGGCGCTCGATCAGTTGCTCCCGCTCGAGCTGGTCTAGCGCATGGCGTATGGTCGCGCGCGCAACGCCGTACTGAGCGGCGAGATCATCGACAGTCGGAATCTGCGCACCGACGATCCACTCCCCGGACTCGATCCGGCGACGAAACAAGGTCGCCAGCTGCAGATAGCGCGCAACCGCGCTTCGTTGAAAGTCGACGATCTGCTCGGCCGTCGTCACCCGCCCAGCCATGTCAGCGTGGTCTCCGATTGCTCAACTGTCCGCAGGGCTTGCGCCTGACTACATGTCTCAAGCCGGCGTTCCAGACGCGCCAGTTGCCCAATTGTCAGCAAATCATTGTGCACGTATTCTTCCATCGATGAAATGCCAGCGCCTGGCAAGTGTCTCTGGTGCGACCATGGCATGATCGTCCTGCAGGAACTCCACGCGATAACCGGACCTGAGGAAGTCTCGAAAAACATCGATCGAGACCTCGTCCATCCAGGGATCGGCTAACCCTGCCTGGAGCAGACATCGATCGACGGGGATAGACGGTAGCGACGCCACGAGATCCAGGTCCGCAAGCATCGCAAAGCGCCCGGCCTGCGACGCTCCGCCAACCATGTCTCGATAGCGCTGAGCGCCGCCATGGCTGCTTCGCTCCTTGAAGCGGCTCAGGTCAGGAATAGCGCCGGTAAGCACGATCGCATCAAGACAACCAGCTTGCGCCGCGTGGTAGGCAAGCATGCTGCCGCCGAGGTTCCGTCCGATCCCGACAATGACGGCGTGGCTTGAGCCAGCCCTGATCGTGGCGACTTCCGCCTCGATCAGGGCCGATATCTCGGAATACTGCTTGTGGACGTCATCCACCGGATGGCCTTCGAAGCGCGGCAGCTCCAGCGCGTGAACACTGATGCCGCGCTTTCTCGCCTCTTCCGCATCCTCACGAAAGACGAGGCGGTCGGCGCCGTGGACGAGCAGGAGGTGGTGACTTCCCGGTTCCAGCATACCTTGAGCTCCGAAGATATCGACGCTGATCACCACCCGGTCGCGACACCGCCTGTGTCAGCGCTTTCCAGACGATGCCTCGGTAACGATAGCTTTCACTTTTTCGACCGTCGCTTTCGGTGTCGCGAACAACTGGTCGACGTCCTTCTGCACGTCCACTCCGGCAGTTGGATTGATGTCTACATTTTTGTCGCGGGTTTCCTTGAGAAATGCTTCCGACTTGACTGTCGCGTCGAACGCCTTGCGCAGTGCCGCAAGACGGTCCGCAGGCACGCCTGGAGGCGCAGTGATCGACCGTCCGATGACGTTGCTCAATCCCAGGAAGCGAAGAACCTTCTTGTCTTCATCGGTCTTGGCAAACTCGAGCACGGTCGGCACATCCGGCAATTCCTTGATGCGCTTGTCGGCAACCTGGGCCAGGAAGTGTACTTTCTTGTCGGCCAGCCAGTCCGATTTCAGGCCTTTGACGCTTCCGTACACGGTTGAAACGCCGTGCAACTCTCCACGTTCCATGCCGAGGAAGATGTTGGACATCCCCTTGAAGCCGGCGATGACCTTGAATTTGGTGCCGAGCACGTTGTTTATCACGGACGGGAATATGGCGGTCTCTCCACCCCAGCCCGTGCTTCCCATCGCGATCGTTTGTCGACGCGCATCTTCCAGTGTCTTGGCAGGTGCGGTGTGCCAGACCATCAGCGCACCCGGTGCATCGACCATGCTGCCGACCCATTGGAACTTGGAGGCGTCGTATTTGACGCTTCGGGTTCAATAGCTGTGTCATTGCGATGGGCTTGAGCGGAACCAGCAGGGCGGTGCCGTCCTTGGCGGCGACATTCGCGGCATAGTTTGCCGCCACAACGCCGCCGCCTCCCGGCATGTTGCTGACGATCATGGTCGGTCGCCCCGGGACGTGCGTCGGCATGTGCCGGACCAGCAGGCGGGCGTAAAGGTCATAGGCTCCTTTGCCGACGGCGACGTAAACGGTGATTGTCTTGCCGCTGTAGAAGTCCGCAACAGCGTCCGCCCGTGCCTGACTGGCAACTGCGAAGGAGCCGGCGCCGGCAGCTAGCAGAGCCAGGCTCGACGTGATCGTTGCCCTTGGTCTCATCCGCTTCTCCCGTTGGTTGCTTTCGTTGGCATTGATCTTCCTGGCGATAAATGGGCGCTCGGCCCGCCATGGTATGTAAAGGTTATAAACCTATCCCATATAAGTCAATACTATGACCTTTATGCCGTAATGGGCCTGGCCCTCCGCGGGTGCGGCCCGTGAGCAAAAAGTTTATAGGGCGAGTGCGATGTATCGCACGAAGCTCTAGGCCTTCAGCTCGACGCCGCTGCCGACGCCCTCGGGTACCGCGACCTCGCCGTTCTCGACGGCGAAGGGCGTAAACGGATCATCCATCAGGTGCAGGTGTTCCGCCATTTCGCAGGCATGCTCCATGCGGCTGGGTATGGCTGCGACGTGTGCGGTAAATGCCTGCAGCAGTGACGGCCCGAACGACGCGCCGAAGCGACAGCCGATGCCATTCGCTTCGCAGGCCTCGATTGCGGCGAGCGTCGCCCGCACGCCACCCAGCTTCGCAACCTTCAGATTGACGACATCGACCGCCCGGTCCCGCGCCAACGAGACGACGTCCGCCAGAGAGGCAGCGCTTTCGTCGGCTTCCACGGCTACCGGCAGCGTCTGCGTCAGCAGTTTCAGACCGGCAATATCGGCCGCGGGAACAGGCTGCTCGACGAGCGCGATACCGGCATCTGCAGAAGCTGGAATACGCAGCCAGAAACCCCTTGGCGGAATAGGCCTGATTGGGGTCGAGAGTGAGCTTGACGCCCGCTCCAATGGTCTTGCGCACGGTCAGCACGCGTTCGCGGTCCAGCGCTGCGTCGCCGTTGAGTTTCAGTTTCACGGTGCGATAGCCCTCGCCGACGAGCTCGAGGGATTTCTGCGCCATCTCCTCCGGCGACTTGAGCGGGACTAGCCTGGACATCGCGATGCGATCGCGCATCCGGCCGCCAAGCAGCGTCCCCACGCTCGTCGATAATCCACGGGCAATGAGATCGTACAGCGCCATTTCCAGGCCGGCTTTCGCGCTGGGATTGAACACGAGTGCAGCATCCATCTCCGCCACGATGGCCCTGAGATCGCGCGTATCGCGGCCGGTGATGCGCGAGGACAGGAAGTCCAGGGCCGCCTTGACGCCCTCCGTATGGCCTGAGACCGTGGCCAGCGCGTGTCCGTAGCCAAGGCCGACCACGCCGCTGTCGCCGGTGATCTTGATCGTCCAGCCGCGCACCTCGGCAATGCTCCCGCGCGAGAACTTCCAGCCGCTATCTTCTTGCCTCTGAATGCAAGGTGATATCGAGACGGATTCGATGCGCATTGGCTCCTCGCGGCTTTAGCATTCCATCGTCGCCAGTCCCCGCCCATACCAATCAAGGGCACGCCTGTCTACGAGGCGGGCAAAGCCCGGACGCATCGGTCAACTGAGCTGGCGACTGCCAATCCGGCCATCCAAATGATTGACTGCCGTCGCCCTCCGTCCGACCATGCGGCGAACTCCAGCCGAAATCGCAGCCAGAAGGATCTGACCTATGCGCATAGTCGACCTGTCCCGCGAGCTTTACCACCGCACCCCGTCTTATCCCGGCCAGCCACCGATCATTCATGGCGTCTGGAAGACCCACGAGGAAGCACGGGCCGAGAACAATGGCGTCCACGGCAATTCGGTGATGTTCTTCTCCATGCCCGACCACGGCGGCACGCACATGGACGCCCCCCGCCACTTCGGGGAGGAGGGTACGCCGATCGACAAGTACCCGCTCGAATACTGCTTCGTTAAGGGGATTTGTCTCGACTTGCGCCACATCGCGCCGCGCGCAGAGATCACGCCCAAGGACCTGGAGGAGGCAGTGGCAAAGACCGGCCTTTCCGTCCCCAAGAAGGGCACCGTTCTGCTCTGCACCGGCCACCATGAGAGAACATTTCCCGGCCCCAAGTATGCCACCGACAATTCCGGCGTGAACGTGGAGGCCACGGAGTGGCTGGCCAAGCAGGGTGTCGTCCACTTCGGCATTGATTTCATGCGTCCGGGTCCGGAAGGCATGGTCAATACTCTCGTGCACAAGGCCTGTCTCGACCTGGACATCACCCATATCGAGAGCCTGTGTAATCTGGAGGCGCTGATCGGCCAGGGCGAGTTCACCTATTGCGGCTTCCCGCTCAAGTGGCGTGGCGGCACCGGCTCGCCGATCAGGGCCGTGGCCATCTTCGATAAATAGTTCGGTTCTGGTTCAGCAAGCAGCGATCCGGCGCGCAGCGGCGCAGTCGCTGGGCAAAAACAAAAGCGGCGGGCATGGCCCGCCGCTTGTCGAGTGCTCTGAATTTGGTTTGGCCTTAGCTGCGATCACGCCGACGCGGCCGGTCTCCGCCTTCACGGTCGCGACGCGGCGGCCGCTCCCGGCGGAACCCGCCGTCATCCTCCGGCTCGCCTTCCGCCCGGGGAATCTCTGCGCCTGTTTCCTGGTCGACGACCTTCATCGACAGTCGAACCTTGCCTCGATCGTCGAAGCCGAGCAGCTTGACCCAGACCTCCTGGCCTTCCTTTACCACCTCGTTGGGATGGTTCGGCCGCATTGTGGAGGACAGTTGCGAAACGTGCACCAGACCGTCCTTCGCGCCGAAGAAGTTCACGAAAGCGCCGAACTCCATCAGCTTCACGACCTTCCCCTTGTAGACTTGGCCGACTTCGGGCTCGGTCGTGATGGCCCGGATCCTGCCGAGCGCCTTCTCGATCGAATTGCGGCTGGCCGAGGCAATCTTGACGGTGCCGTCGTCGGATATATCGATCTTTGCACCGCTCTCTGCCACGATCTCGCGGATCACCGAACCGCCGGAGCCGATCACTTCGCGGATCTTGTCGGTCGGTATCTTGATTGTCTCGATCCGTGGCGCATGCTCGCCGAGCTCGGTCCGCGATGCACTCATCGCCTTGCCCATCTCGGTCAGGATGTGCAGCCGGCCCTGATGCGCCTGTTCCAGCGCCACACGCATGATCTCCTCGGTGATGCCGGTGATCTTGATGTCCATCTGCAGGGACGTGACCCCCTCGGATGTGCCGGCCACCTTGAAGTCCATGTCGCCGAGGTGGTCCTCGTCGCCCAGAATGTCGGAGAGCACGGCGAAATCGTTGCCCTCTTTGACAAGGCCCATGGCAATGCCGGCAACCGGCCGTTTTAGCGGCACGCCAGCGTCCATCAGGGCAAGCGAGGCACCGCACACTGTCGCCATCGACGACGAGCCGTTCGACTCCGTGATCTCCGAGACGACGCGCAGCGTGTAGGGGAACTCCTCCGGCGCTGGCAGCAATGGATGCACCGCCCGCCAGGCGAGCTTTCCGTGGCCGATTTCACGACGGCCGGGAGAGCCCATGCGACCGGTCTCGCCGACCGAGAACGGCGGGAAATTGTAGTGCAGCAGGAAGCGTTCCTTGCGTGTTCCTTCCAGGCCGTCGATGAACTGCTCGTCTTCGCCTGTTCCCAGCGTCGCCACCACCAGCGCCTGCGTCTCGCCGCGCGTGAACAAGGCAGAGCCATGTGTTCGCGGCAGCACCTGCACCTCCGAAAGGATCGGGCGCACTGTCTCCAGGTCACGCCCGTCGATCCGCCGCCGGGTCTGGATCAGCGTGCCGCGCATGACGTCCATCTCGACCGCCTTGAAGGCCGCCGACAGCAGGGCCTTCTCCGCGTCTTTGGTCTCGTCGTCCGGCAGTTTGATGTCCGTGAAAACCTTCTCTTTGGCCTTGTCGACCAGCTCGTAGCGTTTCTGCTTCTCCGGCGTGGAGAAAGCGACCCGCAGATCGGCTTCGATCAGAGCATTGACCTGCGCCTTGTACTTGTCCGTCTGGGGCGCCTTGAAGTCGAACGGCTCCTTGGCCGCCTTCTCAGCCAGCTTTATGATGGCACCGAGTACCGGCTGGAAATGCGTGTGGCCGAACATGACGGCCTCCAGCATCTGCATCTCGGGCAACTCGTGCGCTTCGCTCTCTACCATCATCACCGCGTCTAGCGTTCCGGCGACGACGAGGTCCAGTTTGGTTTGCGCCATCTCGTCGATCAGCGGGTTGAGCACCAGCTGTCCGTCGATGAGGCCAACCCTCGCGGCACCGATCGGTCCCAGAAACGGCACGCCCGAAAGCGTCAGCGCAGCAGAGGCCGCTACCAACGCGACAATGTCGGGATCGTTCTCGTTGTCGAACGAGAGCACGGTAACGATCACCTGTACCTCGTGCTTGAACCCTTCAACGAAGAGCGGCCGGATTGGTCGGTCAATGAGGCGGGAGACCAGCGTCTCCTTTTCGGAAGGGCGTCCCTCGCGCTTGAAAAAGCCGCCCGGAATCTTGCCTGCGGCGTAGGTCTTTTCCTGGTAATTGACGGTCAGGGGGAAGAAATCGACGCCCTGCCTCGGGCTCTTGCCGAACACGACGGTCGCCAGCACGCTGGTATCACCGTATTGCGCCAGCACGGCTCCGTCGGCCTGGCGGGCCATGTGCCCTGTCTCCAGTTTCAGCTTTCGGCCGCCCCACTCGATCTCAACTCTATGTATGTCGAACATGGTCTGTCTTTCGTCCGGTCGTTCGGTCTTCAGGTCTCTTCGATTTTCAGGTCTTGTTGTGCGCGGCCTGTCTAGCACGAATTATCATGTGTTGTGCGAGCGACTTTTTGCACAATCGCCACGCACGTGGTCATTACGTATCGCGCAACGGCAACCGCCCCCGGAGCCGATGCTTCGGAGGCGTATAACCGGTTGTCGGACCAGCAATGGCGCAGGAAAGTTTGCCCGGCGGGCCACTAGCGCCGGATGCCGTGCTTCTCGATAATGGTCTGATAGCGCTTCTCGTCCTTGCGCTTGACGTAATCCAAAAGCTGCCGGCGCAGGCTCACCATCTTGAGCAGGCCCCGGCGAGAGTGATTGTCTTTCTTGTGCTGCTTGAAGTGATCGGTCAACCGGTTGATGCGGTTGGTAAGAATCGCAATCTGCACTTCCGGTGAGCCGGTGTCCTTGTCGTGAATCCTGTTGGCCTTGACCAACACCGGCTTGGTGTTTTTGGCAAAATCGATCCTGTTCGGCGCGGGGCCGTTTTCGCTCGACATCGTGGCGTCCTTTCGTTGCATTACTTGGATAGTGGAGGCAGTTGCCCCGGGACGGCCGCGGCCGGGATGTCGTCCAGCCGGGTCGGTGTGCCTCTCCCGAGTGGGTCGGGCACGAACCCCGTCTGATACACAAAGCGGCGCCTCCGCGCCAGCAGAATTACGCGGCGCGGGGCGCCGGTCCGGTCCGCGGAGCGGTCCAGGCGGCCTCGCCTGAGATGACTGGCAGCCGCCCCATAGCACTGAGCAATTAACGTTGTGCCTGCCTGCTGCCCAGTGTTAGCGTCTCTTCCGCGAGAACAAGCTCGACGGCCGGTGGGCCGGCGCCCACACGGTACAAAAAAAGGCCAGGAGGACACGCGCCCATGATCGAACAGCCCCAATGCCTAAATTCTCCTTTCAGGCAAGCCTTCGCCGCAGCTGCAGCGGCTCTGGCGACCGCTACGGCCGCCGCGCCCGCCCTGGCAGCAGACGATTTCTATAAGGGCAAGCAGATCAACTTGTTGATCGCGTTTCAGGCCGGCAGTGGATATGACGTCTATGGCCGCACGCTGGCGCGGCACATGATCAAGCACATCCCTGGCAATCCGACCTTCGTGCCGAGCAACATGCCCGGCGGCGGAGGCATTCTGGTCGCCAACAACCTCGCCAATATCGCCCCGAAGGACGGTACAACTTTCGGCATATTCAGCCGCTCCAACAATCTCGATCCCCTGTTCGGCACGCCGCAGGCGAAGTTCGATCCGCGCAAGCTGAGCTGGGTCGGCAGCATGGGCGACGAGGTCAGCATCTGCATTTCCTGGCACGGCTCCAAGGTGAAGTCGTGGGATGACCTCAAGAAGCAGGAGTTTGTCGCTGCCTCCACCTCTAACTCGGCCGATACCGGCGTCTATCCATCTCTGTTCAACGCCATGCTGGGCACTAAATTCAAGATAGTGAACGGCTACAAGGGCGGCCCGGCCATGAGCAAGGCGATCGAAAGCGGCGAAGCGGACGGTCGTTGCGGATGGTCGTGGAGCGCGGCCAAGGCCACCAAGTGGCAGTGGGTGCGCGACAAGAAGGTCAATATCCTGATTCAGGCGGGACTGGAAAAAGCCGCAGACCTCAAGGATGTCCCGCTGGCCCTTGATCTGCCGATGAGCAAGGACAACCGCGACGTCCTCGAGCTGGCGTTCACGCCGCAGGCGATTGCCTGGGCATTCGCGGCCCCGCCGGGCGTACCGGCCGATCGTCTGGCAATACTTCGCAAGGCATTCCAGGCCACGCTGCGTGACAAGGACTTCCTCGCTGAGGCGGAGCGGCAGAAGATGAATATCAAGCCGATGACCGGCGAGGAGGTCTCGCAGCGGATCGCCAAGCTCTACGCCTCGCCCAAGGCGGTCGTCGACAAGGCGAAGGCGATCATGAAGCCGGTAAAGAAGAAATAAACACGCGGCCTCCGTCTGGCAGCGATCCCGCGCGTATCACACGTCGCTGGCGGCCGGCTCCCCGCAGGGGTGTCGCCAGCGACAAACTAAAGACCGCACGTCGCTGGCGGCCGGCTCCCCGCAGGGGTGTCGCCAGCGACAAACTAAAACCTCACGGCTCCCCGAAGGGGAGTCGCCGGGCGCAAACAAGAACTCATCAAAGATTGAACACTCTTACGGGTCGGAACTCACCGTGCTCGAGCACGCCGATCGCGAGCGGTCGCCCCCGCCACATGGCGTAAGCTTCGCCGGCCATGATCGGGGCGTCGCGGCCGCGGATAAGGATCGCCTGGCCCCGTCCGATCCGCCCCGCGTCTGACTGCCCGACATTGAGCTCGTAGAGTTCCCTCAGGGCGGCCTCGACGGGCAGAAGGGCAGCGGCCAGTGCGGCCCCTCCGTCGGTCTCTGCCGCGGCGGCTGCGGCGTCGAGCTCTTCCAGCGTAATGGCGTCGTCTTCGCTGAACGGCCCGACTCGCGTCCGCCGCAATTCGATAACATGGCCCAAAGTGCCAAGCTCGATACCGAAATCGCGGGCCAGCGCGCGAACGTAGGTGCCACGACCGCACTCGGCCTCGAACACGGTGGTGTCAGCATCCGGCATGTCCACGACACGCAGTGTGTCGATCTCGACTTCGCGTGGAGAAAGCGCGACCTGCTCTCCCTCGCGGGCCAGATCGTAGGCCCTGTTGCCATCCACCTTGATCGCAGAGAATTGCGGCGGCGTCTGCTGGATAGCCCCCGTGTACCTGGGCAGAATTTCCTCGATTTGAGGCAACGTCGGCCGGTTTTCGCTGCTGCGGATCACCTGCCCTTCGGCATCGTCCGTGTCCGTTTGCGCCCCCCACCGCACAGTGAAGCGGTAAGCCTTGTCGCCATCGACGGTATAGGAAACCGTCTTTGTCGCCTCGCCCAGAGCGATCGGCAGAATGCCCGTTGCCAGCGGGTCCAGCGTACCGGCATGGCCGGCTTTCTGTGCGTTATAGATGCGCCGCACAGCCCCTACGGACTGCGTCGAGGTCATGCCGATGCGCTTGTCGAGCACGATCCAGCCGTTGACGGGGTTGCCTTTTTTGCGACGTGCCATCGATGTCTCTGGTTCTGGTTTCGCGGCGGTTGGCAGGCGATCATCTGGCCTGTCGCCGGTCTTACTCGCCCTTTTTCTCCACATCCGCGCGGACCCGCGGACTATCGAGTAGAGCGTCGATGCGTGCGGCCTCGTCGAACATCTCGTCGAACCGAAAGCGCAGCTCGGGCGCGTATTTGAGGTTGACGGCGTGCGCGACCTCACTGCGGATGAAGCGCTTGTTGCGCTCCAGCGCGGCCAGCACCGGCTCGGCAGCCTCGCCGCCGAGCGGCATCACGTAGACGGTGGCGAGCTTCAGGTCGGGCGTGAGCCGCACCTGCGGAATTGTGATCACGTGCCCGGCCAATACGTCATCGTGGATCTCTCCGCGCGCCAGCATCTCTGCCAGCTTGTGGCGGATCATCTCGGCCACCCTCAGCATACGCTGCGAAGGTCCGGCCGCAGGTGCGACATGTTTCTTCTTCGGCATTGTCTTTCTGATCAACTGCCCGCGGGCTCGAACCGTGGCAGCTCCTAGTATTTCGGTTCTGACATTTGCTTCCCTGTGCCGCCAGGTTCCGAGCAAATGTCAGAACCATGAGGAACACTAGCAACAATTTGTTTCTAGTGTAGCTTTTGCACCTGACGTTTGGTTTCGAGCCCAGCAGCAACCGGGTACCAAACGTCAGGTGCGCTACACTGAGCATGGGCCCACCATCTCTCCGGCACACCGGAGCGAGCGCCCCTTAAAGTGGTTGGATCGCGGATTGCCAGTGCCGTTCCGCGGCGGCAGGCCCTATCAGCCCGCCTGACGCGCCGCCCGATGATCCGCTTACAGACTCCGCTGGATCATCTCGACCTGGAAGCACTCGATCACATCGCCTTCCTTGAGGTCCTGGTAGTTCTCGAACGCGATGCCGCATTCCTGGCCGACCGGCACCTCCCTCACCTCGTCCTTGAAGCGCTTGAGGGTCGACAGCTTGCCTTCCTGCAGGATCACGACGTTGTCGCGGATCAGCCGGAGCCGCGCGCCGCGCTCGACCTTGCCGTCCGTCACGCGGGCACCGGCGATCTTGCCGACCTTCGAGATGTTGAAGACCTGCAGGATCTCGGCGTGGCCGAGGAAGATCTCCTTGCGGGTCGGTGCCAGCATGCCGGACATCGCGCCTTTCACGTCATCCACGAGATCGTAGATGATGTTGTAGTAGCGGATCTCGAGGCCGAGGCTGTCGGCCAGTTGCTTGGCCTGCGCGTTGGCGCGCACGTTGAAGCCGATGACGATCGCCTTCGATGCGTTCGCCAGTGACACATCCGATTCCGGTGATGCCGCCGACGCCGGAATGGATGATCCGCGCCTCCACCTCGTCGGTCGAGATCTTCTTCAGCGCGCCTGACGATGGCCTCCACCGAGCCCTGCACGTCGCCCTTGACGACCAGCGGGAACTCCTTCTTGCCGGCCTCCTTCAGCTGCTGCATCATCGCTTCGAGCGTGCGCGCGTGCCGGCCGAGCCGAGCGTGTCGCGCCGCTTGCGGACGCGGTAGTCGGTGATCTCGCGGGCGCGCGCCTCGTTCTCGACGACGGCGAACTCGTCACCGGCCTCCGGCGCGGAATCGAAGCCGAGCACCTCGACCGGCACCGACGGCCCGGCCTCCTTGACGTTCTCGCCCTTGTCGTCGATCAGCGCGCGAACGCGGCCCCAGGCCGTGCCGGCCACGACGATATCGCCGACCTGCAGCGTGCCGCGCTGCACGAGCAGCGTGCCGACCGGACCACGGCCACGCTCCAGCTTGGCCTCGATCACGAAGCCATTGGCCGTGCGGTTCGGGTTGGCCCTGAGGTCGAGCATCTCGGCCTGCAGCGAGATGGCTTCGAGCAGGCCGTCGAGGTTCATGCTGCTTGAGGGCCGAGACCTCGACATCCTGGACCTCGCCGGACATGCTTTCGACGACGATCTCGTGCTGCAGCAGTTCGGTGCGCACGCGTTTGGGATCGACGTCCGGCTTGTCCATCTTGTTGATCGCCACGATCAGCGGCACCTTCGCCGCCTTGGCGTGATTGATCGCCTCGATGGTCTGCGGCATGACGCCGTCGTCGGCCGCCACGACCAGAACGACGATGTCGGTCACCTTGGCGCCGCGGGCACGCATGGCGGTGAAGGCCTCGTGGCCCGGCGTGTCGATGAACGTGATCTTGCGTCCGTCCTCCGTCGTCACCTGATAGGCGCCGATGTGCTGGGTGATGCCGCCAGCCTCGCCGGCCGCGACCTTGGCCTTGCGAATGGCATCGAGCAGCGAGGTCTTGCCGTGATCGACGTGGCCCATGATGGTGACCACCGGCGCCCGAGCCTCCAGCGTCTCGTCCAGATCGACCTCGCCGCTGAAGCCTTCTTCGACGTCCGCTTCCGACACGCGCTTTGGCGTGTGTCCGAACTCGGTCACGATCAGCTCCGCCGTATCGGCATCGATGACGTCGTTGATCTTGTGCATCGCGCCTTGCTTCATCAGAAGCTTGATGACGTCGACCGCTCGCTCCGTCATGCGGTTGGCGAGTTCCTGGATGGTGATCGCTTCCGGGATGACCACCTCGCGCATGATCTTGTCGCGCGGCTGCTGTACGCCCATCGCCTTCTGGTGCTCGCGTTCGCGCCTCCGCTTCAGCGACGCCAGCGAACGCTGGCGCTGGCTTTCGTCGAAGGCATTGGTGATCGTGAGCTTGCCGCGCACCCGGCCCTCGTCCGCGGCTGGCGCGCGTGACCTTGCCGCCGGCGCCGCGCTTCTTGGCGCGTGCCTCGTCGTCGTCCCCGATGTCGGCAACCGCCGCACCGGCCGTTCTCATCTGGCGCTGTGGCTTCGCGGGCTCGTCTGGCTTCTTGGCCTCCGGCGGCCTCGGCGAAGGACGATCCGTGCGAGTGACGATCATCGGCCGGGTCATGCCGACAGGCTTGAACAGCGGTTGCGCCGAGCTGTCGTCGACCTGCGGCACGGGCCGCGTGGGCGCCCCGCGACCGCCGCCCCGCTGCTCTCCTCCCGGCCGCGGGCCATCGCCTTGCCGGCCGCGACGTGCGATTGCAGGCTGATGCGTTGCCGGAGCAGGCGTTGGCCGCTCAGAAGACGCAGGCTGAGGCTCAGGCGGCGCAGCCGCCACGACTTCCGCGCTCTTGTTTTCGGCCGGCGGCTCGACCTCTGCGGTCGGTTGCTCCTCAGCCTCGGCAACTGGGGCCTCTACAGCAGGGCTTTCTGGCTGCGGAGCTTGTGCCTCCGCTGCCTGCTCTTCGGCCTCCCTGGCGGCCATAGCGCGGCGCGCCTCTTCATCCAACTGCGCCTGGCGCTCGGCGTCGAGCTGCGCTTGCTGGATCTCTTCCTGGGTACGCACCTGTGCCGCTGCCAGAGCCTGGGCGCGGCGCTCGCGCTCCTGTTCCGAGAGCGACTTCTGGGCACTCTGCCCGCTGGAAGGCGCAGCCTGGCGCTGCTTGGCAGCGGCGGCTGCACGTGGTGGCAGCACCTTGTTTGTCTGCGCGGGGGTTGCTGACGTGCCAGCTTCCTCGCCCTCGCCCGTCGTCAGCGTACGCTTGCGTCGCTTCTCGACGACGACCGATTTCGAGCGGCCATGACTGAATTTCTGCTGGACGTGGCCGGATTCCACGGTTCGATTGAGGCTCAGCGGTTTGCGCGCGCCCGTTCGAAGTGTCTTGTCGGTCGTGTCTTTCGTTTCGCTCATACCTTACCTGTGTTCGATTCGGTCGTTCGGGCGACCACTGTGGCCGACGTTTTGGCGATAGTCTCGTCCTCGACGGCCCTGTAGCGCCGCAAGCGCTCAGCCTCGAGGATGAAAAGCTCGGCCGCTCCGCCCTTCTTAAGCGCAGCATGTACCACATTTGACCTGCCCAAGGCCAAGCTCAATTGCTCATTTGTCAATTCGCGCACGATTCTGACGGGGACACCGGCGTCCCGGGCCATCGCAGCATATCGCCGGTCCATGCGCGCCACACCATCTTCCGCGGCATCAGGAGCATGGATTATTGCGACCGGGGTGCCAGCTGCAAGCGCAGCCTCGATCTTTGTCGTGCCAGCGAGTACCAGCCCCGCTTTGTTTGCGATGCTCAACGCATCCGAGACCCGCCGCACGAGTAATTTTTCGACGAGATCCGCAAGATCCGGTGGGGTCTTGACTTGGCGCTTTAGGCTGCGATTGAAGGCGCGCGACTTGATCGCGGCCTCCAGGGCCTTGCGCTGCGCCGTCACCCATACGCCCCGCCCCGGCAGCCTGCAGGCGAGATCAGGGGTCAGTACACCTTCAGGAGAGACCACAAAGCGCAGGAGCTCGTCCACGGAGCGTTGGTCGCGTGTGGCAGCACACGTCCGCACCGGCCCGCCTTCTGCCGGTTCGCCTGCCATCTTGTGCGTCGCGACGCCCATGGTCCGTATGTGGTCCTCTTCGTCATTGAGCGGATCAGGCGCCAGCGGCCGGTTGGCCGCCGTCGTTTTCGCCCACCACAGGCTGCTCCTCGCCTTCGCCTTCGCCTTCGCCGCCTTCGCCTTCAATCGTTTCCTCGATGACGTCCGCGACGAGATCCTCCGGATTGACCCAGCCGGCCACGATGCGTGCCGACATGATCATGTCCTCTGCCTCTTTGCGGCTGATTTCGAAGCCGTCCAGCACGCCCTTGTGTCGGATCGGGTCTGCACCTTTTTCCTTTTTGCGCTCCGTCCAGCCGATCAGGTCGTCGGTGGCGCAATCGGCAAGATCTTCGACCGTCTTGATCCCGGACTCTCCAAAACGCACCATCATCAGTGTCGTAACGCCTGCAACCCTTGTCAGCTCGTCCGCAACACCAAGCTCTTTGCGCTTCGCATCGCGCTCTGCCTCGAGCTTGTCGAGGAACTCGCGGGCCCGGGCTTGAATCTCGTGTGCGGTACCTTCGTCGAAGCCTTCGATATGCGCGATCTCGTCTTCCTCGACGAACGCCACTTCCTCGACCGTTGCGAAGCCCTCCGTGACCAGCAGCTGCGCAATCACCTCGTCGACGTCCAGGCTGTCCATGAACAGCTGAGATCTCTCGGCGAATTCCTTCTGCCGGCGCTCGCTTTCCTCGGCTTCGGTCAGGATGTCGATATCCCAACCCGTCAGCTGGGAAGCGAGCCGGACGTTTTGTCCTCGCCGCCCGATCGCCAGCGAAAGCTGGTTCTCAGGCACCACCACCTCGATGCGGTTCGAAATCCTCGTCGAGCACCACTTTGCTGACTTCCGCCGGAGCAAGCGCATTGACGATGAATTCCGCCGCCTCCTGCTTCCACTGGATGATGTCGACCTTTTCGCCCTGCAGCTCGTTGACGACAGCCTGCACGCGCTGACCGCGCATGCCGACGCAGGCGCCGACGGGGTCGATGGAGGAATCGCGTGATATCACGGCGATCTTCGCGCGCGATCCAGGGTCGCGCGCCACTGACTTGATCTCCACGGTGCCCTCATAGATCTCAGGCACCTCCATGGCGAACAGCTTGGACATGAACTCCGGTCGCGCACGCGACATGAAGATCTGCGGTCCGCGCTGCTCGCGCCTTACGTCGTAGATATAGGCACGAATTCGATCACCATAGCGCACATTCTCGCGCGGGATCATCTCATCGCGCCGGATAATGGCTTCAGCTTTCCCCAGGTCGACGATCACATTGCCGTATTCGACCCGCTTGACCGTACCATTCTGGATCTCTCCGACCCGGTCCTTGAACTCGTCGTATTGGCGATCGCGCTCTGCATCGCGAACCTTCTGGACAATCACCTGCTTGGCGTTTTGCGCGGCAACACGACCGAAGTCGAGCGGCGGCAGCTCCTCCACGAAGGTGTCGCCGATTTCCGCATCCGGTTTGCGCTTGCGGGCATCCTCGAGGCTGATCTGCGTCGAATCGTTCTCGACCAGCTCGACGACGGTCTCAACGCGTGTCAGCCGGGTTTCGCCCGTCTTGATGTCGATGTGGCAGCGGATGTCGTTTTCGGCGCCATAACGCGATTTGGCGGCCTTCTGAATCGCGTCCTCCATCGCCTGGATCACGATTGATCTGTCGATCAGCTTCTCGCGCGCCACTGCGTCTGCGATCTGGAGCAGCTCCAGCCTGTTAGCGCTGACCCCTGCCGTAGCCATGTCGCTTAGTCTCCTTGCTTGTGCTCTCCGGCTGCTGCGGGCTTTTTGCCTCGAGCTGCCTTCTTGTTCCTGTTCGCGCTGGCGAGCGCTTCCCTGACCAGGTCGTCCGTCAATACGAGCTTGGCTGACGAGATGAGCGCGACCGGAAATCCGACAATATGTCGGCCTTCACCCTCTATGTCGCACTCGAGCCGAACCTCACCATCGACAAAACCTTCAAGCTCACCGCTCCAGCGTTTGCGACCGCTCACCGGCTCTCTTAATTCAACGCGTGCCTCGAAGCCTCGCCAGTTCTCGAAGTCGCTAGGCCTCACCAGCGGCCGGTCCATGCCCGGCGACGAGATCTCGAGCCGATAGCTGTCATGGACTGGATCGAAGGTGTCCAGCACCGCCGACAGATCCCGCGAGACCGCCTCGCAATCCTCAATCGTCATGGTGCCGTCCGGCCGCTCGGCCATGATCTGAACTGTCTGCCCGTCTCGTCCGCTGATTTCCACCCGTACCAGACGGTAACCAAGCCCTTCGAGCACTGGCTCAGCGATTCCGGCGATTTCGCCGGCTAATCCAGCTTCGCGTAGGAAGCGCTCGTCGCTGGGGCGTTCGGTCCCGGCGCTCATTAGGCACCCAAAATGACGCTGCAAAGTCAGCTGCATACAACCTGAACATGACGGCATCAAAACAAAAAGAGCGGACCCCGCAGGGGCCCACTCCCGAAGTTGAGATGATCATGAGCATCTGAACTCTATGTGATAGATGTGCCTAAGGCAAGCGCATTTTGAAAGTTTCTTGGCAAATCATCTGAGCTTTGAAGTCGGAAAAATGACACTGAGATTAACCCAGCGGCTCTCTGATCAGCCGCAGGTAGGTAGCAGCGCGCCCCTCGCGCACGGCTTTCTGCTCGTAGCGCGTCGGCGGCCAATCGTCGGTGCGAAACCGCCAGTCAGCGGCACGTTCGGCCAGCCAGCGGAATTCCGGCATCGCCTGCAACGCAATGAGCATAGTCCGCTTGTAGTCGCCGATATCGGTCGCGATCCGCAGCTCCGCCCCTGGTCGCATCACGCGCGCCAGCATCCGCAGCGTCGCGACCGAGACCAGCCGCCGCTTGACGTGCTTACGCTTGGGCCACGGGTCGGGAAACAGGATGAACACGCGGCCGAGCGAGGCGTCGGGTAGCAGCCGCAGCACGTCCCTGGCATCGCCTGCGTGCAGGCGCACATTGTCGAGCGGCTCTTCCTCAATAGCCGTCAACGCTTTCACGACGCCGTCTTCGAACGGTTCGCAGCCGATGAAGCCTGTCTCCGGGTGGCGTTCCGCCTGCCAAATGAGATGCTCCGCTCCGCCGAACCCGATTTCCAGCCAGATATCGCGGACATCCCTGTTGAAGTGGGTAGCCGGCTCGATACGATCGCATGTCAAGTCGAGCGCAACGCGGGGCAGCAGCTCATCCATCAGCCGGCGCTGGCGGGCGCTCAGCCCCCTGCCGCGCTTGCGACCGAACGATCGCAGCTCGCAGTCTTCTGCGGACGGGTGCTTGGGCGGGTTGGTCATGACACTAAGACGGATCGAGGGGCGCTGGGCCCCTCGATGTCGTTCGAGTTTGTCGGTCGGCCCGCTGCGATCCGAACGGGCCGGCATGAGCTCATGGCATCTGTTAGGCGCCAACTGCCTTGCGGATTGCATCGGCCAGATCGGTCCTCTCCCATGAGAAGCCACCGTCTTTCTCGGGTGCTCGACCAAAGTGGCCGTAGGCCGCCGTGCGCCGGTAGATCGGCTTGTTCAGCTCCAGCTTCCGTCGAATGTTGGTGGGGCGCAGCGGGAACAATTCGATCAGCGCCTGTTCGAGCTTGGCATCATCGATCTTGCCCGTGCCTTGCGTGTCGACATAGACCGACATCGGATCTGCCACGCCGATCGCATAGGCGACCTGGATCATGCACCGCTCTGCGACGCCGGCAGCCACCACGTTCTTGGCCAGATAGCGTGCAGCGTAAGCCGCGGAGCGGTCCACCTTGGTCGGGTCTTTGCCGGAGAATGCGCCGCCGCCGTGCGGAGCATAGCCGCCGTAGGTGTCGACGATGATCTTGCGGCCAGTCAGTCCGCAGTCTCCGTCCGGACCGCCAACCACGAAGTTGCCGGTCGGATTGACCAGGAAGTTCTCCTCCTTCGGCATCCAGCCCTTGGGCAGCGCCGATGCAACGGCGTCCGCGATCAGGTCGCGGACCATGGCCGGCGAATACTTCTGCCCACCCTTGGTCGCCGCGTTGTGCTGCGTCGAGACGACCACCTTGGTGGTGCCGACCGGTTGCCCGTTTTCGTAGCGGATCGTGACCTGGCTCTTGGAGTCGGGCTGCAGATCGCTGAGCTCGCCGGAATGGCGCTTGTCGGCCAGAACCTTGAGGATCTTGTGCGAGAAGTAGATGGGCGCGGGCATGAACGAGCCCTTCTCGTACACTTCACTCTCAGTGCAGGCGAAACCGAACATCATGCCCTGGTCGCCTGCGCCTTCCTCGCCCTTCTTCTCGTCGACGCCCATCGCGATATCGGGCGACTGGCCATGCAGCAGGACCTCGACATCTGCACCATCGTACGAGAAGCCGTCCTGGTCGTAGCCGATGTCCTTGACGACGCCGCGCGCGATCTCGGTGATGAGTTCGCGATTGACCACAGCCTTGTCGCCGTAAGCTTTGAAGAACGGCGCCTGGCCGCGTCCTTCGCCGGCAACAACGATCTTATTGGTCGTCGTCAGGGTCTCGCAGCCGAGGCGCGTATTGACTGCGCTCTTGTCGGCAATTCCGAGCTTGATGTCGTTCTCCAGGAAGGCATCGAGGATAGCATCCGAGATCTGGTCGCTGACCTTGTCGGGATGTCCTTCGGACACGGACTCGCTGGTGAAGAGGTAGTCTTTGCGCGCCACGTAAGGGTCTCCTTGTAAGTGTGTCCGCCCCCTGCGTCGGGGATATCAGTGATTTTGACATCTGATGGCGTGTGTCGGGGCTGCGTAATCGGCCATTGAGGTAGGCTTGGCTGAAAAGCGCTCGAGTGCGGGGGTTTTTGCAGCCTTTACCGCGCGGGTCAAGCTTGGGCAATGGCGCACGGGGAGTTTGCGACCTCGATAAGGCTGGCAGCCGGACACGCGACATCACGCTGATGAGGCCATCTTCAAGGTGATTGCGAACACGCCGGTTGGCACTAACTCCTGTGCTGAGCAGGCGATAGCTCCTGCCCCCAGTGGCCATCCCAGTGGCCATCCCAGTGGCCAACCCAGTGGCCAACCCAGTGGTCATTCAACTGGCGGCGAGGCGTCTTGTCGGCACTGCGCGGGCTATTGCTCGCAGTCCTCGTTTGCCACAGCCTTCACCAGCTCGACGATCGACCTGCGCACCTTCGGATCGCTGATCTTCAGGAACGCTTTGTTGAGCTCGACACCGTCGCGCGTATTCAGGAAGTCGACGATGAACGATTCGCCTGTGGCTTCCGCGAAGCCTGGCGCAGCAGCCGGGGCTCCATTGCCTTGGCCAAGCCCTTCGTAGAAGTACTGGACGCTGACGCCAAGCAGATTGGAAAGCTCGTACAGCCGGCTGGCGCCGATCCGGTTGGTGCCCTTTTCGTATTTCTGAACTTGCTGGAATGTCAGGCCCAACTGCTCAGCCAATTTCTCCTGGCTCATGCTGCGCAGCATTCGGCGCATGCGCACGCGGCTCCCGACATGTGCATCGACTGGATTGGCACGTCGTGCGCTGTGCTCTCCGCTATCAGCGCCCTTTACGGCGTCGTCACTCTTAGCCATTCGCTACTTGCCTTGAATTGAAAGTGTCATATCCGTTTCGCCGCGGCGTCTCTCGTAGTCGGACGAAGGCTTGCGGTCAATCGTCTGAATTCGTCATAATGGGCGTTTTATAACCAGCGGCATCCCCAAATTGAGGCACAAATTTCTATTTCCGGTTCAGTGCTGAAACATCTTTTCTTGTATGCTAGCTACGCAGTCTAACGAACAGTATCACGATAGCTGGTCATAAGGACACCACCGGCTATAGCTAGCCAAAGGATCAGGAACGGCGTATCGCCCCAGCGAGCATAAACAGGAGCCGCAATGGCACCCGGCAGATGCGCGTCGATAACGCCTGTGACGTCGAGTTCCAGTCGGGCAAGCTCTCGTCCGTATGCGTCGAACACACCCGAAATACCGTTGTTGGCCACCCGGATCAGCGGCAATCCTTCCTCTACGGCGCGCAGGCGCGCCTGGTGGGCATGCTGACGCGGACCTGTTGAGTTACCGAACCATCCATCGTTCGTCACGTTGATCAGGACGCCGGGGCGTTCAGCGGTTTGCACGGCGACTGCTGGAAAGATTGCCTCATAGCAGATCAGGACACCGGCGGCCGGCAGGCCTGAAACCCGGACAATTGGTCTGGGCGTTCGGCCAGTGGTGAAACCGCCACGCTGCCGCGTCAAAGCTTTCAAGCCGATGCTTTCCAGCAACCGATGGAAAGGCAGGTACTCTCCGAATGGCACCAGATGCGTCTTGTCGTAAGTTTCGACGGGCTGCCCCGCATCGTTGAAGACCGAGAGGCTGTTGAACACGCGTGTCGTATCCCCTGGACCGCGTTCCATGCGCAGGATGCCAGCCAGCAACTGCGTGCCGTCGGGTAGCGCTCTGCCGATTTCGGCCAGAACATTGGGATGCTGAAGCGGCAGGAAAGGCATCGCTGCCTCGGGCCAGATGACGTGCGTGAACTGTTTGCCGTCGTGATCCGCCACTGCATCTTTTGGGGCTTGCGGGTCCATCGCCGCACGCACATGCACGATGCGGTTGCTGTCCGTCGCAACTCCGCCCCGAGTTGCCTTGGTCAGCGCGAGGTGCCGGCGCAGAAAATCCACTTGCCGCTCGCTCTGCCATTTCTCACGCTGCGGGATGCTGGGTTGAACCAGCCTGAGCCTCACACCGTCCACCACCGGCGGAGGCGGTACGGAAAGTCGGGCCGTGCCGGCAAGGGCGAGCAGCACGATCGGCAGCAGTCCGACAAGCCCGGCCGCCTGTCCCGCCGACAGCCGTCGCCAACCCATGCCTTCCGCCATCATCACCGCAGGCAGCGCCAGCACGGGCACTGCCACGAGCGTCAGCCCGTAGATCCCGAGCACCGATACCGACTGCATCATCGCCAGCGGATAGGTCAGCGCCGTACCCAGAACATTCCAGGGAAGCCCTGTAAGCAGATGTCCCCGCAGCCATTCCGTCGCCGCCAGCGCCAGAGCCAGCACCAGCACGCGTCTCACGACTGGGCCGGGAACGACTGCAGCCGCTGCCGCGGCAACGGCATGGAACAAGGCAAGATAGGCGGGTACTCCGATCACGCCCAGCGGCCAGAGCAAGGCCAGACCGCCTCCAGTCACCATGAAGGCCTCGCGCAGCCAGTACAGACCCAGCACGTGGAACGCGAAGGCAAACGACCAGCCCGCGGCTGCCGCTTGCATGAGCGTGCGGCGCGTCTTTGCCCTGCGGTCGATTGCTGCCCGCCCGCACCCGCTTTCCTCGCGCGCGCCTTCGATCAGCCAGACCAGCACCGGCAAGGTTGCAAACAGGACCGGCCACGCAAAGAACGGCGCCATGGCCAGGATGGATATCGCGCCGGCGACAGCGGCGGCCAGGTAGCGGCGCCATCCGGTCAACTCCCGGATCTTTTTTGCCAGTGCCGCAAGTCTGCTGCCGGCTACCTCGATCGCCGTTGTGCTGCCGGTGTTCTGGGACGCCGTGCCTGGCACGCTGGCTCAAGCCTCTGTTTGTCCGGAGTTGCCGAGTCGAGGACTGCCGCTCTTGGCGGTGTGCACCTTGAGCTTCTTGACCCGTCTGGGGTCTGCGTCGAGGACCTCGAACTCCACACCGCTCGGATGCCGCACCAGTTCGCCACGCGCCGGCACGCGGCCGACCAAGGTGAAGACCAGCCCGCCCAGCGTGTCGATCTCGCTGGCTTCCTCATCCGTCAGAAGCCTCACACCCAACCGTTGCTCGAGCACCGAGACGGGTGTTCTGGCCGCCGCGATAAGGCCGTGGTCCTGGTCTTCCGATATCAGAGCGGCCTCTTCCTCGTCGTGCTCGTCCTCGATCTCGCCCACGATCTGCTCGACCAAGTCCTCGATTGTGACGAGCCCGTCCGTACCGCCGTATTCGTCGACCACCAATGCCATATGGTTGCGCGTTGTCTGCATCCGGATCAGCAGGTTCATTGCCGGCATCGAGGGCGGCACGTAAAGCACTTGCCGCCTGATCTTGGCAGATGCGATCGGCCGCGAAATGTCGACGGCAGCAAAATCGAGCAGTCCGGCGGGCTTTTCCGCGACTTTCGGCGCACCGCGGCCCGTACCCGTTTTTTGCTGCCCGGGCCGGTGATCCTTCGCCTCCGCTTGCCCGGTTGCCGAAGCCCGCTCCAGGATCCAGCCGAACAGATCCTTGACGTGCACCATTCCCCTTGGATCATCGAGAGTGTCGCGAAACAGCGGGATGCGCGAGACTTCTGCGTCATGGAAAGTCCTGAGCAACTCCGAGATCGGCTCGTTGTCGTCCATGGCGATGATGTCGGCTCGCGGCACCATCACGTCCTCGACCCTCAGCGCCCCGAACCGCAAAAGGCGCAGGAACATCTCCCGCTCCTCGTCGGTAAACGCCGATCTGCCGCTGGCCTCGCCCTTGAGCGCCTCCTCCAGCATATCGCGCAGAGACGGGGCATCGGAGAGCCCCAGACGGGCGCGTAGCCCCGTCAGCCATCCCAGCTGTGGCTGCGGTCGTGGTGGTTGCTCGAGCGCCTGACTGGAGCCGCGCTCGCTGCCATTTTGTGTAGAGCCGTCGCCTGTATCCATGGTCGTCTTATGTGGGAAACCACGCTTTGGAAGCCGCTTTCGACGCGCGCATCATGATTGCGCACTGATATAGGGATCAGCAATGCCGATTGCGGCA
Organism: uncultured Alphaproteobacteria bacterium; assembly: GCA_963825625.1. Taxonomy (GTDB): domain Bacteria; phylum Pseudomonadota; class Alphaproteobacteria; order Rhizobiales; family Hyphomicrobiaceae; genus CAMDPA01. The sequence continues at coordinate 4,093 of CAWGUF010000028.1, read as the reverse complement.
AGCACGCGCGTTTCCAGTGCCTCCATTTGTTGCGCTTCGTCTTCACTCTCGTGGTCGTACCCGAGCAGATGCAATAGGCCATGCAGCACGAGATGGCGCAAATGATGGCCGGGTGGGATGCCGAGTTCGCTCGCTTCCCGGGCGATCGTTTCAGCCGCAAGCATCACATCACCCAGGAAGATGGTAGCTCCGTCGGGCGGCAGCGGTGGCTGGACGCTTGGAAAGGAGAGCACGTTGGTCGGCTTGTCCTACCCACGCCACGTGCGATTGAGCTCTTGGACGGCTGCATCGGTAGCTCGAAAGCCACGACGGCTGGCCTGCCGGCGGGAGCCGGCAGCGACTTGCGGCGTAGCCAGCGCGATGGAGCGCACCTCGACCGGCTCGCCCGCCACTTGCAAGCTCGGCGGCGAGCATCGAGGTCCGTCAGCGCCGCCTGCGTACCGGTCGCAGATCGTCTCAATCACGAGCCCGGCCTGGATGGCCGAATCTGGTGCCAGTGGTCGTGCTGTCGCGTCGCGTCCCCGCATCGCAAGCGGACTGTCGGTGCTACCGCGATCATAGGCGTCGACGATGCGGGCCACCAGATCGCGCCGCACGACATCCGCATTCTGCGAACCGGACGACGTCGATGCCCTCGACGCCCGTCAGCAGGCCGATCGCGTCCTCCAGCCCCGAGCGATGGCCCGGCGGCAGGTCGATCTGGGTGGATCGCCGGTCACCACCATCTTGGCGTTCTCGCCGAGCCGGGTCAGGAACATCTTCATCTGCATCGGCGTGGTGTTCTGCGCCTCGTCGAGGATGACGAAGGCATTGCGCCAGCGTGCGGCCGCGCATGAACGCCAGCGGCGCGATCTCGATGACCCCGCTTTCGATGTCCTTCTCGACCTTTTCCGGCGGCAGCACGTCATAGAGCGCGTCATAGAGCGGCCGCAGATAGGGATCGACCTTCTCGCGCATGTCGCCGGGCAGAAAGCCGAGTCGCTCGCCGGCCTCGACGGCCGGGCGCGACAGAATGATACGCTCGACGAGCCCGCGCTCCAGGCAATGGGCGGCGAAAGCGACGGCCAGATAGGTCTTGCCGGTGCCGGCCGGCCCGACGCCGAACACGAGGTCGACCTTCTCGAGGGCGCGGATATACGTGCTCTGCGTCGGGGTGCGGGCCTTTACGACGCGGCGCCGGGTCGCGATCTGGGCCTGTCCGGCGACGTCCGGCTCGGCATGTCGGCGTGCCGGATAAGCCCGTCGAAATCGCCCGCGCCCATGTCGTCGCCCTTTGCAATTCTTGCATAGAGCTGCTCCAGCACGTCGCGAGCGATCTCGCAATCCTGTGCCGGCCCGCTGAGTATGACGACATTTCCATGGGCGTGCGCCTCGATGCCAAGGCGATCCTCGATCAGGGCGAGGTTGGCATCGTATTCGCCCAGCAACCGCGGCAGGTGGCGATTGTCCTCGAATGGCACCACAATGCGCTTCTTGGCCATTTGCGCTCTGCTGGTGCGGCTGGATCCGGGCACCGTGGGCCCCCGAAATGCGGTCAATGAGCTCTCCTTGTCCGATCGCTCGATTGCATGACGATCTTTTCAGCCTAGCACACTCTCCGCGACGATCGAATTACAAAGTGATCTCTAAGGTACCGCACTTGAACAGGCTCACGGCGAGCGGCGGAAGCGGCCTCTGTGAGCCCGGCTTCCGCCGCTCGCCGGACATGTCCGGGCAGATGTCAGAACCTGTAGGACAGTCCTAGCCGCACCGTACCGACGTCCGCGTCGCCGGCGCCATCCCCGTTGCCGAGGTACCAGAGCGATTCGACGCGGGCCAGGATGTTGCTGGACACCATGTACTCCAGGCCACCTCCGGCCACGAGCCCGGTCATTCTGTCATCGAAATTGCCGCCAACGGCCCCCATCCGGCGCACTTCGAAGCCACCGTAGCCTACCGTACCGAACAACAGAACGTTGTTGACCGGCGTGAACCCGAGCCTCGCCCTCAGGCTCCAAAGAGAATCGACATCGACCACTGCGCCTGCAGCAGCAGTGGCCGCGCCTGATTCCATGCCGGAGAAGGTATAATCGCCCTCCACCCCCAACAGCGCGGACCCGAATTGCCAATTGTAACCGGCATGGAGGCCCGCCAGAAACCCGTCCGCCGACGGGCTCGAGTCGGATGACCAGCCGTAGCCCGCATTCACCCCGAGATAGAGGCCCGTCCACGGACCCATCTGCGCTTGTGCACCTTGGGCACACAACGCGGCCATGACGAACGCCGCAACGCCACCGATAAACTGCTTCACTTTCATAACTCGCTCCACCGCTCAAGCCTCGAATACTGGTGCCGAGACGCGCAGACGGCACCGTGAATAGGACGCGACACGAGACACGCTGTACGTGCCGCCAAGTTGCATTCGGAGCGGGGTGAGTTTGTGCCTGTCTAGCTACAAGCTTGCCTATCCACAGGGATATGCACACTTATCGCGCTGGCACTTTCGGCAGCTTCAGGCGGCGGCGCAGACGACGCCGGTAAGGCTATTGGGACCGGCCGCGGATATCTGCACCGGCATGATCGAGCCGAGCAGCGAAATCGCCGCCTCGGTGTGCACAGGCTGCAGATACGGCGAGCGTCCCACCAGCTGCCCGGCGTGCCGTCCTGTCTTCTCGAACAGAACGGGGAACACCTTTCCCACACATCCCGCGTTGAAGCTGGCCTGGGACTCTTCGAGCAACGCCTGCAGCCTCTGCAGCCGCTCGCTCGCCACGGAGGCAGCGACCTGACCCGCCATCGTCGCGGCCGGCGTACCTGGACGGGAACTGTATTTGAACGAGTACGCCTGCGCGAAGCCAACCCGGCGCACGACATCGAGCGTGGCCTCGAATTCCCGGTCGGTTTCGCCCGGAAATCCGACGATGATGTCTGTCGAAAGCGCGATATCCTGCCGAGCAGCCCGGATGCGCTCGACCAGCTCGAGATAATCGGCGATCGAGTGCTTCCTGTTCATGGCCGCCAGGATGCGATCGGAACCGGCTTGGAACGGAAGATGCAGGTACGGCATCAGCTTGGGGAGGTCGCGGTGCGCTTGGATCAGATCCTCGCTCATGTCGCGCGGGTGGCTCGTCGTGTAGCGCAGCCGCTCCAGCCCGTCGATATCGGCCAGCCGCTCGATCAGTCGCGCCAGTGTCCACGCTCTGCCGTGAGCGCCCTCGCCGTGGTAGGCGTTGACGTTCTGGCCGAGCAGCGTGATCTCGCGCACGCCGTCCTCGACGAGCCGTCGCGCCTCGGCCTCGATCTGCGCCACCGGCCGCGAGAACTCCATGCCCCGCGTATACGGCACGACGCAGAACGTGCAGAACTTGTCGCATCCCTCCTGCACCGTGAGGAATGCGGCCGCGGCTCTTCCCGCCCGGGGACTTTCAGATCTCTGCCGCGGCGGCAGCCGCTCGAACTTGTCTTCCTCGGGAAAGTCGGTGTCGACCAGCGGTGCTCCGGCCCGCACTCTGCCGGCAAGCTCCGGCAGCCGGTGATAGCTCTGCGGCCCGATGACGAGATCCACCTGCGGCGCCCGACTGACGATCTCGGCCCCTTCCGCTTGCGCCACGCAGCCAGCGACGGCGATGATGGTGTCGCGCCCTTCAGTTGCTCGCCGCGCCTTGATTTGGGCGAGCCGGCCCAGCTCGGAATAGACCTTTTCGGCTGCTTTTTCGCGGATATGGCACGTATTGAGCACGATCATATCGGCGTCTTCGACCTCGGTGGTCGCGCCGTAGCCTTCGGCCCCCATAGCCTCGCCGATGCGCTCGCTGTCGTAGACGTTCATCTGGCAGCCGAACGTCTTGATGAGCAGCTTTTTGTCCTGGAGCGGCATCTGCAACCCGATGACTGGACTGGATAAGGCTGAGGCCGACGGTATCATTCGGCCATTCAGCCATTTTACCAAGAGTTCTTTCCCAATTCGTTGCGCTGTCACAATCATCCGATGAATGCTTGTCGCAGTGCAGCACGCCATTGCTGCATTGCAGCGCGGGCAGGTCGTTCTACGGCCTCAGCCAGGCCGAGTCCATGCGGCATGTGACACGCATGTTTCAGTAAGGTGATAACCGCT
>CAWGUF010000027.1:0-75719 GCA_963825625.1 uncultured Alphaproteobacteria bacterium | reverse complement strand
CCTTGGTGGATACGTAGCGTGATCTGATATGGCCGGACTGATCACTGAGGTGCAGCCTTTGGCGGTCAGCGCATGTGTTCGAACCCGCCGTCACATCTGTACATGTGCAGACTTCCACGAGCCCGACGCTGATAGGGCAACCCTGCCGGCCGACCATGTCTGGAGCTGGAGGTGCTGCAGTCGCCAAAAGGCCGCGTACCGTCCCTCGTGACCCGCTTCGGTAATGAGCATCTGCAGCAATCGTCGAATGGAGCGACGGCAGCGGTTAGGGGACTTCGGGGTCTCACCGCACCGCAACCAATCACGATCTGGTGATCACCCTTTGACTTCCATTCTGACCGCGGCCATTTCTACGTAGTTATGCGTACACAAGTCGCGCATCTCAGATCTGCAGGAGAAGTCAAAATGGCAAGCAAGCTTTTATTCGCAGCGGCTCTTGCTGCACTGTTGTCCGCCGCCGCTCCTTCATGGGCGAACGATCCGTATATCGTAGACTGCAGTCAAGCCTCACAGGCTGATTGGGCTCAGTGCATCATTGATCGCATGGGCGAAAACGAGGGTGACGAGTAAGTCAATCGGGGTAACTGAGCCGTGATTTTCGCGGGCGGGGTGGCGAATGCTGCCCCGCCCTTTTTGGGTGCGGGATGCTGCCGACCTAGCCAGGGTCACAACGTTCGGACCAAATATCCTAGAGAGCATCCGCGTCTGGACTGAGGAGATTCAATATTGGCTGCATCGCTTGCGTCGTTTGTCTTGTGTCGTGGTTAATGGCTCTGTTCGGCATCAGTGTAGGGTCTCTGGATGATCGAGTGCCTGGGTGAGACAGTGGCGCGGGGTGAGGCGGTCGCCGTCGCGCTCGATCATGCGCCGCCATCCGAGGTAGCTCGGGAGATGATGTGACGCGACGCCCTTGAACCTTGCGCGCCAGAGATCGAAGCGGCTGACGTAGGCGTTGACGTTCTGGATGTGGTAGCAGCCGATCGCGCGCTCGCCGTGGGCAACGACCATGGCCATCTGCGTGATACCGGTCTCGGCGGAAAAGGTTTCGTAGGCACGATTGCCGTCGGTGACGAGCACCGCGTCCTTGGCGACGATCGGCTTCAGATGCGCGCCGATGCTCGCCGCCGAAAGGTCGAGGAGCATCTGGTCGGAGGTCGCGCCGTGGCGGTCGCGCACGATCAGGATGGCATCGTGCTCGTCGGTCGAAAGCCCCGGCTTCTTGGCCTTTCCACCGCGTTTGCGGGGAGCGCGGCCGACGATGCGACGCGAACCCTTGGCCGACTTCAGGATGAAGGTCTCGTCTGCTTCGACGATGCCCGCGACTGCGCTCGCCTTCTTCGACTGCGCTGACGCGAGAAAGCGGTGCCGCCAGCGGAACGATGTCTCGAGATGGATGTCGTTCTGTGCTGCCGCTTTCCGGAGGCTCACGCCATCGACCAGCGATCGAGCATAGCCGAGCCACTTCTCACGCAGGCGTAGACCGCTGAGCGGCGTGCCGGTCAGCGCATTGAACGTGCGGTCGCAGGCCTTGCACATGTAGCGCTTGAGCCCCGATGCCTGGCCCCAGGGCCGGAACTCGCAACTGCCACAGTGACCACAGGCGGGCGCTGCCGCGAACCGCGTCTCGATCAAGGCGACCACTTCTGCACTCGAACCCTTTGCCGACAGCGCCTCGACAAGCGCCTCACGTTGAACCTGGGTGAGATCACCCAACTGCTCGACAAGAGCCCGGAAATCCTGCGCTTTCATGACGTCCCCGCTGGCCGCGAATCACACCGCCATCACGGTCGCACTACATCGTGGCCGAACAGAGCCTGGTTAATAGATGAGCGCAATCCGCCTTTTACTGATTGCCCTCGCAGAGAACGTAGCTCCCGACGTATGCTGTTTGGTGAAACACCAAGAAAATCGCAAGCTTCACCCTACTCAATCTATATCGCGAAGAACTTTTATACCTGGGCTTCCCACATCGGACAAATTGGCCAGAGCGTCTTAGAGCACCAGAATTGCTCTACTGTGTCGCGAACTCCGTAGCCTAAATTGACCTGTTTTTTTGGGATCAACATTTTCAATCGGTCTTGTGTTTCCATTAACTCAGAAACACTTCTGTAAGACTTCTGGCTAGACTAGATAGAATTTTATGCATCTTCTAAACTTGGTTGAAGAAGATGCTCAGGTATTATTGCCCGAGTTATAGAAGTTGCCGTAACAGACAAGCTACCGAGCACAATATGCTATACAACCAACTCGATGTTCTTGCACGTTTCAGCGCGAACAAGCATGGAACTGTAGCAACAACCGTCGGCCTATCACTCGTCGTCTTATTCGGAACAGTAGCTGGCGCCATAGATTATGGCCGCTTCACGCACGCCAAGCGAGAGATGAAGGCGGCCACGGATGCCGCTGCGATGGCTGCAGCGACCGCCGCGGACGCGGCGGTCGCCGACCGCATTGCTATTGCTCGAAGCTACTTCGACCGCAACAACGGCGGTTCGTTCGGGACGAATCCCAATGTGTCCGTCAACATTAACAGCTCGGCCGAAACAGTTTCTGTCACGGCCAACGCGACTGTTTCGACACCCTTTATGGGCGTCCTTGGCATTAAGAGCTTACCGATCTCGACCAAGAGTACGGTTGCTGCCAGCTCCAGCAGCAGCGCCAGCGGCAAGAAGCTTGAGGTCTCGATGATGATCGACCTCACTGGTTCTATGGGCGGGATTCCGGAATGGTATGAGAAAGATCGACGCCTTGAAGCTCGCCTCGACCGACCTCATTGACATCTTCTTCCCTAGTAACGCACCGACGTCGAGCATGGTCCGGGTCGCCATCGCCCCGATGGCTGACTACGTGAACGCCGGTTCCTACGCGTCGGCGGTAACGGGTCTTCCAGATCGTGGTCCGTTCAACAACCTCACCAATCTGAAGAGCACCAGACACGGTCAGTTCTCGGGCAGCCATTTCGGCAGTATCACCGGCGGCGCTTTCGGCTCGCAATACGGCGCGACGTCTCCAACGTCCACGCAGGCCGGTGCGACGTTCGACAACGGGCATTGTGCCGTGACAACCGCACCTAGCGGACCGATTGCGCAAGCGACGTATGAAAGTACGGGCGTCCCGGTGGGCATTCCCAGCAAGGGCAGCGGCGTCGTCCTGCCACAGCTTATCGCTCCTGGAAGCGGATACTACGATGTTGATGGCATCGACAATACCAACACGCCGTTTGCTTGGCTAAAAGGAGGCAGCAGCGCTGCTCTCGTCAGCAAAGAATATTACATCCCGATCCCAGCCTCGATCACTGGTGTAACCTATATGATGGACACCGCTACGGGCAAATTGCTCGGCTATCCCGTAACGGTCACCGATAGTGCAGGGCCAATCCCGCCGTTTATCAAATCCGCTAGCGTTGTGGGCGGCTACATCGAGATCACCGGCGACTATCAGTCCAACGCCTTCATCCTGAGATCGACTACGCCCGTCACCACCGGTTATTTCATTCCGATCCCGCAGTCGATGACCAGTTCTGGAGGAACGCTGATGGAATGCACCAGCGACGCTAATCCGAACGACGGTTACCTCGTGTCGTGTGTCACCGAGCGTCCCAATTCGACGTACCGTAACGACGACACCGCCCCCACATCGGGGGGCTTCGTCGGTCCCTTCAATCAGACGGCGTCGGGCTCGACTAACAAGCTCAACTACTCTGAAGACGGCAAGTGCATGACCGCCGGACGCGAGCTACCTGCCATCATCCCTCTGACCAACCAGAGGGCCACCATCGAGAACTTCTTCCGGAACGCTACAATCGGCGGCTCGACGCCCGGCCACCTCGGACATGCCTGGGCTTGGTACATGCTGTCGCCAAAGTGGAACAGCATTTGGCCTTCTGAAAGTCAAGCCGCTGAGTATACCGATACGTCAGTCATGAAGGCAGCGATCATCATGACCGATGGCGAGTACAACACGCAGTACTCGAGTGAGACTTCAAAGGCCCAGGCGCTTGCGCTCTGCACTGGAATGCGGGCCGCCGGCATCAAGGTCTTTACGATTGGCTTTGGCTTCACGACGAGTGCTGCCGATACCGCTGCGGCTGATACGCTAAAGCAGTGTGTTAATAACGAGGCAGGATCTTATTTCCTGGCCTACGATGGTGATGCTCTGCGCCAAGCCTTCAAAGACATCGGCGAGCAGTTGACCAGGACGGAGAGAAAGCTCGTGTTCACGGAATGACATTGGTTGGGTCCAGGTTGGCGGTGACGACACCTGGGCTCCATCCCACTCCATCAGAATAGTGACGTATAAGCCTCAAGATGGAACGCTCAACAGAGACGTGATAGGTTATGATATCGTTGCCAGCACTCGGTGGCGATAAGCAGAATAGCAACAGCAAAGTTCTGCTGCTCAACTGAACCGCCCTTCAGGAGCGCAGCAGTAGACGGAGGCGGAGTTCCCAAACCGCCTCCGCTTCTCTATTTTGAAAGGGTATGAAAAAAAATCCGAATACGACATTTGGACATATTCTATTTCGCCAATTTCAATTGTTAGCTGCTATAATTTTCCTGGTGCTCGAACTCATTAGACATCGAGCGAGTGAAATAATGACGGGGGATGCGGAAATGAGCAGCACACACACCAAACTGCCGTTAGTGAAAGACTTCTCAGTTCAATACCCTGAGGCTCCGGAAAAAGAAACCGATGACGGCTTACGCTCCGAAAATCGAAAAGGATTTTTGTTTTCACCGCTGTGCGTTAAAGACCTTCAAGCCGCTCCCGATAGTGGTTTATCACGACACGCTGGAGAATTATCGGCAGAAGTTATTGCAGACGTCGAAGCGAAGGCGAACGGCGGATAACTGTCATCAAACTAGTCCTTTCCTTGGCTGAAGGGTGCTGTGAGATAACTGCACCTGCTTACCCATGATCGTCAGCCAAGTTTGAGCCACACGGGTCTGCGATTTTGCTGTGCATTCTGAGGGAGATGGCTCATGGCGCGCAACAAGGTGCAATTCCAGAAAGGCCTTTCGGAGGCCGAATTCCTGCGGCTCTATGGTGACGAGGATGCGTGCCGCGAGGCGCTTTTCCGCTGGCGCTGGCCTGGCGGCTTCGAGTGTCCGGCGTGCGGCGAGCGGGGCCATTGCGTGCTCGACCGGCGTGCGCTGATCCAGTGCAACACCTGCCGCACTCAGACATCGTTGACCGCCGGCACGATCTTCGCCAACACCAAATTGCCGCTCACGACTTGGTTCCGCGCCATGTACCTCATCACGCAGTCGAAGCAGGGCATCTCGACGGTCGAACTCGGCCGCCGCCTCGGCGTGCGCCAGACCACGGCCTGGGCGATGAAATCGAAACTCACGCAAGTGATGCTTGAACGCGACGCGAAGAAACTGCTCGACGGCCGCGTCGAGATGGATGACGCCTATCTCGGTGGCCGGCGATCAGACGGCAAGACGGGACGCGGTGCGCCGGGAAAGACGCCGTTCGTGGCCGCGGTCGAGACCACCGACGACGGCAAACCGAAACGCGTGCAATTGCGTCGCGTCACACGCTTCTCGAAGAAGGCGATCAAGGCGCTGGCTGGCCGGACGTTGAAGCCCTCGGCGCGCGTCGTCACCGACGGGCTCGGCTGCTTTCACGGGCTCAAGGGATCAATCGAAGCGCACAACCGGCTCATCGTCGCCCAACTTGGCCACGCCGAGAAACTGCCGCAATTCCAGTCGGTCAACACCGTGCTCGGCAATATCAAGAGCGCGATTACCGGAACCTATCGCGCGGTCAGGAAGCACGCCGATCGCACCCTCGCCGAATTCGAATGGCGTTTCAATCGGCGCTATGATCTCGCCGCCATGATCCCCCGCCTCGGCTGGGCCGCAACCCACACGCCGCCGATGCCCCATCGGCTTCTGAAGATGGCTGAGAGTGGTGGGTAAGCAGGTAACTGCATCTGTCGCCACCAAACCGAGCCGCTGAACCGAGGGCTCTTCATCGCCGCGCGATCGAACGCAATGAGCGGCGTTCTTATCGGTGTTGAAGGTTCGGACCAAAACATGCGAGCTGTACCTTTAGAGATCGGCAACGAATTGCTCCGCTGCCTGCCGGTGCTCGAAGTCTTGCTCAGTCGGTGGATCGATGGAGTGTCTTGCACGATGTCCGCTGATTGAGGTATCGCGACGACGCACCAATGCCGATCTTTTGGGCTGATCGTATGCCGTGGCAGATGTTGTTTTTCTCCGCTTGACGACAGATCCCAAAAGACCTCAACCAGCATAGCTATCCTTGCCGCTCGATCTCCTCCATGTCCGCGTCCGAGAACCCGAGGTGTTGTCCGATCTCGTGGATCAGGACATGCCGTACGACGTCCGGGAGACGATACCCTCGTGCTGCAGCGTACGCCTCGATGGCCCGGCGATAGATGATGACCTCATTCGGCAAGGTTGGCAGATCGAAGGTGCTCTTCCGGGCCAAGTTGACGCCGTGATAGAGACCGAGCAGCTCGTAGGGATTGGACAGGCCCAGCGCCGACATGATTTCCGGGGCGACCAGGGGCTCCGTCCGGATGGCTAGGCCCTGACAGGCTTCCCGATACGGCTCTGGCAACTCATCGAACGCCGCCTGGACCAGTGCGTCGAAGTCTTGGTCCGTCATGGAAGCCTACAACTCCAACCGTTGACCCCGCCTATGTCCTTCGGCGGCAGTGATCCGCCTTCCGACCGCCTCCAGACCGGCGGTCAATGCACCGTCACGGCTCCACCGCGACAAGGCTCGTTGCGGCCAACCTTGATGCCTTTGACCACTTTCCGGCGGTAGTTGCGAGATCCACCGCGTTCCAGGCTGGTCCGGTTAGACAGCAGAACCTGGAAGCCTACCAGAACGACACAACCGTCATTTCGATAAATAAGCATAAATAAGCAGCATAGCAGGCGGTGTCAATTTCGGAATCGAGCCCTCAAACACCGATCTTCGCCGGTACCTCCATAAGCCGCCTATTTTAATACAAAAGCCTCCCCGCATGACGAACGGGATTCCAAATTTCGTTAGTTGAAGTTTCGTAGAGTAACCCCCACCTCCCCTGTTGATTTGGAAACCAGTACGAGTTTCGTCGAATTCATTCCGATCAATCGATTTTTTACCTGGAGGTTTTTATGTCGATCCTACAAGCACTTGATACGTTTCCATTAATCCGTCACGTCTCAGCACCCTGTGGTTCCGGCAAAACCGTCGGTCTGTGCGGCTTGCTTGCCGACGGATTTGACGATTGCAGCAGTGGTCCTATTGCTACCGGCAAAAGGAGCCACCTCTATGTGGCTCCGACAATCAAGCTTCTCAATGAAGTTGAAAGCCAGCTTCACGACCTTGGCGTGGACTGCATCAAGATAACCAGTGAAAAGCACCCAAGACGAACCATTTCCGAGATCATGACGACGATCAAGGGTCTAGGGTCTCAGGGAATTGTTCTGCTCATCACCCACGAGTTCATATTTCCGTCTGCCCTACTTCCATCGACGTGAGGACTGGCAGATCTGGATCGACGAGGTGCCGCAGGTTGATCGATACCACTCTTTGCGGCTGCCCCGTGGACACCGGTTTCTGATGGAGTACCTGGAGGTCACCCAGGCAATCGGCAACGGACTTTTGCTTGTCAGGGCTGTCGATGAGGGCCGGCTGAAACGGCACCTTGATCAGGACATCGACGATCTCGAGGAGCCCCTGCGGGAAGTTTTCAAGGATGTGTTGTCTGAAAACAAGGATGTCTTCGTGTCGGCTGAGCAGTGGGAACGGGTTTGTGGATCTGGATCCCAGACGGGAGAAGCCCGGATCGACTTCCTGTCGATGTACAATCATGAGCCATTTGTAGGCGCCACACTGCTCGGGGCCAACATTGAGCATTCCTTGCTATACAAGCATCTCACGGCGTGGGGAGCCGTGTTCAAGCCTCACCAAGAAGTCGTTGATCGGTTACGCTACCGGGAATATCCGACGGCTATGCGTGACAGGGTCGTAATCGAGTACGTCCTTCCCGACGTCAACTTTTCCAAGACCTTGGAGAAGAAGCCCTACGGCACGACCACCTATGGCGCGACGCTGGATGAACAGATCGAACTGGCGCTCCATGATGAACGGTTCCTGCTCGTGGCCAACAAGGACTACAGTGGACGGCTGAAGACGCTTCCTGGTTGCACGGTGCTGCCTACGATTTCGCACGGGTTGAACTCTTACACCGATTACAACGTGATTGTTTTCAGGGCGGCTTTGAACCGGACCCCCGGACACATCGGTATGCTCAAGGCTATCGGGGTAAAGCCAGAGGACATCCGGATCGGAACGGCCTATGAGGTCATGCATCAATGCGTCATGCGAACATCACTGCGAGACCCATCCGCCACCGGAGACGTGCGGATCATCGTGCCGGATCGAAGGCATGCTGATTTTCTTGTTCATACCTTCGGAGAAACCAGGGTCAAGCAGATAGGCGATTTCGAGTATACCAAAAAGCGGCCGCTTTCTCAGGTGGATCGAAATCGGAGGTCACAATACAAAAAGGAAATGCAATTACTCTTTCAAAAGCAAAACCAGGATTCGTTACGAAATTCCTTTACATATAAGGAAAAACGTAACGATTCTTGTCCAGCCGAACCAACCTCACCCACCCCCGCCCGGAATCCGACGTTCATCGTGACCCTTCAGAACTCTTTCTATGCAAAACACCAGAAAGAGTTTCATGTTTGGGAGCTTGATTGGAAGGAGTTCAAGAAAAATCTGCGTGATTGCAGCAAGGTTGTTCTTGCCAGCAAGGAGAACAATATCTTGTTTAATCTGACGGAGTTCGATCCCACGATAGATTCCGATGGCTTCAGACGTAAAGCCAATATCATCGGAATCTACGGTATGATTCTCGACTTCGATGGGGGTGATGTCAGTCCAGATGACTTCATCGAGATCTTCTGGAATAAACCGGTGGCTGCCAAAAAGATCGCGTTCATGATCACGAATTCGTTTTCCAGATCAGAGCAGGAGCCAAACCGGTTTCGGGTCATCATCCCTTATAAGAGACCTGTGCGTTCAGTTGAAGAACACGAGGCGGTGTTCGATGCTTTTGAGGCTATATTTGAAGCGGCAGGATATAATCGAGACGGTTCCGGTCTCGACAGAAGCAGCAGGAGCGGGATTCAGTCGTTCTATCTTCCTTGCACTAATCGAAACTCGCCTGAGTTAGCCTTTTTTGAGGTCTACGGCATGGACAGGCAGAGGGACTTCGATAGGTATGCGGTAGATCCTCGGATTTACGGGGCGACCGGACACGTCGAGACTAGGCCGAACCTTAAGTGCGGCTCTGTAGCGGCCGCCACGGATCAGGTGCTTGACCGTGACCGAAATGCTCGGGTTATACAGGAGGTATATGACGAATATGGTCACATGACCACGGGCCGGCACACAGCAGTGCTGTCGGCCGCCAACAAGTTAGTCACGGCCGTCAGTGACGAGATCGAGTTGGAGCAAAGCTTGGTCGACGTCTTCGGCAACGAACCTCACATGCTGAAGAAGATCGGGGACGTTGTGAAGAAGCTGGAGGAGGAAGGTAGAAACTGAACCGGCGTTGGAGAGGGCGCGGGATGGGCTCCCGCGCTTCAGGCCGGATTGGTTGAGTACGAACCCGGTAGCAGCTCGTTCACGAATGACAAAGCGACGTCACCAGTTGATGTGGGTCTAGGTCTATTGTCGACAATATGAACAGGTTATGCCCGCCCGCCGCCGCGACCTCCAGCACACGCTTTGCCGTTTCCTGCCCCTTGATATCGCGCAGATCCGGCTGCGGCCCGGTATGACGCGCCAGAGCGGGTTCCGGTCGCCGCAGTGTTTGCAGTCCCCTGAAGTGATTGATCAACGAGAGCAGGTGCGGCGCGGCCAGAACATCGACGCCCTCGCCGGCCCAGGCAGCCTCCGCCCCGCTGGCGGCAGCACAGATCAGCCCCTTCCCCATCGCATTCGCACCGATTGCAGCAGGCAGTGCGCCGGGCGTCGCCCGTATCGCGCCGTCGAGCGATAGCTCGCCGACGGCCACGAACCCCTCGATCGAATCCGGCGAGACGGCTTCCATGGCAACCATCAGCGCAAGCGCGATCGGCAGATCGAAGTGGCTGCCCTCTTTCGGCAAATCTGCTGGTGCCAGATTGACCGTAATCCGCGTCCAGGGGAGCCCCAGACCGATCGAATGCAACGCCGATCTCACACGCTCTCGGCTCTCCGCGACAGCCTTGTCGGGCAAGCCGACGATCGAGAACACCTGTTTACCCGACGTGATCGTCACTTCCACCTGCACCGGCCGCGCCTCGATGCCGACGAACGTGACTGTCGAAATCCGGCCATACATGACGCTGCCCCCGACCAACCCTTGCCTTCTGCGCCAGATTGTCAGCCGACATTGCATCTGTCAAGAACAATAGAAGAACATACCCTCAACGTAGACGCGTGCGCCGCCCTCACGTAGGTTGCAGCCTCGGCAACGAAGCGACCAGGAGAGAACAGCCATGCGTTGGATCAGGTTTACCGCCAAAGGCATGAAGGCACCGGCCTTCGGCATCCTGGAGGGCGACCGCATAGCCGAGGTCGAGGGCACCCCGTTCGGCGATCACACGCGCACCGGCCGCACCCACGCCTTGCCCGACGTCAAGATCGAGATCCCGTTCGAGCCGAAGACCTTCTACGCGGTCGGCTTCAACTACACCGACCACATCATGAAGGTGTCGGCGCGCACCGGCCAGGCCCCCAACATCCCGACCCAGCCCGATGTCGGCTACCGCACCAATGCCGCGCTGATCGCCCAGGACGAGACCGTGATCATTCCCGCCGACGCCACGGACGCCGTCCAGTACGAGGGCGAGCTGGTCGTCATTATCGGCAAGCAGGCGAAGCACCTCACCGAGGCGAACGCGCTGTCGTGCGTGCTCGGCTACACCATCGGCAATGACGTCTCCGAGCGCACCTGGCAGAAGACGGACCGCACGCTTTGGCGCGCCAAGGATACCGACACCTGGAAGCCGATGGGCCCATGGATCGAGACCGACGTGAAGCTCGACGATTTGCAGACCATCGTGCGCGTCAACGGCGCCGAGAATATCCGCTTCAAGACCAACGCCATGCTGTTCGGCGTAGAACGCTACATCGCCACCATCACGAAATACCGCACGCTCTATCCCGGCGACATGATCTGGATGGGCACCGATGGCTCTTCGCCCAACCTGCAATCCGGCGACATCGTAGAAATCGAGATCACCGGCATCGGCACCCTGCGCAATCCTTTCCACAAGGAAAGCTGAGCAAAAATTCGGGACAGCTCGATTTACGGCTGTCCTAGAGAACTGAAGCAGGGCCTCGATCGTAAATCGAGCTGTCCCGAATTTTGCGCATCGATCGAGGAATCAGGACCCCATGGCATACATCTACCTTGGCCTCGCCATCATTGCCGAGGTCATCGCCACCAGCACGCTCAAGGCAACCAACGAGTTCACGCGCGTTGTGCCGACCATCGTCGTGCTGGTCGGCTACGGCACATCATTGTTCCTTTTGACCCTGGTGCTGCGCACGATCCCGGTCGGCATCACATATGCCGTTTGGGCCGGACTGGGCATCGTGCTGGTCGCCATCGTAAGCTCTATTGCCTATCGCCAGATACCCGACTGGCCGGCGATAATCGGTATGGGCCTTATCGTGGCGGGAGTCGTCACGATCCACCTGTTCTCCAAGTCGGTGGAGCATTGAGCCGCGCGGTGTCACGTCGCTCACCGCGACTTCCAGGCCAGCCCTTCCCTACCCCAGCTTATCCAGTACCCAGTCGATCTGATACGCGACCACCTGCGTCCAGTTGTCGACGCTGCAATGGCCTGAGCCGCCGATCTCATCGTCGAAAATCCTGAGCGTCTTATCGGCCACCGGCAGCTCCGTCGAACAGCTGCTCGGCCGAGGACGCCGGCACCATGTGGTCGCGGGCGCCATGCGTCACCAGCATCGGGCATTTCACGCCCGCCAGCTTGCCCTTCAGATTGAAGTCGGCGAGATACGCCCGCGCTTCCGCGTCGGATTTGGTCCCAGTGATCCATTGCAGCTGCTCATGAAGCGGCGGATACGGATCGTAGAGATCGCGCAGCACGTCATACAGTGCGCCCCACACCACACACGCCTTGATGCGGTGCTCGAACGCCACCGCCCTCGGCGCGTAGTAGCCGGCCATCGAACCCCCGATCAGGCCGATGCGGTCGTGATCCACATCCTTGCGCGTCATCAGATAATCGACCGCCGCCGTGAACACGCGCTCGTAGTCCGGAATCGTCGGCACCCCCAGCACACGGATGGTCTTGCCCTGCCCCGGCCCGTTGAACACCAGCACAGCTGCGCCGCGCGCCGTCATCTCTTGCGCGCCACGGAACAGCTGCTCCTCCGGCAGTGCATCCGCCCCGGTCGGAAAGATGATCACCGGCGGCGGCGTCCCGCGCCTGGCCGTGCGCGGCGGCAGGAACATGCCTTCCAGCTTGTGGCCGTCGAACGGGATCACGATCCGCTCATAAGGATGCGGCTGGCGGTCGATACCCTTGTAGAAGCAGTCGACGGTGCGCTCGTACAGCGGCAGCTTGCGCGGATCCTTGCCTTTCAGCACCCGCTCAGCAGAGCGGAAATAAGTGAACGCGCGCCAGTAAGCCTGTCCGGCAGTTACATCATGACCCGCCGCATCCGCCTCCTTGGCGATCTTTTCGATCCGCTCGCCAAGCTCGACGAACGCCGCATGCCAGTCCTCCGAATTGCCGGCCCTGATCTTGCGCGCGGTATGGAACAGCTCATTTGTATCGGCCCCGCCCTGCACCGCCTCGTAGAACAGCCAAACGAGGTGGAACGAGAACACGACCGACTCGCGCGTGTCGTCGGACCAGTACTGGAACATCGGCACACATCCTTCCAAAGTGACTGAGGGTCAAAACCGCGATGAGCATAGACCACGGCAAGCAACGCGCGCATCCGGAATTTTCGCGCTACACTCCAGCAATCGCAGACGCCAGAGCCGGAGGAAACCATGACACGCATAGCAATTCTGAAGCGCGACGAGATGAACCCCGAGCAGGGCAAGCTCTATGACGACGTCAAAGCCGAGGGTGGACCGCTCGGCGGTCCCTATTGGGCCTATATCCGCTTTCCGCGGCTGATGCGTCTCGCCCAGGACATCTCGAGCTGTCTCGGGCAGGGCGGCCTGTCGAAACGCGAGCGGCAGATGGCGATTCTCGACCATAGCGCGCTTCTGGGGGGCTGAATATCCCTGGGCTGCTCAGGCTCGCGCTGCAACCAGCATTGGTATTTCCCAGGACATTCTCGATACGATCAACTCTGGCGGCACGCCGAAGCTCGATGATCCCCGCGAGAAGCAGGCCTACGACCTTGCCGTAGAGTTGCTGTCCACGAAAAAGCTCAGCAGCGCCACCTACGAGGCAGCTTCAAAACTGTTCAATGAAAAGGAGTTGGTGAGCCTGATCGCGACAGTGGGCCAGTTTTCCATGACCTGCCTCACCACCATTGCATACGACTGCAAGCCGACGCCGGACATGACCCATCGGCTGCAATAGCACCGGACGACAGGGGGACCTGACCCGCAAGGCCTGGCCCCCTCCGCACCGTCTCTCAGCCCTTGAACCACGCGTCGACCGCGCCGGCGATTGAGAAATGCTGCGCTGGATCGAACTTGAAGACCTTGTGCTTGAACGCGCCGCTTTCGTCCTCGTCGTACTGCGCCGCGTAGAAATCGCGTCGCGCCGAGATATCCCCGACAGCAGCGACCAGCGCATCGATGTCGGCGTGTGTCGTGTATAGGCCGAAGCTCGCACGCACCATCCCGCGCTGCAGTTCCGCCAATGCCTCCAACTGCTCCACCGAAAGATCCTCGTCCTCCTCAGCCAGCATCTCGGTGATCATTTCCCGCACATACGGATGGGCGCAGAAGCATTCATTGCGAACCGCAATGCCGAAATAGTCGTTCAGCACGGCAGCCGTCAAAGCGTGGTGAATGCCGCGGATATTGAAAGAGATCGCCCCCGCCCGCTCGCACAGCTTGAGATCTGCCTCGCCATAAATCACGACCCCCTCGATCGCGCGCAGCCGTTCCAGCGCATACGATACGAGTTCGCACTCTTCCTCGAAAACAAGGTCCATGCCGACCCTGTCCAGCGCATAGAGTGCCGCTGCGAGCCCAATGGCGCCGGGAATGTTGGGCGTACCCGCCTCCTCGCGATCCGGCAGCCGCGCCGTCGGCGTGTAGCGGTCTATCCAGACATCGTCGACCATGCCGCCGCCGACCTCGTCGGGCTCCAGGTCCTGAAACAGCTCGGACCGCGCCACGACCGCACCAGGAGAACCCGGCGCATAGATCTTATGACCGGAGAACACCAGCACATCCAGGTTCCGGGACGGATCTGCATGCCCGCTCATCTGCACCGGCAGATGCGCCACCATCTGCGCACCGTCCACCACGATAAGCGCCCCATGCTGGTGCGCCAGCGCGGCGATCTCGTAGATCGGATTGATAATCCCGGTCACATTCGAGACGCCGGTGACTGCCACATAGTTGACGCGCCCCGAATTCTCCTCCAGCGCCTTCTTCAGACCCCCGAGGTCCACCGCCGACCGGGTTCCCATCGAAGCTGGAATGTGCACGACCTTTCCAAAGTGCTTCCGATGCGGAAGATCGTTGGAATGGTGCTCCATGATTGTGGTGATGACGACATCGCGATCCGGCCGCTTCTGCTTCAGCGTGCGCGCCACGCGATTGATGCCGCCGGTCGTGCCGCTGCCGACGAAAAATGCGGTGTAGGTCGCCGGATCCGCACTCGTAAAACGCAGCACCATGTCGTGCGCCCACCCGTATTCGGTGGTCGACACCTGTGCCCCGAAGTGCACCAGGCTATGCGTGTTGGAATAGAACGGTTGATACCGGTTGAGCACATCCTCCACCACTTGCAGCCGCAATGTGCTCGCCGTGCTGTCCAGGTAGATCCGCCGGCCCGTCTTCCCGGTTGCCAGCGGGAAAGCCAAGTCAAGCCCCACGGCTTGGCCGGCAAGCTTATTCATCATACGCAACTTGGCAGCGCGATCCGGCTCACGTGCGCTGCCTTGCGTGGTCCGCTGCTGGGCGATGACAGACATTACGTCCTCCTGCTCGACCCACAGCAAGGCCATTGCCAAGCGGTGGGAAAATCCTAACGAGACCTGAGTGACGCAAACATATCCCAGATTTACAGAAAAGCAAACATAGCTTTGCTCAATACTATACCCAATTGAGCACACATTCTCAGCAAGCCTCGCTGCGGCGCAAAATAGCAAAGGGGCCGGACCGCCAGTGTCCGACCCCAACTCTTGCCCGAAATTCGGATCGGACCGCACAACCGGGGCCTAGCCCCAGAAGCATGAGATCAGGCGCGCTCGGCCTGCACCATCTTGTCGATCACGCGCTTGTAACGAACCGGCCCCACGTCAATCGCCAGCACGACAGGATCGAGCTGCCTGTTTGCGCTCTCGATCAACCGCTGCTGGGCCGCGATCACCGGGGCGTCCTGCTCCTCGAAGGCGAACCGCCGCATCTTGGCGATTTTCACTTGTAGCTCCCGGTCGAACTTCTCGTCCTTTGTCTTCAACCCGAACCTGACAGCGGTGAAGAAATAATGCGTCGTCCGCTCGCTCTCCGGCGTCAGCATGTGCAGCGCATGATAGCCCGTGCCAGTCATATGCTCGGCCCCCATCTCGCAGATGCCCGAGATCAGCCTCAGCGTCGAAGGCGCCATCCAGCGCATCCTTGTGAACTTGTCGACCCGCACCGGATGCCCCGGCCAGAACTGTGCAAACATGCCCGGCGGCTCGCAGTTCGTGGCATACCGGCTCACCACGACGTCGTCGCCGTCCTGCTCGACCGCAATGTCCGACTCGACCGTGTCAGCATTGCCGAGAATGCCCTCGTGCAGATACGACGTGTGCGACAGGTCCAGCAGATTGTCGACCATCAGCAGATAGCTGGCCTCGATCATCATGCTGTCGAGCTTGGTCGTGGCGACCTCCGGCGGGTTGTCGAGCACCGAGAAGTCGGGCACCAGAGCCGGATCGGCCTTCTCGCGCTCGCCCATCCAGATCCAGACGGCCTTGTGCTTCTCCACCGTAGGATAGCTCGCCACTCTTGCCCGCGACGGAATGTTCTTCGCTCCGTGCGGGTTGTGCACGCACATCCCATCCGGTCCCAGCTCCAACCCGTGATAGGCACACTGCAGGCGGTCGCCCGGCTGCAGCACCTTGCCCAGCGACACGGGTGCAAAGCGGTGCGGACAGCGGTCCTCGATAGCCGCCACCGTTCCGTCCTCTTTGCGGTAGAGCGCCACCGGCTCGTTCAGGAAGGTGCGGCCGATGATCTTGCCTGCCGGCAGCTCCTCGCCCCACGCCGCCATATACCAGGCGTTTTTCACGAACGGCCCGCTGATCAGCTCCTGCTCCACTTTAGAACGCATCTGTCCATGCGAACTGCCGTCCATTGCATTGTCTCCTTATCTGCACTGCAAGCCTTGAATTGAGCCACCTCTTGCCAACGCAATCAGTGCCTCACCCTGCTTCCGCTTCTTCCAGCTTTGCCATCGCGCGCCGAAACCGCACAGCCCCGGCATCGACGGAAAGGATCACCGGATCGAGCGCTTTTGGCGACTCGTCGATGATCCGCTGCTGCGCCTCGATCACCGGCGCATCCTCGACCGTAAAGGCATGCCGGCGCAGCTTGCCGATCTTGTCCTGGATCTCG
Source organism: uncultured Alphaproteobacteria bacterium (assembly GCA_963825625.1). Classification (GTDB taxonomy): domain Bacteria; phylum Pseudomonadota; class Alphaproteobacteria; order Rhizobiales; family Hyphomicrobiaceae; genus CAMDPA01. Next base: position 58,915 of record CAWGUF010000027.1, on the reverse strand, counting down.
CGGTTCTGCGCCGGATCGTTGATCTTCAACCCGAACCTGACCGCCGTGAAGAAATAGTGCGTTGAACGTTCCGTCTCCGGTGTCAGGAGATGCAGTGCGTGAATACCGGTCCCGCTTTCCCACGGCTTACCCATCTCGCAGATGCCGGTGAACAGGTTCATGTAGCACGGCGCCATCCAGCGCATCCGTGTAAACACATCGACCTTCTCCGGATGCCCCGGCCACATCAGCGCCATCATGCCGGGCGCGGCGGCGTTTCCAGCTACGCGCGAGACGATGATGTCCTCACCCTCCATGTTCACATCGCATGACGAATTGATGGTGTCGGCGTTGCCCAGCGTTCCCGCATGCAGGTAGCACGTATGCGATAGGTCGAGCAGGTTGTCGACGATCAGCTTGTAGTCGGCCGTCACATGGATCTTGTCCAGCTTGGTGCTGCAGAACTCCGGCACATTGTCGAGCACCGAGAAATTCGGGATCCGCGCCGCATCGGCCTTGGCCGGATCGCCGGTCCAGATCCACAGCGCGTGATGCCTCTCCACGATCGGATATGACCTGACCGTGGCCCTCGATGGGATGTTCTTGGCCCCATGCGGGTTGTGCACACACATGCCGGCCGTATCGAGCTCCAGTCCATGGTAGGGGCACTTGATCTTGTCGCCGCCGACGACCTTACCCATGGAAATCGGAGCAAACCTGTGCGGGCACCGGTCCTCCAGCGCTGCCGGCTTGCCCTCCGCCGTCCGGTAGACGACGACCGGCTCGCCGAGAATGGTGCGGCCCAGCACTTGCCCGGCCGCCAACTCGTGCGCCCATGCCGCCACGTACCAGGCATTGCGCACGAACTTGCCATCCGCCATCTGCTGCGCCACTCTTGGCCCACGCACTTCGGGAATTGCGCCGTCCATCACACGATCTCCCGACCAAACTCAAACCACCACCGCCGCCATCGAGGCCCGGCGGCCCGCGATCAACCGCGCTCCGCCGCCAGCATTCTCTCCAGCACGCGCTTGTAGCGCACCGGCCCGACATCAACCGACAGAACCGTCGGATCGAGCGACCGCGTCGCCGCATTGAGCACCCGCTGCTGCTCCTCGATCACCGGCCCATCCTGTTCTTCGAAAGCGAAGCGACGCAGCTTGGCAACCCGCTCCCGCTGCTCCCGGTCCGCCGCTTCGTCAGTCTTCACGCCCCAGCGCACAGCCGTGAAGAAATAGTGCGTTGTCTGCTCGTCCTCCGGCGTCAGCATGTGGATGCCATGATAGCCGGTTCCCGTTTCCCTGGCCGCGCCGGGTTCGCAGATGCCCGTCAACAACGACAGATAGCATGGCGCCATCCAGCGCGTTTCGGAGAACTTGTCGATCTTGTCGGGACAGTCCGGCCAGAACGGCTTGAACATGCCCGGCGGCGTCGCATTGGGTGAATAACGCGACACGATCACATCGTCGCCGTCCTGCTCCACCGGCGTTTCCGACTCCACCGTCTCCTGGTTGCCCAGAATACCGTCGTGCAGATAGGACGTGTGCGAAACATCCAGCAGGTTGTCGACGACGAGCTCGTAATTGGCCTTCACCCTGATCAGGTCGAGCGGCATCAGGTGCAGCTTGGGCACATTGTCCATCACGCCGAAATTCGGAATGCGCGCTGGATCGGCCTTTTCGACATCACCCATCCAGATCCAAATGGCGTGGTGCCGCTCCACCGTCGGATAGCCGATCACCTTGGCCCGCGAGGGTATGTTCTTGGCCCCGTGCGGATTGTGCACGCAGGCGCCCGTGCCGTCGAATTCGAGACCATGATAGGGACACTGCAGTCGGTCCCCCGGCTGCAGCACCTTGCCCATCGACAGCGGCGCGAACCGATGCGGACACCGGTCTTCCAGCGCCGCCACGCTACCGTCCGACTTGCGGTACATGACGACCGGCTCACCGAGGAGTTTACGAGCCAGCACCTTTCCAGCCGCCAGCTCTTCGCCCCATGCGGCGACATACCAGGCATTGCGCAGGAACTTGCCGGTCATCATGCCTTGCCTGATCCTGGGACCAGTGCTGTGCTGCCCCGCCGCTCCATCCATGTTCCGACCTCCCGGATTCCGGTTCTGCCAAGCGCTGAAGCTTTTGCACCTGACGTTTGGTTTCGAGCCCAGCCGCAACCGGGTACCAAACGTCAGTTGCGCTACACTAGCACGCCGGCTGAAATTGAATGCTACACGACAAATCTAGCAAAATCGGCGGGCGAAACCACCCGTTTTCGATCCAGGTGACCCGCCCGCCGTGGCAATACGCCGTTGCCTTACTTCGCCAACAACGCCGCCTGGATCTTGTCCATCTCTGCCGACCAGATGCCCTTTTCCTTGTAGTAGCGGATCGCGCCATCATGATAGGGCGCCACGTTTACCTTGAGCGCTCTCGCCAGCGTCCACTGCTTTGCCAGCGGATGCACACCGTTCCACGCCGACAGGTTGTCGTAGATCGCCTTCGTCACCTCGTACACCGTGTCGCTGCTGACATGCGCCCCCGCCGCCAGGCCACACTGGATTTCCAGCGTCGGCACCGGCTCCTTCGGACGCAGTGGCGGCCGCCCCGGCGCCACGACGATGGTGCCCCATGCCGGTTCCGCCTTTAAAACCGCATCCAGCATTTTCTGCGGCATCGGCAGCGTGTGCATGTGCTTGGTCCGCTGGATCTCTGCGAACGGCACGATCAAACCGTAGAACACGCCGTCGCCGCGGCCCGTCTTCAGCCCCTGGATCGCCTCGGCAGGAGACCGTACAGGGATCACCTTGATATCCTTGCCAAGCTCCATGCGGACAGACTTGGCGGCCGTCTGCATGGCGACCCGCTGATCGGCATGCGTCATCAGCACGAACAGCGTCTTGCCTTTCAGATCCTCGAACGACTTGATGTTGGGATCCACCACGTGCACGCCGAACGGCAACCCATGTCCGGTAAGCACACCGCGCACATTCTTCTGTCGCCCAAGTTTCTCGAACGGACCATGCCCGTTGTAGGCTTCATCGATCAGCTTGAAGCCGCAGTGCGAGCCGAAGTCCACTTCCTTCGTCTGCATACGCGCCGGCCAGCCAGCGGCGCCGCCGAACGTCTGCATCTGCACCTTCTTGACCGGCGTTTTATCGGTGATGACCTTCGAATAGCCGGTGACCAGAATGTACCCGCTTGTCCCAGCGGGCGGCACCGCAAACGTCACGACACTGGCGGTCTCTGCGCTGGCGCCACTAGACAACAGCGTCGCCGCCGCCGCCACCGCTCCCAACAATCCGAAATGGTGTCTCATGTCGTTTCTCTCCCTTGATGATGGCTATCTTGCCCTTGCTGCTCTGCCGTTATGACCCCCCGCAAATGGCCGGTCATTGGAGCCGCCGCCGGCTCACGTGGGTGCCGTTCGTTTATCGCCACGCATCGCCACCAGTGCGGTCCACACCAGTGTCGGCACCAGCATCACAAAACCGACGACATCTGTGAAATTCTCCGGATAGAACAGCAGCATACCGCCGACACCGACCGGAATTGCTTCCCACCACGCCAGCCGGCGGTTGAAGAAATAGCAGGTCAACGCGCCGGATAGCGCCACCACACCAAGCACCGAGGTGGCGATCGCACGCACCAGCTCCGCCGGTGTGCCCTGCATCAGCAGCACCGGATTGTACACGAAGAAGAACGGCACGATGTATGCCACCATCGCCAGCCGGCAGGCCTCCAGCGCCGTTGACCAGAACCCAGCGCCGGCCACGCGCGCCGCGATCATCGAGCACAGCGCGACAGGCGGTGTCAGCATCGACATCAGCCCGAAATAGAAGATGAACAGATGCGCTGCGAGAGGATTGACACCAACCTTTACGAGCGCCGGCGCCACCGTTCCCGCCAGCAGCACATAAACGAGAAGAGGTGGCGCCCCCATGCCCAACACCGTCGCGGCAATGGCGGCAACGATCAGCAGCAGCAGCAGCGAATCTCCAGCCAGAGCCTGCAGCGCGTTGGGCAGCACGGAGCCCAGCCCCGTAACCGCAAACCCTCCGGTGATGATGCCGACCACGGCGCCCGTGACACCGATTTCGGCCAACAGCCGCCCGCCGTCGTCCAGCGCCGTGACGAAACCACGGAGCCGCAACCCGCCCGGCCGCGCCGCAGCCAGCATGATCAACACGACGAGCGCGATCAGCGCCGACTGGTCGACGGGAATGCCGAACCAGCCCAGCGCCACCAGCAGCACCACGATCGAGGCGATCAGGAACCAGCCCCGCGCCAGCGTCCGCAACAGCGGCGGTATTTCCTCGCGCGGCACGCCCTTGAAGCCATGCTTGGCGCCCTCGAAGTCGACGATGACAAAGATGGCAAGAAAGTAGAGCACACCGGGCAGAAACGCCGCCACGGCAATATCCCAGTAGGGAATGCCGAGCACATCCGACATCAGGAACGCCGCCGCACCCATCACCGGCGGCATCAGGATCCCCCCGGTCGATGCTGAGGCCTCCACGGCTCCGGCCAGTGACGGCCGGTAGCCCATGCGCTTCATCGCCGGAATCGTGAAGCTGCCTGTCACCAGAACATTGGCGACGCCCACCCCCGAGATCATGCCGAACAAGGCGCTCGCAATCACTGCGACCTTCGCCATGCCAGCCCGGTACGCACCCGCAACCCCCATCGCAGCGTCGAGGAAAATGCGCGCCGCACCGGTCGCCGACAGGAATGTCCCGAACAGCAGAAACACCGCCACAGTCGTGGTGAAGATCTCCATCGGCGTGCCAAACATGCCGTGCGTCGTGCCCGCAAAATACATGTTCTGCACCAGCGTCGACACCGTCATCGGCTTCGTCGCCAGCACGCCCGGCAGCATGTGCCCGAACATCGGATAGGCGATGAACACCAGCGCCACGATGGTGAAGGCCAGCCCCAGCACGCGCCGCGAGCCTTCCAGCGTGATCGCCACCAGCACCAGCCCCAGCACCTCCTCGTGCCGCGCCGGTATGCCCACACCCTCCAGCCAGGTGTTCCATGACACGAACGCATAAAGCGCGCAGCCGGCCCCGATCGCCCCCAGCAGCAGGTCGTACCAGGGCACCCGGTTCCACGGACCCGACCTGGATATCGGATAGAAGATGAACAGCAGGAACAGGATCACCGCGTAGGTCAGCGCGCGATGCGAGCCATAAAGCGTGATGTCGACGAAGCGAAAAACAGTCGAGATGTAGAGCAGGATATAAAGTGCAAGGCCGACCGTCAGGCATTTGACCAGCACACCCAGCGCGCCTTTCGGCTGGCGCGTGCGCGCATCCCCGCCATCCTCGGGGATTTCGATCGCAGGCCGAGAGCCCGAGCCCTTGTCAGCCGTTGCACTCTGCCGGTCGTCCGCCATGTCGTTATCCGACGCTCCCGCGAGGCGAAGCGACCGCGAGCTATTGCCCGGTCGCGACACCACAGACGCTTCCCCGCTGCGCCGGTCTTACGCCGGCTCCAACTACAACGTAGGTTTGCCTGAGAGGACGTACGACCGCAAGGCGCTCGTTGTAGACTCGCCCCGATATGCTGCTGCCCGGCCACCGAACCAACACGTTCATGCCTTTGACCATTCCGCCCGACAACCGCATCCTCACCTTCGCGCGCGACCGCGAGCAGTTCCGTTTCCTGTCCCACTTCTGGCCGAGCCCGATCGCGAGCGAGTCCTGGTTCAAGGCCAACGGCGCCTGCCCCGACGGCACCGTCCGCAGCAACGTTCCACGTGAATTGGAGCGCCATCACGACCGCAGTCCCGCTTGTAGATCGTCGGAGCGCCATCACGACCGCAGTCCCGCTTGTAGATCGCAGGTCGGCTCGAGCCCTTGCAAGACCCGACATCGCGGAGCAAGGAGATGCGCTATCGCAGACTCAAGATCCAGGGCGCCACTACAGCGGGGAATGACCGAGCGCCGTCTTTGATCGAAGTCAATGTGCGCATCGAGGTTCTGAGGGTCACTCGGCATCGAGCCACTGATCGTCAGTCGCGGCCTGCCGCGGCTGCGAGAGCGGCTGATTGTGTCGATCCGCAAGCAGCAGCGCCGAGCATGAGCAGACCAATGAAGACTCCGAATTCCAAAGCACCCGCCAAACAAGCTGCGCGGCAAGCGCTGGCCACGCCCAGCAAGAATTCCCACGCGCCGATGAGCGAGGGCGACATCGCACCAAAGCTGACGCCGGAGGGCGTGCAAGCATTCTCGATCGATGAGTCCACGCAAGGCAAGCAGGAGGCCGAGATCGCCGCCTTGGATGCCATACTCCAACAGCCGGCGGCACTCCCTGACGGCGGCGATCCGATCCAGACAATTCTAGACGGCCTGTCCCCGGACGACGCCGCGCTCCTGCGCGCTGTACTCGAAGACCGGAATGGGGCCAAGGATGACAGGGTGCCTCGGCGCGAGCGTGGGCAGCTCACGACCAGCGACGAGCTGGCGGACGATTGGCGGCGTGGCTACCCCTACAAGTACAAGATGTTGCGCCGCGACTACGAGGCCCAGAAGTTTGTTCTGCAAACCGAGCTGCTAAAACTGCAAACCTGGGTGAAGGCAACGCGGCAGCGATTCGTCATCCTGTTCGAGGGGCGGGATGCCGCCGGCAAAGGCGGCACGATCAAGCGGATGATGGAGCACCTCAACCCGCGCGGTGCGCGCGTTGTAGCTTTGGAGAAGCCGAGTGAGGTCGAGCGCGGACAATGGTATTTCCAGCGCTATGTGGAGCATCTGCCGACGGCTGGCGAGATCGTTCTATTCGATCGCAGCTGGTACAATCGGGCCGGCGTCGAACACGTGATGGGCTATTGCACCAATGCGGATTACGAAGAGTTTCTGCGCCAGGTGCCGGAGTTCGAGCGCAATCTGGTGCGCAGCGGAATCCACCTGATCAAGTTCTGGTTCTCGGTGAGCCGCGAGGAGCAGCACCGCCGGTTCAAGGAGCGGAAGGTTCATCCGCTCAAGCAGTGGAAGCTGTCGCCAGTCGATCTCGCATCGCTCGACAAATGGGACGACTACACCAGGGCTAAAGAGGCGATGTTCTTCCACACCGATACGGCAGATTCGCCTTGGACCGTTGTGAAGTCCAACGACAAGAAGCGTGCTCGGCTCAACGCCATGCGCTATGTGCTGCATGCAATGCCCTACACGGGAAAGGATACAGCCAGAATCGGTCCGGTAGACGAGCTTCTGGTCGGCCGCGCCAACGTAATTCACGAGCGCGACGAGCATGATCTGGCAGCAGGCCGGTACGCCAGAATGCAGGCACAATGAGCCCCGGGGCTCCAGGGCGGCCCCGGCGAGGACTGGCACCAGTTGGAGGCTGCTGGAGCAGTTTCCGATCGAGCGCGATCCCTTCAGCGATCGGTCGATCGGATAAGACTGCACTACAGTTTTGATTCTAGAGCATCGTCTGAGATATAGCCGTACCCGCTGTAGTCATGCCGCGAGCTAAAATTAAAATATTCGGAAAAAAATTCGGGACACTTCCATTTTCCGGCGGGGGCGCGTGCGCGCCCGTCCGCAGTTGAGAGTCCACACGACACGCTCATGCCTCCGGACGCTTCGCGCATCGAGGACCGGAGTGGGTCAATCACGCCAACCGCCATCAAACCTACGGCGGCTTTGACCCGTCAACGGACACATGGCACGCCTCCCCCGCTACCCGCGTGTGCATGGCCCTGATCGACACCTCCACCCTACTTCCTATCCCGCGCCCCCAGCGTCCGCAGCCGCAATGCATTGAGCCGTATGAACCCTGCCGCATCCTTCTGGTCGTACGCACCGCGGTCGTCCTCGAACGTCACCAGCGTCGAGGAATAAAGCGACTTCTCGCTCTCCCGCCCCGTCACGATCACGTTGCCCTTGTAGAGTTCCACCGTCACCTCGCCCTCGACGTGCTCTTGGCTCTTATCGATCAGCGCCTGCAGCATCTCGCGCTCCGGCGAGAACCAGAACCCGAAGTAGATCAGCTCCGCATAGCGCGGCATCAGCTCGTCTTTCAGATGCCCCGCGCCGCGATCCAGCGTGATCGACTCGATCGCCCTGTGCGCCGCCAGCAGGATCGTGCCCCCCGGCGTCTCGTACACGCCCCGCGACTTCATACCGACAAACCGGTTCTCGACCAGATCGAGCCGCCCGATGCCGTTCGCCTTGCCCAGCTCGTTCAGCTTGGCCAGCACCTCGTGCGCCGCCATCCGCTTGCCGTCGACCGACACCGCATCGCCCTTCTCGAACCCGATCTTCACGCGGGTGACGGTATCCGGCGCATCCATCGGCGAGATCGTTCGCTGATACACCATCTCCGGCGGCTTCACCGCCGGATCCTCCAGCACCTTGCCCTCCGACGACGAGTGCAGCAGGTTGGCATCCACCGAGAACGGCGCCTCGCCCTCCTTGTCCTTGGCAATCGGGATCTGGTGCGAGCGGGCGAAGTCGAGCAGGTCCTCGCGCCCCTTGAAGCTCCATTCCCGCCATGGCGCGACGATCTTGATCGACGGCTCCAGCGCGTAATAGCTGAGCTCGAACCGCACCTGATCGTTGCCCTTGCCAGTGGCGCCATGACACACGGCGTCGGCCCCGGTCTGCCGCGCGATCTCGATCTGCCGCTTTGCGATCAGCGGCCGCGCAATCGACGTGCCGAGCAGATAGACGCCCTCGTACACGGCATTCGCCCTGAACATCGGGAACACGTACTGCGAGACGAACTCCTCGCGCAGGTCGTCGATGAAGATGTTATCGGGCTTGATGCCCATCATCTCGGCCTTCTTGCGGGCCGGCCCCAGCTCCTCGCCCTGGCCAAGATCGGCGGTGAACGTCACCACCTCGCAGCGATAGGTCTCCTGCAGCCACTTCAGGATGATCGAGGTGTCCAACCCCCCCGAATACGCGAGCACGACCTTTTTGATTTTGGTCTTTTCATCGGACGATGCCATGAGACGATCCTTGCGCGAGGCGGGAACAGAAATCCGGCGCGACTATAGGCAACCGCGCGTCGCCGGCAAGGTCCCGCCCCGACGCACCTGCCGGATTTCCGTCAAGATGCGTTGCTATGCAATAATTGGGTGGGTGTGCACTTATTAACAAACATTCATTCTGACGCCGTTCTTTTGACCACAAGCCCGTAGTATTTGTCTCGACGGAGTAAACCTACGGGAGATACCTACCGTGACCTACCTGAAGAAACTGGCCGCGGGCGCAACCGCCGCAGCGGCACTTGCAGCCATGACGCTTGTTGCACAGGCCCAACAGGCCCAGCCACCGGCTGCCCCCGCCCCAGCGGCAACGAAGAAAGCACCGGCCGCCAAGAAGGCAGCGACCACCAAGGCCGCTCCTGCCAAGGCCGCCAAGCCGGCAGCGAAGAAGAAGGCCGCGGCCAAATCGGCATGCCAAGGCCTGGCCGAAACCGCTTGCAAGTCCAACACAGCTTGCAGCTACGTTGCCGCGACTAAGCGCAAGGATGGTAAGGCCGTGAAGGCCTACTGCCGCCTTGCCCCCAAGAAGAAGGCAGCAACCGGCGCCGCCGCAACCAAGACCAAGGCTCCGGCCAAGAAGGCCGCAGCCACCAAGGCCGCGCCTGCCAAGGCTACACCTGCCAAAGCCGCCAAGCCGAAGGCAGCACCGCCACCGGCCAAGGCGAACTGATATCGTCGAACTGATACCGGCGATCGGAAAGGTGAGTTAACGATATCGCGGCATCGCAAGGTGCCGCGATATTGCTTTTTCAGACGGGCGTCAGCGGCCAATCTCTAACGCAATCCGCGCCAGAGCCGCATCCAGTCGAGCGCCATGCCATGCTGGATGGAGGCGAGATCACCCCAGCCTTGCAGCGGCACCGGAACGCCGCCCTGCAAAGCAGCACCGCGGACACCCGGACCAGGCCGAGACGCTGCCGCCGGCGCAATCTGACCTACCGCGTGTCCACCTGAGCTGCGATACGCCGAAAACAGAGCATTCGTCGCCAGTTCGGCTGCTGAAGTCATGCAATCCCGATTGAGTCCACCGATCCCGTAAGCATCACCGCGCCCCGCCAGCCAATCGGGCTGCATCCACGGCACCACCGCCATTGGATTCCACGTCCATGCCGCACCCGCAGCCCATGGCTGGTAAAATCCAGGCACCACGTCGCCGACAATCGGCCGCTCGACAGCCACAGCAGCCGTAGGCTCCAGCCAGAACAGCGGATCGAATGGCGAGCGGTACGGCGCCCGATACCAGGATCTGCCGGTTGCCGTCCGCAACCCACCCGCCGGCTTCGAGATCGGCACAGCGGTTGCGGCTCTGTCAACCGAAAGACCGCTTCGCTCGTCGCCTCCACCCTCGTCCCCTCCACTCCGCGCCCCCACAGACACCGGCTTGGCAACCGGTAGCACCGGGCTCATGACTGCCGCTGTCAATTCAGCGGCTGCCAACATGGAATCAGCCCAGGACCGGACAATTTGGGAATGCAGCTCTAGGACAAGCACGTCGGTCACCTTCTTCGGCTGCATGGCGAAAACGGATAAGAGCTCGAATGTGCAACAACCCATACCGCACTGCAACAAATATTTTGTTGCAGTGCCGTACGAGCTCTATAGACCCGCCGCGTTCACAGCGGACATGGCAAAGAAATAGTCAACGCATACGCCGCAGCGAGCGCAAGCTGCGCCCCAGACGTTTCGCCAGATGCGTTTGGTTTTGCCAGTCTACGCGCCGCAATTACGGCCGCAGCCCACCGCCAACGCTAGTCCCGGTGGCGATGCCGGGCTCAGGCAAGATCGAGATCACCGGCGCCTCGAGCGGGCCACGAACCTCTAGAACCTTTTGTGCCGAGGTAGCCTGAGCTTTCGTGGCATTCTTGAGCGGTCCTGCCGAGGACGACAAATGTGACAGCCGGATATCCAACCGCGAAGCTGGCAGATTGAGCAGCCCGCTGGCTGACCACCCGTCCTTGCCCGATCTCGCCTCTGCGACTTCGGTCAACATGACACCGTCCCGCAATACCAGCTTGAGATCGAGCGCATCGAACGTCGTCGTCCCCTTGCCGGCGACACCCCAGCCGCTGGCCCCCACTGATGTGCTTGATTTGCCGAGTTTCGCAAGATCAACACCCAACCGCCCGCTGCCTGCGCTCGAGACACTGAGTTTACCGGACAAACCGCCCATAAGATCCTGCAACGTAAAGCCATTCGAGGTCAGATCAGCCACAACCGTCCCGGGTGCTTGCACAATTGCATGCCCGCCGATCATCTTCGTGATCTGGCCGAGATCAATGTTCTCGAGCTTGCCCCGCACCACGACTTTCGGCACAAAGCCGATGAAATCTGCAACGATCTGTCCGCCTCCCGAGCCGCCGGCAAACTTCAATTCTGCGAAGTCGGCCAGCAACCGCCCGTCCTTGAGCGCGATTGCCGCAGCTGTATCGACGAATTCCATGCTCCCGCATTTCAAGACATCGGCCGAAATGCGAACATCTGCGTCCAGATGCATTCCGAGCGGAACTGTAAGTGCCCCGGCCGACAGCGACGCCCAGCTCACCCCCTCCCGCTTCGTGCCGCGACTACCCTCCGACGTGGCCCCCAGATAGCGCGTCGCATCCAGCTTCTTCACGGCCAACGTGCCAGTCAATTCCGGGCGCGGCGTCGAGAACCGCAGCGCAAGCGCACCGGTCGCCTGATTTCCATCCATGCTGAAATCGGCCTTGTCGAACGCGATTACACCTTTGCCCAATGTAATCGTGCCCTTCGCCTTTATATCGCGCAGCCCCGATCCTGCTAGCCAATAGGCACCGAACCAACGCGCCAACTGGCGACCACTCGTAACCGAGAGCTCGCCTTGCCCGCGCAGTTCAATCTCTTTGCCGGCTTCCAGTTTCCCCTCGAATGAGCCTTCCGCGATGTCCGACTTGAACTCGATCTTCACCGGCAGCGATAATGGCTGGCCGGCTTCACGTGCAAGCGTGGTCCCGCCGATCATCAGATCGAACGACACCTTTTGACCACGCAATCTGCCGGTGCCCTTGATGGCGACGACGTTTTTCCGCTTCAACTGCACCACGGCATCGACATGAGTAATCGGCTCTGCGTTGGCGCCGGCCAGCCGCATGGCGATCGAGGACCGCTTCAGCGTCAGAACCTCGAACTCCGCACCGGCCAGTGCAGTGACCAGCACCGCCTCGTCCTCGTCCGCGACACCCGCACTGGCAGCCTCCTGCCGCTTCGCAGGTGAGGGCACGAAACCGACGGCAATATGTGCGTTCTCCAGCGCAAGGCTGCGATTCGACTTCGCTTGCTGAGTCGGCGCCGCAGCTGAGGCGGCGGATCCCTGAGCCAGCACGCGCACGATCGTCCCGCGCGTAACATGAACACCAGGCATTTGCGCCAGGACCACCGGCCTGTCGATGACGAACATGTCGCGCGACGCCGCAACAACGCTGTCCTGCACGCCGATGTCTGCAGAATTGAATATCGTCGCCACGGGAACCACGAGCCCAATTGCGACCCAGACCGTAACGGCCAGCCACACGGACAAAACCCGGCGATATCGCCCCTGCCAATGCATGAATTGGCATCCTCATGACGACGCCGCGCACCTATGGATGCGCTCGCCGCCCTAAATAGTCATCCCACCTGAATCCGCTCCGGCCTGTCCTTGGCCGTACCCCTGAACGGATTATCACATTCTATTACCGAAGCCAGCCTCCACCCTCAAGATGGCTTGCATGTGTTCGAGCTCGATCCGAATCACCGATCTCCTTCAAGAGCAGCCATAACGTGTTGATTGGCCGATGACGATCCCGCCAAACTCGGAATTTCGCATTAGCGTTGAAGAACCCTCAACGGATCGACGCTTCCGTCTTCTCGGCGATCTCGTCCTTCGTCACGCCAGGCGCCAGCTCGACGACCTTCAGCCCGGCCGCGCTGACCTCCAGCACGCCGAGATCCGTGATGATCATGTTGACGACACCGACACCGGTCAGCGGCAGCGAGCAATTTTTCAGGATCTTCTTGTCTTCGCTGCCGTCCTTTTTCTTGGCCGTATGCTCCATCACCACGACGACGCGCTCCACCCCCGCCACGAGATCCATGGCCCCGCCCATTCCCTTCACCATCTTGCCGGGGATCATCCAGTTCGCCAGATCGCCGCTCTCCGACACCTGCATCGCACCGAGGATTGCGAGATCGATGTGTCCGCCGCGAATCATCGCAAAACTGTCGGCTGAGCTGAAGAAACTGGAGCCGGCAAGCGTTGTCACCGTCTGCTTGCCGGCGTTGATGAGATCGGCATCCACCTCGTTCTCGGTCGGGAATGGTCCAATCCCCAATAGCCCGTTCTCTGATTGCAGCATGACGTTGATGCCATCAGGGATGTAGTTCGCCACCAGCGTCGGCAACCCGATGCCAAGGTTGACGTAATAGCCGTCGCGCAGCTCCTTGGCCGCACGTTGTGCCATTTCCTCGCGTGTCCAGGCCATTCTGCGAAGTCTCCTCATTGGCACAGCACGATATCGGCTCGTGCCGTCTTTGCCTCATTCGTCGTCGGCGAATCCTGCCTCAAGCCTTCCGAATGGTTCGCTGCTCGATCCGCTTTTCGGGAGCCGCATTGAGAACCAGGCGCTTGACGAAGATTCCTGGCGTATGGATGTGATCGGGATCCAGCTCTCCGGGCTCGACGATCTGCTCCACCTCTGCAATCGTCATGCGGCTGGCTGTTGCCACGACGGGATTAAAATTGCGCGCTGTCATTCTGTAGACCAGATTCCCGGTCGTATCGGCCTTCCATGCCTTCACCAGTGACAGGTCTGCGCGGATGCCGCGCTCCATGACATACATATGCCCGTCGAACTCGCGGGTCTCCTTGCCCTCCGCTACCACCGTGCCATAGCCGGTCCTGGTATAGAAGGCGGGAATGCCAGCCCCTCCGGCCCGCAGTCGCTCCGCCAGCGTCCCCTGCGGCGCGAACTCCAGCTCCAATTCACCCGCCAGGAACTGCCTTTCGAACTCCTTGTTCTCCCCGACATAGGAGGACACCATTTTCTTGATCTGCCGCGTCTGCAGCAGCAATCCGAGTCCGAACTCGTCGACACCCGCATTGTTGGATACAGCGGTCAAACCCTTGACGCCCTTGTCCCTCAACGCGGCGATCAGCGCTTCTGGGATACCGCACAGCCCGAAGCCGCCCACAGCGATCGTCATCCCGTCGCGCGCGACATCCGCCAGCGCCTCAGCCGCGCTCGGAAAAATCTTGTTCATAGCCTGGATCCCCTTGCGTGGCCCGAACAGGAGAACGACACGCGGCACCGGCCGCACGCGTTATCGGGCTGCAGGCTGCGGCTCGAAAGCTGGCGTTGCGCCCGCCCGCCGGTCGAGGCCGGAAACGGACCCAGCCCGACACGCACCATTCCCCTATCGCCGGAACTTTAGGTTGGCAGCCGCCACGCGCGCAAGCCCCACCTGACCCGCGCCAACCGATCCGGCCCGCCGTGGGCCAAAATCCAGTCCGGGATGGATCACTTGACACCGCCACATCCTCAGCAGAAGTCAAACCCCGGCCGACCGAAGTATACGCGGTAAGATCTTCTTACGAATCACGATCCATATTGGCTCCAACACTGATGGATGCCTGTCGAACTGATGTAAAGCAGCATCAATCTCAACAACTTCACGCTTGCCGCTACGCGCGAACAAGACAACTGTAACGTAATCGCTCATCCCACTGGAATTCCATGCTGAATTTTGCCATTAGCCCGGAGTCCGTCCTGCCGCTGCCGCGCCCTGGCCGCCGCAGCTCGACGACGGCTGTATGGCCGGGACGGCTGGCGATCGGGCGATTTCTCAATGAAGCACTGGCAACGCGCCGCCGCGCGGTTTCACGTCGGCCCAGACCTGCCGCCTCGCCCGTACACGAGTTGGCCCGGACCAGACCAGCGAATGCGATCTCTGGTGCCGCCCAGGTATCATCGACCGCTGACAGCCACCTGCGCACAATCGTCAATATCGTCGAGAGCACGATTCGCCGTAGCATCAACGCAACCGACTGCCATGAACGCGCCGCTGTCCATGTCGATGCCGCGATGTACGAGTTGTTGCTGCTTCGCCAGGAATTCGAATCGATGACTAAACCCGCCAGCCGGCCTGCGTGACCTGCCGCATTGCCGTTTCAAGGCGCCGTTTGAAACGCGGCCAGCAACAGCAGCACGACCGGCAGCGTGAGCATGGATAAGCCCGTGCTCAAAGCCACGGCTGCAGACGCCGTCTGAACGGCGATACCATTGCGCGAAGCGAACAGATACGTCGCCGTCCCAGTGGGCATTGCTGTAAACAAGACGATGACGATCGCCGCCAGCCCGGTCACACCGAACACCTGCGTCGTGATCACCCACGCCACCACTGGCATCGCCAGGTTCTTCAGCACGAGTAGCGTCGACAGCGTTCGCAGCTCGCCTGCAGCCCGGAATCCGGTCAGGCTGAAACCCACCGCAAACAACGCGCAGGGAACGCTGGCCTGAGCCAGCATTTGCATCCCTCGCTCCACCGTCCCGTGCAGGCCGAGCCCCGTCAGCCGCCACAGCAATCCGATCACGATTGCCACCACGATAGGATTGCGCGTGAAATCCACCACGACCGATCGCAGGATACCCGGCACGCTGCTCGTCCCGCCTTGCGTGACGAGCGCCAGGTGAAAGCATGCCGCTAGCCACAAGCCCGCGACATGCGTCGACACGATGACGGCTGCAGTCGGTGCGGCAGCGGTGCCGAACGCACTGATCGCAATGGGAATGCCCAGCAGCACGATATTGCCGTAGCTTGCGCACATGGCGAACACGGCGGTTTCCGGCCCCGATCGCCCGGCCACGATGTATGCGGCAAGCGTGCTGACCAGC
This sequence comes from uncultured Alphaproteobacteria bacterium, assembly GCA_963825625.1. Taxonomy (GTDB): domain Bacteria; phylum Pseudomonadota; class Alphaproteobacteria; order Rhizobiales; family Hyphomicrobiaceae; genus CAMDPA01. Next base: position 43,055 of record CAWGUF010000027.1, on the reverse strand, counting down.
CATATCACGGCAACCGAACCGAAATAGCTGGCGAGTAGTAGCAGCGGTTGCGTCTCGCCCAGGTTCGCCGTCACCATCGTGCGGAACAGCAGCGCCGGCAGGGCAATGAGAAACGTGAATTCAGTGATGCCCTTGCCAGCACTCTCGCTGAGCCAGCGCCAGCGCGCGGCGGCGAGCCCCAGCCCGATCAACCCGAAGATCGGCACCACTGCTGTGATTACGAAGCTCAACTGGCATACCCGACTAGTGATCCGATTCTGATATGCGCTTGCCTGTCCGGCCGCTCGCCATCGGGCCAAGCTCCCGATTGCCACCACAGCATCCGGCGGCAGCATGTTCCTGTCCAGAGGAACCTGAGTAGACGTCGCAAAACAATCGAATCGAAATTATCGCTTTCATCGCACCGTCATGCCCGATCCGAGGTCGCGCGATAGCGCGAGCGTGGGACCTGTCGGCCATCCATGCGAACTCACCGGATCTCGGCCGTGACGCCGGCCGCCTCCCCGGGAATCCGTTGCGGCAAGACGCTCGAAGCCGTCGCCAGGCGGTTGCCCCCATCGACCTGCGGACCGTCGATGATATTGGTGCCGAAACTTTGCACCTCGCTGACCGCGAGCACCCGTCGCGCCGTACCATCTGGCATCAATCGAACCAACCCATCCACACCGCCGAAGCCGGTCGCTCGCGTCAGGTTCGCGCTCGAATAACGCGATCCGGCAGGCAATCTTGCGAGCACCACGGCAATCCCGACAGCATCGAAGGCCAGACTGGCAATGCGCGGCGGCACGGTCCCGAACGTGCGGGCATATTTTTCGGCAAATGCCTGCCATCCTCTCGGGTCCGGCGCGGGATACCACCCTCCGACAAGCACTCTGCTGCTGCCGATATGCGGGGATTCCCACCCGCTATCGCCGAGCAGCTTGATACGGCGAACATCGAGCTTGGCATGCGCGGCCATGGCGCCCAGCCGCGTCAGCAGCTCCTGCCCGCCAGGCACGAATAGTGCTGCATCGTCGCTGGCACCGCCCGCACCTGCCGCTGCGTCGGATTGCGCCCCGCGATCCAAGGCATCGACGAGCCGCTGGAGCGCCTCCAGCAGACCCGCGCCCGTCCCCGTATAGGTTTCGATTGCAGCAACGTTCCCACCGGATTGCCGCACGGCGCCTGCAAACGCCGCCTCCGCCAGCCGGCCGTAGCCATCGTCCGGCAACAGCGCTGCGAATTGCCGGCGGCCGCGCGCTGCGGCAAACGACACAATGCGCTCCACTTCATGCTCCGGCATGAAACCGAACACGTGAACGCCTGCGCCAGCCACCCTGCGATCATTCGAGAAGGCAATGACGGGAACACTGGCGCGTCGGACAACCGGCCCCACGGCCTGCGCCGCATTGGCCGTCAACGGCCCCAATACCAGTTCCGCGCCGTCACGAATTGCCGCCTCTGCCGCCTGCACCGCGCCTTCCGGCGTGCCCCCGTCATCCTTGACGATCAGCTGCAGCGCCTGTCCCCCGCCATCGAACAGCGCCAGCTCGCCCGCTTGCTTGAGCGCTTTCGCCACACCGCCAAGCTCGCCGCTGGCCGAAAGCGGCAGCAGCAGCGCAACTTTCGCGACCGCCGGCTTGCCCGCAATTCCGGTGACGCCTGGTGCTCCAGCTTCGCTTCCCGCCACGACGTCTTGGCCTGCTGCGCCAGAAACGGCGGCCCGAGACCCGTCACTGACTGCGCCTCTGGCCTGACCCGAACCCGCCGGCAGGCTTGCCGTGCTCACATGCCCGGGCAGGCCGCCATTGATTGCGCACCCCATCATCGGTAACGCTGCCGCACAGCAGCCGATCACCATCGCCGCCGATCTCAGTGCGCGTCCGCAAGCCTGTCGATGCAAAAGCCCAAGCCCCACGTCGAGTTCCCCCTCAAGGTTCGGCACAACCCGCACCATACCATATCACTTTGCGGCCGGGTGCATGCTGCCCCTCGTGTCCCGGTTCTGACATTTGCACCACAGTGCGGCCGGGCCGCGAGCAAATGTCAGGTGCGCTACACGAGAGCAACGTTCTGCGCCGAATCACCCCCTGCACAACGCGCAACATCCAGCTCACTGATTAATGCGTGGTCGTCCCCGATGCCAGTGCAAACCCGCATCAGGAAACAGATTTACATGCCGCGCAGAAGGCGTGATTGTCACATGACCGCGCCCACGGCCAGACCCAGCTCACCACCCTGCCCACCCGGACCACGCGCATGCCTTCGGATGCCTCACGATACGAACGCCTTCTGGCGACAACGCAACATGAGCTGCGCGCGGTTCTGGAGCGCGGCATCGCACCCGGACTGCATGTCGTGGCCACGCCGATCGGCCACCTCGCCGACGTCACACTGCGAGCGCTGGCGTGCCTTGTCACCGCCGACAAATTGTATTGCGAGGATACCCGCCATACCGCCAAGCTGTTGGCCCGTTACGGCATAGATCGCCGCACCCAGCCCTATCACGAGCACAATGCCGAGCGCGAGCGCCCGCGCATCCTCGGACTGCTGCAGGAGGGCCAATCCATTGCGCTGGTGTCAGACGCCGGAACGCCATTGATTTCCGACCCCGGCTATAAGCTTGTCCGCGCCGCGGTCGAGGCTGGCCATGCTGTCACGGCATTGCCTGGCCCCTCTGCAATCCTTGCGGCACTGGTTCCCGCTGGCTTGCCGACCGATGCGTTCCATTTCGCCGGCTTTCTGCCGCCGCGCACCGGTCTTCGCCGACGGCGCATTACAGAGCTGTCGGGCATACCGGCCACTCTCGTTCTGTTCGAGGCGCCCAGCCGGACGGCCGCAACCCTGAATGACCTCGCCGCCGCACTCGGCGACCGGCCGGCAGCAGTGGCCCGGGAGCTGACGAAGCTGCACGAGACAATCCATCGCGGCGGCCTGCTTGCCCTTGCCGACTGGGCAGCCCGCGAACCCCCGCGTGGCGAGATCGTGATTCTCGTGGCACCCCCGCTTGAGCGGTCCGCCGCCACCACCGATGCCGACATCGAGCGCGAGCTGGCCGCCGCACTCGAAGGCGCCAGCCTGCGCGATGCCGTCGGCGAAATCGTCGAGCGGCTTGGCGTCGCCCGTTCCAGGGTGTACGATCTGGCTGTTGGGTTGCGGCGCAGGCGGGATGAAACTGATCTTACCGGCCGGAAAACAACTGAAACCGATAGCGATTGACTGCAACCCCGGATCCGCGAAAGCCGGAAAAATGCAGAATTTCAGCACAAGCACCGGCGCCAGCTTAGGGGCAAAGCGACTGAGCCGCCCTAGCCCGGCTGCCCCCAACCCCCGCGATGCGGGCAATTCTGCCAGCGTCCGGCAGCAGCGCCAGGACCGCGAGCGCCGCGGCCGGCTTGCCGAGCTCGTTGCCTGCGCACTGCTGACCCTGAAGGGCTATCGCATCATTGCCCGGCGCCTCAAGGCGCCCGCCGGCGCATCCCGCGGCGAGATCGATCTGATTGCGCTGCGCGGCCAGCGATTGGCCTTCGTCGAGGTCAAACAGCGCCGCGACCACGAGACGGCGATAGCCGCCCTCGCACCGCACCAGCTTCACCGCATGGAGACCGCAGTCGAAAACTGGCTCTGGCGCAACCCCCGTTATCGCAATCACCGCGTCAGCCTCGATGCCGTCGTGCTCGACCGCCATTTGCGCCCCCGCCACCTCATCGGCGCCCTGCATGCCTGGTAGGCGATCGGCTCGCCATGGCACCCCGCGTCCCACTTGACAACGCCGCCTTTGCCTCGCCTGGATGGCGGCAGGCTGCCCGCGACGCTACGTTCCACGTGAATCAATGCTCGGACGCCGAATCATACGTGTTGCCATACCATCCCCGCACCGGAGTCGTTCATGCCGCTACGCGTCGCCTGCCAGATGGACCCGATCGAGCATATCGACATCGCCGGCGATTCGACGTTCGCGCTCCTGCTCGAGGCCCAGCGCCGCGGTCACGAGATCTTCTACTACAAGCCCATCGACCTAGCCCTGTGGGGTGACGATCTGCGGGCGCGCGGTGCCCGCCTGGAAGTCGAGGACAAGCCGGGCAGCCACTACCGATTGCGCGATCCCTCGACCGAGAACCTGCTTGACTGGAACGTGGTGCTGTTGCGGCAGGATCCGCCGTTCGACATGGCCTACATCACCACCACCCACCTGCTCGAGCGCATTCATCCCAGAACCTTGGTCGTCAACGACCCGGCCCAGGTCCGCAACGCCCCCGAGAAAGTATTCGTTCTGGATTTTCAGGACTTGATGCCGCCCACGCTGGTTACCCGCAATCCCGAGGACGTGCGCGCTTTTCGTAATCAATACAAAGACATCATTTTGAAGCCCCTGTACGGCAACGGCGGCTCGGGCGTGTTCCGCGTGCAGCCCGGCGACACCAATCTCAACGCCCTCGTCGAGCTGTTCCAGACGGTTTTCCGCGAGCCTTTCATGGTGCAGCAGTACCGGCCGGAGGTGCGCGAAGGCGATAAACGCATCATTCTGATCGATGGTGAGGTCGCCGGGGCCATCAATCGCATTCCGGCAGCCGACGAATCCCGCTCCAACATGCATGTCGGTGGCGTCGCTGCACGAACCATAATGTCCGATCGGGACGAGGAAATCTGTGCGCGCCTGGGCCCGGAATTGGCCCGCCGTGGTCTGCTGTTCACCGGCATCGACGTTATCGGACCCTATCTGACCGAGATCAACGTCACTTCGCCGACCGGCATCCGGCAGGTCAAGGCATTCGGCGGCGCCGACATTGCCGCCCTGTTCTGGGATGCGGTCGAAGCCAAGCTCAATGCAAGCTGAACGCGACCGGCCGGGAAGGGATGGCATGACAGCCAGTGAGAGCCTCGACAATTCGACCGCGGAATACGTTGCCGGCGCCGCCAACGCACACATGCCGCCCGATGGCCGCTTCGAGGTGCTGCATGAGCTCGTGACTGCAGCTCGTAGCCGCCTCGAGCCGGGTGCCTGGGACTACGTGATGGGCGGCGCCGAAACCGAGACCACACTCATTCGCAATCGCCTGGCCCTCGACAGCCTGGCGTTCCGGCCGCGCGTGCTCAACGACGTCCGCGGCGCAAATGCCCGCTCCACGTTCCTTGGCATCGATGTGCGCATGCCCGTTATCCTGGCTCCGGTCGGCTCGCTACAAGACGTATTCGACGGCGGCGCCCTGCTTCCAACACTCGCTGCCGCTGAGTTCGGCGCCCTCCATATGCTGAGCTCGGTCACCCAGCCATCTCTGGAGGAGATCGCCGCCGCAACGCCATACCCAAAGCTGTTTCAGCTCTACATTCGCGGCGATTCCGCTTGGGTCGACGACTACGTTGCCCGCATCATTTCCGCCGGCTATCAGGCTCTCGCAATAACCATCGATCTCGACTATTACGGCCGCCGCGAAAGAGATCTGGCCAAGCGATACAAGCCGACCTCCCGGCTCGCCGCGGCACCCAACCGGGAGCATCAGGAGCAGTTCAGCTGGGCCGATATCGAACGGATCAAGGCGCGCCACGCCATCCCTTTGATATTGAAGGGAATTGCCACCGCGGAGGACGCCAGGAAAGCGACCGATCACGGCGTCGATGTTGTCTATGTCTCCAACCACGGTGGCCGCCAGCTCGACCACGGCAAGGGCACAATGGCAATCCTGCCAGAAGTGGTCGCAGCCGTCCAAAGTCGCGCTGCAGTCGTCGTCGATGGCGGCATCTGCCGCGGCACCGATATCGTCAAGGCCATGGCTCTTGGTGCTGATGCCGTAGCAGTCGGCAAGATGCAGGCCCTTGCCGGCGCCGCCGCCGGCAAGCAGGGCATTATCCGGCTACTCGAGCTGCTCGAGGACGAAGTGATCCGCTGTCTGGGCCTGCTCGGCGTCACATCTCTGCGCGAGCTCGAGCCTTCACATCTTGCAGCAATCGAGCCGCTGCCGCACCGCCATGGCCTGGCCAGCGCCTTTCCCCTTCTCGATGAGGGGTATTGAGAACGCGGCGCCGCCTCGCCCCGCAAAGCCTGACCCGTTTGGCAGGGCGATGTCGAACACCACCCTCCGCGATGCGTCAACCGCCGTTGAGCCGCTGCCGGATATAATCGAGTTGATCGAAGTTGCCGTACTTGATTGTCAACAGCCCGCTTTCGCCGGACCCCCGCTTGATCTCGACCTTGAGGCCGAGCGCATCGGTCAGCTCTTTTTCGAAAGCCCGCGTATCCGGATCCTTTTCCCGCGTCCTGCGCGCGCTGTTGGTATTCGCCGGCCCGCCACCAAGCCCGCCACTCCCACCGCCTTGCACGAGCGCTTCGACGTCGCGGACGTTGAGCCCACCCTCGATGATTCGCTGGGCCAGCTCTTCCGCGTCGTCCCGGCCGACCAGCGCCCGCGCATGCCCAGCCGTCAGCTCACCTCGCGCAACGCGAACCTGCACGTTTTCCGGCAGCCGCAGCAGCCGCAGCGTATTCGCGATATGGCTCCGGCTCTTGCCAATGACGTCCGCAAGCTGATCTTGCGTATACTGAAACCTCTCGACCAGCTCGCGATAACCCGCCGCCTCCTCGATCGCATTGAGATCCGCACGCTGCACGTTCTCGATGATCGCGAGTTCGAGCACGTCCTGGTCGGACAATTCGCGCACGATGACCGGCAGCGCTTCCAGCCCCGCCAGCTGCGAAGCGCGCCAGCGGCGCTCGCCGGCGACGATCTCATATCCACCATTTGCCGGATCAGGGCGCGCGATGATCGGCTGCACCAGCCCCTTTTGCCGAATTGATTCGGCCAGCTCCGCCAGCTCCTCCTGGTCGAAGTCCTTGCGCGGGTTGAGCCGGCTTGGCTTGATCTGGTCGATCGGTATCGACTTGTGCTCGCCAACACCACCAGCAGTCACATTGGCCCGGACGACGGCCGCAGGCTCGCCAATCAGCGAGGCAAGTCCACGACCCAGTCGGCTTTTCTGCATCGGCATTGACATCGAGTACGTCCCCACCCCGATCGTTTTCAGGCAGCTTTCAGATGGCTTTCGCGCTCGATGATCTCGCGCGCCAACGCAATGTAGGCCTGGCTTCCCGGGCAATCGTAGTCATAGAGCAGGATCGGCTGCCCGTGCGATGGCGCCTCCGCCACCCTGACATTGCGCGGAATCATGGTCTGATAGACTTTCGGCCCGAAGAACGACCGGACCTCGTCGGCCACTTCCCTGGATAGGTTGGCACGCTGGTCATGCATGGTCAGCACGACCCCCTGGATATCGAGGCCAGGATTCAACGTCGCCCGGATCTGATCGATCGTATCTTTCAGCTGCGAGATGCCTTCCAACGCGAAAAACTCGCACTGTACCGGAACCAGCACGGCATCCGCGGCAGACAGTGCATTCAATGTCAGAACGCTCAGCGACGGCGGACAGTCGATCAGAATATAGCTATAGGGTGACCCGCCCGGCTGCGCCGAGACTGCCGTCAGCGCATCCCGCAACTTATACAGCCGCGATCGATCCTGCGTCTGATCGCCATCGTAGCCGACGAGATCCGCATTGGCAGGCACGATCGCCAGGTTCGGCACGGCAGTCGGCTGTGCCGCCTCGACCAGTGACGCACTGCCCGACAGCACGTCGAACACCGTAAGCATCCGGTTTTCGGGCACAATTCCAACGCCTGTGCTGGCGTTGCCCTGAGCGTCGATATCGATGATCAGCACCCGCTCGCCAACTGAAGCCAGCGCCGTGCCGAGATTGATCGCGGTCGTTGTCTTGCCGACACCACCCTTTTGATTGGTAACGGCCAGCACACGTGGTCCCGCACCTGCTGCGGTCGCACCGGTCATGGCTCAACCCTCCCTGCTGGGGCCCAAGTCCGTCTCGATGCGGCTGATGACAGCAATGCTCGCGTCCTTCTGCGTCAAACTCGGCACCAACTTGACGTCGAAGCCACGCCTAGTCTTCGCCGCGCGAATTTCCGCCTCTACGTCCTTACCTTTGAGGAGCAGCCCTGTTGTCCCGGCCGAAAACAGCGGTGCCGCCATTTCCAGCAATCGATCCAACGGAGCCAACGCGCGCGCGGTCACCACATCGACCTTGCCGATACTATCCTGAGTCTCCGCGATTCTCGATTCGTGTCGACAGGATTTCCACTGCCGTACCCGTCAATCGCGCGACATCGCGCAGAAAAGCAGCTTTCCTGCTGTCGCTTTCCACCAGAATCACGCGGGTCAAGCCTTGAGCACCCACCTCGGGCGCCTTTTTTTCACTCGCCCCGAGCATGAGTGCCAGCACCAATCCGGGAAAGCCCGCCCCCGAACCCAGATCCACGAGCGACCGGGCAGCCGTCGGAACGAGATCCGCGAGCTGCGCGCTATCTGCAAAATGCCGATGCCACAGATGCGGCAGAGTTGCAGGCGCCACCAGATTGATCGCCTTCTGCCATCGTATCAGCGCCTCGGCATAGACCTCAAGGCGATCGAGGGTTTCACGTGAAACCCCGAAATGAGCAGAAAATGATTGCGCATCAATAATTTCCGGCACTCCTTCTCGCCCCGTCATCCGCTTTCGATCCCACCCGCGCGCCCCACGGGCTTCACCCCTCCCGGTGCCTTCCGCAGTTGAATGCGCAGCAGCAGCAGCGCCGCGGGTGTAATACCGTCAATAGCCGCAGCTTGCGCAAGCGACCGCGGCCTGTGCCGCTCGAGCTTCTGCCGCACCTCGGTCGAAAGCCCCGCAACCTGGCCGTACTCGAAGCCGGCCGGAATGCTCGTTCCCTCGTCCCGCTTCAGCACGGCGACCTCCTCCGCCTGCCGCTCGACATACGAGGCGTAGCGCGCATCAACTTCAAGTTGGAACTTAATAGAGTGATCCAAAACACTGATTTCAGGCCATATTTTAGAAAGAACGTCGCAGTTCAACTCGGCATAGGCCAACAGCTCGAAAGCCGAACGCCGGCGACCATCCTGGTTCAGCATCAGCCCATGCCGGTTTGCCTCGGTCGGCGTAAGGTTGAGCCTCTCGAGCAGCGCCCGACCCTCCCCGAGCATCTGCGCGCGATGCTCGTAAGCCTGCTTTCGCACCGCGCCAACACATCCCAGCAAAATACCGATCGGCGTCAGCCGCTGGTCGGCGTTGTCAGCCCTCAGCTTCAGGCGAAACTCGGCGCGCGACGTGAACATCCGATAGGGCTCGCTGACCCCCCGCGTGATCAAATCGTCGACCATGACACCGAGATAGGCGTCCGCCCTCGAAATCACCACGCCCGCGCCCCCGCCGGCTGTCAGAGCAGCGTTCAACCCGGCCAGCAAGCCCTGCGCACCGGCCTCCTCATATCCTGTGGTGCCGTTGATCTGGCCGGCCAGGAACAACCCGGGACAGCGCTTCACCTCCAGCGTCGGCGCCAACTCGCGCGGATCGACGTGATCGTATTCGATTGCATAGCCCGGTCGCTTGATCTCGACCCGCTCCAGTCCCGGCATGGTGCGCAGGAATGCCAACTGCACATCAGCCGGTAGCGACGTAGAAACACCGTTCGGATAGACGGTGTCGTCATCAAGTCCCTCCGGCTCGAGAAACACTTGATGCGCGCTCCGATCCGCAAACCGGACAACCTTGTCCTCGATAGAAGGACAGTATCTCGGACCGATGCTCGAGATTTGACCCGAGTACATCGCGGATTTATCAAGGTTAGCCCGGATGACGGCATGCGTCTCCACAGTCGTATGCGTGATATGACAGGACACTTGCGGCGTCGTTATCCTGCTCGTCAGGAATGAGAACGGCACCGGAGGATCATCCCCAGGCTGCTCCTCCAGAATATCCCAATCGATTGTAGACGAATACAATCGCGCAGGCGTACCAGTCTTCAGGCGCCCAAGTGCCAGCTCCAGCGCTTCCAGCCGTTCGGAAAGCTTCAGCGCTGGCGCTTCCCCGACCCGACCCGCCGGCGTCCGCTTGTCGCCGATATGAATGAGGCCGCGCAGAAATGTCCCGGTGGTCAAGACCACCGCGCCGGCCAACAGCCTATCGCCCGCGCCAGTGACGACGCCGCAGCATCTACCGCGTTCGACGATCAGGTCCTCGACACCGCCTTCGACGACGTCCAGCCCCTGCTGTGCCCGGATCTCCCGTTGCATCGCCTGCCGGTAGAGCTTCCGGTCCGCCTGTGCGCGCGGCCCCTGCACCGCAGGCCCGCGGGACCGGTTGAGCAGCCGGAACTGAATGCCCGCCGCATCTGCCACCCGCCCCATCAACCCGTCCAGCGCATCGATCTCGCGAACGAGGTGGCCCTTGCCCAAACCTCCGATGGCAGGATTGCAGGACATTTCGCCAATCGTATCGAAGCGATGCGTGACCAGTGCCGTGCGCGCGCCCATGCGCGCCGCTGCCGCCGCCGCCTCACAGCCTGCATGACCCCCACCCACGACGATCACATCGTAGCTTGTCCAATTCATCGCATGTCTTTCGACGGTCGCAGTGCCGGACCGATCACACCTGGAAATTCGCTCAGACACCTATCCGAGCTTGCGCATCCAGTCAAAACCTCGGGACAAAATCTGGAAACACAGATGCAAACCAATCGAGCGCGAGCACGCTCAGCAATAGTATTTCCATAGTCATGAAGCTGATCAGCGAGCAAGTTCATCTGTCCCGAACCCCGTTTGTCATCGACGTGTCGCCTGCACACCGTGAACCTCAGTAGCGATTATTTGCAGCTCGGTGATTTGGATTCACGTGAAACAATGGGCACGATGTTATTCACAACGATTCACGTGAAACACTCGATTGCCCACAGAAAAGTAGGCCCGCTCCACTCTCCGCACGCACCGAGGGCCCATCCCAGTAAACTCGAAGCAGCGTGTCGTCGCAGCAGCCTGCCGCACAGCGGCGTCACTTCCCGATACAGAACCGCCCGAAGATCTCGCCCAGGACATCTTCCGCATCCACCCTCCCTGTGATCCTTCCGAGCGCGTTCGCCGCCCGGCGGACATCCTCCGCTACGACCTCCGGTGTCTGGAAATCTCCGCGCAAAGCCTCCTGGAGGCTCGACGTACAGTCCTCCAGCGCCCGCCGGTGTCGCGCTTGCGTGATCACCGCCCCTTCGCTCAGGCCAACGCGGTCGCCCGCTATCGCAGTGATCCGCGCCACCAGCTCCGGTATCCCCTCGCCCGTGACCACGGAGAGGGCAACCTCCTCTGGTCCAGCATTGCGCTGGCCTGGGGCAGCGAGATCAGCTTTGCTCAATGCCACCAGCACCCGGCCTCCTTCAGACCCCACGAGCTCAGCTGGGACGGTCCTGTCCGGCGCACGCGCTTCCGTCATCCAGATCACCAAGTCCGCCCCTCGGCCCTCCGCGTAGGTTCTTCGGATACCTTCCCGCTCGACCTCGCCCGATGCATCCCTGATCCCTGCTGTATCGCTGACGATCACAGGCAAGCCGGCGAGGTCGAGCCGCACCTCGATCACATCTCGCGTGGTCCCGGCCTCGGCCGATACGATCGCCACATCGCGCCGCGCCAATACATTAAGCAGTGACGACTTGCCGACATTGGGCGCGCCAGCCAGCACAACCCTCAAGCCCTCGCGCAGGATCTCGCCGCGACGGCCATCCGCCAGGTGTGCCGCGATACGGTCCGCCAGTCCCGCCAGTCTCTCCTTCGCCTGGATGAGCGCATCGTCAGCTACGTCCGCCTCGTCCGAAAAGTCGATCGCTGCTTCGATCAGCGCGAGCGCTGAAATCAGTTCTCCACGCCAACCGTCGTACAGGCGAGACTGCGCGCCGCCGGCCTGCCGCATCGCCTGGACCCGCTGCGCCTCGGTCTCCGCATCGATCAGATCGGCAAGGCCCTCAGCCTCGGTCAGATCGATCTTGCCGTTCTCGAAAGCCCGCCGAGCGAACTCTCCAGGCTCCGCCAGCCGGCAACCCTGCCGGCAAAGCGCCTCGAGGACACCTGCAACGACAGCCCTCCCGCCGTGGAGATGCAGCTCGCACGTATCCTCCCCAGTGAAGGAGGATGGTCCTGGAAACCACAGGACGATACCGCGATCGATGTCCTGCCCACCTTGCGACGTCCGGATCGTTCGCAGCACAGCCGTCCTCGGCGTCGGCAGTCCTCCTGCCAGCGCCTCCAGCACACGACCCGCGGCCGGCCCGGAAACACGCACGACCGCCACGCCGGCGCGTCCGGGCGCCGAGGACAAGGCACAGATGGTCGCGGAAGTCTCCGTCATTGCTCTCCAGCCGATTGGCGCAGATATGTCATCAGTAGCACCGTCGCGCGCCACGCTGTGCCCGAGCGAGAATGCAAGGTGGAGGACCCATGACCGAAGCCGTTGGCCCGCAACCGTCTCGGCGACGAGACCAGCCCATACCTTCTCCAGCACAAGGACAACCCTGTCCACTGGTGGCCATGGTGTCCCGAGGCTCTCGCCGAAGCCAAGCGCACGGGCAAGCCGATCCTCCTCTCTGTCGGTTATGCCGCCTGCCATTGGTGCCATGTCATGGCGCATGAGAGTTTCGAGGACGAAGCCACAGCAGCCCTGATGAACGAACTCTACATCAACATCAAAGTCGATCGTGAGGAACGCCCCGACGTCGACGCGATCTACATGATGGCGCTGCAGCGCCTCGGCGAGCAGGGCGGCTGGCCGCTGACCATGTTCCTCGATACCGAGGCGCAGACCATTCTTGGGCGGCACCTACTTCCCGCCCGAGAGTCGCTTGGGCCGCCCCTCCTTCAACCACGTCCTGAGCGAGATCGACCGCATCTGGCGCGAGGAGCCTGACAAGGTCCAGACAGAACGCCGAGGGTCTGACCGTCGATGCTCCGCGCCGAGCCGCAGCCGGCAGCCGGTGTCCGGATCGACGACGATCTGCTGCGCGGTCTGGCTGCCCGCTTGATCGAGGCCGATCGACGATGAGCATGGCGGCATGCGCGGCGCGCCGAAATTTCCGCAGTGGAGCATCTTCTGGCTGTTGTGGCGCGCCGCCATCCGCTACGGCAGGGATGACGCGCCGCGACGCGGTCGCTCAACACCCTCACGCACATCTGCCAGGGCGGCATCTACGATCACCTCGGCGGCGGCTTCGCGCGCTACTCCGTCGACGAGCGCTGGCTGGTCCCGCACTTCGAGAAGATGCTCTACGACAACGCGCTGCTGATCGACCTCCTGACCGAGGCCTGGCGCGAGACCAGCGATCCGCTCTATCGCACGCGTGATCGAGGAGACAGTCGGCTGGCTCGGGCGCGAAATGATCGCCGACGGCGGCGGCTTCGCGGCTTCGCTCGACGCCGACAGCGAAGGCGAGGAAGGTAAGTTCTACGTCTGGACCTACGACGAGGTAATGGAGATCCTGGGCGCCGAGCGACGCCGACCTCTTCTGCACGTGTCTACGACGTCACGGAGGCTGGCAACTTCGAAGGACACTCGATCCTCAATCGTCTCCACGCGCTGCAACCATTGTCTCCTGAGCAGGAGGATCGTCTTGCAAGCCTCCGCGCGCGCCTCCTGGGTGTCCGCGCCCAGCGCGTATCGTCCTGGCTGGGACGACAAGGTGCTCGCCGACTGGAATGGGCTGATGATCGCCAGCCTGGCGTCGGCCGCGACGGCATTCGGCCGCCCCGATTGGCTGCAGCTGGCAACCGCGGCCTTCCGCTTCGTCGCCGACGGAATGATGGTGGAAGGCAGGCTGCGCCATGCCAGACGCCAGGGCATGCGTCCGCGCCCCCGCCACCGCTGCCGACTACGCCAACATGATCCGCGCTGCCATTCGCCTTCATGCGGCAACGGGCGAGCGGCCTTACCTCGAGCAGGCGCTATCCTGGTCGGCAACCCTCGACCGTCATTATTGGCATCAAGGCGCCGGCGGCTACTGCATCAGTGCCGACGACACACCCGACGTCATCGCTCGGCTCCACACCGCCGCGACGACGCCACGCCAAATGCCGAACGCGATCCAGATCTCCAACCTCGTCCATCTCTCCCTGCTGACCGGCGATGCCTCTCACCTGGAACGCGCATCCCGCATTCCCGAAGCGTTTGCCGCTGGCCTGCAGCGCAATCTCGTCTCTCACACCGGGTTGCTGTCGGCCGCATTCGACCTGATCGCGCCGCAGCAGATCGTCGTCGTCGGGCATCGGGAGAACGATAGCTTCACCGCCATGACACGGGCCCTGCGGTCACGGTCGATGCCGGGAGCTCTGGAGCAGATTGTGATTGGCCAGGACCGCCTCGACGCCGCAGCACAAGGCCTGGCCGGCAAGACCCCGATCGAAGGTAAGCCAACCGCCTACCTCTGCAGTGGCCCGCAGTGCTCTGCGCCGATCACCGACCCGCAACAATTTGCTATGCAACTCGATAGCCTGCGGCTCAGCCAGAAAACGGCATCTTCTGGCTGAGGCCGGCCGGATATGCAGGATATGTTGCGACGGCTCCTCCCGTGCCAGATTGCACCTGGGTGCGACCTGGCACGGGGATCGGCAGTCGCGCCATCTCAGGTGTTCGGCGTGCTCATCGACTGGAAGAAATCGCCATTCGTCTTGGTCTTGGCGAGGCGATCGATCAGGAACTCGATCGCATCCATCGTTCCCATCGGGTTGAGGATGCGCCGCAGCACATACATCTTGCGCAGCGTCTCGCGTGCGACCAGCAACTCTTCCTTGCGCGTGCCGGATTTCGCAATGTCGATCGAGGGGAACACGCGCTTGTCGGAGACCTTGCGGTCGAGCACGATTTCCGAGTTGCCGGTGCCCTTGAACTCTTCGAAGATCACTTCGTCCATCCGGCTGCCGGTGTCGATCAGCGCCGTTGCGATGATCGTGAGCGAGCCGCCTTCCTCGATATTACGCGCCGCGCCGAAAAACCGCTTCGGCCGCTGCAGCGCGTTGGAATCGACACCGCCCGTCAGCACCTTGCCGGACGACGGCACGACCGTGTTGTAGGCGCGGCCAAGTCGCGTGATGGAGTCCAGCAGGATCACCACGTCGCGCTTGTGCTCGACCAGCCGCTTCGCCTTCTCGATCACCATTTCGGAGACCTGCACGTGCCGGCTCGGCGGCTCGTCGAATGTCGAAGCGATGACCTCGCCTTTCACCGACCGCTGCATGTCGGTGACTTCTTCCGGTCGCTCGTCGATCAGCAGGACGATGAGATAGCATTCCGGATGATTGGACGTGATCGAATGAGCGATATTCTGCAGCAGCACGGTTTTGCCGGTCCGCGGCGGCGCCACGATCAAGCCGCGCTGTCCCTTGCCCAGCGGCGCCACGATGTCGATCACCCGCGCCGACAGGTCCTTGATGGTCGGGTCCTCGATTTCCATCTTCAGCCAGCTCGTCGGATAGAGCGGCGTCAGATTATCGAAGTGCACCTTGTGCCTGGCGGCTTCCGGCTCCTCGAAATTGATGCGGTTGACCTTGAGCAAGGCGAAATAGCGCTCGCCGTCCTTCGGGCTACGGATTTGGCCTTCGACCGTATCGCCCGTCCTGAGCGCAAAGCGCCGGATCTGGGTAGGCGATACATAGATGTCATCGGGCCCGGCCAGATAGTTGGCGTCCGGTGAGCGCAGAAAGCCGAAGCCGTCCTGCAGCACCTCGACCACACCAATTCCAGTGATCTCGACATCCTTTGCCGCCAGCTGCTTGAGCACCGCGAACATCAGCTCCTGCTTGCGCAAGGTGCTGGCATTTTCGACCCCGTGCTCCTCGGCAAAGGCAAGCATCTCGGTGGGAGACTTCGTCTTCAGATCCTGAAGCTTCATTTCAGTCATTATGAGAACTCCGCGAGCACCGGCTGGGCACAAAGGTGGGAGAGAGGTGATTGCCGAGCCGTCTCGGTGATAAGGAGGGAGGAATGCCGGCCGGAATAGAGCTTCGCAAATGGTGATGACACCATGCGAACCCGGCGAACCTCTCTGCCGCCGGATGGGCCAAGCTCTTTATCTGTAGCAAATTTTAAGGCATCCGAAAAGGACCGGCGAGCAACATCAGCAACAAAAACGCATTCCGATTGCAGCTACCACTGAACTGGTCCAATCGACGGCTGCCGGGCCCACATCGGTTATTTGTGGATCGTCGTCATCGCGAAGCAGCGTAGTGAGCCAGCGCCACCAGATCCGCGTCGCTGGTGCCAATCACGGCCGCGGTCATGGTCGAATCAGCACCTCGGCGCCTGTTGTCTCTAATATCCTTCATCGACTTGACCAGATAATCGACCCGTTGCTTTGCCAGCCGGGGAATCTGCTCCTGCCCCTCCAGGTCGGGCTTGTGACACGAGCCACACCGGCGTTGCTCCGCCAGCACCTTTCCCCGCTCCACCTTGACAGGATTGATGGCTTCCTTGCTGGGCTTCGCCTGCAAACCAGCGAAATGCTTCGCCAGCGCTTCGATATCGCTATCCTTCAGTCCCTTGACCGACGACGCCATCTCCTCGATCGCGCGAACGCCCTCTCGAATCAGAACAAGCTGATTTATCAGGAAGAACTCGGGCTGGCCGGCCAGCGATGGCAGATTCGGCACCGTAGAGTTGCCGCCTTCGCCGTGACACGCGGCACACTGCTTGATGCGCTCGGCGAGCGGCACATCGGCCTGCGCCGCAGCTTCGGACTGCGACACGAGACAGGCCGCTAAAGCGACAAGCAGTAAGCGGCCTGCCCGCCTCGCAGCATAGGTGTTCGACCTGGCGCGGCGCCTCACTAGTTCTTCCTGTTGGGCTTGCTCTTTTTCTTCGCGGCGGGCGCCGTATAGCTGATCCGGTAGACCGCACCGTTGTTCTCATCGGAGACCAGCAACGCACCGTCGGGCATCTGGAAGACATAGGATGGACGCCCGTAGAACTCGTTCTTGCCTGTATCCAGCAATCCCGACATGAACGGCTCGATCCGCGCTTTGCCGTTCTTCAAGGCGCGAGCCACCACGACGTCGTAGCCGAATTTCTGCTCGCGGTTCCACGAGCCGCGCCGGGCGATGAACGCAACGTTCCGATAGCGGGCTGGGAACATCTTGCCGGTATAGAACTTGATTCCCAATCCAGCTGAATGCGGCCCAGTCAGCGCGGCCGGCAGTATCACACCCGCACACGCCATCGGCCGCTTGATATCCGGATCCGGGATGCCCTGGGCATGACAGTACGGGAAGCCGAAGTCCGCTCCCTCCTGGCCCTTCGGAATGCGGTTGAGCTCATCTTCCGGGCCATTATTGCCCGCCCAGTCCCGACCATTGTCGGTAAACCACAGCTCCTTGGTCACCGGATGCCAGTCGAAGCCGACAGTATTGCGCACACCGCGTGCCACGATCTCCATGCCGGTGCCATCCGCCGTGTAGCGCCGGATCTGACCGTGCACACCCGGATTGATCTCGCAGATATTGCAGTTTGCGCCCACCTGCACATAGAGCTTCCCGTCCGGCCCGAAGTCGACGTACTTCCAGTTGTGATGAATTTCTGGCGGCAGGCGGAACTGCTCTGTCAATTCAACGGGTTGGCCAGGATTGTCGAGTTTGTCCTCGATGTTGTCGTAGCGGAACACCTTGTTGATGGCGAAGACGTAAAGCGCACCGTTGCGGAACGCCAGGCCGTTGGGCTGTGTCAAGCCCTGGAGCAGCGTCCGCACCTCACGCTTGCCGTCCTTCTCGACGATCGCATAGACACGCCCGATCGCACGCGAGCCCATGAACATGGTGCCCTTCGCGCCCATCACCATGGTGCGTCCGCCCGGATGTCCGTGCGACCACACCTCCGCCTTGAAGCCCGGCGGCAGCTTGATCTTGTCGACCGGGATCTTCTCGAGTGGCGTCGCCAACGGTGACACGCGATGCGGACGCAGGTTCTCATCCTGCTTGCTAGCCTTGCGATTCGTGGCATCCATTGCGCTGAGGCCGGGCGGCTGCGCCATTGCGGGAACAAACCCAACCGTCGCCAGCACGATCGCCCCCGAGAGCACGCCAATCGCACGCTGCATCAAACTCATACCCGTCACGACTCTTCTCCTCCCGACACAGTGCGCGCCCGCCGGTGCATCGACCAGACGGGCGCTCTTCGTTCTGTCCTATCGCTCCAGACTAAGGCCGTTGCGAAAGCCGCGCAATCAGCTTAACCCGTTGCTGATTCCCATCATGCCATGGTGTTGACGAGGTCGCCGATCCCGTCGACCCACGCCCGCACCTTGTCGCCTGCCTTCAGGAACTCGCCTTTGCCGGCACCGACTCCCGCTGGTGTACCGGTCAGAATGATGTCGCCGGGATGCAGCGTAATGCGCCCCGAGATGTCTGCAATTTGCTCATTGATGTTGAAGATCAGCTCCGACGTGTTCGAATCCTGCTTCTTTGCGCCGTTGACGTCGAGACCGAGCTTCATGTCATGTGGATTCTTGACGTCGCGCGCCAGCGTGATCCACGGCCCCAGCGGACAGGAGCCATCGAAGCACTTGTGAGACACCCAGTCCGCCCGGAAGTTGGAATTGTCCGGCAGCCCCGTCCGCGTGCCAAGGTCACGCGCAGAAAGGTCATTGCCGATCGTATAGCCCATCACGAACTCGAGCGCGTTGGCCTCGGTCGCATTGCGGCACGTCTTGCCGATGACCACGGCGAGCTCGACCTCCCAATCGACCTTCTTCGATTTCGGCGGCAGCTGCACCGTGGTGTCCGGTCCCGTCACGCAATGGCCGAGCTTGATGAAATGCCATGACCTCAGCCCCAGCTCGTGCGGATCGACCGGATCGGGCTTGCCCTGTGCGCGGGCCATCTCGTTGGCGTGGTCGCGATAGTTGGCGCCGGCGCAGTAGATGGCGACCGGCTTGGGAATCGGCGCCAGGATCTTCACGGCCGACAGCGCCTTCGCCGAGCCCGCACCTTTCTCCGCCGCCGCATCGAGCCGCTTCAGCGCCCCATCCCAGCCCTCCAGCAGGGCCAGCACGTTGGCATCGGCCGCGTTGCCCGTGTTATCGGCCACGTCGACGATCTTATCGCCAATGACGAGACCTGCGCGTGGCCCCTTGTCGGACTGATACGTGGCCAACTTGAACGATGCCATATTACTCTCCCGATGCTTGTGAACGCTGAAAAACGAGTTTCCAGAGCAGTCGTAATCCCGGCTCGACCGGCACGCAACCAGTGTTCCATGTCTGGCGTCTGGTCAACGAGAACAGCCGCAACCCGGTACCAAAAGCCAATTGCGCTACACGGCGTTGACCAGCCGGGCGCAACCGCAGCGGCGGCACCCATGGCCAATCGCAGATGCAGGGCCGCCTTACCGCAACACTACCCGCCGATCTTGTCCTGGGTCTTGGTCTCGAAGTCGCTGGCGTCGTGCCGCTCACGCAGCTGCTCATGCGGCTCGCCCGTCATCCGGTTCACCATGCGACCGCGCTTGACGGCAGCCCGCGCCCCGACCGCTTCCGCCCATCGGACCACGTTCTTGTAGCTCCTGACCTCCAGGAACTCCGTCGCATTGTATTGATTGCCGAGCACCACGCCGCCGCCATACCAGGGCCAGATCGCGATGTCCGCGATCGAATACTCATCCCCGGCGAAATATGTATTGTCCGCCAGATGCCGATCGAGCACGTCGAGCTGCCGCTTCACCTCCATCGCGAACCGGTTGATCGCATATTCGATCTTCTCCGGCGCATAATGATAGAAGTGACCGAAACCGCCGCCCAGATAAGGCGCGCTTCCCATTTGCCAGAACAGCCAGTTCAAGGCCTCGGTGCGTTTTGCTGGATCCTTCGGCAGGAAAGCCCCGAATTTCTCTGCCAGATAGAGCAGGATCGCACCCGACTCGAACACGCGACGCGGCGGCTCGCAGCTACGATCCATCAGTGCTGGGATTTTCGAGTTGGGATTGACCGCAACGAATCCGCTGCTGAACTGGTCGCCCTTGCCGATCTCGATCAGCCAGGCGTCGTACTCGGCACCCTTGTGCCCGGCCGCCAGCAGCTCCTCCAGCATGATCGTCACTTTGACGCCGTTCGGCGTGCCGAGCGAATAAAGCTGCAGCGGATGCTTGCCAACCGGCAGCTCCTTGTCGTGCGTAGCTCCGCCAATCGGCCTGTTGAGCGTCGCATACCGCCAGCCGCTGTCCTTCTGCTCCCAGGTCCATACCTTTGGGGGAACGTAACCGCCATCACTGCTCATCAAAGTCGGTCCTTTCGCCAATTCGCATCGCCGCACCAGCACGGCCCGCGCTTGCGCCGGGGCTTGAGCCCGTCAGAAGCGGCCTACCCGAACTCCTACCACTGCCGGCCGAATTCCGGCAACGCGCAGCTGACAGCGGCTTCAACCGTTGACCGAACCGCTCGATCCGCTACGCTTCGAATTTGAACCATCGGACCAGAACGGAAGCTTGAAAAATGCTCACCCAATCCGACAACGATCTCGTCTGCCGCACTGGCCCCGGCACAGCCATGGGCGCCATGATGCGCCGCTACTGGGTCCCGATGATCTATTCCAGCGAGCTGCCTGAACCCGATTGCCCGCCGATCCGCGTCAAGTTGTTCTCCGAGCGCCTGCTCGCCTTCCGCGACACCAGCGGCCGGGTCGGCCTGATCGACGAGTTTTGCGCCCACCGCGGTGTCTCGCTCTGGTTCGGCCGCAACGAGGAAAATGGCATCCGCTGCCCCTATCACGGCTGGAAGTTCGCCCATGACGGGCAATGTCTGGAGGTCCCCTCGGAACCGGCCGAATCCGGCTTCTGCGCCAAGGTCAAGCTCAAGTCCTACCCCTGCTGGGAAAAAGGCGGCATCGTCTGGACCTATATGGGCCCGCCCGAGCTGCAGCCGCCCTATCCGGCATTCGAATGGCTCGATCTTCCCGATACGCACAAATACCTCAAGAAGCGCCACCAGGAATGCAACTGGCTGCAGGCCATGGAAGGCGGCATCAACTCCAGTCACGTCTCCTGGCTGCACTCCGGCGAGCTGAAATCCGATCCCCTCCACATCTCCAAGGGCGCCACCTACCAGAAGGACCGCAACCCGAAATTCGAAGTGGTCGAAAGCCCCGGCGGCCTGCTCATAGGCGTGCGCCGCAATGCCGAGGAAGGCCATTATTATTGGCGCATCACCCAGTTCATCATGCCGTGGTACACGATGATCCCGCCCTACGGCGGCAATGCTCTCAACGGCCACGCCTGGGTGCCGATCGACGATGAGAGCTGCATAGTCTGGTCGTTCACCTGGCATCCCGCCCGCCCGCTCAACGACAACGAGCTGGCAACCATGAACAAGGGCGGCGGCCTGCATGTCGAATTGGTACCCGGAACCTTCCGCCCCACGATCAATAAGGACAACGACTATATGATTGATCGTCAGGCACAGAAGGAGGGCCGCTATTATTCCGGCGTAGCAGGCATAGCCATGCAGGACGCCTCGCTGCAGGAAAGCATGGGTCCCATCATCGACCGCACCAAGGAGAACCTCGTCTCCACCGACAACGCCATCATCATGGCACGCCTCATACTGAAGCGATCCGCACTCGCTTTGCGCGACAAGCACATAGCTCCGCGCGGACTTGCCCCTGAAAACCATCGCGTCCGGTCAGCCTCGTTCGTCCTGCCAGCCGGCGTACCGTTCGCAAGTGCAAAGGCCGACGATCTCAAGGTCCGCGAAGGCGTGGAGCACAGCGCAATTTAGTCCGCCTTCCCCAACAGATCCGGCGCATCTCCCCACGACGACATTGCACAGCGCTGCTGGAACCAAGCAGCGCTGTATTCACGTATTTTTACGCAGAATCAAAACGTAACACTCTCCCCATTCGTTGCGTAATGCACCACAGCCGTGGCACGCTTGTAATGCGCCGAAAGAATGCGAAACCATCCCGCGCGCGAAGACAACGATATAAGGGAGAAACCGAATGATCCGAACTGCAGCCCTGACGGCAATTCTTGCCGGAACGGCTCTCGCAGCGGGTACAGCACCCGCCGCAGCAGCCGACGCCACACTCAAAGTCACCACGTGCCAGCAGAAATCGCACGACCACGTCGAAGTTTTCATGTCGAGCTTCTTCGACCCAATGAACAAGAACACCGCCGGCTTGAAGCTCAACTACATCGGCGGCCCGGAAGTAACACCGTTCCGCAAGCAGGCCGGCCTGCTGAAGCGTGGTCTGGTCGACATCATCTTCTGCCCGACGCCATATTATGGCGGCGAGTTGAGCGAAGCCAGATTGATCGGCCTGTCCAATCGCAGCCTCGAGGAAATCCGCAAGAACGGCGCGTGGGACATGCTGCAGGACGCCTGGAGCAAGGGCCTGAATGCGCGCATCCTGGCTTATCCGGCGTTCAACTCCTCGACCTTCCACATCTATACGATGTTCGAGCCGAAGATCAGCGAAGAGACTGGCCTCGATCTTACCGGCAAGAAAATGCGCTCCACCGGCCTCTATAACGCTTTGCTCAAGGCGATGAATGCCACGGCCGTTACCATCGCGCCCAGCGATGTGTACGCCGGCCTCGAGCGTGGCGTGGTAGATGGCATCGCATGGCCGAAGGGCTCTGTCACGAAATACGGTTGGCAACGGTTCCTGAAATACAAGGTCGAACCCACGTTCTATGGCGCCACCTTTTTTGTGATCATGAACAATGATGCCTACAAAAAACTGACAAAAGCCCAGCAGGACCACATCACCAAGGTATCGGCCGAATACGAGAAGAAGAGCGACGAGCTCGTCGCCAGCAAGCTCGCCGAGGACGACAAGAAGCTGGCTGAAGCTGGAAGTCAAGACGATCAAGATCGACGGCAAGGCGAAGACCGCCTACCTCAAGGCGATCTACGCGTCCAAGTGGAAGCAGAACGACACGCTGAAGTACATCGTCGACTACAAGAAGCTCAAGCCATTGCTCTACAACGAGGACTGAGCACCTCTCCTGTTGGCTCTGTTCGGCACTGATGTTGCGGGCCCGAGAGTACGGCGTTTTCAGTCGATGGCAAACACTGCAACATCAATAACTTAGGGGCAAGCCAACATAGACCCCGAACAGAGCCCTCCTGTTTGACAGCAGAAACACTGGCGCCGCTGCAATGCGGCGCCATTTTCGTTTATCGCCAAAATATAAAAACCTGCTTACCCACCACTCTCAGCCATCTTCAGAAGCCGATGGGGCATCGGCGGCGTGTGGGTTGCGGCCCAGCCGAGGCGGGGGATCATGGCGGCGAGATCATAGCGCCGATTGAAACGCCATTCGAATTCGGCGAGCGTGCGATCGGCGTGCTTCCTGACCGCGCGATATGTCCCGGTAATCGCGCTCTTGATGTTGCCGAGCACGGTGTTGACCGACTGGAATTGCGGCAGTTTCTCGGCGTGGCCAAGTTGGGCGACGATGAGCCGGTTGTGCGCTTCGACCGATCCCTTGAGCCCGTGAAAGCAGCCGAGCCCGTCGGTGACGACGCGCGCCGAGGGCTTCAACGTCCGGCCAGCCAGCGCCTTGATCGCCTTCTTCGAGAAGCGTGTGACGCGACGCAATTGCACGCGTTTCGGTTTGCCGTCGTCGGTGGTCTCGACCGCGGCCACGAACGGCGTCTTTCCCGGCGCACCGCGTCCCGTCTTGCCGTCTGATCGCCGGCCACCGAGATAGGCGTCATCCATCTCGACGCGGCCGTCGAGCAGTTTCTTCGCGTCGCGTTCAAGCATCACTTGCGTGAGTTTCGATTTCATCGCCCAGGCCGTGGTCTGGCGCACGTCGAGGCGGCGGCCGAGTTCGACCGTCGAGATGCCCTGCTTCGACTGCGTGATGAGGTACATGGCGCGGAACCAAGTCGTGAGCGGCAATTTGGTGTTGGCGAAGATCGTGCCGGCGGTCAACGATGTCTGAGTGCGGCAGGTGTTGCACTGGATCAGCGCACGCCGGTCGAGCACGCAATGGCCCCGCTCGCCGCACGCCGGACACTCGAAGCCGCCAGGCCAGCGCCAGCGGAAAAGCGCCTCGCGGCACGCATCCTCGTCACCATAGAGCCGCAGGAATTCAGCCTCCGAAAGGCCTTTCTGGAATTGCACCTTGTTCCGCGCCATGAGCCATCTCCCTCAGAATGCACAGCAAAATCGCAGACCCGTGTGGCTCAAACTTGGCTGACGATCATGGGTAAGCAGGTATAAAAATGCATCCTGAAATAACACAACCCGTTTCGTGTTTTAGATATACAAGTCGTTCGCTTTACCTCGTTTCTTCGCTTTGCTTTATATGGAGCCGGAAAACATTTATCATGAAATCCTTGTGGCGATCGCTCCACGGCATTCGCCGGGATTGCGCAGTCGCGGCATTTCTATGACGGGATGGAGGAATTGATGCGAGTGAGGGTGGGGTTAATTGGTGGCGCTGCCGTTATGGTCGTTTCGGCGCTTTCGACACCGGCAAGCGCGTTCGATCTCGGCTGCCGCGGTCGGACTGCGGAATGCTACGAGAAGGTCAGAACGCCGGACAGGTACGCCACGGTCGAGCGCCATGTCGTCATTCATCCCGGCCGCAGCGAGGTCGTCCGCCATCCACCCGTCGTCATGAACCGCACCCGCCGGGTCGAGACGGTGCCCGGTCGCTGGCATCGCTATCATCAGCCAGCGCTTTATGGCAGCCGCGCGAAGACCGTCATGGTTCGCCCCGCACGGACAGTCTACGAGCACGTACCCGCCGTCACCAGGCAGGTCGTAGGCCATGTGGTTGTCAAGCCAGCCAGGGTCACTTGGCAATATCGCCGCGACCTGTTTGGCCGCGAGCGCAAGTGCAAGGTGGTCGTACCGGCAGTCACCCGCCGCGTCGTCAGGAACGTGAAGGTTTCCGGCCCCGGCAAGGTTGCCCGCACCGTCCCGGCCGAATACCGCACGGTCCACCAGCGTGTGCTTCTTCGAACCGCTCGCACCCGCAGCGTCTATCAGCCGCCCGTCCACGCGTTCGTGTCCGAGCCGATGGTCGTCCGGCCTGCGACGACCCGGGTCATTAATCACCCGCCCGTCATCGGCGTCGAGCGCCATCGGATGCTGGTGCAGCGTGGCGAGCATAGGTGGGTCCGCACCACCTCGCGCTGGTAGTCGCCGACGCAGTCGCCTGATGCAAACAACGGAGAACAGCGGCCTCTGCGTCACAGCAGGGGCCGTTCTGCGTCAGGTCCGCCAACTTTGCTGCCGAGCCATTCAAGTCGCCGCTGATGCCAGCCTGCGACACTCAGAGCCCATGTTTTCTTGATCCCGACAAGATTTCCCCGCAATGTGCTCGCCGATGATACACAGACGTACATCTTGGGGGACTAAGCAAGCCGCGCTGTTGAGGGGATATGCGTAACACCATTGCGGTCATGAATACGAAGGGCGGTGTCGGCAAGTCGACAATCGTGCTGGCGTTGGCGGAGACGTTATCCGCCTTTCATGGCAAGAACGTCTTAATTATCGATTCCGATTCACAGGCCAGCGCCAGCGCCATGCTGATGACCACGCAGAGCCTGTTCGAGCTCCAGCAGGGCGGCAAGACAATCGTCGATTACCTGGTCAGGACCGTCCTGCAGGATGAAGCCGACGTCGAGTGGCCGAAGTTCGTGGTCCGCGACGTGTCGGACGTCGACGATGCCCGCTCGGTCTATTTGATCCCAAGCGACATGGAGTTGACGCTACTGGAGCGAGAGGTCTCGAAAGCAGGCCACCATGGCAAGCTCCGCTCCACGATCGGCAAACTGCTCGCCGACGTTCGCTCGGTATTCGATATCATCCTGATCGACTGCCCGCCGGGCCTATCGGTGCTCACGGAAAGCTGGCTGCGCGAAGCCGACTTCCATGCCTCCCCCACCAAGCCGGACTATGTTTCGGTCTGCGGGCTCGAGGTCTTCCGCCGGTTCAAGAACATGAACCCGGAAATGGGTTTCGCCGAGAACATCGGTGTCCTCGTGAATATGAAGGATCGCCTCTCCCCAACCGACGACGAGTACCACCGCTGGCTCGCCGCCAATGACGCCAATAGATGCTTCAAGCAAGCGGTTCCTCGCATCAACGCCCTTCAGGACGCCGCCAGGTTCACGCCACAACAGCGCTCCTATGCTGCCAAGTATCCCGGTGATGCCGGCGTAGCGATGCGTGCGCTTGCCGAGGAGCTCTTGCAACGCCTGCAGCTGGCCCAGGCCTCCGACGCCAAGCCGGCAGCCTCGCCGCCGCCCGCTCCCAAAGTGGAGGTTGACGTCACACCGCTTCAGCCGGCGACACCAAGCTGACTGTGCTGACGACGTGACCGCTCACGCACCCGAAATCGATGCGGTGACCCCGCCGCGCGGTTGTCACCAAACTTAGCGCGCGCCGTTCACTGGCACGGCAACGACTTCGCCCCCCTTGGCCATGAGGGCAATTTCACCGCGCTTCAGGCGTAGGGCGTCCTCGCCAAACAATTCGTAACGCCACCCCTTCAGGGCCGGAACATCAGGCTCGCGATCCGCCGCGATCCGCTCCAGGTCGTCGGTGTCTGCGATCAGCTTTGGGGCAACACGATGCCTAGCCGCCGCAGCCTTGAGCAGAACCCGCAGCAGATCGACCAAAGCCATTGCCTGCGGCGATAGCACATTGCCGGAGTTGAGCTGCGGCACCGACTTCGGATCGCGCTCGAGCCCCCTATTCACAGCCTCGACGATGTCGCGCGCCCGGGCTGATCTCGCGAACCCGTCGCTCAATGTCCTGAGCTGACCGAGCTGCTTGGTCTCCGTCGGCATCCTGTTGGCGATATCGTATAGCGCCTCGTCCCGAAGGATACGCGCCCGCGGCACATCCTGCGCCTGCGCCAGCCGCTCGCGCCAGATTGCGAGTTCCATGAGCACGGCCAGCGCCTTGCGGTTCTTCACCCGCTGCTTGAGCCGCTTCCAGGCCTCCTCCGGCTCATGCGCGTAAGTCTTCGGGTCCGTCATGGTCGCCATTTCCTCGGCCAGCCACTCGAACCTGCCGCTACTGTCCAGATCATCCTTCAGCTGTGGATAGATCACCCTCAGATGCGTGACGTCGCCAAGGGCGTAAGTCAGCTGGCTGTTGGACAACGGTCTGCGCCGCCAATCGGTGAATCGCGAGGTCTTGTCGACATCCTCGCCGGTCAGCTTCTTGACGAGATTGCCGTAGCTTATCGATTCACCGAAGCCGCACACCATCGCGGCAACCTGGGTATCGAATGTAGGCTCCGGAATGAGGCCCGCCTGATTGTATATGATCTCTATATCCTGGCGGCCCGCGTGAAAGACTTTCACGACGCTTCTATCCGCCATCAGGTCATACAATGGATCGAGCTTCACACCGTCGGACAGAGGATCAACAATCACGGCCTCGTCCGGACTGGCCAGCTGCACCAGACAAAGCAGCGGCCAATAGGTCTCCTCCCGAAGAAATTCGGTGTCGACGGCAACAAATTGGTGCTGAGCGAGCCGGCTACAGGTTTGTGCAAGCTCGTCTGTTGAATTGATCACGTGCATCGCCGATGGGATATAACCGAGCTTTCCGCATATGCAAATGCTGGTTGTGCCGCAGTGCCCTCTCCCCGCACTGCAGCAGACCCGTCTGGCAACATGAACGTCCCGGATCTGCCCGGATCTGATTGTGAAACCGGCGGCTGATATGCGCGCCGCCCCTTCCCAACCTCGCCTCGCCTCCGCTAAGCTCGCCGCGTTGACGAGCCAGCCAAAACCTGCCCGATCCATCGCGATTGGGCACTGGCACAACAAAGTCGGTTTACGGGAGATCGGGCGATGAAGTTCTCGTTTTTCATGATGCCTTGCCATCACCCACGCGAGAACCCGGCACTCGCCTTTCAAAGAGACATCGATCTGATCCATCTGGCCGACCGGCTGGGGTTCGACGAATTTTTCATCGGCGAGCACCATTCCGGCGGTTGGGAAACCATGCCCGCGCCCGAAATGGCCTTGTCCATGGCCGCGGCCAAGGCCCACCGCATTCGCCTCGGCACCTCCGTTTTCAGTGCCCCCTTCCACCACCCTTTCCACCTTGCCGAGCGCATGTGCTTTCTCGACCACCTGACATTCGGCCGCGCCATCATGGGACTCGGCCCCTGCAGCCTGGTCACTGACAAGATCCTGTTCAATATGGATGACAGCTCCCTTTACCCGATGCTGCACGAGGCCATCGACGTCATCGTGCGCCTCCTGGAATCGGAGGAGCCGATCAGCCACGACGGCCGCTTCTGGCAATTCAAGGACTTGCGCCTCCAGTTGCGGTCCTTCCAGCAACCGCGGCTGCCGCTTGCACTGCCGTCGGCCGGCACCAGGGAGAACCTGGAGTTGATCGGTCGCCACGGCATGATCTGGATGTGTCCGGCGGGCAAGAACCGGCGACCCGACGCAGATGGCCTGTCAGCCCGCTGGCGCATCATCGAGGACGCAGCCAGTCAGGCGGGCCGCACGGCTGACCGCGACAATTGGCGCATCACGACGTACATGTACCTTGCCGAGGATGCCAACCAGGCCTGGGACGACGTTCGCACTGGCATGATGAGCGAGGTCGATTATTTCGCATCGATCGGACTGCGCGGCTTGTTCGCCGAGTACCCCGGTCAGACCTTCGAGGACTTCACCCCGGAATCCGTTGTCGACCGCCGCGAATGGGTGATCGGCACCCCTGATGATGCGATCCGCTGGATTGAGCAGAAGCAGAAGGAGACCGGTGGCTTCGGTGGCGTCATGCTGACCGCCCACGAATGGTGCGACTTCGACAAGATCCGCCGCTCCACCGAATTGTTCGCTCGATATGTGATGCCCCGCTTCCAAGGCCATAACGCCGGCTTCGATCGCGAATGGCGTCGAATTGTCGCCGAGCGCAAGGACGGCACCGTTCCGCTCGACACCGGCGGCCGTCCGTCCAACCTTTGGAAATCATGACGTGCCATACCTGCGCGCAGGGTTGGTGTGGCGGCGCGCGCAAACAAAACCGCGCGCAGGGTTGGTGTGGCAGACACGCGAAGAAAAATAATTCCAGCCTATCTGGCCACCAGCCCGACGCCGAAACCTGGCGCCAGAAATACGCCCGCCCACGCCAGCGAGGACACCGCGCTGCCGACCAGGAACTTGATCAACGGCATGTCGAGCATGCCGGCGACCACCGGCACGAACGGACGCAAGCCACCGATGAATTTGCCCCCCAGGATGCTCCAGAAACCCCACCGCTCGACGAACGCATGGCATTTGGGAAGCAGCCCCGGCATCCGTGTAAACGGCCACAGCCGGTGCACATCCGCCTTGAAATAGGAACCGACCAGATAGGACACGATATCCCCAGCTATGGCGCCGGCCGCACCCATCAGCCAGATCTGCCAGAAGGTTCCACCAGCTGCACTGTGGATGCCGCCCAGTGCCAGGAACAGCACCGTTGACGGCACGAACAGAGATACGAGCGCGATCCCTTCCGCAAACCCAAGAATGAATACGATCGTCAGCGTATATCCGGCGTGATCCCGGGCGAACGCGAGTACGCCGTCAGCGACATCGGCAATTCCGAACATCACCATCGAATTTTGCCGCCATCCATCTTTGCGGTTGCAACAGCGCCACGCCTAAAATAAACACCCTCCGGCAGCAGGATGGTGAAAGCGCAGCTGAGACGTCATCGTTTGATCCGTCCCGGCGTACGCCTCAAGCACCACGCATTTGCCGGGTGGGCGACCACCCGCGCGGGCTCCTTACTCGATCTGCCATTTGGACTATATTGAGAAAGAAATGCCCCCGCACGCGCCGCGATCCTGGCAGGAACCGGACGCTTTCGGCAAGGCCCACTTGGTGACGAACTGAGAATTGGGTGATCTCGTGTCGTACGACCTGAAATTGCCGCTCCTTCGGCAGCTACACCGGCCCGCGCATGATGTATGGTGCCAAGCGTCGGCGGCATTGGCTTGCAGATCGGCCACATGCGATGACTTCCGGCAACTGGATAATCTTTGTGTCCTTACTTAGACGTGGCACGACCCGACACCAGCACCTATCTCAATTCAATTGGCACAGACCGCAGACCTGATCCGGAGAATAGAAAGAAGAAATGTTGACACAACCGGCGACTGAGACGGAGCGCAGTTCGCGCAATAGGCTTCACCGCCTGAAGCAGGCTGTGCATCGTCACAAGCCGATCAGCCGACGCGGCCTGCAGGAGCGCCTGTTCACTCTGGCCTTCTCCGGCCTGGTCTACCCCCAGATCTGGGAGGACCCGGTTGTCGACCTCGAGGCACTCGATCTCAAGGACGGCGAGCACCTCGTTGCCATCGCCTCAGGCGGCTGTAACATCCTGAGCTACCTGTGCGCTGCCCCCGTCAAAGTCACGGCGATCGATCTCAATCCAGCCCACATCGCGCTCAACAAGCTGAAGACGGCCGCAGTACGCCATCTTCCGGACTATACCGCGTTCCACCGTTTCTTCGCCGAGGCGGACGCCCGCGAGAATTTGGCCGCCTACAACACCTACATCAAACCGCATCTCGATGAGCAGAGCCGGCGCTACTGGGAATCGCGCAACGTCATCGGCCGCCGTCGCATCGCCTATTTCCGGTCCAACCTCTATCGCCATGGCCTGCTTGGCACGTTTATCGGCGCCAGCCACCTCATCGCCCGCATTCACGGCCGCGATCCCCGCAAGATCCTGACCGCCAAGTCACGTGACGAGCAGCGCCGGATTTTCGAGAGCGAATTGGCGCCGCTGTTCGACAAGAAGCACATCCGCTGGCTGTGTGATAAGCCCGCGGCCTTGTTTGGGCTCGGCATTCCTCCGTCGCAGTTCGAGGCGCTGAAGGGCAACGAACGCCACATGTCCAAGGTGCTGCGCGCACGTCTGGAGCGGCTTGCCTGCGACTTTGACCTGGCTGACAACTATTTTGCCTGGCAAGCATTCGGTCGGCGCTATGCGTCTGGCGGCTCCGGCCCTCTGCCCCCCTATCTGCAGCGTGAGAACTTCGAAACGCTACGCGGCCGCATCGACAACGTAGACGTCCAGCACCGCTCATTCACCGAATACTTGAGCGCGCAACAGCCGGGCTCCATCAACGCCTTCGTCCTTCTCGATGCGCAGGACTGGATGACTGACGAACAGCTCACCAGCCTGTGGACCGAAATCGCTCGTGCTGCCAGCCCCGGCGCTCGCGTCATCTTTCGCACTGCCGGCGAGGAGACGATTCTTCCAGGTCGCGTCCCCGATGAGATTTTGTCGCGCTTCGACTACGACCGTGATAGCTGCCGCGCCCTGAGCCTCAAGGACCGGTCATCGATATACGGCGGTTTCCACGTCTATGTCATGCGATCCGCAAACAACGGCCAGACCGTTTAGAGCTGGTAGGGCGGCCCGATCCGCAGCGCGAAAGTCAGAGTAATAATCTTGTCTTCAGCAGGAAAAGATGGCGGATCCAGCACCGGCGCAGAGCATCGCGCCCACATGGACGGAATCTATCGCTATCAACGTTATATCTACAATCTGACGCGCAAGTACTACCTCCTCGGGCGCGACCGCCTGCTCGATGACTTGAAGCCTCCGCCCAACGGAACGATCCTCGAAATCGGCTGCGGCACTGGCCGCAACCTCATCCTGGCTGCGCGCCGTTACCCTGACGCTCGGCTATACGGCTTCGATATTTCCAGCGAGATGCTGAAGTCGGCCAGGGCCGACATTGCCCGCGCCGGCTACGCGGACCGCATAACGGTTGTCGAGGGAGACGCCTCGCAATTCGACACCAGCACGCTGTTCAATCAGCCCAGCTTTGATCGCGTCTTCATCTCCTATTCCCTGTCGATGATACCGCCATGGCGCAAAACGCTTGTGCCGGCACTCACCGCCGTCAAACCAGGCGGCCGCCTGCACATAGTCGATTTCGGCCAGCAGCAGGGCTGGCCGCGCTGGTTCAGGGCCGCCTTGTTTGCCTGGCTCGCCAAGTTCACGGTCAGCCCGCGGGCAGATCTGGAGGATGCACTTCAAGACGCCGCGAAAGAAGTCGGCGCTACCCTGGATTTCAAGCGCATCTATCGCGGCTACTCGGATTACGCGGTGCTGACTCGCTCTGACAGGTGACGACCTGCTTCCGCGGCAGGGCCCAACAACGAGCTGGAAACTGCCGTCAATGCCAGCCTCCCATCCCCGACTGTTCCGCCTCGAAACCCCATTTGATGGCCGCCTGGCGGTCTCGTCGCGACCGAACGGCTGGGCGCAACTCGAAGCCAGCATAAGCGGCTGGCAGCAGCGGGGGTCAGCCTCGTCATTTCCATGATGGAGCCGGAGGAAGCTAAGTCGCTCGGGCTTGGTCGCCAGCCAGAGCTGTGCGCCGATCATGACATTCAGTATGTGAATTGCCCGGTCGAGGACCATGGTATTCCAGATCAGGCAGATATGGTCGTGGCTACCGCCGACTTGGCCTTGGCTGCCCTCGCTACCGGCCGAACCATTGCGACCCACTGTTTCGCCGGTCTCGGCAGATCGCCCCTGATGGCCGCTACCATTCTGGTTCGCCACGGCATCGCGAGCGATCAAGCTTGGCAGATTGTATCCGAGGCCCGCGGCATATACGTGCCGGAGCGCGAGGCGCAGTGGACGTGGCTCAGCGACCTCGAGGACGAGCTGCGACGTACGGGCTGACGCTATCCGACGCCTCCTGCCATCAAGGCTTGAGATAACGCCCGAGCGCCCAGCCCTTGTAGCCACGATACTCCACCGGGCACCAGCCGTCCGTGCAAGCACCGGTGATTTCTATGCCGCACGTGGTCGGCAGATACCCATATCGCAAGGCATAGGCTGGTCCAGGCCCCGACCTGATCTTCAGCGTGTCGTCCTTGCCAATTCCAGCGACACACGTCTTGCTGCCGACCACCAACGACGAAACCGCCGTATTCGCTCTCACTGCCGGCTTTTCTTTCGGCGGCGCAGCTTTCTTCGTTTGCGACATATCCGGCCGGGCGAAGGCGAACGCTGCACGGGGCGGCTCAGCCTTCCCCGTCTCAGCACTGCCGGCTTGCTTCGAAGCGTGCTTTGCAGCGTCAGTGATTGATCCCGTTGCCAACACGTCTGATTGACGCGATGGCGTTGACGCTGGCTCGATTGTCACCTGCGTCTTTTTCCGTTCCAATGTCGTGCCGACCTGCGCAGGCTGCGAAGCCTGCTCACGCCCCTTGGCCACGTCGTCCCGAGGCATCGCAGCCTGCGCTGGCACCTGCTGCCGCTTCGGCTCGGCGCGCTGCGGTTGTCGCCCCGGTGCAACCGGAACAGGTCCCCGCTCCGCACGTGTGGGCGGTCTGTCATATCGACCAAGAAAATCGCCGTGCGACCAGCCCTGGCGGCCACGCCAGGTGACTGGGCACCAATCCCCCCTGCAAGGACCTGTAACCGAGATCCCGCACGCACCCGCCGGGATCGATGCGATCGCCCGATTGCGTACACCGGGTCCTGCACGGACCTGCAGCCTGTCCCAGCGCTCGACGCCGACGACACAAAGCCCCGCCATCGCAGGAACGCTCAGCGCTGCCGAAAGCCCTGTCGCGACCAAGACCGTCGCAATGACACCTGACACCTTACGCAACATGACAATTCACCCGTGATCGGCTTCCTGCACCAACGCGCCGCCCGGCCAGCGCGTTAACCACACGATTGATAGCCTCGATTTGCTGGCGACGAAAGCCAGCTTGTCGCAACGCGCAACATCGCGGCATGCAAAATTCAGCAACCCGTAGCTCCGCCCCCAACGCACGCGCCGATGATAGACTGAGCCACCGCACGCAGGGCGCTGACGCCTAACCGCTTTTGCCGAATAGCTCACGTCCGATCAGCATCCGCCGGATTTCGCTGGTGCCAGCACCGATCTCGTAAAGCTTGGCATCGCGAAGCAACCGCCCCGTCGGCGTCTCGTTGACATAACCCATGCCGCCAAGCAGCTGGATCGCATCGAGCGCCACCTTGGTCGCCTTTTCCGCCGCATAGAGAATGGCCCCTGCCGCATCCTCGCGCGTCGTCTCACCCCGGTCGCAGGCTTTTGCCACCGCATAAACGTAGGACCGGCAGGCGTTCAGCCCGACGTACATATCGGCGATCTTGCCCTGCACGAGCTGAAACGTGCCGATCGCCTGGCCGAACTGCTTTCGCTCGTGCACGTAAGGCAACACGATGTCGAGTGCTGCCTGCATAATGCCAAGCGGCCCGGCCGCCAGCACCGCGCGTTCGTAATCCAGCCCTGACATCAGCACGTTGACGCCCTTCCCCACCTCCCCGAGCACGTTCTCGGCAGGCACTTCGCAGTCCTCGAAAACGAGCTCCCCTGTTGGCGATCCCCGCATCCCCAGCTTGTCCAGCTTCTGCGCCACCCTGAACCCCTTGAACGAGGTCTCGACGATGAATGCCGTGATGCCGCGCGAGCCTGCCCCCGGATCGGTCTTGGCGTAGACGACCAGCACATCTCCACCCGGCCCGTTCGTGATCCAGAGCTTGGTGCCATTCAAGACATATCGGTCGCCTTGCTTGTCGGCACGCAGCGTCATCGAGACGACATCGCTGCCTGCCCCCGCCTCCGACATCGCCAATCCGCCGAGATGCTCGCCGGAGATCAGCCGCGGCAGATAGCGCTGCTTCTGTGCGTCCGAACCGTTTCGCCTGATCTGGTTCACACACAGGTTCGAATGCGCACCGTAAGACAATCCCACCGAGGCGGAGCCGCGCGACACCTCCTCCATCGCGATACAGTGCTCCAGATAGCCGAGGCCCGAACCGCCATAGTCTTCCTCCACTGTGATGCCATGCAGCCCCAGCGCACCCATTTCAGTCCACAACTGACGTGGAAACTCATCTGTCCTGTCGATCTCGTCGGCCAATGGTGCGATCTTGTCCGCCGTAAATGCACTGACGGTCTCACGCAGCGCATCCGCCGTCTCACCGAGGCCGAAATTGAACACGGGCATGGAATTCGGGATCATAGCAGCCACCTGATGACACTCAGTCCAGCGCCGCTGCTGGTGCAACGGACGCCAACCCAGCCTACATGACAGCAGCAGCGCGCAACAACGCAAGGATGCCGAACCGACTATGACCACCGACCCGGTCGATCGTCCGAATACAATTCCCTGGCCGCCTATATTGTTCGTCACCGCGCTGGGCGGCGCCTGGTTGCTGAGCCGGTTTCAGCCCTTGCCCTGGCCAGGCATCAGCGATACCGCGGCGCGCATCGTCGGCTACGGATTTGGCATGGCTGGCATACTGCTGGCTGCCTGGGCGCTGCTGACGTTCATTCGGGCCGGCACCAATATCCGCCCTGATAGAGCAGCGGATAAGCTGGTCACCACCGGCCCGTTCCGCCGCTTTCGCAACCCGATGTATCTTTCGGAAGTGCTTATACTGCTTGGACTTGCCGAGCTGACACACAATCTCTGGTTCGTGATTCTCGCACCTGTATTCGCACTTCTCGTCACGTGGCTGGCAATTCTTCCCGAGGAGCGCCATCTCGAAGCACAATTCGGTGATATATACCGGGACTACAAGTCGCGTTCCCGCCGCTGGATCTAAGAGACCCTTCTGATTCGCTAGTGTAACGACCTGACGTTTGGTACCCGCTCGCGGCGATGCTCTTGACCAAATGTGAGAACCGGAACATCAGACGAGAGACGAGCGCCAGCCGTCATGTCCCGAAACTTCATCGACCTTGAGCGAGACCTGATAGAGGATCTGGAACGGCGCACCGGCCGCACATTGGCCCAGTGGATGGTGGCTATCGATGCCGCGAACCTTGATGACAAGAATGCCGTCATAGATTGGTTGCGGCCCCAGGGGTTTACGTTCGCCAACGCCTCCTGGCTTGAGCGCATCCACAACAACGGCGGCCGCCCGATCTACCTCGATCAACCCGAGCACCTGCACGGAGCCCGCAGCACCGGCCAACTGCCGCCGTGCCCACCCGCACCGGTATCAGCAGCGCCCAAGCCAGTGCAGCCAAAACCGCCGATGCAACCGCCTGCCAGGCCGCCAGCCAGACCGGTCGCGGCGCCTCCACCCCCCGACACGTCAGCCATCGCATCCATCCTCGCGCAAGGCAAAGCCTACCGCCCCCTGGCCGAAATGCTGTTGCGCGAGATCGAACGTGCACTGCCCGACGTCACCGCCGCGCCGGAGGAAGGACTTATCGGCCTGTTCCGGCCGCATCGGCTCGGTGTTCTCCAAATCACCCCTAAAGAGCTTCGGCTCGGCCTGATACTGGGCGACACCCCGCTTGCTCCCCCCTACATCCGGGCCCGAATCCCGGGCGCCGACTCGCAAATAACGCACATGATCGTCCTTAACGACGCCCGGCAGATTAGCTCTGCTTTGATGGCCGACATCGAATTGGCTGCAGAATGTGCAAGATCTGCCCAGCCGAATGCATGACGAACCATCGATTCGCCAGAATTCCCGGTCTTTGTGCAGGTTCACGGAGAAAGGCCAACATGACCGTCAATTCCTCCAGCCTCGCAGCAGCCCTCGCGCTTGTTGTCGGCATATCTGCCACAGCGTTGGAGGCTACCGCCCAGACCTCGACGCGTGATCGCATCGGCGACCTCATCCGGCGCGACCAGCCGCGCGATCTGGACCGCCTTGCCCAGGCCCCCCAGCCCGCGCCCGACCACAAGTCGAACACAACGACTGCCAAGGACCCGCGCGAAGGCGACGAGAGTTATGAGCAGGCCCGCCGCTTGATGCGGGCCATCAACTCCATCCTTCAGGATGCGGCGAAGAACCGTTCTGACGCGCGCAAACTGCCGTCGAAAGACGACTTCATCCTGACCCCGTTGTGGACCGAGACGAAGCAGGACCGCGAGAGCAAGATCCGCACCTTGCTGGATTCTGCACTCGGCATCATTACGAACGTTCCCGTCGTCGATGTGCAGAAAGCCATCGAGCAGCACCGCCGCAATATCCGCGAGCTCGAGGAGAACATCGTCAAGCTGCGCGAGAAGCGGCTGACGGCACCCAAGGATGCCATGTTGCCAGGCATCCTGAACGACACGGTCGATAGCCTGGCAAAGGAGATCGAGGACGCCGAGCAGCGCATCTCCGCCAACCGCAAGGCAATCGGCGAAGCCAAATCCAAAGTCGCTGACGCGCTTGAGAAATCAGGCGTCAAGCTGACCAGGCAGCAAGTCGACATGCTGCTCGACAGCGTGCTGTCCGGCGACCTCGTCCGCCTCGTTGCCGTGTTCGACAGCGCCAAGGCGATAAATTCCCAGCTCGGCAAGTTGATGTCGCAATCTGGCGAGAACCTCAGTGCCGCCCGCAAGTACTTTGCCATGCACGCTGCATTGTTTGCGCTGCTCGTGCATGCCCAGGACACCACGATCGCCAAGATCGATACCCAGTACATGCCTCGCCTGGAGGCAATCGTGAAGGACATCGAGACGGCCAAGAAGCGTACCGCCGAGCTGCTGCGCGCCGAGAACCGTCCGGACCAGCTGCGGGCACTGAAATCGAACCAGCAAAGCCAGAAGCTGTCCGAGCAGGCAGCAAAGGGCTATCGCCGCTACCTGCTCCAGCAACGTGAGCAGATCGCACGCGCCAGGAAACGCGCGGCGCACGACCTCGGCATCGCCGACAATACCTACGAGACGGTGGAGGCCAGTTTCCAGCTGCGCAACCTGATGCGTGAATCCTCGTCGTCTTTCGAGGCAATTCAGAAGCTGGAGGCGCCGACCTTCGAGCAGATATTCAAGAACGAGGAGTTGCGGCGTGAATTCGAGAATCTAACGCGCAAGCTCGACGCCCCCTCGAGCTGAAGCCCGCGCGTGGCAGTTCCACCGTTCCAGTCCTCGTTACGACATATGCAAGGTAAGCGGGCGTGGAGCCTGTACGCTGCGAATCGCGAAAACACCTTGCGCTCTCAGTCCCTGGTATCAAAGCCCGATGCCCGATAACATGAGCGTACGAAATCGGCTGGGGTAGAAAATGTCGTCCGGCACGCGTATGCCTGAGAGCCGGATCCGCGGCAGGATCGCTGGGCTTCAAGAGCTTGGCGAGATCAACGTCTACGAGCGGATACTGGACGCCGGCAGCCGCACCCTCATCATCGACCATATTTCAACGATTTCAGTAGGCACCCGGTCCTACCGTCTGCTCCGTTGGTCGAGTTGGGCGCTCGCTGCTTGCGCGGCCCTGCTTTCGCTCAATGGTCTGTTGGCGGTCTGGTTCATTGCAGCCGATGCGGGCCGGACACAAACCGCAATCTTCCTCGCCTCTGCGATTGGTTATGCCGCGATAAGCTTGGGCCTCTTCTTTCTCGGCCGGAGGTTCAGCACCACCAACGTGCTGGTCATCGGCAGCAACGACGGCACCCGGACGATCTTCAAGAGCCGGGATATCGCCTACCTGCACGAGGTGAAGAATTTTCTCGCCCGCAAGATCAATGAGCGCGACCTGACACAAAAGTTGGCCGCCGACTTTCGGCACGCGACCTCGTACTCCATTTCAGAGAACATCTACGGCAACGACCAGGCAACCCCGGGAAACCAATCTGCGAAAGGCAACGATCACCCCGGTCTTGGCCAGCGCGACGCCCCGGGTCTTGGCCAGCGCGACGCGCTGACGGAACACACCACCCGCACCACCGGCCACGTCGAGCGCCCACTCCCCGCCAGTGCCGCGATTGGAAGATTGGCGAACGGAACCGAAGCAGCATTCAATGCAGCACCAACGGACCTTGCCCCCGGCTTCACCTACGCGCAGCACGTCGATTTCTCACATGTACTGCCCCAGATCGTCGAGCTGCACCGCTTCTATGCCCAGCACCCGGACATGGACCATATCGAGCAGCGTCTCTCCGAGCTCGAGCTACTGATGCGATCGGGCGCCGCGACCCCCGAGCACAGAAGGCGCATCCATACGCTCGCCAACGAGCTGGGCAGCTACCTGCACAGCTACCCGTCGATGACCCAGCTGTTCGGTCAAATCGCCCAGATGGTCTGATGCCAGATGGTCTGAGGTCTAAAAAAAGACGCTGCGAGCTACTCCGCCGCCTTCGACGCCGTCCCACCGCTCATGCCGCGCACCGTCCGCTCATCGGTCGTGGCGTGCCTCAGCTCGAAAACGTCAGTCACGGAGGTGTAATCGAGATAGCCCATGCGGGCCAGCGGCCTGATCTTCAGAATATCCAGTTTACCCGACGGCGAAATCACATCATCCGCGATATGCACGCCGACCACGCGCCCAATCACCAGATTGTTCATCGACCCTGCAGTGTCGCACGGCACCATGACGGTTTGGAAATGCTTGCACTCGAAGCTGATCGGCAACTCTTTCACCCGCGGTGCCTTCACCAGCCGGCACGGCGCCGGTGAAAGGCCGGCCGCCGCCATCTCGTCGACACCCGCCTCCATGATCATACTGGTCTCCACCACGGCATTGCGCAGATCATACGTAGCCATGTTGTAGACGAACTCTCCGGTCTCCTCCGCGTTCACGACCGAATCCTTGCGCCGCCCATCGAAATGCGTATTGGCGGAGAACATCACATACGGCGGGTCCCAACCGAGAATATTCGATTGACTGAACGGCGCCAGATTGACGACGCCGGCCCGGCTCACCGTCGATATCCAGCCGATCGGCCGTGGCACGACACACGACTTGAACGGCGCGAACGGCAAGCCGTGATCATTCTTGTCGGGCTCATAGAACATGGGCGTCCCTCGATTTTGTTCGTTTGCTACTACCATCATACGACAAACGCGAACGTCTGCCAGCGCCACCTTGCAGCTCGGCTTTGCGATCATTCAGGCTAGCCGGCCGACAACCCTGAGTGCTGCCGTCACCTCCTCGCGACCGGCCGCGGACAGAGGCAGCTGCGGCGGCAGCGGCCCGCCGACATCATAGCCCAGTATCTCCAGCCCGCCCTTGATACAGGCCGCCAGATTATACTTGGCGAAAGCCTGATTGAGCGCCCACAACCGGCGCTGCAGCTGCATCGCTGCCGGCCAGTCGCCCGTCCTGCACAGCTCATAAAGCCTGACGCTCTCGCGCGGCACCAGACACGCCGGGCCGGCCATCCATCCCGCACCGCCGATCATCATCACACAGGCGGGAATATGAGCTGACGCCGAAAACACGGTCAGCTTGTCACCCACCGCATTGATGATGGACAACAGCCGCCCGGTATTGGAGGACGCATCCTTGATGTACCCGACAGTTTCGAGCTCCGCGAGCCTGGCTATCACCCCCAGCGAAAGATCGCTGCGCTGGCTGGAAATTCGGATTGGTGTAGAGCACCACCGGCAGGTCGCTTGCCTCCGCGATGGCCCGGAAATAGCTGTAGGTCGCCTCGTCCGGTACCGGGAAATAGGCTTCCATAATGGCGAGGATGCCGTCACAGCCCATCGCCTTGAATGCGCGGGTCTGGCGCACCGCTTCCGCGGTGGTCGTCGCCGCGACGCCGGCCACGACCGGCGCGCGCCCCCTCGCCGCGCAGACCACCGTCTCCACGATGACGCGCTTCTGCTCCCCGTCGGTAGGCGAACTCACCCGTCAGCCCAGCGGCGTCAGCCCGTGCACACCGGCCTAAATAAGATCCTCGCACAGCCGGCAACACCGCCGTGTCAACCACGCCGTCCGCGCGCACCGGCGAAACGAGATAGGGAAAGACGCCGTCGAAGGGATCATGTGTCATGGCAGGCTCGCGTCACAAGTACATCCATCAATAGCAAGGCCGATCATACGCGCCAGCCTTGAGCATGGCGAGACCACATCCGATGAATGCGTCCGCGCGCCCATCTCCGCATTCAGCCAGAGACAGGCTCCTACAAAAAAAATTCTCGCTGAATTGAAACCTTGCCGATAGCCCGTGCGACCAACTGATTGAGCGGCCGACAGTGCCGCCGAAACGAGAAACGAAGGAACCCAAGACATGCGTAAATCTATCGTCCTCGGCCTGCTCTCTGCTCTGGCTATCACCATGGCGGGCACCGCTGCCAATGCTTGCCCGGCCGGCTACAAGCGCATCACGATTCAGGGCAACTCCGTCTGTCAGCTGGATGTCTCTGCCAGCAACAAGCTGAAAGCCGCGACGACCCCCAAGCCATCGGCGGCAATAAAGAAGCTCGATATCCGCAAGCAACGTTGAACGGATACACTCGCACCAAAGCAAGCACACCAAAGGAAGCGGGGCCCCGCCCCGCTTCTGCCGACAGGCTTCACTGCGGCGCGATTAGCGATCAACGCTGAACGTACAGCCTGCCTTCCTCGAATGCACGGGCATTGGATATCAGCTGTTCCTGAGCCAGATATGGCGTGGCGATCCCGATGTCCGCTCGTGCCATATCAAATTCATCGAGAAACCCGGAAGACTGATCGGCAGCGCTACTGGCTTGAGTGTCCAGTCGAAGTACCGGATGAGCCGCTCCGGCACGACCGAGAACAAGTCGGATCCGCGAATCAATCTGGGGATCATGAAAAAGTTCGGCACCGTCAAAACGACGTTCCGCCTACGGCCTTCCGAGCATCAGTTTGTCGTCGACGGGATCGACCAGGCGGGTGTTGGCAGCAGACACGCGGATATGGTCGAAACTGCAGAACTCATCCAGACAGACTTGGGGGCCCACTCTGGCATTGCGAATATCTACGCCCCCCACAAAACTCTCACGGAAAAGCAAGGTCGCGCGCGCGTTGCGAGGCGGCTCGGACAACAACGTGATGGCCACATCGATCTCCTGGCGTTCGGAGTACCACCGATTTCGTTCTCTAGCCGCCGTATCTCCAGACTGATGCCAGGAGCCGATTTTCAGAATCTCGTGCAGCAGTGGCGCAACGACCGAGAACTGGGCATCATCGTTCGCCCGACAGACAGCGAGAGTTGTGCCGTCGATGGCTCGAACGGTTTCGCCGCCAGTAGCCCGTCGAACTCTCGCAGCATGGCCTTGGCAGCTTGCGCGGCTTCCTCGCCGCGGACAGTCGGGGCCATTCCCCGCTCGCTTCTGATGAACAACGGATCATCGAACGTCTCCCGCAACCGGGCCAACGCAGCACTGACCGCAGGCTGTGAAAGGCCAAGACGCTCTGCCGTCCTGGTCACACTCCTTTCCTCGATCAGCATCGCCAGCACGCGAACCAGATTGAGGTCGATGTGCGAACGTTCATCACGACATCCAACTCCAGCCCCGATAAGCGTTGTTCGGCAGCACTGATCCTGGAATATAAGCAAGAATGATTTTACTTATAAGTATAATTAATTTGATTTATAGCGTCAATCGCGCCAAGTCCTGAGCAACCGGCCCTCGACGATCAACGGCTCTTGAAGCAGAGGAACAGTGTCTTGGCAAAAGAAGGGAAGATGATTTGTCGGCCGCGCTTATGCACGGCCTCGGACACCAGCCTGGCGCATGGCGCGTTCGGCGTGGCTCCTCGGCGGACTACGTCTCTCCGGACATGTATGGAGCCATCGCTCGCAAGGCCGAGGAAGGCAAGCTCCACGTCCTGTTCCTGGCCGAACAGATAACCAACCAGGAAGTCGGCGCACAACGCCCGTGCGGCGCCATGGATACCGCTTCCGTCCTGTCCTTCATGGCAGCGGTGACGAACCGTATCGGGCTCGTCGGCACTGCTTCGACGACCTACAACCAGCCCTATGATCTAGCTCGGCGTTTCGCCACCGTGGACCATCTGTCGAAAGGTCGTGTGGGCTGGAACTGCGTGACAACGGCCCACGCCGTCGCAGCCCAGATGTTCGGCACAGGCAACCACCCGGAAGCCCCAGAGCGTTACAGCCGGGCCGACGAGTTCCTCGAGGTCGTGACCAGACTATGGGAGAGCTGGGAGCCGGATGCACTCGTCGACGACAAGAAAAACAACATCTTCGCCGATCCCAGCAAGATCCACGCGATCAATTATTCCGGCGAGAATTTCACGGTCCGCGGGCCCCTGCCATTCATACACTTACGCCAGGGCCGGCCGGTCATCTTCCATGCCGGCTCATCGCCCATCGGCCGAGAGCAGGCCGCAAGATTTGCCGACGTGGTGTTTACCGCTCAGCACACGACCGAGGGCGCCAAGGCGTTCCGCTCGGACATGCGGCAGCGCGCAGAAACCCACGGCCGGCATCCCAATTCTATAAAGATCCTGCCGGGCATGAACGTCATCCTGGGTGAGACCCTGGACGATGCGAAGCGCAAGAAGGCAGCCCTC